>BQJJ01000009.1 GCA_021604645.1 Methyloligella sp.
AATGATAGAATTACCTACACGAAGAAGGAGTACTGTCCCTTCTTAAGGGCAGTAGGACATGACGAAGCACCAGCGTAGCCCGGCGCAAAAGATCAGCCCGAACGGAGCGGAGCGAGTACGGATAAGCTGATCCCATAAAAACACCGCCCCTCGGAGGCCCACCGCTTCAGCGGTGGAATAGCCGTGAGAGAAAACTAGAGATTCTCCTCCAAATCCTGGATGATATCTAGAGCATCTTCAATCCCAACAGAAAGTCGAACCACATCATCACCAGCACCTGCCGCTGCGCGATCGTCATCAGCCAGTTGGCGGTGTGTGGTAGAGGCAGGGTGAATAATCAAGCTACGCGTGTCACCCACATTGGCCAAGTGGCTAAAGAGACTAACCGAATTCACCAAATTCACACCTGCATCATAGCCGCCCTTCAGTCCAAAAGTGAAAACAGAGCCAGCACCACGCGGGCAGTAAGTTTTGGCGCGTTCATGATAGGCGTTATCGGGTAAACCAGCATAATTCACCCAAGCAACCTTTTCATGGTTGGCAAGAAAGCGGGCAACCTCAAGTGCATTCGAGCAATGCTGCTTCATACGAAGGGGCAGGGTTTCCATGCCTGTCGCAATCATAAAAGCATTAAAAGGGGAGATACAGGGCCCAAGATCACGCAGACCAAGTACGCGGCAAGCTATGGCAAGGGCAATCGGACCAAAAGCTTCGCCAAGCACCATGCCATGGTAGCTATCACATGGAGTAGAAAGAGTTTTAAATTTACCTGAACTCATCCAATCAAAGGTGCCACAATCAACCAGAACACCGCCAAGTGAATTACCATGTCCGCCTAAGAATTTTGTCATGGAATGAACAATGATGTCGGCACCATGCTCTTTTGGTTGGCAAAGATAAGGTGTGGCAAGTGTATTATCTACAATTAAAGGAACACCAGCAGCTTTAGCTATCTCGGAAATAGCTTTAAGATCAGTGACAATACCACCAGGGTTAGCAATAGATTCAACAAAAATAGCCTTGGTTTTCTCAGTAACCTGTGCCTGGAAACTTGCCGGATCATCAATATCCGCAAATTTGGCCGTCCAGCCAAATTTTTTAAAACTATGCCCAAACTGGTTGAGAGACCCACCATATAGTTGTTTAGCAGCAATAAATTCATCACCTGGTTCCATTAAGGTATGAAAGACAAGCAATTGTGCCCCATGACCAGAAGCAGTGGTGAGCGCAGCCGTCCCTCCCTCTAAGGCCGTAATACGTTCTTCAAGTACATTACTATTAGGGTTCATCAAGCGTGTGTATATATTACCAAAAGCCTCAAGGTTAAAAAGGGAAGCTGCATGGTCAACATCATTAAAAACGTAAGAGCTGGTTTGGTAGATAGGCGTGGCACGAGCACCCGTTGTTGGGTCTGGAGCGGCGCCAGCGTGAACGGCAAGTGTCGAAAATTTTTGGTTTGGTCCTTCGGTCATTAGTGATCCCTCCCGATCGATTTTTTAAAAACATAGCAGCAATCTATCAGTTGAAAGGCAAGCCCTAAGTGATGAGAAGTCAGTAAAAAGTATGAATGATTTATTTTAAAGAGAGAAAGGTTGTGGAAGCAAAGCGCTTTGAATGTAGAAAATCGGCCAAGGTATTATTTTACCACAAAGTTAAGTGTTTGTAATATATGGTGAAATAATTACTTGTTGACACAAAGACTCGCATTGTCTAAAAAGCGCTATCGAATTTCGGCGCTAAGTGTTCTTGGCGCCTTTTATTTTAAATCGGCTAAAATTTAGAGCATCAAAACTTAAAACTCTACACGGTGACATCAAATTTATGGTGCCGTGAATGTTTGGCAGTCTTTAATTTTGCGCACTTCTTTATGTGCAATAGGAAAAATAAAATGAAAACCTTTAATGCAACCCCCTCAACTATTGAGAAAAAATGGGTTTTGATCGATGCGGAAGGCCTAGTACTTGGCCGGCTTGCATCTATTATTGCCTACCGTTTGCGCGGTAAGCACTTGGCAACTTTCACACCAAACATGGATTGTGGCGATAACATCGTAGTAATCAATGCGGACAAAGTTGTTCTAACAGGCAAAAAACGCGAAAACAAAACATATTACTGGCACACAGGTCACCCAGGTGGCATCAAGTCTCGTAAAGCTCATCAAATTCTAGATGGCCGCTTTCCAGAGCGTGTGCTTCAAAAAGCTGTTGAGCGTATGATGCCAGGTGGGCCTCTATCTCGTAAGCAACTGACAAATCTACGTATCTTCACTGGCGGTGAGCACACTCACGAAGCACAAGATCCACAACCGTTGGATGTTGGCGCCATGAATGATAAAAACAATCGGAAGGGCTAATCTAGATGGCTGAAGAAATTAAATCACTGGAAGAACTAGGTGGTAACAGCGAAGAAGCAGTCGTATCTGATGCTCCTGTCTATGTTCAAAAACTAGATGCTCAAGGCCGTGCTTATGCAACAGGTAAGAGAAAAGACGCTGTTGCACGTGTTTGGGTAAAGCCTGGTAGCGGTAAAATCATCATCAATAAAAAAATTGATACTGAATATTTCGCGCGCCCTGTTTTGCAAATGATCATCCGTCAGCCTTTAAAAGCTGCTGATCGCGAAACTCAGTTTGACATTGTCGCTACTGTTCACGGTGGCGGTCTTTCAGGTCAAGCTGGCGCAATCCGCCACGGCATTTCAAAAGCGCTGACAAATTATGAACCAGCTCTTCGTCCGGTTCTGAAAAAAGGTGGCTTCCTAACTCGTGATAGCCGCGTTGTTGAACGTAAGAAATATGGTAGAGCAAAAGCCCGTCGTAGCTTCCAGTTCTCGAAACGTTAATTTGGCGGAGGCTTTGTGGGCATCTGAAGCCCTTAAAGCAAACTCGAAATTCAAAAAGGGCTTTGCTTTATTGCAGAGCCCTTTTTTTGTTTTCAAAGGAGATAGAATCCAACCCTACTTTATGAAAAAGGAGCCCAGTCTTTTCGGCTGGGGGACATGGCAGCGAGAGCTGCCCGGCGCACAAGATCAGCCCGAACGGAGCGAAGCGAGTACGGATAAGCTGATCTAAAAGATGCGCCGCCCCACGGAGGCCCGAGCGTAGCGAGGAATAGCCGTGAGAGAGAGAACTAAGTAGAAGTGACGCTTTGACGGTTGCGTCGTGGCAACTAAAACTTTCTTTTTATATTGTCCAAATCAGTTTCACATACTAAACAGGACAGCAAAGTTTATATTCAAGAAGAGATTAACATCATGACAGCTCAAAAAATTCGCACAGTTATCATCGGCGCCTCAGGCTATACAGGCGGTGATTTTATGCGATTGGCTGTGCCGCATGAAAATATTGAGTTAACAGGTCTTGTCGCAAATACTCATGCAGGCAAACCAGTTGCAGATGTATTCCCTCATCTTCGTATGGCAAACCTGCCAGATATGGTGAAATCAGATGATATCAATTGGGATGAAGTCGACGCCGCCATTTGCGGTCTCCCTCATGGTACAGCGCAAGACATCATATCAACTTTGCCTAAAAGTGTTAAAGTTATTGATATGTCAGCAGATTTTCGCCTTAGAGATACAAAAACCTATAGCGAATGGTATGGCCGCTCTCATGATCATGAAGAGCTATATAGTGAAGTCGCTTATGGTCTCACCGAACACAATAGAGACGATATCAGAAAAGCGCGGATCATAGCGTGCCCAGGTTGCTACCCAACAGCTGTCTTAATGGCCATGTTACCATTGGTGAAGTCAGAAATCGTTGAAACCGAAAGCATGATTTTAAACGCTGTGTCAGGTGTCTCCGGGGCAGGGCGTGGCTTAAAGCAAAACACGCTCTTTTGTGAAACGGGCGAAGGGTTCAGTCCTTATGCAATTGGCAATCATCGCCACACACCTGAAATTGAGCAAGAGATCAACAAAGCTGCAGGCGAGGGCGACCTACAAGTTACATTCACTCCGCACCTTGTGCCAATGAGCAGAGGTGAATTGATCTCCTGCTATTTGACCTTGAAAGCAGGACAAACAATCTCTGATGCAAGAGCAACTATGGAAAAGGCCTACAATGATGAAGCCTTTATCCATATCGCACCTGAAGGTGTCGTGCCAGGCACACAGCATGTGAGAGGATCAAACCATTGCCTAATCGGTCTGTTTGAAGGACGAGTAGAAAATCAACTCATCGTCATCTCGACAATTGATAATTTGGTGAAAGGCTCAGCTGGCCAAGCCTTGCAAAACTTCAATTTAGCCTTTGGCATTGAAGAACAAACAGGCTTAGAGCAATTGCCGCTCTTTCCTTAAAGCTAGTATTTGTCAGATTATTGCGAAAATAATTTCTAGCGGCTGGAGTTAAATAACAACTTCAGCCTCTTTCATCTTTTGCCGAAGCCATGCAGATATAAGAGGTAATGCTACTCACCTGTGGCACTGTGCCGAGAACTTCTGTGTGAAAAAATTTATACGCCTCAAGGTCAGCAACCTCTACGCGCAAAAAATACTCAATCGCCCCAGATACGTTATGACATTCACGAACTTCTGGTGCGGCCTTCATCGCTTTTTCAAATGCTTCTTGGTCGGCCTTCAGGTGCCGAGAAAGCCCAACAGTCACAAGAACAGTAAAACCACCACCCACATAAGAACGGTCTAAGATGGCTTTATAGCCAAGAATAACCTTACGACGTTCAAGCTCTTGAACCCGGCGCAAGCAAGCTGATGCCGATAATCCAACCCTTTCCGCCAAATCAGAATTGCTGATACGGCCATCTAACTCGAGTTCGCGCAATATTCTTCTGTCTATTTCATCAATTTTCGTCATATGTTGTGAAATGATACATTTATGCAGAATAAAAGCAAGCTAATTGCTTTGAGTTCGACTTAACATCGGTCCATGACATATGACCTGCTTATATCACTATTTCTATTCGCATTGATCTCCACGTGCACACCAGGGCCGAACAATATAATGTTGTTAGCCTCAGGCATGAACTATGGGGTGCTGCGTACAATCCCTCACATGTTAGGCATCGGAATTGGTTTTCCGCTAATGGTTTTTCTTGTTGGAATAGGGGCATCAAAGGTTTTTGATGTGGTCCCAAATAGTTATTTGGTTCTCAAAATTTGCTGCACACTATATTTTCTATATTTGGCATGGCGAATAGCTACTGCTGGCAAACCCAATACAGAAACGCTAACAATCGATAACCCTCAAAATAAACCACTGACATTCCTGGAAGCTGTGGCCTTTCAATGGATCAATCCCAAAGCGTGGACAATGGCTTTAACGGCTATCAGTCTTTACACACCATCCGGCCAGGAGATTGGCAATGTCGCTATCGTCGCCGGGGCCTTTGTGTTTGCAGCTATTTTTTCAACGAATATCTGGGCAACTTTGGGAGAAAAAATGAGGCGAATAATTCATAATGATAGAAGCCGAAAAATCTTCAATTATCTTTGTGCATTTCTATTACTTGCTTCGCTTTACCCAATCTTGAGAGGATAAGCCAAATAGATTAACTGTAAAAATATGTAATTTCCATAAATCCAAATAAAGCTGTTAAAGAAAAAGCGCTCAATAGGGTAATATTATACTTGAGGACCAGATTTTGCTTGGGACTATTAAAAGAATCAAATAATAGCCATATTTAGTGAACAATGTTACGTTACCTAAATATTTCGTGTGCGTAACCAATCTAAAACCAAGCAGAAGATAATGAAACTAGGCCTTTTAAATAATTGTCTCTTTAATAATATTAGACAACCACTCATCATTATCATAACCGCGTTGAGCCTAATGTCGCTTGCCGGCTGTTCAACGACAACTTTGCCTTGGCCTGATATGTCTATTTCTCGTGATGAAGCCGATGAAGCCCTAACCGCCAAAGAGCAGGATTTATTGTCAGAGCTTTTAGACACACAGAAAAAAACTCACAGACAAGACGCCGTTAAAGAGATCGAAAGCCGCTAATTAGCAATCCATCTCTTAAATTTCATTCTGAAAACAACCAGCACAAACAAAAAAAGATTGACCAAATCTGTTTGTGGAGCGAAATTCGATTTAGAATGAAATGCTGAGATTTATGTTTCCAATTTTTCAAAAAATTAGATAAACTCTCTCAAATTTGGTGAGAATGCATTTATTGAATGAATATCTACAAAATTCATCTTAAAGGCGCTCATATCTTTCAACCTATAAATCAATGAGGAATTCTCGTGCTCGACGATTTTCACCGTATCAAACGGCTCCCCCCCTATGTATTTGCTGAAGTTAACCGCTTAAAGCAAGATGCACGAGCGGCCGGAGCGGATATTATTGATTTCGGCATGGGAAATCCGGATGGTGCCACGCCTGAGCATATCGTTGAGAAAATGGTTGAAGCTGTACGTGATCCACGTGCTCATCGTTATTCAGCGTCAAAAGGTATTCCAGGGCTTCGTAAAGCTCAGGCAGCTTATTATGAGCGCCGTTTTGGTGTGAAATTAAACGCAGATACAGAAGTTGTGGCAACCCTCGGCTCAAAAGAAGGCTTTGCCAATATGGCGCAAGCCATCACAGCTCCAGGTGACGTGGTGCTGGTGCCAAACCCGACTTACCCAATTCATGCGTTTGGCTTTATCATTTCCGGAGGTGTTATACGCCATCTGCCCGTAGAGCCAGACCATACCTTCCTTGAAGCGTTGGACAGAGCGATGCATTTCTCGGTGCCAAAACCTGTGGCTTTGGTTCTGAATTACCCATCTAACCCAACAGCAAAAGTCGCAAGCCTAGATTTCTACAAAGAAGTGGTAGCTTACGCCAAAAAGAATGATCTGATCCTTCTTTCAGACTTAGCTTATTCTGAGGTGTATTTTGATGATAATCCACCTCCCTCTATCCTTGAGGTTGATGGAGCGAAAGATGTGGCTGTCGAATTCACATCCATGTCTAAAACATACTCGATGCCAGGCTGGCGCATGGGCTTTGCTGTTGGCAATGAGCGACTAATCGGCGCACTTGCCCGCGTGAAGTCTTACCTTGATTATGGTGCATTTACGCCTATTCAAGTGGCAGCAACAGCAGCACTAAAAGGAGATCAGTCCTGCGTTGATGATATGCGATCACTTTATAAAAAACGTCGTGATTGCTTAGTCGACAGTTTCGCGCGTGTTGGCTGGGATATACCCTCACCACCTGCAACTATGTTTGCCTGGGTGCCAATTCCTGAAAGTTGTAAGGAAATGGGCTCATTAGAATTTTCCAAGCTTCTGTTGGAAAAAGCAGATGTGGCTGTCGCTCCTGGTATTGGTTTTGGAGAATATGGTGAAGGGTTTGTTCGCATTGCACTTGTGGAAAATGAACAAAGAATTCGCCAAGCAGCTAGAAATGTAAAAAGATTTCTCGCCGAAGAGCCAAAAAACATGCATAACGTTGTGCCAATCGCACGTTAATACGGAAAATAATCAAAATGAATGAGCCTTTAAAAATAGGGCTAGCTGGCCTAGGAACAGTAGGCTGCGGCGTTATCCGCATGCTAGACCAGAACAATGGTGAGGATATTGCCCGCAAACTTGGCCGGCCGCTAAAGGTAACGGCTGTTTGCGCAAGGGACAAAAACAAGGATCGTGGCGTAGATATTAGTGGCTATAGCTGGTTCAACACACCAGAAGAACTCGCAAAATCTGGCGACATTGATGTTTATGTTGAACTAACCGGTGGAACGGATGGGCCAGCTTTAGAGGCGACTAAAATAGCTCTGAAGCGTGGTCTTGATGTGGTCACAGCGAACAAAGCCATGCTTGCCGTTCACAGCACTGTGCTTGCAAAACTTGCCGAAGAAAATGGATGCGCTCTGTTGTTTGAAGCAGCTGTTGCTGGCGGTATTCCAATTGTAAAATCCATCAAAGAAAGCCTTTCAGGAAACTCTATTCAAAGGGTCTATGGCATTTTAAATGGCACATGTAATTACATGATGACCGCCATGCAAAATGAAGGAAAGCCCTTTGATGAAATCCTGAAAGCGGCACAAGATGAAGGCTACGCTGAAGCTGATCCATCATTTGATGTTGGCGGTATTGATGCAGCTCATAAATTAGCATTGCTCACAACTCTAAGCTTTGGCACGGAAACATCGTTTGATGATATTTATATCGAAGGTATTGAGAAAATCACACCTGAAGATATCAAAGCAGCTGATGATCTTGGCTATAGAATTAAATTGCTAGGCGTCGCTTTGAAAACAGATGAAGGCATCGAGCAACGTGTGCACCCAACACTTGTCCCAAGTGAATCTGCCATTGGTCAGGTCTCGGGGGTGACAAACTGTGTTTGTGTCGACGGGGATTATGTCGGTAAGGTGATGCAGGTAGGCCCAGGAGCTGGTGAAGGACCAACAGCTTCAAGTGTGGTCGGAGATCTTATTGAAACTGCCCGTATTGATAAATCGGCTAATGTCAAAAAAACAGTTTTCAGCATGCCAGTAGATAAATTAGCACCATATCAACGAGCACCTTTGAAGGCTCATGAAGGTGGTTATTATGTCCGCTTGAACCTTTCTGATCGCCCCGGAACATTCGCAGCTGTGGCAACACGAATGGCAGAATTTGGTATTTCATTGGAGAGTATCGTGCAGCGCAGTCACGGCACTGAGACGGATGAGAAAGTTGATGCCGCTGGTGTCGCTGCTGCCCCGGTTGTGATCATCACCCATGACACAACAGAGCAAGCTGTCTCTGAGGCCTTAAAGGCAATTGAGGAAGATGGGCATATTGTAGGCCAACCAAATATGATCCGCATTGAACGGTTATGATAATGCGGCGTTAATCACAAACAAAATTTAAGTTGAGAAAAGACTTTAATTTGAGAAAAGATAATGGCATGAGTTATATAGCTTAGCCAATTTGGAATAAAAGAAAGATTGAAGAGTTTAAAAAATGTCAGAACCATTAAATCAAAGCCTAGTTTGGGATGTGTTGCGTGTAACGGAAGTTGCTGCAATTGAGGCTGCAAAATTACGCGGACGCGGTGATGAAATGGCGGCAGATAAAGCCGCAGTTGACGCAATGCGCAGCGAATTAAATGGTCTGGACATAGATGGCCGTGTCGTCATCGGTGAAGGTGAGCGTGATGAAGCGCCAATGCTTTTCATCGGTGAAGAAATAGGCACCAAGAAAGGCCCAAAAGTCGACATCGCAGTTGACCCATTGGAAGGCACAACGCTCTGCGCGAAATCAATGCCAAATTCTCTTGCAGTTCTAGCAATGGCTGAAGGCGGAAGCTTGCTTCACGCGCCAGATATCTACATGGAAAAAATAGCCATTGGTCCAGGCTTTGAGCCAGGCTTGGTTAGCTTGGAGCAATCTCCAACAGAAAACGTGAAAGCATTAGCAAACGCCAAGAATGTATCTGTGAATGATTTAACTGTTTGTATCCTTGATCGCTCTCGTCATGGGAAACTAATTGAAGAAGTCAGAGAAGCGGGCGCAGCTGTTAAATTAATCGGTGATGGTGACATAGCTGGTGTCATCCAAACAACTGACTCTGCTGAAACAGGCATTGATATGTATATGGGCGTTGGTGGTGCTCCTGAAGGTGTGCTAGCAGCATCAGCCCTTCGCTCAATTGGCGGACAAATGGAAGGCCGTTTAACGCCGTTACATGAAAGCCATTATGAACGCGCTGCGAAAGTTGGCATTGAAGATCTATCAAAAATCTATTCTATTGCTGACATGGTTAAAGGTGATGTGATCTTTGCCGCAACCGGCGTGACAACTGGCCAAATGCTAGATGGTGTACGCCGCGATGGTGACATGATTGAAACAGAAACATTGATCATGCATGTAAGTACCGGATCTGTGCGCTGGGTGAAAACACAAAAACAAGTGAACATTGAAGCTTAAAGCCGGTAAACTAGCTAGCTAGTTAATTCAATTAAAAGAGCGTTCTTAGCCAACTAAGAGCGCTCTTTTAGTATCTAGAGACAATGAACACAGCAAAAGAGTTATAAACACTCTATTTCACTCCCCTATTGCCCTCTCTATCGAATAAGCTATGCTCAGTAACGAGCCCTGAGGCACCTGTACTCATAACAATTTACAATGAGTTTAGTAGTGTGCTTACTACATGAAGAAGGAGCATTGCCCGTTTGAGGGCAATGGGACATGGCGAAGCGCCAGCACAGCCCGACGCAAGCGCCGCACAATGCGGTTGCTAGTGGGCAACTTGAAGCACATCAAAAATGTAGGCATTCAGGCTTTGCCTGAATTTGCCGTGAGGTTAAAAAATGACCAAAGCATTAGCTGAAAATTTAGATGAGACCGGCTTTCTAGGCATTACCAAATCAGCCAAGGGTTTAATTTGGCGTGAGCGCCTTGATGAAGCTGGGCGCAATCAGGGGCTTGCGTTATCGCAAATTGCCGGTATTCCAGAAATACTAGGCCGTGTTTTGGCAGCCAGAGGCGCCACAATCGATAGTGTTGAAAATTGGTTGAACCCGTCTTTGAAAGAATTCATGCCTGATCCATATACCATGCAGCATGTGGAAGTAGGGGCCAATCGCTTAGCCGAAGCAATTAAGAAAAAACAAAAGGTAGCGATCTTTGGTGACTATGACGTGGATGGCGCAGTCTCCAGTGCGTTGATGAAACTGTTCCTCAATACTCATGGTCTAGTCGATCCACAAATCTATATCCCTGACCGTATCTTTGAAGGTTATGGCCCAAACCCAGATGCCATTAACAGTCTGGTTGATAATGGGGCTGAGTTAATCGTCACGGTTGACTGTGGCACAGTTAGTCATGAAGCTTTAGCAGAAGCGACAAAACGAAATATCGATGTGATTGTCGTCGACCATCACCTAGCCGGAGAAACCTTGCCGGATGTGACAGCCGTGATCAATCCAAATAGGCAAGATGATTTGTCAGATCTCGGTCATCTATGTGCCGGCGGCGTTGTCTTCATGCTGCTTGTCGCCACGAAGAGAGTGCTGTCACAAAAGGAATTTTATAAAAATGAGGGACTAAGTCCCCCTGATTTGATGTCCTATCTTGATCTTGTTGCCCTTTCAACCATTTGCGATGTCGTGCCCCTCAAAGGCTTGAACAGAGCGTTCGTGGCAAAAGGCCTGCAAGTTATGCACAAACGCCATAATGTTGGCCTCAGAGCTTTAGGAGACGCTGCAGGCCTAACCACGGCGCCAACTCCCTATCATCTTGGGTTTTTGCTAGGGCCTCGCATCAATGCCGGCGGGCGGATTGGCTCGTCAGAGCTCGGCGCAAAGCTATTATCTGAGCAAGATGATATTGAGGCAGACCGTATCGCCGCTTTGCTCAACAAGTTGAACGATGAACGCAAAGAAATGGAAAAGGTTACTTTAGAGGAAGCTACAACAAGAGTAGGGGATCTCATTGATGAGAGCCCGGAAATGCCGATTATTTTCATCGGCTCTAAAGACTGGCACAAAGGTCTGGTTGGCTTGGTGGCAAGTCGCTTAACAGAAAAGTTTCGCAGGCCCTCTTGTGTCTTAAGCATGGATGAAAAGTCAAAAACAGCGACAGGCTCGCTGCGCTCAATTTCAAGCGTGGATATTGGCCGCGTTGTCCAAAAAGCCAAAGATGACGGCATGATCTTAAAAGGCGGCGGCCATGCCATGGCAGCAGGCCTCACCTTGGAAACTGACAGATTGGCAGAAGTTGAAGCTTATTTCGCAGAACAACTCGGCAATGCAGTGACGACTGAACGCGCTAAGATGGGCCTAGATATAGACGGCGCCCTGACAGCCAATGGGGTTTCCCCTAATTTTATGGATCAATTAGAGCGAGCAGGCCCCTTTGGCGCGGGAAATCCAACGCCGCGCTTTGTGTTGCCCTCTCATCGAGTGAAGTTTTCCAAGGTGGTTGGTGACAATCACGTCAAATGCACATTGGAAGCAAGTGACCAATCCAGGATCAACGCCATTGCATTTCGTGTGGCAAACACAGAATTAGGTGAGTTGTTGCTTGACCGCACTGGAGAACCATTGCATATAGTGGGGCAGTTGCGACGCAACAGTTGGAATGGCCGTGAAACCATTGAATTAACAATTGAGGATGCGGCAAAGCCTGTAAAATCGTTTTAAAATTTATAGTTTTGCAATTTACACTTTTACAGAGTGTGAAACACAAAATACAGAGTGTAAAACTCAAAAAAATCATAAAAAAATGATGTTTTTGTAAAACAAAGCTTGCAATGAGGGTAAAACTTTTTTATAGCAGTTTCTTCAGAGCTTTAAGCCCCCTTCGTCTAGTGGTTAGGACGCAAGATTTTCATTCTTGAAACAGGAGTTCGATTCTCCTAGGGGGTGCCACTTTTTAAAAAGAGTGGTGCCAATTATAAAAGCTGTTGATCAGCTCTTCCCAAAGATTATAAGTTTGTAATTTTACTCTTTTGGTAGAAATGGCCGTAAAGTTTCGGCATGTTCAGGAAAGAGTTCAAGGATCTCACGCTCTTTCGCTATTTCCCAATCACGGTAATCAAATCCAGGGCTAACAGCTTCTCCAACCAAACCATAGTCTTCAGAGAGCAATTCACTGGCTTTCCAGTATCCGCCAGGAACAGTTAGTTGGCGTTCATGGTTATCTCCCAAAAGTGTTTCATTCAACTCTCCATCAGGTGAAACTGTGATATAGCGCAACAAGCCTCCACCTTCATAAAAGTGAATAATAGGCGATTTATTCCGGTGAAGAAGACCATGTGGTTTTTCCACGTCAAGCATATAGTGGATGGTTGTAAGAAGAGAACGCTTACCCCCCTCTCTGTCTGGACAGTCAATTTCTTCGGGTGAGCGAAACGTCTCTTTAAACCATCCCCCCTCCTCATGACGGATGAGACCGAGTTTTGAGATGATATCCTGACGACCCATTTTAAATTCCTTAAATCTTGCATTAGGCTAGTTTGAAACACATTCACCTTATTGAATCTATTTCACGAGTGAAACACTAAAAAGCCTTTACACTCGAAAACCCATGCGTATAAATAAAAACTATACTAAAGGCTAGGAAGCCATAGTTTTAATCGGGTCTTCAAGTTTGCATCCGATTTTTCAAATCAAAGAATTTCAGTCACATAAAGAAGCTTTAAAAAACAAGAAGAATGAACAAGGCGTAAGAGTGATATGGCAGGTCTTTTAAATAACATCGTTCCCTTCTTTGGTTTGATTATTTTAGGCTACATTGGTGGAAAAATTTTCAGGCATGAAGAAAACAGCCTGTTATGGCTCAACCGGTTCATTATTTATGCCGCTCTGCCACCATTAATTTTTCAAATCATCAGAAAAGCGCCGCCAGAAGGGTTGCTGAATTTACCCTTCTTTATGGGGACCACTTTAAGTACATTTATAATCTTCGCCTTGACCGCATTCACAATGCGTTGGCTGTATCAAGCATCTCTAACCAAAATGGGTATTCAGGGTGCTGCCGCGAGTTATGGTAATATCGGTTATATCGGACTACCGCTTTGTCTTGGGATATTTGGGAAAGACGCGGCCATTCCTGCCATTCTGGTTTTTTGTTTTGATAATACGCTACAATTTGTACTTGTTCCCTTGTTTAACGCCTTAGATAATGAAGGCCCTGTGAAAGTTCGTGAATTGGTGAAAAAGATCTTTCTGAAGGTGTTTTTGCATCCGTTTCTTTTGGCCACTATGGCCGGCATACTTTTTTTAAGCGGCGATATTCCAATGCCAGTCCCCTTAGATAAATTACTAACAATGTTAGAGCGAGCAGCCGGCCCATGTGCTTTATTTGCGCTGGGCGTAACGGTGGCTCAGCAGCCAGCTCTAAGATTCAAGATGGAATTCTCAATTATTATTCTTGCGAAAGTGGTCATCCATCCAATCTTGACCTTCCTTATTCTGAGTTACATAGGGGGATTCGATAAAACCTGGATGGGAGTGGCAGTTTTGATGGCGGCACTGCCAACAGCATCAAATGTGTTTGTTATGGCGTCGGATTACAAAACATATGTAGATGGGACATCAAATAGCATTTTGATCAGTACGGTTATTTCATTTGTTACAATTTCAGCACTACTGCTATTATTCCAACAAGACCTCATTCCCTTAAATCTATTTGCCAAATAGTTAGAGTAAAACAGTTTTTATCCTTTGAGAGCTTCGTAACAACTTAAACTAGACTGTAAGAGCACTCGCTTTTAAAGCAGAGAAACTCATGTAAAGATAAAAAAATATGATGGGATTGTGAACACAGTTTTCGTTCTCAAACTTGACCTATAGTCTCTAATATGGCACCAACTGAAAGCAATAAACCAAAACAAGTTACGGGTTTTATTAAAAATAATAGAGGGTGCCAATAAATGTCTGATCAAGTCCAGCAGCTGGCAAAGCATTGTCTAAACTATAGAGAGTCAAATTCAGCACGGGCTAATTTTCAGCTTGTCACCACCGTAACTTTATTCATCGGTTCTTGTTTGGCCATGTATCATAGTCTCGTCCATGTAGGCTTTTGGCTAACTCTTCTACTTGCGGTGCCAACAGCCGGTTTAGTATTGCGTCTGTTTATTATTCAACATGATTGTGGTCATGGTTCGTTTTATAATAATAACAGTGCCAATGATTGGGTCGGCCGCTGTCTATCTGTTTTTACCATCACACCATATGCTTATTGGCGCCGTCTCCATGCGCTTCATCACGCAGGATCTGCCAATTTAGATAAACGTGGTTATGGTGACATTGATACACTGACAGTCAAAGAATATAATGAACTGTCAAAATTAAAACGCCTTGGCTACCGGATCTATCGCAACCCATTTTTCCTTATGCTAGTAGGTGGCCCCGTTCATTTTGCCATTTTACAAAGATGGCCACTGTCATTTTCAAAACCATCATTACAAATGTGGGGCAGTGTTATGGGGTTAAACCTTTCTATGGCAGTCTTTTATGGGGCTATAATTTGGTATATTGGTTGGCTACCGTTCTTAATGTTAGCGATACCTGTAGCATTGATCGCCAGCTCCATCGGAGTTTGGTTATTCTATATCCAGCATCAATTTGAAGACACACACTGGGAAACAAGCCAGCACTGGGATCGCAAGACAGCAGCGCTTTATGGCAGCTCTTATTATGCGTTACCTAAAATTCTGCAATGGTTCACGGGGAATATAGGCATTCATCACGTTCATCATTTATGCAGCGCAATACCGAATTACCGCCTGCAGGAATGTGTTGATGATGAACCTGAGTTGAAAAAGATAAATTATCTGACCATTCGTCAAAGCTTAAAATATGCGAACCTCTCTTTATGGGATGAAGAATTAAAGAAACTCGTTCCCTTCAAAGCTGTAGCCTCAGCATAATTGTTGAAAGCATATTAAGTAAAAATGTTAGCCTAAGGGGAAAATGAGGTATCTCTAATCCCCTAAGATGAAAATTTCCAGACTGAATATGCAAATTCCAAAAAATGAAACAGGCCTGTTAGATATCGCAACGAACAACGATTTCTAATACTGATCTGAGAGTATCAAAACCAATAATGCTGAAATCAGCGATAATCATGGTTTTAGGAATGCTGTGCATTCCACTAGGAGATGCAGCTGGAAAGTTGCTAAGCAATTTCTATGCGACTGAGCCATATTTCATCGCATGGAGCAGGTTCTTATTAGGGGCCAGCCTTCTCTTAATTGTAATGGCCGGCAAAAACCTCAATTTACAATTGTTACTTGATTGGCGTATCTGGTTGCGTGGAAGCTTTGTAACAGGTGGCATACTTTCAATTTTAACGGCGCTGTCAACAGAACCGATTTCAAATGTATTTGCCGCCTTTTTCATTGGTCCAATCGTTTCATATTTTGGCTCAGCTCTTTTCCTTGGAGAAGCCATCAATAAAAGCCGAACACTCTTATTATTCATTGGTTTCTGCGGTGTATTAATGGTTGTGAAACCAGCAGCGAATTTATCAGCTGGAATTGGCTTCGCTTTTTTAGCCGGCCTTTTTTATGGGTGCTTCTTAATATCAAGCAAGTGGCTGGCTGGACAAGCAAGCTCAAAACAACTTCTCTTATCTCAGTTACTAGTCGGCAGCCTGCTACTCACGCCTGTTGGTATGCAATCAATCCCAGAATTTAGCTTAGATATTGCTCTCCTAGTTCTTTTAAGTGCGGTAGCATCGGCTGTTGGTAATTTATTATTGATCATTGCCAATCAAAGAGAAGATGCCAGCAAACTTGCTCCTTTGATTTATACCCAGCTCTTGGCCGCAACTGCATATGGCATTTTTATATTTAATACCTATCCCGATAAATGGAGTTTGCTGGGGCTATTCATCATATGTATCTCAGGCTTTGCAGCTTTTTTTATTACGAAAAAAACAAGCAAATAGATCCACATTACCTCTCTCAATTTGTCTTTAAAGGCCAACGCATTCCACACGCCAATACTAAGCGGTACCAAGAGGGTGCCTAAAATTTAAGCAAAAACAGGGGCTTAAAAACTCAGAATTGTGTTTTTTAGTACTTTTAGGTAGGGGGTATGGCAACGCAACATTAACCGTTCACGGATTACCTTCAGAGTTGAGAGGGATAATTTGATTCTGCCATCAGAGCATAATCAACGTCGAAAGACAGTGGGGAAATTAAATGTTTAGTGCAATGAATAAAATCCGTTTGGCAACCAAACTACCGGTTGTCATTACTGGGGCAGCTTTTGTTATGGCTATCGTGATTGGTAGCATCAGCTACTTCACAGCAAAACAAATGACTTATAATTTAATCGAGAAAAACTTTGCAGCAGTGCTTGAAGCAAAAACAGATGAGCTGAAAAATTATTTAGCAACGATTGAAGAAGATCTAAAGGTTGAAGCGACATCAAAAGAAACAATTAGCGCATTAAAAGCATTCGATGCGGCTTGGCAGACGGTAGAGGGGGATAAAACAAAGACTTTACAAGAAACATATATCGAAAAAAACCCGCATCCTCTAGGTCAAAAAGAAAAACTCATTTCTGCCAACGATGGAACGGCTTATGATGCAATACATAAACTCCATCATGGGAAATTTCGTAACTTACTGGAAAGTCGTGGATATTACGATATCTTCCTGATTAATAAAAAAGGGGATTTAGTCTACTCAGTTTTCAAAGAACTTGATTATGCGACCAATCTGAACAACGGGAAATATAAAAATTCAGACTTAGGAAACGCATATCGTGCAGCAATGAAAGGCTCCGAAATTAGTTTCTTTGATTTCAAACCATATGCTCCGTCGCATGGAGCCCCCGCAAGTTTTATGTCTATCCCAATCATAGATAATGGCACCACAATCGGGGCGCTAGTTTTTCAAATGCCGATTGATCGGATCAACAAAGTCATGGCTAAAAGCACAGGTTTAGGTAAATCTGGTGAAGCAGTGATTGTTGGGTCTGATTTTCTACTGCGCAATGATTCAAAATTCTCTAAAGAAAATGACATTTTGAAAACACGTGTCGATAACGAGGCAATAAGAAAAGCACTAGCAGGCAAAGAAGGCATAGCCCAGTCAGATTCTTATAGAAATACCAATATGGAAATTGTGGCAGAGCCTTTCAAATATCGGGGCACATCATGGGCTGTGATGGCTGTAGAAGCTGTAGATGAAGTTGAGGTGCCAATTGTCGCGATGAGGAATGAAATTATCCTAATCTCAGTTATCTTGATGGCGATAATGGCTCTTGTTGGTTACTTCGTTTCAAAATCTATAACCACACCGATTGCCGAAATATTAAAAGATATGGAAAGTCTGGCTAGTGGTAATAATGACATAGAAATCTCAGGTACCAACAGAGCAGATGAAATTGGTGACATTGCCAAAACGGTCTTAACTTTCAAGGAAAACGCAATTGAACGTGAGCGTTTACAAAAAGACAATGCTTTAAAAGAAGAAAAACAACGTTCTCGCCAAGGTGTGATTGAGCAGCATATTGAACAATTTCAAAGTGAAGTTGTTCAATCGCTTATTACTGTTTCGCAAAATTCGGAGCAAATGCAATCATGTGCCAACACAATGCGAGAAAGCTCAAATGAAAGCGCTGAACAAACCAGAATTATGGGCTCTTCAACTGAAGAAGCACTTGAGTATGTAAGCGCAGCCTCTTCAGCTGGTGAAGAAATGAATTCAGCCATTGGTGAAATTGAGCATCAGGTGGTAAAAACCAAAGAGCTAGTAAATGTTGCAACAGATGAAGCCAGACAAACAGACGAAAAAGTTTCAAGTCTCACACATGCAGCTGAGAAAATTGGTGAGATTATAACCATCATTCAAGAAATTGCTGAGCAAACCAATTTACTGGCCCTCAATGCCACAATTGAAGCAGCAAGAGCAGGCGATGCTGGTAAAGGGTTTGCTGTTGTGGCAGCCGAGGTTAAAGGGCTTGCCACACAAACGGCAAAAGCGACTGAAGAAATCTCAACACAAATTGCAAATATCCAAACAGAGACCTCTGGTTCTGTAGCTGCTATTAAATCTGTTGCTAACAAAATTTCTGAAATCAACGAGTTTACGTCAGCTATTGCAACGGCAATAGAAGAACAAGGAGCAGCGACTACAGAAATCTCTCGCAATGTGCTCTCAACAGCAGATAAGACAAGAGATGTCACTGAGAACTTAAAAGTGGTGACAGAGTCTGTAAAAAACACAGAAGAATCTGCAAATGAAGTTTTAAGCTCATCACAATCAGTAAAATCAGAGGCGGATAGTCTCAAAGGTATTATTGATGGCTTCTTAGAAAAAGTACGAGCTGCATAAACTCAACCAGTGATAATTATAAATATAAATAAAGCCTCTTAATTTATTTAAGAGGCTTTATTGTTTTAACTAACAACTCACCATTTGCCACTGTTTTCCATTGAAGCCCAGGGCTCTTGTTTCTGTAAGGAAGGACCTTTTTGTAAAAGCTCAATGGAAATATTATCTGGTGAGCGGATAAAAGCCATACGTCCATCTCTAGGGGGACGATTAATCAGCACACCTTCATCCATGAGCTTTTGGCAGGTTTCATAGATATTATCGACTTCATAAGCTAAATGACCAAAATTACGTCCTTCATCATATGGCTCAGGGTCCCAATTATAAGTGAGCTCTATTTGCGCCGCCTCATCACCTGGTGCAGCTAAAAAAATTAAGGTAAAACGACCAGCTTGCGACTCTTTACGGCGAATTTCGACAAGTCCTAATTTTTGGCAATAAAAATCGAGAGATTGGTCAATATCCGTAACTCGAACCATTGTGTGTAAATACCGCATAAATTCTTAAATCCCTAAAGTTTCACATCGAAAACACCTTAAGACAATTTCACCTGAAAAATGTGAATTGTTGAGTGATTCGTCAAAATCTAGATGTTTTTATAGGAAAAACTATAGAAAACACTCAAGATGTGGCAAATCAAAAATTTATTAAGAGTTTTTTTACACTTTAAATTCGAAGCAGAGATTGCTTGTTTTTTGCTTTTAAAACAGTGCTTTCAGCCAAAAGATAATCGTCATTTTGCAATATTTGAATGTGGAGAACAAAGAACACAGCCAATTTTCTGCTGGTCTCTTTCATAGTTAATGCTATTTTCAAGTTGCTAGAAATGGTTTGACGAACTTCATTTAAAGGGTCTGAACGACAGCCTCTTTCAAGTTGAATAGTTTGATAGAAAATCAAACAAAGATTTTCAAAACATATATTCGAATGATGAAGAAGTGCAGCGTTTAAGAAGAAACGTCAAATCTTGTTGTTAATTAGTTATTAGCGGGGGTAAGCGGCATGGCGGCGAAAATATCGCCAGTTACCGAAGAAGAAATCACGCAGCTCGATGAAGATGGAGCGCTTGATGTTATCGAGGTAGCAGGAGCAATTAAATGGTTTGATGCTTCAAAGGGTTACGGTTTTATTGTGCCGGATAATTCAGCAATGGAAGATGTGCTTTTGCACGTAACTTGCTTAAGAGCAGGTGGTTTCCAAACTGCTTATGAAGGTGCAAGAGTGGTTGTAGAAGTTCTTGATCGTCCAAAAGGTTTGCAAGCATTTCGCATTGTAAGCATGGATGAATCAACAGCAGTACATCCATCACAACTACCACAAAGAACTCATGTAACAGTTGTTCCAGAAAGTGATTTCGAGCGCGCAGCAGTTAAATGGTTCAATAGAGTTCGTGGATTTGGATTTTTGACCAGAGGTGAAGGTACAGAAGATATTTTTGTACATATGGAAACTCTACGTCGCTTTGGGTTTGCTGAACTTCGTCCAGGACAGACTGTTATGGTTCGTTATGGTTACGGTTCAAAAGGTCTGATGGCAGCTGAATTAAAGCCAGACGGTGCACCAACAAATCTTCCTTTCTCACATTAATCTGAGAATGAGAATGTTTTTGTAGCTGAGCCAGAAATAACGGCTTAGCAAATAGATTGCGGGGTGCAGGTGCGCCCCGTTTTTTATTGCGTAAATTTACAAGTGCAATAAAAGAGCTGCGACAAGTTAAAAACTTGATATCTTGTCGAAAGACTGGCTTAATTTATCCAATAAAGCCTGAGTTTCATAAGTTTTTTCAGCGATTTCAGGGCCTATCCTGAGATAGTTGTGCAGATTTTATCTTTTTATGAATATTTTTCATATATTGATAAAATAAGGCTTGCCGAACCTTTAAATTAAAGGTAATCAATGCCTCTCAGCAATTGCGGGGTATAGCTCAGCCTGGTAGAGCACTGGTTTTGGGAACCAGGGGTCGCGAGTTCGAATCTTGCTGCCCCGACCACGATTTAAGCATTTCACTTGAGATGAAATCGTAGTTAAATTGCTAAGTAAGTTCAACCTGAGCGGAGTTCAGCGCGGTTTTAATTGGGGAACCTGAAGCGCATATTAAGAACCAGCACAGAAAAGCTGAACGACATTAAGGAAATATAATGGTCGCACGCATTTATCGTCCAAGCAAAAATGCAATGCAGTCTGGCATAGGCTCCACCAAATTGTGGCGGCTAGAATATGCCCCTGAATCTCCTAAAAGTTTTGATCATGTCATGGGCTATTGCAGTTCTTCAGATATGAAATCACAAATCAAGCTAACATTTGAAAGCCAAGAAGACGCAATTGAGTATTGCAAGCGTCATGGCATTCCTTTTGAGCTTATGGAAGAGCAATCCAGAAAGCATCGTCCACGCACCTACGCCGAAAATTTCAAATACGGCCGCATCGGTACATGGACCCACTAACTAGCTTATGTAAATAGCTCCAAATTCATGAAATTTCTTGTTGCGAATAAACGCATCAAAACGTATATATAGCGCGGATGCTTGTGGGCATCTGAAGCGCAAATAAAAAAAGCGCGGATGCCACGACGGTTGCTCAGCGGCGGTTTCTAGTGGGAAACTGAAGCCGCAATAAAAGAGCCACCTGAAGGAGCACTAAAATGCGACGGTTGCTTGTGGGCAACCTGAAGGAGCACTTAAAAGGTCCCATAGCTCAGCTGGATAGAGCAACTGCCTTCTAAGCAGTAGGTCCGAGGTTCGAATCCTCGTGGGATCGCCATTCTTTTCAATAACTTAAGTGACTTCTCAAAATTTCCAAAAAACCCATAGCTACAATATAGCTACACTTTTAAAAGAAAATCTTGTCGGTTATTTCGCAAGATTGTCAGTGGTTCTAAGCTACAGAATTTTTCAATTCATTTCTAGTCCAATCCTGGACATGTTAATAATGTCACATCACATTGCCTGAAAAGTCACAGTGCTTTTCATTGGTCTGTCGTCATTTCAGAATGCCAAAATTTTGATTTGGTGAAGTTTCTTGATTTTACAATGTCGGATTTTCATAAATTAAAAACGGCGACAATTTGAAGTGTCGACACTTCATAAATATAGATTTGAGATAAATCACCAAGTTGAATTTTTAGTGTGTCGGAAATTTATTGTTTTAATTTTTTGACAATTGTAATCGTCGAATTTGCAACAGTCCTTATTGGTGAAACTTCTTATCGTCTGGACTTCATCATTTCGAAGCGTGAAACTTTCACGCATGAAAAAAATTGCAATCCTGGCTCAAAAGGGAGGTGTTGGAAAAACGACGCTTTGTTTAAACTTAGCTATTGCGGCTAAATTAGATCGTAAAAAGTCCGCTGTGATTGATATGGATCCGCAAAAGAGCTCGTCTGAGTGGGCAAAGACTAGATCTCAACAATGGCCACAGATCAGAGCCACGAGCATTTCATTTCTACCGAAAATGCTATCTGTATTAAATGAGCTAAAAACCCATTTTGTTTTTATTGATACCCTCCCTAAAGATGACGATCTAACGGCGATGGCAGCTGCTAAAGAAGCGGATATTATTATCATACCTGTTGGAAAATCTATCTTAGACGTTCGGGGCATTGCTCCAACTGTCAAAATTGCACTAGCAGCTAATAAGCCAACTTTTTTTGTTTTAAATCGCTTCCCTTATGGCACAGCTAGGAAAGATAAAGTGATTAAGGTGCTAAAGAGCAAATACCCCAATATAGCCATTGCTCCGATCTGTTTGATTGAGCGCCCTACCTATGATGCCAGCCTGGAGCATGGGCTCGGTGTTATTGAGTTCAAACCTAAATCTCATGCCGCATCAGACATAAAGACATTATACAGATACCTCTTAAAACAAATGAAGGAGTGCGGATGATGAGCTCTAAAGAAGATGACATGCTCAAGGCTTTGGATGAAATGGAGCATGCAGCTCTCAATCAATCAAAAGGGCAGACTGTAGGCATTGAAACAAACATACCTGAAGCGCCCTCAAAACAGACCACAGGCTATAATGAAGATCAAAACGATAAGTCTTCCAAGGCGGATGACAAAACCGTTTTAGAAGGTGTTAGGTTTAAGCAAATTGGAGGGCATTTTCATATTGATGTACATAAAGCCATTGCTTTGATCGGTGTGAATGAAGACCGCACTATCCAGTCACTTGCAGCTGAGGCCTTTGAAGATCTACTTCTAAAACGTGGATGTGAGAAATCTATTTTGGAGCTGACAAAGCTAACGCGACCAACGAAGAAATGAAATGCTGGCCTAGAAATTTATGGCTTATTCATTTTAAGTGAAATTTCGGATTTGTTGCCTTTTTTATTCAGCTCCTGTAGAAAGTTATATATTCAAAGAGGGAAGGGAAGTGTTTGGCAAAGCCAACACGCCAGAAATTACAGCTTATAAATACCGCAACTGAGTTGCTCAATAATCCTTACCCAAATTATGATCAAATGGTTTTTATGCCTAGTGATCTAGCACAAATAACATTCCCTCATTCTGATCCTGGTGACTTACCAATTTGGACGCGCCAAAATGGCAACCAGGTGTTTTTTATTCGCCCTGCCGCAAGCCAGGGCAAAATCATTGGCTACCCTTATGGATCTATTCCGCGTTTGTTGATGCACTGGATTACAACGGAGCTTCAGCATAGTTCTGAGCCTGTTATTTCTCTTGGTGATAATCTATCAGCCTTTATGAAAGAATTGGGTTTAGATCCTCATAGGGGCGGTGTGCGTAGTGATCGGTTGCGGTGTCAGAAGCAATTGCAGCGTTTTTTCCGTTCGGTCTATAGCAATGAATATGATCATACAAAACATGGCAAAAAAGGATTTGAATATAGTGATGTTCAAATCGCGCCCAAGGGTAAGCTCTGGTGGGAATTTAATGGTGATGAGGAAACTGTTTTTGACGGTACTTTGAAATTATCTGAAGATGCACTTGAGATGTTTCGTAAGTCGCCTATTCCGGGAGACCTTAGAATTCTAAGTGCTTTAAAAAGCTCTTCTCTTTGCCTTGATTATAATGACTGGCTGCATTTAAAAACTTACATCGCTAATAAAAAGGACTTGCCACAACGGGTGCCCTGGCGCGGGTTAATCATGCAATTTGGTGGGAGCTATGGGGCTGAGGAAACGATCACCAAAAGTCACATCAGTAATTTTCGTCGCAAGTCCAAATGGGCAATTCAATGTGTTACTCAACTGTGCCCTTATTTGGATATTGATTACTTTGACGGGGGTGTGATTATCAAGCCTGCCCCATTGCCCTTGGATATTCAAAGAAATTTATCAAAATAGTTTCGTTTCAATCACTTACATATGCTGAATATGTACTCCCCTCTTAAAGTGAAGGGGTGTGGATGGTTTAACTTATCCACGCTGAATAGGTACTCCCTGAATTTCATACATTTAAACAGTGGTTTAACCGACAAATCAAAGGCTTATCTATGCTGTAAGAGTACTCCCTAAATTGACGGTAATGATTTCAATTAGTTAGCTTGAAAATGATGGGATTTAGATAAGCTGCAAAGGTACTCACACCCTATAAGAAACCCTATAGAAAAATTGGCCTTGTAATAGACGGGCACAAAATGTGGATAATTTTATATCCGCTCTTGGGGCTTAGCCCCGCCGCTATGGCATCCCCAGATGTTCAGGGGGATACCGTAATGGTTTTTTATTGGTGATGTTTAAATAATACGGTTGTTATGAATTGCGGCAACAAGCTAGCATCTCAACATTCTAGATATATGAAAATAGAAATTTTTCAAAAGCAGTAAAGCGATGATGATAAAAATAGATTCTGATCGTGCGGTAAAAAAAGCCGAAGATGATCAATATGATTTTGTAGGTATAGCTAGTAGCCTTGCACCATCTATTTTAGAAACTGTTAAAGGGGAAGGCCTTGTTATTGGTTTAGAGGGGCAATGGGGTTCAGGCAAAACATCTTTATTAAACTTTTTACAAAAAGAATTGGAAAAAGACGGAAATAATAACATTCATATTATTAGCTCAACTCCTTGGTTAAATGGGGATGCTGCTAATTTAGTGGGATCTGTATTAAGCCCTATATCGAAGGTTCTCATTGATGTGGAAAAAGAAAAAATGTCATCTGAAGATGATGAACTACAGATGATGAAAGATAAGGTCAAAAAGATTGGTTTTTTGCTAAATGATTATACCCAGAAAACAGCACGTAATCTTGCACCCTTTGCTAGTTTTGCTGGAACGGTTTTACCTGGTTTTGATGGTGTTTCTAAAGTTTTAGAAACAGGGGCAAATGCTCTTGAAACTCTAAAAACAAATGAGACACCCGCTAAATTAAAAGAGGATATCTCTAAAAAAATCACAGAATTAGATGTGGGGTTTGTCATTATTCTAGATGATCTAGACCGTTTGGAGCCTGAACAAGCTGTAGAGGTTGTACGCTTGGTTCGATCGGTTGCTGACTTTCCGAATGTAGCATATTTAATGTGTTACGACAGAGATGTACTTGCTCAAGCGCTTAAGACGGGGCTCAAGGTAAAAGATGGAGATTTATATCTACAAAAGATTGTGCAATTGACCTTTACTATTCCTTTACCTGAACCTTTCGACTTACGTACTCAGTTCTGTAAAGAAGCAGAAGAGATTTATGAAGAAATAGCGGGTAAAAAACTTAAAGGTGAGCTTCTTTCTGATTTAAAGTCTGCTGTCGATAGGGAGGGAGTGGGGCTGACTACACCTAGAGAAGTTAAATTAACACTTAATAGTATTCGTTTCATTTATCCATCAATTATTGATGATGTGTATTTTCCAGATTTGTGCAGAATCTACCTTATTAAAACAACAAATTTCAAGCTCTATAAATGGTTAGAACAATATTTAGCAATACGTTCAATATTGGTTACGGGGGATGGTAATTTAGATGGAGAGGCTCGAAAAAAAATGGGCCTGAGACTCAAAAAACTTTTACCTTCTGATAATATTGAATCGACCAAATCTATATGGAGCCTTGGAAGATTTGTGCCAGGCATTGAAAGTAACGCTAAACCTAAGAAACGTGTGTTCTCTCATGTCTCATCAGATGAGGTGCAGCGTTCAATTGCACTAAAACGACTTGGTAGCCCCTTGCACTATCGTTTTTATTTTGCGCTTACCGGACCCAAGACAGTAATGTCAGATGAAGATTTTGATAATATTCTGAAAATGGCGAGAGAGGATATTGTAGAATTAAAAGCAACCTTGATTACGCAATCGCAGTCGTTTCGCCAATCTGGTAAAACTTGGTTTGAACATATTTTAGATCGTTTGGATGACCACGTTATAGCTCAATTAGACGAAAATACAGCTAAAGGATTCATTGTTGCAATCGGCAATATGATGGATGTGGCGATGTCTTCAGATAAGGGGCCAAGAGTATTTGAGTTTAGTATAGGCGAGACAGCTGTAAGCGTAGTTAAATCACTTTTTATGCGTTTGAATGAATTGAACAGGGATATATTCCAAGAGGTTTCAAAGTCTTTTGTAAAAGATGGGGAAGCAATAAATTGGCTAGTTGGATATTTTTTACGTGATCAGTTATGCGATCATGGAAAGATCGGCAACCAAGCGGTATCCGAAAAGCAGTGGGTGTTTTCGGATAAATTTCTTTATGTGTTGAGTGAGATATTGAGCGATCGTTTGAATGAACCTGATGTTCAAAATTCGTTTGCTGATATGCCTAAACTCTCAAATCTCCTTTATATTTGGAAAAAGATATCAGGAGATGAGGTTGTGAATGCTTGGGTTGCTGATTATAGCAAGAATGATGAGGGGTTTCTTACGATATTGAATCATCTACGACATTGGAGCATGAGTGATAAAATTTATTATCCTCTTTCCAAAAAGAATATTGAGGATTTTTATGTATTAGATGATGCGTTAAAACGCCTTGATAATCTCGTAGGGGGAGAGTTTGATGATACTGTAAAAGATTTAAAGGAAGCTATGGAGCAAGCACGTAATTAAAAATTTTAATAAAAAATTTTATAAATTCAAGTAACTAAACGCTCCCGAAGGAGCGTCTTAAGCAACTTTCGTTACGTATATCCACAACCCTCGGACATCACTCGTTAGGCTGCCTAAGAATGCTAGATAAGAGGAGAATCTAAGTCAATTAAGCTGCTTAATTTTCGAGCAATTTCAAATAAAGCTCTCGCTCACTGAAATCAGTTTTCGAGGTGTTTTTCTGTCAAAAGATTATCTCTCTAATCCTAAGCACTAAAACGATCTTAAATCGCCATACAGCGCGTTACGGTATCCCTTTGAACATCCGGGGGTCTGGGGGCTGGCCCCCAGGGGGTAAGTTTGACATTTGATAGTCGATGCATCGTTTACGTTTATTCTAAGCATGATGATAGATATGCCCGCACGAATTTTTGTGATTAGAAAAAATGCAAACGACTAGCACTCGGAAAATTTTTGGCGTTATCTGACGGTGTGATCAAAATGAAACGGAACGAGTAAAGCGAGAGACAAGAGAATATTTAAAGCGCAACTATACATCGCTGCGCGACATAGGTGCTTTGCTGCAACAAAAACAACAATCAAACCAGCTCTAGCTAAAGAGAAATGAAGATTGTTAAGCCTTAAATTTTGAGTAACCCGCACTTTGATTTAAAAACTATATCGCGCTCGAACGGGACTTGGTTTTCAGCTGTCAAAGCTGCATCTTATATTTCAGGACAACGGCTTTATGATGCGAATGCCAAAGAATATATTGATTATACTTGGCGTAAAGATGTCGCTCATTCTGAAATACTGGCTCCTGAAGGAACACCGACTTCTTTACTCAATCGGGAATGTTTGTGGAACAAAGTGGAGGAATGCGAAAAACGTAAAGACAGCCAGCTTGCCCGCTCAATCATTATCGGTATGCCTCATGAAATAAGCCATGATGAACGTGTGGATTTACTGCGGGGATATGTGCAAGATAATTTTGTCTCTCAAGGGATGATTGCCGATATTGCCTTGCATAAGCCTAGTACTGATCAATCAGCAGACAACCGCAATCATCACGCACATATTTTACTAACTTTGCGCAAGGCCGATGAAAACGGCTTCTATCGCACCAAAACCCGCGAATGGAATTCACGAGACAATGCTATTAAATGGCGCAAGTTATGGGCTGATCATCAGAACCAAACTTTTGAGCGTAAGGGGCTGGTTTTGCAAGTGGATGAGCGTACGCTCAAACCTAAGCATGAGATGGTGTATGGAAATCAACAATTTCCAAAGGAATATCAATTTGAGCTCACACCAGAGTTAAAAATGGGTAGACCAAACAGTCCTGACTTTGCCCAGAACTTGCTTAGTAATCAAAGCATCATTGATGGGAATTTAGATGTTCTCTCAGAGCTGCATGACAAGGCAGACAAACGCTTGCAGAAAATAGACCGTATGAAAGCGCGTCTTAAAAAGCAGGAACGGGAAAGGCAACGTAAACAGGGCAGGGGCATAAAAACCCGTGATTCTGAATTTAACAATTTAAGCCAAACAATTTGGCAAATCAAAAGTGCCTCCCGTATCCACAAACGTCTACGGTTCTTAGCAAAAAAGTCAGATGAGCATTTTCAGCTTATGATTTACCTGCATGGATTTAAGATGGCTTTGGTTGCACGAAAACATGATCTAAGAAAGCTTGAAAAAAATCTGCATTATATCGAATATCTAGGCGCTAAAATTGATAAATTCTTTGGCAGAGTGGGTGAAAAAGAACAACAGAAAGAACGTGATAAAGCCTTTAACCCCAATAAAAAGTCAGAGTTGAAGCCAAAGAAAAACAAGAAGCTGTCTGTTAAAAATGTACAACAAGAAAACAATAAACAGCGGCGTCGGCAGAGACGGAAAGGGCCGTCTTAGGACGCTTTCACCTCAGATGAGGGTTACTCTGACTGATTAACAATAAGAAAGATTATGCTGTTATTTTTACTTTTCTTGTCTGAAAGGTGAGTTTTATTGTTATTTTGCCTTTGCAAAGAAAGAATAAATGATTAAACTTTCTTTTTAAGATTGATAAAGTAAAGATAAATCATGACGGATGCGACAAATACGCGGTTGGGGAAATATATCAAGTGCAGCGTCACTGGCGAGACTTATCAAGCATTCTTACCGTCTGATCTACCACCAAACCCTCCGGTTAGCCTCATCCCTTTACAGGCTTTGCTTTCTAAAGCCAACCAGGCATTAGGCAAGTTAGATGTTGTATCTGAGATTCTGCCTGATCATACCTTATTGCTTTATTACTATGTGCGTAAAGAAGCCGTTTTGTCGTCGCAAATTGAGGGAACACAATCCTCACTTTCCGACTTGCTGCTTTATGAAAGCAATGAAATTCCCACAGTACCGCTAGATGATGTTGCAGAAGTCTCTTCCTATGTTTCAGCTTTGGAGCATGGTTTAAAGCGCGTTCAAGATGGATTTCCTCTATCATTGCGGCTCATTCGGGAAATGCACAAAATTCTCTTATCTACGGGTAGGGGAAGCAATCAACAACCTGGCCAGTTTCGCAGTTCGCAAAATTGGATTGGAGGATCAAGACCAGGCAATGCAGCCTTTGTCCCTCCTCCAGTTGAGCATCTATTAGATTGCTTGGATGCTTTTGAAAAATATCTCCATCTTGAAGAACGCCCTTATAGCTCATTGATTGATGCTGGGCTGCTTCATGTGCAGTTTGAAACCATTCATCCATTTTTAGATGGCAATGGTCGGATTGGTCGATTACTAATCACTTTCTTTCTCATGATGATGGGTGATTTACGCCAGCCTAATCTTTATCTCAGTCTTTATTTTAAAAATAATCGTGCCGATTATTATGAACGATTAAGTGCTGTTCGCAGTTCTGGTGATTGGGAAGGTTGGCTTGAATTTTTTCTTAAAGGGGTTATAGAAACAGCGAACCAAGTGGTCCAAACCAGTCAAGCTGTATCGAACCTGTTTAAAGCGGATATTGAGAAAGTCGCTACGCTTAAACGGGCTGGCATTTCAGCTGGCTACGTTCATGAATATTTACAACAAAAAGCCATTGTGAATGTAACCAATGCTGCGAAAATTCTTGATGTCTCGATACCAACAGCAAGAGCCGCTTTAAAAAACCTCAAAGAGCTAGGTATTGTTCATGATATTAGCGGTTCAGGTAAGGAGCGGCTTTATATCTATACGGCATTGATAGACCTATTGGAAAAAGGCACTGAGCCAATTGCTTATTCACAAGGTGAAGGAAATGGCTAAGGCTTGAACTAAGCTGCTTTGGTGGCAGTTTCTTTATTTTCAGGCTCTTTGCTATCAGATTGCTGCGTGAACTCATCCGTCAGAATAACATTATGATGCGGTGGGCAACCATCCCATAAATCATAAAGACCTTTAAAGAAGCTATGGGTGTAATGCATTTTGTTTGCCAAAATTGGGCGCATGCCTTTTTGCAGCACGATACATTGATTTTGTTCCATAGACATAATCTCATCAGCCGTCATAAGCGGCCGTGAGGCTTCGCCTGTTCCACCATTAATGGAATTTGGCATGACGTCAGTCATCCCGTGATGATGGCCTGCCGAGCGGGTTTTAACTGTTTTAACACCCAATGTATCGGAAAGCTTTTTTGCCTCTTCAATTTGATTAATACCAAAAACGATCTTTGTATTACAATTGGCCTCAAAGCTTTCCCAGCCATTACCATAGACCCGTTTGGCCTGGGCAATATCCTGCACAAACAGGCAAAGCTGAATGCCAGCTTTGCGCGCAATTGAAATTGCTGTTTCAAATGGTTTTAGCCGTCCTAAATTGGCAAACTCATCAAGCATGAACGTAACCCGTTTTGGGGATCTAGATTGAGCGCGATTAATTTCAGCAAGCGCCACACCAGTCATCATGGCAAGGGCTGGGTAATATGTCGCTAGATGCTCAGGCGGTACCACAAGATAAATCGTCTCAGTTCTAAATCTAGCATTAGCAAAACTAAAATCTGAGCTTTTCGTAACTTCGTTTAATAAAGGACTATCCCATATGCGTGTTTTGCTTTGAACGGTGGCCATGACATTGCTGCGTAGTTTGCTTTCCTGATTTTGCAGCATGTGAGCAACGCGTGTAATGAGGGGATGACCATAATGAACCATGGCTATCAGCACCTCGTCGAATGCTTCCTCGCTTAAGGTGATAAGGTGGCGCACCTCACCTAACGTGCGTTTTTCTGGCTGTCTGGTGTAGAGCACATAAAGGATGATGCCCATTAACACCTCGCGTGCTTGGCAATCCCAAAAACTATCTTCTGAGTTCGCGCTATCAGGAACAATCAAAGATGTTATAAGTTCCACATCATCCCGCTCATTTGTAGTGCCAGCGCGCACATAATCAAGAGGGTTATAACAATCAGACAGTGGGCTAAAAGGTGCCCATAAATGTACGTAGCCATATTTGCGGCGCTCGCGTTTGGTGGTTGCCCAGCATTCGCCATTCGGGTCAGTAACAACGGCTGAAGTATCGCCAAGCTTAAGCAGGTTAGTAATTACAAAACATGTTGTTTTGCCTGACTTAGTGGGAGCGGTAATCAATGCGTGATCATCGTGGGGAGCATATAATCGCTCACCTTTAATTTCTCCGACAATCAAGCCTTCTCCATCATTAAAGCCTGCTTGTTTTAATTCTAAAAAATTTGAAAAACGCGCAGAACCGAATGTTTTTGCATCTTTACCAAACAGGTAAACTAAGCCTTTGCGCAGCCAGCGAAATACGACAGCTACACCTTTTAGGCTACTAAAGCAAAGACGAAGCAAGAACCATATGATTTTAAAGTTCAAATTGAAAATCTTACATATTGTCCCCATAGTTAATTATAATGAGTAGAATAAGAGAGATTGACAATTAGCTTCATATAATTAGTAAAACCGATGTGACATATTTCCAGCAGTATATGCTTCTGTTTTTTTCTGCTCTTATTGTAAGAGAAAACAGTCAAAGAAAACGTGGGAAAAGGCCAGGTTTTGCTATGAGATGACATGCCTGCTTCGTTCCTTCTCGCTAGTATGGTCAAAGGCATATTTGATTCTGGGTTACGGATAGTTAGGCAAGTGTAGTCGATAGATATACTTTTATTGATTGATTCAATAGTTCTTTTGTTTGTAATTGTTCATGTTTAATATTTCTTTGGCTATGATTTTACTTTGTTTATCTTGTATTTCTCTCAACATTCAATCATCATAACATTGAATGGCATTTTGATATGCCCAATGACGATTAAAGACATTGCGGAATATTTCAAAATTGCAGAGAAGACCGCGTGTGGATTTGCTTCAGAGGGGGAGGTTCCAAGTTTTAAGGTTAGTAATGCTTGGCGTTTTGAAATAGAAGAAATTGACGCTTGAATAAAACGCCAATCAGAAAACAATACAGCGCAAGATCAGTAGGATAAATAAAGCATGAATATAGCTCAGATCGAAAAAAACCTTACAAAACTTATCGGGGGTATTTCACCCGATAGCTTTATTTACGATCTCTTGCTGGCTTACGGCACACCCAAAACGACTGTAACACTGCTTAAAAAGGGCAATCGCAACCTTTCCAAAAAAGACGATCAGATTATTCTCAAGCGAAAACTGTTCTTCCAAGAAACACAAGAACAAGATCTGCACGGCCTGATTGATGGCTTAAAGAATGATGATGCCACCCACCGCCATGATCCACGATTTATTGTTGTGACGGATTATAAAACCTTACTGGCCATTGATACAAAAACAGATGATACACTCGATATAAAAATTACCGAGATCAACAAGCATCCATTCTTTTTCGGACCATGGGCAAAAATTGAGAAAAACACCCATTACAACGAGCAAGAAGCCGACGTCAAAGCCGCCGAAAAAATGGCGAAGATCTATGATGAGATCTTAAAAGACAACGCATTTGAAACAAAAGAAGACCTGCACGGCCTTAATATCTTCTTATCACGCTTGTTATTCTGCTTCTTTGCTGAAGATACTGGGATCTTTGATGGCGAGAATGTTTTCACAAACTATGTCAGCACTTCTCAAGAAGACGGAAGTGACCTTGATGATTACCTGAACAAGCTGTTTGAGGTGCTGAATACTGCCGATCATTCAGGATATCCCGATTACCTCTCAAAATTCCCCTATGTGAATGGTGGCTTGTTCGGTGACAAATACTTTGCACCTAACTTCTCTCGCAAAGCACGCCGCATGATTATTGAATGTGGGGAGCTGGACTGGGCAACAATTAATCCCGATATTTTCGGCTCAATGTTCCAAGCTGTGGTTCACACAGACCAGCGTAGCAGCATGGGGCAGCATTACACCTCCGTGCCGAATATCATGAAAGTTATTGAGCCGCTATTCCTCAATGAGCTGCGTGAAGAGTTTGATAAATATTACGATAACCAGAAAAAACTGGAACAGCTTCTGGCCCGCCTTGAAAAGCTCCGCATTTTTGACCCTGCTTGTGGATCGGGTAACTTCCTAATTATTGCCTATAAAGAAATCCGCGAACTGGAGATGGAGATCTTCCAGCGCATTCAGGAAATCACGGATAACCCATCACTCCCATTCTCACGCATTCAGCTCTCACAATTCTATGGGATTGAGCTGGACGATTTTGCGCATGAGGTCGCCATTCTTTCCCTATGGCTGGCCGAACACCAAATGAACGTGAAATTTGAGGAAGTCTTTGGCCAGACAAACCCAACCCTGCCATTGAAAGAAGGTGGGAACATTGTTTGTGAAAACGCTACTAGAATCCCGTGGGAAGATGTATGTCCGAAAGACAAAAATGCCGAGATTTATATTTTGGGAAATCCTCCATATTTAGGTAGTAAAGATCAGGATGAAGATCAAAAACAGGATTTAGAACATGTATTCAAAGAGCAGTCTAGTTATAAAAAATTAGACTATATTGCATGTTGGTTTCAGTTAGGTGCTAAATACATTTTTAAAACAAACTTTAAATGTGCATTTGTTTCCACAAATTCTGTATGCCAAGGTGAACAGGTTGATATTTTATGGAGAAATATATTCTTACAAGATATCTCCATTGAGTTTGCTTACCAATCTTTTGATTGGACAAATAATGCAAAGAGCAAAGCTGGTGTAACTTGTATTATCGTAGGAATTTCTAATAATCAAAACATTAGAAAACGCTGTATATACCAAAACGATACCAAATTAGAGGCTTTTAATATCTCCCCATATCTGATTGAAGGCTCTAATCTTACTATAGCACCAAGAAGCAAATCTATATCCAAACTCCCAGAAATGATAAGGGGCAGCCAGCCAACAGATGATGGAAATTTGATTATTTCAGCGGATGAATATCAAAATATTTCACGCAACATTCCAGAAGCAGTCCGCTTTATCAAAAGATACATGGGAGCGGATGATTTTATTAATGATAAAGAAAGATACTGCCTTTGGATAAACCAAGAAGATAAGGAAGTCGCGCTTAATATTGATTTTATAAAGGACCGTACAGACAAGTGTGCAAATTTTAGAGCTAAAAGCAAAAAAGCTGGAACAAGACTTAAAGCGGCTACTCCCTGGAAATTTGATGAAGTTAAGCACAAGAATACAGCTTCGCTTCTTTTTCCTGTAATATCTTCTTACAGACGAAAATATGTCCCCATTGGCTTTTTTGATAGCAAAACCGTTATAAGTAACAAAGCGCAGGTAATTTATAATGCAACAGCATTCTCATTTGGGATTTTATCATCCCGGATGCATGTTTTGTGGTTAAGTGTTACCAGTTCAAGGATGAGAAACGATTATCAATATTCTTCTAAACTAAGCTACAACACCTTTCCTATCCCAGCTCTTACAGAAAAGCAAAAAGAAACGATCGCCACGCATGTTTATAATGTGCTGGAAGAACGTGAAAAGCACTCTGAAAAAACAATGGCGGAGCTGTATGACCCTGACAAAATGCCGGATGGGTTAAGAGAAGCGCATCAACACCTTGACCTTGCGGTTGAGCGTTGCTACCGCTCCAAACCATTCACCAGCGATGAAGAGCGCCTTGAATATCTTTTCAAGCTCTATGAGAGCATGATTGCTAATGAAAATGCGGGGTAATTAATATGAACAGATGGGGCGAACAATTTCAATCACATCCGATACATGCGACCATAAAAGAAGCTTATGAACTTATTAATATTGAGTTTAATGATACTGATAGTGATGAACAGTCAGAAAAAAGACGGTTGCTTAAGTTGGTAAACCTTTTTGAAGAAACTATAAAAGGCCTTGATGCAGAACTAATTCCATACAATCTTCTAGATCAAATCAATACAGCAATTCGTCAGCAAAATGTATGGAACCAGTTCACAGCATATAATTCAAACGGAAACAGTCAGCATTTAAAAAATGCAAATGATCATTTAAATAATGTACTCCTACAATTTACTCAGTTATTGGCAATAGCTAAAAGATCAGAAGTTACCACCCCTCTAAAAGGTCTAGAAAAATCGCTTGATGAATTTGCGAATGCTATTTCATCAAAAAAAGAAAAATTAGAAGATGATATTGATAAGGCATCCGATTTAATCAACAAACAGGATAAACAACTAGAAGAATTATCTACAGCTATTATCACAAAAAAACAGGAAACAGATACGCTATTAGCCACATGGCAAGAGCATCATTCTAATGCCCAAAATAAAAGAGATGCTGATTTTACAGCAGACCAAAAAGTAAGAACAGATGCCTTTGCAACATGGAAAGAAGAAGTCGAACAGGATGCAAAGAAGCAACTCAAAGAGATAATAGATAGTAGCACCGAAACACTTAATGCAGGACAAAACGATTTTGATAAAAATATATCATCCTTTATCAAAAACGCAGAGAATAAACATGCTGCAATACTAGAACTATATGAGTTAGTCGCAGGTGATAGTGTTGCATCAGGATACTTGCAAAGTGCTGAGAGTGATAAAAAGCAGGCAAACTTTTGGCGTTGGGCAGCAATTGTATTTATTGTTTTTACTGCGATTTGGACAGGATATGCGTACATTGCAGACACGGGTATTGGTGTTAGTGGAGAGATATTGTGGGGTAAAATTCTAAAAGCTTTCTCTGTTACAGGGGTTCTATTATTTGGTGCTGCTTATTCAGCAAAACAGTCAAACTCTCATCGTCAAAGTGAAACGCAGGCGCGATGGTTCGCGTTAGAGGTTAAAGCTATTGATCCATTTATTTCTTCTTTATCAGAAACCGATCAAAAAGCTCTCAAGAATAAATTAAGCGACCGTTTATTTGCTCAACAACATAATAAAACTGAAAAAGAAGCACCTATTATGGATGAGAACGCCTATACAACAATAGTAAAAGGCATCACTGATATTTTAAAAGCCAATAAATAAGAAAGCTCATCAATGCCAAATATCGTCGACGTCACATATGCCCAAACGGGGGAAAGCACCAAAACCAATTCAATGGGTATGCGAGAAATGCAGGAGCGTGCTTACTCTGCACGTGATGCGCAATACCTGTTGCTGAAATCGCCGCCTGCTTCAGGTAAATCTCGTGCGTTGATGTTTATTGCGTTGGATAAGCTGATTAACCAAGGCTTGCAGAAAGTCATTGTAGCCGTGCCTGAAAAGTCTATCGGTGGGTCATTTGGTAAGACTGACCTTAAAGAACACGGATTTTTCGCTAACTGGGAACCTAACGATATATATAATCTTTGTACCTCTGGTGGCGAGAAAAGTAAAACGGAAGCCTTTATGCGTTTCATGGAGAGTGATGAACAAATTCTTATTTGTACGCACGCGACGTTACGCTTTGCTTTTGAACAAATCGATGAAAGTAAATTCGATAATTGCTTGCTTGCCATCGATGAATTTCATCATGTATCTGCCGATAAAGAAAATAGTCGTTTGGGTGGATTGCTGAATTCTATCATGACGAAATCCAGCGTTCATGTGGTTGCTATGACAGGTTCTTATTTTCGTGGAGATGGCGTGCCTGTTTTAATGCCTGAAGATGAAGCTAAATTCTCAAAGGTTACTTATAATTATTACGAGCAACTGAATGGCTATGATTATCTTAAATCTCTAGGCATTGGTTATCATTTCTATCAGGGAAAATATACTAGCGCGATTGATGAAGTGCTGGATACGGATAAGAAAACAATTCTACATATTCCAAATGTAAATGCAGGTGAATCCACTAGAGACAAATACCAAGAAGTCGATACCATATTGGATATCATTGGTGACGTGGATTATCAGGATGCCAGCACTGGCATTATCTACCTAAAGCGCCGCTCAGATGGAAAGGTTTTGAAAGTCGCAAACCTTGTGGAAGAAATCGGCCGTGACCGCGTGCAAGAATATCTGCGCAAAATTGAATCTGTGGATGACATGGATTTAATCATTGCCCTTGGCATGGCAAAAGAAGGATTTGACTGGCCATATTGCGAACATGCTTTAACAGTGGGTTACAAAGGGTCTTTAACAGAAGTTATTCAGATTATCGGGCGTTGCACGCGTGATAGCGATAATAAAATACACGCTCAGTTTACAAACCTGATTGCCCAACCAGACACAAAAGATGATATTGTTACGCTATCGGTAAATAATATGCTTAAAGCAATCACGTGCTCTTTGTTAATGGAGCAGGTTCTAGCGCCTAACTTCAAGTTTAGAGCAAAGGTATCTGGTGATGATGAGGAAGCCAAATCAGGAGAGATTAAAATCCGAGGATTTAAAGAGCCAACATCCAAGCGCGTAAAAGAAATTGTTGAATCTGATCTTAATGATTTAAAGGCAAGTATTTTGCAGGATGATAAAATAATCAAAGCTTTGCCTGGCAATGTTGATCCTGAAGTAATCAACAAGGTGATGATCCCCAAAATTATTAAAATTAAATATCCTGAATTATCAGATGAAGAAGTAGAAGAAGTGCGGCAGCATGTCGTGGTTGATTCCGTGATTAAAAACGGTGAAATCAAGGAAACTGGCGATAAGCGTTTTATTCGTATGGCTGGCAAGTTTGTGAATATTGATGATTTGCACGTCGATCTAATTGATAGTGTAAATCCATTTCAAGCGGCCTTTGAAATTCTATCCAAATCCGTAACAGCGCAGGTGTTCCGTGTCATTCAGGGAGCGATTGAAGCCACCCGCATACAAATGACAGATGAAGAAGCTATGCTGTTGTGGCCAAAGATTAAAAGCTTTGTACAAAACAACAATGGACAGCAACCAAATATTAACGCAGTTGATCAGCTGGAGCAGCGTCTAGCTGAAGCTTTAGTCTATATTCAAAATCAGCGCAGACAGCAGAATTTATAAGGTGCATAGGCGTGGATAAAGATGATTTGCTAAAGCTGATTGAAGATGATGATTTAGGGCTTTTAAATGTTAAGTCTAAGCAATCTGCTGCTGCCACTGCAGATGAGCGCCTTATCTCATCCTTCACTCAAATCAATAAATTTATCTCCGAAAATGGCCGAGAACCTGAAAGCGGTAGAGGCATTCAAGAACACCAGCTTTATGCCCGCCTGAATGGTATTCGTGAAAATGTTGAGAAGATGGAAGCTCTTGCAAATCTAGATGAGCATGGTTTGCTAAATGTCCAGCGCAAAGAAATCAGCTCTATTGATGATATTTTTGATGATGATGATTTGGGTATTTTAGGTAATGAAGCAGAGAGCATATTTACGCTGAAGCACGTTTCAAAAAAAACGACAATGCCTGACTATGTCGCCCGCCGTAATCCATGCAAGAATTTTGAAACGTTTGAAGCAATATTTATTCAATGCCAAGCCGATCTAACAGCTGGTAAAAGAAAGTTGTGGCCATTTAAGAATGAGCAACAAATTCAAAAGGGTTATTTTTTTGTTCTTAAAGGTGTACTGCTCTATGTGGCTGATGTGGGTGAAGTTGAGAAAAATAATGGCAAAAAGAATGCTAGGTTGCGGTGTGTTTTCGAGAATGAGACCGAGTCAGATATGCTTTTACGTTCACTGGCAGCGGAGCTTTATAAAGATGGACGGCGCGTAACCGAGCATGAAGACCACTTATTAGATGGATTCAGCAATATTACCGATGAGGACGAAGAAACAGGCTACATATACGTGCTACGCTCTTTAAGCAGCAAGCCCGAAATTCAAGAAGTTGAAAACCTTTATAAAATCGGTTTTTCAACTGTACCTGTTGAACATCGAATTAAAAATGCAGAAAAAGAACCAACATATTTAATGGCACCCGTTCACATCGTAGAGACTTATCAATGCTACAATATGAACCCGCAAAAACTTGAGCAGATGCTTCATATGTTCTTTGGATCGTCTTGTCTAAATATTGATGTGTTCGATCAGAATGGCCAACGCCACACGCCTCGTGAATGGTTCATTGCGCCACTAGATATTATTGAGCAAACAATACACTTTGTGATGAATGGAGATATTGTGAATTACCGTTATGATCCAAATCAACAAACAATTGTAGTCAGATAAGCAGCCGATCAAATCAGCAAAGCTATGCTGAGTTAAGCCATTCTGCATTTTCAAAATATTATTTTTCAATTGGCAATCTTGATGATTTTATAAAAGATCAATTTAAATAAGGTAATTCTAATAATGCAAATGAGATTATGAGATTATGAGATGCGCATTAAGCTCGCATGAAGAACTTGACCTTAAACTTCAGGTTTTGCACCAACGATAATAGATAACTGGTGTCACACCAATCTAACGAATAGTATCTGTAATAGATATCCCTTACCGACTGTAAAAAACAACCTGTCGCACTTGAAGCAGCCTATTTCAATAGGATAACTATCTTCATTCAAAATAAGTGAAACAATTGCACATAATCTAAGCAGTTTAGATGCAGGGCTTTTGTGAGAGTGGTAATCTTAGCCAATCCATTCGGATAGCAACATCTCATAAATATGTTTTTTTACCGCGCCTGTCTTTTGGCGTGAATGATTAGTTGTGAATTTCTTTCTCTCTGTTCTTGAAGGAGACAGTTCATGTCTGACAAAGATTACAAACCTGATTTTAATGTTTACACAATTACTGGTGAAGGCCGGCAAAAGTATTGGAGCAAGGTTGGTGCTGCCTTTGCGCATAGCGATGGCAAAAAGGGATATAACATTATCCTTTCCGCCTTGCCCCTTGATGGCAAGCTGGTGCTCATTGATTATGAAGAAGATGAGCAACGCCGGTTAGAGGCTAAAGATCAACCTAAAACTACTAAAAAGGCTACGGCAGCTTAAACTTTTCTATATTGACCGCCTCTTTAATGAGGCGGTTTTTTCTTTCCATTCTTGAAACATGTACTACCCTTTATATAAGCGGCCTTTTGTGAAATGAAAACCAAGGAGTGCCATGGCAATAATAGTTAAAACTAACGATAAAACAGGTATTGACCGTATCAATCTACGACTTGAAGAAGTTGGCTTTACTGACCAATATCTCGTCGAAGCAATCCCTTTAGAGTGTGATACATTGCATCATTATCTTTCAGGCAAAAAGCCATTTCCAACAGGCTTGCTTTTAAGAATTGCTGATATGTTAAGTGTGAATGTAAAATGGTTAAGTGGTGAAGAGCAAACCAAATGCTGATTTGTTCACCAGAAAACATGATCGCCAGTTTACTCTCGCCTGCCCCCAGTGGGCGGAGCAATGGGACAGGCTCCAGGAAACATGGCTTTTAAATAATTGATATAGATTGATGGTTTTTTAAGTGCTCGATGATACTTTCGATACCAACTTCTAAGTTAAATGTTCTTAATGTATATTCCATACTTGCTGCTGAGAGATGGTCCTTTTCTCTTGTCTTTGGTTGCCAGCTCAATAAGCCATAAAACCCTGGCATTTCACTTTCAATACCCATTTTTGACCATTGATTGAAATCATAATCTACATTTACATGAACAGAATTGATAGAATCTATTCTAACAAATCCAATTGGTTCAATATTGTTGATATCACTGTAATGGTAATAGCCTAATAATTGAAATGTTTTTCTAATTTTATCTATTGAAAACGCTAAAGTATATGAGCTAACAGTTGTGTCTTTTAATTCAAACTTTCTAAGATGAGTTCCAAGAAAATATATTTTTTCTCCTAGAACATATGCAATACCTGCCTCTGTCTTGTCGTAAAATTTATTTTTAGTTCGTGTAGATTGATTTTTCCAAACTAATCGATAGGAAAGATAACCTTTCTTCATACCTATTAACATAAATAAAAATTGGGCTTTTTTTGTTTTAGTGTTTTTTCTTATACCAATGTAAAGCCCTCCTAGATCTACAATTGAGGGACGTGATTGGTGGCTGATATTTTCTAAAGTTTTTATAACACCATATTTATCAAAAACGTCTTTGTTTAGAGGGCCTAATATTTTCTCTAAGCCACCAGCTTGGTCAACAAATTCAATAATATCTTTTACGGTCTGATTGTATTGAGTCTTAGCGTTTTTTCCTCTTATGAAATTTCTTAAGTATTCAATTTCGCAGTTAAGAATATTTGTTATTTCTTTATAAGAGGATCTTTTCACTAATACATGAATTGCTTTGCGATATAAATTTAGTTCACTAGCATCTATTTTAATAATGTCATGTTCCATACTCTTAAATTGATCAGATTCTTTTCTCCGGTAAAGTCCGGTAAAACTTTATCCCAAATTTATACCAATCTAAACTCTCGTATTACCGTTATAAATCAATCAAATTATTTGCATCACTAACCTTTCAGAGAAAGTCATGCAGATGTCTAATAAGCTTCAGGATTACGAACAATTCTTAAACACGGTTGATGCCGCGAAGATCTTAAAACTCTCACCTCGCACACTTGAGCGTATGCGTGTTGAAGGTGGTGGGCCGAAGTTTTGTAAAGCGGGGCTGGGGAAAAGATCCCGTGTTCTTTATCGCTATCAAGACCTGCTTGATTGGCTTGCCCCTAGAAGCTTTGACAACACCTCACAATATGGCAATGCGCCTGGTGAATAATGAGGCCGTTTTCTTTTACTTGATACTAATAGAAACATCAGGTCGTTTTTGAAAGAAAAACCATGACAGAATATAACCAACCCCTTCATCATATCACCCCATCAGGTAAGTACCGCAATTGGCGCAAACATCGGTTGCAAGCCATTGCCTTAGGGGCGGCATACAAACGTTTAGGGGTTGGTTTTCAGAAAAAAGCAGAACGAGTGTTTGTGTGCTCTCGCCGGATTGATTTCACAAAACCACAAGATGACCAACTGGGATCAACAGTTGTTAACCGCTATGGCTGCAAAGATCGTCTTTGTCCAGGTTGTCAATCTTCCCGATCACGTAAGAACTTTATGGAATTGATGCAACTCTATCAGCGTTACCATGAGGCTTACCCTGGTGACCGGGCCGCAATGCTAACACTGACTATTCCCAATGTGTCCGTTTCAACTATGAAAGAAGAGCTAAGTGCTCTTCTCACCGGCTTTAGAAAGCTTACCCGCCGCAAGCCCTTTGAACATGCTGTAAGAGCTTGGTTTCGGGCGCTAGAAGTTTCATATAACCCAAACACCGGTCTTTATCACCCGCATATTCATGCGTTGCTTCTGTTTCCACCTCACTATTTTGATAAACAACATAATTATTATCTCAAGCATCAGCAGTGGTTGAAGCTCTGGCAGCAGGTTATGCGCCGAACGGATATTAAACATCTCGACATTCGGATGCTTAAACCACACCCGCAAGACATCACAGGTAATGTCAAATCACCTGTGATGGGCAAGGCCATTGCAGAAATTGCGAAATATGCCACGAAACCAGCCGATATTTTTATGCCAAGAGGCCGCGGTTTTGCCGTTGATGAGAAGGTTATCTTTGCTCTTGCTTACACACTTAAACACCGGCGTTTGATCGCCTACAGCAAAGTCTTTCGGGAATATCGCCGAGAGAATAAATCACAAATAACAGAATCCAAGATGGATGACTTAGATGTCTATATCTGGATGGAGCAGCCGGATGTGCAGACGGCTGATTACTACCTCCATGAAGAAACTGCATTTAACACTAAACTTTAAAAGAAAGGAGCAGCTATGCCGCTCATGTACACTGGAAAAATAGAAGGTATGAAACGTAGCAGCTATGATGGCGTTGAACGCTTAGCGCTGCAATTCATCGAACGCAAAACGGATGGATCTCTTGATCCCATTCAGATCAAGGTGCCTCTTGATGTGCCACAAACGGAACTCAAGGTTGGTGTAACGGTCCAACTGCCTGTTTTGTTAGCTAGCATGGATAACCGGATTTATTATCGGGTCGATGCGGACGCTTACAGAGCCCAGCTGGCCCGTAAGTAACGCCTTATGCAGAGATCAGCTTTACCGGAAAAGATGCATCAAACATTGATCACTGCCACCACTACCTAGCCTGGGCAGGCTAATGCGCAAAGTCTGCTCAGCATTTTTCTTCCGGAGATACTTATGATTGATACTCGCACTAAATTAGAAAAAACCCTTGGAAGGTTAGCCTACAATTATGTGGGTACAGCCTTACGGACCCAATTATGGATGGTTTTTGGACTATCCATCACTTACTTTATGCATAAGCCAGGTGAGCCTTTTTTTGATAGCTTATTCGTGTACCTTACCGCGATGACCTTTAGCTTTGGTTTTTTCTTTCCCTATCTGTCCACTTATTTAAGACACTATACAGCCAATGCAAAAGGTCCGCCCCATCTTTGGTGGCTTATTGTTGAAAGAACCATGTTACCGATATTCTTTATAGTTTTTTGCAACATAGCAAAGCAACGCTTAGACCGTCACTATTCCATCGGGCAGCAATGGATCAGCAGTTCCAAAAAACTTTGCCTATTAGAACAATCGGATAAACTTGTCGAACTATCAGACAAACTTGCTCAAGAAAATGAGCAAAAACAAACGCGTCTGCTTAAAATTATCAATTGGGGAATGAAGCGTTACAGAAATCAAAGCACCCATAAATTTGTCAATGCCATGCGAGCGGTTGGCCAACATATTGATGAACTAGAGCCGCATTATAATTGGGGAACTAGTGAAGAGACTTTATGTAATTTGTTTGAGCGGTATAATTATGGTCTTCCAACTCATAAAGAACTGATTGAAGACAGATACCGCACTAAGATGTCTCCAAGTTATGATGGCAAACATCTTCCTGAGATCTCACCGCAACAACCAACATTTGAAGGCAAGATGTTATATCTTGCTGTGCTCATCAGAGCTGAACAAGATAAGCACTATAACAAATTGGATTTTAAACGATCTGATTTTAAAAGGGGACACTTTGTCTATAAGTCTGATCGAAGTGCTATTGATATTGATTATTGGAAAAGAAACCTGCCAGCTATCAATGTTTATCTTGGTGGTGAATGGATGGTCGAGCCTATAGACGGCACCTCTCTCATGCTTTTTAAACTGCAAGAATTACCACCGGTCATTCCGTTTCAGACAGAATTTTTACGAGACGGTGAAATCTTCTATGGCTTTAACGTCAGAACGGGGGAGCGCTATTATAATGATCTTGATAAATTCCCACATCATCTCATTGTTGGTCAATCGGGCTCTGGAAAGTCAGTGTTTTTAAATCAAGTGATGGCGTCTGTTATTCACAACATGGATTATTTTGAAAAGATTGTCCTGGTTGATTTAAAGGGTGGTGTAGAGCTTGGAAAATATGAAGGGCTGCATTCAAACATTGAGTTGGTTGATGATTATGATGCTCTCTTGGGTAGTGTTGAAAAAGTCTATGCGCAATTGGAAGCACGCCTTAAACTTATGAAACAAAAAGGTCATACCATTTTTGACGGTCCGCATTTGTGTATGATCGTTGATGAATATGCTCAAATCCAACAGTTTGAACCAATCACCAAACAAGAAAAAGAAGCTTATAAGCTTTTGCTCTCCTATTTAAATCGCATTTCAATGAAGGGGCGTGCAGCTCGGGTGACCATCTGGGCGCAACTTCAAAAAGCTACCGTGGATAATATTAGTTCCAGCTTTAGAAACAACCTTCAGACTAAAATTTGTTTCAAAGTCCATTCTAACACCGATGCAGCAATTGTATTTGGTAACGCTGCTGATTTGCCAGGCATAGCTTCATTAGGTGGGTTCAAGAATTTGCCGAAGGGTCGTTTTGTATTAAGTGATGATGTCACAGGTGAAGATGTGTATATGCAAGCAGCGATGCTAGATGACGGGGTTCCGCTGGCCCGTCTACTTCAGACGGCTGGCGGTGCACGAGTGGTAAGTGAGGAGCAAGTCGACGAGCAAGTGCGTGAGGCCGAGTGAGCGGAGCGAAGGAGGGTGATAAAACGAGAGAGGAGGGCTTGTGACAAGCGTTCGCGAGTGCATGGCTAGAGGATCGATAGATCGCCAGCGGAAGCGCGGCGGATGGCAGATCTCTTAAATGAAACAACACAACCTTGAACTCAGAAGGAAAGAGATAAGGGAGTGAGACGAATTTATGACCGTAACTAAAGTCAGCGAGATACAGCAAAGAGGCCAGGGTTTTATTACTCTGGCCATTCTTATTTGATTTCATTTAAAACCAACCGCGTCTGGCTCTTTTCTTAGCGCGGCGTCGTTTTATCCAAGTGGTATAAAAGCGACGCAACTTGGCAAATAGGTGCATCGACACATAAAGAATAAAAGCCGATTTCCAAAGTAGTAGTTCAAATTCCATAAGTCATTTCTCCTTGTTGTTGATTAAGAGTAGTATGGCGGAGATCTCTAGCCTTTTCACAGCCGAGGGGCTCCCGTCTGCAAGCGGAATATAAAATATTACCCGAAGGGTTCTATATCCGCTGAAGATGGGAAACGGCTTGAAAAGGCTAGAGATGATAACAGAATGCCCCATGAGAGCCTGGACAAGGGAGCAGCCCCCATATAGCTGGAGACCGCTGGCCAGGCATCTCTCATGGGGGAAATGCAACTTAAAAAACACTTGTCTAAGGACAAATGTAGATAAAGTTTTTTCCAGCAATCATAACTTCTGCGTACTCCATAGAGAGATTGTAGGCGATTGATTCATAGTCAATGTACCATTCAAGCGCTTTAGGGATCTCACCAAAGAGGCCTTCTTCAACAAAGTGTTCAGCAAGTTCAGTCATGTTTCTGAACTGATAGAGAGTGACATCAAAGTCATCGGGATTAACCGTTTGAGGGTCGAAGTCATAGCCGCATTCGCCTATTGCGATGATAAAGCATTGTTTCTCATACTCAGACCAATTATCAGTAACTTTGAAAAAACTCTCCAGTGAGCATTGAGATAAGCCCCAGGCATTTGCCAGCGCTACATCAATGCTTTCGCCTTCTATAAACTGGATTTCATATTCTTCAACGGGCTGATTATAATCATTTCGGTTGACTTTGGCTTGTTTGAGATACTCTTCTGCATTGTCGAAATAAAAGCCTGAAGCTGAAATGTCGTAAGGTTGAGCATATAGGGTTGTCATGATTGTTTCTCCTTTTGTTTTCAAGACAGCGGAGAGACAAGCCGGGTGCTGAGCGCCAAGGGTCACTGACAGCTTTGCTGGAAGGAAACGGCCAACACGGGCTTCCTTTAAGCTGGCGCGGGCAGGCCGTTGACCCTGCGCTCCAAACCGCTAGACAGCAGCAACTTGAATAAACAAAAGGAGAAACAATCTGATAACAATGCTTGTAACTGAACAAATTTAATCTGGCTCATTGAGACGTCAGTGTTCTCATGACCTTCAAGCACAATTGAAAGGACTTAAATTAGTTAGCTAAGAATTATCGGTTTTAAGAAACGGTAATTCAATGATTTGCGCTTTCAAGTGTTGAATAGCGGCTTCTAGGCTTACTGTTTTTATAGCATCTGATAACAGCGTATGTTTATGAGAATTAGATGCTTTTTTCTTATATATCGACTTCCCGTTCAAGCCTCTTCTTCAATGTTCATCCCAACATCTGTATTGTTTTCGCCGCGCTCTTTTCAAGCAACAGCTCTTGCTGCCTTTCGCTTTCCTATGGTGCGTAACGTGCTTCCCGTCTGGATGCAATGAGCTTCCGCACCAAGTGACCGAGAAGCTATGCATCCAGCCGCTCAGCACGTTCTCTCCCGCACCATCGAAAGGCAGTTGTTTCAGAGCTGTCTTAATTTTGAAAAGGAGAGCTCTTATGAAAAAAAGCAAAAAAGATATTTATCAAACAGTGACTGATCAGATTATTACGGCACTTGAGCAAGACACAGGAGATCCACAAATGCCCTGGCAACGCAGTGGATTTCAAACAGGCTTACCAACCAATGCTTCCACCCAAAATGAATATCAAGGCATTAACATTCTTTCATTATGGGCTTCAGCAATGACACAACAATTTGAACAAGGGCTTTGGGCCACTTATCGCCAATGGCAAGCCATCGATTGCCAGGTTAAACGGGGTTCTAAAGCCAGTATGGTTGTTTTCTATAAGGAATACAAAGTAGACCCAAGCGCTGTTAATGAGGCAGAGGGAGATGACGGCAAGCGCCGTGTGGCAAAAGCCAGCCAAGTCTTTAATGTCGCTCAGGTTGAGGGTTATAATCAAGAAAAGATTATTAAACCACAACCCCCAATGGATCGTATTTTAAAAGCCGATCAATTTATTCAATCTTCTTCTGCCACCATTAAATTTGGTGGAGACCGAGCATATTACCAGCCAGCCACTGATCATATTCAAATGCCGGATGAACATCTATTTATTGGAACTGAAACTTTCAATCGTCAGGAAGCCTATTATGCCGTGCTGCTTCATGAACTTACTCATTGGACCGGCCATACATATCGCCTTAACCGTTCGTTTAGTGACCGTTTTGGAAATGAAGCTTATGCAATAGAAGAACTGGTTGCTGAACTTGGTTCTGCTTTTCTCTGTGCTGATCTAAACATCACACCTGAGACTAGACCAGATCATGCTAAATATATTCAATCATGGCTTAAAGTTATGAAAGCCGATAATCGTGCCGTCTTTGCTGCGGCTTCTAAAGCGCAGGAAGCAGTGCGTTTTTTAAAACAGCTAATATAGACGAAAAATGAGACGGATTATCTCCGTCTCATTCTTTAAATTTATCGAAAACAATCATTATAAAACAGAGTATTTAGCTGTTACTCAATTTAGTCGATGTTATGCAAGGTTAGTCTGCTTCCGGTACGGAATTGACTACCTTAAACTAAGAATTAAAGGTCAGAATTTGACCCCAACCGGGAATTTTTAGCCCGGTCCCAGATGTTTTAATGAGGACAAGACGAAGATTGTCTAGATGATCATTCTAGGCAAATGCGTCCCAACGCTTGTCTGGATGCATCAATACCTGTATAGAAAATTATGGGTTATGATTCACAGAACAATCTATCAGTAGGTACTAAACTTCGCCCGGTTTTGGAAACAGTTGAGTTGCTAGGTTATAAGCCGATTAAAGACAATTTGAGTGTTCCCAATAGAGTGGGGTGTTATTTCTGGTATGATGAAAAAGATTATAAGTCTTGGTCTGGTGTTAATCTTGATGTGTACAAGAATGAAGGTCTTATTACCATCGAAATAGGATCCAGGATTTCTGGAAGTTATTGGGACCTAACTCATCAGAATAAAACTCTGAGACTGATGCGAGATCTGTTTGGTGGTCACTTTTCCACTAGTTTTGGACGAAACAGATACTGGCGTCTGGATGACCCTCCACCTTCTCCGGTGTCTTCCGGATGCTATTTGGCACGATGGCATTTCCATAATGCGCAAGCTAAAGCGCACATCTACCTGATGACAAGGAAGTTAGAGGGGGAGATAACAAGGGAGAAGTCAACTGGCCTAGAATTCATGGATGAAATGAATCCACGCCTATTGTCGAATAACCTTCTAATCCCCTACGTTATAGCTATATGGGAGGAATACTTTCGTTCAACTTTTGCGGTGGCCATCAAATACGTAGATAATCGAGACTCAGTGTTAAAGAAAATTCGCCTGAATAACGCGCAACTTAAACAAATTGCTGAAAAACAGAAACCTATAGAACAGATCATTTCTGAGTGTTTTTCGTTTCAGCGTCCAAGTCTGATAACCCAGAATTTTAAAATGCTCGATAACAATATCGATATTGCTGCTGCCCTTCGAAAGCCATATCGTAGCAGGAAATTGACATTGTATGATTCTATCGAAGCACTTGTTGAAGGTCGAAACGACTTTGTGCATACTGGTAAAATGGACTTAACTCTCTATGATCGAGAGTTAGAACGGCATTTAGTTGATATTGTAGAAGCCATTGATCGGGCTTACGGTGTCATGGGATCGTGTTTTGACTTTATTCCGATACACGACTACTGAAATCATGTTTATCGTTATCATATAGTCCATGGCTGATAGCTATCACACATGTGCCTGGTCTACAGTGCCATTCCACTTACAATGTAAAAAATAAAAAAGAAGAATTAAAGAATAACCGCTTTGCCTCAAACTCTCCTTCTTCGCAAACACTGCTTAGATTGGCTCTTGGCACTAAGTGACCCAAGCAGGTATATATCAGGCTATGTATAAAACCTTTGATTCATTTCGCAATGTTTTAGAACTGGTTCAAAAATAGTATCATACCAAAACCATTGGCTTTTAATCCACACACCATATCCCTTGCCTTTCTTTTTGGCTTCTATTGACTTCCAAAATTGCTGAAAATGATGTTTGTTAAATTTAGGGTAACCACGACTATGAACATAATCGAGCACTTCTCGTTGGAAATATTTAGCTTTTTCTGCATCTTTAAGGATCACAGTGGCCACCTTTGAAATATCTTCATCACTTCTAGCAATCTTTAGAATTTCATCAGCCCCACCTTTGCGGTTTGCTGTGCGAGGTAAAATATGAATACGGTAAGCATAGTGAGGATCATTATACTCATCATAAGTGAGGTGGCTTTCAAAAGCCTCTTGAACAACTACCAATTCTTTTGGAAGAGTAACTTCTTTTCTGGATTTAAGATCTTTATCAAAGACAAATTCACTCATTTGTAGACTAAAAGGAAGTTTAGTTGCTATTTCATACTCTTTGCCTAATAAACTGCTAATGTATCGATTGAAATTTAAAGAGTTGGCTTGAAACTTAGAAGCAAGAGATTGATCAATCTGATCAGAACCACGATGTTCAATTTCATGACGAATTTCAATGAGAAATAATAGGTTATTTTTAGTTCCACTGTCTAATGGACATTTTGAATGTGATAGGCACCCACCAAGATCGATTAGTTTTTCTTGACCATGCCTAGTTTTTACAATTTCTCCTTTTTTATTTTTGTATCTTATATCTTCGCCCAGATCTAAATAATGAGCGTGCAAAAGATAAGTCCAAGCGATGCATATATTGACTATAAAAATTTCTGATTTGAACTTTATTGAAGGATTATTAAAAACAGAAATTGCTGAAATCATAGCCTCTTGAGCTAGGATTCCTAGTTCATCTCGTCTTGCTGATGGAACAAACTTTAGTTCTCTCATTTTGAGAAGAAGTTGATGATAACGCATCAAACATTCTTTAATTTGAGTTTCAGAGGCAGGCTGTAGTTCCGCGTAACGCCCTTGCCTATTTCGTATAAACCCTATCTCACGGTGGTTGACTGTGCGTTCCAAGTGGCTGAATATTGATTGGATCTGCTGATTGTTCAGATCTGTATGAATAGTAAGCCCTAAAATCTCGGCTTCTTCTTTTGGAGACAAGATTAAGCTTCGCCGACCTAAGGCAGGTTGTGGCAAGCCATTTATCTTTTTATTATCATCGTATCGCAACAATTATCTAAGTCCATAGAATCACAATTATGGTAATATTTTACTATATTGCTCTGTCTTAAACTTAATCTTATATCTGTTCCGCTGTTGCAGTGGAAAAGCTGTTAATAAAAAGGTAGTTTTTTGCTACATTAGCACATACTCTTTCCGATTTTCATTTTGAACTAAAGATTTCATTCTTTCTCCTGTTGGCATGTAAGTGACATCTAAACCATTCTATTTTTCATCGTATCTTTGATCAAGTGGCCTACTTCTTCGTTTAATTCCTTTACAGGATTATTGGTGATGTGAGCATATCTTTCCGTAGTCGTAGATTTCTTATGCCCTAGTAATTTTCCAATGTGCAGCAATGATGCTCCACTTTCAGCTGCTGTTGATGCAAAAGAATGCCGTAGATCGTGAATTCGAAAATTCTCTAAACGAGCTGTCTTTCTCACAATAACCCAGGGTTTTTGAATATTGACCATCGACCGGCAATAGACTTTGCCAACAATGACATATGGATTGTTTGTCTGTCTTGGAATTGATTGAAGAACTGCCATTGCTGGTTCATTGAGATTGATTGATTTCGCTCCGGTCTTAGAATCGGGTAAAAAGATCACCTGCTTTTCATAGTTGATATACTCCCACTTTAAATTGAGGATCTCACCTTTTCGTGCACCAGTGAATATCAATAATCGTATGGCAGCAGCTGCATAAAGTGAGATCCTCCCCTTGGCCTCTTCTTCACTAATGGCACCACCCAGGCGACTAAGCTCCTCTTTTGATAAATAACGCTCAACTTTATTTTCTGTAAATCTTTTGATCCCCTTACAAGGGTTGCTATTGATTGGACGGTACCCATATTCTTCTGCCCAGCTCATTATCACTGAAATAACCATGAGAGTTACATTTGCATAGCGAGGTGTATGAGCATATTTGTGATGCAACTTCGTAATGTCGGGCCGAGAAATTTCGCTTATGATCATTTTTCCTAAAAAAGGTAAAATTTTCTTGTCAATCACAGCGCTATATTCGCGACGGGTTGTTGGCTTAATATTTGGATAGTGTGATTGCTTAAAATGATCCACCAGCTCTTTGAGTGAGACTGCCGTTTCTTTTTCTTTCGCTGTCTGTATTGGATCAACTTTAAAAGCCATTGCTTGACGACGGGCTGTATCTGGCGTCCAGGGTAAACCATGACGGCCAATGGTGATGAACTTCTGTTTACCCCGAATGCACGTCTTTAGAAAATAACTTGCACTCAGTCTTTGACGTCTCACGCCAAAGCCCTTGAGGGAGGTGTCATAGACAGTGTCACCCGGTTGCAACCGTTCCACCACAGTTTTATTGATATGTGCACGAAAGCTCTTTTTATCCATCAGTATGTCCTCAGCTACAAAGTAAGAATACCTAAATAGCTACAAACGAGCTACAGATTGGATGGATATTGCTGCGTAACAGCATATGAGTGTGTCGGTAAACAATTGAAAAAATGGTGTTATATCAACCTGCTTCGCAGCTGCAGCATTTTAGAGCAACTGCCTTCTAAGCAGTAGGTCCGAGGTTCGAATCCTCGTGGGATCGCCATTCTTTATCACTTCTTTGATTTCTCAATTATTTTCAGAATAGCTTTTTTATTATTAGCGGCATCTTTGTTTGATGGATCAAGCTCGTGAGCCTTTGAGAAATCTTGATAAGCGTCTTGATGTTGCCCTAAAAAATAATAGGAAATACCCCGGTTATAATATGTATTAGAAACTTTCGGTCTGAGTTCTAGAGAGGCACTATAATCGCTAATCGCTTTTTTATAATTCTTCATTCGCTTATGAACTTCTGCTCGTTGCAAATAGTCATAATCACTTCCAGGGTCAGAAATCAAAGCTGCATTAAAGTCTTCTAATGCTTTAGCAAGCTCTCCCTTGTTTCTATAGGCAATGCCGCGATTACTGAGTGCTAAGGCGTAGTCAGGTATTCTCTTCAATACATTGCTAAAACTAGCTATAGCCAAATCGTATTTTTCTATTCTTAAATAAACAGAGCCAAGGTTATTACCAGCTTTGACATTTTTAGGGTTCACCCGAAGAGCGCTTTGAAAATCAGAAAGAGCATCATCATATTGCTCTTTCATGAAATACTGCCTCCCGCGATTTTCATACATGATCGATAAATTTTCTTTAGAAATCGGTTTCCCTCTAAAGAGTTTAGAGCTGATGATTTCTGAGCAAGACTTGATTGCAGCCTCACCATTTTTCACTTCGCAAGCAGTTGCTGCTGCAAAAGCGCCATATGAAAAGAGAGGGAGAAAAAATAACGAGAAGAAAATAGTAAGAATAATACGCGTCACAACAAACACTCCTTAAAAAGTTTCAAGGGGGCAATAAAGACAATCGTATATCTGACTTAGAAATTTTTAAAGTCTTTATATATTAAATTTATGTAACTGATTGTTTAGAGAAGAAATAAGTCTATGCCGTTGAGGTTCTTTTAGCCGTTATCGGCCTTCTTTATTTGAAAAAAATTTCTTAATTAACAGTCGGCCAAAATAAAACAAGGCATAAATTAAACAGCCAGCCCCATAGAGATAAAGCATAGCTTCAGTAAAAATTGCAAAATAATATATCCCTAACTCATACCAAGTCATAACATCTCTTGTGTCGAACTAAAATTAAATTTTACCAAAAACCATAAGGTAACTCAATTGTTTGAGAATTATTTTAAGGGCTGAAATAAAAAATGATAAAGACAGTTTATCGTCGAGACTTATCCCCGCTCTTACAATTGCGAATATAGTTCTGAGTAAAGGAGCAATCGTAATGGCTAAAACACCGCATCTAAATCTACCTTACATCTCAGCAGCGCAGGCACAAAAACATGTCACTCATAACGAAGCTTTAAGAGCGCTTGATGCGATTGTTCATCTCTCTGTTCTTGATAGAGATTTATCAACACCGCCAATATCACCCAATGAAGGTGATCGTTATTTAGTAGCGTCCAATGCAATTGAAGAGCGGAGCGGGCAAGAACAGAGCATTGCAGCTTTTCAAGATGGAGCTTGGGTCTTCTACACCCCAAATACCGGGTGGCTGGCATGGATTGTAGATGAAGCTATTCTCGTAGGTTGGGATGGAAGTAATTGGGTTGTTAGCAGCGGTGGTAGCGGTAGTGGCGGTGGTGCTTCAGTGAATCTAAATCCAGCAACCGGGGGGGTGGTTGGGGTTAATGCGACCGCAGATGCAACAAACCGGTTATCAGTGAACTCCCCAGCTACTCTCTTTAATCACGAGGGAGACGACCATAAAATCAAGGTCAATAAAAATACAAATTCAGATACAGCAAGCGTCCTCTTTCAAACAGGTTTTTCAGGAAGAGCTGAGTTTGGGTTAACGGGGGATGATAATTTTCATATGAAAGTCAGCCCTGATGGTTCTAACTGGACAGAAGGAATGGTCATTGATGGTAGTACAGCTCAAATCGGCATAGGTTCAAATACACCTGATGCATCTTTACATATTAAAGCTGCAGATAGTAAAGTGTTATATATTGGTCCAAATGATACATTTGTAAATGAAAACCACCAAATGGAAATAATTGGAGTTGGAAACAGAACACCTCTTATGATAGCTGGTGGCTCAGGTCTGATCGAGTTTTGGAAAGAAACTGAAATAGCCTCTTTAACGGCCGCAGTATCTTTTGGTATGGCTATGCCGGGGCAACCCGTAGGTGATGATTTTGTAGTTTCAGGTTATTCAAATACATTAGGCTGGCAAGAATTAATAAGAATTAAAAATAATTCTGAAAAGACAGTCGTCATGCAAGGGCCTGTTAGCCTTGGCAGTTATAGCACTGCATCATTGCCTTCCGCATCAAATTCCGGTGCCGGTGCAATGGTTTTTGTTACAGATGCGTCTGGTGGGGCTATCCCAGCTTTTTCCGACGGGACAAATTGGTTAAGGTGTTCAGATCGGAGTATCATTTGATATTGTCAATGTGACGCAAAGTTTTATACAGCTTTAAATTCCACTATATAGGGTTATAAGATCGTTTCTTCCTTTTTTAACAATGAAAAATGAAACCCCTGTTTATTATAAAATTAGTTTTATTAGACACCCTTTCATTTTTAAAAAAGTCTATATTGTTTGGGTGCTGTGCCTATTACCTTATAGTGAATTTCTAAAAGTATATCCCCTTGCATTTCACTACCCATTTTGTATCTTTCATAGAAATATTTAATAAAACTCTGTCTTCCGTCAAAGCATATGTGTATAGAATATAAAGAATATGCAAAATTCATTTCCTAGTCGACCAGTATGGTTCTCAGAACTACTTACTATTCGAAAGGTATACCCCTTATTTAGACAAACTTAGGTCCACTTATTAGAATACCTATGTTTTGAAAAAAATTTCACAAGTCGTTCTAGTTTCGAGTTATGCCATTTTGGGGTTAGCAGCTCTTTATCTAAAATGTGGGTCGCTTGAAGTAATCTCATTAGTAAAATCGATTTAGAGTCACTTAGCGATACAATCCAACTTTAAAGTATCGATTGTTCTAATTGCTGATAGTAATTTGGCTATATTGCAGCGATATTCAAAATAAATATTATCGATATTTTTATCACCTATTACCACTGATTTCGTTGCATTTGGTATAATCTCTTGGAAATGCACTAAGTAATCCAGTTCCAGTGCTGAGCATAAATGCACAGACCATGGATCTTTTTGATTTGATGGAATGATTTCAATTATCTTTGTTCCCCTTCTACAGAACGCTACATTTGCCATGATAGCTCCAAATTCAGAAACAATTATCTCGGCACTATTAAAAAGTACTGCTTGCTCAGGAATTGAATATTCTTGCGGATGAATGACTGTGAAACCCTCGTTTTTGAGTATGTTTTCAACCTCATCGCGATTTTTTAATATACGTGTCTTCGCATCTGATCGAGATAAGAAAATTCTCTTGGGGAACTTTTTAGAAACAACGTTAGGGTATTTTGTTTTAATACGATCTAAAAGGTCACTATACACTTTGCGGTGATTTGGTGAAGCACAATAAGTTGAGACTGCATTATGCCGATTACTGACAATACAATCATCCAACTTATAGGCTCTTTCAGAGCACTCTAGAATTTTCTCTGCCTTAATATTGTAAAGCTCAAAAAAAGATTTTTGCCAATCTGTTAGAGGTCGAACAATCAAATCAATAGAGTGCTTAGAAGCAAAATCAAGCAAGGGGACCATATCCAAGAGAAAGTGTCCATAATTGTGTGATGCATAATGAGTGGCTATCATTTTTAATCCCGATATTTTAGGAGCATTGGAAAGTAAATGAGGCCAATAGAAATATTCGTCTTTGGAGTCTTTAGATTTTCTGTTTTCCACGGCATACGTTGTTAAAAAATTAGGGTCGGCAAATTGACCAAGAATTGAATGGCGCCAAACCACACCTTCATCAGAAATAATAAAACCGCTTTCAGGAAACCAATATTGATCCTGCAAACGCTCTAGCATCATTTCAGGTGCTCGTACGGAATGATTTACATAGAATGCACTCTCGTCCTTAGACTTCGATAATATGGACGACGGATGCTGCAAAACATCAAAATAAACTTCTGGAACATGTTCATATTCAACTGTTTGTGGTGCCCCAATGAATTCTTCTATTGTCACGCGTGGTAGAATGGTTTCACGGTTTATCCAAAGCTTCTTATCTGTATGTTCTACATCCTGAATATCTTTGCTAGATTTTCTTATTTTCACTATCGTTTGTTGGGTCTTCTTATATTTCGACTTAAATAATTTAGAAAATTTTTTGAACATCAATGGATCACCTTGATTGAGTAAATAATGAAGATATTCTACTTTTGATAGTTCTGAAAATTGGATACCGTGCCAAAGCAGGGTCGATTATACGGCGAAGCTCCATGTACAGTAGGTTTTTTAAGGTTCGCTTTTCTCCGATTTGTGCCTTAAGCAATCGAGAAGAAATTATTTTGGTATTCAATTGAGCTTCAATTGGTACACCTCTTAGTGTGAATTTCGAAGCTTTCGAAGTTCCGTTCTTTACACGTCTTGTTGCTTCAAGGTATTGATGCCCATAAATACGGTCAGGTTCTAGATGACAACCCTCCGCCCATTCATTCCATGCATTTATAAAAACTAGCTTGTCATTTTCAAATTTCTCTTCAGTATATTCTTGAGCCAGTTTTAGCCAATATTCATAATTTTCGGGAGTTCCATTTAGAAGAAATAGAGATCTTTCCTGAACACGAGCTGTATTGTCCCAGTTAGGCACAACAGTGCGATAGACTTTTTGTTCGTTATATGATTTTCCTAAATAACTTTTAGCTAGATCTGAATAATCAATGGCAATACCTGAATGGTCACTGTAAAAATCGATTTGAGGTGCTAAGTTTGAACAGTTTGGGGCATGAGGGGGGAATTGAACTCCTGCATCAAAACCATACTGTTCGTAATCTTCATTGCCGTGTACCATCGCGCATATCAAATGTAGTTTAGGTATTCCTATAGAGGTACAATAGTCTCTCCAGATTTGTAATGTCTTGGAAGGTGTCGGAAGATGTTGAGGACGATAAACAATAAAAGCAGGAGCACCATCTACACGCAAATACCTTTCGTCTTCAAAGAAAGGAATGACACTCTTTATAAAATCAATATCATCATTTGCCTTATATTGTTGTGCAATTAAAATACTCTGTTCACTAGCATCCCAGCGGCGTGTCCAATTTTCATTGGCCCAACATAACATGAACGGCATCTCGGCTTTTGGGTCGGAGAGCATAGCATCAACGGGTAGGTCAAGTAATCTTTTTCCAGAGAACCAATAATAATGATAACAAAATGCATCAATGCCGTATGATTTAGCTAATTCAATCTGCTCATAGCGTGTTTCTGGAACGCGTAAATCATAGAAACCTAAATCTGTAGGTAAATGTGGTTGAAGGTGCCCTTTATAAAGAGGCTTTGCCTTCGTAACATTTGTCCACTCAGTAAAACCTTTACCCCACCATTCATTGTTTTCTGCAAATGGATAAAACTGTGGTAAGTAAAAAGCGATATTCTTACATGACGTGTCCTGAGATTCAGATTTTGTTGTCATAGGTTAACACCACACTTTCTGCCAATTCGTCTAATAGCATTCTTTACATTTAGGGGCAGCGTATTTCTAATTATAGTGCGTGCGCTTTTTCTAAAAATATTTTCATTTCCTAAAATTGCAGGCCCTTGTTTGTTCGGTGAATAATATGGATCGTTCACTTCAACTGCCAAATTCATGAGGTTTATTGCTGTTTCGTGTGGATCTAATATTTTAGCCCGGCTAACAACTTGGTAAACAAAACCATGCGGATTAGTCAGCAGACCTTGACGGCCAGTTTCTGTAATGCTTTCCCAAATATCCAAAAATTCGGTCTGTCTAGGAGTTCGTACTACAAACTGTGCTTCGATAATTCCCAGGCCAGCATTTTCGTAAAGATCATTTATATTCGTTAGACCAAAGAACTGAATATGAGTGCGATCTAGTAGGCCCCAATCTTGATAACGAAAATTTTCGGCAAGTAGACACGCGCCTATCGTGCAATGCCCAACATGAGGAAGAGACAGAATTATTTCTCCTCCAGGGCGTAGGAGTGAAACCATACCTTGTAAAGTACGCAATGGGTTTTGTACATGCTCTAGCACATCAGCTGCTATAACAATATCAAATCTATCTTCATCATCTAGAACATGAAACCAACTTGGGTCATTCAGATCCAGTGAGTAAATTTTATCTGTAAATTCTTCTAATTTTGCAATAGCAGTGGGATCAATCTCCAGTGCTACAACATCACATTTGTTTGTTGAAATGAGATGCTTGGTAATAGAGCCAGGCCCTGCGCCGACTTCAAGAACGCGTTTTCGGGATCCCACCATATTGATAACACGAGCAGGAGCACTGTCCGAAGTGAGGTCAACTTCATATTCATAAGTATGTCGCATATTTGTTTTTGTCATTGGCTTGCCATTCAATTGATTACCGCTAAGTCTTTTGAAATGATAAAAAAACTAATGTGTTTTCTTATTAGTTAAAACTAAAACGAACTTTCACCTACGTGGATAGCATAGGGGCGGGTTTTCTCCCCTTTTTCAATCGCGATTAGGCTGTCATAAAAAGCAACAGATAAAACAGATCTTTTTAAATCCATACCATTGAGTTCTGTATCAATACCAGCATACCATTCATGCATATGGTCAACGATAGATTTACCGGTTTCAATAAATGTACCTGGTCGGCGAAACCCTCCTTCCCAACCATCCCAATAGGCAGTGTGTAGGTCTTCGCAAATGTAAACCCCACCATTGGATATTTCGGGAAATAGATATCGAAAACTAGCTAATTGATGGCTCGCAATATGACTTCCATCATCAATAACAATATCAATCCCCCCCATCTCATCGGTTACGGATTTCAAAAATTCGGGATTCGATTGATCGCCAATACGAACATTGGTTCCTTTTGATTCGAAGGCTGCGCAATTCTGGTCTATATCAATTCCGAAAATAATAGCATCAGGGCCAAAATATTTACGCCACATTTGCAGTGAGCCACCATTCTGGACACCAAGCTCTAGAATTCTCAGTTGTCCATTGGGAGCAAAGATAGAGTCTTTCTCGCCCTTTAAAGAGGCTGCATATGACTTAAGAGGTGCAAAATATCGATCATAAATGGCCAAGTAATGATGCCACTTAAATATTCGCCGGTCTTTATTAGAATAAACAATACGTTCTAATTCATTAGAGGCGTTCTGTAGATTCTCTCGTATTATTTTTGGAGCATCGTCATCAGATATGATGACGAATTGTTCTAAGCTATCATCATCAGAATTTTTTTTGAGTCTTGGAAAAACCTGTTTTACTAAAGACTTGAAAGTTTTATCTATCATATTCATTGTCACATCTCATGCTTATTGACCTTTTAAAAAGAAACAAATTCTAAATTCAAAAATCAAGTTTTAAGCGTCTCTCCGGTTTCTAGTTCATACTCTTTGATAATTTGAGCAACATCCCCAAATCGTTTTACGCTGCCTTTTTCCATCCATAAAACTTTGTTACAAAACTTTCTTATAATAAAGTTCGAATGTGTGGCTACAACCATGATTTCAGTCTGACCGATCATATCTTCAACACGAGCGATCGCCTTATCAAGGAAGGCGGCATCTCCCGCACCTATCATTTCGTCCATTACTAAAATTTGCGGATAAATTGCTGTAGTGATTGCAAATGCAAGCCGCATATACATGCCAGAAGAGTATGTGCGTACTGGCATATGTATGAAATCTCCCAACTCTGAAAATTCCACAATGGAGGGTATAAGACCATCAATCTCTTTTTTTGTTAGGCCTAGGAAAATACCGCGAAGGCGGATGTTCTCTAAGCCACTAACCTCTGCATCCATTCCTAAAGTAATATCAACCAAACAGGAAACATCTCCGTCAATCACAACCTCCCCCTGTTGTGGGTAGTAAATTTGAGCGAGGACTTTTAATAGTGTTGATTTTCCCGCACCATTATGTCCAATAATCCCAATTCGGTCCCCTGAATTAAAGCTTATTGATACATTAGATAAAGCTGTAATAACCTGAGTACCAGTTTGGTTTCTTTCAATTTTCCCGCCAAGTTTACTGCCAATGGTGGCACGTAAAGAACTGTTTTCTGCTGAATATACAGGATAAGCGAGGCTGATATTTTTTAGATGAATATGCGCCATGTCTTAAATCCAAAAAATGAGCCGGCGTACATATTTGCCAACAAAAATCGGAATGGCCACAATAGCTAGAACAAGTGTTCCAAGTGTTAGCAGCCAGGGAAAAATATTAATTTCACTGCCAATTAGAGGGTCACGCAAGATGGACATAAACCAATATAATGGATTGAGTAAAAGATAATCTTGATATTTCTCGGATAAGAAATGAGGCTGCCAAATCACAGGCGTAATGTAAAATAACAACTGTATTGAAGAATTGATGAGGTGCTTGACATCTGTAAATCGAACACAAATGATTGCAAGAAAAAACGAAATAAAATACATCAATAATGACATAATAAACAGCGCTGGAATAAACAGTAGAATTTTCCAGCTAATTGATATTTGAAAAATTGCAAAGACTAACGCGATAACGACCATATTATGCAATAAAAATATCAAGTTACGAACTATCAGGGCAGAGATAATAACGGAAGGTTCTAACTTTTGACCAAGCATAAAATGTTTGTTTGAAATGAATGTATCTGTTGCTTCAATGATGCAGCTTGACAGGAACCCCCATAGGATCAGAGATACGACAATATAAGGCAAAAATTCAGAAACATTTGCCTTCCATAAGATGGTCCAAACGAGGCCAATGATAAGCGCGGATATCGCAACCGACAGCGATATCCAAAACTGACCCAGTTGAGTACGGGCATAACGCCTACGGATATCGCCACTCCCCAGAATATACCAGATGCGCCATTTACAAACACCATCAAGGATATCTTTCCACCCAATGTTAAAACTCATTCAAAAATCACTCCCTAGTGAAACTTTATCGCTTCTGTATTCTATTGCTAGATAATTGGCTTCAGATATTTTTACCAACCACTTAGTACTCTTTTTTAGTATGTTAATTCGGCTGCGAACTCAGAGAGAGAGAGACCCTCTTGGTCTTTGCTGGAAAGCTTAGGAGGCAAATTATCTGGCCATTTAATATTGATGTCTGGATCATTCCAGGTTAGACATCCCTCACTCTCTTTGTTGTAATAATCTGTGGTTTTATAGGCGAGTTCGGCCGTTTCACTCAGTGTTAAAAAGCCGTGTGCAAATCCATTTGGTATCCAAAGTTGCTTTTTATTATCTGCGCTGAGTACTGCGCTCACCCACTTGCCAAAACTTTTTGACCCTGGACGAATATCAACAGCCACATCAAAAATTTCCCCTAGTAAAACACGCACTAATTTTCCTTGGCCCATAGGCTCTCTTTGAAAATGCAATCCACGTAAAACACCTTTTGAAGATTTAGAATGATTGTCTTGCACAAATGATAAATCGAGGCCTGTCGTTTCCTGAAATTTACGCTGATTGTAACTCTCAAAAAAGAAACCTCTATCATCTTCAAAAATCTGTGGTTGGAGTATCAAGACATCTTCGATGTCTAAAGGAGTGCTAATCATTATAGTGAGAGCTCCTTGAGTACCTGGGTAAGATATTGTCCATAATTATTTTTTAATAAAGGAGCAGCCAAGCGTTCCATTTGTTCGTTGTCAATCCAGCCCCGCCGTAAAGCGATCTCTTCAGGGCAAGCAATCTTTAAACCTTGTCGGTGTTCAATCGTTTGTACGAATTGTTGGGCTTCAACAAGGCTTTCATGCGTCCCCGTATCTAGCCAAGCGTAGCCACGCCCCATGCGTTCACAAGAAAGCGCATCTTGTTCAAGATAAAGGCGATTTAGGTCTGTAATCTCTAGTTCACCGCGGTCGGACGGTTTGACTTCCTTTGCCAAAGCTGAAGCTTGTTCGTCATAAAAATAAAGGCCAGTAACAGCATAGTTGGATTTTGGTGAAACCGGTTTTTCCTCAAGACTGAGAACTCTGCCAGTTTCATCAAATTCAGCCACGCCATATCTCTCAGGATCATTAACGTGGTAAGCAAAAATTGTTGCCCCTTTTTTGCGATTATCAGCATTCTGTAAAACTGAATGCAAGTCATGACCGTAAAAAATATTATCACCCAATATTAAAGCAGAAGGTGAAGAGGATAAAAAATCTTCACCGATAATAAGGGCTTGTGCCAGTCCATCCGGTGAGGGTTGTATGGCATACTCAATTGAAATACCCCATTGTGAACCATCGCCCAATAGGTCTTTAAATTGAGGCATATCTTGCGGTGTAGAAATGATAAGGATTTCTCTAATACCAGCTAACATAAGAGTTGTTAGGGGGTAATAAATCATAGGTTTATCAAACACTGGTAAAAGCTGTTTTGATATGACTTGAGTGACAGGGTAGAGACGAGTGCCAGAACCACCTGCTAAAATAATCCCACGACGCATTAAGCAATTTCCTTTTGTTTTAACTCTGAAACAAGCTTTTGAGCGTGATGTTTCCAATCTGGAATTTTAAGATCAAAAGTTTCCTGAATTTTCGTATTATTAAGCAAGGAGAAGTGTGGGCGTCTTGCCAAAGTTGGATATTCGCTACTAGAGATTGGAAAAATCTTAGATTTTTTTAGTGTTAGAGAGAAGTTTAGTTTTTGAGCTTCTTCCACTAAAAAACAAGCAAAGTCATACCAGCTTATCCGTCCGGTCGGCGATAAGTGGTATAGTCCTGAATAGTTATTTGGCGCTTGGCTTTGTTTGTTAATTTGGGCAAGGCAATCAGCTGTGATTTGCGCAATAAACTCAGCGCTCGTTGGTACACCTATTTGATCACTCACAATTTTTAACTCGTCTTTTTCTGTAGCGAGTTTAAGTATAGTTTTTGCAAAATTGCTTTTTCTTTCGCTATAAACCCAGCTGGTTCGAAAAATCAAATGCTTGCAATCAGAAGCTATGACTGCATTCTCACCTTGCAATTTGGTCCAACCATAAACATTAATAGGATTAGGGCGGCTACTTTCTAGGTTAGGTGTGTTTGTTTTCCCATCAAAAACATAATCGGTTGAATAATGGATGAGCCAGGAGTTTAATTTCTTAGCTTCTAAAGCCATCAACTCAACGGCATCAGCATTAATTTTATATGCGAGACCTATATCATCTTCAGCATGATCAACAGCAGTGTAAGCTGCCGCATTCACAATAAAGTCTGGCGAGGTGTCTCTTATGCTCTGCTTTAATAGATCTAGATTGCAAAGATCAACTTGATGGCGATTACAACTGATTAATTCACCGATTTCAGGAAGAGTTTGTCGTAGATGATATCCAACCTGCCCATCCGCTCCAAATAAAAGAATTCTCATGCGTATTGCCTCTTAACCCAATCGCGATAATCTCCTGAAATGATCCGGCTAACCCATAACTGATTGTCCAGATACCATTGAACAGTTTTTTCAATACCGCTTTCAAAGCTCTCTTGAGGAGACCATTTTAATTCTTTCTGAATTTTATCTGCGTTTACAGCGTAGCGACGGTCATGACCTGGCCGGTCTTCAACAAATTGAATTTGCTCCTTGTATGAAAGGCCATCAGTCCTAGGAAGTTTACTGTCTAAAATATGACAAATTTTTTCAACTATTTCCAAATTGGTTTTTTCATTTAAACCGCCAATATTATAAACCTCACCAGGAGTTCCGCTTTGTAGCGCTAGCTTTAAGGCCCGGCAGTGATCGCTGACATATAACCAGTCACGAATTTGCTGACCATCACCATAAATAGGCAGAGGTTTATTCGAAAGGGCATTATGAATAATAAGCGGGATCAGTTTTTCAGGAAATTGAAAAGCACCATAATTATTCGAGCAGTTGGTTATGATAGTCGGAAGACCATAAGTATGATGATAAGACCGAACTAAATGATCAGAAGATGCCTTGCTTGCACTATAAGGGCTATTCGGCTCATAGCGATTGCTTTCGCAAAATGCAGGATCATGCGCCTTTAATGTGCCGTAGACCTCGTCGGTTGAAACATGTAAAAAGACAAAGTCGTTTTTATTTGTTTGGTCGAGCTTGTCCCAAAATTTTCTGGTTTCATCAAGCAAATTAAAAGTGCCAAGAATATTTGTTTGAATAAAATCTTCAGGACCATGAATAGAGCGATCAACATGAGATTCAGCTGCAAAGTTAAGAATTGCTCGTGGATGATAAGTGTTGAGAACGGATGAGATTGTTGCGCGGTCGCATATATCCCCTTGAATAAACTTGTGACGAGTGTCGTTGTCGAAACAAGAAAGGTTCTCTAAATTCCCAGCATAACTAAGCTTGTCCAGATTTATTACAAGTTCATTAGAGGTTTCTAACCAGTCAATTATAAAATTTGATCCAATAAATCCGGCACCGCCGGTAATAAGAATTGCCATTTTTCTACGCCTATAACTTCTTCAAAATGCAAGCTGCGACTAAACCGATATTTCCCAATAAAGTCTGTCTATAAACATTAGATCTTTTTAACTTTAGTAAGCGCTGTGGAAGAGTTCCATCACGAGCTTGAGTAAAGTCACCTAGAGTTTTTAAATTTTCTTTGGTTAATCGGTGTGAAATTTTTGAAAGTGAATCAATATGGTCTTGGTTCCAGTTCTTGAAACGATTTTGAAAAAGCATGCAAACTCTACTCAGACGAGCCATCACGCTATTGTTTGTTCCAATAAAATTGTTGCTATGTTGCCTGTATCGAATTGAAGGGTGAGTATCGTAAAAAACTTCACCACCACATCCGGAAACTAAAATATAAGACCACCAATCGTGACTAGCTATTTTTACATCTGCCCCTGCTGCCGCAATGAGATCTCGTGCAGCTTTATTAAAAACCATGGTGTTGCCACCGCCGATACTTTGAACAATGGCATTCGCAAAGCTTGGTTTTCTAGAAAAAAGCGGTGAATAACCTTCTGCTACATTATTTTCGTTTACTGTGATTGTACGAGAACAATATAAAGCAGGTCGCTCTTTTGGTATTTTACTTATCCATTCAACGGCTCTTTGAAGTTTATCCTCTTCCCAAACGTCATCTTGGTCGGCGTAAGCATAGAGGTCAGCTTGAATTGTCTGATCGCATACCATTGATAAAAAATTAGAAATGAAGCCAGAATTTTTCTGATTTGATTTGATGTCGATCTTAGATAAGTGGGTTTTATGAAACCTTTGCAAAATTGAAAAGGTGTTATCAGTTGAACAATCATCTCGAGCGTAAATTTTCCACTTGGAATAATTTTGATTTAAAATGGAGTCCAGTTGATCAGCTAAAAAATTCTGACCTTCATAAGTGCTTAAGAAAATAGCAATCTTAGGTTGAGGGCTAATAAAATTAAATTTTTCAGCTAGATTAATATCTCTTAATCCTGAGCGCTCAAAATCACGTACGTTTGCAGTGGAATTTTCAAAAGATACACGCCCTAGATAACCAACATCTTTTTTAAGCATATCTGCTGTTACTGATGGCCGTTTTGGGAAAGGTGAAGATTTAAAACTCATGGCAAACACCTACTTGTTAAGTAAGGCCGTTTTAAAAAATATTTATTTTCCAATCGTTTTGAAGGCAAACGTCCAAGTATACGCAAGACACTAATCCCCCTAAGAATAGAGTATTGAACATCATTTTCTATGTAAATCTCATGTATATCAATTAATAATTACAAGTAATTATATTGAAATATCTATTTTTATTGTTAATATTTTTTCATACTACGCAAGATAGAAGAAAAAAAGCATTATTTTTCTTTGCTTGTTATTTAATACTTGTGTTACGGGGCAAAATCAATATATTTTTATTCTTCGGGTAAGTTTATTTTGCTGTTGATACTTAACTATACTTTGTATGGGTAAAAAATATACTGTGAGATAAGTGCTGTTTGAATTGTTTTTGTTGTTTCGATTTATTGGAGAATTTTTTATGGATATAACTAACGGCCTGCAAATTAAAGTTGCCAGAGTTGCAGCCGGCTTAACGCATAAGCAATTAGCAGATCAGTCAAAACTGGCAATTTCCACGATTAGAAGAATTGAAGTGGAGAAAAATTGCTTGAAGAGCAAGCTTGTCACTCTAAATAAAATTACAGAAGCTCTAAAGGAGCATGGTGTTAGTTTTAGAGTTGAGGACGGAAAATTAGTTTGGGAAAAAGACTATTCGGATATGAGTTAGGGCGCTTTAAATTAAATTCTTTATCTAAATTTTATTCGTTGTTTAATTTTGAAGTAGGAATATACACTTTAGAAATTCTATATATTGAAACATTTATAAATCCGATTAAGTCTTCAAATGCTCACTTAACAAGTCAAATACCAAACGGATACGGCGGCTATTATGAAGCTCACGGTGAGCGGTGAGCCAAATGGGAAACTTAATCGGGGGCATCTTTGGTAAGACCTGCTCCATACCATCATCCAAAGCCCCCATTTCCTTCGACATTGCAATAATCCCAAGGTCATGCCGTGCCATTTGCCAGGCCACAATTCCGTTTTTAGAACTAAAGCGAAAATTATCAATTTTGAGGTCAATGCCCAGTGGCTGTAAATATGCAATCATTTGATTATCGTCACCAAAACCAATGAAAACATGTGATTGAAGATCTGTAGTGTTTTGTGGGCGCCCCTCTTTGTCCAGGTAAATCTTAGAAGCGTAAAAATATCCTTCGGCTTCCCCCACTAGTTTTGAAATAAGTTCAGGTTGTTCAGGGCGAACATGACGAATAGCAATGTCAGCTTCCCTAAGTTGTAAATCTCGAATTTCATTTGAAGAGACAATTTCTATCTGAAGCCGAGGAGCAATCTTTTGTATTTTTTGTAAAGCAGTTGGAAGAATATAAGCCGACATAATGTCACTTGCGGTAATGCGCACACGACCTTCAATTGCTTGTGATTGTCCAGAGGCTGCAAGAGAAGCCCGGCTGGCCGCTTCATACATTTGCTTCATATATTCAAGAAGCTCAACGCCAGTTTCCGTGAGGATCAGAGTTTTTCCAACACGTTCAAATAACACAACGTCAAGCTCTGTCTCTAATGCAGCAACCTGTCTGCCAAGGGTTGGTTGCGTAAGCCCAAGCGCGCGGGCAGCAGCAGAAAGTGAGCCTTCCTCAGCGGTAGCTAGAAAGGCCCGAGCGTGATTCCAGTCAAATGATACAGCATTCCAGTTCATACATATTTGTATACATGATGGACGAATTTAAGCAATTGATATTCTTATTTTGTATAGTTATCTCTATATCTAAAGGAGATTGCGAATGCAAAAAGAAGCCAAGTTTTGGGACGGTGTTGCTGAAAAATACGCTAAATCCAAAATCACAGATGAAGAGGCTTATAACTACACCCTCGAACGAACAAGGTTTTATTTGACAAAAGAAGATGAGGTCCTTGAAATTGGTTGCGGTACAGGATCAACAGCACTTCTCTTAGCAAGCAGTGTTAAAAGACTAACGGCATCTGATATCTCAAAAGAGATGATACGAATTGGCGCTGAAAAAGCTCAAAATGAGGGAATAAATAATATCCGCTTTATGACTAACGAAGTTTCAAAAGCAGGACTTGCTCCAAATTCAGAAGGACAAAATCATTATGATGCTGTTTTAGCTTTCAATATCCTGCATCTTCTACAAGACCTGCCTCAAAGTTTGGAGCAGATAAATAAGATGGTAAAGCCAGGGGGCTACTTCATCTCTAAAACCACTTGTAAACCGACGAATAAAATGTCCTTTAAACTCTTGGCAATGATGACAATTTTGCCTGTTATGCAAGTGCTCGGAAAAGCGCCCTTTGTAAAATTGAGAAAAAGTAACGAGTTTGATGAGCTCATAACAAATGCTGGGTTCAAGATCATAGAAAGTGGGGATTACCCCGCAAACCCACCACATAGATACATCGTTGCGCAAAAACTAAAATAATTTTTAGCTCGAATGAATAATTTCTCAACTGAGGTGTTTCACTCTCATAAATAAAATCCATATATAAATTCATGGGAGTTAAACATGCTTAATTTAAAAACACTAATCATAGCATTTGTAATAGGGCTAGTCTCACTCAACAGTGCTAGCGCAGCACATCACGAAGCGGGCAAATGGGTCCTTTCATCAGATGAATCAAAAGTAGCCTATGGCTCAATAAAGAAAAGTAAAATAGGTGAGGTTAATCACTTTACCAAACTAAGCGGCAATGTGGCCACTGATGGCACCGTAATGGTTTCAATAGACCTAAGTAGCGTTGAAACCTGGATCGATATTCGTAATGAGAGAATGGTTAAATTCGTTTTTGATGAAGCAAAAGTCGCTGCAACTTTAAAAACCAAAATCAATCCAGAAGAAATCAACAAGTTAAAACCAGGTGGCACAACGACTGTAACTGTAAAAGGTACATTGTCATTTCTTGGAAAAGATCTGCCAATTGAAGCAGATATGTTTGTCGCAAAATTATCAGATAAGAAAATCATGGTCACAACAGATGAAATGATCATGCTTTCAATGGAAGATGCTGGCATCAATGACAAAATCACAAAATTGATGGAACTGGCGAAGCTGCCTTCAATTACAAGAGCAGCACCTGTAACCTTGCGGTTCGTTTTTACAAAAGAATAAGTGCCGCAAACATTAATTTTTACAATAAGGGAAGTGCTGTGCGTACTTCCCAATCTTTTTTGATACTCATCAGATCTGGTTCTTTAAGTTCCACAAAAAGTGCGGCGCACTTCTTCAGCAGGCAGGGGCGGTAACTCATATTTCTCAAAACCATCTTGAGCTTCAAAGGGGTTTGAGAGGACTTGGACCAGCTCATGAAACAAAGTAAAGTCATTATTCATACCGGCCTGAATAGCCTGCTCAACACGGTGATTGCGCGGAATGTAAATTGGGTTTCTTTCCTGCATTCTCTTTAAGCGTTCTGAGCTCGAAGTCTCATCTTTGTCATATAATTCGCTCCATTCATCCAGCCAGTCTTGTCCAGCTTGGTATTCTTCAAAGAGATCAAGGAAATCTGCCGAGTTAGCTCCCCCTGCAACTTGCGTTAAGCGCCGGAAAAACAATGTAAAATCAACTTTGTTTTTTGTCATTGTGATAAAGGTAGATTGCATGAACGCATCAATTTTTTCACTATTCGGCAATCCAACTTTCTCAGAGAATATTTCCAGCAAACGTTGGTGGAATGTTGGCATAAATTCCCCAGCTATCGTTTCTGCGATTTGTATGGCAATAGTTTCATCTTCGTCGAAGAGGGGGAGTAATGCTTCTGCCAAGCGTGCTAGGTTCCATAAACCAATATTCGGTTGATTATTCCAGGCATAACGCCCTTGCCGGTCAATGGAGCTGAATTTCTTATCAGGGTGAAAAACATCGATGAAAGCGCAAGGGCCATAATCAATAGTCTCACCTACAACTTGCATATTATCGGTGTTCATCACCCCGTGAATAAAGCCCAAGCCCATCCATTGTGCAATGAGATGCGCTTGGCGTTTAATAATTGAGCGAAGCAAAGCTTGGTAAGGGTTAGTGTCGTCTCTCGCGTGAGGGTAATGCCGATCAATCACATAATCAGCTAAGGTTTTCACATAAGAATTTCCCGGAGTTGAATGGTCCAAAGCTGCGAAATATTGAAAGGTCCCAACCCGCACATGACTTTGAGCAACTCGTGTAAAGACAGCTCCAGGCAAAGGCTCCTCACGCATAATCGTCTCACCAGTAGAGACAGCTGCAAGAGCTCTTGTCGTCGGCACGCCAAGAGCAGCCATGGCTTCCGAGACGATGTATTCTCGAAGAACGGGGCCGATGCCTGATTTGCCATCTCCGCCCCGGGAATAGGGCGTTCGTCCAGAGCCTTTAAGCTGCACATCAAGTCGCAACCCGTCTTTATCAACCACTTCACCGATTAATAGCGCGCGCCCATCACCTAACTGGGGAGACCAGCCGCCAAACTGATGCCCCGCATAAGCCATCGCAATAGGGGCAGCATTAAATTGCATTTTATTGCCAGCAAAAAACTCAGCCGCTTCAGAAGAGTGTAAAAACTCCAAATCAATTCCAAGCTGGTCAGCTAGAGTTTCATTGGTTTTTATCAAGTAGGGCTCTGGAACAGTTGCCGGCTGTGTAGGACTGTAAAAAGCTTCTGGTAAGGTAGCGTAACTATGATCAAAGGAAAATTCGGGCATAAAGTTATGTATCTCTTCGCTTAATGGCTCTCTTAGCTCAAATTGATTGAATATCAATATGGGAGGGAGGCAGTGCCAAGTCAATACAGTCAAGTCAATGGATGGAGTTTATTGAATGACTGCAAGAAACCAATATTGGCAATTATTGCCTTTCTAAATCCAATAACCATTCCTTGCGGGCTAAACCACCAGCATAGCCGGTTAATTTCCCGTCCGATCCAATAACTCGGTGACAGGGAATAATGATGGCAAGCTGGTTCATGCCATTCGCTCGGGCAACGGCGCGTACAGCCTTGGGGTTGCCAATGCGCTGGGCTTGCTCAGCATAAGAGCGGGTGACACCATAAGGAATGGTAAGCAGCTCATCCCAAACGGATTTTTGAAAGTCGGACCCATTCACTTTAAAAGGTGTCGTGAACTTTTTTAGCTCCCCCTTGAAATAAGCGGCCAGATCATCTTCAATCATCTGCGTAACAGGACTTCGCCCAGGAACAATAGCGACCTTTAATGATTTCCGCATTTTTTCAATTTCACGCTCCAGCCCGCGCCGGTCTGTAAACTCAAGCAGGTAGAGATGTGTTTCATCAAAAATAGCAACCATGCTTCCAAGGGGCGTGTCGATCCATTCAGCTTTTAAAACTTTGTGGTTCTTGTCGTTAGGCGCTGACCCCATAATGCTCGAAAATGCATCACGAAACCCACTGCCAGATGAATAACCAGCGTCTATTTGAGCATTAATAATCTTGTCACCTTCACGTATTGTTTTCAAAGCAATCCCCATTCGCCGCGCCCTTGAATAGGCTGTAAATGTCATACCGTATCTTTTTTTAAACTGCCGCCGCACTGTCGACGGTGTGTAGCCAAGCTCTCGAACATCTTTATCAGTCCACCGTCTTGTTGGCTCGCTTTCAACCATCTCCGTTAAATGCTTAACCATATCAGAAGGCTCTGACGGGTTCAAAAGAGGGCGGCATCTTTTACACGGCCTAAACCCGGCAAGGAGTGATGCTTGTGCTGTTTTGAAAAAAAGACAATTTTCACGTTTTGGTTTGCGAGCCGTGCAAGTTGGCCTGCAAAATATCCCAGTGCTTGTGATGCCAGCGAAAAACACTCCCTCATAGGAGCTGTCCCTGTTAATCAGAGCCTTGTAATATTCAGTGATTTGCTGCTCGTCAAACATCTAGATTTAAGCACCTTTCATCATATCTGCAGACATTGCTTCAAGATCTTTATAATCTTTCTGCCAGGTTTCAAACATGTGTTGACCAGTAGGGTCCGGAAAGATATCAGCAATATCAGATTCAAGATCATCAAGAATTTTCACTGCTGTGTCAAAAGGTGAGGCCTTGTCCATTGCAATCTCTTTTGTCATATCAGTATCTATCGGACCAGGATTGACACTATGAACGGCAATCCCTTTAGAGGCCCATTCGATACGAGCCCCCTGGGTGAGAGAAAAAGCAGCCGCTTTAGCCGCGCAATATCCCCCGTGAAGCGGCACATTAACAAAGGCGGCAATAGAGACAATGTTCACAAGAGCCGAATTGGGTCTGTTTTCTAAAACAGGAAGAAACCCGCGCATCATATGAAGAAGGCCAAAATAATTAACACTCATTTCTTTAGTCACTTTATCAAGTGGGCCAGAAAAAGCACTGACCAATTCTAATGAGCCTGCATTGTTAATTAAAATATCAACATCAGGCGCCATACGAGTTGCAGCAGATATTTGCTCAGTTTTTGTTATATCAAGCGTTAAAGGAACAACCCGTGCATCTTGAAAATCAGGCAAAGAAGCGGTGTTACGAGCCGCAGCATATATTTTGCTAACTCCTTTCTCTAAAAGAGAAAAAACCAACGCTTTGCCAATTCCTCTATTAGCTCCAGTCACTAAGATAATCTTATTTGTAAAGTCCATTGCTTAAATCCTATGAGATGAAGATTGTTAAATTTAAGAAATAGCTATAAAGAAAAGGCATCAACAATGACGCCGAAAAACGAGCACGGAATTTTTATATTTAAAAAAACCTCGAAAAAGGCATAAGCAGAGATGTAAAAATGAAATTTTAAAAGAATTTTACGTCTCTGATTGTAAGAAATTTATAAAATAAATGTGACCTCCTCAGATACAAAAAAGCCAGACCAAAAGAAGAAAGTAATCATCATGAAATTAAAAGATAAAGTTGCCATTATAACGGGCTCAACCAGCGGTATCGGATTAGGCATGGCCAAAGGGTTAGCTTCTGAAGGTGCTAACATTGTTTTAAATGGATTTGGTGATAGTCAAGAGATTGAGACGAATAGACAGTCTATCGAAGAGATGGGCGTAGACTGTATCTATAATGGTGCCGATATGACCAAGCCGGATGAAATTTCAGCAATGGTTGCGGAGGCAAAAGAAAAATTCGGGCATGTAGATATTGTGGTCAATAATGCGGGCATTCAAACTGTGTCCCCTGTCCAGGATTTCCCTGAAGAAAAGTGGGAAGCCATCATAGCGATTAATCTCTCAAGTGCATTTTACACAACCCGAGCTGTCGTCCCAATGATGAAAGAGCAAGGCTGGGGACGGATTATCAATTTAGCTTCCGCACATGGCCTCGTCGCATCGCCCTTTAAAAGTGCTTATGTCGCTGCCAAGCATGGCATGGTTGGTTTTACAAAGTCCATTGCTCTGGAAGTGGCAGAAGAAAACATCACAGTAAATGCCATTTGCCCAGGATATGTGCACACTCCCTTAGTTGACGGGCAAATCGCAGATACAGCAAAGGCGCGTGGGATTTCTGAAGACGCTGTTGTGAAAGATGTTTTGCTAAAATTACAAGCAACCAAAAAATTCGTAACAGTCGAACAACTTGCCGAAATGGCTGTCTTCCTTTGTAGCAATGGAGCAGAAAATATCACGGGTACATCACTCGCCGTAGATGGTGGCTGGACTGCCCAGTAAAACAAAATCTAAAAGATCTCACCAATTGAGTTTTACTCATGGTGAGATCTCTTATTTCCTTACGAGGCAATCTCAAGTGGCTTGCCGGTCTCAAGCAAAGTTTTCAAGCCAGAGAGAACAAGTGGCCACCCGCCGCCGGTGTTTTTATATGTCTCGGTTTCCCTGTCAAATTCATCATGCACTAACGTGAGCTTGCAAGCATTTCCCAAATCTTCAATTTCATAGGTCACCCGAGACGGCGCATCATCTTCCTGGCCGGGTGTGCAGATGCCTTTAAACGTATGGGCTAGTTTTTTCAAAGGAACGACTTCAAGAACCTTACCGGTAATTTCATGATCTCCATTCTCTTTGATATAAAAAATTTCGCTACCCTTTTTCCAATCAGTTTTTACATTCAATCCAAAAAAATATTTTTGAACATCAGATGGTTCTGTAAGGGCAGACCATAATTTCTTATCTGAAGTTTGAATGATTGTTGTAAAAACATGACGAGGTTTTGTTTGCGTATCCATAATCGTTACTCTCTCTAACTTAGTTTTCAAATCCACCATTCCCTCACTAATCGGAGCAGCAAACCGAGAAATCCATCGGTCCGAAATTTCCTGCAAGGGGACAGTGTTAAGATAATGATATTTAAAACGCCCAACCTTGCGGGTTTGAATAAGCAAGGCCTCTTCAAGAACTTTTAAATGCTTCATCACGCCAAAGCGGGTGAGGTGAGGCAGCACAGTTTCAAGATCTCCAAGCGTGCGGCCATCTTCCTCTTTCAAGGCATCTAAGAGCTGCAAGCGGTGCTTATCGCTAAGCGCTTTAAATATTGTTTCCATATTTCAATTTATAGGTGATTATTTTGTCACGTGTCAATATGGTAACGTAATAATCTTTAAAAAGAGAAAAAAGAAAATAAAAAACCGCCCTTAAAATAAATTAAGAGCGGATTTAAAGACTTAAAAAACAGTTGGTTAGGTTATTCTATTGTTTCGCCAAATATCAGTAAACAACCATCAGGGTCTTTCACATGAAATTCACGCATAGCATAAGTCTGATCAAAAGGAGCACGAACACGCCCCTCCGGAAGAACCGAAAGTTTCGCCTCTAAAGAAGCATACAATTCATCGAGATGTTTACTCCAAAGATAGATAGAGATGTTAGTTCGAGTAGCTTTTAACGCTTCATCATCTGCTGCTTTAATAAAATGAAGTGCAGCCTCACCATGTAGCATCATCGCAAAAGAAGCATCATCCGAGACAAACCGTTTTTCAAACCCGAGGGTTTGTTCATAAAATACAAGAGTTTGCGCCATATCTGAAACAGGAATAATCGCAACAGCATCTTCAATCAAAGGTTTTTTCACAGGTGAATGATTCATTTATTTGCTTCCCTCAAAACTAGATTAGCATCCCAAAAACATATGACATTTAACTCTTATCATTCTACTTATTTAACACAAGTTCAACACGTCTGTTCTGAGCGCGTCCATTTTCATCTTCATTACTCAATATAGGGCTAACGGGACCAACCCCAAACGGATGTAGACGAGCATCTTGTATGCCGTATTTTTCAACGAGATGACGAACAACAGTTTGAGCTCTTTTCGTACTTAGCATTCTGTTGTATTTGACCGAGCCTTTATTATCAGTGTGCCCAACAACAAAGAATTTTTTACTTTTGTTTAATTTCAAATAATCCGCAATGATGGAAAGTGTTTTATTAGAAGAGGGTTTTAAAGTAGATTTGTCAAAATCAAAAAAGATCCCATCTAGAACAACTTTACCTGATGTCTTCATGTCATCTTTAATCTGATCGAGATTAATTCCAATTTGATCTTCATTAAGTTTTTCAGGGCTGTTCACATCTAGAATAATTTTAACAGGGAAATAAGCTGCTGTATCCTGTGCAACCAATAAAGACACAACATAGTTTTTGCCCTGCACTTGGGTTGTACCGCTCCAATAATAATAAGTCTGGCGCTTACCATGAAGATTAGGCGCATCTAAATAGCGATGGCGGCCTTGTCGTTTCGGGTCGCCATACCAATAAAGCTGTTTGGCAAACCATCCGCCGCACTCATCATCACTTTTACATTTGAAAATGGTTTTAAAATTATGCTTGGCAAAAGCTTTTTCATAATTTCTATAAACCGCAAGAGCGGAGATTTTTTTGTTATTTCCTTTGTAATTAATAGAGATGGTTTTTCCTTCATACTTAATCACAGGAGGTAGCGTAGAGTTACCTCGCTCTTGAAAGCTTTCCTTCGTGATAGGCTCCTTGGCAATCATAAACTCTTCAAAATTTGAGGTATGATAAGAAACAATGGAGGTGTCAGGGTAGCGAGAAATTAAAGGATGGTCTTGTGAGCCATGAGCATCTTTAGCATAAGCTTCAACGCTCCTAAAACTGCTATTAATTAAAAAACTCATCACTAAAACAAAAGTGAAAAAACGTAATAAAAACATGGTGTAGCCCCGAATAAAATAGTTCTCTTTAATTATATCTAATCAAAGAGAACTACTAAAAACTATTCATGGCAAAAATAAGTATTGAGAGTAAAGTGATATGGGTTTTCAAGTGATTAGGTGGTAAATGTGATCGTTTTTTGAAGTAATAATGTCTCAAGAACAAAAGCCATTCCATTGAAATTCACCATTGGGCCCAAGCTTGGCAAAAGGATTATAGGCAACTTCCCAAATGTGGCCATCAGGGTCAGCAAAACAGCCAGAAAATCCACCCCAAAATGCTTTTGTCGCTGGCTTTAAAATGGTGCCACCCGCTTCCGGTATTTTGGACAATAGCTCACTAACCTCTTCTTCAGTGCTCAGATTGTGAGCAATGGAAAAGGAAGAATAACCAGAACGCTCGGCAGGCACCTGAGCATCCAAAGCTAATTTTTCCCACGGATAAAGGGCCAGTGCCATTGACTGAAGGTCATAAGCCACGATCTCTTCTACCGTTTCATCAGACGCTACTTTCCACCCTAGAGCATCATAAAAAGCTTTAGCTTTTTTAAGGTCTGCTACTCCCAAAGTGATGATGCTTATCCTCTGTTGCATAACTCTATGATCCATAACCCCTCCTAAATATGTCTTATAAAAAAGAGCGCTTCAAATAAATGAAGCGCTCTTGAGAATTTAAAATCTAATCGTGATCAAAGAATGGTCTAGCCATTAAGCTTCTGATGAATAAGGGCCACAGTTTCCTTCACTCCATAAAGCTCCACAAATGAGCCAAAACGCGGCCCCTGCGATTGACCAAGCAGTACTTCATAAAGGGCCGTGAACCATGAACGAAGCGGTTCAAATTCATGGTGCTTGCCCACATCAAACACAATCTGCTGTAAACCTTGCCCATCTAGTCCGTCTTCAGACTCGTCAAACCGTTTAGCAAGATCTTCAATAGCAGCACGCTCCAGGTCTGTAGGTGCGCGGAACTCTTTGGTCGGCGCCACAAATTCATGGAAATAGTTGATAGCATAACCAACCATGCGATCAAGCTCTGGGTGCGTCTCTGCCGTTGCATCCGGCGCATAGCGCTTTATAAAACCCCAAAGGACTTCAGGCTCAGAGGCGTTCGATGCAGATACCAGGTTAAGTAAAAGGTTATAACTAATCGGCAATTGGCCAGAAGGCACCTCACCACCGTGAATATGCCAAGCAGGGTTTACCAGCTGGTCTTTTGGTTCTTGTCCAGGGAATTTGGTTGAAAAGGTAAGATATTCATCAACATTTTTCGGGATCACATCAAAATACAGACGCTTGGCTGTCTTTGGTTTTTGGAACATAAACAATGACAAGCTCTCAGGGCTTGCATAGGTTAGCCATTCTTCAATCGTCAGGCCATTGCCTTTTGATTTAGAAATCTTCTCACCCTTTTCATCCAAAAAGAGTTCATAGTTAAACCCCTCAGGCGGCTTGCCACCAAGGGCTTTAGCAATCCGGCTAGACAAGTGCACGCTATCAATTAAATCTTTACCAGCCATCTCATAAGAAACACCAAGAGCAACCCACCGCATGGCCCAGTCAGCTTTCCATTGGCATTTTACATTGCCACCAGTAACAACGGTTGTTATTTCCTCGCCACTATCCGGATCCTTATATGTGATAGTACCAGCCTCCACATCACGAGCAATCATGGGGACTTGCAAAACTTTGCCACTGGTTGGGCAAACCGGTAAAAATGGAGAGTAGGTTGCCTGGCGCTCGGAGCCAAGGGTTGGCAAAATAATATCCATCACCTTGTCATAGTTGCGCAGCATGGTGAGCAATGTCTCATCAAACTGACCAGATTTATAGCACTCAGTTGCAGAGAAAAATTCATACTCAAAACCGAATTGATCAAGAAAGCTCTGTAACCGTGCGTTATTATGTTGAGCAAAGCTCTCATGAGTTTCAAACGGATCCGGCACAGCTGTCAAAGGCTTATCTAAATACTCAGAAAGCATTTCTGCATTTGGCACATTGGTTGGAACCTTGCGAAATCCATCCATATCATCCGAAAAACAAATGAAACGTGTTGGGATTTTATCTTCTGTGAGAACTCTAAAGGCATGGCGAACCATAGATGTCCGTGCAACTTCACCAAAGGTGCCAATGTGCGGCAAACCAGAAGGGCCATAGCCCGTTTCAAATATAATTGGGGAAGAAGGCGCTGCCTCTTTTTGTTTCGACAACCGTTTGACGATCTTACGAGCTTCTTCAAATGGCCAAGCTTTACTATCTTCAGCGAATGTTTTTAGCGCACCGTCACTCATGATTATTTCTATAACCCTTTAAAATAAATAATAAATTCTTATATGGTCTTAAGGCTAAATTGCAACAAAATGCAATCTAGATTGACCTCTAGCCAAAAAATGAAAATGGGATTGCCAATAAAGTGGGCAAATCAAAAATCCTATATGAAGTCTGGACCCTATTTGAGTGTACAAATTTCGTCAATAATAGATATTTTATAATACTCGACGTGAATTAAGAGTTTAGCTAGGGTTTAGGCCCTAAAAGATAGTAAGAGTTACTAACAAGGAGAGGCAAGTGTCCCTTAATTTATCAATCCATGAAGCTTTAATTTATACAATGCTCACAATGTCTGGTGTGGATCGAGATATTTCAGATACAGAGCTAGGGCGCATTGGCGCTGTCGTGAAAAATTCTCCGGTTTTCGAAGACTTTGACATTGATCTGCTAACAAAAGTTTCAGCCAAATGCGGTGAAGATCTCGGCAAGGAAAATGGATTAAGCGAAGTCCTGGCAGCCATCGCCATTGCGATCCCTGAAAAACTAAGAGAAACAGCCTATGCTTTTGCAGTTGAGATCGCCATTATTGATCGCAAAGTAGAAAGAGAAGAAATTCGTTTCCTTCAAATGCTTCGAGATAGTCTGCACTTGGATAAATTAGTCACTGCTGCCATCGAGCGCGGAGCAAGAGCAAGGCATAGAAAAATCTAAAGTTAATAGAGATAGACAATCACAAGTTGGGTGTCAGGTTGTTTTCGTGATTATAAAAGTTCCGAAACAATCTGTTCAGCCAACTCTAATCTCTCGGAACCAACCTGATCAGCTGTGACTCTGCGAAGCTGTCTAAGCTCACTATCAGCTTTTTCAGGCTCATGTCCCTGTAATCTCAAAAGAATATAAACAAAAAAACCTGTGCGGTGAATGCCTGCTGAGCAATGAAAATAAATTCTGGGATTTGGTTCATCTTTAATCGCCTCAGTTAAAAACCGGATAAGTGAGGCTATATCTGATTGTCGAAGGATCTCAAGGTTCCCTCCCTCGATAGGAAGCCAAACCCATTCGCAAACCTTTTCTTCTCCACAAACTTGGCCTTCAACACGGAGCTTTTTGCAAAATTTAGCAATGAGAGCCGCACCTTCACGCTCACTTAAAAGAGTACAACAATGAGTAAGACGAAGTTCTTTAAGGCGCTGAAAAGACTTCTTACCAGGCCGAGGCCCAAGAAAGAATTCCGCTTTTGAGGTTCTAAGGATATCTATTGCTTCATTCATTAAAAATATTCTCGGAAATTCTGCGAGCAAGTCGGTTTTAGTAAACAACTGAAAGTAGGTGAAAAGACCTATAATTCATATCTGTATTTTCACCACTCGAAGAAGGAGTATTGCCCTTTTTCGGGCAATGTGACATAGCAGCTTGGCTGCCTGGTGCAAGCACCGCCCCTCGAAGGCTCTAGCGCTTTTTTGCGCTAGAAATAGCCGTGAGAGAAAACTAGAGACTAACATTTCCATAAACGGCCAAGTTTAGAAACGCTTCTGAACTTGATTTGGTAAGGTCTGGCCCGATTGGTTTTTCTAGGTCCATGGCGCGCACACCACCTTTTTTAGCGCCAGTTATCATGTTCGTGGCAATGAGAGCATAACCAGCTTCTGTATGAGTGGAAACACCAATGCCAATTTGAGCATCACGAACGAGATTGTTGTTCACGGTAACTTGGCGCATGTATTTGCCATAGCCAAGAGAGATGCCAAGCCCAGGTACATTTTCAACCACATTACCAGTAACCATTGTATCTGCTTCAACTGCGATACCAATGGCTGCATTACCTTTGTATTTCTTCAGATTACGAATGAGGTTGCCAGTGGCAGTCGCTAAACGCCCCCCTTCGTTAAAGTTGGTAATGGAAATGCCAACATGCGCATCATCGACCATATTGTTTGAAATGATTGTGCCTTCAAAACCAAATTCTGAATAAAGGGCAACTTCTCCAAGCTTCGAGCAACTATTATTGAGTATCTGAATATTATCAGCGGCATTGCCTCGAACAGCTGAAAAAGCACAATCACTGATCACATTGTTAGAAACAATCACGTTTCCCGCGCGGTAAACATTCACACCATTTCCGTTTTGACCAGAGCCCCCATCTTTGGTCTTGATGCGGTGAATATGGTTCTGAGAAACAATTGTTCCATCAGTCCCCTTTTTAGAGCGCCAAACCAAAATGCCATTATTGCTGCAATCAGTGACATGGTTGTGCGAGATTTCTAATTGAGAGGAATCAGTCGCAAAAATCCCAGCTGAGCCACATAGGCTAATTTTGTTGGCATGGATATGACCGCCACAATTCTGCAAACTTAAACCATTGAGCAAACCGTCTTTAATAAAGCAGTGCTCTATGAGGAGGTTGGGAATAGTATCAAAACTAAGCAATCCATTCACAGAACTTCCTATAAATCCGCGTGACGCTCCATCAAAAACTAAATATTGCAAAGTAACTGAAGAGAGGCCTTTTGCAGAAATGAAAGACGCACCTTTAGAGAATTGTAGAACTGTTTCTCCATAAACACCTTCAATATGAGAACCTGAGCGCAAAACAAGAGGCCCAGTGATATAGCGTCCCCCAGGTAAAGTGAGCTTCATCTTTTTCTTAGCTGCTAAATCTATGGCAGCTTGCAGTTTTGCGGTCTGATCAGCCTTTAAATTTGGAACAAGGCCGGTAGCTGTGAACGAGAGAGAAGCAAGCTTTATAGGCTTTGTTGCGGTTGCTTCATCACTATTCGCAAGAGTGGCTCCAGCTGCAAGCGGAAGAGAGCCTAAGAGTAGGTCACGTCGATTTACACTCATAGATTTATAAACCTTAGCTATTTGGGCACGAAATGAAAGTATTATTACATTTAATGAAGTTTGTTAACCATAATAAAACGATTTTATGTCTAGCCTTTATAAGTTTACACAAAAGGGAAGAGCATAAAGAAGGTATAATTGTCCGTATACGGCGTATAAGCCTTTTATGTCTATGAAGTGCGGTAAAAACCGATGACAGTTGAGAATAGTCAAACTCAACAATTAAAAAAGAAGGTAAAACTTTTTGAGGCCATTGTGGATGTAACACAAGATGGCATTATAGTTTTCAACCATCTTTTCCAGGTTGTTTATAGCAACGCAAATGCTTGCCAACTCATTGGTGCAGCACCTGAAGACTTGCGCGGAAAACACCTTTCTACTTTCATTCCAAAAGATAGCCACAGACAACATGAAAAACTAGTCACCATGTTTTCAGAATCAGAAGATCAAAGGCAAGAGCTAGATGATAGAAGTGGTATTAAATGCTGCCGGTTAAATGGGGAAGAGTTTCCCGCTAAAATAACAGTTAATAAATACACCATGACCGGCCAACAAGCATACATCGTTTCTTTAAGAGACATGTCTGAGATGGATAGCGCTGAGAACGAAACCAAAGTGGCTGAACTTGGTCAATTTAGAGAGCAGCAACAAAAAAAATGTTCTGCAAAAACCTTGCAAATCAGCATGGAAAAAGCTGTCACACAAATCGCAAAAACGGCACAATCCGTCAAAGATACTTGCGGCAATAGATATGTAGAAGAACAAATGTCGCAAATTCTTCAAAACTCTTTTACAGCCATGAGCGTCAGTCAAAAGGCAGCTTTTTATTCAGATAATGGCCATACGACAGATCAGTTTAATCTGGTTGACCAATCTCTACATGGCGCTCTTGAGCGTATTAAGACAATCATAGAAGAAGAAATTGAAAATAAAGATATCGCCTTGGCTTGGGACATTCCTGGTTCTGCTAAAAAGTTTAAACTCCAGGATTGTCAAAGAGTTGAACAAATATTCTATAACATTGTTGAGCATGCGACACGAAACATAAAAAAAGGTCAAATTACCTTTCAACTTGATCAACTTATGGTGGATGAGAACCAAAGTCTCACAATGAATTTTGAATGTCGCAACCCTCAGTTTGGTATTGCACAACAAACAATGAACCGTGTTTTAACGGCCTCATCAGCTAAAGCTGTACCAGAAGTCGAAGAGCTAAAAAATGGTGGCAAATGTCTAAGGCTTGCAAAATTAATGGCTGAAGAAAATGGAGGAAGTCTGAGGGTGGTTACTCACCCTATAAACGGCACACATATCTACCTCCAATTGACAGAACCGCTTGTTCAAACATTGGCCTCTAAAGTGACCAATTTGGAAGCAAGCAATTAATGCTATTCGGGCTTTAGTATCTGAAACTTTTGAACCTAATTACAGCTATCCTCAACACTAAAAAAATTGAAAACAACGATTGTTTTTAAGTGCTTATCTCATATGTCTGTAAATCTGACAGCAGATGATGTTTAACCCTTTTGAATAGAATCTAGGTATCTAATGTAAAGCTGAAAAGAAAGAATGCTGGGCAATTATGCTTGGTAAGCAAACTCATCTGCGAATGGAAAAACACATGAGTGATGAAGGGCAAGAGAAGCAGCAAATCACAGATAGGCTTAGACTTTATGAAGCTATTATAGATAAAAGCCAAAACGCCGTTTTAGTCTTCAATGATAAGTTTGAAGTTATATTTGCAAATATAGCAGCTGGTGAAATTTTAACCGAGAAAACAGCTAAGTTAAAAGGTAGACATTTATCAAGCTTTATCCCACCTAATAGCCGTTTGAAACATGAAAAGCTCGTCACTTATTTTCGTAGTTCAGAAGTTAATCGTCAGGAATTGTTAGATTGGCGCAACATAGTATGTTGTCGAGCTGACGGAAGTGTATTTCCGGCAAGCATAACAATTGAAAAAATCCCCATTTATGGAAGTAATGTCTTCATCGTTTTTCTGATCGATATGACAGATATTGTAGAAGTAGAAAAAGGACGGTTTCAATGTGAATTAAATCTATTTCATGTTCGCCAGCAAAAGAAATATGCACTGACTACTATGCAATTTCATTTAGAAAAACTAACCAGTCAAATCGCACAAAAAGCCAACTCAATAAAAGAAATGTATGACCTAAAGCCAGTGACAGAAGCTATGGAGAACATACTGAATTGCGCCTTCTCATCAATGAGCCTTAATCAAAAGGTTGTCTATATTGCTGAAGATTATGAGAAGAAAAATGATTTTCAATTGGTTGATCGTTCCTTAGATGGCGTAATCATACGCGTACGATCATTGATGGAAAGTCTTGCTGAGGCTAAAGGTGTGACAATTCACTGGATCTTTCCAGAGAGAGCAAAACATATTTTTGTCAAGGATGATCACGCTGTAGAGCAAATTATATACAACATTTTAGATTGCGCTATAAACGATAAAGAAACGCGAACAGTTGAAGTCGAATTAACTAAAGTTGAGAAATCTGAAGATCAACAAATTTCATTAGAATTTAGTTTTAGAAAAGATGAATGCAGCATTCCCAAGCAGTTAGTGGACTTAATATTAGATGCCCCTTCAAACAAAACATTAGAAGAAAGCATAACCTCTCATCAAAAAGTTCTGTGTTTGAAGTTGGTTAAATCTCTGACTGATCAGTTAAATGGTGACATGGTGATTAATTCATATTCTGAATCAGGAATGGAAATTCTGGTCTCATTGAAAATACCCACAAGGCCAGAATTAGGAAAAAGCAAAGAAACACTCTCCGAATATGATGAAAAAGCTGATCTGATTTACGAGAAAGAAATAAAGAGCTTATTAGTTTCTCGAAACTAAACTTAATAAAAAAGTTTGAAGAAAACGACACAAGGATTTTCTTAACTGTTCCCCAATGCCTTTAAAATTTTATCAGCTGCAAGAGTTGCTGTTAATGTTCCAGAACGCACATCAGCTTCGCATGTTTCAATCAGTTGAATAATTTCATCATTTTCACTAAGCCTGGCGAGAAGACGAGCTTCAACCATTTCACGCATCCAGGTAGCGGCTTGATTATTTCTTCTCTCTTCAAATTCACCACTTGCTGAAAGGGCCGTTCGGTGGGCTTCAATATTTTCCCATAAATGATCAAGTCCCTGCCCTGTTAAGCCTGAAATGGTAATAACGGGAGGGGACCAATTTTTGCTCTGCGGTGTTAAAATATGCAAAGCCGCACGATATTCACTGGCAGCTTGTTTCGCACGCATTTCATTCTCACCATCAGCCTTATTGACGGCAATCATATCAGCAATTTCTAATATGCCTTTTTTAATGCCCTGTAATTCATCACCCGCACCAGGCAACATGAGGCAAAGGAAAAAATCGACCATCTCAGCAACAGCAGTCTCTGATTGCCCAACACCAACGGTCTCAATCAAGATAACATCAAACCCAGCCGCTTCACAAAGAGCCATCGTCTCTCTTGTTTTCTTTGTCACACCGCCAAGTGTGCCTGATGTAGGAGAGGGGCGAATGAAAGCATTTGGCTCAACACTTAGATTTTGCATGCGTGTTTTATCGCCAAGGATAGAACCGCCGGTGATAGAAGAACTAGGGTCGACTGCAAGCACAGCGACCTTTTTACCAATGCTCGTTAAATATAACCCAAGAGCTTCAATCGTTGTCGATTTCCCAACACCAGGGACGCCGGTAATACCAACCCGTAGAGCTTTGCCAGACTGTGGCAGAAGTTTTAACAAAAGCTCTTGTGCTTTTTTCCCGTGCTCACTTTTCTGGCTTTCAACGAGAGTGATAGCCCTGGCCAGAACAGTACGATTGCCTGCCAAAATACCAGTTTCGAAGTCTTCAATGGTTTGTGGTGCTTTTATCATGCGTTCCAGTCATACATAAAAAGGGGAGTTAAAAAACTTTACTTGTAGAAGGGGGCTAAAAAATCCAACAATATATATAAAATTTAGGCAATTAAAGAAAGAGCTACTGAAAAGTCTGAAAATCCACATTTAGACGCAAAAATCATACAAAAACCTGAAATTAAAACAAATTTCCACAAAAGTAGCTAATTTAATACAACCCAATGAGTTTTTGTGGGGTATACAAAATTGCAAAAGCTCAAATCAAAAAATAAATAACAATAGAGGCTTTAATTTCTGTCATATTCCACATACATAAAGAACAACCATTCTTATAATTTATCGGGTAGACCTTAATGATCACTTTGGACGAAGAAAAAATACGCAAAGGCGCAACGTCACCTCGTGCATATGGTATCTTGTCAGCGGTCTCGTTTCTTGAAAGCGCAATGCTCCCTCTGCCAGTTGATGCAGTCTCCATCCCAATGATGTTAGGGGCCCCTTCAAAAGCGTTTAGAGTGGCGCACGTGGCTCTCATTACATCAGTTCTAGGCGGTTTACTTGGTTATTTTATTGGGTATCTTTTTTTTGAAGGTTTTGGCGATAAAATCATAACTTACTATGGCTTAACTGAGCAATTTGAAGAATTCAAGCAAACAACAAAAGATGATTGGTGGAAAACCGCAATAGCAATTTTCGGCGCAGCAATCACACCAATTCCTTTCAAGCTTGTTTGCATTGGTTCAGGCGTGATGGGGGTGAACTTACCCATGTTCATTGCTGTCGCAATGCTGGGCCGTGCCATCAGGTTTTATTTTTTCGCAATTGTCTTTAAATATCTAGGACGCCCAGTGAGAGACTTCGCCTTAAGGCACCTCAAATTAGTTGGCTCATTAACAATGATAATCATGATCCTGGGCTTCCTAAGTATCTATTGGCTTTAATGCCTTCTAGGGACTAGCCCCCCCACTCAATATCTTCACCACACGAAGAAGGAGTTCAGCCCAGTTCGGGCTGAACGTCATGACGCCAGTGCGGTTGCTAGTGGGCAACCTGAAGCACAAATAAAGTTGCTAGTGGGCAACCTGAAGCACAGATAAAAATGGCGTCCGGTGCACAAGATCAGTCCGAGCGGAGCTTTAGCGAGCACGATAGACTGATCGACAAGAATGCGCCGCCTCTCGGAGGCCCGCCGCTTCGCGGCGGAATAGCCGTGAGAGAAATAGACAAAAAAACTTAAACAATCAACTCACGAAGAGCTTTAAAAGCTTTGCAATCATAGCGCTCGATCCATTCAAATAAAACCATTTCGGTTGTAACCAAATGAATACCTGCAGCACTCATGCGAGTAAAAGCTGTCTCTACTGATTTTGGATCGCGGCTGCCCACACTGTCAGTGACAATAAACACCTCGTGACCAGCAGCTTTAATTTCAAGTGCCGTTTGCAATACACAAACATGGGCTTCACAGCCAACAAGAATAAATGACTGTCGACAAAGTTTAGAAAGTTCAGAAATATAATCCTTAAAGGTTTCATCCTTCATGGCAGAAAAGCTTGTTTTATCAATAATCTGAGCAGACCCATGTGTTGCGTCACTCACCTCACTCACAGTTAAGCCAAGGCCTGGAGAATATTGTTCGGTAATAACGATAGGAACAGAAAGGTGGTCCGCAGCTTTAATCAAGCGGATAGAATTATCAATGACCTGTTCTCGGTTCGAGATGGCAGGCATTAATTTTTCTTGTTCATCAATGAGGATCAAAGATGAAGATAATGCATTTAAAATCATAATAATTTTTCTCAAATAAAATCATTGCCCTTGAAAAATAAAGAGCAAATTATGAATGGTAAAAGGTGATACACCTCAAGATTTAATAAAAATGATGCTGTTAAATATTCAGCAAAAATGACTGATTAAAAAATATTAATCAGTCATTAAAATAACAAAAAGAAGTTAATAAATCAAAGGTCTAAGACTTAGAACGTCTTTAAATTTACTAGAGAAATATTTATGTGACCGGCCTATTGTTTAGGCGAAATAGTAATTTAGAAATTTTTCATATATCTCTGTGAGTTGCGCCATATCCTTAAGAGATACGTTCTCATCTATTTGATGTATAGTTGCATTTGAAAGTCCTAATTCAACCACCGGACATACATTTTTTATGAAGCGAGCATCAGAAGTGCCGCCCGATGTTGAAAGGCTCGGCTGCATATTTGTAACTTCAAAAATAGAGCGGGTTAAGGTCTCAATCCACGGGCCTGGCTCTGTTACAAAACAATCAGCACTGCGCTGAAACTTCAGTGAAAAGTCAAGGTCCTTGCCAATAAGTGCAGTGGTAACTTGTCTTTGTATCAGAGCTTCAAGTTCGGCAGCTGTAAATGTATCATTATACCGGATGTTGAAGTGACAACGTGCTTCAGAAGGGATGACATTAACTGTCTTGTTACCAACATCAACAGAAGTTATTTCCAAATGAGAGGGAAGGAAATGCGGTGTTCCCCCATCAAGCTCTTCTTTCTTTAACTCAACCAGAGCAAGAGCAATTCCATCAATTGGGTTCGAAGCTAAGTGAGGGTAAGCTACATGACCTTGTTTTCCCTTAACGGTAAGCCAGCCATTTAAAGATCCCCGTCTGCCAATCTTAATCGCTTCGCCTACAAAGCTAGGGTTTGTAGGCTCTCCAACAATGGCATGGGTTGGTTGAATGTTTTGTTCCTTAAGCCACTTAAGCATCTTAACAGTGCCGTTAATAGCGGGGCCTTCTTCATCACCTGTAATAAGAAACGAAATCGTACCCTTAAAATCTGGGTGTTTAATATGTTCTAGAGCAGCAGCTAAAAAGCAGGCGATACCACCTTTCATATCCGCTGAACCTCTGCCATATAACTTGCCATCATGGATCTCACCGGAAAAAGGCGGGTATGTCCAAAGAGATAAATCCCCAGGGTCAACCACATCCGTATGCCCGGCAAACATTAGGTGAGGTTGTCCAGAACCAAATTGAGCATAGAGATTGTCAACATCAGCGGTTCCTTCTTCAGAAAAAGGAAGGCGTGTGCAAGAAAACCCGGCGTTTGATAGGAGACTTTCAAGGTAAGTTAGCGCACCTCCTTCAATTGGTGTGACGCTTTCACAAGCAATAAGATCTTGAGCATATTTAATGGCAGTATCAGACATGGTATTTTTTCTTTTAAAATTTAGAAATTAATGAATTGAGGCGGTTAGCTTTGAGTAATTGCAGTTAGAGGACTAATCATCACGTGGGTCCGGGCCATATTTATTCGGATCAACAGGGCCATAGAGCCCAAGTTCAATCAAAAACCAAATCCCAACTGCACCAAGCTCTAAACCAATGAGCCATCCCCAATCTTGTAGCCACGAAAGGGCGCCACCTCCAAATCCAGACACGCCGAATTCAAGTCCAGTATAAAATTGCACAGCCTTTAAAAGCGCTGGGCCATAGAAGAGAAAGGCATAAAGCCCCGTTTTATTGCGATCATGCAGGCGTTTCGTCAGAAGGGCAGCAAGAGAAAAGATCAGCACGATAGACCATATAAGACCTACTAGTCCGAGCTTTTGGGCTGTTTGTACTAACTCACCAAATGGGTCAGCTGAAATTATTGTAGAGAAAGCAAACGGGCTTGCAAAAACTAAAACAAGCAAACCAACCCAAAAAGTACGCCGTGTAATCCGGCCCTGAAAACTAATAAACGGTGAAATGATAGGCATACAATAACTCTCTAGGTTTTAAAAAGATCAAAGAGCTACCATAAACATAAATTCAAAAGCTGCAAAGGTGAGATGTACTGAAAAAATGAGGTGAAAGCATACGCCTAATAAGCATCAGTCATATCAGCGCCATATGAATTTGGCCCCTTGGTCCCGCGCACAAAGACAAGCGCCAGAAAAACAATTGTAAATACCAAATTCAAAATATTACTAAAGCCAACAAAGCTTTTATTATCAATTGGGTTATTCGAAAAGCCACCAAATGCAGCAAAGAAATAAAGCATCAGAATAGCTAAATTGAGAAAACCATAAAACTTGCCGGAATAACCTAAATCATGCATGCGTTTATAGCCAAGCGCGATGGTTGGCCAAAAGAAGAGGGCGTTAACGATCATGCTAAGGGAAAGCAATTTTAAAGTAGGCGCACCTTTGAAATCATCAATTGTTAGACCAAAAGCAGGTATAAGCCAAAGAGAAATGGCTCCGCCTAAAAATAGAAGAAACAGTGAGCCTAAAATAAAAATCTTACGTGAAATCCGGCCATCAAATTCCCAAAAAAGCTGAGACATGGTCATATGGAAAAGCCCTTAAAAACAAAAACCACAAAAAGAATGAGGATAAACTTATATTTGTTTATCCTCACCCAAATTAATTAGCTGCGCAACAATTCATTGATAGAAGTTTTAGAGCGCGTTCTCTCATCCACACGTTTCACAATCACCGCGCAATAAAGGTTCGGCCCTGGCTCACCTGACGGAAGCGGTTTTCCAGGCATTGTACCAGAAACAACAACTGAATAAGGCGGCACTTCACCATAGAAAACTTCACCAGTGGCACGGTCAACAATTTTAGTCGAAGCGCCAATATATACGCCCATGGAAAGCACAGACCCTTCACGAACAATCACACCTTCAGCGACTTCGGCACGCGCGCCAATAAAGCAGTTATCTTCAATGATAACCGGGCCAGCTTGCAATGGCTCAAGCACACCACCAATGCCAGCACCGCCAGAAAGGTGTACATTCTTACCAATCTGGGCACATGAACCAACAGTTGCCCATGTATCAATCATCGCGCCTGATGCAACGTGAGCACCAAGGTTTAGAAAAGAAGGCATAAGAACCACACCAGGTGCCACATAAGCCGATTTGCGAACAACACAATTTGGCACAGCCCTAAACCCGGCTTTGCTAAATTCTTCCGCGCCCCAGCCTTTAAACTTACTATCGACTTTGTCCCACCAGGTCGAGCCATCAGGCCCACCAGAAATCACAGACATATCATTAAGGCGGAAAGAAAGGAGCACAGCCTTCTTCAACCACTGATGAACAGTCCAGTTGCCATCTGCTGACGGAGAGGCAACCCGGCATTCGCCGCTATCAAGGAGGTTAAGGGCAGTGTCCACGGCGTCACGAATTTCACCGGTGGTTTCGCTATTGACATCATCTCGATTATCAAAAGCGGTGTTAATTGTGGCTTCTAAACTAGCATGGCTCATAGTGTTGCTCTCTCAAAGTTTTAAATTATTAATTTTTGATAGACCATATTCATCATGTCACTCAAGTCAATAGGGCAAAAAATAACCTTTGTTAATGAATATCAATTTACCCTATAAGGATAGAACAACATCCAAACAGATTATTTTGATGCGGAGAGCAATTTGAGTAAGAAAGCAAAAAACACTTCTAAGCCTGGAAAAACAATAAAAGATATTAAGAAACCAACTCAAACACCCCATCATTCTCGCAGAATTGGTCAATTTAGATCTTCAAAAGAAGATATGCAATTGGTCCAGCAAGTGCCAGAAACACCGCAAACAACCTCAAAAGCCTATAGTTTGGCCTTTGATGACCGCGAATTCATGACAAGGGAAGAGCTCCGGCCGGTACGTTTGCAGCTTGAGTTATTAAAACCAGAAATGCTTATGCAAGAAGCTGGCATAGAATCAACTGTGGTTCTATTTGGTGGTGCCCGTATACCGGCTCCTGGTGAAAAACCAAGCGGTAAAACCAAAAAGCAAAATGAAAATCTAAGTAAATACGCCAAATTTTATCAGGTCGCTCACGATTTTGCTGTGCTTTGCTCAAATGAATCAGCCAAAACAGATCATTCAGAATTCGTAGTGTGCTCTGGTGGCGGCCCCGGCGTGATGGAAGCGGCCAACAAAGGCGCATCAGAAGTAGGCGCTCCATCTATTGGTCTCAATATCGTACTTCCTCACGAGCAAGCGCCAAATATTTATGTAACCCCAGAGCTAAGCTTTCAGTTCCACTATTTTGCCATAAGAAAAATGCATTTTCTCATGCGTGCAAAAGCCATCACAGCTTTTCCTGGTGGGTTTGGTACGATGGACGAGCTATTCGAAACGCTAACTCTTATTCAAACGAAGCGGGTTGCCCCGATGCCAGTTATTTTGTTCGCTGAAGAGTTTTGGCGCAGCATTATAAATTTTGAAGCCTTAGCAGATGCTGGCACAATCAGCCCGGAAGATTTGGATTTGTTTAAATTTGCAGAAACAGCTGAAGAAGGTTGGAATATTATTGCAGATTGGTGGAAGTTAAAATGAACCTAGCTGATATGACAACAGCAGAGATTGTAATCACAGTATTACAATGGGGTATCCCTCTAATACTAGCCATCACCCTGCATGAAGCGGGGCACGCTTATGCTGCAAAAAAATTAGGCGATCCAACGGCTGAAAAGCAAGGCCGTGTCAGCTTAAATCCTGTCAAACATATAGACCCAATTGGAACCATCCTCATTCCAGCTCTTCTGTTTATCATGAAAGCGCCGTTTCTTTTTGGCTATGCAAAACCAGTTCCGGTTTCTTACAACAGGTTAAATACACTTCCCCGAGATATAGCCTTGGTCGCGTTCGCTGGCCCTCTTGCCAACGGTATCTTAATAGTGCTTTCTGCTTTGGCATTTAATCTGGTGCCTGTTATCCCGGATGCGGCGCAAGAACCATTTGCAAAAATGTTAGCAATCTCAATTGGTGTTAATACAGTGCTGGGCTGTTTTAATCTCATTCCGTTGCCACCACTAGATGGCTCAAAAATATTAATGGTCATAGCCCCTAAACCAATCGGAAAGTTTATCTATGAGCTGGAACGATATGGCATGTTTCTCATTATCGGGATTTTGTTATTAATGCCCTATATATCGCAAGTACTTGGATATAATCCGCTTGCTGTATTCTTCGCATCTGCGATAGAGAATGTTTTACATATCGTGGAGCCTCTCATGAAACTTCACTGTATCTCCATCCGGTCAGAAGCTTGCGGAAATTTGTTGCAGTAGAGTGAAAAGAAAAGGTAAGTTTCGTAATTAAACAATCCGGATAATGTGAATTCTGATGAAGGAGCATAACCGATTAAGGTTATGGGACATGGCAGCAGTGCTGCCTGGTGCACAAGATCAGTCCGAACGGAGCGCAGCGAGTACGGAAAAACTGATCGCAAAGAATGCCGCACCTCGTAGGCTCTCGTACCTTTCCTGTGCGAGAAATAGCCGTGAGAGAAAAAATAGGAATTTTAGTTATGTTGAAAAAGAAAACAGATGTAGAGCTTGCTGATATCTTAGCTGAGCTGGTCACGGAAATATCTCAAAAGCTAGATGTCGATATGAACATTAAACTATGGGATGGACGTATCTTGCCACTTGGTCCAAATGTAACAAGTGACCTGACACTTGTCATCGCTCACCCAGGTGTTATCGCGTCGCTCTTAAAAGGGCCAAGCTTAGACAAAATCATCCGCCACTACATTCACAAAAACCTGGATTTTGAAGGGGGCACGCTGTTTGATATTGGCGAGCAAATTGTTTTCAATAAATCCCGCAAGCGCATTAAAGAAATTAGTAAAAGCACATTCTTGAAGAAACTAGCACCTTTCTTATTGGTCCCGTCTTTAAAACCAGAAGATAGCAGAGCTTATGAGGGCGATGAAGCAGGCAGCACGGCCGCGAAAAAAGACGCTAAGAAATTCATCGAATTTCACTATGATGTCTCTAACGACTTTTACAAACTCTTTCTTGATGAACGCATGACATACACATGCGCCTACTTCACAGATTGGGATAACAGTTTAGATCAAGCTCAATTTGATAAGTTAGACATGATCTGTAAAAAGCTCCGCTTGAAAGAGGGCGAGACAATGCTTGACATTGGCTGTGGCTGGGGCGGGTTGCTTATTCACGCAGCTGAAAATTACGGTGTGCAAGCTCATGGGGTAACGCTAGCTACAGAGCAATATGAATATGCTATGAAACGTATAAAAGAAAAAGGCTTAGAGGGTAAAGTAAAAATAGAGCTCAAGGATTACCGTGACCTTGATGAACAGTTTGATAAAATTTCGTCTATCGGTATGTATGAACATGTCGGTATCGATCAGGTTGAAAATTATCTCAGCAAAGTACGATCGATGTTAAAACCAGATGGTTTGTTCTTAAATCATGGGATCACCCGGCGTGGTAAAAAAACAAAAAAGCGGTTGTTTGACAGACCAGAAAAGCGCGCTATTCAAAAATATATCTTCCCGGGGGGGGATCTAGATAGCCTTGGCAATACCATAGCCAACATGGAAAAATGCGGGTTTGAAGTGCAAGACGTTGAGGGGTGGCGCATGCACTATCAAAAAACCACACAAGAATGGTGCGACCGCTTAACGGAGCACCAAGATGAAGCCATTGCTCTCGTCGGAGAAGAAACCTATCGCATCTGGGTAGTTTATTTAGCCGGTGTATCCCTTACCTTTTTAAAGGGTTCAATGCGCCTTTACCAAACTCTTGCAACACAAAATCCAAAAGGCATGCCTGCAACTCCTCAAACACGAGAAGATCTATATCAGTAAAGATAGATTACTTGTTAGATGGTTTCGGATAAGCAGTGGCTTGAGGACGAAAACAAGCGGGAACATCAACCTGGACAGAAGCTGGTGCAGTTTCAACTTGCAGGGATGCAGTTGCAAGCGCATCAGAAGATGCAAATGGCAAATAGCCAAAGGCTTCATAGCGCTGTCGTTTTATCGTTTCAAAATGCCGATTATATTGCTCTGAGTTTTGTTGCTCTAAAGTTAAACGTGACGCGACTTGTTCTGGTGTTTGCGGATTAGCTTTTGGCGCTGGGTAAGAGGTCATAATATCAAAACCGCGCTTTCCCCACCGATAGGTCGGTTCACTAATATGAGTGAGAAAACTGGTGCGAGGTTTAAGGCGCTTGGTGCGAAGTGAACGTGTCAAATCATAAAGTCGGTCTGCAAGTGAAAAGCGGGCAGCTAACAAAGGGGCTTCAATGCCATGCCAGGAAACAACAGCAAAACCAAGAGTAAGAGGTAGGACCCAAATTAATAGGTCGCCATAACTAATCCCTGGGTTTGTTTGCAAAACCAACTGGGCAATTGGCCAGTGAAAAACAAAAATGCCATAAGAGTAATCCCCAAATCGATTATAGAAATTCAATAAATATGGTCTGAGTGAGCCAAACCAAATAGCTGTGTAAGTAAGCGCTATAATGCGAAATGGTTCCATATATGCAGTTGAGTTCGTGTAAGCCGCAAAGCCAACCACTAAAAACACACCAATTAAATTAATTGGCAGTATCGGTCTGTAGGTATAAAGCAAAACCCCAATCAGAAATGCAAATCCAAAACGAAACCCGTGCATTAAAAAGGGGATCTCAGCTCGCAGCTGAGTAAAATAACTAACATATAAAAAGGCAGCTATCGCCAAAGCTGACCAAATCCAAACAATACGGTGGTGTAGCATTCCTAGAGAAGCAAGTAGGCCTAACGCAATGTAGGCGATGATTTCATATTTTAAAGTCCATATAGAAACATTCACCTCTCCTCCAGCCGGCGCATTTTCAAAAAGTCCTGGCAAAGTCATGTCGGAATATGAGAGAGCCGTGACAGGCACATAAGCCCATAACCGCCAATCATCATAATAAGCGGCAAATGAAGCTGTTGTGAAAAAAGGGCCAAATACAAAGGCGATTAAGAGCGAGGAAAAAATAAGTAAAGGACAAAGACGAATGATGCGTGAAACAGTGAAGTGCAAAAAGTTTGGCCGCTCGGTTAAAGAAGAGGTAATTAAATAACCGCTTAGCCCAAAGAAAATACAAATTCCGCAATGAGATGCTTGAATGAGAATTCCCAAAGTACCCTCAGTTGAAGGGTTAAACCCATAAACAATCCAAAGGCAATGAGTTGCAGCAACCGTAAGGGCTGTGAGAAAGCGTAGTAGTCGAAAGTTGTTTGGTCGTGCCTGATCACTCATTTCAGAAAATGCGTGATGAACATTCGTATCGTAAGACGAAGTTCTGCCGTGATTTAAGTCAGAATACTGCACAAAAAAGACCCGATTACTCAATACTAAAACGGCCTTCAACTGACCGCAAACGTTCCCAATAACGAGTAGTACGTGAAAAACCTTTATATTTCGTTTGTTCAAGAAAGGTTTTATTTCAGAACAAAAAACAACCTTCAAGGTACGAAGAAGGAGTGATGCTTCTTCAGCGTCAGGACATGGCAGCTTTGCTGCCCGGCGCAAGCGCCGCCCCTCGGAGGCTCAAACGCGTTAGCGTTTGAGATAGCCGTGAGAGAAAATAAAACAGCTGGCCAATTTGGGCCAGCTGTAAAAATTATATGTGATAATTCAGTCTATCTCCTTCGAGGAGGCCGAAGAAGCTGAGGCTGTAATTCAGGCTGAATATATAAGAGATATCGTTCGTTAACTGAGGAGAGGAAAGAGCTAAAGCACCTAAGCAAAGCTAGAAAAGTTTGGGGTAAAAGGTGCTGTATCATGGTATCACTCCATTTTATTGGATAATCGATCGCTGATACGAGACGAAACTTCACGATGATTGTGAGCTTGAGCACGCATCATAGAAGGACGAAGGATTGATTTGGCACCGGACAATCCAGTAGGAAATTGAGAAAAATGAGGTCGGAACGATTGTCTTGTCTTTAGTTTAACAACCGGCTCTGAAATATGTATCAAAGCGTTTCTCACCATTTTTCCAACTCCTCGAATTTAGAAATATTACTAAGCAATCAAGTGATCGCTTATCTAAAATGGACTGGCCGGTGAAGCCGTTTAAACGCAGTACGTAAGCGAAACGCCATCACCACATCCGGTATCAGGCGCAGTCAGGTCACATGATCGAACCTGCATATAAGGGTGGGCTGATTTAGTTAAGAAAAGTTTAACCAGTGCGGAATATCAAAAAACTGTAACAAACAAAAAGCACTTATCCACACCCATTCATGGGTTTGTAAAAAAGGAACTCATCCCTTTCCGAAAAGGAGGCATGGCGCTATGTGGGTGCTTAGTGGACATCTCAAGCAAAGAAAAGCAGCCTTAAACTCAATGTTTACATCCAAAGAAGGAGCATTGCCCTTTTCGGGCATGGGACATGGCGAAGCGTAATCATAGGCAGGCGCACAAGATCAGCCTGAACGGAGCGCAGCGAGTACGGATAAGCTGATTGTAAAAAATGCCACCCTCAGAAGGCCTACCGCTTTTAGCACTGCGGTTGTCACGACGGTTGCTAGTGGGCAACCAAAGGAGTTTAAGAGAGTGACAATCTCAAGCGCAACTAAAAAAATAGCCCGTAAGAGAAAACAGATATATCCACGATGAGGTAATCTGAAGAAGGGAGTGCTTACTTCTGAGCACGTTCATGACGCCGAGAGGCGTTCGGCGCTTAGCGCCGCCCCTCGGAGGGCCCACCGCCACAGCGGCAGAATAGCCCGTGAGAGAGATAGAGCGGTTGTTGGTGGGCAACTGAAGCGCCACAAAAAAGAGATTAATTAGCTGCAGCTACCACAGCTTCTTGAACTTTTTCAAACGCACGCACTTCAATTTGGCGAATACGTTCGCGGCTCACACCATGTTCCTGGCTAAGCTCTTCAAGAGTTTGCGGTGTTTCACTTAAACGGCGCGCTTCAAAAATCTTAACTTCACGCTCATTAAGAACACCCATAGCATCTTTCAAAAGATCAAGACGATGGTCGAGTTCTTGGCTGTCACCAAGTGCTGTTTCCTGGTCAATCTCATCATCAACCAACCAGTCCTGCCACTCACCGCTCTCACTCTCTTTGCTTAAGGGGGCATTGAGAGAGGCATCACCCAGCATACGCTGGTTCATAGAAACAACGTCACCTTCAGGCACGCCAAGACGAGTAGCGATTTCTTTAACTTGATCTGGTTTTAAATCACCGTCTTCATAAGCGTTAAGCTGTGATTTGACTTTGCGCAAATTGAAGAACAACTTCTTTTGAGAAGAAGTCGTGCCAAGTTTCACAAGGCTCCATGAGCGTAGAACATATTCTTGAATTGAGGCTCTAATCCACCACATTGCATAAGTTGCTAAGCGAAACCCTTTTTCAGGGTCAAACTTTTTAACAGCCTGCATAAGGCCAACATTGCCTTCAGAAACAACTTCGCCAATAGGCAAGCCATAGCCACGATAACCCATGGCAATTTTAGCAACCAATCTGAGGTGAGACGTCACAAGCTTTTGTGCGGCATTTCGGTCATTATGTTCACGCCAGCATTTCGCCAGCATATATTCCTCTTGTGGTTCCAGCATAGGAAATTTACGCACTTCAGAAAGATATTTCTGTAAGCCGCCCTGTCCAGATGTAACTGTCGGTAGATTTGTAGCCATAGCCTGACCCCTAACCTTTTAAATAAAAAAAAACCACAACTTATACAAAGGCTAGAACAAAATGTGAACTTCATTTTAGCCTTACTATATATAGGCATAAAATTACGGCATTAAAGGGTTTGAAGTAAATTTTCTAATTTTTCCATATCTTTGGGTAAATCGCTTGAATATTCATGGTATTCGCCCGTTACAGGGTGGCTAAACCCAAGGACTGAGGCGTGTAGAGCCTGTCTTTTTAGCTTTTGAACGGCGTGTTGCACTTTTTGAGGCAAAATATCAGCTTTTGTCTTAAATCCAGTGGCATAAACCGGGTCTGAGATAAGAGGATGCCCTAAATGCGTCATATGCACCCGAATTTGATGGGTTCGCCCAGTCTCGAGCCGACATGTGATTTTTGAAACAGCGGCGTTATTATCACCGAGTTTCATAGCTGAACGATTGGAAACATCATGAACACCATATGTTTTCAGAGTTTCATAATGGGTAATCGCAAATTTACCCCCGTCTTTTAAGACATCCATCTTAAGAGGGTTCTTAGGGGATCGTCCAATTTGGCTCTTAACCGTCCCATTCTTGGGAGAAATCTCACCCCAAACCAAAGCAGTGTAAGCCCGTGTTAGAGGGCCTTGCCGGCCATGGTCAGCAAATTGTTCAGAAAGCCCGAGATGAGCAGTATCATTTTTGGCAACCACCATTAACCCTGAAGTGTATCTATCCAAGCGGTGAACAATTCCAGGCCGTTTCACACCGCCAACACCAGAAAGACTGTCACCACAATGAAAAAGAAGAGCGTTCACCAAAGTGCCACTCCAGTGTCCCGTTGCTGGATGAACAACCAATCCGGCTGGTTTATCAATCACAATGAGGTGTTCATCTTCATAAGCAATGTCTAAAGGAATATCTTGCGCTAAAGGAATGGCAGCAGCAGCTGGTGGCAACTCAACATCATAGATATCGCCAAGTTTAATACGGCAATTGGGCTCGAGAATAACCTTTTCTCCGCGGCTAATATGACCGGTTTTGATTAATTCTTTCACACGTGACCTTGTGTAATGCTCCAAAGATGAGCTAATAAAACGATCAAGCCGTTCACCAACATGTTCTGCACCAGCCTCAAGACGAACATGTGTTGATTGTTCAGTCGTTTTCTCCGACTGTTCATCAAGGCTTACGGTCTGTGAGGTGTTTTGAATATTCTTCGTCATATGGACTAAAATCTTATGCTAGAGCCTAAAGCTGATAAAAATAAAAATGAACAAGCTGAAAACCAAAATGCAATAGAGAGCAGTGAAAACGGCTTTTGGAGCCCCATGAGGATAAAAGCACTCATAGGCCTCATCATTTTTATGTCAGTTGTTTTAGCCATTGGCTTTGGTTTTTTTATTTACAAACTTGTAAATACCGTACTCTCAAAACCAGAAACGAAAGAAGCTGTTTCTGAAGAGGTATTCAAGGGAAAAATCCAATCAAAGCAAATGCCTGTTCAAAGCGGTATAAAGCTTGACGGCTTTAAAATCCAGCATTTAGCCGCTTCAGAGAAAGAAATTATTCTCTATGTAAAGAAAGAAGATGTAAAAAAAGGCGAAATTTCAGAGATTTGGCTGGTGAATAAAAAAACAAAAACGATCACTGCTAAGATCAGCGTACAAAAATAAAAGACGGTAAAGAACCTATTATTTTTGTTTGAGCAATGTCTCTAATCGGGCCGTTAAGCTGTTTTCAGGGGTATCCGTCTCTTTATCAGATGAAGCTGATGTTGGGTTAATTTCTTTCTCAGCCCGCGCTTGTTCAGCTTTTTTAAGAAACACTGGTTTCTTATCATCAAATTCAAAATCAAGCGGTAGTTGATTTTCTTCATCTTCCTCACCAAGAGGGTGGGCATTGGGAATGTTATGAAATTGACTACGATAAACAGCAGTTTGTTCCTGCATTAAAGTAAGAGCAATATTCTGCATTTCGGAGCGGAGAAGGTCTGTTTCATTCTTCTCACGTTTTTGAATTTCGATAAGGCGAGCTCTTAGTTTGGCCGTTTCATTTAAAAGATCGAGGTTCTCTTCATGTATGCTTTCAGCATTTTCAATGATGGTTCGTCTAGGAGCCTCGGTCGATTGAACTTCTTGTCCAAGGTCTTGGCGCATTTGTTCCACTTCTTCTTGATAGTGGTAAAGCCCTTCATCATCACTTGCGTCATGATATCCATGCACGCCATGTAGTTTGAGAGCTTGAATTTCACGCTCACGCTCAACAAGCACAGTCATAAGCCGGTTTGCGCGGTCTTCTAACAAAGGAACCTTGCGATCGATATTTTGCAGTAAAACAATGTTCTGGCTTGTCTTCTCAGCAAGCTCTTGTTTCAGATTAATTATCTGGTTGTTTAACTCATGAATATTAAGTTCACGTCGGTTAATCTCAATCAACTGGCGAGCATTTATTTGGTCGGCTTGTTCTAATTTACTTTCAAGCCGGTGGGCTTTAATGGCGTGCTCTGCACGGAGCTGATCGCGGGAAGATTTTATTTCAAATTCATTTAAGGGAAGGGTGGCAATTAATTGTTGTTTGGTCACAATTGAGGAACGCGCCCAAATGAGTGGGGCGACAGCAATCCCTATAAGAGCAGTCACAAAGATGCCCAATGAAAAAATCATAATGGATTGGATAAGCATGCTTGATTAATCGTCCAGCCCAGATGTTGTTTTCTAAGGCTAAGGAAAGGGCAAAATTGATGCCCACCAAAACGTCCTTTAGCCCTTAAAAAGTCAACAAGATTACCTACTAAAACGGATGAATAATTCATTCATCCATGAGAGGCCATCATATTGGGTCTCCCTAGTGCTACGCAACAACATTTTCACACAAAAAGAGACTTATAGCCATCTTTTGCTAGTTGATGCAAAAGCGTCTCAATTATTCACAAAGATAAAGAGTGTGACATGCCTTGTTACAATGCAATTAAGGCAGCTAAATGATTTAAAACATTGATTAAAAAGGATTCCAAGTCGGACGACGTGTGAATTTCAAATAGCCAACATTAGCACCAAGGCGCAACCCAACACCGGCAACAATTGGTGCCATAGTCACGTGATCACGTTTTAATAAGGTCATACCAACACCGCCAACAAAGTAAGCCGAGCCAGAAATACCGCCATAGCGTGCATAAACATCACGCGGTGTATAAAGATTATAAACCAGGATCATAGTCTTGGCGCCCGAAGCTCCAAGGTCATAACCAACAGACGGGCCCTGCCAGTAGACTTTATGACGCCCGGCACTTTTGGTATGCAGAATACCCTCTCCATAGCGAAGCCCTGCCACAAAAGCACCGCCTGCCTCTTCGCCTAAGATGTAACCATTAGGGCGACCCTGTTTTTTAAAGGCGTGTTCAATTACTTTTGCAAGTCCAACAGAAACAGAACCAAAGAATTCATGCCCGGCCCGTGAAATTTCATTCGACGAATATTCACTATCTGTCACATTATCTCGTTCTCGCTGAGGCTCATACCTGCGAGGTTGGTCACCATAATTATCAGAAGGGCGGCGATTATAAGTGCGCGGCGCATAATCTTTCGGCGGCGTATAATCACGGGGCGGAGTATAGTCTCGTGGCGCATCCGGCGTAATACGGCGCGGCGCGTCAACAGAGTCATCAGGTATATATCCTCTGTCTGCTTGAGCCAATTGAATAGCTTTACTCACTATTTGTGAGGAATCTTTAGCATGAAGCGTACTTGGCAAAAATCCAATGAAACCACTCAGAATGAAACCACCCAGAATGAGAGAAAATACAGCAGAAAAACGAAAACCGTTCATAGTTGTAACCTTTTAAGAAGCGCGCATTAATCAGCGAGAAAAAAGTGAATCAATGATTGATTATTCATAGAATCAAGCGAATAAATCATTAAAGCCGATCAAATATTCCAATAAAAAGTGTCAATTTTAGAGCGTGTCACCTAAAAGTGGCTCCGGTTTTAGGATGGTGCGTATGCTTTGTAGGTATCTAACGTAAAAATGACACGTATTTTATAAGCAAAAACGATTGCTATAAAACAAGGGATGAGAATTAAGTAAGATTTAAGGGGTATAATAAAGCCCGTAACTTTAGACGGAAGCAGTGAAGTAAAGATGCTGAACCGATAAAGAGGTCACTAAAGAGAAAAGTATCGAAAAAGAATGCCAATTTCCTTGAAAAGTAAAATCATATCGTTAGTGCTTCTGTTCGGATTTGGTGCTTTTTTTGCACCGATTAATCATGTGTCGGCGCAGGTATCAAAAGATGAGAAGCAAACGTCGCAACTTAAAAAGCCAAACGCAGCTAGGCCCTCATTAAAAACAACTGAGACAGAATTAGAGAAAAAGCTAAATGAATTAGACAATCTTTATGTCCCAATTCATTGGTCTGATTATATTACTGGTTTGGCCATCGGTGGTTACGATCCTCTCTCTTATTTCATTTCCCAAAAAAGTGTAGCTGGCGACGAGCGGTTTCAATATCTTTGGCATGGTGTAACCTGGCAATTTAAATCGGAAGCAAATTTACTCGCCTTTAAAAGAACGCCATCCGTTTACGCACCGCGCTATGCAGGCTATGATGCTTATGCAATTTCCAAAGGATTATTATCAGAAGGTCTACCTTCAATTTGGGTTATTGAAGGAGGAAAACTCTATCTATTTCACAATCAGGTTAATAGATATCTCTGGCAGGAAAACAGGCGAAAACTAAACAAAAAAATAGAAGCCAACTGGCAAGAGCTGTCCCTGGATATTCCGAGATTCAAAGTTTTTTAAAATTGAATCTTCTCAAGAGTTTCTTTTGAGCTTGCTATAAATTCCCCATTTAAATATTTACGATCATATTTTCCATAAAGAAAAGGATCCCCAGTTCCGGTGACCAAGGCACCACCAGCTGAGGATAAAACCGCATGACCCGCTGCTGTATCCCACTCCATAGTAGGCCCAAAACGAGGGTAAAGATCAGCAAGTCCTCTGGCAAGTTGACAAAATTTCAAACTTGAGCCAGCAGAAATTTGATCCCTTACATTATTTTTCTTTAAAAATGCTGCCGTTGTATCATCAGGGTGAGAGCGACTAACAACACCAACAGGCCCTGTTTCGGGCCAATCTCTCACAAAAATGGGTGTAAATTTGGAGGAGTCGAAAACCTTATCATTCTCTGTAAAGTCTTTCATATTTCCATGAAGTTGTAAAAAACCAGCACTTTCAGAAGAAAGAGTAATAAACAGCTCACCAAGAGCTGGCGTTAGAACCAGACCGTAATATGGTAAGTTATTGACAATTAGGGCAATGTTTACGGTGAACTCATCCCTTTTATTGATAAATTCTTTGGTACCATCAAGCGGGTCAACAAGAAAAAAAGTACCATTCGTATCTGGAATATGACCTGCGGCACACATCTCTTCAGCCACAATGGTCGTGTTGGGCCAACACGAAGTGAGCTTTTCAATTATAAGTTTTTCAGCCGCCTTATCAGCCAAGGTCACAGGGCTATCGTCACTCTTGGTTTCTATCACTAAATCTGAGTGGTAATAGTTTAAGATGAGTTGCCCAACTTCAATAGCTAGCGGAACAAGAGCTGAATTTAATTCATTAAAACTGGGATGTGGCATAAATCTCGGACCAAAAAAGTTAAAAAAGCAGGCGAACAGGCCTGAAGTTACTGATAAAAGCAGCTGCGACCATAAGCTTATTTGCCTGAAAAACAAGACTTAAAGCAAGGAGCAAATGTTAAACTGAAAGAGTTATAAAGAAGTCGCACTATCTCTTATTAAGGTGGGCAAAAAAATCTATGCTCTAGAACATCTTCAATCAAAACGTTATTCTTCGATGGAACAATTTGATTCGCTTTGAATTTGGATCAAAGCTCCTAATCTTTAGGAAAAAACGGATTTAAATTGAGCTATTTTCTGAAAAAACATAACAGACAGTTAAATTTAGTTAACGGGGACTTAATAAATGAGTGTAGACAAAGAAATTACAGACCTGGAATTAGCAGCCTTGGTTTCCAGTCGAATTTGCCATGATGTTGTTGGTCCTGTCGGTGCGATTTTTAACGGCCTGGAAGTTTTAGAAGACGACGATGATGAGCAGGTCAAGCAATATGCGATGGATGTTATCCGCCGCAATACAAAAAATGCTTGGGCCCGTTTGGAATTTGCACGATTAGCATTCGGTGCGGCTGGGTCTGCTGGAACAGATATTCCTTTCAATAAGATTCAAGACTTAGCAAACGCAATTCTTGAGGAAAAACATAAGGTTGAGTGGAAAAGTGAGCATGATTTCATGCCAAAAGGTTATGCCAAGTTAATCCTGAATTTAGTTGTTGTTGCAGTGGCGGCAATTCCGAGGGGCGGCGTGATCCAATTTAATGTGTCTGGTGATGTTGAAAAGCCGGAAATTCGAATCTCAGCTAAGGGGGATGGTGCAAGACTTCCCGAACGTGTGCCTGACATCCTAAATGGCTCTTCAAAAGATCCAATCGACGCGTTGGTCATTCAGCCTTACTACACATATCGCCTTCTAAAAAATGGCGATTTATCAATAAAACTCGAATTTAATGAAAATGAAGTCGGATTTTTAGTCTCATAATGAGATAAAAATTAAATTATCTCCAAAACTTGGGAGGTTCACGGTATTTCTTTCAGTTAAATTTAACTCTTTCTCTCCAATATCAAGTTTAGGGCCAATGATTCTCTCTGTGATTCTATGAGTGAGTCTCTTGGCCAAGGGGTAAAAAGCTAACAGGGCTTTGGGGAAAAGGATACAAGTGATGGACGATCTCCTGAGCGAATTTCTAACGGAAACTGCTGAAAGTTTAGATGTCGTTGACGTAGAACTCGTAAAATTTGAACAAGAACCAACTAATAGCGGAATTTTAGATAATATTTTTCGCTTGGTACATACAATCAAGGGAACCTGTGGTTTTCTTGGGCTACCAAGACTTGAAGCATTAGCTCACTCAGCTGAAACGCTAATGGGTAAATATAGAGATGGTGCGACCCCAACATCTGAAGGCGTGTCGCTAATTCTTGATACAATTGACCGATTAAAAGAAATTCTAGAGCAATTAGAGCAAGAAGGTTCTGAACCTGAAGGTGTTGATCAAGATTTAATTCAACAACTTGACGCCATGTCCGCCTTGGCAATGAAGGCCATGAATGGCGAAAGCGTTGAAGAACCTGCAGAAGCCGAAGCCCCTGCCTCTCAAGAATTAGAGCGTGAACTAAAACCTGGTGAAGTTTCTCTAGATGATTTAGAAGCTGCCTTCCAGAATGCTCCTGGACCTGATGATTTTGGAGCCGGAGCTCCTTCCGTTGATGAAGCGCCAGCCGCTGTTGTTGAGCCTGAACCCCCAGTACCTGCCGAAGTTCCAGCTGCAGTAAAAGCCCCAGCTGCAAAACCAGCTGCAGCTCAAAAAGATGACGCAAAACCAAAAGAAGGTGGCGCAGTAAAAGCGCAAACTATTCGTGTAAATGTTGAGACATTAGAACAGCTTATGACCATGGTGTCTGAGCTTGTGCTAACAAGAAATCAACTTTTAGAAATGGTTCGCCGTCTAGATGATAGCGAATTTAAAGTTCCCTTGCAGCGCCTTTCAAACGTAACTGCCGAGTTGCAAGAAGGGGTTATGAAAACCCGCATGCAACCAATTGGCAATGCATGGCAAAAACTACCACGTATCATCCGAGATCTATCCAAAGAATTGGATAAGAAAATTAATCTTGAGATGATCGGTGCTGAAACAGAACTTGATCGCCAAGTTCTAGAGCAAATTAAAGATCCTCTAACACACATGGTACGGAACTCTGCTGACCATGGCTTGGAAACAACTGAAGGTCGTATCGCTGCCGGCAAATCAGAAGAAGGTAACGTAACACTTAGTGCCTATCACGAAGGTGGTCACATCATCATTAAAATTGCAGATGATGGTCAAGGTCTGCCGACAGATAAGATTAAAGCAAAAGTCATAGCTAACGGCATTGCTACCGAAGCTGAGCTTGAAGAAATGTCAGAAAATCAAATTCACAAATTGATTTTCCACGCAGGTCTATCAACTGCTGAAAAAGTAACAAACGTTTCTGGTCGCGGTGTTGGCATGGACGTTGTTCGCACTAACATTGAACTCATCGGCGGAACCGTTGATTTAACATCAGTTGCAGGTGAAGGTTCTACCTTCATTATTAAAATTCCACTCACATTAGCAATTGTGTCGGCTTTGATTGTGGAAGCAAGCGGACAAAAATTTGCAATTCCTCAATTGGCTGTACTTGAGTTAGTGAAGTCAAATGCAAATGCAGAACACCGCATTGAAATGATTAATGACAGTCCTGTCTTGAGATTGCGCAATAAACTATTGCCGGTAATAAGCATGAGTAAATTATTAGGCAATGACCCGGTCGCAAAAATCCTTGAAGAAGGAGATGATGGAACCGCCGCAGCTGCCGCGGCAACAGATCAGAATGTGTTTGTTGTTGTTGTTCAAGTGGGCGGACAAACGTTCGGTATTGTTGTTGACGCTGTCTTCCACACAGAAGAAATCGTGGTCAAGCCGATGTCATCCATGCTTCGAGAAATCACAATGTTCTCGGGAAATACGATCTTGGGTGACGGTAGCGTGATCTTGATCGTTGATCCAAACGGCATCGCTCAAGCGGTTGCGAAAGATCATGGCGGTGCTCAGGATAGTAATCATGTCGATGCAGCTGAAGCAGCAGACTTAATTGGTAATGAAGAGAAGACAGCATTGTTGGTCTTCAAATCAGGTTCAGAAGACCTCAAAGCAGTACCTCTATCATTGGTAACAAGGCTTGAAGAGGTTGATGTTGCAAATATTGAAAGATCAAATAACAGAGATCTAGTTCAGTATCGCGGCAAACTAATGCCACTTATCTACATCGATGATCATCTGACACACAAAGATGAAGGTCTACAACCGATCTTAGTTTTTGCTGATGAAACTCATTCTATGGGATTGGTTGTTGATGAAATCGTCGATATTGTTGAGGACCGCTTAACGATCGAAATTTCCTCTGAGAAAGATGGTATTGTTGGTTCTGCAGTAATTAAAGGCAAGGCAACAGAAGTCATCGATGTTGGTTACTACCTACCAAAAGCGTTTGATGATTGGCTAGAAAAGCGCGATATACCAAACCCTGTACAAAGAGAATTAAAGTTACTCTTGGTTGATGATAGCGCATTTTTCCGCAATCTCTTGTCACCATTATTAGCGTCTGCTGGTTATCGAGTTACAATGGTTGAATCAGCCACTGAAGCCTTGCAGTTAAAAGACAAAGGTGAAGTGTTTGATGTCATCGTATCTGATATCGAAATGCCTGAAATGGACGGCATTACTTTCGCAGGTGTCCTTAAAGGTGACAATCAATGGGGTGAAACTCCAATCATTGCCCTTTCATCACACACAAATCCTGAAGTTATTGCACGCGGGCGTGCAGCCGGCTTCAGAGATTATGTCGCCAAGTTTGACCGCGAAGGTCTAATTGAATCAATCCGTGAATGTAAGCCAGTAAGTGAGAATGAGGCCGCAGCATGACTGAAGCGAGTAACGAAAACAAAGAAATTGGTGCAACTAGCGAATTTGTGACAGTGCACATAGATGGCCAACTTTTTGGCTTGCCAATTGAGCAGGTTGAAGATGTTTTCATGCCAGATGCCATCACAGAAGTTCCGTTATCAAATCCTCAGGTCGCAGGTGTTTTAAACCTGCGTGGCCGTATCGTAACAGCAATAGATATGCGAAAACGATTAGGCCTTCCACCGCGAAGTGACGGTGGAACACCCATGGCAGTTGGTATCGAGCACCAGCAAGAATCTTATGGTCTTATCATTGATCGGGTTGGTGAAGTTTTGCGTTTAGGGCGCAGAACGTTTGAAAAAAATCCTGCAAATCTAGATGTACGCTGGAGTAGCATTTCAGCCGGTGTTCACCGTCTGGATGGGCAACTACTCGTTTTATTAGATGTTGAACGTATTCTGGATATAACAGGTGAAAAATCAAATGCAGCTTAAGTCATTCTTGTAAATAGGGTGAAATTTAAGGGCGAATAAAGGATATAAAATAATGAAGCAGTGCTTGGTTGTAGATGATTCCAGTGTAATTAGAAAAGTTGCACGAAGAATTATGGAAGAAGTGAATTTTGAGGTTTCTGAAGCTGAAAATGGTCAGGAAGCTCTAGATAAATGCCGCCAAAACTTACCAGATATTATCCTACTTGATTGGAATATGCCTGTCATGGATGGTTTGGAATTCTTGATGGAATTAAGAAAAGATCCATGTGGTGAAGCACCAAAAGTTATTTTCTGCACAACCGAAAATGATATGGATCACATTACTCAAGCCATTTCAGCTGGAGCTAACGAATATATAATGAAGCCTTTTGACAAGGAAATCATTATTTCCAAATTGAAGGAAGTTTCGTTGCTAGACGCTTAATTGGATTGAGGCAAAAATGACGGCAATTGCACAAAATTTGTCTGCAAGGTCAGGCTCCGCAGTCTCTGCAACAAACTCAATCAGAGTAATGGTTGTTGACGATAGCGTTGTCGTAAGAGGACTGGTCTCTAAGTGGGTTGATGAAGAAGCTGGAATGGAATCAATTGGAAAATGTTCCAATGGAGCCAAAGCAGTTGAAGAAGTAAAAGCCCTGAACCCAGATGTCATCGTTCTTGATATCGAAATGCCAGTAATGGATGGTTTGGAAGCACTGCCAAAGATCCTCAAATTGTGCCCTGGCGTAAAAGTTATCATGGCATCAACTTTAACTCAGAGAAATGCTGAAATTAGTTTAAAAGCCTTGTCGTTGGGAGCATCCGATTATGTTCCAAAACCAGTTAGTAATAGTGGTGTTACAACATCTTCAGCTTTCAAAATAGACTTGATCAATAAGATCAAAGCTCTTGGTTCTACACTTTTAAAACAAAAAGCAAAAATAGCACCTGCAAGACCGGCGGTTGTTACAGCCAAAACACCAACAGCCAAACCTACAGCCGCTGTTTCGCCAAGTGCAGGTTCAGATGATGGGTATTCACTCCGAGAATATTCCAAAAAGCCGCCGAGAATTTTAATCGTTGGAAGTTCAACAGGTGGACCACCTGCATTAATTTCTGTTCTTGAGGAGTTAGCGCCGGCATTAAAACAGATACCTGTTTTAGTAACACAGCATATGCCAGCGACTTTCACTAAGATTTTTGCCGAACATTTAGGCAGGGCTGCTGGTTTACCATCAGCTGAAGGCATCGATGGGGAGCAAGTCCATTCGGGTAAAATTTATGTCGCACCTGGTGGAAGACATATGATTTTGGAGCGCAAAGGTGCGTTTCCAATTATTCGATTAACAGATGGACCAGAAGTAAATTTCTGCAAACCAGCTGTCGACCCTTTATTTGAGTCTGTTGCCAAATGTTATGGCGCGACTACGCTATCCATTGTTTTGACGGGCATGGGATCAGATGGAGCAAAAGGGGCGAAAATAGTAGCAGATGCTGGTGGCTCTGTTATTGCACAAGATGAAGCAACAAGTGTTGTCTGGGGTATGCCAGGCGCAACCGCAAAGATCGGCGCATGCAGTGAAGTACTGCCATTAAAACAAATCGCGCCGAAGTTAAAACAATTAATCACAGGGCAAGCAAGATGACACCAAGAGATTTTGATTATTTACGGACATTGCTAAAAAGTGCTTCAGGTTTGGTTTTAACTGATGACAAGCAATATCTCATTGAATCGCGTCTTTTACCCGTAGCAAAAAAGCTGAAGTATGAGACGATAGATGCAATGGTAGCTGAGCTGCGTCGCTCTGAAGCAACCTCGCTAAAGAACCAAATTGTTGAAGCAATGACCATCAATGAATCATTCTTCTTCAGAGATAAAACACCATTCGACAACTTTGAAAACATTATGTTGCCGAAATTGCTGGAAGCTAAAAAAGCACAAAAACATCTACGCATATGGAGTGCTGCAGCATCGACTGGTCAAGAAGCTTATTCACTAAGCATGATCATGCAGGAATATGCAGCTGAACTAGAAGGTTGGCGTATTGAAATTATCGGAACAGACCTATGTTCAGAAGCTTTGGAAAAAGCAAAGGCCGGACTTTATAGCCAGTTTGAAGTTCAACGCGGCATGCCTGTTAAGTATTTGGTTAAAAACTTCAAGCAAGTTGGCAGCATGTGGCAGGTGAACTCAAAGATTAAATCATCAGTTCAATATCGCCAATTTAATTTGTTGAACAGTTTTAATCTGCTTGGTCGTTTTGACATTATTTTCTGTCGGAATGTTTTGATCTATTTCGACAAAGAAACAAAGTCAGATATCATTGAAAGAATGGGCAAACAAACAAATCCAAATTGTTATTTGGTACTTGGCGCATCAGAAACTTTAGTTGGTCTGAACGATAGTTTCGGAACAGTCCCAGATGCAAGAGGTCTGTATCAAATCAAAGATCAAGCCGGTAACAAGCCAGCAAGCGCAATAACAAGGCCTGCTAGCGGAGCTCCATTGGCAAAAACCGGAACAACAGGTAGAAACTTTACTCGGTAAGTGAGAAAAGGTCTGCAATAAAAAATTTATGTAAAAATGGCGCTGAATTCCGGCGCCATTTTTTTGCAAAATAAGAATAAGTAATTCCAACTCTAGAACTAAACCAAAGCAAAATAACTTCAGCTCACTAAATAAAATCCATTTAAAGGAAAAAGGAACATTGCCATTATCGGGCAATGGGGGCACGACGAAGCGTGAGCGTAGTCTGGTACATAAAGATCAGCCTGATCGGAGCTTTAGCGAGCACAGATAAGCTGATCGCAAAAAAAGTCGCCCCTCGGAGGCCTGCCGCTTTAGCGGCAGAATAGCCGTGAGAGAAAACAGAACTATCCAACCGAAGAAGGAGTGGCGCCACTTCGGCGTCAGGACATGGCGAAGCGTCAAAGTAGTCCGTCGCGTTGCGACGCCTCACGGAGGCTCAAACGCCATAAGCGCTTGAAATAGCCGTGAGAGAGAAAAAGCACAAACAAAAAAAGAGCAGTCAATAAAGAGTGCTCTTTTTAAATAATTTGTTTATGTAATAAAAAAGAAGGCTTAAGCAGCTTCGTGCTCGCCTTCATGCTCAAGTTGCAACGGACTATCATCATCCGCATCGCGCAATACATAACCCCGGCCCCAAACAGTCTCAATATAATTCTTACCTTCACATGCAGCAGAAAGTTTTTTACGAAGCTTACAGATAAACACATCAATAATCTTCAATTCCGGCTCGTCCATACCGCCATAGAGGTGGTTAAGGAACATCTCTTTCGTCAAAGTTGTACCTTTGCGAAGAGATAGCAGTTCAAGCATTTGATATTCTTTGGAAGTCAGGTGAACCCGTTGACCATCAACTTCAACAGTTTTAGCGTCAAGGTTCACTTTAAGATCGCCAGTTGTAATAACAGATTGCGCATGCCCCTTAGAGCGGCGCACAATTGCATGAATACGTGCAACTAGTTCATCTTTATGAAAAGGCTTGGTCATGTAATCATCAGCACCAAAGCCAAGGCCGCGAACTTTATCGTCAATTCCAGCCAAGCCAGATAGAATCAAAATAGGAGTTTTAACTTTACTTACACGTAAAGTTTTCAAAACTTCATATCCACTCATGTCTGGTAAATTAATGTCGAGAAGAATGATATCATAATCATAGATCTTGCCAAGATCTGCCCCTTCTTCTCCAAGATCAGTCGTGTAGACGTTGAAACCTTCAGACTGAAGCATCAAGTCGATACTTTGCGCTGTAGCGCTATCATCCTCAATGAGTAATACCCTCATCATATGCCCCTCTTTATAAGCCGTTAACCGGCGACTGCCCATAAAACTTAAATTCAAGCGTCCAGAATATCGCTTGATTTAAATCTTCTCTTTACAAAGTTACGGGCAAGAAGTTAACAAATCCTAATTTGTATTGAAAAAACAATAACATCACTCGGCTTTTCTTATAAAAACGGCACTTTTCTTAATAAAAAGGCAATCTTCATAAAAAAAACTTTAACAAAAGGTCTCTTCGTAAAGCCACATCACAAGAGACAGACGAGTTACTTTGGATGATAATGAGGTACGCTAAAATAGATTATTATTAGGTGCTCTTTTAATTTATTACCGAAACGTTACCTGATTTGCCCGAATCAACGCAACCAAAAATGGCAAAAATTAGTTTATTTTTTTTAACCTAAAGATATCACTCATAAAATTTAAATTTTGCAGTCACATAAAACTTAAGTTGGCTAGTAAAGCCATCTCAAAAACGCATTATGCAAGCATGCCCCCCATTATACTTATGACTGTTAAACTGATAACATCCCCTTCATTAAAATTGGGTACATAAAGACTGGGTAACCAATTCATTAACGAATGCTTAATAACGTGAGTGCCATTGTCGAAGTGATTTGTCAAAGCCATTGATTGATTCTCCCACAGCCAACAAAAGAGGTCACTTTTTGAAAGCCTTTAAACAAGAATTAGCAAACATCCAGACCAAGAAAATTTATGGTCGTGTGAAAGCTGTTCAAGGTGTGATGATCGAGATCGCAGGTCCATTAGCAGCATTTGGAATTGGTGCGCGTTTAAAAATCGAGCGCGATCACTCGAACCCAATCATGGTTGAGGTTGTTGGTTTTAAAGAAGGCGTTGCATTGGCCATGCCGTACGGGAGTTTAGATGGCATTAGTATGGGGGCAAAAGCTCACCTTCATTCAAGTAACAATGATGTCTCGCCTTCTGAAAACTGGTTGGGACGTATCGTAAATGCATTAGGTGAGCCTATAGATGGTAAGGGACCATTGGAAAATGGTAACCAGCCTGTGCCATTACGCAATTCACCCCCGCCAGCCAATCAAAGAAATAGAGTGGGTGAGCCACTTGATCTTGGAGTGAAAGCTTTAAACTGTTTTGCCACCTGTTGTGTGGGACAACGGTTAGGGATTTTCGCGGGCTCAGGTGTTGGAAAGTCTGTCCTCATGTCAATGTTGACTAAGAACGCTTCCGCAGATGTTTTTGTGATTGGTCTCATCGGTGAACGAGGAAGAGAAGTTCAAGAATTTATCGAGGACAACCTCGGTGAAGAAGGTCTAAAAAGATCTGTTGTTGTTGTGGCCACATCAGATGAAGCGGCGTTAATGAGGCGGCAAGCAGCTTACATGACCATGAGCCTGGCTGAATATTTCAGGGATAAAGATCACAGCGTCCTGTGCATGATTGATAGTATTACCCGCTTTGCAATGGCTGGACGTGAAATCGGGCTCTCGGTTGGTGAGCCCCCGGCAACAAAAGGCTACACGCCAACAGTATTCGCCGAATTACCAAGGCTGTTAGAGAGAGCCGGGCCAGGTACAGACAAAGGCTCAATCACTGGGTTATTCACAGTGCTCGTTGAAGGTGATGATCATAACGAGCCCGTCTCTGATGCAGTACGTGGTATTTTGGATGGACATATAGTCATGGAGCGTTCCATTGCGGAACGTGGACGCTATCCAGCAATAAATGTTTTAAAATCAATTTCCCGAACTATGCCAGAATGTGTGCCAGAACAATACAGGCCCGCTATTTATAAAGCGCGGCAATATATGAGCACCTTCTATGATATGGAGGAAATCATCCGTATGGGGGTCTATAGACGCGGTTCTAACCCTGAAACAGACGCTGCCATAGATTACACCGAAAGGCTGGAACAGTTTTTGCAGCAAGGTAAATCAGAAGCGACCTCACTTAATGATGGCTATGAAGAATTAGTTCAGATTTTAAGTTGAAATTGTCAAAATGTTAATGATGAATCAGTATGATATTTTTTTGTATTGGTTCGAATTGTGTAAAGGGTATCGAACATGAAATCTCGCGAAACTCTTATTCGTTTGCGCAAGTTTGACGTGGACGAAAAGCGTCAAAAAGTTGCAGCCATTGAGGCTATGATAAACGACTTTAAATCTATGGCTGATGATCTGGACAATCAGGTCTTGTCAGAACAACAACGTGCAGGCGTTGATGATATTAATCATTATGCTTATCCAACATTTGCTAAAGCTGCTGTACAGAGACGTGACAATCTCATGATCTCAATAGCTGATCTTGAAGCAAAGATGGATGCTGCAAATGATGAACTTCAAGATGCAATGAAAGCATTGAAGAATGTAGAAATTCTTGAAGAACGTGACATGGCTCGCACACGAGTTAAAGCGGCAAGAAATGAGCAGAACAGCCTAGATGAGTTTGCTCAAAACATGTCGCGTTTAGTAACTCGTTAAAGACCTGTTCACTAAAGAATATTTAGTGAAAATTCATCAAACAGACCGTGATGATCTAAATCTACAAAACGCAGCTTTATAAGCTGCGTTTTTGTTTTTATGGCATCAAGTAGAGCGTGTCAGATAATTTTGAATTCATAAATAAAGCTTCAGAAGTATCCAACAGAAGAAGGGAGTGCTCTACTTCAGAGTACGGACATGGCAGCGTGAGCTGCCCGGCGCTAGCGCCGTCCCATCGGAGGGCTTTTCGCTTTTTCAGCGAAAAAATAGCCCGCGAGACATAATAAAGCACCTTGTTATATTCTTGTATTAAATGCAAAATAGAAAGCTCAATCAAGTTCAGAGGTTTCTTATGTGCAAGAGTCTTATAAAAAGAGGTCTGATAGCAGGGGCAGTGCTCCTCTTGTGCACCGCTTGCGCCAAAAACCCCATTGAAATCCCTGAAGTTGATATTTCCTCAGTAAAAGTTCCTTTAGCTGGCGCTGATCTGACGTCTTCCTTAAGTGGAGAAATCGTCAAAGGTAATTATATCGCAATTTATAGCCGCATTGCACTGGGGTTACGTCAATGTTGGTTGGTTGATGGCTCACCTCTAGGAAAGGCGCAGTTCTTTGCAAGAAACAAAGCTGATGGCTCAGAGAAAAAAGCAGATATATTCATTCATAAACCGGCTGTGCATCCAAAGCGCGGGCCTCGTATTTTCTCAGTTCACCTAAAACCAGCAAGTGCAAACACAACAGAAGTGCGCTTGGACAATCGGCATCTAACGCCGCAAAATGAAACGAATGTCACGAAAGATATTCGAAACTGGATGCAAGGCGAAAAAAGCTGCACCGACCACGTTGCAGAAAAGCAAAAAGAAAATCCCGAAAAAAATGCCAGCAAAAAAACAAAAAAAATCACTCTTCCGGTAAGGAAATAACGCGGTTGCCAGTGGGCAACTGAAGCGCCACTAAAAAGCGCGGTTGCTAGTGGGCAATCTAAAGCGCCACTAAAAAGAAAAGCCGTGAGGAAAAATAAAACTTACAATATACGAAGAAGGAGTTCAGCCTTTTTCGGGCTGAAGGACATGACGCCAGATGGCGTCCGGCGCAAGCGCCGTACCTCGTAGGCCTATGAGCTTCAGCTCATAGAATAGCCGTGAGAGAAAATAATTCATAAAAAAAGCGACAGCCTCACAGCCATCGCTTTTTTAAAAATCTATGTTCGTTGCAAACTACATTTGCACGATTTCTGTTCTTTGGCTTTCTGGCAGGTCAATAATCTGACCAATATTTTCAGGATCAAGTGTGAATGTACTTACCATTGTACGTTCTTTCACTTTCACAATTTTTGATTTCTTGATTGCAAGAGCTGCAGCGCATTTAGCCATAGCCCCTAAACCATTTGCGTCTGTTGATTTTGGAGACATGCCAAGTTTGCGGCGCATGATGCCATTTGTGTAATAAACACCATATTTCTTTTGAGCAAAAGGTGTGAAGTAATCTGTTGTGATCGAAACGTTCAAACCGTCGAGATTGTCAACGCGATGCGGTGCATTAAGCTGCCAGGAAAGAGCGGTGCCAGGCTCAAGAACAATTTCAGATGCGTCCTTGTCCCAAGCTTCTTTATAAGCAACTTCTTCTTCAGTCTCACGAAGGATAACGCCTTCTAAAGTTTGATCAGGTAGATGCTCTTTATTGTCAGCATCATACAGCCAAAGTTTCTTACGGCCGCGCACATGGAACAAGCAAACATATGGAATGTCAGCATGATAAAGTACCCGAGCACCTGGGCTTGATATCAGCATTGAGCTATTATGTTTGAAAGTTTTAAGCCCCGGTTGTAGCCCTTCCATTTCCGAAAATGCTTGGTGAACCAGATCGTCATATTCTGGGCATACCACATCAAACCGGCGAAGAGCTAACCAAATGCGGCCTTCAGTGAGCGCTTGTAAAACTTTGTCACCAGATACATTGTTGATCTCACCTGAGCGCCATTCAGGCTTGTCACCCTGCGCTGTCATAGTGTTGATCATGTAATATTCACGCGGATAGCGCTCAATTAATTCAGCAAGTTTTTCATCGGTAAATAATCCTGATGACGCAAAGTCATGATTAAAAACTGAAGTGCTTTTCCCAAAATCTCGAATAGCTTGATCGCTAGCGTCTATTATTTTACTCATTTTTACTCACCAATAAAATTACAAAAAGCATGAAATCTACCTCTAAGTTGTTTTAGGAGTTTCATGCAAAGCAATAAGTCAAAAGATGTGTTCTTTTGCACCATTATTAAATTTCCAAACAAAGGATAAGTCAAAAAAGTGTATTTTTTATTTTTAAAAATGCAAATAAGAAGATTTAATCGGCTTATTTAAAAATATACTTATCAATACGTTAATTGAGCCTAATTTGTGTCAATAAGTTGGTTATCTAAAAAATGGCGGCCTTCACGGTCTTCTATCTCAATGACCCAGATATCAGGGTCATATTGAGTTTGCTGGCGAATAAACTGATCAATTTCAAACTCATCTTGAGGTTCTATGCCAAATTCAGAATGCCAGCAACGATCAATATCCAGAGTAATTTCACTTTTTGTTTTCTGGGCTTCTTCCATCAGAAATAGAGGAGCAGGGCTATAAAGTTGGGCGGTTCTATCTAGTAGGGCGACTTTAATATATATAGCGCCAGCAGTTGCCTCACCGCGCTGGGTTAAAACCGCACTTGCCCCGCCATTATTAACTTGGCGAATAAAAGCAGAAACCCAAATATGAGAATGAAGCCGCATGTCGAAAACCTGATGTGAGAGTTGTTTTTAAGCGCTCACTATAAGAAAAACGTTATGAATTAGCCATAATAAAGCGCAGTTGTTTGTGGGCAATTGAAGCGCCACTAAAAGCGCGGTTGCTAGTGGGCAACTGAAGCGCCACTAAAAGCGCGGTTGCTAGTAGGCAACCTGAAGCACCACTAAAAAGTAATAACCGTGAGAGAAAGCGCAATTCTATCAACTCGAAGAAGGAGCTCAGCCCTTTTTCGGGCTGAGGGATATGACGCCAGTGGCGTCCGGCACAAGCGCCGCACCTCGTAGGCTCAAACGCGCTAGCGTTTGAAATAGCCGTGAGAGAGAAGAAAAAAAGATAAAACATTTATCTCGAAATACTTGCAAGCAAAAGAGGGCGCCCGCGTGCTTTATTAATCGCGTTGATTAATTTACCAGATATACGCCCGGTCACATCCATCCTTTGGTCACGTTCAAAACTGCGAATTCTTTTTCGTGTTAAAGGGCCAATGACACCATCTACTGAGCCAGTGTTATAACCAAGTTTTGTCAAAGCTTTTTGCAGCGCAGATACCAACTCTTGAGAATTTTTGGCTAAGATTTTGGCGTTTATTGGTCGCTCTGGACGGCGTTTTGAACCGCGGATAACTTCTAAAATTTCCGCGTCTGCAATGCCGGTTTGAGTTAAACCTCTATCAAATTCATAAGCCATAATGGCGGCTCGGGTCGTTGGGCCAGCAATGCCATCTGGCGTGCCGGGATGATAGCCCAGTTTCATCAAACCATCTTGTATCAAGGCAACAACATTATCGCTCTCAACCTGAGGTTCAGGTGTCTCAACAAGGTTTTTGAGCATGTCGCCAATGGTGCGAGGTTTTGATTTTTCTTTGATAGGTAAAGGGGCATTTTTCTTTAGTGAGACAGAGGCAACATGCTCCACATCTTTAGGAGCAGGCTTTTCAACATGAACCGTGACTTTTGAGTGATATTTTTTATCGGCGTGCTGAGAAACGCGACCATCTTGCATAAAAAGCGCGTTTACGGAAATTGCGCTAAAAAGCATCAAAAAGCTTAAAACTACAAGTCTGGCATATACTGGTTTCATGGTACTAATCTACTACTGTTCACTAAACAAAGACATTGGTTGCTTAATCAAAAGGCAAAGTCATAAAGAAAAAACAGTCCTTCTTCAATATTATTGGATATGAAGGTAAAGAGCCGGTTAATATGAAATGGAAAACCTGAATTATAAAAGAAACGTGTCGTTAACTTGTTGTAAAATTTGAAAAAATAAATTCGTCAAATAAAAGGAGGGGATTAATTTTGTGCGTTTGCCGATTTCTTTAGCTCTTGCACAGTTTCGTTAAATGGAATGATGCAAGCGTCTTTTTCATCCAGTTTTTGAACTATTTCAGTGGGGGCATTCTCATTTAGGCTTGCCTCAAGCGGAAGTTCAATTCGCGCCGTAGTCCCAATGCCTAGTGTGCTCTCAATTGTAAGGTTTCCACCATGCAAGTTCGCCAGGCCCTTCACAACCGATAGCCCAAGACCAACACCTTCATGTTGCCGTTTATAAGAATTATCAGCCTGAACAAAGGGGTTGCACAGTTTGGGTAAATCGTTATGGGAAATACCAATTCCTTGATCGATGACTTCTAAAAAGGCCGTCTGATCATGAGTTGTTACTCTAACGATGATTTTTTTATCGGCAGGGCTAAACTTAATGGCGTTTGAGAGTAGGTTGATCATCATTTGTTTAACCGCGCGGCTATCAGCAACGATATCTTGGTCCTCAGTATCAAATTCTTTTATAATTTGAACGGAGGCATCATTCGCCTCAGGTTCCATCATGTCGCAGCACGTATCAATGAGAGAGTTGAGTTCGAAAGCTTCTGGAGTGATAGAAAATTTACCAACTTCAATTTTAGACATGTCTAAAATATTATTTACAATGCTTAAGAGATGCTCTCCTGCATCATTAATCAAACGAGAATAGTCAGCGTATTTATCATTGCCTAGTTTGCCATAAAGCTCCATATTCAAAACATCGGAAAAACCAATGATTGCATTCAAAGGAGTGCGCAATTCATGGCTCATGTTCGCTAGAAAACGTGTTTTCGCAATGTTGGCTGTCTCGGCTTCATCTCTTGCTTTCAGAAGGGCTAGTTCCTGGGTTTTGCTAACCGATATATCCCTTGTAACAGCGATGATATGATGGTCCTCATCATTGGCAGGACCAACTCTTTTACATCTCATTTCAAGCCAAATATAATTCGGCGCCTGTGCATCTGAGTTTGTTGAACGTCTAACTCTAAATTCCGCGCTGATAGCATCTTTAGAAGATCTACAATTAGAAAGAGCTGTCATGTAAATGGGGCGGTCAGAAATATGTATTCTTTCTAGTAGGCCGCCCTGAAGTAGGGAAGTCGTCTCTGCATTAAATAGCTGTTCAGCTATTGGAGAAACAAATGTGACCATTCCTTTATGATTATGAACGCTAATCATATCAGTAGAATTATCAGCCATTAAACGGTATTTTTCTTCACTCTCACGAATAGATTTCTCTGATTCTTCGTGAGCCTTTTGTACTGTCATGGCTATGGCGCTGCCGTAAGTGCAGGCAGAAAACAAGCCAAACAGAAAAAGAGCTTCTTGACTGAAGCCAAATTGACGTGTCGCAATAAAAATGCCTGCGCTACTGCCTATATAAAGTCCTGAAAGAGCAAGTACAGCAACGGATGAAGCTGTAAAAATAACTTTTTTATGTCCAGAAAGAGCAGCCTCTAGGGGGACGATCACCATCCAGGCAATAAGAAATGAATGAATACCGCCAGAAAGAGCAGCCCCAACTGTAACAAAAATAGCTAGGTTGATTGCCGAAATCATATGCGCAATCGCCAAATTTCCAGTACGGCAGAGGTAATATACGGTAGCTAAGGGCGAAAGAAACCAAAAGAGCACCAAAATATCCAAAAAACCCGGTATTCCGGCCCTGTATATATAGAGAGGATATAGAAGGAGGGCGATGAGGCCACCCATTAGGTGGGATTGTATGAAAGATTTATGCCTATGCAGGGACAAAGCATTCTTATGAGCTGACGGATGAAAATATCCCTCAACTTTGGAGGAGATAAGAACGTCCATCTCCTGATTTAAATGCTTTAATTTGCTCAACATAAATGCGAAGTCGCACCCTTAAAAACTACTATTGAAAATGATTATGGGCAATTCAGATTAATGAAAGATAAAATTCTAATAAAATTGTCTGTATGAGTTAAATATTTGCAATTTTTAGGAGATAGTTTTTGGCAGTGAGGAAAGTATTGCGCTTTGAATTGTAAGTAAAAAATTGAATAAAATTTATATAAAATTTTAAAGATAAGTAGTCTATGTGTAGTTTGAAAATTAGATTAAAATTTTAGTGGATTTATAATATAAATACATTCAATTGCTCTTTAAATTTACATTTAATTTGCCTGCCAGTTTTGATTATTTATTTGAAGTTCTTTGTTAGTGTCTATTCATCGAACAAAACACTTTAGCAGGGAATAACAAATGTTTTTAATTCGCACTTTCTTCTGGGTCTCATTGGTAATCTTACTGGTGCCCCTTGGGAATAATAATTCAGCAAATGTTGTGGGCGCAACAAAATATGCATTTCGAGATATGAGCCAATTTTGCAATCGCAATGTAGATATCTGTAACATAAGCCAGGAAGCATGGCGCACGATAAAATACAAAGCAGAGTACGGATATAATATTGTCGTAGCAGTCGCCAAGGACATGAAAGAAAGCAGTCAAAAGGATTATAAACCAGCTTATAGCCCTAAATCTGGTGCAAAATCAGAAGAATGGCGAACTGGTAGCGTAGAAAAACAGTCTGCAAAAACTAAAGTTTCATCAAAATTTGAAGGTCAAAACACCTTAAATGCTGCCGATATGGAGCCTGAATGGCGCGTCGCTTCAAATTAAGCTGATGACGAGAAAAGATAGTTCAAAATAACGCGCTAATCAGCAGGTATAAGATTAGCAAAAAGTTTTAAGTCACCTAACGCCACCCTGACGCCCCCTAAATGACAGGGTGACGCAACCAAGGCACGCACTAGATTAGATATCCCTGCCCTTATCTATTCTTAGTGCGTGCCTTCCCTTTTTTTCAGTTTCATTAAAAATACACCTCACTTTAAAGAAATTATTTTCTAGCAAATTTAGAGCTTGTCACTTAATAGTGAGGAGAGTTTTTGCTAGCGCGGTAGCTGGTGGGCAACTGAAGCACAATTAATGCGGTTGCTAGTGCGGATGCTTTGTGGGCATCTGAAGCACAACAAAAAAGAGCAACTGAAGCAAAGCCAATAAAGAAAATATACAATTGAGTGTCTACATGAACTTAGAGCAAATAATTTCTGACTTTGAATATATTGAGGAATGGGAAGATAGATACCGTTACGTCATCGACCTTGGAGAGCAATTGGAACCATATCCTGATGAATTTAAAACGGCGGAGACAAAAGTTCAGGGATGTGTAAGCCAGGTTTGGTTGACATCTGAAATAAAACCAGAAGAAAATGTGATAAATCTTACTGGTGATAGTGATGCCCACATTGTAAGAGGATTAATGGCGATTGTTTTCGCCATCTTTTCCAATAAATCTCCAGAAGAAATTTTAAAAGTTGATGTGCAGTCGATCTTCAAAACATTAGGACTTAACGAGCATATTTCACCACAACGTTCAAACGGCTTAAACGCTATGGTGAAACGAATACAATCTGATGCCCAGATGGCTTTGAGTTAAAACTTTATTCATTATAAAAATACTAAAAAAACTTTTTCTGAAATTTTTTACCCATCAAGGCCATCAATATTGGGTCGATAATCTTCGCTGCCCCAATGAGAGATCTTTCCGATTGAATCTATTCTTGGATTTGGCGTTGAGATAAATCCGTAATAGCGCGCAAGCCTTGTTAAGGCCATGCTCAGTATTATTTTTCCAGAGCGTTTTGGCCAACCATTCCGTTTTTCAGCATCTTCTAATCCTCGTTGTTCGCAGCAAATATCAATAAGAATGCCTGAGAGCTCGGGACCAACTGCATCAAGAGCCGCGTAATAGTTTTGTTTCGCGGTTAAAACTGCATCGCTTAATAAAATTTCATTGAAATTATTTTTATCATGTTTGGAAAGCGAAGAAGTAAGACGGTCCCAGTTTTGAGTAACGTTAGGTGACATTTGGCTTTTTTCAAAGGTAGCTCTCAAGCGTTCACCAGAAGCAAATTGATGCTTATCTAGCAAGGGGCGCCCATTCTTACTCTTTCGTTTTGCCAGCCAGGATAAAGGGCTCTCTTTATGATCAATGAGAACTTGTTTCTTGATACCATCCTGCAGAAGAGTTTCATCACGTCTGAATTGATGCTGCCCAAGAAACTCTCCATCATTTAGAAGAAGACGGCGAATGAGCGTGCGCCCGGCAGTGCTTAAAGGGGCGTCAATTTCTTTTTCTATTAATATTCCCTGACTAAAAAAGTCAGTCATCAGGTCATCTGCTATTAGAAATAGCGGGCTGAAAGCCTTTGTTTTATCTTTCTTACAAAGAAACCATTGAGATAAATCTGAGGTTTCTTTTCTAACAAAATACAATCGATGAGTAAGGCGTTCTAATAATTTTCTCTTTGAAATGGAGGGTAGTTTCTTTTTGTTGCTCATGCTCTTTTATCCGTTCCATTCATCAAAGTGATTGATGAGCGACAAGATGGAATGCTCCATTAAATCCAGGGACCAATCAATATCTGGATCCTCCCGTTTATCCTCAATGAGTTGGCAAGCATGTGACACCGTGGTTCGGTCTCGTCCAAAAAAGCAGCCAATATCAGTGTAAGTATGCCCGCATGTTATATGGGTAAGATACATGGCGGTTTGACGCGCAAGGGCCACAGATGCCTTCCCCCTCTGCGGGCTAAAAATTTGATCTTTCGATATTTGAAAAATTGATGAAACAACAGCACCAACTACTTCACTATTTAATTTAAGCGGGCTGACGTTAGTCGTTGGGGTAAGTGTAATAGGTCGATCACCATAAATTGGTGCATCAAAAACTTCTGTATAACTCATTGTCATTGTTCTCTCCACATGAGCAAATAGGTATAAATTCCTACAAATTAGAATAGGTGCTATTGTTGTGGGCGGGGATAAATTCAGAAAAAAAAGAAATTAATGGTTTATTTTAACTCTTTCTATCCTCGTCTTTATCGGAGCTTCGATAATAGGTGAGTAAAAGAAAAAAGAAGTGAGTGACAAACAGGCAAGTACCTAGAAACAAAAAGAAAAAGAATATGAAATTAGAAGGTTAACCACGGGCAAAAGAGGGGGAATACTTCGCTTAGTTATATGAGCCTGTAAGGAATACAGATTATAAAAAAGTCAGAGATAAAGAAACAGAACCAAACTCTCACCTATATACGAGAAGTGGATTTGCTTCACCTCATACCAGTATGGCCAAATGAATGTGAAGATTTTACCCAAAAAGGAATTTTATCGATCATTTCAAAATTAAAGACAGCTCTGCGAGCAGAGCGAAAACGAGCCCGCTTAGGTCATTGGGCTTACAGTTTAAATAAGCATAAAGCTTTGCTTGAAGCCCTTAAAGGTGAGGAAGAAAAACTAAATAAATAGTTCTAAAAAAATCTCAATAAAAAAGTTATCCACAGTTTTGGTAGCAAAAAATAAAATATCAAACAAAAAAATATCAACCTTTAATTGAATTTTCTTTTTGTCTGAAATAAGAAAAAGTTTATATATACCAACGAAGTACAATGTCACTTAAGTGACAAACACATGTTTACAATGTAAAAAAATGAATAAAATAATGGCCCCTTTAACAAACAAAAATAGAAGGAAATAAAATTTAAACTACTTGAGGTTGTGGTGGCTTTGTAGAATAGTTGGGCCTTGGGGGTGCTTAAAAAGGTTTGTTAGAGTGAAACTAAAGTGAACATCCGCATTCTAATAAGTAATTTAGCCAGCAATTTTCTCATGCAATCCCCCCGGATTTCTCTCGTAGGGAGAGAGTGATATTTCAATCTTTAGGGGATAGAATATGGCCTATACTTTTACTCAAGAAGAACTCGATCAAATTGGTGTAGCTTTCACAATTGCTGAAACTTCCGCATCTGACCAAACAGCAGGTAAGTTTGCAGATGTCTACGAATTGATACGAGATATTTTGACTGTTGAAGGCCCCCTATTTGATCGACCTGTAGACGGTTTAGAAGAAAATGTATGGATCTGGATTAACGGTGCAAGAGAAATCAATACAGGACAAGGGTATTACGCCGATTTCATACGAGGTTATACACGCTCTCAGTTTGAACAAAGGTATCACAGAACAATTTCCGACGAAGATTTGAATAGCGCTTCCAATTCAATCGCGCGAAATTTTATCAATGATATTTTGCAAGGTACCACCCCAACTATCGAAGAATTAGGGTTAATTGATGCAGCCCCAGTAGCCGGTGATATTTTTAATCAATTGTTTGATCAAAATTTCACACCGTGGTCGGGAACCCTTCTTTTTCCATTCCTAGGTGTAGATTCCTATTATAAAGATTGGCTTTTAAACGAAGGTACAGTCGGAGACTTTAAGCCAATAGCTGGTACATATGATCTAATTTCAACAGCAGCGACCGTCATCCCTCTAGCTTCAAGTCCAACAGAGATCGCCGTTAATTTGCTTAGCACCTTTGGTTTCTCAGGAACTGTAAATGCTTACTTAAACACAAGCACTCTAGCAAATGATACAGACGCATTTATCAATCAAGTCTACAAATTAGATAAATATGGTTTCGATTTGGAATTAGGGGCAGACATATTTGGTGTTGGAAGTAAGTCAGCAAATTATATCATCGGTACAGTAGGGTCAGATACATACAATAAAAATCCAAATGTTAATTTAGCTGTGAACGGTACAAGCGGTAAAGATGTGATCAACGCAGGTATCGGTGATGATTTTGTCTTTGCCGGCAGTGGTGATGATCTCATTGATGGCGGAGAAGGCAACGATACACTTGATGCTGGAGATGGTAATAATCTAATCGTCTCTGGTGCTGGTGCTGATGACATCATTTTAGGAATGGGCGAACACGTAATCCTTGATGGTGCCGTTGAAGATCGTCTTTTTATTCGCGGCAGTCATCTAGGCATCCAACAAATAGATGGAGCAGATCGCTTATTTCCACTTCTCGGAGGGGTATCATCCTTTATTTCCTATGCTGATTTTAATGGTCAAAAATTCAATCCAGATCAAACTTATTACGATACGGACGGAGATGGTAATGTTGAATACTGGTTTTCTTCCACATTGCAAACGATTGTCACAACAGGTGGAAACGGTTCAATTGTAGTTTCTGGCCAAGATATATTGGCAGACCTTAATCCTAGTCGTTTTGCGCTTATGTATGAAATGAATGGTTCTGATTTAGAGGTAAAATTATTCTTGGGCCAAGAAATTATCTCTCCATTTTTTGAACCAACAAGTGGAACCTTAGATCCGTTTTGGAATTTCCATGCCACAGAAATCCCAAACATTCAAATCACTTTGGCCAATTACCAATCAGGTGACTTTGGGCTTCAGTTGATAAGTCCTTTAGAGCTAGGTTCTGTATTGGAAGATAATGATTCAACTGTAAATGGAACGGCAGTCACAGACCATAACAATGCAGTTGCATACATAAACAATAATGGTGACTTAAACCAAACATTAGGTCAGCAAGTCGCAAAGAGCCCAGTTTCAGACAGTCTTTCCGGACAGCCAATTGAAATAATAATCAAACTAGGTGGGTTTGATGAGCAGTTTGTTGGTGATGAAACAGATGAGAATATAGATGGTCAAGGCGGTGATGATACGATTGATGGGGCCGGTGGTAACGATGAAATAGAAGGTGGTTTTGGTGATGATACGTTAAGCGGTGGAGCTGGCGATGACACCATTAACGGAGGTGCCGAAAACGATACAGTAAGTGGAGGAACTGGCGCTGATACTTTAAGCGGTGGTTCTGGAGAGGATACTGTTGACTATTCAGGTTCATCCAGTGGTGTGTCCATAGATTTTGAATTAGGAACAGGTGCCGGGGGTGAAGCTGAAGGTGATCAGCTATCTGAATTTGAGGGCGTTTTAGGCTCAAGCTTTAATGATAGCTTTAGCGGAAGTGCAAATAACGAGAGCTTCTTTGGGCAAGCGGGTAACGATACAATCTTAGGCTTAGCCGGTGATGATATTTTAGATGGCGGTGAAGGAGCTGACATCTTAAATGGCGGGGACGGCTTGGATTCTGCCTCGTACCAATCATCCATAGAAGCTGTGATGGTTGATCTCATAAATCAATTAGCCAGTGGTGGTTTCGCCACAGGAGACACGCTATCAAATATAGAAGGTGTAATCGGCTCAAACTTCTCAGATACCATTATTGGTAACGACTTGGATAATGTTCTAAGAGGAGCTGATGGCGATGATGTCATTTTCGGTGGAGATGGAAACGATATTATTGAAGGAGGTGACGGCGTAGATACATTAGATGGCGGTGCAGGGATAGATACTCTGGATTTTAGCTCATCAAGCAATGGTGTTCTGCTTGACTTGTCTTCTCAAAATTCAGCACAAACTGTCGTTACAACAACGACCCTACAAGCACCAACCGCTCCGTTGGATCAATATGATAATTTTGAAAATGCCACGGGTTCAAACCATGCTGATCACTTAAAAGGTGATGGCGGAGACAATGTTTTATCAGGGCTCGATGGTGATGATGAATTCATCGCGACGGAAGGGGCTGACGTTATTTTGGGAGGTTTCGGATCTGATACATTGAATTTCTCAAATTCAATCGGAGCCATTCAAGTGGACTTATCCACCTCAACTTTTTCAGGTGGCTTGGCGAACAGCTTACAGGCGATTTCTATTGAAAATATAGTCGGCACAGATCTTAACGATGAGCTTATCGGCAGTGCAATTGAAAACAATCTAAAGGGGGGCGCTGGCGACGACATATTGAGAGGTGGAGCCTTTGATGACCTGTTAGATGGAGGTGACGGTGTAAATGATACTGCCATTTATGAAGGTAATAGAGCAGATTATTCCATTTCTCAAAACCAAGCTGGTCGGTACAAAATAACAGATTTAAGACCGGGTGGAGATGAAGGAACGGATATAATTGAAAACATCGAATTTCTTCAATTCGCGGATGGAACCATTGCGGTACCTAGTTTAGTCTTGGATAATGCCAGTCCAGAATTAGCAGATGATCAACTGGCACCAACCAATGAAGATGAAGTGATCATCATTGATCCCAATATATTACTGGCAAACGATCAGGAATTCGACGGTGAAACTCTTACTATCACGAATTTACTGAATGTCAGGCACGGAACAGCAGTTATATTGCCATCTGGTGAAATTGAATTCACACCTGATTTGAATTTCAATGGCACAACAACATTTCAGTATGAAGTAAGCGATGGAACTTCTATCCCCTCAGTTGCGACAGTAACTCTAGAAATCTCGCCTGTTGCAGATGCACCAATCACGAAAGTCGATGACACAATTGTAATTTATACCAGTGAACCAAGGTTAATTACCAAAGAAGAATTACTGGCCAATGATATAAATGTTGATGGTACACTGTTGGAAATTGTATCTGTGTCGTCTTCTTCAGCTGGGACCACAGAGCTAACTCCTGAAGGAGATGTTTTATTTACACCAACAGCAACATCAGGAACAACAAGCTTTTTTAATTATGAAGTCAGTAATGATGGAGGTCAGACATCTGTCACAACCTTCGTCATTGCCACCATAACAGACCGTATTCCACTAACTGCCGAAGATGATGCTTTTGACGGTAACGAAGATCAGCCACTTACTATAAACTTTACTGATTTATTTGATAATGATGTAAACCAGGGAACAGGCTCATTAAATATCAAAGAAATAACCAACGTAGTGAACGGATCTGTCGCTATTGGGCAAAATCAAGATCTGATTTTCACACCAAATCAAGGGTTTAGTGGAATAGCTTCTTTTGATTATATTGTAGAAAATGGCGAAGGCGGGGAAGACACAGCAACCGTTACGATAAATGTCATTGCTGACCCGCAAAACACAACCCCAGTTGCGAATGATGACAGCGGATTCGTGACGTTAGAAGACGAAGCTATACTGATCACACAGGCATCCCTATTAAATAATGACAACGACGCTGACAATGATCCCTTACAAATCATCAATGTTTCAAATGCAACAAATGGTGCCGTTGAGCTAACAACTGGAGGGGACGTTCGCTTCACTCCCGTGCTTAATTATGCAGGGCCGGCGAGCTTTACCTACACAATTTCAGATGGTCAGGGCGGTGAGGCAATCGCAACTGTTTCACTCGATGTAACTCCCGTAAATGATGCCCCTACCAATTTAGAAATTACAAATTTGGAAATTGAAGAAAACAGCCTAGGTGGCACCCTGGTAGGAGAACTCTCTATTACTGATCCAGACCAAGGTGATACGGTGACTTACGCCATCGAGAACAGTGAAGTTTCTGATCTGTTTGAAGTGGATGGAAATCGAATATTAGTGAAAGAAGGAGCTGAATTAGATTTCGAAACTCAGAATACCTTTGATCTCACCGTTTCCGCAACAGATCAGGGTGGACTAACAGTTCAAAATAGTTTCACCATTCAACTAACAGATGTTCTTGAAGATGCAACCATAACCGGCACATCCGGTAATGATACCCTAATAGGGTCAAACAGCGATGACATAATTGATGGGTTAGACGGAAATGATACCCTAATAGGAAATGCTGGCAACGATGTGCTTATTGGAGGTGCTGGTGGAGATATTCTAAATGGTGGTGATGGGAGTGACACTGCTGATTATTCAGGTTCGCAATCTAAAGTCATCATCTTCCTCTCAAGTACCTGGTGGAGACCATATGGAGTGGGCTTCGGTGGGGATGCGAACGGTGACAAATTAATCGATATTGAAAATGTCATTGGTTCAAATTTCAATGATGTTTTGATAGGCGATAGCCAAGATAATGTTTTTGAAGGACAAGCTGGTAATGACTATCTAATTGGTGGTCGAGGCGAAGATACGTTCATATTTAAAGAGGGAGATGGTCGGGATACTGTCCTTGATTTTAATACAAGTAATTCTGATATGGATAAAATAATTATTGAAATGGATGGTATTGATAGTTTTGAAGATCTATCGGGTCACATTTCGTCAGTTGGTTTTTTCAGCTCGTCAACGCGAATAGAATTCGCATCAGGTGATCGGCTTACATTGTTAGGTGTGCGTAATAATGAATTAACTGAAGACCATTTCGAGTTTTTATAAAAAAATGAACGGCCAAATAACAGAAATTTATTTGGCCGAATAATCGACCTGTAAAAAATACAAACCGTGGGCCGGGGCAACCGGCCCACAAGCCGACCGCGCTTTAGCTTCTATGGCAGTTTGAATGCCGGAAACAGGCCATTTACCCATGCCAACTTCAGCGAGGGATCCAACCATAGACCGCACCTGGTTATGCATGAAACTACGAGCGGAACATTCGACAATCACCTTTTCACCGTTTCTATAAACTGAAACGGCATCAATTGATTTTAATGGGCTTTTGGCTTGGCAATGAGTTGAGCGAAAGGTTGTGAAGTCGTGATGTCCAACAAAACTTTGTGCCGCTTCGTGCATTAATTTTTCATTTAAGGGGCGAGGAACCAACCAAGCATAAGCCCGGTCAATTGTTAAGCGAGCACGTCGATTAACAATAATATAGCGATAATGACGAAGAGTGGCTGAAAAACGAGCATCAAAATCTTCTGGTACAGCCTCAGCTTTGGTAATGGCAATGGGAGCAGGCCGAATGTGGTAATTCAAACCATCCCGAATTTTATCAACGCTCCACTCTTTAGAGAGGTCAATATGCGCAACTTGCCCAAGCGCATGAACACCTGCATCAGTTCGCCCAGAACCTTTAGGAACGAAATCTTCCCCAGAAAGGTTTTTAAGGGCCGTTCTGAGAACTTCCTGAACAGAAAGACCATTATCCTGTATTTGCCAGCCAACATAAGGCGTGCCATCATATTCAATTGTTAACTTATAGCGGTGCATAAAATCAAAACTGTCGAAAGTTAAGTGAAAAAAACTATGCTCCAATAAGCGATCTGCGCGTGAAGCGCACTGGTCCAAAGGGCACGGAAAAAATATAAAGAATTAAGAACTATACATTTTAAAAAAAATCAAAGAAATTCTTTCATAAAAACAATAGAGACAAAAAGATTTTCTAAACAACATAAAAACAAAGATAAAAACCAAATAGAATAACGAACAAATTTCTGAGGGAATAAAACTATGGAATGGGTTATCACAGCCATATCTGAAGATAGAGCGGGCATTGTAGAAGAAATCGCAGGGATTATAACCAAGCATGACGGGAACTGGGTAAAAAGTTCGATGTCTAGATTAAGTGGTCAATTTGCGGGCATGGTCCAGTTTACATCATCACAATCCACAAATGTTTCAGCTTTAAAAACAGAGCTGGAAGGGCTAACTGAAAAAGGCATTATTATAAATCTGGTTGAAACATCAGAACAGCCCAAGCCTAAAGGGCAAAAAGCACAGATTGAGCTAACAGGTATCGACCATAAAGGCATTGTCGCAGAAATCACACATTTACTCGCAGAAAAACAAGTGACGATTGAAGAATTGGAAACAGATATTTTTACAGCAAGTATGGCTGGAGAGGCCATGTTCACAGCAAAAGCTGAAATCCGCTTACCAGAAGGACTTACATTTATTGAGTTAAGAGAAGCAACCGAGGCGATTGCTGAAGATATAATGGTTGAAATAAATCTTCAAATGGATAAAGCTGACTAAGGTTGGCGTTATTATTATAATAATTATCATATTACAGAGGGACGTAAAATGAGACCATCAGCACCATCATTTGTAACTTTCATCATTTCATTTATTCTAGCTGCTCTAGTCGTAGCATCAAAATATTTCGGCATACAAATTCCTGTACTGACAGACATTGTTCGCGGAAACTATTTTGAAGTTCTTCTTGTAGCCTATGTTCTATTACTCCTAGGCGTAATCTTCCGCCGGATGTAATAAAACCGGAAGTAATAAAGAAAGTCGCAAATCGACAAAACAACCTGCCTCTTTCTGCGACTAAGGCAAGCAAGGGGCAGGTTTTTTATTGTCTTAGCGCGGTTGCTAGTGGGCATCTGAAGCGCCACTAAAAAGAAAAAGCCGTGAGAGATGTTATTGCGTAAGCCTACGCGTCATATTTGGCAAAGGTACTGGTATCGCTTTTTTCACAGCACCGCCTATTTCCAGCCAGCCATCAGTTCCACGTGGAAACCAATAGACGGAGCTATAGCCATATTCAAGCGCTCGCTTAGCAGCATTCCAGCTCATCCAACATTGTTGTTGGCAATAAAATAACAGCGGGTGAGATAAGTTACCTGTCGTGAGTTTTTTCAAATTGCTCTTAAAGTAAGTCGCCATTTCAGGGGGCAAAGCACCATACCCAACATTTGCCAACCAAGAACTACCTTCAATATTTTTCCGCGTCTTTTCACGCCAAATCATCGTCTTTGGTAAGTTGGGTGGTTTGGGGATAAAAGGCATCACATCTATGAAAAGCGTCTTCTTCTTTTCATATAACTCTTTTGCTTCCACACTGTTAACTACTGTTGCCCCTTTTAAAGTTGCAGGAACCATTTCACGATATTTATTCATCCTATAATCGTCTGGTTCAAGTGGAGGCTCATCAGGAAAACGCAGAGTTTCTTCTTGGGAGGATGCTATTTGATAAATATCTGGTTTAGAAATTTCACCAGCTAGAATGCTATTTTTTGATAATCTGCCTTTCGTATAAGTCACATTAAATGGAGGAAAATCGCTAAATGCTTTAGAAGAGGCAGTTTTCATTCCATCAAAAAATACACAGCACTCTAGCCTGGAGAAATATTTACGCGGATGCTTGGCCCGGTTGCTTGTGGGCAACTGAAGGGCCAGCCCCGGTTGCTTGTGGGCAACTGAAGGGGTTAAGAAAGAACTCGCATCTGAAGCGTAAATATAACGCGGATGCTCAGCCCGGTTGCTTGTGGGCAACTGAAGGGTTACAGAAGAATTAGCATCTGAAGCGTAAAAAAGAAGAGAAAAAAATAAAAAAATCAGTGAAACCAAATAATTATGGTCCCTCCGAGGGGAAAAATTTTGTCTGATTCTCTTCATGCAATCACTATAGGCTGCAAGAGACGATGATAATAATAGAAAAAGGTTAGTCTTTAAGAAGCTGCGCCAATCAAGAAAAATAATATATGATTTACAGTGTATTAGCCGAGTATATTCTGCGATTATGATATGTTTTGATAATAGCGTCTTGTCAGGATCTTGATGAAAGATAATGATGAAGACTATGAAAGATAAACCCAGTGTATAATTTAGAGGTGCTAAATGATAAAAAAAACATCTATAGCATTTCTGGTCATTCTAACAGCGTTCACAGGGACAACAATCAGAGAGGCAGCGTTCAGTGAGACAGCGTTCAGAGGGGCTGTTCTAACCGAATCTGGGTTGACTGAAAAAGTTCATTATCCACTTCCTTTGATTTCATCCATTATCAGGTTTTTTTTAAGCCCTCAAATAGCACATGCAAAAGAAACAATCACATGCCCCAAAACAAAAAACCAGTCTGTTAAAGTCGTTGAAGTTGCAAAAAACATCTACGTGCGTAAGGGCCTAAATGAAATTTTCACTAAGGAGAATTTAGCAGCCATTGCAACAATAAGTTTCGTCATTGGTGAAAAGTCTGTAGCCGTTATTGATACAGGGGGAAGTTATTGCGATGGCGCTAGACTACTTAGGGTGATTAGAAAAATAACAGACAAACCAATTAGTCATGTCATCAACACTCACACCCATCCAGATCATATTTTTGGGAACGCAGCGTTTGAAAAAGAAGGTGCTGTTTTTGTCGGGCATAAAAATTTAAAAAGGGCCATGGTAGATAGAGGAAAAATCTACCTGGAAAACCTAACGCGTATTATGGGAAAAGATCAATTGGTCGGAACCAAAGTTATTCCTCCAAGCCTTCTTATAAGCAAAACAAAAACCATTGACTTAGGAAACAAGAAACTTGAACTTCGAGCTTTCGGCACCGCCCATACAGATCATGATTTAACTGTTTTCGACCCTGAATTAAAAATAATTTGGACGGGAGATCTATTGTTTCACGAACATACGCCAGTGGTCGATGGAAGCTTGTTAGGTTGGCTTAAGGAAATGAAAGAGCTCTCAAAAATTCCAGCAAAATTTGTCATCCCAGGGCACGGCGGCCCTTTATTAAAATGGCCCAAAGCATTGAAGCCACAACAGGATTATTTGGAAAAACTAACCGCAGATTTACGCAAAATAATTGAAGAGGGCGGCACGATGCTTGAGGCTCAAAAAAGGGCTGCAGTGTCAGAAAGAAAGAAATGGAAATTGTTCGAGGAATTCAATGCAAGAAATGCATCAACATCTTTTGCAGAACTTGAATGGGAATAGTTTATAAAACCAATGAATTAAGAGATGATAGGCTGCCTGCATGAGTTGATTTGCATGCCAAAACTTCTTTATATGCCTCAAAGTTGATATACTGACCATTAGGTAGAATGGCGGCCTGTGGATCTGGATCATCTAATCTGGATTGTGCAAGTACAATAATACAAAGTTTTCAGGCATTTAATTATGCAATGCACTCCGTTAGTAACAGCCAAAATTGGCAAAAATTTCTCCTGTAAAACAGGTGAATGATAAATTTGAACTTCGTTAAAAAAAACTGACAAAAAAACACAATCGAAGTGAAACAAAAGCGAGACAAAAAATGAAAAAGCTTGGTTTAATTGTATCTCTAATCACATTGCTAACCCTGAATATCTCTTTACTAAGTGATTTGAAAGCAGAAAGTAAGCTGACTGAAGTCGCAGCAAAAACGGTGACTGAAACAAATATCAATCAGGAAATCTGGGCAGATCTAAAGTCAGATTTATACGACGACAAGAAAATAAACAACGCACCTAATTGGCTTGTGATGGAAGCACCTTACAGAGCACATGATGCTGCATTGGTGCCAATTACGATCAAAGCCAATCTGCCAAAGTCAGAAGGAGACACTGAAAAGAAGCCATACTTAAAAGCGCTGACTTTAGTGATCGATAATAACCCTGTGCCGATAGCTGCCAAAATACAGCTTTCTCCAAAACTCGGCCCTCTTCATATGGAAACAAGAATTCGAGTTAATCAATATAGCCATGTCCGTGCCATCGTTGAAACCAATGACGGTGAACTCTTCATGGTGGCAAAATATGTAAAAGCCGCCGGAGGATGCTCAGCTCCAGCAATGAAAGACATTGACGCAAAAATGGCATCGATAGGAAAAATGAAAATGCGTCAGTTCACGCCAAAGCCAGGCACTGAACTTGTTAGCAAAGATCAAAGTTCGAAAAGTGGCACTCGTGAAATTCAACTTATGGTCCGTCATCCAAATTATTCTGGTATGCAACTAAACCAAGTAACTGGTTACTACATTCCAGCACACTTTGTAAATGACATGGAAGTTAAACTTGATGAGGCACCGCTCATTAAACTGGAAGGAGCCATCTCATTGAGTGAAGACCCAATGATCAGGTTTCGCTTTCAAACAGACAAAGAGCAACCTAAATTAGAATTTTTGGTAAAAGACACGAAAGATCAGACGTTTAAGAAGCAATGGCAATTAAAGTCATTAATGAAGGCTGGCTCTTAAATCTAAAATAAATTACCTGTTAGCTTACATCAAACAATAAGTGTAAGTCTTAAGCCACGCGCGAACTAATGAGTGCGGGGTTAACCTTAGGCTTTTCTTGGTTAGCTTCAGCAGACTGTTTGTCTATAATTTCACTAAGAGGAACCGGTCTACCGAAAAGATATCCTTGACCAAAGTGACAACCGGCCGCTTGTATGAGGAGTAGCTGCTCATTTGTCTCAATGCCTTCAGCCGTAATCATTATATCAAGTGCTCGGCCGAGACCAATAATGGTTGTAATAATAGCTCGGGCACGTTCATCATCTTGAATAGAGGCCACAAAAGAGCGATCAATTTTAATTTTATCGAATTCAAATTCTGATATGTAGCTAAGACTTGAATAACCGGTGCCAAAGTCATCCATGGCGATGTTCACACCAAGTTTTTTCAAATCTTCAAGCATCACCAATGCCGCATCCGTGTCGGACATCAGGGTGGATTCTGTAATTTCAATTTCTAACCGCTCTGCAGCAAGGCCGGTGTCGGAAAGAGCTTTCGCTACCATACTAGGTACGTCTTGATGTTCAAACTGAACGGTAGAAAGGTTAACCGCTACTTTCTCATTATTCTCCCATGTCAAAGCTTCTTTACAAGCTCTTCGCAATACATACTCACCCACTTCAACAATCATCTTTGTCTCTTCAAGTATAGGGATAAAGTCAGCAGGAGAGACCATTCCTTTTGTCGGATGGTTCCAGCGCAACAAAGCTTCGTAACCAATGATTTTCGCGTCACTCAGTTCTACTTGAGGCTGATAATAAAGTTCGAATTCTTCTTCCTTAAGGGCTTTGAGAAGGCTTTTCTCAAGTTCTCTTCGGCGCTGTAAGGCTTGGTCCATCGTCGGCTCAAAAAAGCGGAAGCTATTTCCACCATCTTCTTTAGCACGGTATAAAGCAAGCTTTGCATTTTTTAAAATTGTTTCAGCTTTTTGATCCTTGTTCTGACCAAATGCAATGCCGATACTACCTGTACAAGTGATATCTTCTTGTTTGTGAGGGAATGGCTGAGCAATTTGCTTGAGGAATTGTTTAGCCAACTCAGAAGCTTCTTCTGGGGTGGAAATTTCCGGCAATATAACAGCAAACTCATCTCCAGACATACGAGATAAAGTGGCGCTTTTGGGTTTGAATTCTTGCAAGCGTTCAGCAAGTGAAATCAGGTATTGGTCTCCAGCTTCATGACCAATAATTTCATTTATCTGATTAAAATCATCAATATCAATAGAAAAAACAGCAATGTTTTTTTCCTCTGATTCAGGTTTTATATCGATGGTATGCTTTAAAATGTTATTAAATGTAAGTCGGTTTGGAAGCTCCGTGAGGTGATCATTCAATGCAAGAAAGCTAATTTTTTCCTGAGCTTGTATTTTCTCTCTAAATCGTAACCATCCTAAATACATAACAAGAAGGATTACAGGCAAGCCAGCGAAAGTGGTAAAATAAACAGCACTAGAAACGGCGTTCGCAACCTTAGCTCCAGCCGATGTCTGTTGAGCTTCAAGTAAAACAACGCCAAGAACTTTTCCATCTCTTTTTAGAGGAATAAAGTGCTGAGTATGAGTGCTTTGATTATTTTCTCTAAAAGCATAAAGACTCTTGCCGTTTTTAAAAACACTTTGAACTGAAGACACAAATCGATATGAATTTGTAAATTTCTTTAAATCTGATCCCGCTCTAAACTTTTTCTGAGGCAGATAGACAGTTCCACTTGGAAGATAAACGGCAAAGCTTTCAAGAGCATTTAAGTGATTATGGTCATTGATGTGTTCATCAAAAAATTGTTTTAATTTCGGCGCACCAAGTAAGGGCTTGGCAGTGAATTGCTGTAAGGTCTTTGGTGGTATATTGCTGTTACTTTTTGAGTAACTATTGGATGTCTTATTATGAAATTTTGTTTCTTTCTTAAAAAAAGAACGCGTTTTTCTGGCAGAATTGTCTAAAATATCGCCAGGAAAAAATTCGCCACGTATTTTACCTGCTACATTTGTAGATAATGTATGGGCATCTTGAATAATAAGACGATCCACAAACATATAATGTATGGATGTAATCGTGAACAAAGTTAATAGGAACACAGAGACAATGACAGCCACCGTGATCTTGTCCAATTGTTGAGTAAATGTTTTTAACATTTTTGATAATCGCTCAAATAATAATCACCACCCAATTCTTCGGGCAATATCTGTTGTACAACAAGGGGATTAACAAATTGGTACTGGTGAGTGTTTCGATTGATTATGGTTAATGTTTCACTAATCAAAGTCAGCTTAATGTCTGTCTAATCACATCAGACAAATTGAGAAAAAAATCAAAGAAAACAAAGTTTTCCATAGGCTTTCCACAATTATAGAGGCTTAATAGAGATAGAGTGGGCTTTCAATTGGAGAGATTTATAATAAAACTGAGCCTTGCTGAAACAAAGTAAGAAATTAAAAATTCATACAAATAAATGGAGTTAATTAAAATTGCGTTTTCCTCCGCATTTTCTAGACGAAATAAGAGCCAGACTTAGCGTAAGCCAGGTGGTCTCTCGCTCGGTTAAATTGCGGCGGCAAGGACGAGAATTCACTGGGCTATCTCCATTTAAACAAGAAAAAACTCCCTCATTCACCGTAAATGACCAAAAAGGCTTCTATCATTGTTTTGCAACCGGTGAGCATGGAGACATCTTCACCTTTTTAATCAAGACACAAGGACTAAGCTTCCCAGAAGCTGTTGAACAACTGGCAAATGAAGCAGGTGTTCCAATGCCTGTTTCATCCCCCGAAGCCATTGTAAAAGCAGAGCAAAATGACAGATTAAGAGAGTTAACAGAGCTGGCTGCAAAATTTTATCAAGATGCTCTTAATGCTCCCATAGCAGACAAGGCCAGAAATTACCTTATAGATCGAGGGTTAAGCAGAGAGCAGGTCACAAAATTTCGGTTAGGTTATGCGCCAAATTCTCGAAATGCCTTAAAACAACATCTTGAGAAGGCTGGTTTTAGTGAAAAAGAGATTGTTCTCTCTGGTATGGCCATTGGGGGAAATGATATCCCAGTCCCTTATGATCGTTTCCGTGACCGGATTATGTTTCCAATAGCTGACTTGAAACAAAGGGTAATTGCCTTTGGCGGGCGGGCTCTAGATCCAGATCAGCCAGCAAAATATCTAAATTCTCCCGAAACACCGTTATTTCATAAAGGTCATCAGGTTTATAACGGTGCTTTGGCCAGAAAATCAGCCTATGATTTAAAGTCAGTTATCGTCACAGAAGGCTATATGGATGTAATCGCTATGGACAGCGCTGGGTTTGAAAACACAGTCGCCCCTTTAGGGACTGCTCTGACGATTGAGCAAATTCAACTCTTATGGCGCATGGCTTCAGAGCCTATTTTATGTTTCGATGGTGACCAGGCAGGCAAAAAAGCAGCATTTCGCGCTGTGGAAACCGTATTACCACACTTAAAACCGGGGTTTTCATTAAAATTTGCATTTTTACCTGATGGCCAAGATCCAGACGATTACATAAAAGATCATGGCGCAGCTGAAATGAAAAACATTCTGGATGCATCCAAACCTTTGTCAGAAGTTCTATGGCAAAAAGAATTTACAGCTGATGAATGGGAGACACCTGAGCGAAGAGCGGCATTAGAGCAAAATTTAATCTCGCTGATTAATGGTGTTGAAGACCAAACAGTGAAAACACACTATTTAAGGGAGATAAAATCTCGTCTCTGGCGTGCATTTCAAAAAAGCGGCAAAAATTTAGAAAAAAGCAATTCAAACTGGCAAAAAGGCGGAAAATCCTCTGCTAAGTCGTATTCCGGGAAATATGGCGCTAATTCTCGTCAACCAGCCACGAATTCACTTCTATCGAGCCCATTAATGAAAGGGCCAGAAAAGCAAAACCTATCCCATGAAGCGGAAATAATAGATTTAATCATCACTCATCCATGGCTACTTGATACTGAAGATGAGCTGTTCTCCAGCTTTAAATTTACAACAGAAGACGCAAAAAAATTAAGAGATGCTTTGCTAGAAGCCCAATTCGTACAAAATCCACAGAATTCTCTTGACAGCGCGGCCGTTCAGTCCCATTTAGAAAAGTTAGAACTACACTCACTGGCCGCCCAGATGCAACGCAAAGTAACCCAAACCGGGGCTAAATCTGCCGAACCAAATGCGAACTCAAATGAAGTTCTCAGAAAATGGCATGAACTAATGGTGCTACATCATAAGGCTGAGGAGCTAGAACGGGAGCTTGATGCCGCTGAACGCGCATACAGGGAAGAGGATAATCAACTAAATTTTGATCGTTTAGAATCTCTTAGAAAAGCTTTAACGCAAAGCATGAATGAGGTTCTTTAGCTAAGTTTTGAGCGATTTTTGCAGTTTTTTAGGTAAATAATTTATCAAAAGGGCTCGTTCGTTAATCTTTTCTAGCCGAATCACGCTTAAAATTATCTATTAGTTTGGGGAGTAAAGCCTTAAATTACTTGGATAAATAGGAGTTTTAGGCAAATTGAGGCTACCAAAGCCTCAAAACGAACTTAAGCAATAGAGAAGATGCTTAAATGAAACTTTTTAAAGTTCAGTTGAAATTACCTTAAGGGCGCACCAGATATATATAACGGCAAAGTTTTAACGTCAAAACGACAACTCAGGCTTCAATTTTGAGCAGAGTTTCAGGCTCAAGTTCAGCTTAGCCTTTTATATTGCCAGCTTTTCTAATGAAAAAACGAAAAGCAGCAATTAAAAAGATTAGATTGCAACAGACCGCATTAAGTTAACGATGTGGCATCAATTGTGTTTCGGAGCACATATATGGCGACCAGAACAACAAAAACGACCAGCAAAACAGCAGCCAAGAAAACAGTGGCCCAAAAAACAGGGGCTAAGAAGCCTGCTGCGAAAAAAACTGCAACAGCAGCAAAAGCTACTGCCAAAAAGGCGCCAGCAGCCAAAAAGACGGCTGTGAGTAAAGCAACAGCAGCTAAATCTGCAACAAAATCCAAAGCCAAGGCTGTAGCCAAGTCTGCAGCGGCAACAAATACAATTGCAAAGAAAGCAACCGCTAAGCCTACGACTACAAAGAAAACGGTAGCCAAACCTAAAGCAGCGGCCAGTAAGACAGCAGAAAAAACCACAACAAGAAAAACGGCAACAGCGAAAACAACTTCCAAGGCAGCGACTGCTGTGAAGAAAACCCCCGCTAAAGCAACAAAAGCTAAAAGCCCGGCTTCTGCTAAAACAGCTTCAAAAACTGTGGCAAAATCAAAGGCCACCTCAAGTCCTAAGACAACAGCAAAAAAAGCGCCTGTGGCAGCAAAAAAAGAGCCCGCTGCCAAAAAAGCAGCACCTTCAGCAAAAACGAAAACAACAGCAAAAACTACAGCTAAAACAAGAGTGACAAAACCTAAAGTGGTAAAAGCAAGCGCAACATCGACCCAAGCCGTCAAACGTTCAGAACCAAAGAAAAAACCAGCTGCCAGCAAAAAAGGCGATGATGCCAAAAGTGGTGATAGCCCAATACTGGATCTCACAGATAGCTCCGTGAAACGTATGATCAAAACCGCCAAACAGCGCGGTTATGTAACATATGATGAGCTAAATGAAGTGATGCCATCTGACGAAGTGTCCTCCGAACAAATTGAAGACGTCATGTCAATGCTTTCTGACATGGGTATCAATGTTGTTGAAGAAGAAGAAGTTGAAGACGCAACAGAAGCAGCAACACCGGCAATAGCTGAGAACAATAAATCTGTCGTAAAAACAGGCACAGCAAAAGAGCCATCAGAGCGAACAGATGATCCCGTTCGCATGTATCTTCGTGAGATGGGCACCGTTGACCTCCTCTCCAGAGAAGGTGAAATTGCAATCGCCAAGCGTATTGAAGCTGGGCGTGAAGCAATGATCGCAGGACTTTGTGAAAGCCCACTAACCTTCCAGGCCATTATTATTTGGCATGATGAATTGATGGAAGGTAAAATTCTCCTAAGAGATATTATTGACCTTGAAGCCACATACGCAGGACCCGAAGCTAAAGCACCTGTCATAATGGGTGCAGACGGTAAACCAGTAGAAGGGCAAACAGCTGAAGGTCAAGAAGCTCCAGCAGTTGAAGGTGCGCAAGCAAGCCCGGATGCCTCGACGAGCTCTGAAGGTCAGACCCTGGATGAAAATGGACAGCCTATAGAAAATGATGAGGACGAGGATGACGATGATCTCGAAAATTCTCTCTCTCTTGCCGCAATGGAAGCTGAGCTAAAACCAAAAGTTTTAGAAACATTTGATAATATTGCTGCCAACTATAAAAAGTTGAGAAAGCTACAAGATTCAAAAGTTGAAAAATCTTTGGACGGTGAAAAAGTCACCAAAGCACAAACAAACAAATTCGATAAATTGAGAGAAGACATCGTCAACGACGTGAAGAGCCTCTCCTTGAATAACAATCGGATTGAGAGCCTTGTTGAGCAACTATACGCCATTAACAAAAAGCTCATCGGTTATGAAGGCCGCTTGATGCGTCTGGGCGATAGCTATGGCATTCCGCGTATTGAATTTTTAGAAAGTGCACAAGGCCGCGAAATGGATCCAAATTGGATCGACGAAATGGCAGCGTCTAAGAAAAAAGGCTGGGCAGCTTTTGTTGAATCAGAGCGCCCAACCATCGAAGATATTCGCTCAGAAATCCAAATCCTGGCAACAGAAACAGGCTTGGATATTTCAGAATACCGCCGCATCGTTCGCCATGTGAAAAAAGGTGAGCGTGAAGCGCGCATCGCGAAAAAAGAAATGGTTGAAGCCAACCTGCGTCTTGTGATTTCTATTGCAAAAAAATACACCAACCGCGGTCTGCAGTTCCTTGATCTTATTCAGGAAGGTAATATTGGCCTGATGAAAGCGGTTGATAAATTTGAATATCGCCGTGGTTATAAATTCTCAACTTATGCAACATGGTGGATCAGACAGGCAATCACACGCTCAATCGCTGACCAGGCACGGACAATCCGTATCCCAGTTCATATGATTGAGACCATCAACAAAATCGTTCGCACATCTCGTCAGATGCTGCACGAAATCGGCCGCGAACCAACACCTGAAGAATTGGCCGCTAAATTAGCCATGCCTCTTGAGAAGGTACGTAAAGTCCTCAAGATCGCTAAAGAGCCAATCTCTCTGGAAACGCCAATCGGTGATGAAGAAGATAGTCATCTTGGTGATTTCATCGAAGACAAAAATGCAGTTCTGCCAATTGACGCAGCGATCCAGTCTAACTTGCGCGAAACAACAACCCGCGTGCTGGCAAGTCTAACACCGCGTGAAGAGCGCGTTCTTCGTATGCGCTTCGGCATCGGCATGAACACTGACCACACACTAGAAGAAGTTGGCCAGCAGTTCTCTGTAACAAGAGAGCGGATCAGACAGATTGAAGCGAAAGCTTTGCGGAAACTAAAACACCCATCAAGATCTCGCAAACTACGCAGCTTCCTTGATAACTAGGCAGCTAGCTGCTTTTATAATAAAATACAAATAGCGCTGGGGTAACCGAGCGCTATTTTTTTGACTGCATTCACGGGAGCTGGGGCAGCTAGATGCAGTATTAATATTAACTAATAAACTCAACAAATTGTGACACCACATGTGAATAATATTGGGGTATCAAGAAGTAGTAAGTCTCAACAGCAGTTAAAACTGTAATGTATAAAAGCTAGGTTGTTTGAATGTTTTTCTATCTCTCAAAAATAGTTTGGTTCTTTCTGCAACCATCTGCATTTTGTGCGTTTCTGATTATAGCTGGTGTAATTCTCACCAAAACCAGATGGGAAAAAACAGGAAAATTAGCCGTAAAAGTAGGCGCAATCGGTGTGTTACTCGTTGCCTTTAGCCCCTTTGGCCGTCAATTGATGATCCCCCTAGAAGATCGTTTCTCGCTCATTACCTTTGAAGAGCAAAAGAAGAAAAAGGTTGATGGTATCGTTGTTCTTGGTGGCACTGTTCATATGTATGTGTCTGACCAAAGAGGTGTACCCTCAATCGTCAGTGGTGCAGAGAGGATTATTGAGGCCGTTAAATTAGCTACACACTTCAAGGAAGCAAAAATAGTGCTTTCTGGTGGCCCCAACACATTTGTTAAAAATCCGACCCCAGATGCGGTTATTGTGAAACAACTAATGGTTGATATGGGTATTGATGGCAAACGCATCCTTGTTGAAGGAAAATCACGAAACACATGGGAAAACGCCGTTTTTGCAAAAAAACTGGCTCAGCCCAAAAAAGGCGAAAATTGGCTATTGGTCACGTCTGCTTATCATATGCCCCGTGCAATGGGCACCTTCAGACAAGCAGAATTTGAGGTCGCAGCCTATCCGGTTGATTATTACACCGGCGGCGAAACATCCCGTTTTTCACCCTTCTATTACGCAATGGATGGCGTAACAATCACAGATACAGCGGCCAAGGAGTGGCTAGGGTTGATCGTCTATAAGCTCACTGGGCGTAGTAGTGGTTTCTTTCCAAAGCCCCAGCTTTAGACGCTAAAATGCCCCTGATACTTTTGTACATGAAAGTGAATGATTACGCAGGTGCAGCATTTTTTTAAATGTGGCCTTGCATTTTGCCTAAAAAACACCCATATATCATTTTGAATGAACAGTTGAGATAGAATAAGGGACGTTTTTGATGCAATTAAATATGCTCAAAGCAAAACTTCACCGTGCAACAGTCACTTTTTGCGACCTTGATTATGAAGGCTCCATCGCCATTGATCAGGACTTATTAGAAAGTGCCGGAATTTTGCCATTCGAACAGGTTGATATTTACAACATCACCAATGGCGAACGGTTGACGACCTATGCAATCCCAGCTGAGCGCGGTTCAAAAGAATTTGGCCTCAACGGTGCCGCAGCCCGAAAAGCGGCCAGAGGCGATGAAATTATTGTCTGTACATATTGCTCGATGCCAGCTGAGCAAGCACGCAACTATCAACCCGTTGTTGTGTTGCTAGATGAAGATAATAACATCAAAAAAACAGCTAATTAAAACTTGAATAAAAGCCTGGTTCGTTTAGGCAGCATAAAAACAAAAAACCAGAGATGTTAAAATCATCTCTGGTTTTTCAGTTTTGCATTTACCGTTCTGGTTACTCCTGAGCACTGAGCTTGAACAAAGGAACTCTGTTTAGTCGAGTTCCCAGCTAATTGTAACGCTGACACTAAGTTGCTGTTCTCCGCCTGAAATCGGAACAGAAGTGGCTTCAGCTGCAAGGCTGCGAGCCATGGGGACCGGATGGTTTCCAGCATGGCGTGAGCTTTCACTAATCACCATGACCTTACCAAGTTTCACACCAGCAGCTTCTGTATATAGCTGCGCCTTACGTTTTGCTTTCTCAACGGCCTTTTTGCGTGCCTTATCTTTAATTTCATCTGCATTGGAAACGTAAAAGCGAATACCATGAACCTGATTTGAGCCAGCAGAAACAACTTTATCAAGCAAAGGGCCAAGTGCTTTCACATCTTGGACCTGCACTCGTACGTTATTGGAGACTTTATAGCCGCGCACCTTAGTAGGGCGTCCATCTTTAAAATGTTGATATTCAGCGTGAATAGAAAAGTTAGAAGTTAGAATGTACTTTTCTTCAACGCCATTCTCTTTAAGAGTTGCGATGATCTGATTCATATTTACATTATTTAACGTAAGTGCATCTTTAGCGGTCTCAGCCTTGCTAGAAACCCCTAGTGTAATCTCAACTCTATCAGGAGTAGCGCCAATACTAGCACTCCCTGTCATCGTAATAGTGCGCGGTGTCGGGTCATCAGCAAGCGCTTCAGTTTGACCCAAAATTGTTTGTGACATAAAAATTACTCCTAAAATCATTCCAGAAGCAAAAAATTGTTTAAAATTAACGCTCATAAAAACCCTCATTAAGAATTTTGCCTTTAAATATCACCAGATTATGGAGAAACGTAACTCTAATATTGCATGAAACTTCGCTATGAGCTATAGCTTCCATTCTCTAAGAATGAGCCGCACATTTGCGGCATGATTAGGGCCAGTAGCTCAGTTGGTTAGAGCCGGCCGCTCATAACGGTCTGGTCGTAGGTTCGAGTCCTACCTGGCCCACCATTTCCTTAAAAAAGAGCCCTTTTAAAATATAAACTAAGATCTTCTTTTTGGGGAGGGGCTATCCAATTAAAAAAATACTTAATAGATACGGATAACGTCCTAATTTTTAAGTAGAACAAAGAAAAAACCGGTCTTTTTATAAAAAAGACCGGCCTGGAAATATTTAAGTTAGAACTAACTTATGCTGCACTCTCTGAAAGGTAGGCAGCTGTTGATTCTCTTGTGGCAGAGATGCCTGTATCACCTTGCTTCCAATTAGCAGGACAAACCTCACCATGTTTTTCTGAGAATTGCAAAGCATCAACCATTCGTATCATTTCTTCAACATTGCGTCCAAGGGGAAGGTCATTAACAACCATATGACGAACAATGCCTTTCGCATCCAATAGATAGCTCGCTCTATAAGTGACACCGCAGTCAGTTAATATTCCAAGTTCAGTTGAGAGTTGCCGCTTAATATCAGCGATCATTGGGAATGAAACTTCACCTATTCCACCTTCATTCAATTCGGTTCGTCTCCAGGCTGCATGACAATGAGCACTATCAACTGACGCTGCTATGATTTTTACATTCCTTTTTTCAAATTCTGGAATAAGCTTATCGAATGTGACTATTTCAGTCGGACAAACAAATGTAAAATCTAGAGGATAAAAGAATACAATTTTATGCTGACCTTTAGCTTGGTCATGTATATTAAAATTATCAATGATTTCGCCGGTCTCAGAGACCGCTGGTGTTGAAATATCTGGAAATCTATTTCCTACCATTATCATATCAAAAACTCCCTATATTATTCTAATTTTGCAAAAATTTGAGGGTGTATAATTCCACCCTTCTATTTTTGAGTTTTAATTAAATATAAAAAAACCAACCTATCCATCCAGAAGTCAGGGGAGAATGGATAGGTTGGTAAGCTCTAGTCGTCAAGTTCGGTCGTTGAGGATTGATAGCTCGACGAACTAGGAGAATACTAATTTTTATATGTTTCCTTTATTCATTTGATCAGCAATGTATTCAGCTTGTCTCGTAGCAAGTGCAACAATTGTTAGCGTAGGGTTCTCACAACCACCTGTTGTGAAAACGGAACCATCTGAAATAAATAAGTTCGGTATTTCATGTGAACGTCCCCACTTATTAACTACACCATCTCTATCCTTTTCTGACATTCTGTTGGTTCCTAAATTATGTGTGGAAGGATAAGGAGGTGTTGGGATTGTTCTAACCGCTCCTACTGCATCGTAAACTGCGGAGCCTTGTTTATATGCGTGTTCTCTCATTGCAATGTCATTTGGATGGTCATCAAAATGAACATTTGCAACAGGTAATCCATGCGCATCTTTAGCCGTACTATGTAGACTAACGCGGTTGGTTTCTTGCGGCATATCTTCACCAACAAGCCACATGCCAGCCATATTTTCATATGAGTCGAGCGCTGTCGTGAAGGAACGTCCCCAAGCGCCTGGGTTAAGAAACGCGGCCATAAATGGTAAGCCAAGAGACAAAGTCTCCATTTCATAACCACCAACAAAACCACGTTTCGTGTTATGTTTGGCTTCATCTTTAATGATGCCAGCCATAGTTGTTCCACGCCACATTTTAACCGGCTTATCGAAAATACCATAGACCGAACCGGTCATATGGCGCATATAGTTACGGCCGACATGTCCATAAGAGTTACCTAATCCATCAGGGAACATAGATGAATGTGAGTTAAGTAAAATCCGTGGGCTCTCAATAGAATTGCCCGCAAGACATACAACTCTGGCTTTTTGTTTATGCGTTTTGCCATCTTTATCGGCATAAACAACTGCTGTAACTTTTCCAGTTTTATCATGCTCAATTCTTAAGACATAACTCTCTGGTCGAACTTCAAGTTTGCCAGTTTCTTCACCTTTTGGAATTTCAGCATAAAGTGTTGACCATTTTGCGCCAAACTTACAGCCTTGAAAACAAAATCCCACTTGCTGACAACCTGGGCGTCCATCCCTTTCTTCTGAGTTAATTGCCATCTGTCCCGTGTGGACTTCTTTATAGCCAATTGCTTTGGCACCTTTTTCAAATACTTTAAAGTTATTATTTCCAGGTAACCCTTTAATACCGTTCGTACGTGTAACGCCCATACGGTCTTCGGCTTTGGCATAAAAAGGCTCTAATTCTTTGAGTGAGATTGGCCAATCAAGAAGGTTAGCCCCTTGGACGTTTCCATAAGTTGTTTTAGCTTTAAATTCATGTTTCTGAAATCTAAGTGAAGCACCGGCCCAATGGGTTGTAGAGCCACCAACTGATTTTACAATCCACGCAGGTAATTGAGCAAAATCTTTTGCAACACGCCACGAACCAGATGTCATTCGTTGATCTGACCAAGCAAGTTGAGAGAAACTATCCCATTCATCATTGATGAAGTCCTCAGTTTCATGTCTTTTGCCAGCTTCTAAAATTACGGTCTTAATACCTTTTAGAGCTAGGTCCGTTCCAACAACGCCACCACCTGCACCTGAACCAATTACCACAACAACTGATGAGTCATCTTTGCTAAATTTAACCATTTTAATTTCTCCTGTTTTATAGCCAGTCAATGTCGTTGAAGCCACGGTCTATGTAGCCACCATGTTCAAAAGATGCGCCTTGATAACCAAAGAGCGGCCACACTTCTTTCTGGTTGTAGATGCCAGTCACCAGGCTGCCACGTAGGGCTTGAAACATTGGAGTTGATTGGATGTTTTCTAACAGGGAAGTTCGTTGTGATTCCAAACCTATATTTCTGTAATCAGTTCCGAATTGAGATTGAGATAAGCTATTGAGGACTTTTATTCCTTCTTCAATAGTGTCCTTGAGATCCTGCTTATCAAATCCTTTGCAGGCAACAGCATAATATCGATCTGCCAGACGATCATGAGGGTAAATATCTCTAGACATCTGGATTAATGTGCTCATTGATTCAGGTGATAAATGTTGAACTTCTAATCCCCATGACTCTTTTGTAGAGACAAGTGCAGAACCTGATATAATAATTGCAGCTGCTCCAACAGCCACACTTGATGACGCAATAAAGTCTCGTCTCGTAAGTGTGTTTTCTGTTTGCCGTTCTCCCATATTAATCCTCCCAGAATTTCTATAAGTAGCTATTTGTTTAAAATTATTTTTACTTTAGAGGCAAAGCCTCTTGAGAATTTTACTGAAAGCGCCCCATTTTCTGGAGGACTTCAATTTTGTATCCATCAGGATCAGTCACGAAAAAAAACTTCGCCTTGAGTGTCGGGTGAGAATTAAACTCAACTAAATTTTGTGGATTGAGATTAAGTTTAGTTAATCGCTGATGTTCAGCTTCCACGTCATCAACTACAACAGCAATATGACCATAGCCATTTCCCAGGTCATAGGGATCAGTTTGTGATTTATTTACAGTCAATTCGAGTTCAAAGTTCGAGTGTCTGTTTTTAAGATAAATCAAAACAAAATCATCAAAATCAAACCGCTCAAAAATTTCAAGGCCAAAAGCCTGTTCATAAAACTTAGTAGATTTTTCTTCATCAATGACCCTAACCATTGAATGAATTAATTTAGCGGTCATAAGTCTAACTCTCTCTTTGTTTGAAGCATTTTCTTTTCAATCAGATAGAGCTGTAGATATTCAAACGGGATAATAACGAAGACACTTGAAATGTTTTTTTAAAAGCAACCCTGTAGTGATTGCAGCTAAAAAATAACTATGAAGAAATTAAAAAATTTTTTCGTAGGAGTGATAACGTTTTTAATATTTTGTTTTGCAACCCCAGTCTATCAAGACATTTTTCGAATATAATTAGGCCTCAAAAAAATAAGGTAGTAGCTAACTACTACAAACAGTTTGACATGCTTTATTTTCTAAAAAAACAGAGCGTTTTTTACCAACTCCATTTGGAACGTAAATATTTTTTACAATAGTAAAAAAACAATACGATTGGTGATGTAAAGAATGTTTACGCATTGAAATTATTGTCTTTTTTGAGTTGAAAAAGCATGCTTTTACTTTACATGAAGGTAGGGTTTTTGGTAATAATAATTTAACAATATCGGACCAAAGCTTAAAAATATTAAGCAAAAAAACTGATGAAATTATGATGAAATTATAAGGAGTCTTTATAATTCTAAGTTTTTTCTAATCACTATTTAAACAATAATTTTGTGACTTAAAAAAAAAGAAAAACTGGTGCGACTTAAAGCTCAGACGTCTGATGAATAACTCTTTTCTAGATATAAAACGATCGTTTGTTCTTTGAGTTTATTGTTGTTTGAATTCTGGGTTCTGAAGTGAAAAATAAATAGCTATTGCTGGTGTTGAACAGACTTAATTTAGAAAGAAACAGGTGGATCAATGTGTGAGATATTTTCTAAACAGCCGATAGAGGCTTATTCTTCTCAAACACGATCAGTTCGTTTATCCGGACACGCTACGAGCATTCGCCTTGAAGGCGCTTATTGGAAAATTTTAGAAGAAATGGCTCGAAAGCAAGATATGAGTTTGGGGCGGTTTCTATCACTTATGTATGATGAAGTTCTCGAGCTAACAAATGATGAAGAATCTATATCATCTAATTTTACCTCACTCTTAAGATGTGCATGTCTGACATATTCTTCCAAGGTGAAAGAAGACGAAATGAGCAATACTCCTCACTTTAAGATCAAGCAGTGTGTTAACTCTTGAAACAACTTTTAGCTGAAAATGTTTTGATTGGGTAGCGTCGTTTCATAATAAATAGATTGCTCTGAAAATCATGTGAAGAATAAAAACAAACCTCTTTCTAAAAAAGTTGTCTTGTTGAAAACACATGTAATTGGGTAAATTTTCAGCCAGTAGGTTTGGTTATTTCTCCCCAAGTAAAATTAGTGGATAAGGCGGTGTAGTATGGGGGTACTGCCCATTGTAAATGATTCTGCTGTTTAAATTTTAATTATCTACTTTAGTAGGAAAGTGATGCGTGAAAATTTTGAGTTTAAAGAATTAAATACGTTTCAGGATGGGGGAACCATGCAATTAAAATTTAAAAGTTTGAGTTTGGGAGGTATAGCCTTCTTACTCTTGGGATCTGCTTCAACATCTTATGCTGCTGACTTAGGTGGTGATTGTTGTTCAGATTTAGAAGAAAGAGTTGCTGTTTTAGAAGCAACAACAGCTCGAAAGGGAAACAGAAAAGTTTCTCTAGTCGTTTCAGGCAGTGTCAATACAGCTATATTTGCTTGGGATGATGGCATTGATAGTGATGTTTATGTTGGGGATGATAATAGTTATACAATTTCTAATGTACTGAGATTTCACGGTTCAGCTAAAATCAACAGTGAATGGACAGCAGGTTATAAAATAGCAATTGATATTCTTGGTGATGGTTCCGGTGGTGCTATCTTAGGAATCAATCAAGCAAATGATGATGCGTCATTGCTTCCAGGTATCAATCAAACAGAAAGCTATATGTATGTTGAGAACAAACAATTAGGTAGATTGAGTTGGGGTTTTTTAAGTGGTGCAGCTGATAATTCTGCAGCACTGGTTGATCCGTCAGGTAGTTATTGGGCAAGTCTAGCACCAATCTTTAGAGGTCAAGGTTTTTTTCTTAGAAACTCTAATGGTGCCACTTACAATAATACTGCAGGCCTTACAGGCACTGCCTCAACTGTAGGTTCTGGTACTAATTTGAATTGGGGTGATTTTGCCCAGTGTCAGACACTTGGTGGAGTTGGTGTCGGTACAGACTGTAATGGTCTCTCAACAAATGGTGTTTTATATGATTCACCCGTCATTGCTGGCTTTCAACTCTCTGTAGGTTGGGGCGAAGACGACTATCTTGATGTCGCGCTTAAATATAACGATACAATAAATGATTTTCTTGTAAGTGCTGCAGCAGCCTATACTGATAACAGCGATAACAATAGTGAAACTGAATATTATCAAGTTCAAGTTGGCTTTCTGCATCAACCAACAGGCATCTTTGCTATAGGTTCTTATGGTAATGAAGTTAGAGATACATTTAATGGAACCGCCAGACCAGTTGGTATGGAAAAAAATGCAGAAGCTTATTGGTTTAAAGCTGGTATTAAACAACAATACAATTCACTTGGTAAAACAGCGATTTTTGCTGACTATGGCGAATATAAAGATCAATTTGGAGTGAACATCTTTAATGCAGGTGTTACTGGCTCAACCTACTCAAGGTACGGAGTTGGTATTAATCAATGGATTGATGCAGCTAGTATGCAAATTTATGGCCGTTGGGTACGCTTTGAACTTGATGTTGAAGGCACTGGAGCGGTTGTAAATGATTTGAATAATGCTGAAGATTTGGACCTCTTTGTATTAGGCGGAGTAATCTTCTTTTAATCCGTTTCAAAGCTAAAAATAAAAGGGGTGCTTCATCACCTCTTTTATTTCGATCCTCTAAGGTTTGATGCCTTGTTAATTGTCGATCTTTAATGTTTTAGATCCGATGAAAGTCAACAAACCAATGAAATTTCTTAAGTATAAAAACTCTTCAAACTTCATGGGATGGTGTGATGTCTATGAATAGATTGTCGACATTTGTGAATAAAAATAATCAGCATAATGACGAAAAAGACCTTTTAGACCTTTTAGATAAACATGCTGGTGTTGGATTTTGGGATGCTGTCTTACATGATGGTGATCCAATGAATGAAAAAAGCCAGTGGACATGGTCATCAGAGTTTCGCAGGTTATGTGGTTTTTTTAATTCAGATGATTTTCCAAATATAGTTCAATCCTGGGCTGATCGTTTGCATCCAGATGATGTCGAGACAACATTTGAACAGTTTTCTGAAGCGCTTTCTGGTGCAAAAAAAGGTTATGATGCCACCTACAGGTTGAAGGTATGTGATGGTACATATCGCTGGTTTCGCGCTACAGGTGGCGTGCTGCATGATGAAAAAGGCGTTCCTTTGCGAGCCTGTGGGTCATTAGTTGACATTCACGAAGCAAAAACGGCTGAACTTGTTCAAAAAGAAAGAGTGAATTTATTAAATGAATATATCTCCTCATTTGATAAGGAAATGAGCAAAAGTTTAGCAACTTCAATTGAAGCCGCCACGAACATGCAAGAGGCTGCTGAAAAACAAACAGTAATATCTCACCAAGCAAATGAGGATATCAAACGAGTGATTGGCGTTTCTAATATGATTTCAGGAGATGTGGCAAATATTTCAAGTACAACTGAAAGTCTATCAAGTTCAATATCTGAGATCAGTTTAAAAGCCACAGAAGCCAGCGATGTCGCGAAGAATATTTCTGATGAAGCAAACCGTACAAATATAATCGTTCAGTCGTTAGCGTCGACGTCTCAGAAGATTGAAGAAATTATTGTATTGATCAGTTCTATTGCTGCGCAAACAAATCTTCTGGCATTGAATGCAACCATCGAGGCAGCAAGAGCTGGCGAAGCCGGAAAAGGTTTTGCAATAGTTGCGCAAGAAGTCAAAGCGCTAGCCGGACAAACAGCAAGTGCGACCGAAGAAATTAGCAATCAGGTCTTATCTATACAGAAAGAAACCAGTAATGCAGTTGAGGCAATTGATAAGGTAAGTGATATTAGTCAAAATATTACATCTCTGTCAAAAGGCATTGAGTGTGCGGTTGAAAAGCAAAATTCTTCTACAGCAGATATTTCTGTAAAGCTAAGCGGTCTAGTTTCATCCATGAAATCAGTAGCTAGTGACATTAACAAAGTTTCTTATGCCACTGAAAACGGAGTGGCACTGAGTGAAAATACTCAATTAAAGTCGGAAGAAATATTTGGGCAGTCACAAAATATCAAATCACATATGACTGATTTTTTAGGGAAATTAAAGGCTTCGTAAAAATAAGTTTTTAAAAAAAATTTTAGAAAGATATGAGGAGGTGCTAAAGGCATCTCCTTTTTTCTTGTAAAAATAGAAAAGTATTTTTTCAAGAAAACTCAATCGACGCCGGATAATTTTCCAGTTCTATCCATGTAATTAGACGAATAGCACAGAACCTCAATGAGAGTGAGTTACTGCGTATTTATTAAGTGAAAATGTGAAGGTAAAAACCGTCACATTTTCACTTTTGAACAAAAATAACATCCAATTATTGTTTGAACTTAATTTTGGTTTGATTCTTCTTTAGGACCGATTTTGTTTTCTGCAATCCATCGGGCTGCAAGCACAAGCGTTCCCATGCTAAAGTCTTTACCATGTTCGGTTACCATCTCTTGTGAGATAGCCGCTACACGCTGAAAGAATTTATCTTTGCTGATTTCGTCCTCTGTTAATTCATTCTTTTCTTCTGTTTGTGTCATGTCATTTCCTTTATTTATTACTATTTAATCACTTAAACATCTGAGGCGGGAAGTCGATGATCGCAGTATCGCCACCTTCAAAACCAATTGCTAAATGCTTGGCATCTTCTGACCAAGATAAGCTCTTAATTGAAGTGCCTTCGCTATGTAGTAGAAGTTCATCCGGAAGACCTGGTTTGGTTAGGATAACTTGACCGTTTTCATAACCAACTGCGATAAAATCGTTCTTAAAATTGGTAGCAACCATGGTCACCAGTACAAGACCTGAGCGCCCGGATTGTAATGCTTTGTGTGGTGATGCCTCTGTTTCTTCAGTCAGTGACCATGCTGTTGTTCTAAAAGCACCCGAAGCTACAAAAATGTTTTCTTTTTCACACCAGCTCGCAGCTGTTACCGGACCTGGAAAATCGTTAAGGTAAGTCACTTTCCTGTCGTTCAAGGAAATGAGGGCAAGCCCATTATCTTCAAGTGTGCATAAAATCCATTCTTGATCAGCTTTCCAGTAAATGTTTGAAGACTTGGCTTTTAAAGCTATACGAATAGGCTCATCGCCAATGTTAGTTACATTCCAAATGGCGATTTCTTTTTCATTTGTCGCTGATAATTTTTTCCCATCAGGTGAAAACGAGATAGCAGAAAAATTTGTAGAGCTTTGTGCAAAGATAACTTTCTTATTTATTTTTTCACCATAAATAAGAATTTTTTCTTTGCTGATGCAAGCTGATAGACCTGAAGAATAGTGATGATCTATGTCTATGATTGCACCATCTAATTTTTCTTCTGAATCAGAAATGTCACCATTAGCAGAAATGATTTTTATTTTACCGTTTTGATCACCGACCAGAAAAGAGCTTTCTTTATAGTTAGAGATTGGTAGGCTCTGATCACCCCCTAAGTCAATGATGTTCGCTTCCGTGATGGGAGTTGTTCTCGGTGTAATAGTTGATCGCCCTGTATCGCCACAAATTCTAATTCGCGTATGGGGCGCCTCTTCATCTGATAGTGAAATAATGACAAGGTGACCATCAGCCGTTGAAAAACAGGCCGTGGTACCGCAATAATTTATAATGCTGTTTTTGACAGATTTACCAGTCGTCCATTTGCGACCAATCAAGTCAAAAAGGGAAGTTGTTTTTCTATTTTGTAGTGTCATTTTTCACCTATTAATTTTTTTTAATGTGAATTGATTTTGATTATTTTTTCATCAATCTCAGCAATTTCATCTTGTTTCGATTTTATTTGTGCCTCAGTATGGGAAAGTTTTTTTCTAATTTCAGAGAGTTCTTTCTCAATCTTTTTGAGGTTTTGAATTTCAGCTAAGCCTTGTTGCTCAATTAAATTTTGTAAATGCAATTGACTAACTTCAATGCCAGATATGTTCTGGGTCATTTTTAAAATCTCAGCGTTATGCTCTGATATTTGAAGCACTAAAATTGTTCTTTTTGTCATTAATTTATCCAAGGCTTCAACTTGCAAATCCATAAAACTTTCCTTTGTATAAAAAATATTTTTGTTGCTTATTTTGATTTGATAGATTGAGATTGTATTTTCTATCAGGAATTATTCGACCAGCATTTAAAGGACAGCACTTATGTTCAATCCAATTGATAAGAAAATTTTGTTGGCTCTGAGTGAGGCGGCTAAAGAATTGTTTGGCGAAGATGATGAGTGCACTAAGTTTCTTGAAAGTTGTATTTCGAAGGGAACTGAGGGATTGGAAATACAAGACCGATTGTTGCAACTTACAGATATCGATCGAGATAAATTGCTGTCTACAGCACATCAAAAGTTGGTGCTCGGCCCTTCTGCTTGCTTGGGAATTTGGGAACCAGAAAATGACACTGTTCATTAAATTATGATTTTTTTTCTTAATCATTAGAATACTTTGGGTTGCTAGTAAGTTTGTTTGACGCAATGAACTTGGGCAGGTCTTTAGCTTGTTTGGAAAATCTCTGCTCTGCAGCCTCAATGTGACCTTCAAGTGTATCCCAGATGTCGACCAGCATTAGAGAAGTTGCGTCTCCAAGCAGTTCCTCAAATTCTTTAAAACGTAATAACCTTTGAAGAGATACTCCGGTGAAAACAAAGTCCCTTAACTCAGCAGCATGTGCTTCTGCAAATAACCCTAAAAGAGGGTCTTCGTCTGGGTGAAACCCCTGGGAGTTCAGTTCATTTAAAATGAGTTCACGAAAATGATTAAAGAGCAAGTTTTGGCTTTCACCTAAAAAATCCATCTTAAAGACAAGATCATCTTTTGCTCTTTTTAAGAGAGCGTTTGTGACTTTGCTTTTATCGATTTGGAAATTTATAGGGCTCTTTTTTTTATGACTCATTTCATCCACCAAACCGTTGTTTAAATAAATTCTCGTCCTTTCATAGCTGAACAGAAAGGGCGTGAAGACTGTTTGGTAATAGAGCAAAAAAATAAGTATAAATCAATAAAATTAGCGATAAAAATAAAATATACTTAGTCGTAGGAAGTAAAAAGAAAGTAATCGTTACAATTGTAAAGTTTAGTGTAAAAAATCTTTACGATTTGCGGGTGTTTTTTTAGCAGTAAAGATAAGTGGACTTGTTAGTGCGTTGAAATAATTAAATAAAATATTATGGCACGATGATTGCTATTATTACGGGGAGGTGTCGGACAAGGGATGTAAAGTCTCATTCGACACTAAAAGGTTTTTGGGGAGTTTCTGGGGAGAAGGTCTTGTTAGTGCCGTGTCTCGACTTGCGTCGAAGGCTCGTGATTGACGAAATATTTCATTCCTTGTTTTGAGACAAACTACCTTTGAAAAAAAGATTTTGGCAGATCTGGATGATGGCCTTGGTGACCTGACAATGAGTTTCAGGTTGGGGTGTAGTTCTGATTGTTTGTCGAATAGCTATGACAGGCAACTCTTGTGGTGCCTGTTGAATAACAAAGAGAGTTTTGAGAGCTCTCTCTATAATGGAGGTTTTTGTTAAATGACATCTTTAACTTTGAACAAGATCACATCGCAACGGGGTATTCCTGTTGGTGAAGCAGCAAAAAAGATTGCTGATCTTGGTTGGAATCCTTCGTATGTGCAGGAAGCGGCTGTGCATCCGTCAGATTATAAAATTAATAAAGAACCGCGCGATCCCATGAAACAGGTTTTGCGGTCTTACTTCCCGATGGAAGAGGAAAAAGATAACCGTGTTTATGGTGCGCTTGATGCAGCTTTGCGTGGTGATATGTTCCGCAATGTCGAGCCACGTTGGGTTGAATGGATGAAGCTATTCTTAGCTATTATTCCTTTCCCGGAAATTTCAGCGGCACGTTCAATGGCTATGGTTGCTCGTCTAGCACCTGGCGAAGAACTAAGAACGGGCTTTACCATGCAGATGGTTGATGAATTCCGTCATTCTACTATCCAGATGAACTTAAAAAAATGGTACATGGAAAACTATATCGATCCAGCCGGTTTTGACATTACGGAAGAAGCTTTCGGTAAATGTTACGCCACCACCATTGGTCGACAATTTGGTGAAGGCTTTATCACTGGTGATACAATGACCGCAGCCTGTATGTATCTAACAGTGGTTGCTGAAACGGCTTTTACAAATACTTTATTTGTTGCCATGCCATCTGAAGCAGCGCGAAATGGTGACTATGCACTGCCAACAGTTTTCCTTTCTGTGCAATCAGATGAAAGTCGTCACATTGGAAATGGTCACTCATTGCTTATGGCAGCTTTAAAAGAACCAGAAAATCATTTGCTTCTTGAGCGTGACCTTCGATATTCCTTCTGGCAAAACCACGCGATTGTTGATGCAGCGATTGGTACGTTTATCGAGTATGGTACAACCAACCGTGATAAAGAAAAAGAATCATATGCTGAAATGTGGCACCGGTGGATCTTTGAAGATTACTATAGAACATACATGCTGCCGCTTGAGAAATATGGCATCAAAGTTCATCATGATGATGTTCATGCTGCTTGGAACCGTATCACTGAGAAGATGTATGTCCATAATACAGCGCAATTCTTTGCTGTTGGCTGGCCTGTTAACTTCTGGAGAATTGAAGCTCAAACAGAAAAAGATTTTGAATGGTTTGAACATAAATATCCAGGTTGGTATGCGAAGTTTGGTGAGTTCTGGAAATGGTATGCGAAACTAAGCACACCAGGTCAAAAAGTTGTGACCTTTAATGAAGAAGTTGGTTATGTCTATCCTCATCGTTGCTGGAGCTGCTTAGTTCCGTGCTTGGTGCGTGAAGATATCGTAACTGATACTATTGATGGTCAACTTCACACCTTTGCTCACGAAATTGATCGTTGGACAGCTGTTGAAGCATTTGCTGACGAATATCAAGGTCGTCCTACACCTGCAATGGGTAAATTTGGCGGAAAACGTGAGTGGGAAACACTCTATGATGGTTGGGATCTTGCCGATGCGATTAAGGATCTTAACTTTGTTCGCCAGGATGGTAAGACACTTATTCCTCAACCCCATATGCGTTTTGATGACAAGGATATGTGGACCCTCGATGATGTGAGAGGACACACCTTAGCGTCACCATTGAATATGCTTCGGAATATGACTGATGAACAACGTGAAGCCCATCTAACTGAGTATCGTGCTGGTTTTACTATTAACCCTTGTAACTAATAAAAACGATTGTCCGGTGGGGAGTGTTCTCCACCGGATCATTCATCATATTTTGGGAGATGAAGTAAAATAATGGGTGAAAATTATAATGTACGTCTAGAACCAGTAGGTGTGGAAATCACTGTGGATGAAGACGAGACTATTTTAGACGCTGCTTTTCGCCAGGGTATTGCTCTACCGCACGGCTGCAAAGAAGGACAATGTTCAGCTTGTAAATGTGTTCTTATAGATGGTGAAGTAGATATGCTTAAATATTCTACATTTGCCTTGAGTGAAATGGAACGCGATACCAATCATATTTTGTTATGTCGGGCTGTTTGTTATGAAGATGTTGAAGTCGAACTTCTGAATTACGATGAGGAAGCTCTATCAAAGTCTATAGCAGTACAAGAATATGAAGGTGGTATTGTTGCTTTTGACAAGTTAACTCATGATATTCGCAGTGTTCAGATTAAACTGGATGAAACCATCAAATTTTGGGCGGGGCAATATGTTGATATTATTATCGATACGCCTGAAGGAGAAACAATAAAACGTTCGTTTTCAATGGCCAATGTTCCAACACAAGGTGATGAGCTTTCTTTTATAATTAAGAAATATCCCGAAGGGCGTTTTTCAGGTCTGTTGGATTCTGGTGGGATTAAGGTTGGGCAAAAAGTCAAAGTTGTTGGACCTTATGGAGATTGTTTTCGTCGTGAAAACAGAGAAGGCGCTATTATTCTCGTAGCTGCTGGATCTGGTATGTCACCCATCTGGTCAATACTACACGACCATTTAGCAAGTGATGAAGAACGACCTGTGTATTTCTTCTACGGAGCACGTACTCAGGAAGACCTGTTCTATCTTGATAAGATTTCAGAACTGACAAATTCAAATCAAAATATCAAGTTTATTCCAGTGCTGTCTCACGCTGAAGATGACACCAATTGGAATGGTGAACGAGGGTTTGTTCATGAAATCGTCGATCAAAAATTAAAAGAATTAGGAATTGATGGTGAAGGGGATGTTTATGCCTGCGGACCACCTCCTATGATCGATGCGTTATCACCAATGCTATTTATGAATGGCTTTGAACCAGAGCGAATTTTCTATGACAAATTTACACCGTCAACACCAATTGAGTAAATCATTGGGGTTGATGAACTTTAAATCTAAAAACTAACTAAAAATTTTATAAAAAGGATGGAGGAAAATATGGGAGTTTTATCAAGCTCAGTCGGATCAGGTGCAGCAGGTGCTGCAAAGTTCTCAGATTCGGATAGTCGTAAATATCGTTATTTTGATCCGAAGGGAAAACGTCAATCACATTATGAAGATGTGACAGTTGATGTTCAGCCAGATCCAGAAAGGTATCTAATTCAAGATTGGATTATCAATTTTTCAGATGGTTCAGGGGCTTATGAAAAGAATGCGACTTCAGCTAAATCTTCAAATTGGCATGCATTCCGTGCGCCTGATGAAGAATGGGAAAGAACACATTATCAACGCCAGTCTAAAATTGTAGGCATGGTACAAAGCGTAATTAGCAATGCTCGCGCAAATAACGTACCTGAAGGTTATGATGGTGTTTGGCGCAAAGTTCTACAAAAGCATCTTGGTGCATGGAAACATGCAGAGTTTGGCCTTGGGACATCTCTTATGCGTGCTCAGCGTTTTGGTTATACCCAAATGATCAATAATGCGACGTTGACCAACTCATCTTATAAACTCAGATTATCGCAAGACATTACTCTTTTTCTTGCCGAAGTCGGTATGGAACTAGACGGTTGGAATGATGAATTGGGTAAAGAGACCTGGATGAATGATCCTATTTGGCAAGGTACCCGTGAAGCGATTGAAACAATAATGGGGGCCGAAGATTATCTGGAGCAATATTTTGCCAGTAACATAATTTTTGAACCAATGGTTGGAGAACTTATACGTTCTGGCTTCTTTATGCGTATTGCTGCTGCCAATAATGACCCTATAACACCACCAGTTATCTCTGCAGCCGAAGCAGACTATGAGCGCAATCTCGCCAATACAATTGACCTCATGTACACATTGATTAATGATCCGCAACACGGAAATGAGAATAGAGCTCTCTTTGCTGGTTGGGCCAAGAAACATGGAACGCTTGCAAATAAAGCCGCTCTTGGATTGCAACCGATTTGGTCAGAACCTCACACAAAACCAATTTCATTTGATGATGTACGAGCTCAATCCCATGAGCGTGTAAATCATATACTAGGCGAGTTGGGTATCGGTGATGTTCTTAACGGCATTATTTAATGGAAATTTTTTTCGCTCTTTCCGGCGTGATACGTCGGAAAGAGATAATCAAACTAAGAATTATAATAGAAGGAATGTATCTATGTCAGATGTAAGTCGTGGTGAAGCTCATGATAATATTTTTAAGTCGATGAACGACCTTGAATTTAAACAAACTATTTCTCATCAGTGTGGCGTGACGATGAATGAGTCAGTTGAGGCTCGTGCTATTTCTGAATTTATGGCAACAAAACCAGATGTAACCGTCACAAATATGCCGGCTATGATTAGAATAGATGGCGTTGGCAAACTCATCTTTAAAATGGATGAAATTAGCGACATTCTTGGACGTGAAATGAATGCTGAAACCTTTGAAGTGAATACATCAACTCACTATGGTCGCATGGTTCGTATCGATGATAATACCGTGATCCTCTTTGGTGATATGGATGAGATGATGGAATATATCTAATTGATATTTCATTGCTAGTACTAATGTCAGGCGGTCTTTGAAACTATATGGGGCCGTCTGACATTGAAAGCATAATAATAAAAATTATTGAACTAGGAGGAAAGTCATATGCCTAAATTGTTATTACATGGAAATGACGCTAGAAAAACTTTGGCCATAGGTGTCCAGAAATTAGCTGAAGCTATTGAGCCAACGCTTGGACCAAAGGGAATGAATACTATCATTGATAGACCAATTGGAACACCAGTTGTGACACGTGATGGTGTTAGTATCTCTGAAGAAATTGAGTTGTTCGACCGGTTTGAAAATATGGGTGCTCAAGTTGTTCGAGAAGTCTCAATGCAAACAAATGAGATCGCTGGGGACGGTACCACGACATCAATTGTACTGGCAAATGCCTTGATACAACTTGGTGTTGATGCCTGTAATAAGGGTGTCAAAGCGGTTGACATGTGTGAAGGAATTGAGATTGGCGTTAGCAAGGTTGTTGAGTTATTACAAGATGTTGCAAAGCCAGCCAATGAAAAGAATGTAATTAATAATGTCGCTAACATAGCGGCAACCAAAGCTGATTTAGGGGCCTTAGTTGCAGATGTTTTTGACAAAGTTGGTATCGATGGAATTGTCACGACTGACTATTCAGTAACGACTGAGACAACGATTGAGGTTGTTGAAGGTATGTCTTTCGATCGAGGTTATCTTTCCCATCACATGGTAACTGATACGGAAACAATGGAAGCTGTTTTAAAGCAGCCTTATATTGTTATGACCGATAAAAAGATCCTTGTTGAAGATGATTTAAAAGCAGCTCGTCAAATCGCTGATGAAGATAACCGGCCGCTATTGATTGTTGCAGAAGAAGTTTCCCCTGAAGTTGTTGTGTCTCTATTAGGAGATGGAGCTGCTGGTAAGTATTTGATCGTTCATCCTCCTGAATATGGTAATTGGCGTAAAGATATGATGGAAGACCTTGCCATCATCACTGGTGGTAAAGTAATTGCCCGCGATCTTGGTGGAGATTTAAAATCTATCACACGCGACGAGTTGGGAACTGCCGAAAAAGTTATAACTTCATCTTCCTATACAACGATAATTAATGGTGAAGGGAATGCCGAATTAATAACTGCAAGAAAAGCACAGATCCAACGAAGAGCTGATGTTGCTCCCCCCAATATCGAGCAGGATAAGTTGAGAGAAAGGCTTTCTAAATTTACCGGAGGAACGGCTATTATTTTTGCAGGCGGGGTCACTCCTGTTGAACAAAAACGCACGATTCAATTAATTGAAGATTCAATGAATGCTGTAAGAGTTGCAGCTGAACACGGAATTGTTCCTGGAGGCGGTGTTGCTTTAGCGCAGATATCTTCAAAATTTGACGGAGTAATCCAGGAATATGAAGGCGACATTGCAAAAGGTGTTGAGCTTGTAAAAGCGGTTTTAACAAAACCTTTGTCACGAATTGCTCTGAATGCTGGGGCCGAGCCAAACGAGATTGTAAAGAGAGTACTCGAAAGTAAAGATGGTCAAGGCTTTGATGCTTCTTCTTCCAGCGGACATTTAAAAGAATGTGTTGATATGTTTGAGGCTGGAATTGTAGATCCCTTGTTGGTGACAACAAGTGCAATTAAAAATGCGGCCTCTGTTGCAAGGCTGATATTAAGCACTGAAACTCTGGTAGGTGATTTAGCTGAAGACGAAGATCCAACCGAGGGCTATGCACTTGGTGGCGGATCTGAAAATTTAGGTCGTGCTTAAGTTTAAATAAATTTATTAGAACTTTAAAATTATTCCGAATGTTTAAAGTGGCCTGGTCAAATTCTTGACCAGGCCACTTTCTTTTTTAAGAGAAGTTTCTTTTGATATTATGGATTTCTAATTTTCGATAAAGCGTAGGTCTGGACATGCCTAAGATTTTGGCCGCCTTAGTCAAATTGCCATTCTCTTCTCTGATCACCCGAGTGATGGTTTCTCTCTCCATTTGCTCCAAAGGGTTCCTATTGGGAATAACATTAAACTCTTCTGTTGCTTCTTCCGAGAAATGCCCCGGAATACTTTCATCTTGCATCACAGAGAATTTAGAAACGGTAATAGGGCGGTTCACCATTTCGTCAGGAAGGTCATTTAAATTGACTTCTCTATGGGATAGTAAAATGTGAAGATTTTCAACAAAGTTTTTCAACTCTCTTACATTTCCTGGCCACAGATATTCAAGCATGACTTGCTGAACATCATTAGTGAATATTAAAGGAGAATTCCCAGTTTCATGAGACATTTTCTGATTAAAATGTTCAGCCAGTAAAAGTACGTCTTCTCCTCGTTCTCTGAGGGCCGGTATTTTAATGGTTACGGAGCTTATGCGGTAGTAGAGGTCTTGTCTAAAAGTACCTTTTTCAACTTCTGATTTTAAAGTCCTGTTGGTCGAGGCGACAAGCTTAACATCTATTTTTTTACCTTTGACAGAGCCAATACGTTGAACGGTTCTATCTTCAAGAACACGCAGTAGATAGGGTTGAATATCCAGTGGCATTTCACCAATTTCATCCAAACATAAGACACCACCATCAGCGAGCTCAAATTTACCTGCTTTACCTTCTTTCAAGGCCCCAGTGAATGAGCCAGAAACATGCCCAAATAATTCACCACCAAAAAGCTCTTTGGATACAGCACCGCAATTGAGTATAATGAACGGAGGTTTTTCACTTTTATTGATCTCAGCATGAACTAACTTAGCAAAAAGTTCTTTGCCAACGCCCGTTTCTCCTTCAATGAGAAGAGCTGTGTTTGCGGAGTAATTTGCTAATCTTTTAATTTTGTCAATGGCGTCAAGCAGTGCCGGGCTGTTACCTATAATCTCAGTTGTTGAGTTTTTAGGGAGAGCCTTCTTATTATTAATTTGAGTATTAGAAAGTGAATTTTTTATTTTTCTTTCATATACCAACATGGCACCTTGCAGACCATCTTTATTAATGATGTTGATCGAGCATTCGCGTAACTCTTTCGGAAGAGCTGAATAGATGTCGCTGCTCGTCATGTTTTTATTTACATCAATTAATTGTTTGCCTTGGTGAATCTCTTGTTGAGAGAGAAAATTATTTTGTTTAGATGAATTGTTTTGGGAAAATGCGATACGACCTTTTTCATCAAGCAGAATAAGACCATCATTTTCCTCAACCCCCTTCATACTTGTAAAAAAGGCCTCTAATAACTTTAGGCGATCTTTATAGCTACTCGCAGCAAGAGTTTCTTCTATTTCCCTGGCGGCGCCAGCGATAAGTGCTGAAGTATGCGCTTGAAAAATTTCAGAGGGACCAGAGAGGTCTATAACACCGATAACATTTCCATCAATAGGGTCATGAATGGGAGCACCAGCACATGTCCAAGCTTTAATTCCCATGCAAAAATGTTCAGCAGCATGAACAAAAACAGGTTTGCCTGTACTTATCGCTGTTCCAATACCATTGGTGCCCACAACATTTTCATTCCAAACACTACCAACTTCAAGACTGATATCTCGACCAGCATTTAAGGTGCTTCTATCTCCTAATGCATCAATAATAGCCCCTTCTTGGTCAGTCAAAATTAGCATGGCTTTGGTTCCATGTAATCTTGCTCCAATATTAGAAAAAATTGATCGAGAGGCTTTTAAGAGATTATTGCAATTCTCTTTACGAAATTCTATTTGGTCTGTATCAAGGTTGTAGTTGGATCGCTCGTTTTGTGCATTAATACCTTTTGAAAGACTTCGTTGCCAAGATTCTTGAATAACAGATCTAACATTATTTATCTCAGCTTTCTTTTGGTCTCCATCCAAGCATTTTTCCCAGGCATCCATTATTGTATTTTCGTTATAATCAAGCCCAGATTCTAAAAATGTTTCATTAGGAGCATCTTTTGAGGAGGCTCTATTTGTAAAGTCGAAATGTCTTGGGCTAGTTACCATAATTTATTCCAAGGAAAATTTTAAAAATTAATATTTATATATTCACTTCTCTGTCCAAATTTGAGGGGAAGATGTGATAAATTAAAAACGTTATTCAAATCCAAGTGTCTGACTAATGTCTGCCTTGAGATTGTCCTCAGTATATTCGTCTGTAAGTTCTACTTGGTCAAATTGTATTAAATGTTGTGCAATTTCTGCATCCAACGGTTTAAAGAATTTATTGTCTTTCGTTGCTAGAACAAACTTTTCATCCAACACATATCGTCTAATATCACCTAAATGATGCAACTGCTTTCTTGAATTCTCATCAACGACAGTAACCTTACCGTTTATACTTATTCGAATATATGGCTTTGTATCTTTTTCTGAAGGTGTACTAAACCTGTAATAAAAAGTAGAGGAGGTATCAGGCGCTGGTTGTTGAACAACTGGCTGCTGAGATCGGGAATAATTTCCCTGAGTAAGCCTGTCGGCAAGAGCTGTGATGGTTCGTTGATTGTTTTTAATAAGAGTTTTTAACTTTACGTCTTCTTCACGAGGCCCATCTTTTTTGGAAATAATATCAACCATTTATATCCGTCCTACCTAATAGATTTTGATTTTAAAATTTATTGATTTTCTATTCATGAAATTTATGCATCTATAATATTTTACGGTACTAAAGTACCAGGGCACTCAGGTAGTAAGCATATACTACAATGATATGAGTTGCAAAGTTGATACTAATTCAAAAAGAGTACATTGACACATAGTTCGTTTGTTTAAAACATTTCTAATAGCTTATAGGCAACAATCTGATTTATATGTATTTTTTACACTTAACGGGGCTCATTTATAGAAGCTTTTAACAATGAAATTTCTGTTGAAGTATGTAAATGCTTGAGGATGAAGATAGATTGCTGTGCATCTAAATTTTACACCGAAACTCGATTTAATAGTACTGTCATCAAGGTGAGCAATTACAACCGTTTCAAGTAATTTTATTCTAAAATTCTTGAAGTTAAAAAAACAGGCCACCAATGAATATATTAGTGACCTGTCTTGAACTAAATTATTTAGAGTGAAATTTATTAAGTTGTCTGCTGTTGATGCTCTCTTCCCAAAGCAATGGCAAAGCTCTCAGATAACCAACCAATAAACGCCCCGAGAAAAAGAGAAATGATGGTAACACTTAAAGGATTCTCTAGGGGAGAGGTTGCATATAGAGAATCTAATTTACCAGCAAGAAAACTATACCCTGCAATGGTTGCAAAGCCATAAAATGCTGAAGGTATATTTGACAATAAGCTGAATTTCGAAAACTGAACAATGACCACAGCTCCAAGAAAAACAGAGATCCCCGCAATAGCAGCAATGCCCAATTGCTGGCTATAGATAGTAATGAGTATCAGCGCCACCCATCCAACCAGTGCTCCAAAAATGTGGCATGGAATATTGGTTTGCAAAGCTTTTGTAGTACCGCCTGAGTGGTAATATGAGGCCCAGGCAATAAAGATAGCCCAGACTTGAACATTTAATGCTGAAAGTGGACCGACAAAAGCCCAGGTAACCAAGCCGGCAATTAAGCCAATGCTGATCGTTAATCTTGTTAATAGTGACATTTTTTTCTCCCCAAAATTATCATCGTTTCTTTGATGATGTAAGGGAAAGTGTAATTCTTTTCGTGCAGCTTAGGTGGTAGTTCACTACTACAATTAAATATTTTAAAGGCCCAATGAGCTTTTATTTGTGGTTAGTAAAAACTAAAAAGACATCCGTCTTCATGATAGGAGGTAGTGCTCATTGTAGTAGAAGAAGAGGGGCACCATCATGTGCGCAAACAGTTTTTTTAATTATCTTTCCCAAACTGGTGGCTTACCAATTTTCTCCAATAGAAAATCAATAAAAACCCGAATTTTTGCAGTTAAGACATTTGATTTAGGATAGACCAGCCAAATCGCAGATTGATCTTTTATTTCATAATCAGGTAGGACCCGCACAAGTGAGCCGTTATTAATTTCTTGGTAAACAGCCCATAAGGAATTCATTGAGATTCCGACACCAGCCATAGTCGCAACCCTCATACTCGTCCCATCGTCACAAACAACACGTTCTTGTGCATTGCGCGGTGGAAATGTGCAAGGTGGTTTACCGTTATTCGATAACAGTTTTCGTGGTCTAGCATTCATGAAGGTAAGCATTTGATGGTGAATTAAGTCATCAGGGGCGAGAGGCGTTCCATGATGAGCCAGATAGTCTGGAGCTGCACATAGAATTCTTTTATCTTCAGCAAGTTTTCTTGCCTTAAGAGAGCTATCTTCAATGGCAGTGTTTCGCAAAGCGAGGTCAAAACCACCCTCAATTAGATTTGTCTGAGTATCAGATAGTTTTAGTTCGAAGTTTACACCAGGGTATAGCTCAAGAAATTCGGGTAATATTGGGACTATGAAAAGTTGGGCAAATGTACTTGATGCTGCAAACCGGATTGTTCCGTTAACTTGCGCGCTCCCATGTCCTAAGGCGGCAAGAGCAGCATCTTCTTGAGCTAAGATTTCTCGAGCAAAGGGAAGAAATTCAGCACCTTCAAGTGACAAGGCAACTTTTCTTGTCGATCGATGCAGTAAATCAGCGCCAATTTGTTTTTCCAGTTTTGAAAGACGCGCACTTGCAACGGCAGGGGCCAACCCTAATTGCCGTCCCGCAGCACTAATATTGAGCATATCAGCGGCCCTTACAAAGAGGCGTATTCCTTCAGTATCCATTTATTATATCCAAAATCCGAATTCTGTTATTCAATTCGAGGTGTTTTAATCTCCTTTTTAAAATAATAAATTCATTTGGAAAAGAAAATTCCACCCCATTGACTTCATAAATAATTTGGAGATAAAGCAATGCAATCAACCGCAACAGTGAATTACCATGTAATCAGCACTGAAACCCAAGCGTTTCAGTTCGACGTAGACGGTATAGTCGGTAATTTGATTTCACCTGAACTCATCCCAAAAAAGGTAAAAGTTCAGAACATGCGAGATAATTTATCGACTATTGATTTCGATAATGACGGCATTGTCTTTGAAGACCACGTTAGTCAGGTCAAGAACTTTGAAGCGCAGTCCGGCTGGCAAGAGACTTATAATGATGAATTGCGAGCATTGTTAAAACATAAGATCGGGGCTAAAGACGTTGCCATCTTTGATCATACTGTGCGAATTGATGATCCCAATTCTGATCGTAAACCGGCGCGCAATGTTCACAATGATTATAGCCGTCAAGGGGCAGAGCAGCGGCTGATTGATCTTCTCGGTAAAGAGCAAGCAAGTACCTATCGAGCGGGACACTATGGGTTTGTCAACATTTGGCGCCCAGTAGAACACATAATAAAAAGTGCTCCGTTAGGGTTCATTCGCCCAAGTTCGATGAGCAGTCAGGATTGGATGACTATTGAGTTGATCTATCCTGATCGCAGAGGACAAATCCTCGGCGTGGCGGCCAATGAGGATCACAAATGGTTCTACCTCTCACATATGACACCAGATGAAGTGGCAATTTTCAATATTTTTGACAATAGGGGGCGACCACATCTTGCACACAGCGCTCTTGATATGGACAACAATGTTAATCCGTCGTCGCCACGTAAAAGTATAGAGAGCCGAACTCTGGTTCGTTACAGTTAAATAGGTAAATGTGTTTATGTTGAAAGTCGACCAAAATAAAAAGACATTCAAGATCATCAATAGCGGATATAATACCGTGTTCAAACCAGAACAGTTAACCCTGGGTCTTGTGGTGCCGATAGAAACTTATTCGAGCACACCGATACCTTCCATGACGGATCATATCGAACGTATCCAGTCAGCTGAAGCGTTTGGTTTTTCTGCCATTTGGTTACGTGACGTACCGTTCAATGTTCCTTCATTTGGGGATGCAGGCCAGGTCTTTGATCCGTTTGTTTATCTCGGTGCTCTCGCCGTTCAAACATCAAGAATAGCACTTGGTATCGCAAGCATTGTTCTACCACTTCGTCATCCAGCTCACGTGGCTAAGGCCGCCGCAACAGCGGATGTATTATCTGATGGCAGGCTAATACTTGGTATTGCTTCAGGAGATAGGCCTGAAGAATACCCAGCATTAAACATACCGTTTGAAACGCGCGGTGAATTATTTCGAGAAAGTTATGAATACATCCGCTTGATGAGTAATGAAAAGCCATGCTTTGAGAGTTCATTTGGGCAGGTCTCAAACGGTATAGATATGTTGCCAAAGCCGAGCAGCGGGCAGCTACCTTTGTTGGTAACAGGATCCTCTCAACAATCTCCTGACTGGATTGCAGCAAATGGGGACGGTTGGATGACATATCCTCGCCCTGTAGATCAACAAGCTCACATGATCAGTGAATTTCGATCAAGGATTGAGAAATGTGGCACCTCAGACAAACCAGTGATGGAGCCTCTTTATATTGATCTTGCGCCTGATCCTGACGAACCACCTAAGCCAATACATTTAGGATTGCATCTGGGGATCAATTCACTTCGTGACTATTTAAAATCTAGAAAACAAATTGGAGTCAATCATGTTGCTCTCAATTTGCGGTTTAACAAAAGCAATATAGAAAAAACATTTCAAAAACTGAGCAATGAACTTTTGCCAGAATTTAGGTATTAAGGAAACAAATATGACAAAAATAATTTTAATCACTGGATCAACAGATGGGATTGGTCTTGAAACAGTAAAAATGTTGGCAAGTCATGGCCATACCTTATTAATACATGGCCGCAGTGAGCAAAAACTGACAGATGTAAAAAAGCAATTACAACAGATTGAAGGTGCAGTAACGATAGAAACATACCAAGCTGATCTATCAAAAATATCGGATATTGAGGCGTTAGCAAAAGCAATAACTGATAAACACGATCAACTTGACGTGCTTATAAACAATGCTGGCGTTTATAAAATTCCAAATCCAATAAGAGAAGGTGGCTATGATCTACGTTTTATAGTGAACACCATTGCACCCTATCTCTTGACGCAGCGTCTTTTACCTCTTTTGCATTCTGATGGTCGTATTATCAATTTATCATCAGCAGCTCAATCACCGGTTGATCTTTTCGCTTTTGCCGGCAAGGCCCCTTTGGATGACCAGCCAGCTTATGCCCAAAGCAAACTTGCGATTACAATGTGGTCATTTCATCTTGCCCAGTCTCTCGGAGAAAATGGGCCGTCAGTCATTGCAGTAAATCCTGGATCACTCTTGGCCAGTAAAATGGTGAAAGACGCTTATGGCGTTGAGGGTGGTGATCTAAGCATTGGCGCTGATATTCTTCTACGCGCAGCCTTAAGTGATGAATTTGCAAATGCGTCTGGTCAGTACTTTGACAATGATCATGGTCAGTTTGCACCCCCTCATTCTGATGCTCTTGATAATAAGAAAAACGAAAAGCTGGTTAGAGCTGTTGAAGAAGTTCTGTCTCAAATTTCAGTTTAAGGAGTTATGTAGCCATCTCAATACAATAAACAAACTATCGATTTTAAAATTGACACATATGAATTTGGAAAACTAAATTTCAAAAAGGAAAATTAAATGAGAATGATATCTTTTTATACAGCATTAATTGCGGCATTATTGGCCTTTAGTACGTCAGCTATGGCTGACGCGGAAATTACAGCCACTTATAAAACCTCGGCGGATAAGCTTTGGAAATTGGTTGAATTTCACCAACCTTCTGAAAATATTATGCCTCCGATTGAAGCAAGCAAACTTACCGGTAACGGGGTCGGTGCGATTAAACTCAACAATCTAAAAGGTGGAGGGGAGCTAGCGCTTCAACTTGTATATTTTGAACCTAAATCAATGGCATTCAATTATGTCATCCAGAAATCTCCGTTACCGTTGAAGAACTATGTCGGGCAGGTGCGAGTAGAGGATCTTGGAAACAATCGTGCAAAGTTGACCTGGAGCAGCGTATACGATCCTAAAGGTGTTGATAGCACTAAGGCTGATGAGATAGTGAATGGGTTTTATAAATCGATTGTTGGCCGGATTGGTGAAAAATATACGAAAGAGTAGAATTAGGAAGTTTAACATTATCGAACTTGACGGCAGTAAATAAATTGCCGTCAAGTGATACAAGCTAAATTGAAAATGATGCATCTTTCTTCTTGTGGTGCGCTGGGGGGAATGAAGTCGTAAGAAAAAAAGGGGTGTTAGCCTTGCGCCACATGCCGCTTTCACTGATCAAAATCGCTCCATTTTAATGAGAATTTTTCAAGATATTTCCTTAAACGATCTGCATCATTGCGTGTGCTCTTTGCAGCACGAGAAGCGGCAAAAAGTGTACGTCCTGCAGCGCTTAAGGATCGACTTTGTTGGCATGTCCTAATGACCGTGGCTAATTGAACAATATCAAATGGATCAATTTTATCAGCTTCTGAGCCTAAGAATTGGCGTACGATTTTGTCATCTTCATTATCTTCTGCGCTGGCCCATTGATACTGCAAAGAATTGATTTCTTTCTCAACCATAGACAACGTTACACGGCCTCGCGGGGCCAGAGTGCACAAACGTTGCACAGAAGCCCCAAGGTCACGAAAGTTGCCAGGCCACAATGTTGCTGGATCAGTTGCAAAGCGAATGTATTTCTTGGTCGCGTCAGCATTAAATCCGACTTTAACCCCTAAGCTTTGTTCTGCTTTGCTGAGTTCAAACTCAATATTGGGTTCTATGTCTTCTCGTCTATCTTGCAATGCGGGCAAACTAAAGGTCCATAAATTTAAACGAGCAAACAAGTCCGGTCTAAATAAGCCTTTAGCAACCAGCTTCCCAAGGTCTCGATTGGCGCCAGCAATTAGTTGGAATTTGCTGGTGATTTCGTGATCGGAACCAAGAGGGAAGAACTTACCTGTCTCAATGGCATGCAAAATCATTGCTTGCTCATCTTGTCCCAATTCATCAATTTCGTCGAGAAAAAGAACGCCGCCATCAGCTTCTCTCAGTAGGCCCTTGCGATCAGTAGGTGCTCCAGCAAAGGCCCCGCGGCGATGACCAAAAAGGTTGGACATCGCTCGTTCGCCCTTAAGGGTTGAGCAGTTTACATGGATAAACCTCCCTTTTACGCGGCGGCGTTGGAGTTTGAGTTCATAGATGCGTTCTGCAAGCTCAGATTTTCCGGTGCCGGTCGCACCAAGTAAAAGTAAAGGCGCATCCGTTGTGGTCGCGACCAATTCTATTCTTTCTATAAGCTGGTTGAATTCTTTGTTTCGGGTATTTATCCCGGCTTTTAGTAAAGCGTTATACTCATCAGAGATGAGGTCGAAGCGTTGTTGCAGGGCATTATATTTGGAAAGGTCCAAATCAACGATATTAATCTGGCCTTCAGGACCGTGTTCTTCTTTTCGTGGAGGTGCCGTTTGTAAAAGGCGGGCAGGAATGTGGCGAGACTCGGTTAAAAGAAACCAGCAAATTTGCGCAACATGTGTGCCTGTTGTGAGGTGAACATGATAGTCCTCACGCTCTTCATCAAATTCATAATTGCGCGCAAAGTCGAATAAGGCGCCATAAACTTCCTGGAAGTCCCAGGGGTTATTTAGATCTATTAGCTGGAGAAGCACTTCTGTTTCTGGGGTCTCGGTTTCAATCTCCGTTTTAATTGAGTGAGCGAGATTTGAATGATGGCGGTCGTAGAGAAGTTCCATACGTTCTACTGGAAACGCTTCATGCTTTGTAAGAGAGGGGGAGGGCCGCCAGCGTCTCTTTTTGCCAGCATCTAAATTCGTGCCAAGGAAGCCAATAACAACATTATTTTTCATAGCGTATATATTTTTCTAAAAGAGTAGAAAAATATATAATAAAATATCGTTATTTTTTTGTTAAACGGTGAAATGTCATTTAAAAACAATGGATTGCAGGTTTTTCGTTTTTTCTTTTTTTTAGCCAGTTTTCGCGACAAACTAATCTCATACAAAACAAGGAATAGAAAAATGGCAAACAAATCTGTGTTTGCATCAGGGCGCGGTAGAATGATCCCGAAAGCTGATGCACTGAATAAAGAAGGCGCTCCGGCCTATGCATATGCTGACCAGCATCTGTTGGCTCAATTGGCAATGACAGGCACGATTAGTGATCTATATTACCAACAAGCTGAAGTTGAGCTTGAAGCAATATTAGATACAGCGAGCAATGTTTCACCTGAATTCTTGGCAAAAACGGCCATCTATGTTCGAGAAAAAGGGCATATGAAAGATATGCCAGCTTTATTGTTAGCAATCTTGGCTTCACGGGATACTGAGCTATTTTCAAACACATTCCCGCGCGTTGTAACAAACGGGAAGATGTTGCGTAATTTTGTTCAAATCATACGATCAGGCCAAACAGGACGAAAGTCTTTGGGAACACGGCCAAAAGCGCTTGTATCAAACTGGTTGAAAACGGCAACAGATCGACAGTTGCTACAAGCAAGTGTTGGTAATAGCCCATCATTGTCTGATGTGATCAAGATGGTGCACCCAAAGCCAGGTGATAAGGCGCGTGAAGCTTTTTTTGCTTGGTTGATTGGTAAGCCATGTGATTTGGAAAAATTGCCAAAAGAAGTACGCGAGTATATTGCCTATAAAGAAAATGAAGGTGGCCCGTTGCCAGATGTGCCATTTCAGATGCTAACGCATTTGCCATTGACTGCAAAGAAATGGGCAAAGATTGCACGTGGCGGTAGCTGGCAAATGGTCCGCATGAACTTAAACACATTTCAGCGCCAAGGTGCTTTTAGCATTAAAGGAGTAACAAAAGATGTTGCTGAAATTTTAAGAGATCCGACACGCATCAAAAAGGCACGGGTATTTCCGTATCAATTGATGACGGCTTATCAATCACTTTCTGCGGATATTCCTGTAGAAATTAGGGATGCGTTGCACGACGCAATGGAAATTGCAGTTGCAAACGTACCTAAGATTAAAGGGCAGGTGGTCATTTGTCCGGACGTTTCCGGCTCAATGTTGTCACCTGTAACCGGTTATCGAAAAGGAGCGACAACATCAACAAGGTTTGTTCATGTTGCAGCTCTGGTCTCAGCAGCATTCTTACGCCGTAATCGCGGTGCAACAGTGCTACCGTTTGAGTTTAAAGTTTGTAAGACACAGCTTGAAGCTCGAGATACGGTTTTAACCAATGCACAGAGACTAACGGATCTGGCTGGTGGTGGAACAAACTGTTCTGCACCTCTAGAGTGGTTACTTGCCCGAAAACAGGCACCAGATTTAGTTATCTTTGTTTCAGATAATGAATCCTGGGCAGATGCTAATCGTTATGGAAGAGGTACGATGATGATGAAAAATTGGGAAAAGCTTAAAAAGCGGAACCCAAAAGCCAAATTGGTTTGCATCGATATCGCGCCTTATGGAACGACACAAGTTCCATCTCGCTCAGATGTTTTAAACATTGGCGGGTTTTCGGATGCGGTCTTTGATCAGATCGCAGCCTTTGCTGAAGACCGTCTTGGAGCAGACCATTGGGTTGGAGAAATTGAAGGCATGAAATTGTAATAGAAGAAAATATTGGAAGCGGATGAGGTTTTCATCTGCTTCCATCAAAAAAATAACCCTGGTGAATGCAGGTGGAACTACATCATTAAGCTATGACAAAGACGTTTCATCAAATCTTGTCACCAGGACATTTGAAAAAAATGAATTGTAATTAAATTGAATTTTGACGAATGCCAATGGAACTACATTCACGCCGGAGGTTATGTGAGTGGCGCCACATCAATATGGAAAACAATATTGTAGCTCAAAAGCTTAAGAGTACCGGCTTTCCATGTTTCATTAACAACTTGTCGTCAAAACAAAAAAGAAATTTTGAAAATTAGGGCGAATGCCTGCAGAACTACATCGACTCTTAATCGCCAGGTCGCAGGTTCGAATCCTGCCGCTGCAACCATTTATGGCAGCGTAGCTCAGTGGTAGAGCAGGAACGTTTTGCATCACACTTGTCGCCCGCTTTTAACTCAGAGGTTAGCCCAGTCCGGTTAGAGTGCCGCACTTGGACTGCGGAGGTCGAAGGTTCAAATCCTTCATCCCTGACCAAATTTTTTAGATGGAGCTCAATAGGAAGAGCACTTCGCAATTAACGAGGGAGATATAGGTTCGAACCCTATCATCTCTGCAAGAATAAAGAAGATAATTTAGAGCGAATGCTGATGGAACTACATCGTTGTGGACGACCGAGTCGCGGGTTCGAATCCCGCCACTGCTACCATTTGTGGCAGTGTAGCTCAGCGGTAGAGCAGGAGAAAATGTTTCATCAAAACACTTGTCGCTCACATAGTTTGAGAGATGCCAGTAGGATTACAGGTAGACGCAATTCTTCCCGTTTGGGAAGAATGGTTCTGAGGAAACTCAGACCGTGCTGGTTCAAATCCAGCCTGAAGTAATTCAGTGGCGGAATATAAATATCTTACTAACAACTTGCTCTCATTTAAATGAAGCAAATATCAAACCGACCGATTATGAACGAGATGTAAAATGACTGAAACAACAACAAATAAATTGACCAGCGAAACGCTTTCCTCTTGGGGACATAAGCCAGGGAAAGAATTTGGCGCAGCGTTACGTGATGGAACAACAGCTCTTATCGAAGGTAAATCCTTGGTCGAAGTTCGTACAATGTTGGAAAGCTATAAACCAGCGCCAACAATCCCTCTTAGAGATAAGGGTGAGTTAGAGTTTTCTATAAACATTGAAGCATCATCTCCAGATGAAGAAGAAAACATCATCAAAGTTTCAGAAACAATGACTGAGCTTATGCGCACACCAACTGTTGAAGCTGGGACTGTGATGCCAGACGCTTGTCCAGCTGGGCCAGTTGGTACTATTCCAGTTGGGGGTGTGGTGGCAACAAAAAATGCCATTCATCCTGGGATGCATAGCGCTGATATTTGTTGCTCTGTCATGATGACAAATTTTGGTAATGCAGAGCCTAAATCCGTTTTAGATGCCATGAATGATGTCACTCATTTTGGTTTTGGCGGACGACCAAATGGTAAACGCTTCACAGTGTCATTAGATCTTCTTGATCAATTTCGTGAAAATAGATTCTTGAATGGCAAAAAGTTATTACGAAGCGCTCAAGAACATATGGGTACGCAAGGCGATGGTAATCATTTTGCTTTTGTCGGAAAATCACGAGCAACTGGTAAAACTGCACTTGTAACCCATCATGGTTCACGTGGGCCAGGGGCTTTGCTTTATAAAGAAGGTATGAAAGTTGCGGAAAAATTTCGCAAAAAGTTATCGCCTAAAACCTTGAAGCAAAATGCCTGGATTCCGGCCGACACAGAAGAAGGCCAGGACTATTGGCAAGCTTTGCAGTTGATCCGTAAATGGACAAAGGCCAATCATAATGCACTGCACCAAGCAACTTGTGATGTGCTTGAGGTTGAGCATGAAGATCGGTTTTGGAATGAGCATAATTTTGTCTTTGAGCGTGATGGTTTGTTTTATCACGGCAAAGGAGCGACACCCGCTTGGGATGAGTTTGCGTGTGACGCTACAGGTTTAACGCTCATTCCACTAAATATGTCTGAGCCTATTTTGGTCGTACGTGGTAAAGATGCAACGCATGCCCTAGGTTTCAGCCCTCATGGCGCTGGGCGGAATTTTTCACGTGCTGAGCATCGTCGCCGTATGGGAAACATGACAGCTGAGGAAATGCTTGCCTTGGAAACCGAAGGCTTGGATATCCGTTTCTTTGGCGGCAATATTGATCCGTCAGAATTGCCATCTGGTTATAAAAATGCTGAAGCTGTTGTTCGTCAAATAGAGAAATATGGGCTCGCTGAAATTGAGGATTATATTGATCCTTATGGCTGCATCATGGCCGGTGATCAGCCAAAGCCTTGGCTTAATAAAAAGAAGAAAAGAAACTAAAAATTTTAAGGGACTTCCAATGGAGGTCCCTTAAAACATTTAATTAGTCAACCAATGTACCGATATTGATTTTAGAGGGAAATTCTCATGAAAATGATAGTACAGATGAAATTTGGGTCTCACCTTTATGGTACCTCAACTCCTCAGTCTGATACGGATATTAAGGGAGTTTTTCTGCCTTCCCCGCGAGATATATTGCTACAACAAGTCAAACCTATGATTTCCCAGAGCAGATCAAAAGAGCATGGAGAAAAAAACACATCTGAAGATATTGACCGAGAAGCATATAGCTTGCAGCGATATTTAGAATTGCTCTCTCAAGGCCAAACAGTTGCTTTGGATATGCTATTTGCTCCTGATTGGGCCATGATTAAGCAACCAGACCAGGTTTGGTTGGAATTGAAAGAGATAGCACCTTGCTTAATCGCTAAAGGGGCCGCTTCTTTTGTGAAATATTGCCGTCAACAGGCCAATAAATATGGGGTCAAAGGGTCTCGAGTTGCAGCATCACGATTAGCTTTAGAGGTTTTAAGAAAAGCTGAAGATCAATACGGTTCTGATAAAAAGTTAGAAGTGAGCTTCAAAGACTTAAAAGGTGTTGTCGATCAGAATGAGTTTCTAAATTTTAGCGAAAGTGAGCAGCCAAACGGTGAGCGGATTAAGTACTTCGAAGTGTGTGGAAAAAAAGCCTTGCTTACGTCTTCAATTAGAAATGCTCGAGAGATTTCGGAGAACCTCGTCAATCAATATGGTCAACGGGCTTTGGCAGCTGAAAAGAATGAGGGAGTTGATTGGAAAGCACTGTCTCATGCTGTGCGTGTTGGGCATGAAGCTATTGAACTTTTCAACACCGGGAAAATTACATTCCCACGCCCTGAGGCAGAATATTTGTTGAAAATCAAACAAGGAAAAATTGAATATAGAGACGTAGCTGAAGAGATTGAACAGCTATTTGAAAAAGTCGAAAATTCAGCAGAACAATCCAAGTTGCCAGATGAAGTAGATGAAAGAATAATCAATGATTTTATCATGGAGCACTATGGTGAACAGGTGAGAAACCAATGAAAGAACATTTGAAAAAACACATATGCTCAAAGCTAAATGAATTGGCTGGCCAACATAATATCAAGATTCTTCATGCTATTGAATCAGGAAGCCGAGCTTGGGGGTTCCCATCCACGGATAGTGATTATGATGTCCGTTTTATCTATGTTCATAATTTAGATCATTATCTATCGGTTGACGGTAAGAGAGATGTGATTGAAACACTAATTGTTCATGACCCAACATTGGGCGTGGATTTTGACATGAACGGTTGGGATTTGAAAAAAGCAGTTTATCTTGCCTTGCGAGGCAATGCTGTTGTCAATGAATGGCATACATCACCAATTCAGTATGTTTACAATGAAGAGTTTCATAGCAATTTAAAGAAGTTCATTAACCAAGTTAGTGACCTCAAGGCATATTATCATTTTTATCGTAATTATATGCGCCAACCGTGGGAGAGCTATAGAGAGGATCAGGCTAAGAAAATTAAAATAAAGCATTATTGTTATGTTCTACGTTGCGCTTTAGCTTTGAAGTGGCTCGACAATCAAAAAACGCCGCCACCAATGGACGTCCCCTCTCTATTAAAAGGTGGATCTTTTAGCCAAGGATTAAAAGATCAAATAGACCTTCTAATCTCAAAAAAAGCAGAGGCCATAGAAGCAAATACAATAGAACGAAATCAAATATTAGATGAGTTTATCGATAAGACTATATTCGTAGAAAGACAACGACCATTTAAAGACAAATTGCAAGAGAGGCACATTGATAAGGCAAATCAATTGTTTAAGGAAATGGTCCTCCTAAATAATTTAAAATAAATTTATTAAGAAAATAAGAAAGAAAAAAAATGACAATTATAATGGTCGATGTTGAAAGCGACGGCCCGATACCTGGAGATTATTCTATGATCTCTTTTGGCGCCGTGATCGTAGAACAAGGTCTCGAAAAAACATTTTATGGTCAACTTAAACCAATAAGTGAAAAATGGATACCCGAAGCACTTGCCGTCTCTGGCTTTAACCGAGAGGAAACTCTAGAGTTTGATGATCCAAAAGTAGTGATGGAAAAATTCAGTAAATGGCTAAATGAAAACTGTAAAACACGCCCACTATTTTTTAGTGATAATAACGGCTTTGATTGGCAATTCATCAATTGGTATTTCATCCATTTTTTAGATAACAACCCATTTGGGTTTAGCTCTACCAATCTTGGGTCGTTATATAAAGGGCTGGTAAAAGATACATTCAAAAATTTTAAGCATCTGCGAAAGACAAAGCACACTCACAACCCTGTTGATGATGCAATGGGAAATGCTGAAGCATTGTTACATATGAAAAATGAAATGGGTTTAAAAATTAGTTTGAAATAATTTAGTCACTAAAGACCGTTAAGGAGTGGTGCCAGACTTTTATAGTGGCACCACTAATTAATTTAGCAAGATCTACTGACTTTTGATAACAACAATATCTCCATGGCAACTTAATATAAGCCTTATTCAGTTTTGTTTTGCAGCACTGTCAAATGATTTAATAATCGATATCGCCTGAAACTCCACACATTCCAATTGGTTTCCGAATTTAAGAGCACACTTGGTGAGCGGATAATATGATTTTTTAAACGTCTATTTCTAACGTTAAAACTATGATTATAAGATAAGTCAGGGGATATGCGGGATGCATAAATTGGAGCAATTCTAATGAGTGCAGGTAAGGCGTTTTCTTCCAGAGACATCAGATAGTCTACATCAATACGATTCCCAGCGTTTTTAATAGCGTAGTCCACATTATAGTCAGAAATGATATACGGTAAGTTTAAAAAACTGGTCAGGTAAAGCACGATAAATAATGAAAACATATTGGTTTTGATGAGCCAAAGATTCGTACGTTTAAACACTATTCGAAATAAAATAAGCCCAAGCCCAATTAACACAAGTAACATCCATATGAGAACTGAAACTCGTAAATACGTTAAAGCATATGCCTCAACATAAAGGTTCATTCTCATGAGTGTTGAAAGAACTAAAATTATATTTTGAAATGTCCAGAATAAAATTAAAAATCTTGTAAATTTGGTTAGGTCATTCTCTCTATTTTTATTCATTACAAAGAGAATGAAAATTGCCGCTAGAAAAACTGTGAAAATTAGAGTGTATGCACCTTTATGTACGTAATCAGCGTAAGTCATGCCGGCAGGTAGTTGACTATTTCCCCATAAGTAGAAAAAGTCCAGATAAGTCTGGATAGCAAAAATAACATTGAATGCTAAAAGTGAAAGTGTAACAGCCGGTGGGGGCAAATACTCTTGTAGAAAGCTTTGTTCCTCAATTTCTGAATGTTTTTTTTGAATGTTAGGTGAAGTATTTTTTCTAAACACTGATTTTTTGGAGTATCGAAGTAAAGGCCAGATTGCAAGAGCAAGGAGCAACCAAAAAAATATCCGGTATAAGCCATTAAAGAGTGCAGTGCTGTTAAACTTTAAATCAAAAAACCATTGAGAGATTAAAGGGTTTGCAATGGCAAACAACATTATAAAGCCGGCTGAAAATAAAATGGGAAGTATTAGAGACGTTAAAAAATCTTCTAGTTGGTTTTCTTTACAGGTTGTTTTTACAATCCTGTATTTTATTGTTTTCATATCCTTAAAAAATTGGAGGGGAGCGTAATCTAAAAAACATACAAAAGTTTTTAACCACTCCTCAAAAGAGCTTTGAATTTTATTGTTGAGTATAATCACAAATATGAAGAGTCCAGTTAGCCCAATAAATAAGGTCAGTAAATTATATGTCTCGATACCAGGGAGAATGGCTGCAATTGGTATTAAAAATAACAGCTTGTTATTTTCTAAGTTGCGGTTTGATACGGTTGTGACTGTGGCACAGCAAGCGGTTAATAAAACAAATATGGGTACTGATAGCCCTAGTGATTTGTTGAAAAAGAATAGGTCAGCTATGAAAATAAGAAATGTAAGAATACAAACTTGAAGAAAGAACTTATCTTTTTTAAACAGACGATTGAATGTTGAATTGGTTGAAAATGCAATCATAACTAATAACTTTCTATGACGTAGTAAGGGCTGTTAATCCGGTTTATTGAAAGGCTTTGCAAATAAATAAAACGTTGTTTGCAATGGCAGAAAAACTTGTTTCCAAATAAGGGGCTAATGTCAGAAAGCCTAAGAGAACAGCCGTGATTGAGCTAATAAGAACAGCTCCGGCAGCAATGTCTTTGCTGGCTTTAATGCTCGGGTTCAAACGAGGTGAGATGACATCGCATAAATATTCAAGCGCTGTGTTAATGGCTTCTGTTATCCATACGATTGAGATAGAAAATATAATCCACCTCCAATCGGCAATGCTAATTTGTAGTGCAAGGGAAACAACGAAAACTGAAACCGTTGCTGACAAGTGAATCCAACAATTATGCTCAGTCCGCAGCATTAAGTTCAAACCATTGGCGGCAAATGAAAAACTTTTTAAGCGTGAGCGTATTGAAAATTGTTTTTCATCTAAGCGGCTTAATGAGACCAGTTCAGGATGGAACAATCGCCATCCGAGTGGATCTGACTTTGTTTGTAAGTCGGTATAATTCTTTTCTTTAAATACCCATAGGAATGAACCGATCAAGAGAGATAAAAGAGCGCAACATACCATTTTCTAATACTCATTTTCTTGGATGAAATTAATTTCAGTGCGATGGTGAATAGGGAGGTTTAGGGTTATATCTCCCTTGTGGTCAGAGCGAACAACTTGGCTTGTTTTAGTCAAAACCTTATAGTTACTATTAGGGGCAAGGTTGCCAATTTTAAGGGGGAAAATGCCAGGCGTTTCACCAGGATATAACACCATTGAAAGAGTATTATTTTCATAGATAGCTTTAGCTACCAAAATTTGCGGGTACTGTATCTCTTTGATAAAAGGTTTTTTTTTATCTTGAGTTTTATGAATAGCAAGTTTTCTGAATGCATCTTTTTTTCCACACCTTGCCATGAGTTCTAATGAGTGAGCCCACAGTGAGGAATGCTCGCGGTGGCATACATTATGGATTGTTTGCTTTGGGCATTCATCATCAAGAAGTTCCATTAACTCATTAGCTAAGCCGGTGTCACCAAATTCGACTGCAGCCGCAGCCGTAGCTGTATAACTTGAAGCTCTGGTGAATTTATAATTACCAACATCTATAGGCCAACACATTTGTCTTAGGTCTTGATTTCTCAATTTATAACGAAATATTTCCCACTGCCGTTCGGCAATATCTGGAAAAATCATATTTAAAAATAGACATGGAAATGATTGCATAATCGCACCACCAATTTGAGGGGCAGCAAACCCGGTATAGCTGGAACGAAAAGGTACAATCTCGCCATCTGGTCGGATAAATTCCGTTTCTAAGTGATGTTTAAAGAGTGTTTTAATTTCGTTCCAATGAGACGAGCCTTGAGTTGTATCGTATGTACGCAGAGCTGAGGCCGTTATGAAGTTGCATAAGGGATAAATCCAGTTTGGTTCACAGGCAAGTAGACCGTATTTTGCTGTTATGTACTGAGTTTTTAGTAACTCAATAATTTCATGTAGGGAGTAAGGATAAGCTTTTCCGGATTTATTTAAGCAAGTAAAATCACCATTTTTTGTAAAGCTATTGCTTTTATTTATAGCCTCAAAATAACAAATTTGCGCCGCGACAAAGCCTGTGTACATAATGTTTTCATGAGGTATTGGGTCAGAGCCTAATTTAAAATTCCCCCAAAGGTTTTCATATTTCCAATAACTCCAAATTTTATAATCTTGTTGTTTCAAGATTAAGTTTTTTTGTGCGGTAGTCAGGTATCCTTTGAAAGCTGGAGTGTGCACAGATTGAGCCAACGAAAGAGCGTATGACATGAAGTTTAATTGATATCGAATTGCACCACTTTGAAATTGATCATTCGATTCAAAACCATTGAATTGATCAAGTGGTTGCAGTGCGCGGTCCAGAAGTAGGCGCATGATTTGCAAGTCTTCAAGACCTAGTTCGTCTTTGAATATTTTAGGTTTTTCGTTAACATGGTTTTTATATAGCTTTAACGAATTCGAAATTTGATTATCTGTTCTATGGTTTAACAGTTTCCCTTTTTTAAGGTGTTTAGAGTGACGCACAATTAAAATTGCAAATAGGAATAATACCAAGGACAAACAAAATAGTGGGGCATAAGTTTCTGCTGATTGCCAAGAATGGGCTGGGTCAGAGGTTGGATTTGAGTAGCTGTGTATACCGGCCATGATGGCGGCGCCAATCCATATTAGAAAAGGTAAAACTACATTGCCAGTTGCGAGCCAGAATATGACAGCTAGTGTAAAAACAAAGACTGTTAAAATGCTTGCTGCTACATAAATGAGCTGATCTGGATTTCCATTTCCTGCCCAGTTTAAAAAACCAGATCCAGGAAAATAAAACCCTAAAGACAAAGTTTTAATGACCTGGTTATCTGTAAGCTGTATCAATCCAGTAGCCAGAAAAATTAAGATTAAATACAAAGATACTGAGAATAGTTGTTGCTTTCGAGAAACTGAATAATAGTGGTTCTCGATTGGTAAAAGGTCAGGCCTTAGCACTGGTTCAGAATTTATATCTACAGTCATTTTGTTCTCATTGTTTTGTAAGTGTTCTTTTGTCCATGCATTTCAGTCAATTTTAGGTTGGGTGAATTTTCGGGCTCCAATGAACCAAAACGTCTGTTTCTTGATCTAAAATCATCAACAGCAATTTTTAGGTTTTCTTTAGAAAAATCAGGCCAATCAGTATCCGTAAAATGAAGTTCAGAGTAAGCACACTCCCAAAGTAAAAAATCGGACAATCTCTTTTCACCGCTTGTTCTTATGAGAAGGTCAACATCGCATCCACGGTCTAAGCCACTTAAAGCTCTTGAAAATGAAGAGTGGTTTTCTTTTAAAGCTGGAGAGTTTTTTTGAGCAATTTGTAAAATCTCATATCGAGCGGAATAATCCAGAGCGATCCTCAATGTAAGTTGAGTTTCGTTTTTAGTCTGCGTCTCGATATCTTCAATTAACTCTACAACATCCTCTGGAAGACGGTCCCGTCTTCCTATTGCCATAAAACGAATTTTATTTTTGAGAAAAATGTCTAACTCAGAGGTTAAATAAAGCCTTAATAAGTCCATCAAGTGTGAAGTTTCAGACTTCGGACGTTTCCAATTATCAGATGAAAAAGCATAAATAGTGAGCGTTGATATGTGAAATTCAGGGCAGGCCTGAATAATGGTACGAAGTGAATTTACCCCTGCACAATGACCTTTGAAGCGAGGTAAATTTCTTTTTTTGGCCCATCTACCATTACCATCCATAATGATGGCAAGATGTAATTTTTGCAAATTACTTTGCATTGCAAAGTTTCCTTTTAAAAAAAGAGACCTTATGCAGGTCTCGGCTTTAGATTTTTATTAGATGAGTTTTCCTCATCAGTTTCTTGAGCTGCATCGTGTAGCACTTTCTCTAAAACAGATAAGTAATCCAAAAAACGCTGCCTCCCATGTTTTGTTAAAAAAACGGTGGTGTGAGGTCTATTAGCCAAGTAACCTTTTTCAATTTTAATCAATTTAGCTTCTTCTAAAACTTTCAAATGCCGACTGAGGTTGCCATCCGTGAGACCACAAAGTTGTTTTAAATCTCCAAATGTGAGCCCTTTAGGATGTGCGGCTAAAGAGGTGAGCATTCCGAGGCGAGCTTTTTCATGCATCACACGGTCTAAACCATCATAAGCAAAAATGGCTTCTGTTGTTTCATTCATCTATTTGTTCCTCTGAAGCAATATATAGTAGGAAGCCCATAAGCAATTGACCAATAAAGAAGGGGACGCCCATCATCCAAGGAGTTATACTTTCATGAATGCAGCCTATTAACAAAACGGTTATACCAGATAGAAAATACCAGGCGCCAACAATAGAGATTGTCTTAGGTAAAGATCGAACAGCAGCAAAAATTCCAAGGGCTAAGCAAACTTGCCAAATGCCAGGGAGTACCCATATGTTCTCAGCACTATATTTCATTAATACTGCTCCAATGGCAGCCCCGGCAAAACCAGCAGGTAAAAATTGCTCAACCGCATTAGCCAGCATAGCATCAGCCAATCCTTTATGATGACGACGAGACCGAGCAATCATTTCAACACCAATAATTACAACTGAAAAAGTAGCCGTAAAAATCCAAACAATTAAAAGTTCCATATTTGTAGAAGCAAATATTTCGGGAATAAATATTTGTAGCATCATAGTTGCCCCAGCCAACAAGCCAGTTGCAGTGATGATGGTTGGGCCAAACCCTTGAAATTCAGTGCCTGCTGCCATCTGCCCACGAATATTAGCTATATCGATAAGGGCTTTATCAATGTCTCTCATTACCATCTCGCAAATTACTTTGTATTGCAAAGTTGCATCTTTTTATTTAAAGATCAAGAGAGAATTTTAAAAATAAAATATTTTGGTAAATAATAAGGTATGATTTAGGTCGGTGGAACCAACCAACTCTACAATTCTCGAGCAATCTTCTGAGAAAGAATATGAGTGAAATTTTCTTTATCCGATCTTGTGCTGCGATATAAAAAGGCCACTTAATTATACTTGGTTTATGTATCAAGCTCGTAATTGATAAATAAAAAAACGGGCCGAGATGGTCGAGCCTCTTCAATAATTTGAGAAGTTTTCTTTGCTGTATTGCTGACATACTGATCCAATATATCTGCCGCTTTCACATCAAAAGTAATATCACTGGTAAGTAGTATTCGCTTGTTAGATGTATGCTCTGTCAATGGAGCAATATTCGTCGCGACAGAGTTTTCATTCTTAGGTCTCCGTAACTCAGAAATTTCAGAAGCATCAGTATTATCAAACCGGTCAGCCGCTTTATTCGGTGTGTATCGCTTTAATAATTGTTGGGTTAAGCTTGCCAGGGCTATCAATAATGAGGTGACGATTAGGAGAATTTTCTAACAAGATGTGAATAGCGCGAAAACATCCATCTGAATTCTGAAGCACAGTACATCCAATTCAAATATAGAAAAAATACTTAATCTAGGGAAAGTACAATGAAAAGATTATAAATATCGAATAGTTCTAATTTTTTGTATGACTATTAAAGAGAAAAAATAAATAATCTGAAGTAATTATGGTAAAATTGTATCAGTATCAACGTGGAATGCGCTTTTTTTATACAAACAACTTGCTTGTTAACTATTTTTTAAATATGTAGAAAAGAAGTTAATTTAAGTATAGGTGTTTTATATATGGCGTTATCATGTAATTTTTATTCAATTAAGCACCATTTTAGTGTAGTTAATAGTAAAATTTTGTTGTTTTTGTTCGCTTTGATGTATGTATTAGTTAATTCGAATGTAGCTATTGCTGAGGAAAAAAACAAAAACAAAGCTGAAATTGCTAAAAACAATCAAAAGAACAAGTCCAAAACCAAGAAATACAATGATTGGTATTACCGTTGTATAGAACAGAAGACAGATAAGAAGTCACCTGCGCGGCAGTGTGAAGTCTTGCAAGTAGCTCAAGTAAAAAGCCCTTCCAAAAACCAAAACTCTAAAGATGCAGCACAAAATGTGAGTGTTTTGACGCTGGCGTTTTCAAAAGGTCTACCAGATAAGAAAAGTAAAAAACGTTCTATTTTACTGACTGTTCTCACGCCTTTAAATATTCACCTGCCATCAGGTTTTGATCTTACTGTCGATAAGAACAAGCCGATTAAAAATGTTTATCGTAATTGCAACCAGGCGGGCTGCTGGGTCAATGCTCAATTGAGTAATCTGGATATGAAGCGTTTGAAACAAGGCAAGTTTGGGCTTGGTCAAATGCGATTGCTTAATGGTCAGAATGTGCGAATTAAATTTTCTCTAAAAGGTTTAGGGCGTGCTTTGGCCGCCCTTGAAAAAGAAGAAAAGATCAATTGAGTTACAGCGCATTCCTGAAAAGTTGTCCGACTTTTCAGATAAGAATTCGCTTAGAAAAAGAGCGCATTCCTGAAAAGTTGTCCGACTTTTCAGATAAGAATTCGCTTAGAAAAAGAGCGCATTCCTGAAAAGTTGTCCGACTTTTCAGATAAGAATTCGCTTCAGAGAAAAGAGCGCATTCCTGAAAAGTTGTCCGACTTTTCAGATAAGAATTCGCTTCAGAGAAAAGAGCGCATTCCTGAAAAGTTGTCCGACTTTTCAGACAAGAATTCGCTTCAGAGAAAAGAGCGCATTCCTGAAAAGTTGTCCGACTTTTCAGACAAGAATTCGCTTAGAAAAAGAGCGCATTCCTGAAAAGTTGTCCGACTTTTCAGATAAGAATTCGCTTAGAAAAAGAGCGCATTCCTGAAAAGTTGTCCGACTTTTCAGATAAGAATTCGCTTAGAAA
>BQJJ01000010.1 GCA_021604645.1 Methyloligella sp.
TAAAACGCGACGGTTGCTGGTGGGCAACCGAAGGAGCACTAAAAAGAGGATAAAATGGAACCAACCGGATTTTTTCAATCAGATGGCTTTAAACTCGCCTATTTTCAACAATCTGCTAAGCCAGAGACTGAAAAAAAAGAAACAATCTTGCTTGTGCATGGCTTTGCCTCAAACAGCCACATGAACTGGATTGATAGGGGCTGGTTCACCTGCCTAACCGAAGCTGGCTATGATGTGGTATCATTTGATAATCGCGGACACGGTATGAGCGAAAAACCACATGACATGGAAAGTTATGGCTCTCATTTAATGGCTGGTGATGTCAATGAGCTATGCAAACATTTGAATTTAGAAAAAGTCCACCTCATGGGCTATTCAATGGGAGCTCGAATTTCAGCGTTTGTTACGATGAAATACCCTTCGATTTTACGTTCTGTAACCTTTGCAGGTATGGGCTATAACATGGTGCGAGGCATCGGTAACCCAGAACCGATCGCCAGAGCGCTAGAAGCTGAAAAAGCGTCTGATGTGAAAAACCCGGCTGCTAAAAACTTTCGCGATTTTGCAGAACAAACCAAAAGTGATTTAAAAGCTCTTGCAGCCTGTATTCGCTCGACAAGAGTACCAGTAACAGCCGAAAGTCTAGCTGAAATTAAAGTTCCGGCACTTGTGGCAGTTGGCACAACAGATGTTATTGCAGGCAAGGGAGACAAATTAGCTGAGCTGATCCCAGACGGAAAACATCTCCCTATACCTGATAGAGATCATATGCGAGCAGTTGGAGACCCTGTTTACAAAGACGGTGTGATCGAATTTTTGAAATCACTATCTCTTTGATTGGTCGTGTTTTGAAGGTTGGGATAGCCCCTATTCACCTTTAAAATGAGGAGCGCGGCGTTCGGCAAAAGCTAAACGCCCCTCTTCGTAATCTTTACTGTTGTAACAAACTTGAGCAAGAGCATCCTCGGCTTCAAAATCAATATGATGATCATTGGCCGCCAAAGCATTGATCGCAGATTTAACATTCTTCAGAGTAAGCGGAGCATTGGAGCCAATTGTTTTAGCTAATGTTTTCGTAGCTTCCTCTAAGTCTTGAGGAGTATGGATAGAATTAAGCAATCCCTTAGACATGCACTGTTCAGCACTAAAGCGATCAGCTGTAAACAGCAGCTCTTTTGCAATATGTGGCGGGACTATTTGTAAAAGAGGACTAAGCCAACGCACATCAAAACCAAGGCCAAGTTTTGCTGGAGGTATGGAAAATTGAGCGTCTTTAGACGCAAGTCGCAAGTCTGCTGAAAGCGCCAATAAAAATCCTCCCCCCAAACAAAAGCCATGGATCATAGCGATCGTTGGTGTCTGGCAATCTTGCAGGGCTTTAAAAGTTGCTGTGTTCAGTTGATTGTAATTTTGAGCTGCATCCCCCTCACGAACACGGTCAAACTCAGAAATATCAGCGCCAGCCGAAAAGGCTTTTTCCCCTACACCCCGAATGAGGATAGCTCTCACATCTTTGTCTTGATCAAGTTTCTGAATAATTTGCGGGAAAGCTTGCCACATTTCTTCATTGAGAGAATTCAGTTTTTTTGGTGAATTGATGATAACCCAACCAATTTGTCCTTCAATACGGGTTGTTAGAGATGGTGTATCTAAATCTAAATAGGTCATATTGAAATCTCTCTGGAGTTTGGGAGGTAGTATGTTCTACCTAAAAATGGAATGATCTAGCCTTTGGTATTATAAAAACAAAGGCAGATGAAAATAAATGAGAAAACCTGCAGTCTTAACTTTATGAATGGATAAGCTAAAAAAGACAAGAATGAGAAAACACACATTCGTTTGAGTAAAACCCACAAGGACAGAGTTAAGGTGCTGTTATTTAAATGAAATTCATAGAAATTCGGCAGGATTTGCAAAGAGTTAAAATTGATCGCTTAAATAGGCCGCTTATTCTATTGGGGTTAGAAAAGAAACATCAATGAATTCAAGGGTTAATAAAGTATTAACGACCTGTTGCGTGCGAACTACAATTAACAAATTAGGAAGATTCACTAAATGCCACGAATCAGCTATCTATTGTGTCATGTAGTGGGGGTAAATCCTGCCCGAGATAATTGTTAAGTTTAGATTTTTATCTAATTTTGCATTTAAATCGGTCGGTTATTCTTCATCAATTTTTGATCTTTTCCGTGGCGGTAAAAGCCAAAAATTGTATGGAGCATCTTTCAATCAATCTCATTCACGAGATCTAGTCGTCTTCTTATTGGTCGATGTAAGTACGTTTCAAGTTTGTAGTAATCCAGTCTTTGATCAATTTCTGTTCGCGTAAATCCTATAAAGCTAGTTTCAGCTCCTTTATGAATTGTAAGGGGTATATGAACGTTTTATTTTTTAGAGTCTTAAAATCATTAAGAGCTAACTGGTAAAACATTCAGAAAAAACTATGTGGTTTTGGATTGCGAATTTGAAAAGACAAGCAGGTCCCGTATCTGAGAAGAAAGATGAAAACTCTCACAAAGTTAAATCATTACTGGCAATTTGTCGGTACACTTTAAGGAGGTCGTCCATGAGACATATTCTTGGACTTTTAGGGCTTGTTGCCGCGTCGGCATTGGTGGTTGTTTCAGCCGCTATGAATTGGCGTTTTGGCTTCAGTCTTGGCAATACTGAATTTGATGGTCACGTATATGGTATGGCAAGTGTTGCCGCCGATTGTTTAAAAGCAATTGTACCATTCCTAATAATTTACGCCCTTAAGACAAAAAAATGGGCACAAGCCTTTGCCGGCATTGCACTCGGAATTATTTGCACCGGCTACTCATTGACCTCTAGCCTTGGCTTTGCTGCCTTGAACCGTGCTGACAATAATGGCGCACGATTGATCAAGGTAACAAACTACAATGACACCCGTGTCGAACTAAAGCGTCTGCAAGATAAACTATCCTGGATGCCAAAACATCGTCCAGTCTCTGCTGTGCAAGCTGAGTTGCAACGTGCAAATGCCTTACAAGTAAAGATGAAAGGCCGAAAACGCCAAACGGTTGAAGCCGCAACAAAGGGTTGTAGCTCAACAAACTGGGTATCTCGTAAATATTGCGCGAATATCTTTGACCTGAAAAAGGAACTGGCAATCTCTCAAGAAGCCGCCAAAATCGATGCGCGCTTGGTTGAGTTGCGCAGTAAAATGTCTGACGCAGGTTCAGTAGCAGCGGCTGGTAAAACAGATCCGCAAGCTGATTTCCTGGCCAGCCTTTTTGGTCTTAAGCTTGAAGCTATTCAAACCGGGCTGATATTACTTGTCTCGCTTCTCGTCGAAGCTGGCTCAGCACTTGGTTTATTTGTCGTATTCAGCATGTGGAGAATGGACGAAAGTCAAATGGCACGTCCTGCAAAACCTGAATTAGAAGATAAAATCCGCGAGGAGCTGCAAGAAATTGCTCCAGCTGGTCTACAAGTTGCCTTACCAGGCACGCCTCAGGCGCAACAACAAATTGAAACTGTTGGCGCAAAAGATACAAACTTAAAAACAGAAGAAGAAATTTTACAAAGTGATAATGATAATGACCATGAAACTAACAAAACAACATCAAGTGAAGAACAAAGAGATCCGGTAAAATTACCGAAAAACGAAATGGATCGTTATTACGAAGAACGTATTGAAAAAGCAGAAGGACAATCAACAACAGCAACACAGCTTTATGATGACTATTGTGAGTGGTGCGAAGAGCAAAACTCTAGCCCAATGTCACAAATACCATTTGGAAAACAATTAAGTAAAATGGAAATCAAAAAAGCAAAAATAGCTGGTCGAATACGTTATAAAGGCATCAAGCTTAAATATAAAAAGGCGAAAGAAGGACGCAACAAGGTAGGTGCAGTCCGAGTGGCCTAAGGTGCTTAAATAAAGCACCCAAACAAAAATTAGATATTATAAAACGGCTCTCAAGTGGGGGCCGTTTTTTTATGTCTAAAAACTAAAAATGATAAAGCTGGAGGGTGTCACACATAAGGGGGCACTAGCGCTTAGGGTTTTGTAAAGTTGCGGATGCTCTGTGGGCATCTGAAGCACAAAAAAGAGCAACCGAAGGGGCACTAAAAGATTGAACCGATGGTACATGAAATGCGTCAAATAAAGAGACATCAAAAAAATATTACTTTTAAAATGCAAGTTTGGTCTGGTAGAGCTTTAAATGTTAAAGTAGAGTAGAACCTTATGGCGTGATAATAATATTAGAATTGTGCGTTTAAATGAAAGTAGCTAGTTGTAAGTTTAGCTATGATGATTATGTAGTTAAGATTATATTTTAGCGGCAAAAGAAATAATAAGAACGGCAGGGTGGATATGCCACATCAAGCAGAAGTTAAATCATTCGGATCAGTTGATCCTGTCTGGCAAAAAGTAAAAACAGAAGCAGAACAAGCTGTCGAGGCAGATAAGGTCATCGCTGGCCTTATTTATAATGCGATCCTTAACCATCAGACATTAGAGGAAGCCTTAGCTTACCATCTGTCTCAAAGATTAGATCATTCTGATGTTGATGCCAGTGTTCTGAACCGTACATTCAATGAAATCATCAATAATGATGAAGAATTCAGGCGCACATTGCGCATAGATATGGCCGCTGTTTTTGAACGTGATCCAGCCTGTAATCGCCTACTTGAGCCACTATTATACTTTAAAGGCTTCCACGCCCTGCAAACACACAGATTTGCTCATCATTTGTGGCAAAAAGGCTCGCTCGATTTTTCTCTCTACCTTCAGAGCCAGTCATCAAGAATTTTTGGTGTAGACATCCATCCAAAAGCCAAAATTGGAAGCGGGATTATGTTTGATCACGCCACAGCTTTGGTCATTGGTGAAACAGCCGAGGTCGGGGACTATACCTCAATTCTTCACAATGTAACCTTAGGCGGTAGCGGTAAGAATATAGGCGATAGACACCCTAAAATTGGCAACAATGTAATGATTGGCGCTGGGTCTAAGATTTTGGGTAATATCACAGTTGGAAATTGTGCTCGTATTGCAGCTGGATCTGTTGTCCTCGAAGACGTGCCAAAAGAAACAACAGTTGCTGGTGTTCCTGCAAAAGTGATTGGTGCAGCTGGCTGTAATGAGCCTGCAAGAACAATGAACCAATTACTGAATGTTGTCTCTGATAAAGAAGCAGGCGATAACGAATAGAGCAAACTCTTCCCCAAAAAAGCCTAAGTACTGACTAAAAAACAATCTTTTCAATTGATTAAATGATCAGCCTCTTATACATCTGTTTTAAGTTGGATAAGGGGCTGAAACATGCCGTCATAAAGATCCGAAAAAGTAGACATAAAACACTTATCCTGAAAGGGGAAAGCTCGTGAACGCTGAAGAAATCAAAAAGCTGGAAACTTACCTGAAAAAACTATTTAATTCAGAGGCTATTGAACTTCGCCGAGCTCCAAAAGTTCAGGATATGGTAGAGCTACACAAGGGCGATGAATTCCTCGGAACTGTCTATAGAGACGCAGAAGACGGTGATGTGTCTTACCAGGTGAATTTCGCTGTTCTGGATATTGATCTAGACTAAATCATTGACACACCGTAATCAGGCCACAGTGTTAACCAATTTTCAAACAAAAGGTTAACACTTTATTAAAGCTGTGAAATACTCTCTGAAAGGTCCAATTTCAGAAGTTCCAAACAAGTTTATCCTTAATTTGTTTGGAGAGAAAGTGTTCAGGCGTGGCGGCTCTAGACTTAAATATCATTTTAAACATATACACACTGGCAGTCGGCTTTACCGTGGGCGGTGTTTTTGCATCGTCCTTTGCGTTAATCACAGGCCAGGCTCTAAGATTTGAAATGGCATCAAATCAAGGCCAGCTATCAATGGCATTAGGGTTCATAACCCGCATCATTGCCGGGCCCTTTATGATTATTAGAAACACATTCAGGGCCGTTCTCATTTCAGGCAGCGAACCCTATTGGATCATGGTAGCTATTGTCTTTGCGAGCCTGTGGAGTTATTGCCAAGGTGTACTCATCTTAGAGACCATATGTAAACTCGGCGCTTGTTCATAAACAAAGACCAAGTTTTCTCTATTTTTAAGAGACAAACTAAGCTTAAATCAGTTATCTGTTTCACATCAAAGAATGATTAAGAAAAGGCGCTTTAAATAACGCTTGAGATAACATATGCCACTTTATAAATTTGAAGATAAATTCCCCCTAATTACCCATCCAGATGAAAGTTGGATTGCACCAACAGCAGCACTCGTCGGTGATGTCCGCTTAGAACAAGAAACAAGCATTTGGTTTGGAGCTGTTTTACGCGGTGACAATGAGCCCATTTCAATTAACGCTGGATCGAATGTGCAAGAAGGTGTGGTAATGCACACAGATCCAGGGTTTCCTTTAATTATTGAAAAGGGCTGTACCATTGGCCATCAAGCAATGCTTCATGGATGCACGATAAAAGAAAACTCACTTGTAGGTATGGGGGCAACAATCTTAAATGGCGCTGTTATTGGCAAAAATTCTCTAGTGGGTGCTCATGCGCTTGTCCCTGAAAACAAAACATATCCAGAGGGGGTGCTCATTATTGGTACACCCGCAAAAGTCGTAAGAGAACTCACAACTGAAGAAATTGAAGGTTTGAGAAAGTCAGCAAAAGGCTATGTTTCAAAAATAAGCCGCTATCAATCAGGCTTGGAAGAAATGTAAATAATAGAAAGCACTGTCTATACACACCCTTGGTGTCGTGCCTACTTATTTAAGAGGTGAATAAGCAAGGCCCTTAGTTCAGCTGGTGCAACGGGCTTTGTTAATAGTTCACATTTTTCATGAGCTGCATGATCCAAAACAGCTGGGTATGGTGTTGCGGTTACAATCACTGCGGGTAACTCTGGTGCATTATAACGATTACGAATATGGGCAACAACTTCAGGCCCCACAACTTCATCTTTCAAATGATAATCAGCAACTATAACATCAGGCGTCCGCTCAACTTGGTTAAGTTGTTCTTGAATTGTTGTATGACTATCAGCAGCCAGACATTGAGCTCCCCAACGAGAAAACAATGTTTTCATCGCAACCCGAACATTTGGATTATCTTCAATGAGGACAATAAAAGAATCTTCTAACTTTATCTGAACAGGTTTTTTATCTGGAACCATAGTTGAGGGTTCATCAGGAATTTCATATTGCTGTGAACTGATAGGAACGGTCACGCTAAACACAGAGCCTTTACCAGGCACGGATCTAAAATTGATTTCATGTCCTGCGGCATCAGCCATTCGTTTCACAATAGCCAACCCAAGTCCTAGACCATCTTGATGAACATCATTCTTACAACGATGAAATTCATCAAAAATTTTATCATGTTCAGAAAGAGGGATCCCTGAGCCAGTATCCCAAACTTCAAATCTCAAATTTTTACCACGGCGCCGGCACCCAATTAAAATTCCTCCCTTATGAGTGTAACGCAAAGCGTTCGATACAAGGTTTTGCAGAATACGTCTTAGAAAGATAGGGTCAGTGCTTACAATTAGTGGTAATGAAAAAACCTTAATCTTAAGGTTTTTTTGATTGGCAACAGAACTAAAGTCAGCATGAAGTCCGCGTATAATTCGATCCGCAGAAAAACGACAAATATCCGGCACGCTAACACGGGCATCAAGCTTGGAAATGTCAAATAAGGTGCGAAGTAATTCCTCAATAGTCTGTAAAGAACGATCAACTTGAGAAATTAGACGTCCAGCTTGTGGGGAAACATCCTCTCCCTTGAGCGTTGACATATTAAGTCGGGCAGCACTTAAAGGTTGGAGAAGGTCATGACTGGCAGCAGCTAAAAATTTTGTTTTACTGCTATTCGAATTTTCAGCTTGTTCTTTAGCCTTCGAAAGGTCAAGATTAGAAACTTCAAGCTCATCAAGGGCAGAGCGAAGTTCAATTGTTCGCGCTTTAACTTGTTCTTCAAGTAAAATTGCAGATTGAAATAACGAATAACTATTGGCCCGTTGATCCATACTTCTCTCAACCCGGCGAATGAGAGCTCTATTGATCTTTTCTAACTTTTCAACTCTCTCAGCAAGTTCAACTTCACGGCTAGAAGGCTCCCCTGATACGTCATAACGTTTCTTGTTTACATCCTTTAAGAATAAAACAGGTTTTTCATCATTGGGTTTAGGGGAAGAAAAAGGTTCGTTATCTCTTGTCATTTTCCAATAGCAATTCCTGAAAAGGTTTGATTTAGATGCATGGCATGGATTTGCTCACCATAAGTATTAAAACCGATAACACGATTTTCTCGGTAAATCTGACTTATTTGCTCCTTACTCTGATTGATCTCAGACATCATACGTCTTAAAACGCAATCAAATCCAAGGATTAGTTGCGGTTGACCAAATTGGGATTTGATTGAATCAAATGTGGAATTTATGCCCTTCACCATGTCATCAATGTCTGAAAGTGTAAAAACTATCCCTTCGTCAATCGCACAATAAAAACTGAAAGATCCATCCTCATTTACATCCTTAATAGATCGCGTATAGCATTGGCCACCAAAACAAACGCACAAAGGGTGTGAAGCAAAACAAAGAAGGTCCAATTCACTTTCTTCTATACCTAAAGCTTGTGCGTAAGCAGTTGCAGCCGGCATAGCATTCAATTCATGAACAATCCTGTTTTCTGGGTCAGCTTTAGTAACAACAAACTTTATAGGTGTTGGTATAAAACTATCACTCTTAAATATGTGCAGAGAAGGGCGGCTTTCAATAAGCAATAAAGTCGCGGCATCTTTCTCAATCCTACCATCATTAATGATGCAGGTTTCTTTGAAATTCAAACCATCAGCTGCAGAACCACCTATCAAGGGAATATCTTTTAAGCCCGAATTTATAGCAGAAACCAATTGTTCTTCTCTATAACTCAAGCCATCCACAAGCATCAGAGCAATAGAATGAGGTTTGTCACTATGGCGCATGTCTTGAAATTCTTGAACAGCCTGACTAACCATAGGTTGCCCTTGGCCGATAGAAAATTCATGTAAATTAGGAATGAAGGTTGCGTTGACCCCAAATTCATGGGCGCAGAAGCCTATCGCGACAATTACACCCTCTGAAACACCATTAGGTGTGATTTCACCGGCAGTACTACATCCATATATAGGAGTATCTGTATAATGCTTTTTCAATTCATTTAAAAAAGGGATAGATGCATACTGAGACGAGAAAAACATTAAAATGAACGCAAAATCATTATTATCGAGTTGCTGCATAATATCATTAGATATGTCTGAAGCGTTATTTTTACTCGATACAGCAATTTTGAGGCTATCGACTTGATTCTCAAAAAATGATGATGTCATTGAGTGTCTCTATTCAACGGTATTTGGGGCTTGTAGCGCCTAAGACGAAAATTATTTTTTGTTTTATTTGATAAGTCTGCACAGGATTGAACATAAAGTCCAGTTTTCCCATCTTAGCAAACTGACGTGAAATGAACGAGCCATCCAGAAAAATTGGGTTAAATCCTACAAATCAAGTCATAAGGATAAAATAATATCAATTACCTCCTTGTCTCTGCTAGAGATTAAGGAGATGTTTCTAAGACGTCCGCTATTTCAAATTTAATGTAAATTCAGAGCAATTAATGAAGGCTTCTGGATGTGTAGCGTTTATGTGACGAAAGAGTCACAGCCTCCGATTCTGCAGCTAAAATCACCCTAAAAACAAAGACATTTCGAGGTTGTAAACTACCTACCAACTGATAGAAAAGCGCTGCTCTAATAATAATGGTGTAAAAATTATACTAAAGACCAAAGATTATCCGGGTACCGCGAAATAAAAATACAAAGGAATCGTTTTTGAAACTTATTCTTAACGGGGAATAGTATCTAAGTCATTGTTTTAAATGTAAAATATAGAGATTCGGCTTTATCAACTCACGATTAATAATCACTTAACAAGATGAGTGTAGAATCTATTAACTATATTAAATGGGGATTAAACCCAGGAAGATATTGCCCTCACAACCTAAAGTAAGTGAGGATAAAGCAGTCTGTAATGATTTTGAGTAGAACTCGCCCGTGTCGAAAATGACACACGAGTGTAATTATTAGCTCACAATGTCACAGTTTATGTTTACGAACAGGTCTTGAATGGTTTAAAGATTCTGAACGTGAGGATTTCCGAGGGACGGGGGTCGAACGGTTTTTTGTAACCGAGGGGCCGTTCATTAGAGTTCACGACTTATATGCATCATAATTATTTGATGCCCGAACAAGAATAGGAGAATAGGAATGATTGGGGGATTAATTAAATCCAATCGCGTTGCAGCTCTAGCTGGTGCAGGCTTTATCGCCGGCGCTCTTGCTGTAAGCCCTGCACAAGCGGCTGACCTAGGTGGTGACTGCTGTGCAGATTTGGAAGAGCGTGTAGCAACTCTTGAAGCTACTACAGCTCGTAAAGGCAATCGTAAAGTTTCTCTAACCATTTCAGGTTGGGTTAACACAGGCCTTTACATCTGGGACGATGGCGTTGATTCAGACGCATACGTTGTAACAGATAACGGTAACACATTAGGTACTCGTATCACATTCGCTGGTTCTGCTAAAATTAATAGCGATTGGTCAGCTGGTTACGCAATCACAATCGAGCCTCAAGACGCTGAAGCTCTTATCGGTGTAACACAACTTAATGACGATGGCGAAGCAGTACCTGGTATTGGTGTGCTTGAAAGCTATATGTATGTTAAAAGCGAACAACTTGGTAAACTAAGCTGGGGCCTTCAATCACAAGCAACAGATAACGTGGGTATCGTTGACCTTTCTGGTTCAATCTTCTCATCTATCCCAGTTGTCTTCCGTGGTAATGCTTTCCAACTACGTAGCTCAACTGGCGGCTCATTCTCTGCTGCAGGCGCAAACGCTGCTGGTCTATCAGGTGGTCTTGCTTTCGGTAGTTTGATCAACTGTACAGGTATTGGCTTGGGTATCGGTAACGACTGTAATGGTCTTCTTACAAACTCAATCAAATATGAATCACCTACAATTTCAGGCTTCACACTTTCTACTTCTTGGGGCGAAGATGATTTTTATGACGTAGCATTGAAATATGCTGGTCAATTTGGTGACTTTAAAGTTGCTGGTGCAGTTGGTTATACAAATACACAAAGTGATAATGCTAATGGTGTTGGCGCTGCACTTGCAGCTGGAACAGATGTAGAAATCTATTCATTCGCTGGTTCTATTATGCACGTACCAACAGGTATCTTTGTTAACGTAACTTACGCTTTCGAAGACATCGATTCAATCGGTGGTGTTAGAGTTGGAACAGGTGCTCTTGCTGGAATGGAAGATTCACCAGACTCAATCTACATCAAAGCTGGTATCAAGCAAAAGTGGAACTCACTTGGCGCGACAGCTATCTACGGTGAATGGGGTCAATATAACGACCAGTACACTTCAGCTCTGTTTACATCAGGTGTAACAGGTTCAGAAGTTACTCGTTATGGCGCAGCTATCCACCAGTGGATTGATGCAGCTTCAATGCAAATGTATGCTAAATGGAATACATTCGAATTTGAAGTTGATGGAACTAACGATCTTGCAACTAGCGGCATCGAAGATTTCACAGAATTCACAGTTGGTGGCGTAATCTTCTTCTAATCCTAACGGATAGAAATTACGACTAACAAATTGAAAGCCACTCCTTCGGGGGTGGCTTTTTTTGTTGTTAGAAGGTTTTCCTCTAAATGAGTGTGGGGGGAATTCTATCTTTTTGATAGTCTCAACAATAAGTAGCATAAGGCTTTCATAGGAATTAAAAGATTGTATAGTCCTCGTCATATAAATGAATGCAACAAAAGAGTGTGCTTAATTGACAAGCACTCAACCAACTACAATTATTAATAATGTCTTGGGGATGCTGAATTGATGACAAGAGTGTTTTTGGTTTTATGGGCTGTAGTTTTATTTAACATTTCACCAGTTTTGGCGAAATCAAAACATAGTTCCAAAGAAATTTTATTTGAAAATGATAAAGTGTTGATGCTTCGGAAAGTTTATCCGGCAGGTTCTGAGTCAGGAATGCACACACATATATATCCCTTCAGAACGGTTTATTTTATCAAAGGCGGAAAGTTGGAATTAGTTCCAGCAGATAAAACTAAAAAATCAAAAAAACTAGTGGCCGAAGATGGAAGAACATTGTTCTTACCAGCAACAACTCACAATGTAAAAAACATAGGTGATACTGAGATAATCGTCATCGAAACAGAGTTAAAATCAAACTGTTCTGATTAGCAGTTGTACGAAATCCTCTATCTAAAGAAGTCAAAGACCACTTCTGTGACTTTTACCCTTTTTCGTCCGCGTCCCAGGCTTTCCACCTGAAGAACGCGGCCGTGCTTTCTTGGATAATGTAGTCTTCTTTTTAGATTTAGATGTTTGCTTAGCATCTGAAATCTCATGATTAGCGTTGGATGCCTCGCCGGTTTCTGGTGAGAAATCTGAAGGCGCACTAACAAAGCCATCTGAAGCGCGCTTTTTTGCGGATGCTTTGTGGGCATCTAAAGCACCACTACGTGCGGATGTTTCACCCTTAGTAAGAGGTCGTTCAGTAGTAGAAGGACCCATTTCATCAAGGTTATTCTTTTTTAAGCGAGATTTTCGTTTCTTATCAATAGAAGGAACGGAAAGATCACTGCCAGTAAAACGTTTGGAAAGAGGATCATTCGCAACCAATAGTTCATGATCTTTCAATCGCTTAATCTCATCTCTAAGACGGGCCGCTTCTTCAAATTCAAGATCTTCTGCAGCCTTCATCATTTTCTGTTCTAGATCTTGCAGCACAGCCTCAAAATTGTGCCCAACCGTTGCAACATCAGCGAGTGGATCATTGGTATCAGAGGTGACATCTTCATCATCGTAAAGGCTATCAAGAATATCGCCTACATTCTTTGCAACTGTTTTAGGTACGATCCCATGTTCAATATTATAAGCAATCTGTTTTTCCCGCCGGCGATCTGTTTCATCAATGGCTCGTTGCATAGAGCCTGTTACCCGGTCAGCATAAAGAATGACCCGGCCTTCAACATTTCTAGCTGCCCGCCCAATTGTTTGAACAAGTGATGTCTCAGATCGCAAGAACCCTTCTTTATCAGCATCAAGAATGGCAACAAGTGCACATTCAGGAATATCCAAGCCTTCCCGAAGCAAGTTAATACCAATAAGAACATCAAAAGCCCCGAGACGAAGGTCGCGGATAATCTCTATGCGCTCTAAAGTGTCTATATCAGAATGCATATATCGCACGCGAACACCCTGATCATGGGCATATTCAGTTAGGTCTTCAGCCATACGTTTGGTTAGGGTCGTGACAAGGCTTCTAAACCCCTTAGCAGCAACGGCTTTGCATTCATCAATCAGGTCATCAACTTGAGTGCCAGCAGGACGAATAATAATATCAGGATCTGTAAGTCCCGTTGGGCGAATGACTTGCTCAGCGAAAACTCCGTCTGTTTGCTCAAGCTCCCAATCACCAGGTGTAGCCGAGACAAAAGTGGTCGGTGGGCGCATAGAATCCCATTCAGCAAACCTCATCGGTCGGTTATCAAGACAAGAGGGCAATCGAAATCCAAAATCTGCAAGTGTGTGTTTTCGTTTAAAGTCACCGCGGAACATAGCATTCAGTTGGCCAACGGTAACGTGACTTTCATCAACAAAAACAAGGGCATCATCAGGGAGATATTCAAACAATGTCGGCGGCGGGTCGCCGGGGTTACGACCAGTGAGATAGCGAGAATAATTCTCAATGCCAGCGCATGACCCTGTTGCTCCCATCATCTCCAGATCAAATGAAACACGTTGTTCTAGGCGCTGTGCTTCAAGTAGCTTGTTGACCTTTTTAAGCTCAGCAAGCCGCTCTTGGAGTTCTTGTTTAATACCAATCATAGCTTGGTCAAGTGTTGGTTTCGGCGTCACATAGTGCGAGTTCGCATAGAGTTTCACACTCTCAAAACTATTAGATTTATGCCCGGTTAAAGGGTCAAATTCTGTCAGCTCTTCAATCTCATCACCAAATAAAGAAATCCGCCAAGCTCTGTCTTCAAGGTGAGCCGGCCAAATTTCAATCGTATCACCCCGAACACGAAACGTACCTCTGCCAAAAGCCTGATCATTGCGTTTGTAATGGAGAGCGACAATATCTGCGATAAGCTGTTTGTGTTCAATTCTCTCATTAATAGCAAGCGGCAAAGTCATAGCTGTGTAGGTTTCAACTGAACCGATACCGTAAATACAAGAAACGGACGCAACAATAATCACATCATCTCGCTCTAGAAGAGCACGTGTTGCAGCGTGGCGCATCCGGTCAATCTGTTCGTTTACACTTGCTTCTTTTTCAATAAATGTATCAGAGCGAGGAACATAAGCTTCAGGTTGGTAATAATCATAATAAGAAACAAAATATTCAACCGCATTATCAGGAAAGAAGTTTTTAAATTCTCCGTAAAGTTGGGCCGCTAAAATTTTATTCGGCGCCAAAATAAGGGCAGGGCGCCCGGTTTGCTCAATCACGTTAGCAATAGAAAACGTCTTACCCGTTCCCGTTGCCCCAAGCAAAACCTGGCTTTGCTCACCATCAGCTAAACCTTCGACAAGCGTTTTAATCGCTGTAGGCTGGTCACCCTTAGGGGTAAAATCAGACTTAATTTTAAAAGGAACGCCGCCTTCAGATTTAACTGGCCGCTCTGGCCTGTGCGGCACATAAGGAGCCAATCGCTCTTCATGACAAAGAGGATGTGTGTCAAGCAGTGGTTGAGATACAGTCGCAATCTCTGAAGGTTTGGTCTTTATAGTACGTGATTTAGCCATGTATAAGAATATGGTATGACAGTGGGCTTGAAACAAGAGAAAAATAATAAAAATTGAGTGATTAAACGTGCCAATTTTTCTGTTGTTATAAATTAATAAACTGGATCAGATTTTATAAAACAAGGGCTGTCATTGGACGTCAAATCATTTAAAATGCAGCTCATGTCTTAAAGCATATCCCCCAAATTTAGGGCCTGTAATAGAGAACAACATATAGGGTAGGAATAATGAGAACAGTTAAGCCAAACAAACTGAAGAATATATTCAAATTTTTATCTCTACTTACTCTTTTCGCTCTTGCCCTTACTCAACAAACATCAAACGCCCTTGCAGGGAACCCATCATATAATTGCGGAGGACGACTTACCGCAAATGAAAGGTTGATTTGTTCAAGAAATGATCTCTCTGAATTAGATAGAGAAGTGTCAGATGCCTTTTATGAGCTCACGGCACTCCTCAATAGAGCAGCAGCAAATTTGGTTAGAAAAGACCAATCTAGATGGCTTAAACAACGACAGAAATGCAAACGAAACATCGCTTGCACAAGAAATCTCTATTTGCTCCGCCTTGATGAGTTGGCAAATAGTTTAAGTGAACAACGCGCCTACAGAAATCCTCCTAAAAAGGAAGAGAGAGATCGCCAAAATAATGATAAAGTGAATTGTGCGTTGTCTGGTCAATACCATTTCCAGGGCGGTTGCGTAAATGAATGCCCACCTGATTGGGTTGCCGAACCTCGTGGTAAATTTTGTCGCAGAATGTCAGATGAAGAACGTGATGGCAGTTTATGCAGCCCTGGCTTCACCAATGTTCGAGGTAAATGCATACACAATTCTGACCTTCATAAAAAAAAGAAGCCGCAAAATACCAAACATAGAGGGCCAATACCAAATGGCATATACGGTATTTACGTTCTCTCTCATGGTGATAGCTTGAGAGTTGATCATACAGCAGACAAGCTTCTCTATACCCAACACAAATCAGGCAACCCAAATGATCCAAAACAACCATTTCGTCTAACTTATCATAAAGGCTCCTATATCATCACTGATATCAAAAGTGGTCTAAGGTTACATGCCGACGGAAATGGAGATTGGAAAGTCTCATTAAGATACCAACCAAAAGATGACTTTACCAAATTCAATATAACTCCGGCCAACGAAGGATGTTTTTTCATTCAAACTGAAGCCTCTGCCAATTATTGGATATGGGAACCTAATTCACAGGTCATCCAGGTGCGCCCACAAAGCGCGGGCGAGGAAAGCATGTTTTGCTTCTTAAAGCAGTAATCAAAAAATGGAAAAGTCGCTGAACAACTCCCAATTTGCGCCAGAAACTTTCAGAGAATTCTTCCAAATCTTCCTGAAGGTTGGTCTACTCTCTTTTGGTGGACCAGCTGCGCAGATCTCTATGATGCACCGCATTTTAGTTGATGAAACCAAATGGCTAAAGGAACAACAATTTTTAAATGCCCTTAGTTTTTGTATGTTCCTTCCCGGCCCTGAAGCCATGCAATTGGCTACCTATGCAGGTTGGCGTTTAAAAGGCGTCATTGGCGGCCTAGTCGCGGGGTTGTTGTTCGTAATGCCAGGCGCACTCGTTATGCTCGCGCTCGCCATCATCTATGCTCACTTTGGCAACCTCAGCATCATAAATACGCTTTTCCTCGGCATTAAAGCGGCCGTTTTGATCATCGTGATTGAAGCGCTCATGCGCGTATCAAATAAAGCGCTAAAAAATAAAGCCAGTTGGGTGCTGGCAGCTGCAGCTTTCATCGGTATCTTTTTCTTAAAACTACCATATCCGCTGATTGTCTTATTAGCTGCCGCCTACGGATTTTTCTTTATGGCGAAAGAGACAGAAGAGGCGACAGAGGTAAATCAGAAACCTGTGGCTCATCTAAAAACTATAATGACCATAGCAGCAGGGCTGTCCATCTGGGCACTTCCATTCATCATCCTGTCGATGACTTCCTCAGCTTCAATTCTAACTGACATAGGCACTTTCTTTTCAAAATTAGCCATTGTCACCTTTGGCGGGGCCTATGCTGTCTTGGCTTATATGGGGCAAGATGTCGTCAGCCAATATGGTTGGTTAAGCCCAGGACAAATGATGGACGGTCTCGGCCTAGCTGAGACAACACCAGGTCCGTTAATCTTAGTTACAGAATTCGTAGGCTTTCTAGCTGGTTTTAAAGAAGGCGGTTTATGGCTGGGTATAAGCGGCGCTTTGATGACCCTTTGGGTCACCTTTGTCCCTTGTTTCTTATGGATTTTCGCGGGCGCCCCTTATATCGAATGGATCTCGGCCCAGCCAAGATTAAGCGGAGCACTAAACGCAATTACAGCCGCTGTCGTTGGCGTCATTCTTAACCTCTCCATTTGGTTCGGGCTTCACGTGTTCTTTGTAAAAGTCATCCCCACGAGCTATGGGCCAGTTACCCTCTGGCAACCAGACTTGTCATCATTAAACTGGCAAGTGGTCGCCCTCTCATGTTTGTGCGGGCTGCTCCTCTTAAAATTCCACTGGGGCATTACCCGTGTACTGCTCACCTCAGCTACGGTGGCTTTTGGCTTGTCTCTCTTGTAGAAAAATTGTTTGATGTAATTTCTAATATCACGGAAAAAACGATGAATAATAATGAACCGTCACCTGGAAAAACATACTTTGCAAACTACTCAAGAAGAATTCAGGCTGCGCTCCTTGATGGCATAATTTTAGTAATCTTTTTCGTGGGTTTAATAGTCCTGGCGTCAAATGTTGAGTTAAGCCAATGGATGAAAATTAGTTTATTCATGTTAGTAGGATTGTTATTCGAACCCTTACTGGTATCAATGACAGGTGCCAGTCTTGGTCACCATTACAAAGGACTAAGGGTTGAAAAAGATGGTGACGGGAGAAACCTAAACATTTTTGAGGCTCTGTTCCGGTTTCTCATTAAAAGTGTTTTAGGTACTTTTTCACTCGTGTTTTTTTTAATAACCAAACGACATAAAGCATTGCATGATATGGTTGTTAATTCAGTCGTTGTGATGAATAAAGTATCTATCAAAAAAGGTTTTAAGGGCACATCAGAGCGGGTCATCGAGGAAAGCGGATTTAAAAATGCTTCAAAATTAAGAAGAGGGATGATGATTTGTCTCTATACTTTCTTACTGTTAATTCTTACGGGCCTGCTAAGTTATAGCTTAACGTCTATGGACTGTTTTAATTATAACCGTTGTTCAGCACTAGATAATGGAATAGAGAGTTTAATTGGTTTGGTTTTCACAGGACTATTTCTCATAATCGTTTATTACGGTTGGCACAGTCGATTACTCGGTTGTCGTCGGACAAAAATTGAGAATGAACACACGTGATCACTCAGGCGGTGAAAATTCCAAAAACCGATGAAACAGCTCCACTTCATCTGCGCTAAATTCCGATAACAAAGCAGCATCCAGCTTGGCAAAATGCTGCCGTGCACAAGACATCATCCGCTCACCTTCGGTGGTGAAAAGAATAACGCGTTGGTTACCAAGCTCAGTGTCACTAACGGTTTGTAACCACCCCAAACTTTCTAGCTCTTTAATTTTCTTATGCACCGCTTGCCGCGAAATGCCCAGGCCCCTGGCCAATTCAGCGGCATGGTTCGGGCCGCAATCAAGTGCCCCTAAAAATGTCAGATGGCCAGCTGATAAATCCGTAAACCCCTGATCAATCAAGCGGGCCAGTAGCCAGTCAATCATACGTTTCTGAAAGTCATCCATGGCCATCGTGAGAGAAAGCGAGTGACTATTCGGCAGGTCAAATTGAGCCTGTGGTGATTTTCTAGTTTTAGTTGTTAACTTGGTTGACAAGGCGTGACCTCTCTGATAGTTGTCAATAAGGTTTACAAGATGTTTGTATCATATGTGAAAGAGGTTGAAAATGTTAAAAGCAGTTCTCATTCTAAATGCACTCTCATGCGCCATATTCGGCGCTCTGTTTTTTCTCAAAAGCGAGGAAGTTGCAAACTTCATCGGCACGCCTCCTGCTTTATTCGTCCAAGTCTTAGGGGCAGGGCTTTTTATAAATGCGATTTTACTGATCTTCACAGGACTCCAATCCTCGCCTAAAAGAAAAGATGTCCTGTTCTTTTCACTCGGCGATGCGGCCTGGGTAGCATTCACTGCCATTCTCCTAATTGGAAATATCTGGATTATAAACAGTGAAGCTATCTATTGGAGCGTAGCAGTTGCTCTCTTTGTTGGCTTGTGCGGGGTTCTTCAATGGATTTTTGCTCCAAAAGCGGAACAGCCAAGCCTAGAATTGACATGATTAAAAAAAAGACCCTCAACTAATAATTAGCTGAGGGTCTGTTAAGTCTGATAGCTCACTTAATCAGCGCGGATGTGAACATACTCTCCAGGGGCATCACCAAGATTTTTTGTCTCTTTCGGATGACGGGCAGGAACTAGTCCACCACTTTTCTTAGCAATCCATTGTTCCCAATCAGTCCACCAAGAGCCCTCATGTTTTTCAGCGCCCTCAAACCATTCATCTGGATCCTTAAACAGCTTTCTCGATTTGTTGGTCCAGTGACAATATTTTTTCTTCACTGGTGGGTTAACAATACCGGCAATATGACCAGAAGCCCCCAATACAAATCGCTTCGGTCCTGTAAATGAATTCACACCAGCATAACAAGCTCTCCACGGCGCAATATGATCGTCTTTGGTAGCAAGCATATAAGTTGGTGTTTTAATTTTATTCACATCAATGGCATGCCCATCAACCGTAATTCGCCCCGGATCCATAAACGCATTGTCCCGGTAAAAACCAGTGAGATATTCAACAATCATTTTAGCTGGCATTCGTGTGGCATCTGCATTCCAATAGAGCAGGTCAAACGGCACTGGGTCTTTGCCCATCAGATAGTTATTCACAACAAATGACCAGACCAAGTCATTTTCTCGCATCATGTTAAACATGCCAGCCATTTCATTGCCTTCTAGATAACCGGTCTTACCGACTTTTTCTCCAAGCGTTCGAAGTTGGTCATCATCAAAGAAAACAGACATCTCACCAACATCACTCATGTCGACCATAGAGGCCAGAAGAGTAGCTGAGTTGATGCGTTTATCACCTGTTGCTGCCATATAGGCAAGTGTGGTTGTAAGGAGAATACCCCCAATACAAAACCCTAATGCGTTCGCCTTTTTCTCACCTGTTATTTTTAAAACATTATCTAAAGCAACAAGCACACCATCTTTCATATAATCGGTAAAAGCGGTTTGTGCCTCAGCTGGCCCTGGGTTAACCCAGGAAATAACAAATAATGTATACCCCTGATCAACAACCCATTTGATATAGCTGTTCTCAGGTTTCAGATCGAAAACATAAAATTTGTTAATCCACGGCGGGACAAACAAAATCGGTGTTTTATGTGTTTTCTCTGTGCTGGGTGAATATTGAATAAGTTCAAAAAGATAATTTTTGTAAATCACTTTACCAGGCGAGTTGGCAATATTTTCTCCAACTTTAAAGGCATCATGGTCCGTCATGCTCACCTTTAGTTGGCCATGCCCGCGTTCCATGTCAGTCAATAAATTTTTAAATCCATCAAGCAAATTGTGACCACCAGAATCGATGGTTTTCTTCATAACTTCAGGATTAGTGAGAAGAAAGTTACTTGGAGAAATAGCACTGGCAAATTGACGTGTTACAAATTGGACTTTCTTCTTATCCTTCTTTGACATCCCTTTAGCATCTTCAGAAAGGCTTTGCGCCCAATCAGAAACCAGAAGGTAAGTTTCTTTTATGTAATCAAACGCTGCATTTTTCTCCCAAGCTTCATCTTTAAATCGACGATCCTTATGTTTGGAAGGTTCTGCAGTGGGCTCTAGTCCCATAGAGCGATTAGCCGCATTAATCCAGATGTCAGACAAGCCGTTCCATAAATTAATCTGAGCGGTTACCAAACTAGCAGGGTCACTAGCAAAACGCATGGCCATATCCTGAAAGGCTTTGATCGCATTTTCATCTATGTTGATGGGAATACCAGTTGCATCTTGTTGTCGTTGTATAAACTCAGATACCATCTTTGCACTTTGTTTAGAGGTCTCTAACCACTGTTCAGCAAAGAGATTATCTTCGAAACTGGTTTCTGAAAATTGTTTGCTCTTAGAGTTCTCACTCATTTTTGTATCCCTCCCTAAGTATAACAAAACCATTATTTAAGCTGGCGATGAGCGGCCATTTGCAATGGCTCTTTATTATCAGCTGTCATGGTTCATTATAGAAATCACGCATCTGTAGAGGTAGCTTCGCGTCTGAAGCTAGCTTGTATGATGTCTCAATACATCCCTCTTGATACTGGCACACATTCACAGCCAAACTCTGAGCTTTGAGATACTTGGCATAGCGGAACTCTGGCATAAAAAGCCCTCAGGCTTAAAGGCACCATCACAATAGAGATGATGTCGATAAACTTAAGTCTAGCAGAATTTTTTCGGTAAAAGATAGAAATATTATTCAACAATAGAATTAAACTTTAGGTCATAAAAGAAAACAAGCCACATGCCAGCATAAAAAAGAAAACCCGGCTCAATGAACCGGGTTTAAATAATCAATCATTCAGATTTAAAAAGCGCTTTGAATTCCGCTATTTCTGAGTTTTTAGACCAGCACGCTCAATGAGAGAGACATCACCCTCAGCGTCGTTATTACCAGTTGTCAGAAGCTTCTCACCATAAAAGATAGAGTTTGCACCCGCCATAAAGCACAGCAGTTGAGCTTCATCATTCAGGTTAGAGCGGCCAGCAGATAAACGAACACGTGCCTTTGGCATCAAAATACGAGCTGTTGCCACCATACGAACAAGCTCGATGGAATCAACATGCTTGCGTCCTTCAAGGGGTGTTCCACCAACAGGGACCAGAGCATTGATCGGAACAGACCCAGGGTGAGGCGTTAATGTTGCTAAAACCTCAAGCATGCGCGCCCGGTCAACAATGGTCTCACCCATGCCGATGATCCCACCAGAACAAAGTGAAATACCAGCCTTTTGCACATGAGAGATTGTATCTAACCGATCTTCAAAAGTTCTGGTTGTAATGATTTTGTCGTAAAACTCGGGAGACGTGTCAATATTGTGGTTATAAGAATTAAGCCCAGCTTCTTTTAAACGAGTAGCTTGTTCTTCATTAAGCATGCCGAGGGTTACACAAGCTTCCATGCCCATGTCAGAAACACCCTTGACCATATCAACAACCTGGTCAAATTCTTTGCCATCTTTTACATTCCGCCATGCGGCACCCATGCAAAAACGAGTGGCTCCAGCATCTTTTGCAATTTGAGCTTTTTCCATCACGGCTTGTGTTGCAAGAAGAGATTCTTTTTCTAACCCTGTTTCTTTGCCATAGTGGGCAGACTGCGGGCAGTATTTACAATCTTCTGGGCATGAGCCGGTTTTAATGCTCAATAGACTAGCAAGTTGAACCGTGCCATCTTCATGAAATTGACGGTGAATGGTTTGCGCTTTATAGAGAAGCTCCATTAACGGGCTTTCAAGCAATTCAACGATTTCATCTGTTTCCCAATCATGACGTATTAATGCGTCTGAAGCAGGGACGTTAGTCAATGAACTATTTTCGTGGGTTTGCACATTGGCGTCTAATTGAGACGCTGCGTCTTCATTTGCCAGTTGAGGCGATGCCTCTTGATTTGAAAGTGTATAGTCATCCATGGTACAGCAAGGGGTCCTGTTTAAAGAGTGTTCCTGTAATAATTGTCATCTATGATTTGATCTTGCGTCAATCTTTAAGCCAAAAGGTCTAAAAACTCAACTAAAGAGCCATAATGAAAGAATTTGAAAGCGTTTATAAAACATTTTTGCAAGATTGCCATGATAAAAATCTCAGGCGGCATTTGCTCACCATTGAGCCGGAAAGTGCCGGTAAAATCAAGGTAGATGGCAAAATATACCTAAATTTCGCTTCAAACGACTATTTAGGCCTGAAACACCACCCAAAATTGATCGAAGAAAGTGCCGTTTGGGCACAAAAATATGGAGCTGGTTCTGGCGCATCACGCCTTGTCACAGGGAATTTTCCCTTATTTGCTGAAGTTGAGCAAAAAATAGCCATGTTAAAAGGTACAGAATCCGCGTTAATTCTGGCCTCTGGTTACCAGGCGAATGGTGCTGCCTTACAGGCTTTATTTGACAAAACAGTCTTGAAACAAGCCCCTGTTGTCGTCTCAGATAAGTTAAATCACGCCAGCATGCATTTTGGGTGTGCCGCGGCCAATGTGCGCCAAAAACGTTATCGTCATCTAGACGCAAACCATGCAGATGAGCTGCTTAAGGAAGCAGATGGTAACGCGCCTAAATTTTTACTCACAGAAACTGTGTTCAGCATGGATGGGGACGTAGCCCCGATGAGCAGCCTATTGGCAAGCGCTAATGAAACACAAGCCATGCTAATCGCAGATGATGCGCACGGCTTTGGAGTTTTAGGCGATGGGGGCAAAGGCCTGGCAACGGGCGCTGATATAACAATCGGTACATTCTCAAAAGCGCTGGGCAGTTTCGGAGCCTATATCGCAGCAAGCCAAAACATGATCGATTTTTTAACGCAGCGTTGCGGTGGTCTCATTTACTCAACAGGGTTACCTCCAGCCACGTTAGGGGCCATTAATGCCGGGTTGGATTTGCTACCAGAATTAGAAGACGAACGCGAGAGAGTGGCCAATCATGCTAAACGCTTCAGAGAAGAAGTTGGAAAGTTGAGCGATGCTAGAGGCTGGAGCACTGGTCGCTCAGAAACACAAATCGTGCCCCTAATTATCGGAGACGCTAAAGATGCGTTGGATTTATCGACCTACCTGAAAGAGCAAGGCCTCTGGGTCACCGCCATTCGCCCGCCAACAGTGCCGGAAGGAACCGCACGCTTGCGCTTTGCTTTCACCGCATCTCATGATGAAAAAGATATAGATCAACTCATCGACGTTCTGAAAGGTTACAAATGAGTGAGGCAAAAGAAGACATGCAATTGGTCTTCATCCATGGTTGGGGCATGAACAGCGGCATTTGGCAAAGCACAATAAAAGCCTTGCAAAGCTATGAATGTAAATCCATTGATCTCGGTTTTGTTAAAGGAGGGGAAACACATGCCTTTGACAGAACGCGTCCCTCCATTGTTATCGCCCATTCACTCGGCACAGCTTGGTTTTTAAAAAACTACAAAACTGAAACCTTGGGAGAGCTGAACCTAAAAGCATTAATTTCTGTATGTGGTTTTACAAATTTTAGCAGCTTCACACCTGAGGAGACCCTGAATAAAATGAAAGAGGGTGTCTTGGCAAATCCGGCCACCCAAATGGCGTTCTTCTGGCGAAGAGCAGGTTGTAAAAACTTCACAAGCCCAGAAAACTTAAACCCTAAAAAATTACATGAGGGACTTGAGTGGTTGGCAAACTGGCAAGCAGCAGCAGAAGCCAAGGCTCTCAAATGCCCCAAATTCATCCTCGCTTCTAAAGCAGACAAAATAGTTCCCGCCAGTGCAATAGAAGAGCAATGGCAAGGTGAAAAAATCATCTGGCATCATCAGGCACCCCATTGCCTGCAATTAGCAGAGCCAGAATGGGTTGCCGAGAATATCCTTAAACAAGCTCAAGCCCTTTAAGCAAACCTTCATAGCCCTGCTTTAATTGATCCTTCGTTATAGAATAGGGCGGCATGAGATAAACAACAGGGCCAAGCGGTCGAATGTTCAAGCCTTCTGCCAAAAAGAAATCGCGCAATTTCAAACTGGTCTCGGATTTATAAGTCCCTTCAGCTGCCGCATCACTTTCATCAATATCAAACGCAAGAAGAGAGCCGCAAACACGAACATGTTTCACTTTCGAATGAGAAAGCAGTTCTTGTGCAAACTCCTGGTGACTGGCTTCAATCGCCTTTATGCGCTCTAAAGTTTGCTCTTCTTCAAAAAGAGCTAGAGACCTGTTAGCAATCGAGCAAGCAAGTGGGTTGCCAGTAAAAGAATGCCCATGGGCAAGTGCTTTGGAAAAATCATCTCCTAAAAACGCATCAAAAATATGTGCATCAATCACTGTAACAGAAAGCGGCAAAGTACCAGCTGTTAATCCCTTGGAGAGGCAAATCATATCAGGCTTCACATCACATTGCTGATGCGCAAATAAACTACCCGTCCGGCCAAAGCCAGTAGCAATCTCATCAAAGATCACCAAGATACCAGCAGCACGCGCAGTCTCAACCACTCGTTTCACAAATTCAGGGCGACAAAATTTCATGCCACCAGCCCCTTGAAATAAAGGCTCCATGATAATAGCAGCTATGGTGTTGCCATGTTGGTCAATCGTTTTTTGCAAAGCCGTAATCGCTGTATCTTCACGCGATTGCACCTCATTGTCACCCAGCCACGTTTCTCCATAAGGCACAGTATGTACCTGGCATAGCAACTCATCGAAAGAAGTAAAAAATCCCGAGCCTTTGCCAACAGCCATAGCTCCAAACGTATCACCATGATAAGCGCCATCAAATGCTATGAAATTCGTTCGCTGTGCCTCACCTTTGTTCTGCCAGTATTGGTAAGCAACTTTGAGGGCAACCTCAACAGAAGTCGAACCATTATCAGAAAAGAAAACCTTGGAAAGATTACCACCAAGATGATGGCTCAAACTCTCTGCAATTTGAACAGCGGGTTCATGGGTAAAGCCTGAAAACATCACGTGAGACATTTTATTAGCCTGCGCCATCATTGCGTCATTAATAGCCGGGTGTGAATGACCGTGAGTAATGGTCCACCAGGAAGAGATCAGGTCAATAATTTCATTGCCATCAACATCAAAAAGCGAGGCATCTTTTGCATGAGAAAGGGCAATGGGCTCACACTCAGTTTTATGCTGTGTAAAGGGATGCCAAATAAATTCTTTATCGCGAGAGATTAAATCAGTCATGCTGAAGGCCACCATTCACTTACTGGATGATTAGGGGAGAGAGACAAAAGGTGATCCTTAGATAAATCAGAAAGGTGAGGGATCTCAGCTAAAATTTTAACATTACCATATTGCATAATTGCTTCTTTGTTACCTTCATTGGGTTCACCATTCAAAATAACACCCGCAATAGAAAGTCCAGCAAGGCGCATAACTGATATCGTCAACAAGGTATGGTTAATTGTGCCGAGCGCTGTTCGTGCAACAATAATTGTTGGCAGCTTTAGAGTGGCCATGAGATCAATCATAAAACTTCGATCATTAAGCGGAACCATAACACCCCCAGCACCTTCAACAATAAGAGGTTGAGTGCAACTGGGAAGAGAAAAGTCACTAAGCTCAATCCTAACCCCATCAAGCTTCGCCGCAGCATGAGGTGAGAGCGGGGCGTTTAATTCAAATCGAGACGGGAGAAACCTTCCATCATCAAAGGAAGTTAAACGTTTGACAAATTGAGTATCTGTTCCATCTTCCAAACCGGATTGTATGGGTTTCCAATAATTGCCATCTAAGTGCAATTGTGCATAGGCACTTGCAACGCTTTTACCAACATCAGTGTCGGTGCCAGTGATAAAAAATCCTTCAGCCAAGATAAATTGCTTTCTGTAAATTTATTGAATGCGAGACGAGTTAATGCCTTAATGCCATTTATTTAATACCATGCGCGAGTTTTTTAAGAGCAAAGCTTAAGAAAAATAGCAAGATACCAATGCCAATAGCATAAAGACCAATATCTTGAAACACTTTCACATAAGTGGCGAGTGATGCGGCAGGGTCAAGCACCTGGCCAGCAATGGTTTTAGTTGCCGTAAGTTTCGCAATGATAGATCCAAGCCACTGTGCCCAGGCCGATGCTAAGAACCAAACTGCCATCAGCGTTGAAATCAAAGACGCAGTTGCTAATTTTGTCATCTGGCTAAGACCAACTGGCGAAATAAAGAGCTCGCCAGTTGTATGAAACAAATAAGCCAACATCAAAAAGATGAGCGGAACTTTATGGTCATCACCAGCAAATTGTGCCCCGTAAACCAAAACTAAAAATCCAAGCCCAACCTGCACAAGTGCAAAAGAAAATTTCATCGGCGCGGAAAAATCACGATCCCGCCTGCCTAGAAACGCCCAGAGCGCACTGAATATGGGTGCCAAAATCAAAATAAAACCAGTGTTAAATGATTGTGTTTGTGAGGCTTGAAGCGAAATACCTGCAAGTGAGAGCTCAGTATTTCTATTTGCAAATTGGTTAAGCGAAGAACCAGCTTGTTCAAAAAGAGTAAAAAATACAGTGGCTGCAAAAATTAAAATGATCGCTAAAATAATCCGATGACTTTCAATTTTAGTGAGAGACGTCATCATCAAATAGGCAAGATAGGAGAGGATCAGAATGGAGCCAGCCATTAAGAGATAACCAACCACCTCATGGCGCTGCACCAATAACCAAAGCAAGCCAAGTCCGAGGATGGAGAGGAGGTAAATTCCCCATTCCTTATTAAGAGGACCAATAAAAGATTGTTTCAATATGGCTGGCTCGTTTGGCTCTCCTCGCCCTTCAAGCATGGGCGCTCCCCAAACAAACACCACCCACCCAGCAAGCATACCAATCCCGGCAAGCCCAAACCCGGCCCACCAGCCAACGGTTTGCCCTAGCAAACCACAAAGAATAGAGGCCCAAAAAGCACCGAGATTAATGCCATAATAATAGAGCGTGAAACCAGGATCGCGCCGTGGATCATTTTTTTCATAAAGTTGTCCAACGAGAGATGAAATATTTGGCTTTAAAAAACTGACCCCTAAAATGATAAATGATAGGGCAAGAAATAATACATTTTGCGCTGTTTGATCGCGGCCAGTTACAGAAAGGGAGTAACTATCTTTTTCTAGTCTTGTAGGAAGTTGTTCACTACCTTCATACCCATTGATGAGAAGAGCGCCGTCTTTATCTGGTGAAAAACCATAGAGTTTATCAGAAATCTTGATTTGAACAGCGCGGCTGCTACCGCGCCCAGTAACAACAAAATCATAAGATTGATTATTGTATGTCAAAATTTGCTGAGCAGGTTTCCCCTCATAGGCCATTAAAAAATGACCTGCAACCAGAAGAAGCGCTCCAAAGGCAACGGCCTTGCGCGTTCCTAAATACCGATCAGCTAAAATACCACCAATTAAGGGAGTGAGATAAACAAGCGATGTATAGGAGCCATAAAACCCTTGTGCGGTTTCATCGTCGAAGAGAAAATGTTGTGTGAGATAAAAAATCAAAAGCGCACGCATGCCATAATAAGAAAAGCGCTCCCACATTTCAGCAAAAAATAAAACCAAAAGCCCACGCGGATGAGATTTAAATTGTCGCCACACCGGAATAAGTGTGAGGAATGTAATCACTAACCCAATTAAAATAATACTATTCATGAAACTCAGCCCCCATCAGCGAGTGTGCGCATATTTATGAGCACGGAAATACGTAAAAAACCTTTTTATAAGCTCAGCACAGTTTTGAAAAGCGCACAAGTTCACATTCATGCGAGGCGAACAAAATAGCGTTGAGAGAAAAAAAATTGAACTCCCTTCCAGAAGAAGGAGTGTCGCCATTTCGGCGACAGGACATGACGCCAGAGGCGTCCGGCGCAAAAAATCAGTCCGAACGGAGCGAAGCGAGTACGGATAAGCTGATCGTAAAAAATGAACCGCCCCTCGGAGGCCCAAGCGCTTAAGCACGGTTGCTAGTGGGCAACTGAAGTGCCACAAAAAAGCGCTTGGAATAGCCGTGAGAGAAAAAATTGAACCAATTCCCCTCACAAGAAGACCAATAGATATCAGCAAATATTTATTGGGAGACAATCATGACATTCATTAAAGAACATAAAGTGCTCTGCGCTGTATGCGCACTTACATTGAGCTCATTTCTTCTGGTCAGTTCACACACGCCTTCTGAAGCTTATGGAGCAAAGATTGCCGCGAAAAATTGTATGGCAACTTATAAGTTAGGCAAAGGCAAACATAAGCATAAAAATTATGCAGGAAAGAAAGCCATCAAAAACTGGAGTGCTCATGTCGCATCTAGTTTAGGTCCCAAATGGGCGTCTTGGAAGCATGCATCTACAAAATCAATTCCTTGTACCTATTCAAAACACTCAAAACTGTGGGGATGCAGAGCAATTGCAAAACCTTGCGCTTACAAATCAAGGAATAAAATTCGTTCGCTCAAACAATAAAAGTTAAAAAAGATTGAACCAAATCAAAACCCAGTACGACCAATAAGCAGCAAACAAATTGATCGAAAATTATGAATACGGAAAAGGAATAAACTAATGAAACTTCTTTCTACAACTCTTACAGCAGCAATTTTAACATCTGTATTAGGCCTAGGCTTAGTGTCACAATCAAATGAAGCATATGCATATGCATGCAAATCTTACCCAACTCAAGCTGTTGGCGTTAGAAAAGGAAAATTCAAAGCAAGAAATGTCGCCAGAAAAGGCTGGTCAATAAATGTAAAATCTCAGTTTGGTGTGCCATGGTCCGTTTGGTCAATTGCAAAGAATAAATCGATTACCTGTAGCAAGATTAATACGAACCAAGGGAAAAAATGGCGCTGTCTATCCTCAGCTAAACCATGTCTATATGTTGTGAAATAGCAATAACTCTACCCCCAATAGAGTTTAGCGCTCAACAGGTCCTGTACCCAGTCCCTTACCCTAGTCGAGCGCTAAATTTTATAGACATGTCACTCTCCGCAACTCTCTCCCGATTAAGAGTTGCGGAGTTTTTTGTTTAAGTGGTTTTTATTTCAGGCGCTTGCGCATTAAAAAATCATTGAAATTTTCGGCATACAAGCTGTCAATCGTACAGGTCTTCTGATAACCCATGGCGAGATAAAATTCATAAGCTGCCAAATTAAAATCCGAGCAGAGCAGCCAAAGACTTCGAGTGGCCTCAGGAGCTTGCACGTCAAACCAAGTCATCAGCTCTGAGCCAAGCCCAAGTCTTTGGACCGAAGGCAAGAGGCCAAGTAATTCCAAATAAGGCCCCTTTAACCATGGCTCTCGAACTGAAATTGCGCCAACGAGATCATCTCCATAATGTATAGAAAAACGAAAGAGGGAAGGGTCAGTGCGAGTGAAATGGTCAAGCAAACTTTCTTCACCAAGTGCTATCTCACTCCAGGGGAGTATGTGAGAAAGTTTTTTGGATAAACATTGAGCACGATCAGAGGTAATGCTCTCTAATGTGAGGGTTTCTCCTTTGATTTCGCCAAGGTAATAGCGAGAATTTTTGTAACCATTCGTCATGATAGAGCTCTTTACCCTAAAGTGTGCGAGTGCCAGAGGAAAAGTGCAAGTGCGTATGAATACGTATGAGAAAATTCTTATTTTTCATAGCAGTAGTTCTACGCGACCATAGATCATGTCTCTAAGTGTTAGTAATGAGAATTATCCCCAGGGCTGTTTTCATAACAAGTACTAGAAATTTGCGGCACTCCAGCCGCTAATAATTCACTAACCGTAACAAATTCATATCCCTGTTTTTTCAAATCAGGAATAAAAAGAGGAAGAGCTCTTGCAGTATTCCTACCCCGCCCATTCGCATGAGCAATGATAATAGCCCCTGGTTTCGCACGTTGTTTAACAATAGAGGCAATTCGCCTGGCAGATTGCCCAAATGCGGGGTCTCCAGTTACGATATTCCACTGAATTGGCAATTGACCATGTTTATAAACCTCTTCAAGGGCTTGTTTATGGCATGTACCAAATGGAAAGCGAAAAAGGGATAGTTTTTTAGGGACAGACGAAAGAGGGGCTGCTAAATAAGAAGCTGTTTGTGAAGAAAGCGGTGTAGACAAAAAGCTATTTACCAAAGAAGGCGCAAAACAAAACCGTTTTGAAAGAGAGGTATAAGCTCTTTCATAGGCTCCTTGAACAGAAGAGATCTCACGCACCAAAGCTTTTCCATAGAGTTTACGTAAATTCTTATGTGACCAACCATGACTGCCAATTTCAAAAAGCGGGTCTGCAATCAATTGCTGAGCACGTTCACTATGATGGTCAAGCCACTTGCCTCCTACAAACAACGTCGCTTTTATTTTGTGCGCGCGCAAATAATCAATAACACCTCCATCATACCCAGAGATTTCATAAGCTGCCTCACAAAGATCCAGAGTGAGGGCAATAAGTTTCTTACCCTTTGGTAATTTTACCCATCTAACCGTCCCTTTTTTATTAGCTTTGCCTTTGAGGGATCTGTGTTTGAAAGGTAACCGAGCTTTAAGTGAAAATGGGGACTTATAAGTAGGAGGGAAAACTCCATGCCGAGAACGCCGTGCTCTGATTTCTTTAGGCGCCCCCTTCAACTGTTCAGCAGTCCAGCAGCGTTTTAAGAGTTGTTCATTTCCCTGAGCATAGAGAGAAGAAGAAGAAAAGACCAAATAGGTAAATGAGCATAGGAAAAAAAAGAGGGTAAAGTTACGCCTCAATGAGTGTAGATAATAGACGAAAATACAAAAGGAAATTCTCATTTTTCACACTCCGCACCTACAGCATAAGGAAGCAAAAAATCACCTAATTTCAATCCTATACTAAATATTAGAAAAACACGAACTATTCTAGGATTGGGAGAATCAACAGGTTAATGTATAATGGTGATTCGTAGGCGGGTATTATTAATTGTAACTCTAATTGTGTGGGGAGTTTGATGCGGCAAAGACTTGCACCAGAATCAAATCGTATAGCAGACAAACTATGGGCAGCTATGCGCGACAACGAAAAATGGTGGTCAGTGAACGACATTTCAACAGAAACAGGAGCGAGCGGTCGATATACAAGACGCTATGTAAGAGCTCTAAAAGAGGCCGGTTATGTTGAAGCTTCAGATGAAGCAAAACGGTTTCACTCGACTTATTATAAACTTATCAAAGACACCGGTGAAACAGCGCCAATTTTACGGGGACGTGATGGCAGTCTTGCTGTTTACGATCCAAATTTATCTGATATGACAGGCGAAGAGCTTGAGCAAATTCGTAGTCAGTTAAATTTAACATTACGTGAGTTTGCAGACATCATAGGTGTTCGCGATCCAAGAACGGTACGCCGTTATGAAACGATGGATCATGTACCTCCTCAGGTTGCAGATACAGCGCGCAAAGCTCATTTGCGTTAAAACTTAGGTTTAAATTTCTAACTTAAGAACTCATCAAAATATTGAAAAAATTCATATTAAGACAAATTTCCAAAAGCCTCTTAACTCCTTTAGACATTTAAAACTGAAGGATGAAGAGGCTTTTGGTGTTTTAAAAATATGAAGCCGCTATATTTAGCTCATAAATATAGCCTTGCAGGTAATAGCCTCTCGCGCTATTACAAACCATCAAATATTTAAGATCCACAACGTCTAAAGGTTCATAAAGATGCAAATCAATGAGGCCACGGTGAAAAAAATCGCCAAACTGGCACGCATTAAAGTCACAGATCAGGAAACAAAGTCATTGGAAGGTGAGTTGAGCTCAATTCTTTCATGGGTCGAACAACTAAACGAAGTCGACACCGATGATGTGGAACCTTTAACAAGTGTTGTCGAAACAACAATGAAAAAACGTGAAGATGTTGTGACAGATGGTGGCTACGCACAGCGAGTGACCAAAAACGCGCCGCTTTCTGAAGATAATTTCTTTGTTGTTCCAAAAGTGGTGGAGTAAAAAATGCCAGATTTATTAGATTTATCAATCGCTGAAGCTCGCGAAGGGCTGGATAATGGTGATTTTTCGGCTAAAGAATATACTGAAAGCCACCTAAAAGAAATTGAAAGCGCCAACAAAGCGTTAAATGCCTTCATATTAGAAACACCGGAAAAAGCGCTAGAAATGGCAGCTAAATCTGATGATCGTATGGCCAAAGGCGAAACCGGATTACTTGAAGGCATTCCGCTTGGCATCAAAGATTTGTTCTGTACAGATGGTGTACGCACAACAGCTTGTTCTCATATTCTAGATGGCTTTGAGCCACCGTATGAGTCAACAGTGACGGAAAATCTATGGAATGCCGGTGCTGTTATGCTTGGCAAACTCAATTTGGATGAATTTGCTATGGGCTCCTCTAACGAGACCAGCCATTATGGTGAAGTTGTAAATCCATGGCGCCGTGATGGTGATGAAGCAAAACTAGTCCCGGGCGGGTCATCTGGTGGGTCAGCGTCAGCAGTTGCAGCTCATCTTTGTGCAGCTGCAACTGCAACAGATACAGGCGGGTCAATTCGCCAACCGGCAGCATTTACTGGTACAGTTGGCTTAAAACCAACCTATGGCCGCGTATCGCGCTGGGGAACGATTGCATTCGCCTCAAGTCTTGATCAAGCCGGGCCAATTACCCGAACAGTTGAAGATGCTGCGCTTATGTTGCAAGTGATGGCAAGTCACGATCCGAAAGATACAACTTCAGTTGATGTAGCAGTACCTGATTACCGAAAAGAGATGGAAGGTAAAGTCAAAGGCATGACTCTTGGTATTCCAAAGGAATATCGGGTCGATGGCTTGAGCGAAGAAATTGAAGCCCTTTGGCAGCAAGGCATCGAATGGTATAAAGATGCGGGCGCCAAAATTGTTGAAGTGAGCTTGCCTCATACAAAATATGCATTGCCTGCTTACTATATCGTAGCACCAGCTGAAGCTTCTTCTAATCTTGCTCGTTATGATGGTGTTAAATATGGCCTCAGAGTTGAAGGTGATAGCATTGACGGCATGTATGAAAACACCAGAGCTGAAGGCTTTGGAGCTGAAGTTAAACGCCGGATTTTAATGGGAACCTATGTGCTCTCAGCTGGCTATTACGATGCGTACTATCTCAAGGCACAAAAAGTGAGAACACGCATCAAGCAAGACTTCGATGAAGCTTTTAAGAATGTAGACGTAATGCTCACCCCGACAACACCAAGCCCGGCATTTGCAATGGGCGAAAAATCAGGGGACCCTCTAGAGATGTACCTAAATGACATATTCACAGTGACAGTGAACATGGCAGGGCTCCCGGGAATTTCAGTGCCAGCTGGCATGTCGAAATCTGGTTTACCATTAGGCTTACAACTTATCGGCAAACCATTTGATGAAGGCACGCTACTAAAAGCAGGCCAAGTAATCGAGCAAGCCGCCGGCGAACTACCAAAACCAACAAAATGGTGGGCATAGCGCGGTTGCTGTGCCGGTTGCTTTGTGGGCAACTGAAGGCACGCTAAAAGATAAGGCAACTGAAGCGCAACTAAAAACGCGATTGCCGGTAGGTAGCCGTTATAAAGATAATACTAACGACCGAAGAGGGAGTGATGCCATTTCGGCATCAGGACATGACGCCTTTGGCGTCCGGTGCCTAGACCGCCCCTCGGAAGCCCAAGCGCGATTAAGCGCTTGGAATAGCCGTAAGAGAGAACAACGACGGTTGCTAGTGGGCAACTGAAGGAGCATAAAAAATGACAAATAAAGCACCAAAAGACTGCACATCAATGGAAGACGTTCGCAAAGAAATTGATCGGCTGGATGAACAGTTGGTGACTTTAATTGGAGAGCGTTTTTCATATGTGGATCGAGCCTGGCAATTAAAAGATAATCCGGCAGATGCAACAGTACCGTGGCGAATTCAGCAAGTAATTGAAAAAGTGAGAGCTCACGCAGAGGAAAAAGATGTCCCACCAAGGCTCGTTGAGGCACTTTGGAGGCAGATGATTGGCTGGTTCATTCAGTATGAAGAAGAAAAATTGGATGAAAAGCAGTCAAACGAATAATTTCTCTTGATATTGAATCAAATTTAGACTTAAGTATCACCAACAGATTCAAATATACGAGTTTTATGAACCTCTGGGGAGGGGTCATGAAAGAGGAGCAAAGCAAAGTGAGGCAAAAAATTGCCCCTTGTTTTGTTCCTCTTTTGCTTTCAAGAGACTTTTTACTTTCAAGAGAGCTTTCTTAAAGATCCCATTTTCCTAAAAAACAACAGCCCTTTTTAAGAAGCAGATTTTTCAGTCTGTATAATCCGCCAGAGATAATAAACTGTTGAGTGAAGCAATGTATGTTTGCGTCCAAATCGGACAATCACCAAATCATGCTCAGGCAATAAATAGACAAGCTGCCCCCCGTGCCCAACAAAATAGGTAAAAGCCCCTTGTATAGCTTCTCCGGGACGATCAAGAATATCATGGCGCACATGTAATCCATAAATACCTTCGCGCAAATCTTCCTTTTTAAAGCGCTCTGGCATCATGTATTTAATAACACTAGAAGATTGTAGAAACGGTACAAGGTCTTGAGCTTCCTCAGTTTTGTTTGTTTGATCGATAGTCATGCCATTCTTTGAGAGAAAGTAAGCAATTTTCGCCCAATCTTCTACGGTCGCAAACAAGCAGCAATATGGAGTGACACTGCCTTCATTCGTGTAAGTCCGCCAATGCGCGTGAGAGGCTCCAGCTGGTTTCCAGATTTTTGTCGATAAAAGAACATTCAAGGGTTGTTTATAAATGCGGGTCAGCATCAGGCCAAGAAGTGCCGTGTTAACATTCTGATAGTGATAGTCAGAAGAGGGCTCCTTGGGCATTTTTAATTGGTCAACAATCCCGGGAAGTCCCTCAATATGCATCTTCGCAAGGAGGGTAAACGGATTAGAAGCATCTTTATCGGGGCCCCGTTTGGCGTCTTTAGCCAAAGGTTTGGGCGGTCCTTTCTTTTCAATTTTAAGGCCGCTTCGCATCGTTAAAAACCGTTCAATTGTTTGGTTTTTCAACCCTTCATCTTTTAAATCCAGCAAATACGTACCAATGGGGCTATCAAGACCATCAATCTCCCCGTCATCAATGGCTTTTAAGACCAAATAACCAATCAGGCTTTTTGCCATAGAATATGAATTGAACTGGGTTTTTTCATTAAACCCCGGGCGGAAATAAGCATATTTCAGGCGGCCCTTATGATAAGCCACCAAAGCATCAGTTTCATTGTCCAGGTTTAGTTGCTGCAATTTCTGGCCAAACTCATTATCAAGAGCGGCATCAGCTTTAAAACTATGGGGCCATTGTTGCGCTTTTCCGACGACATCCACATAAATGCCCTTGGCAGGCCAGGTTTTAGCCGGAAAGCCTTCTTCAGCAATTGCAATCACATGAGGGTAGCGATACGTAACAGCGCCTGTCCCTAAAGCCAAAAGCACAAGGACAAGCAAAAGGTAAATCAGAATTTTTTTCATTCATCTTCCTCAGAAAATAACCCTCAGATAAAACAATTTTCGCCAAAATTGAAAATTAAATGGCCACAAGACAACCAATTTGTAAAACAGGACATCAAGATGCACGAAAAGCGCATAGATTATATTGCCCTCAATCAAACATTACGGTAAACAGTTCCCTTCAAGCAAGTTATGCATCGGGGATAAGAGAATATTTCATGCCGGTGTGCCAGATTTGCGGCAATTTCTAAACAGATGCGAAGTGGGCATCTGTAGAGTGTTAAATGTGTCAGGGCGGATGCTTTATGCGGTTGCTTGGTAGGCAACCTGAAGAATAGAGAAGTTATCTGAAGTGCATAAAAAGTTACATATCTTTTAAGAGGTCAAAATGTCATCTGATAAATCACATCTAGTAAAGGGCGCCACCGGAGATTGGGAGGTCGTCATCGGCCTTGAAGTGCACGCCCAGGTGACATCAAATTCAAAGCTATTTTCAGGCGCATCAACAGAGTTTGGTGGCGCCGCTAATGATCATGTCTCGTTAGTTGATGCAGCCATGCCAGGCATGCTCCCGGTGATCAATGAAGAATGCGTGAAACAAGCCGTTCGCACAGGCTTGGGCTTAAAATCAGAGATCAATCTCTTCTCTCGTTTTGACCGGAAAAACTACTTCTACCCAGATTTACCTCAAGGCTACCAAATCTCGCAATTCCAATACCCCATCGTCGGTGAAGGTGTTGTGATCCTGGATATGAAAGATGGCTCTACCTTTGAAGTGGGTATTGAACGCCTCCATCTTGAGCAAGATGCTGGTAAATCAATGCATGACCAACACCCAAGTTACTCTTATGTTGATTTTAACCGCACAGGCGTCGCGCTAATGGAAATTGTCTCCAAGCCAGACATACGCTCATCAGAACACGCAAAAGCTTACGTCACGAAGTTGCGCACAATCTTGCGCTATCTTGGTACATGTGACGGGAATATGGACCAAGGCTCAATGCGCGCTGATGTGAACGTCTCTGTGCGCCGTCCTGGTGAAGAATTGGGAACAAGAACAGAGACCAAAAACGTGAACTCAATTCGCTTCATTGGCCAGGCTATTGATCACGAAGTCATGCGCCAAATTGACGTTCTTGAAGATGGTGGCACCATCGATCAGGAAACATTATTATTCGACCCCAAAACAGGCAAAACCAGATCCATGCGCTCGAAAGAAGAAGCTCATGATTATCGTTACTTCCCATGCCCGGATCTACTGCCATTAGAGTTTGATCAAGCTTTTGTTGATGAGTTGAAAAAAGACCTTCCTGAACTACCAGACGAGAAGAAAGAACGGCTGATGAAGGATTATGGGCTAAACAGTTACGATGCTGGCATTTTGGTGGCAGATAAAACATCATCTGATTTCTTTGAACAAGTTGCCAAAGGCAGAGATGCTAAATTGGCTTCAAACTGGGTAACAAACGAATTTTTTGGCCGGCTGAATAAAGAAGGCAAGACAATTGAGACAAGCCCTGTAAATGCAGAGCAACTTGGCGGTATCATCGAGCTTATTTCCAAAGGTGACATCTCAGGTAAGATCGCAAAAGAGCTCTTTGAAATCGTATGGGAAGAGGGCGGCGACCCGGCTCAAATCGTTGAAGAGCGCGACATGAAAGCTGTGACAGACACCGGTGCCATTGAAGCAATCCTGGATGAAATCATCGCCAATAACCCAAAACAAGTTGAAGGCGTAAAAGAGAAGCCTCAACTCATCGGATGGTTCGTCGGCCAGGTCATGAAACAAACCCAAGGCAAAGCCGACCCTAAAGTGGTCAATGGCATTCTGAAAGAGAAGCTTGGGCTTTAACTGAGCGCATGTGTTTTAAATTCTAAGCTAAAAAAAGCCCCGCATGATCCCATAAGATAGTGCGGGGCTTCTTTTTATTTCTTATCAACCAGCACCTCTAAATAATCTGCTGCAATAATAGAACTACCATCATCAGCAATATTAAAGCACTCAATCAATGCGAGCATATCCTGCGTCAGCTCTTCTTGCCCTGCTGGTTCAAGAGCCAAAAAGGCTTTGTGAACCGGACCATAATAAGTGCGGAACAAATCAATGAACGCCATCGGGCTTTCAAAGCGGAGCTTAAAAGTCTTTGGAGTGATAGAGATGTTTGAAGCTTCGTTTCCAAAGTTCTCTTCAAGCCATTCCCGTGTTCCCCAACGTGCAGGTGACTGAACACCAGCTGGTGGCGGCACAAGGCGGCCAAGGGTTTTGAAAAGCTGGCCGATAAATCCATCCGGTGTCCAGTTAGCAAGACCGATCCGGCCACCTGATTTACAAACACGCAAAAGTTCAGAAGCCGATTGTTCCTGGTTTGGTGTAAACATCACACCAAAGGTCGAAACAACACCTGTGAACGAACCATCATCGAAAGGTAAGTTTTCAGCATCTGCCACCTTGAAGTTAATATCAAAGCCTTCAGCTTCAGCGCGGCCGCGGCCCATGTCCAAGAGCTCACCAACATAGTCACTTGATGTAACATCATAGCCGCGGCGTGCCATAGCAAGGGTTATATTGCCATTTCCAGCTGCCACATCAAGAACGGGAGCGCCGTAAGGAAGCTCCATAGCTTCAGCTAATGTTTCACCAACCAGTTGCAGCATAACGCCAACCTTGGCATAATCACCTGAACCCCAGGCAGCATTTTGTTTTGTCTTAATCGCTTCATAATCAGGGGAAGCTTGTCCTGTCATTTCATTCGTCATGATATCTCCTATCAGTTTGTTAATTCGCAGAATATAAAGTCTGCCGTTGTATGAAGAGGTGATACAAAATTAACAAACTCTTAGATGTGTAAAATATCACACATTAGAGAAAGTCAGAAATCCATTAAGAGATAACCTTTTCAGCTTGCAACTCCAAACGTTCACGAACAAGACTAATCGCCCCTCTTAAATGATAGAACTGATCAGAAAAATCTTTCGGCACAGGGATGAGTTGAACGGTGGTTTCTATCCGTTCAAGCTCAGTCATGTTCTCAGCAAAATGTTCGTGGCTTACATCCTTGTTAATGTTGTGTTCTAAAGTTTTGAGTTGTTGATACCAATGAAGCAACCTGTTTCGAATGCGCCAATTATATAAAAGCGGTCCTAATTTGATTATAGGAAACAAGACAGTGGCAATGGGCAACAGTAGGATAAATGAGCGCTGTAGAAACGAAGCCAGCCAAAAAGGCAGGTAGCGCTGCAAAAAAGGAACGCCATCTTTATAAGAGCGCTTCGTATCCTTGGTGACCAAATATTCAGGGTCATTCACTTTCGGAAATTCAGCCGTTTTTTGAAAAATATCCCCCTTGCTGTGCACATCCCTTAAAGCCTGAACAAGCAATCCAGCAAGTGCAGGGTGCAAATTTTCTTTGGCAACGAGGGCTGCAGAAGGGGCAATTAGAGACACATCTTGTGATGGGATGTTGTTTACAAAATCTATCGTACCTTCAGGCAGAGTGATCATCGATAGATACGGTAAAATTCGAGTATAGGCTTCAGCACGTTTGAAGTTCATCAGCTTGATGCTTTTCTTGCGCAAAAGCCCTTGAATAAAAGGTGAGCTCGGTGCAACGACTAGAAAGACAGCGTCGACGCGGCCATCTTCAAGAGCATTAATGGCAGATGACCCGCTAAGGGTGAATAATTGTGCTGTTTTATCGGTTACCCCATTAGTTGAGAGAAGCGCGGTGGCCAACTGACGCGTACCGCTATTTTGAGAGCCAATAGCTATCCGCATGTTTTTTAAATCAGTTAACCGGGAAATCTCTAAAGTGGGGCGATAAAAGACCCAAAGGGGTTCAAGAAAAACGCGTCCCAAAGACATAAGGCCATCTCGTTGACCTGTCTTTGAAACACCACCCTGCATGAGTGCAAGGTCAACTTTACTCTCATCTGAGCGCAGTTTTTGTAAATTATCAAGAGAGCCAGCAGAGGAGAGAACTTTGAGTTCAATACCAGATTCTTTTAGAAGTTCAGCATACTGATTACCAAAACCATAATAGGCGCCTTTAGCACCACCAGTTGAAATCGCAATAGTTGTAGGAGGGGCAGGCTCAATAAACTGATAGGTTGCCCAAAATGCACCGCCCACAACCAATAGCGCAGGCACGACCACAAAGAACATATCTTTAATTCTGGATAAAGCCATACATACTCTCCCAATTACCCTTAGATTATATCAAAGACAATTTTTAAGAGGTCCGTCAACACATCTTACACAAACTTATAATCTTCCAAGTGAATAAAACAAAAGAGACTAGCTTTATCCCACTGAATTAAATAAAGAAAATAAGAACCTTGGAAAAATGTTATTTTAAACCAAGCTCCCTAGGGAATAAAAGCACGCCTCCGAACGTTAAATTAGCAATGCATGAAAAAATGCAGTGACCATGTAACGTGCAGCGACATAGTCGTGGGAGGAGAACAACGTATGACGATTTCCAAAGAGCCTGAAAAAGGGCTTTATGAATTTTTTGAAAGCAACCCTAAAGAAGCCGATAAAGAGTTTTTCGGCCGAGAAACAAATGCAGATAGAAGAGGTTTTTTAAAAGGGGCTGGCTTAGCCACAATGGGAGCTATGGTAGGTTCAACCATACCCTTTCATCAAAACATGCCAGCCGGCTTTATCCCAGCCGCTTTTGCAAGTGAAGATGTTTTGGTTGGGAAAGATGGCCTGACATTACTTAATGATCGGCCTGTAAATGCAGAAACACCGGCCCATTTATTAAATGACCTAATAACCCCAACAAGCCGCCATTTTATTCGAAATAATGGCATACCACCAGAGAATGTGAACCCAGAGACTTGGGAGTTGACGATTGACGGATTGGTGAAAACTCCGCTGAAATTATCAATCGCAGATTTAAAGAAAAATTTTAAAACCCATACTTTAGCTCTGGCCATTGAGTGCGGTGGTAATGGTCGCTCAAGTTTTGACCCTCCAGCCAAAGGCAACCAATGGACATTGGGAGCCGTTGCCTGCTCAGAATGGACCGGTGTAAAATTAAAAGATGTGTTGGAAAAAGCTGGTGTAAAATCAAACGCTATTTATACAGCTCACGAAGGAGCAGATGCGCATCTATCTGGCAAACCAGGTAAATTACCGATTTCGCGTGGCATGCCGATTGAAAAAGCAATGACTGACAATATCCTCATTGCTTGGGCGCAAAATGGCGCGCCAATTCACCCTAATAATGGAGCACCACTTCGCCTTGTTGTCCCTGGTTGGCCAGGCTCGCTTTCTCATAAGTGGCTAAATAGGATTTATCTGCGTGATGTAGAACATGACGGCCCTAAAATGACAGGTACAGCTTACCGCGTCCCTAAATATCCAGTCGCACCTGGGACAAAAGTGGATAAAAAAGATTTCGAAATTATCGAGCGCATGCCAGTGAAGTCCCTCATTACCTCACATAAAACAGGTAGTAAAATTGGTAAAGAAATTGAAGTAAAAGGCCACGCCTGGTCAGGTGATAGAAAAATCAAAACAGTAGAGATCTCAATTGACTTCGGTACCACCTGGCAGAAAGTCAAACTCAACGATCCTATCAATGATGGAGCCTGGCAAAACTGGAGCGGAAAAGTAAAATTCCCACAAGCAGGATATTATGAAGTTTGGGCAAGAGCAACTGATGACGCTGGCGACCAGCAGCCATTTGCTTTGGCATGGAACCCAAAAGGCTATCTGAATAATACATTACATCGAGTTGCTTTAACTGTGGCTTAAGCAGTTGAAACATATCGAAGCCTACTTCTTAAATGTAATCCCCCTTTTGAGGAGTAGGTTCTTTTTCAAAAAATATTGGAGTAAATGAATGATGCGTTTACGCAAAGAAACCGTGTTAATTGGTTTCTCATTAATACTGCTGACAACAACAGGCTCTTTTGCTGGAGATATCAGAAAAGGCGCAAAAGTCTTTAAAAAATGTGCAGCTTGTCACACTGTGAATAAAAACTCAAAATCTACAAAACTTGGTCCCAATCTCTACGGCATAGTTGGAGCTAAAGTTGCGTCAAAAAAAGCTTATGAAAAAAAGTATTCAAAAGGGTTGATTAAATATGGAGGCATTTGGACGCCTGAGAGACTATCTGAATTTTTAGAAAAACCAAGAAAGGTCGTGAAAAAAACTAGAATGACCTATTCTGGATTAAGAAAAGCAAAGCAGAGACAAAACCTGATTGCTTACCTAAATGCCCAAAGTGACAATCCGTTAGATTTATCAAAAGAGAAAGCGCAATTCGGCGATAATAAAAAAGAAACAAAGCAAAAGGTTGCCGTAAAAGACGAGCCAGCTGAATTTGGTGTGCTTGTTCCAGGTAAAGGCGCTGAAGAAACATTTAATAATTGCACAGCTTGCCATTCAGAGAGAATTATTGCTCAACAAGGATTATCCCGCAAAGGATGGATTGAAATGTTTGAGTGGATGGTCGATGAACAAGAAATGGAAAAGATCGAAGAGCCAGATTATACCTTGGTGCTTGATTATCTATCTAAAAATTATGGCAAAGACCGACCTAATTTTCCAAAATAATTATGGCCAAGAACAATAATAAGAAATAGCTCTCAAACTTACCCTCCGTAAAACTTCCTGCCCTCTTTAAAATTTCAAAAGTAATATTTGATTTAATTTTAAAGAGGTCATTTTTTTATAAAGGAGCGAGAGAAACAAAACTAGCCGCAGCTTCGTGCATTTTTATAAACTTCACTCATCGTATCTTCTAAATTTGAGAGATAGTTATGCTGAGAAGAGTTCATGTAATGTTGGATATAATCCGTAATTGAAGCAAATCTCGCCTTATCCATACCGCTGGCAAGCACCCAAATCTGGGTTTCGTTAACAATCCAATTTTTAAAATTAGTCTTAAGCGAAGGCGTTTGTAAATTCTTATCTAAAGCCTGAAGGGGGCCAAGTTGCAAAGTTAAACGGCACCCTGAAGAGCCAACATAATGCAGCAATTGGGTAGGGGCTGCTGAATTGTTTTGTAATACTTTTGTACTCACAAGAGCAAGGCCAGAAGATCTAAGGTCAGGCAGTTTAAGGTCTGTTTTAAGAAGGGCTAGTTTTTTGTTTGAAGGGGCTATGTTTGTAAAGTCATAATGAGTGCTAGAGAACTGAGAATGCCAATCAAAAGGTGTTTTATTGTTATCCAATAGGTTTTGTTTCGCGAATTCAACGGGTGCTTCAGACCTCTGATTCAAAAAGAACAAAGCCATACCAGAAAGGGCAAAAACAAAGAGAAAGGAAGCCGCGATTTTCCATAGATGAGGTGATGAACTCGAATGCGAAACTCTCGTTTCTGGGATAGACTTGGGCTTAACGGTGTAATTCTTCAAATTCGCTTTAAGTGATAGAATACACTCATAAGCAGCCTTCGCATCCGCGTCTTCCTCAATACGCTTTAACCACAAGGTTTTATCAGCGCCTGAAAGTTCATCATCAGCCAAAGCATTAAGAAATATCATATCTTCATCGGGGAGGTGTTTCATTTTTTGTGTCCTGAATTAAGTGAGCAGGAAGAGTGAGGAGATACCTCAAGTTGTAAAATCATTTCTTTCCGAGCACGACTAAGTCTACTCATCACCGTACCCTTCGCAATATCAAGAGTTTCAGCAGCTTCTGCATATTTAAACCCTAACATATCAATAAGAATTAAGATCTCTTGGTGCTCAGCAGTGAGATGGGCAAAAGCTTCTCGTATAATCAATTGGTCTTCAGCATCAAGTGAAGCAACCAACTCATCATGAGTTAAACGTTTGACATCATCTGAATATTCCCACCTGACCTTTTCTTTTCTCAAATTATCAATATGTAGATTCCGCAACATTCGAAATGCATAAGGTTTTAAGTTAAAGTCAGTCTGTTTTAAAAGCTCCGTTTTTTCATAAATTTTCAAAAGGGTATCTTGCACAAGATCTTCCGCAATATCCATGTCCCGAACCAATGCGAGAGCATATATATTGAGATCTTTTGCTAAGTCTAAAAATGGATCATGTTTCTTGCGAAACCTAAAGATCATCTAAAAAGCCTTATCTAGCTAAAGAGAGCAAAACATGAATAAGAATAGCTGATCATTTAGCAAAAGTCCATTCGGAGAAACTGAATAACTAATTGTTTTTATTGCAATTATGGGGATGGTCGTAAAATAAAAAATAATTATAAAGAAGGGAATAAAAGTCGGATTTGAAACGTTAATGTTCATAAAAAGAAAAATCCAAATTATGAAATGGGGTTCAGAATTTTGAGTGTCGAGCTGGTAGGGTTTCTCGCAATTGCTTTGTTTGCAATAGCTATACTTTTTTCTTCAATAGGTCATGGGGGGGCATCTGGCTATATAGCTATTTTTGCAATTCTTGGCTTAGAACCAGAATTCATTCGTCCCATTGCTTTAATTTTAAATGTCGTTGTTGCAGGTTTTGGAACCTATAAATTCGCCAAAGCGGGATATATTAATTGGCGAGCAGCAGCCATACTAATTGGCGTCTCTGCTCCCCTATCATTTCTTGGTGGTACCATCCACCTCCCAGCGGAAATTTATCGGCCAATTCTAGGGGCATTGCTCCTGCTCTCAGCTTTATATCTAATTTGGAAAAATCTCTATGAGCCTCAAATTTTATCTAGCGAAACTCTAAGAGTACCGTTTATAGGTAGCCTCTCGGCTGGGGGCACAATAGGGTTTCTTTCTGGCTTAACAGGAATAGGGGGTGGCGTCTTATTAAGCCCTGTTCTAATTCTTTTCAAATGGGCAAATGTCAGACAGACAGCCGGGTTAGCCGTTTGCTTTGTCTTGGCAAATTCAATGGCCGGGTTGGCGGGCAATCTAGTGACAATGAATAAACTCCCCGCTTTTGCTGGAGTGTGGGCCGTTGCCGTTTTACTTGGGGCATTGGTTGGAACAAAGCTAGGATTAAAAATTGTACCAATTCCGATTTTGGTCTGGCTTCTGTCTCTGGTGATTTTGGTTGCAGCTTTCAAATTTTTAGTTCTGTAAAAAACAATGGAAACGGGTTAGTCTTATCTTTTGATATCAGTCAAAAGGAAGTCTTAGTCCATGACAAAATCTCAGCATAGCAAAGCGCACGGAAACAAAAGAGTGAAGTATGCATTTGGGGTTTTACTTATAAGTGTGTGTTCAATCATGGTCGGTGTAAACGTTGCCAACAGTCAAGCAAAACTACAGCCGGTAGATACACAGCCTAAGACGATTTATGACATAGTAAACCCGCCCATTTGTCTGAATTATAAAGATGAAAAAGTACAATTCATAAACACCACAAAGGGCCGTCCAGGCGTTGCTGCAGGAATGGCAAACAAAGATAAAACCGGGGCACCGGTTATCTATAGATCAAACTATGGAGCAACCTCTAAAGAATTTCAAAGTTTCATTGATAGGCATGAATGCGCCCATCATCAAACCGGCGATGTGGACCGCCCACACCCACCTCGTAACGGACCAGAGCACTTAATGAATGAAAGCATAGCAGACTGCATCGCTATCATGCGTCTGAGAGATGAAGAAAAATATGATAAGGTGGGCTTCGACAATGTAGCAAAAGCAATGCGGCATGATATGGAGAAAATTGGATTTCCTGAAATTAGCGTCTCTAGCAGAATTAGTAATATCACAAACTGTTATAAAAAATACGATAGTGCAGAGAGCTTCATCAATAAAATTTTAAAGAGAAGAGGGCTTCTCAAACAATAATTTATGCGTCTAGTTGTTCCGTTAACTCAAGCCAGTTCTCTTCCATTTCTTCAAGGTCGCGCTGGGTGAGGCCGCGCTCCATAGCAAGCTCTTTAACTAACTCAGGATCTTTTTCATAAAGAGTGACATCATCTAATTTTTCATCAATGACTTTAAGTTCATCATTTAGCTTTGCCATCTTTTTTTCAAGCGCTTGAATTTCTTTACGAAGCGGCGCTTGAAGGGCGCGTTTTTCAGCAGCCAAACGGCGTTCTTCCTTGCGGCTAACTTTAGGTTTGTTCGGTCCATCACTTTTGTCTTGAGGCTTCGTTTTGCCACCTCGGCTTTGTAACAGCTCTTTCCGGTAACTTTCCATATCACCGTCATATGAAACGGTTGTGCCATTATCAACCAGCCAAAGGCGGTCAACCGTCGCCTCTAATAAATGTCGATCGTGAGAGATAATAATAACAGCCCCCTCATACTCATTAATCGCATGAATAAGCGCTTCACAACTGTCCACGTCCAGGTGATTGGTTGGTTCGTCGAGAATGAGAATATGAGGCGCATGAAAACTGGCAAGAGCAAAAAGTAAGCGTGCCTTTTCCCCACCAGAAAGAAGCGCAGCTTTGGTATCTGCTTTTAAAGGGCCAAATCCAATCGCCGCGCATTTTGCTCGCTTTTGAGCCTCTGTTTTATCTTCCATAAGTTCAGCAATGTGATCATAAGGAGATGCCTGCGGGTTAAGTTCATCTAACTGATGCTGAGCAAAATAGCCTATAGAACATTTCTTGGAAGATTTGCGAAAACCATCCATAGGAGAAAGCTGGCCCATCAATAGCTTCGCCATGGTTGATTTGCCATTACCGTTCGAGCCAAGCAATCCAATACGATCATCCACATCAACATTTAAATTTAAATTGCGAAGCACAGGCTTGTTTTCTTCATAGCCAACAGAAACATCATCAAGACGGATAATTGGGTTACCAAGTTTCGTCTTTGAACTTGGGAATATAAAAGGGGCTACCTTGTCATCAATCTGGGCGGCAATAGGTTGCATCTTTGATAAAACTTTTAAACGAGATTGAGCTTGTTTGGCTTTCGACGCCTTGGCACGAAAACGATCAACAAAGGCTTCAAGGTGACGGCGAGCATCATCTTGTTTTTTCATCATCTTCAATTCAAGTCGTTGTTGTTCTCTGCGTGTATCTTCAAATTGGTCATAACCGCCCGTGTAAAGACTTAGCTTCTGCTTGTTCAGATGCAGAATATGAGTAACAGACTTATTTAAAAGTTCGCGATTGTGAGAAACCATCAAAACCGTATGTGGATAGTTCTTTAAAAAGTTCTCCAGCCAAAGCGTGCCCTCAAGGTCAAGATAGTTCGAAGGTTCATCGAGTAATAAAATATCAGGAGCAGCAAAAAGCGCAGCCGCCAAAGCCACCCGCATTCGCCAGCCGCCAGAAAACTCTGAAGCAAAGCGTTGTTGAGCTTCTTCATCAAAACCAAGGCCGGATAAAATGGTCGCTGCTCGCGCCGGTGCTGAATGCGCGTCAATATCAAGCAGCCTTAATTGAATTTCACTAATTCGTGTCGGATCAGTAGCCGTATCTGCCTCTTTTAATAAAGCATCTCGTTCAACATCAGCTTCTAAAACAATATCGAGCAAAGTCGTCTCACCTGAGGGGACTTCTTGTGCCACGTGGCCAATGCGCTGGGTTTTAGGCCAGCTAATACTACCATCATCTATGGCTAAATCACCGGTAATCAACTTCAAAAGAGTGGTCTTGCCTGTACCATTACGCCCAACAATACCAACCTTGTGGCCAGAGGGAATGGCAATACTTGCATCAGAAATTAAAAGACGACCATCAATACGAAAGGTGAGGTTATTTATGTGCAACATTGGTTTGGAAGGGTCCTAATTTGTGAGCAAATCTCTATAGAAGCCTGTGATCAAGTCTCTAAACAAGTCCAAAGGCGTCTATAAGCTAAGTTTTAGTACGTTTGTTAGTAGGGCGTCTTGTAAAGATAGTAAGCACGCAATTGAGGGCCTCGGATCCAAATTGTCAAGCCATCAGGGACCTGGATTAGGCTCGAATTTCATTTGATCCATAAGTTTAGCGTTAAGAAAGTCAAAATCTCTAACTTTTTGAGGGGAATCTAGGAGTGAAATTCTACTAATACGTGAAAAAATAGCAAAAAATCATCAAAAATGTTCAAAAATTGATACCAAACGCCTAATTTAAACTTATAAATTTTATGCTAGATTGTGAATCTACTAATTGGTAGAATTCGTATGCATGCATATAAAAAAAAACTCAAAAAGCATGAAAATTAGTACACGCTTGAATAAAACGCTTTAGACAAAAATAATCATAAACGAACAAAAAGACTTAAGAGAAGCGGGAAATTTAAATTTTGGGGATTATAAGCCTGTTTATATGCTAAAATAAGCAAATAAGCGGGGATTAGCTATAAGCGGGAAGAATGATGATAAAATTATACACAAAATCTAACGTTTCAAAAATCGCGCAATTGTCTTGTAAGCTGTCTTGTGCAGCTATTGTAGCAATTGCTTTTTCCGCAGCGACACTAAAGATAAATAGCTCTATCGCTGCAGAGACGGATATTAAATCTTCAAACCTGAGCTCGCTTCCTAAAGACAGCTTGAATTCTGTCATGTGGGATTTTGTAGCTACAGAATTTCTGCTTTCTGATAAGAGCAGTAAAAAAATCGTCATGAATAACCAGATTTTAGTTCACGCTCCCAAAGTGGCCGAAGATCAGCTAAATCTTCCCATTCACGTTGATGCACGCAGTGTGAAAAATGTACAAAAAATCGTTGTCATAGCAGACTTAAACCCAATCCCAAAAGTTTTAACTTATGAACCAAAGCAAGCTGAAGCCAGACTAAGTTTTCGCATCAAAGTCGGCCAGGCAACTCCAGTAAGAGCTGCCGTATTAGATAAAGATGGCGTCTGGCATGTGGGTGGAACATTCGTAGATGCCTCAGGGGGCGGTTGTTCGCAGCCAGCTGTTGCCTATGGTAATGATGATTGGGTTAAAAGATTAGCTGAAATCAGAGGGAAAATCTGGAGAACACCTGGTCAAAAATCCGCAAAACTTAGATTTTCAGTGCGCCACCCTATGGATACTGGTCTAGCTGATGGCATTCCAGCCTTTTTTGTTGAGAAATTGGAATTTAAAGGTGCAAATGACAAACTGATTGGCAATTTAATTATCCATGAGCCCATTTCTGAAAATCCAACAGTAACGCTCTTTCCTATTTTGAAAGAAGCAACAACAGCCGTTCGAATTAAAGGACGGGATAATGAGGGCAACTTGATTGATGTGGCTGTTCCAGCACCAGTTCAATCATCTGCCTTACAAAATTAAATTGAATTAAAAACAAAAATCGAAGACAAAAGAGGTGTCCTGATGGATAAAGTTCGTCGCTCGCTATTAATAGGGGGCGCCTCTAGTCTGGCAGCCCCAATTTTGCCAGCCTTTGCAGCCCCCCTAAAATACAATCTTAAAGCTCAAAGAATAGCAAACAATTCATATGTCGTAATTGGCAAAACAGAAGACTACTCTCCAGATAATGGCGGGGACATTGTCAATGTTGCCTTCATTGACACATCTGATGGAGTTGTCCTTATCGATACCGGTTCGTCAAGAAGGTATGGCGAAGCATTAAAGCAACTGATTTACGCAACTACTGGTAAAGATGTTATCCGTGTTTACAACACTCACTTTCATCCAGACCATTGTTTAGGTAATCAGCTTTTTGATAAGAAAAAAATCGCAGCATTACCGAAAACCATTTCGGGCTTGAAAGCTTCTGGTGAAGATTTCTCAAGCAATCTCTACCGTATTCTTGGGGATTGGATGAGAGGTACGGAGGTCATTGTCCCTGAGAAAGTAATTAATTACAGTTCGGAGAAATTTGGTAAGCACAGATTTGAAATGTTGCCCTTCAAAGGCCACACAGATGCTGATCTAGCCATATTAGATCATGAAACAGGGGTGCTATATGCAGGTGACATTTGTTTCCTAGATCGAGCGGCAACAACACCGCATGCTGATCTTGAGAGCTGGCACAAATCTCTTAAAGAAATAAAGAAAATACCACATAAAATCATTTTCCCTGGTCACGGCCCAGCGGATACGACCAGTCGCTCTATTGAGCAAACTGACAGTTACCTGACATGGCTGGAAACGAATCTTACAAAGTCAGCACGAAGTGGTAAGGACATGTTGGAAGCTGCAAAAATGTCAATTCCAGAAAAATTTCAATCAATAGATGTCATTCAGTTGGAAATTGAACGCTCAGTCGCACATCTTTACCCTGGAATCGAAGAAAAAACACTTCCTTTTCTTGGCCAAGGGGATGGGTAAGAGATTGAAAAGTAATAAGAAAAATGCATCTCTCATTAAAAACTCAAAAAAGATGTACTTATTGCCAATAAACGTGAAGGACAAGCTCGGCTAACGTCTAAGATAGTCGTTAATTACATTGGAAATAAACGGTTAGTTTCATTCTGAATAAAGTAAAAAACAATATGATTATTTTTGGAATAGACAGAGATCTTACTTGCTCTCAGTAAATTCTAGGATATGATTTGGTTGTTATCTTTTTTGCATTTTGAGCACATTAATAGACGATCATTGAAGTGAGCAAAATTCTGAAATGGAAAACTCAAATTCGTAAAATCCAATTGTAAGAAGCGAATTTAAAAATTTTAACAAAGTCCTAGGGGAAGGGAACATAAGTATGCGCCTAAGAAGAGCAATCTTAGCGGCGGCAAGTATTCTTGCTATCGCAGCTAGTACTCCGGCTTCAGCCGAAGGTGTTAGCATTGACGACATCCTAAATGACCAGAAAACAGGCGGAGACATCGTAACGAACGGCCAAGATATCCGTGGCCAGCGTTTTAGTCCGCTTGACAAAATTAATACTTCAAACGTAGCAAACTTGGCACCAGCATGGGTATTCTCATTCGGTGGCGAAAAGCAACGTGGACAAGAAGCACAGCCAATCGTATCTGATGGCATCATCTACGTAACTGGTTCATACAGCCGTATGTGGGCGATCGACGCGAAAACAGGTGAAGAAGTATGGCAATATGATGCCCGTCTTCCTGAAGGCATTCTTCCTTGCTGTGACGTTATTAACCGTGGTGCAGCTATCTATGGTGATAAAGTATACTTCGGTACACTTGATGCCCAAATCGTAGCGCTTGACAAGAAAACTGGTAAAGTTGCTTGGCGCAAGAAAATTGACGATTTTAAAGCTGGCTTCTCTTATTCAGCTGCTCCATTGATCGTTCCATCTAAGCATGGCCCACTAATCGTAACCGGCGTTTCTGGCGGTGAATTCGGTATCGTTGGTCGTGTTGATGCACGCAACGTAGAAACTGGCGAGCTAGTATGGTCGCGTCCAACCATTGAGGGTCACTACGGTACTCTTAAAGGTAAAAAATCTACAATGACTGGCAAGAAAAACGAAACTTGGCCTGGTGATATGTGGAAATGGGGCGGTGGCGCTACTTGGCTTGGCGGTACATACGATCCAGACACAAAACAAATCTTTATCGGTACTGGTAACCCAGCTCCATGGAACTCACACTTGCGTCCTGGTGACAACAAGTGGTCATGTGGTCGTCTGGCTATCAACCCTGATACAGGTGAAATCAACTGGGGTTTCCAAACAACTCCTCATGATGGTTGGGACTATGACGGTGTGAATGAAGTTATCTCATTCGACGCTGATGGTAAGAAATTGGCAGCAACAGCTGACCGTAACGGTTTCTTCTATGTTCTAGACCGTACAACAGGTAAATTCCACAATGGCTTCCCGTTCGTGAAACAAATTTCATGGGCAAAAGGCTTAGATAAAAATGGTCGTCCTGTTTTCAATAAAGACAACTACCCAGGTAACCCAAAAGCCTCTAAAGATGGCAAAAAAGGTAAAGCTATCTTTGCTGTACCAAGTTTCCTAGGTGGTAAAAACCAAATGCCAATGGCTTACAGCCAACAAACTGGTCTTTTCTACGTTCCTTCAAACGAATGGGGCATGGACATCTGGAATGAGCCTGTATCATACAAAAAAGGTGCAGCTTATCTTGGTGCTGGTTTTACAATCCGTCCAATCTTCAAAAGCCACATTGGTTCTTTGAAAGCTGTTGAGCCACTAACTGGTAAAGTTGTGTGGGAATATAAAAACAAAGCACCTCTATGGGGCGGCGTTCTTACAACAGCTGGTGGCCTTGTATTCACAGGAACACCTGAAGGTTACCTAAAAGCGTTTGACGCAAAAACAGGTAAAGTACTTTGGCAATTCCAAACTGGTTCAGGTATTGTTGCTCCTCCAGCAACTTGGGAACAAGATGGCCAACAAGTCATCGGCGTTTCAAGCGGTTGGGGCGGTGCTGTTCCACTATGGGGCGGTGAAGTAGCTAAGACTGTTAAGTACCTTAACCAAGGTGGTGCTTTCTGGTTGTTCAAACTTCCAAAGAAAATGGCTGCTAAATAAGTAGTTATTCTCTACCGATCATAATTAGTCCTGGGCTTTTTCAAGTCCGGGACTTTTTTTTAGCAATTTATCCTATAGACTATTAAATCATTACCTTTAAAAAATACGTGATTTTTGGTATACAAAAGCTCTGTACAAAGCTGAATTAAAAAATACATCGTAAAGCTTGGATATTAAGACCTGAATATATTTCTTCAGTAAGCGAATTAAAATTCATTTAGAATTAAGTCTAAGAGCACAATTTTTTAAAAGTCATTACTTAGTACCATATATGTGGTAATCTAAAATAAGCGCGTATACCATGTGGTATGTGACACTAAGGTATGATTTGGGGAATATTAAAATGAAACGCATTCTCATAATTGATGATCATCCGCTCTTCCGCGAAGCATTACATAATGCAATTAAAAGCATAATGCAGCGCGTCGAGATCCATGAAGCGGAAACAATTGATGATTCAGTTCAAATCCTAAAAAATATCGGTCGCTTCAAGCTAGCCCTCTTGGACTTATTTATGCCAGATACCAACGGCTTTGATGGACTGCTAACCTTGCGTAAGCAATTTCCTAAATTGCCAGTGATGATTGTCACCGGGCAAGAAGATAGCCGCTTGGTGAAAGAGGCTGTAAATTACGGCGCAAGTGGTTTTATAGCAAAAACCGCAAGTGGAGAAGAAATTGCTCATGCAATTTCAGAAGTGTTGGCTGGAAATATTTATATTCCTGATGATTTCAGCAATGAAAGTCTTGATGAAAGTGATCAAGAGCGTGAAGACCTAGCTCGGCGCTTATTCTCATTAACACGCCAGCAACTGATAGTTTTAAGAATGCTCCGTGAAGGTAAGCTAAACAAACAAATTGCTTATGAATTAGGAGTTGGTGAAACAACAGTCAAAGCGCACGTTTCTGAAATTTTGCGCAAAATGAATGTCGTTAGCCGCACACAAGCCGTGATTGAAGCCAGTAAAATTGATTTTGACATGATCCTAAATCAAGCAACAAACAGCTCACCAGCTGATTAAAATTCATAGTAATCTTCTGAAGTTTTCAAACCTCTAACCAATGGCAATCACATGCCATAAAACGGTTAGAGGTTTTTTTATATTGCGCCCGCACAAATTTCAAAGTCAGAGGTGAGCATTTAGTTAATGCGTTCCGCCAAAAAGAAAATCCATCAAAAGAAGAATGCACCTAGTGATCACATGGGATTAAATTCAATATCTAACAGTGATAAGTTCTTTGAGAGCTAATCATTATTTCTTCTCAAGATTCAATTTTAGAATTTCTTTTGCAAAACTGATGTATTTCATTCCAACTGTCGTTGTTGTTGAAAAAAAAAGGTGAAAAATAGGAAATAAAACCAACCAATAAATAAGTATTGGCTTTAGCATGTAAAAACCAGGATCAATGTTTTTAGGTTCGATTTGATAAAACTCAAAACTAACAATAATGAAAAACGGAAATAAACTTGAATAGATGAGAGGGCCAATAAAGTAAGGAATAAGGAAAATTAATCCATAGTTCCCAGCAGCTACATTGTATTTTAAAAACTCAGAAATTTTCGGGTGCCAATAGGTAAGAATGCTGAGTTGCGTGGCAAAGTCATAAGGCCAGTTATAAAACATCCACCAAGCAGTAAGCACGGCAAGCAACCAGGCAACAATATCTCCAAGCAGCGGATTGAAGCCTGCAGTAAAGTTAATTGCTCCAACCACAATAATCAACACGGTGGAATACAGAAATAATTTAAGCAAAACCTTGCTGAATTTCCGACTTTTTATTCCTAAAACAGCTTCTCTTTCATGAAAATTTTCATCATAAAAAAAAGCATAAAAATCTTGAACTGACAGTTTTTGATCAGGTGCTTTAGGGACAAAAATTCGATCTAACAAAATAGCAAAAATGATTGCTAGGAGTGCCATCACACAGTAAAAAATTCGCCCTTCATTTGCGGAATGTTGAAGTGAAAAAATGGCAGGCCAGATGCAAGTAAGTGCGAAAATGGTCATACACCAACGACGAAACAAATTAAAAAATTTAAACCGTGCGGTGTTCCAAGGTTGGCGCGTTTCAAAATCATCCAAAAATGCCTGATCAATTTTCGGTAAACCCGCCCTTTTTAAAAATTCATCTGAGATCAAAAAATCGTTTTGAAACTTTATTTTCGAATTATTCTGTAGATCGTTGTTAATAAGTTTTGTCTTCAAATTTTAATCAACTTGATAGAGCATGCAAATTTTAAAACTTAATAAGAGGTCGTCATTTATATTTTTTAAAAAGCATAGCTGCGATTAAGGAAAACTTACTCAAGCGGATGAACGCTAAGGCTTGTTATTTTGTTCTGATGTTTTCTAAGAACATGAAACCGATAGCCATGGAATGTAAACGCCTGTCCTGGTTCTGGAATTGTCTGTGCCTCATGAATAACAAGGCCAGCAATTGTTGTAGCTTCATCATCAGGAAGCGACCAATCCATGTGCCGGTTAAGGTCACGAATAGGAACTGACCCTTCAACATTTACCGAACCATCAGATTGCGGGTGAACACCGCTCACTTCCAAATCATGTTCGTCAGCGATCTCCCCTACAATTTCTTCCAAGATGTCTTCTAAGGTAACCAGCCCCATCACTTCACCATATTCATCAACAACCAATGCAAAGTGAGCCTTGCGCCGCAGGAAGGCATTGAGTTGGTCTTGCAAGCGAGTGCTTTCTGGGACGAACCAGGGTTTTGAAGCAAATTGTTGAATATCTAGTTTAGAGATATCAAAATCAAGAGTAGATAGTTCACGAAGTAAATCTTTCGCATGAACTACGCCTACAATATTATCACTGTCATCCTGCCAAAGAGGAAGTCGGGTAAAAGGACTAGTGAGAATTTGGTCAACGATTTCTTCTGCAGAGTCATCAGCATTTAATGAAACTATTTTTGTGCGATGGACCATAACATCAGAAACATCCAGTTCCTTCAGATCGAGAACACCACCAAGCATATCTTTGTCATTTTTAACAACTCCACCTTCTTTATGATGGAGTTGAATGGCGCCTCGCAGTTCATCATGAGCTGAGATTAAGTTAGCTTTCTCTGCTAAATCACTACCAAACAAATGAAAGATTTTAATGATGACCCAGTCTATAGCTCTGGTGAACGGCGTTAAGGTGACAACAATTGGACGTAAGACAGGTGCAAATATTAGTGCTGTTTCATCAGGCTTCGTAATCGCATAAGTTTTTGGTAAAACTTCAGCAAAAATAACAACAAGAATGGTCATCGCAATGGTCGCATATGCAACACCAGCTGAACCAAATTCAGAAAGGAAGAGACTTGTGGCAAGAGATGAGGCAAGGATATTGACCAGATTATTGCCAATAAGAATAGAGCTGATTAACTTTTTGCGATTAGATAAAAGCTTATTCACCAACTTAGCTTTATGGTCACCATCGGTCTCTAACGCTAGAATGCGGGCCTTTGAAGCTGCCGTGAGGGCAGTCTCAGAACTCGAGAAAAACGCTGAAATGAGCAGCAATAACAAAATACAAAGTATAAGTAGCCAAATCATCTAAAGGTGTCCTGACAGTTGTAAATTCAAAAATTCGCGCAATTGATCTTCAGTGACTTTACGATAGACCAATGCATCGCCAATTGCGTTAGCAAGAATAAAAACAAGAGTTCCCCGTTCAACCTTCTTATCCTGGCGCATTTTATCAACCAGCGCGTCGACCGTGAACTCTTGATAGTTCGGGATATCTTGTATGCGTGTGGGCAATCCGGCGGCTATAAAGTGCGCTTCAACTTGCTGAGATAAGCCTTTTTCACAAAGACCAAGTTGTTCAGAAAATTGAAATGCAAGGACCATCCCAATGGCGATCGCTTCACCATGTAATAATCTGTCACCATAGCCACAAAGTGCTTCAAACCCATGACCAAAAGTATGGCCAAGATTTAGAAGAGCACGTACTCCATGCTCCTTTTCATCCGCACTAACAACATGCGCCTTCATCGAGCAAGATGTTTGGATGGCATGCACCAAAGCATCTGTCTCTAAATTATAAACCCGTTCGCGATTATCAGAGAGCCATTGAAAAAACTGAGCGTCTTTAATCAAGCCATATTTTACAACTTCAGCATATCCAGCTTTAAACTGCCTCGGATCAAGCGTTTTCAATACATCTAGGTCACACAAAACCAGCAATGGTTGGTGAAAGGCCCCAATGAGATTTTTCCCATATGAGCTATTAATCCCTGTTTTGCCGCCAACAGAACTGTCAACTTGAGCCAAAAGGCTGGTTGGGATTTGTACAAAATCAACCCCGCGCCGTAAAACACTCGCAGCAAATCCGGCTAAGTCACCAATGACACCACCACCAAATGCAATCACTAAGTCACCGCGTTCAATTTCATGGGAAAGCAATTCATCTAATAAAAAGCTAAGTTTATCAATAGATTTAGTAGCCTCACCAGCTGGAAGTATGACAGTTTTATAATCTATCCCAGCAGAGTGAAGCGAAGCCTCTAAACTTTCCAAATGAAATGAAGCCACAGTTTCATCTGTAACAATCGAACATTTAGCTTTAGGCCGCAGAGCCGAAATTTTGGTTCCAGCTTGTTCTAAAAGTCCAGAGCCAATTAAAATATCGTAAGAGCGTTCACCAAGACCAACATTAATGAGAGTGTTAGAAGATGAACTACTGTCGTCGATAGGCTGTGGGGATGTCTCTGTAGGGTTAGAGATATGCGAGCTCATAAAAGAATGAACCTTTCATAACTTGATTAGTGTTGTGATTGATTTGCAATCGCTTTAAGAATTTCCTGCACGATGACTTCATGAGCAACATCGCGGCTTTCAACTGTAATGTCTGATTGTGAATAAATTGGGTAGCGTTCATCAATCAATTTTTGCATGACCGCTGTTGGGTTTGATGTTTGTAATAACGGCCGGTGATCACGCCGACCAACCCGCTCCATAAGAACATCAAGTTCAGCACGAAGCCAAACCGAAACCCCATGAGTTTTGATATTGTTTCGTGTTACAGAGCTCATAAACGCCCCGCCACCTGTTGCTAAAATAAGAGGGCCATCAATTAAGAGGCGCTCAATTATTTTCTCTTCCCGGTCACGAAAATAAGCTTCTCCATGGGTCGCAAATATATCTGAAATAGATTGCCCTGCAGCTGTTTCAATCTCGGTGTCAGCATCAAGAAACTTCATTTGTAACCGAGAGGCAATGCGCCGCCCGATCGCGGATTTCCCAGCCCCCATCAAACCAACGAGAACAAGTGACTTTTCAGACAATATCGCTTTGACTTTTTGATCGAGTTTTTTAGTTTGAATTTGCTGCATAATGAAGTGTTTTCGTAAATTTAAATTTCAACCATTGCCAAAATAAAGAGCTGTTTAACAGCGTTGCTTGTTTTTTAAGCTCTATTGTTACCAAGCATGATGTCATGATACAATCAAGTGAGCGTATTTAGTTTAAATTCTTTTCGTTTATGACTGACAATGTTTAAAAAACAGGTGATATTAATCTTTCATCACTGTTGTTGCCTTGTTAATCTTAAAGCAAAACGTAATATAAGCTGAAACTTTATATTTTTGGGGGCCTTATGCCAAGCCTGGTAGCGTTTTTGACAAGAATAAGCATTATTTTATCGGTTACATTTGTCACCCTTTATGTTTTGGCAACAGTCTTCGAACCAGCGTCACGTGAATATAGCCACGAGGTTCTCGGACTAAAAATTGCGGATGAATAGCTTTCGCTATTGTTCAGCCGCCAGCTATAATTTCTTTCGCAGAATAAAACAAAATTAAAGGGAGTATCTATGCTCTCAAATTCAAAAAAATCGATTTCATCAACGAAATTAATAAGTGAGTTTCTAGCAATGCTAAGCGCTGAACGCGGTGCTAGTCAAAATACACTGGAAAGCTACGAACGTGATCTAAGTCGGTTTAATGGTTTTATAGAGCAGAACATAGAAACAAAATCTACACCCCCTAACATTCAACACGTCACAACTTCAGATATTAAAGCATATCTAACAAATCTAAAAGCAAATGGTTTGGCCAGCTCATCGCGAGCACGTCAATTATCTTCATTGCGCCAGTTTTATCGTTTCTTATTATCAGAACGGTTAATTCAGGATGATCCTGCTGCCCATATCGACACACCTAAACAAAAACGCCCTCTACCCAAATTAATGAGTGCCAAGGATGTGGAAACCTTATTAGCGACCGCAAAAACTGAGTGCGAAAACAAAACGGGCCACGCTAAACACCAGGCAGTACGTCTAAATTGTTTATTAGAGCTCTTATATGCCACAGGGATGAGGGTTACAGAGTTAGTCAGCTTGCCATATTCCGTTTTAAATGGTGATGAGAGATTATTCACCATTAAAGGTAAGGGCGGTAGAGAAAGGCTGGTGCCTTTAAATAGCTCTGCCAGAACGGCATTAATTGATTATTTAGGTAGTATAGAGGGTGAAAAACCCCAATCGTCGAAACGACAGCCTAAATGGCTTTTTCCCTCAAACAGCAAAGAAGGTCATTTAACGAGACAAAGATTCGGCCAGGAATTAAAAGAATTGGCATCAAAAGCCGAGTTAAGAGCCGAAAAAATATCTCCCCACGTACTCAGACACGCTTTTGCGAGCCATTTATTAGAACGAGGTGCAGATTTACGGGCTGTGCAACAATTATTAGGCCATGCAGATATCTCAACTACCGAAATTTATACCCATGTGCTTGAAGAACGGCTGAAGAAATTGGTCGAACAACATCATCCATTGGCAAACTACGAAAAAACCTTTAAAAAGCAAAATTAACCCATTAAATATGCTAAGTGAAACATGCTTGACACATCTCTATGTGCAAGCAATTCTCTCAGCTGGGTTAGTCAGTGAATGAATAAAATATGACAAAGGTCATTTATTAAGTTATTTGATGAAAATCTTAAATCTAAGATCATCAAAAATACGGTTGAAATAGCCTCTCTGAGCTTTTAATTAAAGCCAATATTATGAGAGGTAAAAAGGGTTTTGAATGCGCACATATTTGGATTTTGAAAAGAAGATAGCTGAGCTTGAAAGTAAAGTATCAGAATTAAAAAGCATCGCTGCTGATGATCAGAACGAAGAAGACGCAAGTTCGGTTTCCATTGATGATGAAATTCGCACATTAGAAGAAAAAGCAGGCAAAGCCTTAAGTGATACATATGATAGCTTAACGCCGTGGCAAAAATGTCAGGTTGCTCGCCATCCGGATCGACCTCATTGCATGGCCTATGTTGATGCAATGATTACAGATTTTGTACCCTTAGCAGGTGACCGTTATTATTCTGATGATGACGCATTGGTTGGCGGTTTAGGCCGTTTCCGTGGGCGTTCAGTTGTTATATTAGGCCATGAAAAAGGCCATGATACAGAAAGCCGTATTAAGCATAATTTCGGCATGGCACGCCCAGAAGGCTATAGAAAAGCTGTTCGTCTTATGGAATTGGCCGAGCGGTTTCAAATGCCAATTCTAACATTTGTAGATACGGCTGGTGCCTTCCCTGGTGTTGGCGCAGAAGAGCGCGGCCAAGCTGAAGCAATTGCGCGCTCAACAGATAAGTGTCTTTCCCTAACTGTTCCCATTGTCACTCTCGTTATTGGTGAAGGTGGCTCGGGCGGTGCACTAGCCATCGCAACGGCCAACAAAGTGTTGATGCTAGAACATTCAATTTACACAGTTGCATCTCCAGAAGCCGCTGCTTCAATTCTCTGGCATGATTCAACTAGAGCAAAAGATGCCGCCACAAATATGCGCATTACAGCTCAAGATTTGGACGAGCTTGGCGTTATTGATGGCATTATAAGCGAACCTATTGGCGGCGCACACAGAAATCCAGAAAAAATGATTGAAAGAGCCGCTAATGAGATGGAAAAACGTTTAGCAGCCTTAGAAGAGATGAAACCAGCAGAAATCCGTCATCAACGGCAACAAAAATTCTTGGATATCGGCAAATCTCTACAGTAAATTTCAAAACAAAGTCAATTGTTTAGCTGGTTTTTCTAACTCAGTCTTGAAATTGCCTAAAAAATAAACTTTTCTAAAAGCCCTCAACTATTGCAGTTAGAGGGTTTTTCTTTGTGAAATATTGTTTTAGTTCAAAACATATTTCTATAATTAAGAACCTATAATGAGATAAATTCACTGTGATCAAAAGATGATTTCAATGCCGTTAAGGTTGAGAATCTGTTTAACTGTATTGTTGATAGGGTAAAAGTTAGAAAAAAATCGCATTTTAAAGCATGAAATAACTCAACAATTTATTGTCTAGCTATTTGTTTGAGTTGATTATGAAAAGAATAATTCGCTATTTTTAGACTAAGGTGAGATCTCAGTTGGTCCAGGCCAGATTACCAAAAAAAAGTTCTACAGAACAAACTGATAGAACAAAAACATTTAAAGCAAATGACCACAGTAGAAATTCGGTGAAATCTGTTTTTAAACTGCTCTCAATTTGGGGCAGAACAAAAAACAAGAACACTAAGTTTAAGGTCAATAAGTTTGCTGACAGGTTAGCTGTGCTTAAAACGGTTATCTTATTATTGGGTGCAAGCGTCCTTCTAACCGCCTGTAGCCAAACTTTTGAACCAACTTCAAACGCTGCGCATAACCCAATATCGAAAGCAACTCAAGATTTATTGCTTAAAAAAGGCATGCGGGTCAGTGCTCCAATTTTCATTCGTATTTATAAAAAAGAATCTGAATTGGAAATCTGGAAACAAAAAGATGATGGCTTATTCTATCCCTTCAAATCTTATCCGATTTGCAATTGGTCTGGAAAGTTAGGACCTAAATTAAAACAAGGTGATAAACAAGCTCCAGAAGGGTTTTACAGAGTCTCACGCGGACAAATGAATCCAAACAGTAAGTTTCATCTATCCTTTAATCTCGGATATCCCAATCAATATGACCGTTCATTAAATAGAACTGGTGCAAACCTCATGGTCCACGGCGATTGTAAATCAGCTGGTTGCTATGCAATGACAGACGCTTTAGTTGAAGAGATTTATGCTCTTGCTAGAGAAGCTTTTGATGGGGGACAACAGCATTTTGATGTCCATGCTTACCCATTCCGCATGACAACAAAAAATATGGAAAAGCATAAGCGTTCAAGATGGATTAAATTTTGGAGAGACTTAAAAGCAGGACATGATGAATTCGAGCAAACAAGAATTCCGCCTGTCATCCGTGTTTGTGAGCGTCGCTATCATGCAAATCCTGCATTTGCGAATATCAATTTTCAAATCAACCCAGCCGGGCCATGTCCAGGAAAACCAGGCTTTAGACCAATGCGCCAAGCACCGAAGCTAACCATTGCAGGCCAGGACAAAAAGAGAGATCCTATCCAGGATGTTCTTAGAGACACAACTGATGACCCATCTCCAAGAGATAAAGGCTTTGATCAGTTGAGTTTACCGGATGATTTGTTTAGCGATGATTTGAGCGGAAGCAGCCTTAGAAATGGCGTTTATTAAAAATAGCATTTTCTAATCTTGAATAAGAGCAAAAAACGATGCCACTCATTTTGCGCTATTTTTAAAGGGGAGATTTTTGAATGTCTAGAAAGCCAAAGAAAAAGAACCATAAAGGCTTGATATTCTTTATAACTTTCACAATTCTCTGCGCAGCTACTTTTGGTTACTTAACAAAAAATGGCCAACAATCTCTTGATGCGTGGCGAGACAGAATGCAAACCAATCAAAATTGGTTGAGCTATAAATTAGGCAGGCCACTCCCAGGAACACCAGACCTTTCAAAACAAAAAGAACGCTTAACCACCCTCAATTTAAAATTGGGCAATCCAATTTTCATGAGGGTATTTAAATTAGAAGGTGAGCTAGAATTATGGATGAAAGGCAAAGAAGGGTTTAAACTCTTTGCCACATATCCAATTTGCAGATGGTCCGGCCGCTTAGGCCCCAAGCTAAAAGAGGGTGATCGCCAAAGCCCTGAAGGCTTTTACTATGTCCATAAATATCAGCTCAATCCAAACAGTCGCTGGTATCGGTCCTTTAACTTAGGTTACCCAAATAGTTTCGACAAAAGCTTTAGTCGAACGGGTTCTTTTCTGATGGTGCACGGTGGCTGCTCATCAATTGGCTGCTATGCCATGACAAACCCAGTGATGAAAGAGATCTGGGAAATTGTAACTAACGCCTATAGGGGCGGACAAAAAAGATTTGCTGTGCATGCTTTTCCATTTCGAATGACAGATCGTAACATGCGCGTATACAGCAATAAAAACTGGGCCCCTTTTTGGCAAAATTTAAAAGCAGGTTATGACCTATTCGAAAAAACAAGAATCCCACCGCAAGTTTTCGTCTGTAATAAAACTTACAAATTCAAACCTGGCCTATTGATTGAAAAAAACCATCAATACAACTTACAAAAAAATTGTCCGGCAGCAACGGTCAGTTCAGTGAATAAGAAATTGTGAACTTTATCTTTCTTAAGCGGACAAGTTTTTATAGCGGAACCTGGCTAAGAGATGTGAAAAAATCAATGATCGCTTGTGCTTCAAAAGTTTTGGATATGATCAGAATATGCAAACACCAAAAAATAATAGCAACGATATACATAGCCGTATATGCAAGTGAAAAAGCACCACCAGCATTCCTGCCAGGATAAGTGTTTTGGATCATTTGAAAATCAAGATCTCTCTCAATACGTTTTGCTTCTTTGAGAAAAATCTTTATTTGGCTCGTTGTTCTACGATCAAAAACCATTGCAAAAATTAATAAGACAACCACCATTACCGAAGCTATGACTTTGGTTGGCTGACTTTGCAACGTGTTGAGAATGATAGGATAGAGGATACTGTTAATCGCAATAATAAAACCAAAAAGCTTGGTTTTATGATCTAGAAAATAGCGAAAATTTACAAGCGCCTGCTCATACTCAACCGGACGCTCTAAAATTGTAATTTTATCCATAGCTACGCAACCCCCAAAACCTTATGAATAATACATTATAAAGCCATTTCACCTCAAAAGAGCAAGCTTATCAACCAAAAGGAGATGAGAAAAAGTAAAGACTGTGTCCTCTTTGCCTTTTCCCTAAAGCAAGCAACAGTCTCTAATACCTCACTCTTGCAATCATATTCGTCTGTTAAAATTTCCAGAATACCAAGATTGCAGGTACAGCCACGCCGATTATCAATATCTCAAGCGGGAGCCCCATGCGCCAATAATCACCAAATTTATAGCCACCAGGCCCCATAATGAGGGTATTATTCTTATGACCAATCGGGGTGAGAAACGCACAGCTAGCAGCAATCGCCACAGCCATTAAAAACGGGTCAGCACTAACATTAAGCCGGTTTGCAAGGTCAACCGCAATCGGGGCCGCAATCACCGCAGTTGCTGTATTATTCAACACATCAGAAAGGGTCATGGTAACGACCATAAGCAAAGTCAGAACTACCCAGGGCTCATAACCAAGTGTTACATCAACAATCCAGTTTGCAATCAATCCCGTACCGCCTGAAGCCTCTAAAGCAGCGCCAATTGGTATGAGAGAACCTAGCAAAACAATCACTGGCCATTCAACACTGTCATAAATTTTCTGCACGGAAACAATGTTTAAAAGCACATAAGCAATCACTGTCAATCCAAGTGCGAAGGGTAGATATAATATCCCAACACTCGCAGCCAAAATAGCAGCAGCAAATAAGCCAACAGCAAGCATTGCTTTATCACGCTTGATAACTTGCAAGCCCCGTTCAGCCAAAGGCAAACATCCAAGCCAGTTAGCAATCTCAGCTAAACGTTCCGTTGGTCCATAAAGCAATAAGATATCACCAGCTTTAATCTCAGTGCGGCGCACACGCTCGTGAATTTGCTCACCCTGGCGAGAGATGCCCATTAAGGTCACGTTATGACGATAAAGCAATCTTAACTTTAGCGCTGATTGTCCTTCAATGCGCGCCCCTTCAGGCACAACAACTTCCATAAAGCTGGTGTCAGCAGCAACAAGCGCGCGCTCATGTTTTTCAGAGCCAACAAATTCAACGCCAATAGTACCTGCCAGTTCCTCAATCACTTGAGGCGTGGCTTCAACCACCAAAATATCCCCAGCTTCAATCACTTGCCAAGCCGGAACACCCGGCAATTTATTGCCGCGCCGAACAACACCAACCACCTGCACATCACCAGCATCTTCAAGAGCCGTCACATCACGTAAGCGCTCACCCACCAATACACTGTCATTGGCGACACGAACTTCAGCGACATAATCATCAAGCTGGAAAAGTTCTTGCGCTTGATTTTGATCACCCCTGGCACGAGGGATCATGCGCCACCCAATCAGAGCTACAAAAATAACCCCAACAAAAGCACAAATTAAACCAACAGGGGCAAAGTCAAACATTTGAAAAGGCTCACCAATAGCCTTTTCCCTGTAACTTGCAATGATAATATTAGGAGGAGTGCCAATGAGTGTGACGAGGCCGCCAAGGATTGAGGCAAAAGACAATGGCATCAGAGTTAGAGCAGGAGAGCGCCCCGCTTTTTCAGCCGCTCTTAAGTCAACCGGCATAAGTAAAGCCAGCGCGCCAACATTATTCATAACGGCTGAAAGGGCAGCAGCTAAACCAGACATAATACCAATATGAGAAGATAGCTTTCTTCCGCTATCAATCATATAGCGGGCAAGGAGTTCGATGGCCCCTGAGTTTGAAAGCCCCTTTGAGACAATAAGAACTAGGGCAATAATAATCACAGCAGGGTGACCAAAGCCTGAAAATGCACTGGCTTGCGGAATGACACCTAGAATAACCCCAGCGATTAACGCTGCAAAAGCAACCAGGTCATAACGAAAGCGCCCCCAAAGCAAAAGTGCAAACACCGCGCCCAAAAGGCTAAAAAGCATAATCTGATCAGTGGTCATAAATTGCCCCCAAAAAAAGACCTCTAAATAATATTGAGACCTCGAATAGATAGTCTAATTCGTAGAAAGTCTTTTGTTTTATACCAACTCAGCCAAAAACCATAATGATTTTACCTAACAATCAATTATGTTTTTGAACAACAAAAGCTCGTTCCCTAACAAAAAGAAAAAAGCACTCCTGACAAATTTGTCAATGAGTGCTTTAAAAATCCATCCATTTTATACATTGATCAAATAAATGGATACTTTCTGTAATTTACAGCCAGTAATAACTGGTTATGAGTTATCTCTAACTCAGTTTTAATCTCACTATGCAGGTACCTAACTTAATTTACCATGACACTGCTTATACTTTTTACCAGAACCACACGGGCATTTTTCATTCCGTGCAACCTTACCCCATGTAGAAGGGTCATTCGGGTTAATGTTCTCAGCAGATTGACGACTACGTATTTGAACAGGCATCTCAACCGGTTCATCTGAGTGGAATTCATCTTCACCAGATGAGTAATCCATATGGTGTGCTTCCATCTCTGGCATTTCAGCATCATCAAGCGAAGGAAGGTCGTCTCCTGAAAGCTCAACATGTGACAATTGGCCGGTTACAGCTTCTCGCAATTGACCAAGCATGGCTTCAAAAAGAGTAAAACTCTCAGTTTGATATTCATTAAGAGGGTCACGTTGACCATAGCCACGCAGGCCAACAACTTGTCTAAGGTGCTCAAGTGTTATCAAATGCTCGCGCCATAGATGGTCAAGTGATTGTAAAAGTACAGATTTTTCAACCTGGCGCATAAGGTCAGGTCCAATTTCAACGGCCTTTTTAGCAGCTGATTTTTTCGTTTCGTCAGTAAGACGAGCAATAATTTCTTCGTCAGCAATTCCTTCTTCATCGGCCCAATCTTTAATAGGAAGCTGTAAGTTGAAAACACGTTCAACTTCTTCAGTTAAGCCATCAACATCCCATTGTTCCGCGTATGCATTGTTCGGAATAAATTTAGGAACAATTTCATCAATTAGTTGCAAGCGCAAATCAACCACAGTTTCAGATACTTCTTCATCACGCATCAATTCAATACGCTGATCAAAGATAACCTTTCTCTGCTCGTTCATAACATTATCGAATTTTAAGAGGTTCTTCCGAATGTCGTAGTTGTGGGCTTCAACCTTCTTCTGTGCTTTCTCAAGAGCTTTGTTGATCCAGGGGTGAATAATCGCTTCCCCTTCTTCAAGACCAAGCTTTGAGAGCACACCATCCATGCGGTCAGAGCCAAAAATCCGCATCAAATCATCATCGAGAGAGAGGAAGAATTTAGAAGACCCTGGGTCACCTTGACGGCCAGAACGCCCACGAAGCTGATTGTCAATCCGCCGGCTTTCATGGCGTTCTGTGCCAACAACATAAAGACCACCCGCTTCAAGTGCCTGTTTTTTCTTGGCTTCAACATCAGTTGTGATATCGGCAATTTTGGCATCACGCTTCACACCTTCAGGCATATCCCCAACTTCATTTTCGATCCGCATTTCAAGGTTGCCACCAAGCTGAATATCAGTACCACGGCCTGCCATATTCGTCGCAATGGTAACAGCTCCCGGGCAACCTGCATCAGCAATGATAGACGCTTCTTGTTCATGGTGGCGCGCATTAAGGACTGCATGCTTAACTTTTTGTTCCTTCAAGAGACTGGCAAGAAGTTCAGATTTCTCAATAGAGGTTGTACCAACGAGAACTGGTTGTTTACGAGATTGGCAATCTTTAATAAGTTCGATGATCGCTTGGTATTTTTCTTTTGCAGTCCGGTAAACTTCATCATCTTCATCAAGGCGAGCTACGGGTTTATTTGTAGGAATATCAAGCACATCAAGGCCGTAAATATCCATAAACTCTTCAACTTCCGTCGCGGCCGTACCGGTCATACCGCAAAGTTTGTCATAAAGGCGGAAGTAATTCTGGAACGTAATAGACGCAAGTGTCTGGTTTTCAGGTTGGATTTCAACATTTTCTTTAGCTTCAAGCGATTGATGTAATCCATCTGAGTAACGACGTCCATCCATCATCCGTCCGGTAAATTCATCAATGATGATCACAGCATTATTCTTAACAATATAGTCTTTGTCTTTAAGGAACATATGATGTGCACGAAGTGAATTATTCAGGTGATGAACAAGCGTGACATTCTCAACATCATAAAGGCCACCTTCAGTAAGTTGACCAGCATCTTTCAAGAGTTGTTCTGCTGTTTCGTTACCCTGATCAGTCAGAGCAACTGATTTGGCTTTTTCGTCAATTTCATAATCTTCAGGTGAAAGTTGAGGGACAATCTTATCAATAGCAGTGTAAAGGTCAGTCTTATCTTCAACGGGACCAGAAATAATCAAAGGAGTACGTGCTTCGTCAATCAAAATAGAGTCGACTTCGTCAACAATAGAGAAGTAATGACCACGTTGAACCATTTCTCCAAGGTCATATTTCATATTATCGCGTAAGTAATCAAAACCAAATTCGTTATTCGTGCCGTAAGTTACATCACAAGCATATTGCTCACGTCGCTCATCGTCTTCCATCTCATTAGTGATGGTGCCAACTGTCATGCCGAGAAAACGATAAACTTGCCCCATCCATTCCGCGTCACGTTGTGCCAAATAATCGTTCACTGTTACAACATGAACACCGCGACCAGAGAGTGCGTTAAGATATCCAGCCAATGTAGCCACAAGAGTTTTACCCTCACCAGTCCGCATTTCAGAAATACGTCCCTCATGCAAAACCATGCCACCTATAAGCTGAACATCATAATGGCGCTGCCCAAGAGCCCGTTTCGCGGCTTCACGAACTGTCGCAAATGCAGGAACAAGCAAATCATCTAGTGTCTTTCCGTCCAAGACCTCTTGGCGAAACACTTCGGTGCGCGCCTTAAGCTCATCATCCGTTAGCTTAATCATCTCAGGCTCTAAGGCATTAATTGCCTCTACACGGCCGGAAAAGGCTTTGATTTGCCGTTCATTTGATGTTCCAAAAAATTTCGCACCAAGTGCTGAAAACGATACCATGTCTCTGGGCCTAACCTGACTTATTAAAATGACAGCCTCTATTTTTTCTGAATGAGGGGCTGACAAACAAATTTATGTAAAATGGCACTCAAAAAAAATGAAGAAACCAAAACAAAGTTAATTGGACTAAACTAAAGTCCAGTAGCTTTAAAGTGTTAAATAGTGTGGCCTTTATAAGGTCCAAAGCAATCCAAAGCGAATGCTTAACACCAAAAAAGGAACTGTTCAAATATCACATGCAAATGTTAGATAAAGTGTCAAATAACACACGACAATATGACAGATAGAAAGTCATGTGCCGATTGTCAACGCGTCTATGGTTAACATTGGCTCAAACTGGACAGATTTCAAATTAGCGTCACAATTGAGTGATCAAAACAAGCCCAAAAGCTTGCGTAAGAGCTTGATTTAACCTAATGAAGACACAAAGTGTTTTTAAGAACATAAATATAAGAATGAATAAGTTGAGCTGCATAGAACAGCTAAGACATAACTCTGAGGAAGAAATATAGTGAAACATATAGCAAAAAGCGCATTAGCAGCTATTCTGGTTATATCATTTGGGTCTTTGCAGCTTTCAGCTGAACCTGCAAAATCAGACAAAGTCGTTGCCAAAATTGATGATGTCACCATCACTGAATTGGATATGGCTCGCGCTGAAACAGAAATGTTCAATCAACTCGTTAATGTCCCTAAAAATGCGAGACGTAAGGTTTTAATTGAATACTTAATTGAAACTCAACTGCTAGCAAAAGCAGCAGATGAAGAAAAAATTGCGGAATCTGAAGGGTTTAAGGCCAGAAAAGACTACTATCACCGCCGCGCTCTCAGAGATACATATTTTGATAAGAAAGTGTTTGAATCTGTAAGTGATGCAGATGTGAAGAAAACATATGATGATGCAAGCAAAGAAGAAGAAGCTCACGTTCAGCATATTCTTGTAAAAGAAGAAAAATTGGCGAAAGAGATCGTTGGAAAACTAAAAGCGGGTGGTGACTTTAAAAAACTTGCTGAAGAACATTCAATTGATCCAGGGTCTAAGAAAAAAGGTGGCGATTTAGGCTTTATTGTCAAAACACAAGTTGTACCTTCATTCGCTAAGGCTGCTTTTGAGCTTAAAAAAGGTGGGATTTCTGAGCCAGTTAAATCACAATTTGGTTATCACATCATTCGTCAGGTAGAAAAGCGCAAGCGCCCACTACCTCCATTCCCAACAGTTCAGGCGCGTATCAAAGAAGTTCTTTGGCAAAAGAAAGCTCAAGAATTGATTGAAAACCTGCGCAAAACAGCAAAAGTTGAGTTTCTTGATAAAGAATTGGAAAAACCTCTACAACAACCACGTGGTAGCCAATAAGTTTATTGAGAGAGCGGATGCTAGTGGGCATCTGGAGCTCAGAAAAGCAGATGCAGCGACGGTTGCTTGTGGGCAACCTGAAGGAGCGCTCAGAAAGATCATCTGAAGCACAAAGAAGACTGTTTATAAAGCGCCATTGAGAGAGATCCTCAATGGCGTTTTTTTATTAACGCCGTAATATGTCTGAACATATGCAATAACACTTAAAAATATAAAGTCTCACCCAATGAAAACATCACCATTCGCGCCTAAAAAAAGCCCCCAAATGCCTGAGATCAAAGGCGTTCAACTCGCTGTAACTAAATCAGGGATCAAATATGAAGGCCGACTAGATTTGCTTTGCGCCCACTTCTCAAAAGGAACAGTGGCTGCAGGTACGTTGACTAAATCTAAAACAGCCTCAGGTGCTGTCGAATGGTGCCGTGAGAATTTAAAAAGGGGTCACGCAGCTGCTTTAATTGTAAATTCAGGCAATGCAAACGCTTTCACAGGAGCAAGAGGTGAAAAAAGCGTTGAAGACATCGGCGGTTACCTAGCAAAGATTTTGGGCTGTCAAACGTCTGAAGTTTATCAATCATCAACGGGCGTAATTGGTGAACCATTACCCGAAGAAAAAATGTTCCAAGGCATTGACCGGTTAAAAGAAAAACTTGGTACAGCTTCATATTCTGAAGCGGCCAGTGCCATCATGACAACTGATACCTACCCAAAAATGGCAACAAGGAGCTGTATGATAGATGGAGAGACAATCACGCTAAATGGTATTGCAAAGGGCTCAGGGATGATAGCGCCGGACATGGCAACTATGCTGGCCTACCTCTTCACAGATTTACCAATTGAGCAAAAAATACTTCAAAAACTTGTGTCAAAAGCGATTGATAAAACCTTTAATTGCATAACCGTAGATGGCGACACTTCAACCAGCGACACCGTGCTTGTTTTCGCAACAGGCAAGGCGAACATCTCTCCAATTACAGATGAAAAAGACAGCAGACTAAGAGCCTTTAATCGTATCTTAAACAAGCAATTAAAAGAGTTAGCCCTTGCAATTGTAAAAGATGGTGAAGGTATATCTAAGTTCGTAACCATTAAGGTCAGAGGAGCAAAAGGCAAGAGAGCAGCCAAAAAAATAGGGCTATCTATTGCTAATTCTCCGTTGGTGAAAACCGCAATTGCAGGTGAAGATCCAAATTGGGGGCGGATTATTATGGCTGTTGGGAAATCTGGAGAAGCAGCTGATCGGGATAAACTTAATATCTGGATCGGCGGTCACCAGGTCACAGCTGAAGGAGCTAGAATAGAAGGTTATGATGAGGCCCCACTCGCAGAATATATGAAAGGTGAGACTATACTCATTGAAGTCGATATAGGGCTGGGGAGAGGCATAGCAGAAATATGGACATGCGATTTAACCCATGACTACATATCTATCAACGCAGATTATCGTAGTTAATTTTGAGAAAAATCCTCAAATTTAGCTAGATAGATAAAAATTTATCTATTTCTAAGTCCAAATATTAAGAGAAATTTGCAATGGTAATGTCATCAGAAGCTCAAAAAAAGAGTAGCAAAACAAGAATTTTACATGTTGTAGCATGCGCCCTGATTGATAGGGATGGCCGTGTTTTGTTGGCTGAACGGCCTAAAGGGCGGTCAATGGAAGGTCTTTGGGAGTTTCCTGGAGGGAAAATTGAAGAAGGTGAAACGCCCGAAAAAGCGTTAATCCGTGAATTGAATGAAGAATTAGGAATAGATACCAGTGAGAACTGTCTGGCACCGTTTACTTTTGCCAGCCATTCATATGAAGAATTCCACCTTCTTATGCCACTTTATATCTGCCGGAAATGGAAAGGGCATATTATGGGCAAGGAAAACCAAAATTTGAAATGGGTGAAACCTAATAAATTAACTGACTATCCAATGCCACCAGCTGATGTGCCATTGGTCGCTATGTTAAGAGATTTTCTTTAAGGCCTTGGAAATAAAGAACTGTTGGGCGAAGTGGAAATATGGATAGTATTAAATTAAAAAAAATAAAAGCTTATTTAAAAGATGAAGGTGGTGCCACATCAATAGAATATTCTGTGATAGCCGCACTCATTAGTGTATCTATAGTTGCATCTGTAGGACCAATCGGTGATAAGGTCGTGAACCTATATCAGACTCTTGTCGACGAAATTAATAAAAAATAATTGCGTTTATTTATCAGCTTTGAGAAATAGTTATTTATTTCTCAAAAACATCCTTCAAATTCACAGCCCCGCTTCCAGGCCGCAGAGGCTTTTGTTGATCTGGATGAGGTGCCCATCCCATCAAATAAATCAACTCAAAAGTCGCGTATACTCGGCCATCATCATCCGAATAATGTTCGGCATACAGCTCATTAGCACGTTTAAATAAAGCCTTAGTATTATGGTGGCGTGACCGATTGGTAAGAACATTACTGGCTCCCATAGCCTGTAATTCTTTCATCAAATGAGTAGCTGAATTAAAACGTACTTTTAAAACATCGCGGTCAGTCACCGGGAGAGCAAATCCAGCCCTCTGGAGTAGATGCCCCATATCTCTAACATCAGCAAAGGGAGCAACCCGTGGACTAGCGCCGCCATACAATTCTTCTTCAGCCATAAGAAAAACATGACGTAATTCGTTTAAACTCTCCCCGCCAAGTAAAGCTGCTATAAACGCTCCATCAGCCTTAAGGCATTGTCTAATTTGCATAAGAGTGCCAGGCAAATCATTGACAAAATGAAGGCACAAACTCGAGACAACCAAATCTAAACTTTCTGGTGCAATGGGGAGAAGTTCCTCATCTGCCAAGAGCTTCGGAGCAGGAGTTCTTTCAACCATTCCAAAAACGCTGTCGACTGAGTAAACCTCAGTGATACTAGCCAGCTCTTTTAAGCGATGGCTAAGGTCTCCAAGATGGGCCCCTAAATTAAGCGCTATAGGGAAGTCCCTCATAATGACACTGAGACGATCAATAATGTCTTCATTCGCATGTTTTAACAGATAATCTACTGTTTCAAAGGCTGGTATAGATTTCTGTCGGCGCGCTCTCAGTAACGCTCGATCAAATATTTCTGGAGGATTTGTCATTATGAATTTTCTTAAAAACAAGGCTAAAATGCAGTGACACACTATAGAGGTTAACTTTTTAATTACAACGAGCTCGTTTGAACCTTTACTAAAAATTAAGCTTTAGGGCCGACTAATAAAGGTCAGACGATAATCAATTTTGGTCTTAAATGTTTGGCGTCTTCAATGGACCGGGAGCAAGAATTGCTATGGCAACCATATTGGCATTTTCTAATTTAAACGGAAAAAAAATTAATAATAAGTCATCCCTTACTAACGTAAAGAGTGATCATAAAAGCAAAAAAGCTGAGATTATTATTTTTCCTGGTGTACGAATCGAGCGAATTAGCTCAGATAAATTAGAGACAAAGCAAAATTTAGAAAAGTTGAATCAGATTAAGTGTCATTTTTAATGCGCTTAGATTGCACGCAAGCAATTGCGCTGTCCTAAAACTCGTAGAGTTCTTGAAAATTTTGTCAGTTGAGTTTGTAAAAAAGCAACCGGATAAGAACTTTACCTATGAAGATTTTTCATCATACATTCCAAATTATTTGTGTCCTATCAGTTCTGTCAGCCTGTGCCCTTAAAGATGATTTCGGCCGCTCAAAACAATCTCAAGTGCAAGCTGATGCGATTGAGGCCGTAGGTGCTATACAGGAACATACTGGCCTACTCTCACGTGAAGCTGCATTTCATATACCTTATAGCGGTGATGAGATGACACTACGAATGACATTAAAACACTTCCGTAAGCCATTCCTTGCAAAACCAATATTACGCGCACCTTTAAATACACAAGGCATCACAAAGAAGAATGTTGGTGAAAATTTTCAGTCAACAATGATTTCAAATATAAAATCAGATATCAGTCGCATAAATTATTTTAGACGCGCTGTACAGAGGGTAATCGTTCAGGATCGTCAACGTTTTGAAGTAATCTCTCACAGATATGATGTTAATGACAATGACAGTCGCTATATCCGCGTACGCATGCGGGAAAACCGGGCGGTGACAATGAGAGTGATGCAATTATTAGATAAGCGTACCACATCTTACGATAAGGCAATTGAATATGCGGGGCTCCAATATCCCAAAAAAACCTTCCAACCAATCCTACCAGTGATGGATTTATTGAGAACAAAAATTTCTAGTCTAAAATCTGAGTATGAAAACTATGTCTATCTAGAAGGCGCCGATTTAGAAGGTGCCAATGACGAATTCTCACGAAGGCGCTCTTCCAATGGCGCGAAGTAAATTGGGGCGAAGTAAAAGCATATAAGAAAGACAACCTAGGTAGTTTTTCTTGGCTTAACCGTCTCAACTTGAATTTGATCACATTTAGCTCGGTTGAGCATATTAATCACGGTCTGTTTCATAACCGGATTATCAAAAGGTGCTCTTAAAACCAACAATCCCTCTTCATTAGGCACATTAATCGGTAACGCATCATTATCACCCTTAATATGATCGGGGCCTAAAAGAAGAAGACTGGTTTCCTGGCGAACAAAATCAAACCCATCAGCCGCGTAAAAATTTTTGCCATCAGGGTCATAAATAGCAACTGACCAATACCCTCGTAAGAGTTCAAAATCAACCTGAACAGGCCCCTTGGTGACATCATAGCGGCATATTGCAAAACTCATATCAGGCGCATGAAAGGCCCAAAGGCGATTGGCCTCTGTAACAGAATTCACAATGAGCATTTCATTGACTTTGGTAAAATTCTGTAATCGTTTCCAAGCATCATTTTCAGAAACAAGCGGAATAGCAAGCACCGCACAAAAATGAATAATAAGAGCGAGTATAACAGTCGCAGAACCCCATAATATATGCCTGATGGTCATTAGCAGGACACCCGTTTAATTAATGGCAAAGGTACATCTCCATTATTTTTAACCTGAGCTTCACTCAATTGTTTTCGATAGAGACGGAAAACCAAAACAAACGGCCCCTTATCTCCAAGGGGAAGCCAATTAGCTGGTTGAACAGTTTGGGATAAATAAATTCTAAAACCGCCATCAAATTTGATCATAGAACTGCCAGCATTAAAGCTATACCGTTCTATTTCGTTTTTGAAAACTTGTCCCTTATGGTCATAAGCAGCCATGGTCCACCACTTGGCATTCACCGCAGAACTTTCAACTACATACGTACAGCTGGTATGTAAGCGCCGGTGAGCATTGTCATAAAGCGCGTAATAAGTTTGCACAATATTTGGTGGAAGCGGTAATTGTCCTGTTTTAGCAATGTAAGCTCTTGTATAAGGGTCCGCGTTTAAATGCGCTGCATCTTTCCAGCTCTTCCAGCCTGCAACACGCTTCGCAGCCAAACCCGAACCAGTGCTTAAGGAAAGAGCCGTCAGACCAAAACCAATTAAAATAGCCATGAAAATATAGGTAACAAACCTTATAAAAAATAACATAGTGTCAAGTCCGGCCTATTAGTTTTGTTTCTTTGAAGGGGGAAGTGGGGTTCCCTTTAATTCAATTTTAGCTTGCTGCTTTGCTGGCGTTTTTTTAGCAGGCGCAATAGAGCCAAAATTATCCTTGGCTTTTTGTAGTAAGGTACCAATTGAGCCAAGCAGCTTAAAGGTGCGTTTTGGCATCCTCTCATCTTTTGTGTCATCAAAATTAGCTTCAGGGTTGTTAGCGCGCAGATAAGCTAATCGTTTGCGCTCAGCCACTTGAACAGGGTGAAGCGGTAACCCGGGAATTTCTGCAATATTCATCGAACGATGAGCTTTGGCCATATAGTCATGCCATGTTTGGGTAGGCAAACTACCACCTGTAACCCGATTTGTTGGACGGCTATTGTCATTACCAAACCAGACACCAGTTACATACTTGCCCGTAAACCCAAGAAAGAACGCATCCTTATACCCTTGCCCTGTTCCTGTTTTACCAGCAGAAACCGTAAAGTCTAGATTAGCACGGCGCCCCGTTCCACCCGTCACCACTTTACCAAGCATCTGATTGAGCATAGCTATATGTTTAATATCAAAGATCTGCTCCTGGCCTTTTGGCTCATCTTTGTCTCGCGAATAAACCACTTTACCTTGGTCAGTCCTAATCTCAACAACGGAGTAAGGGCGTACCTTTTTGCCACCGTTTGCAAATGTGGCATAACCACCAGTATGCTCAAGTAATGACAATTCAGCAGTACCAATCGGCATCGTACAGTTGGGGCGCACACCTCTGAGACCAAGCTTGACGGTGTTTTCTACAACCTTTTTATGCCCAACCTTTTTGGCCAGCCAAACAGGAATAGTATTAATACTCTTAGCAAGAGCAAGCTCAAGGCTAACAGCGCCGCGGTATCTACGGTTATAGTTTTTAGGGGACCAACGATTACAAACCACAGGGTAATCAACCACCCGGCTATTCGGTTTAAAACCGGCCTGAATAGCCGTGAGATAGACATAAGGCTTAAAGGTTGAGCCGGGCTGCCTTTTAGCGTTTACTGCTCTGTTAAATTGACTTTCACCATAATCATGCCCACCAACCATTGAACGAACAGCACCTTCTGTCGTCATGGAAACTAAAGCAGCTTCAGCCACTCGTTTTGATTTCCGGTTCGGTAATAAAACATTAGAAACAGCTTCAACAGCATATTGTTGCAACTCCATATCAACTGTTGTTTGCACTGTTAAAGAAAGCTCACCCTTTTTAGCAGTTAGGCGCTGAACTTCATCAAATGCCCAGTCAAGAAAATGCTCAGGGCTATTTAAGTTATCAGCTTGAGACACAGGAACAGCCGGGTTCAAACGTGCACCATGAACTTGCCCCTCTGTCATAAATCCAGCTTCAACCATATTATCGAGAACTTCGTTTGCCCGCGCTCTAGCAGCTGGTAGGTTTGCATGGGGTGAATAACGTGTCGGTGCTTTAAACATACCCGCCATCATAGCCGCTTCAGCTAGACTTATTTCACGAGCTGATTTGCCAAAATACAGTTGTGCAGCTGCTTCAACACCATGAGCACCACCGCCCATATAAGCACGGTCAAGATAAAGACGTAAAATCTCTTTTTTCTCATAATGGTTTTCAAGCCAAAGGGCGAGAAAAGCTTCTTTAATTTTCCGGTCAATGGTTCGCTCTGAAGAAAGGAATAATAGTTTTGCCAATTGCTGGGAGAGAGAGCTACCCCCTTGAACAACACCATTAGCACGCGCATTCTCAACAATAGCGCGTAACGTGCCAAAAATATCAATGCCAAAGTGGGTGAAAAAACGCCGATCTTCTGTGGCCAATACAGCTTTAACAAAATGATCCGGTAATTCATCAACGGGAACAGAAGCATCATGCAAAATACCTCGATGCCCAATTTCATTGCCATACCTATCCAGGAAAGTGACACTGAGTTCGCCACGAGCAAGCCAATCACCTTTTTCAATGATGCGAACAGAGGGGATACAAAGGGCTGCCATGACCACAAAGCCAGCAACACCCAAATTAAACCCTTCAGACAAGCCTTCATTTAATAATTTACGATAACCTGATAGGTGAAAACGGGAAAAGAAACTGGTGTAAGACTTCCAAATGTTTTTGATAAATAGCCAAATACCAAAGACCCCCGAATCCAGCTTGGAATCGAGTGAAAGTAAATTAACAGAGTGCTGGCGCTCTCCCTTTTTAAACATCCATTCAGGCACAGCTTTTATTCCCCATAAAACTATGGCTAGGCCGTAAACTCATAAATTAACTGTTTTTGGCGCCTCACAAGCCGTGTTTGGCAAGAAAAACAATGCAATACGGGGCGATCCCCCTTATAAATTGTTTGACGACGCCAAACTCGGTTTGTGAGAGCGTCCAATAGGATAAGGTCAATTTGGTCGTATCTAGCGTCGCAAAATTTCGAAAATATACCATATTTCTTTCAATTTTGCTCCTAATATACAACCAAATTGCCTCTTACCAAAAGCAGTTAATTTATGAGTTTACGGTCTAGTTTAAAAAATGAATATGGCATTCTGACGGTAAAAACTCAATCAGTTGATCATGTCAAATTAGGGTTTTGCACTTGAGAAACATCCCATTCAAGTGATGTATAGTTTAAAATACTCAAGATTGAAGCAAAACAAGGCACTTCAGTGATGGAAGACAATTTTTGGGAGAAGAAACAGCTCACTGAGATGAATGACAAAGAGTGGGAAGCGCTTTGTGATGGCTGCGGTGCTTGTTGTCTAATCCAACTTGAAGATGAAGATACTAAAGAGCGTATGTTTACGAAAGTTGCATGTAAATTATTGGATATTGGCGCATGTCGCTGTAAGTCCTATGAAAATAGGCACGATATTGTACCTAGTTGTAGTAAAGTTAGTTTGGAACTTCTAAAAACCGCTGATTGGTTGCCCCCAACCTGTGCCTACAGGCTATTATATGAAGGAAAACCACTCCATTGGTGGCACCCATTAATCTCTAAAGACCCTGAATCAGTTCATCTGTCAGGCGTGTCAGTACGAGGGTGGGCCCGAAGTGAAGAAGACATTGGTGATGAAATAGACGAAAAATACTATGCACCTAATTTATTCGCAGAATTCATTAAATAGGAAAAAAATCACAATATAGGAATTTATATGTTGACAGCGCGCCGCTGTTGCGATATAAATGAGATACAGTCAGAAAAGTGCGTCACTTAGGTTTAGAAGCTAAGGAGCACTAATAAGCGCGGTTGCTAGTGGGCAATCTGAAGCGCAATGAAAAGTTGCTAGTGGGCAATCTGAAGCGAAAACAAAAATAACCAACCAGCCAATATCTCATATGAGAGTTCGAGCTGGTTTTTTTATGCCAAAATTACTGGATCATTGATTAAAGGTCATCTTAGAGGATCAAAAATTCACATTGAAACAAAAAGCTTTTGAGCAAAATAAAAAATGGACACAAATTCAAAAAGCCTATGAAGACAAAACACAAACAGTCAAAGAAATTTGCGGACAATATAACTTAAAACAATCAGAGCTCTATAAATATGCCAAAGAAAATAATTGGCCGCTACGTTCAAAAAAGAAAAAAAATCTAACAACTAAAACAACAGAACTTTCAAAAAAAGAAAGTCAAACTCGTCATTTAACAACACTGACGAATAAACAAACACAGCCAAGAAAACCAACTGAAACACTCCAGGACGCATTGGAATTTATTACAATGGATTTAATGCAGCGCATTCAACAACGGACCATAGAAAGTGAAGCTGATCATGATAAAGACGCGCGAACACTATCCTCATTAGTCAGGACATATGAAAAGTTAAAAGAAATGAAGTCGTCTAATTCCTCAAATCAAAAAGGTGAGCAGCAACATCCCCCAATCAAAAAAGCCGATGAGGACGCAAAGCGCCGAGAAATTGCGACAAGCCTTGAAAAGCTCATTCAAGGGCTCTGAAAAAGAAACTGATGGTGCAAAGACAAGAGAGTTAAAAAAGTTTCTAGAGCAGCTACCACTCAAAGAATTAGAGGCGCTACAACATGATTGGCAAATTTGGGCAAGAGATGATCAGCTTCCACCAAATCACTTAATAAAAGATCATGAGCAAGCCTGGAATATTTGGCTCCTATTAGGAGGAAGGGGAGCGGGTAAAACAAGAGCAGGAGCTGAATGGGTGCGAGCCATGGCGCTGGGGATAAAGCCGATAACAACAGAGCCAGCAAAAAGAATAGCCCTCGTTGGAGAAACGCTTGGTGATGTCAGAAGAACAATGATTGAAGGTATTTCTGGTCTGTTGGAAATTCACCCACCAGAGGAACGACCTCTGTTCGAACCTTCAAAGCGAAGAATAACCTGGCCCAATGGCTCGATTGCTGAAATGTACTCAGCCGAAGATCCTGAGAGCCTAAGAGGTCCACAATTTATGGCAGCTTGGTGCGATGAAATTTGCAAATGGCCAAATGCGACAGAAACATGGGATATGTTGCAGTTCGCGTTACGGTTAGGAGAAGCACCACGTCAAGTTGTGACAACAACGCCCCGAGCAACCGCGTTATTAAAAGGCATAATCGAAAATGATAAAACAGTCATCCAGCGCTCAAGAACTCAAGATAATAGCGCAAATTTATCTGCTAGTTTTTTAAAAACCGTTGAAGAAAAATATGGCGGCACAAGATTAGGGCGCCAAGAATTAGATGGTGAACTTATCGAAGACCGAGAAGATGCTCTCTGGCAAAGGGATCAAATAGAAAAGCTAAGGATAAGAAAAACTCCTGAGCTCGAGAGGATCGTAGTTGCAATTGATCCACCCGTCACAAGTGGTGAAAAGGCTGATTTATGCGGCATTGTAGCAGCTGGTATTAATCATGAGGGGCAAGGTTTTGTATTAAAAGATAAAAGCGTAAAAAGAGCCACGCCGTTAAAGTGGGCTCAAATCGCAGTTGACTTATTTCATGACATGCAAGCTGATCGCATTGTAGCGGAAGTAAACCAGGGCGGTGAACTCGTTGAAACCATTTTGCGCCAAATAGATGAAACCGTTCCAATAAGAAAAGTACATGCAAGTCGGGGTAAGTATTTACGAGCCGAACCGGTTGCTGCTCTTTATGAACAAGGTCGTATCAGTCATGTTGGTTGTTATGAGGAACTGGAAGATCAAATGTGTGATTTTGGTCCAGGTGGTTTGTCAAACGGAAAAAGTCCAGATCGTCTAGATGCCCTAGTCTGGGCCATGACCGATCTGTTGTTAAATACCAAAGCAACACCGCGCATGCGGCGACTATAAATTCAATACCAAACAAAATGCACTAGGTTAGTAAAAGGGTCACTATATGCCATTGTGGAACCAACTGTTCACCTCCTTGGTGAAGCAGCCAAAAAACATGCCCAATTCAAAAGGTCATGGAAATAGTCATAAGACAAACAACTTTGAACAAAAAGCCAGCCAAGCAAAGTCATTGATATCCATGCATCAGCTTGGTCAAGCCCAATGGACACCAAGAGATTACACATCTTTTGCAAATGAAGGTTTTGGTCAAAATGCAATTTGTCATAGATGCGTAAGAATGATTGCTCAATCAGCAGCAACAATCCCACTACGTGTCAGAGAAGAGGGAGAAGAGTATAAAGAGCATCCTTTGCTTGATCTTTTAAACAATCCAAATGCGCATCAATGTGGACCTGATTTGTTTGAAGAATGGTACGGCTATCTAATGGTGGCAGGCAACAGCTATCTTGAACTTGTGAGTTTAAATGAAACGCCGCGCGAACTCTATGTTCTAAGACCAGATAGAATGAAAATCATTGCTGGCGAAAAGGGGTGGCCTCAAGCCTTCCAATATTCAGTAAACAACCAGTTTGTGACCTTCCCAATCCCAGATGGCACAAATGGTAATGAACAATCTCCTATCTTACATACAAAGCTATTTCACCCAACAAATGATCATTATGGCATGAGCCCCATTGAAGCAGCCGCCTCTGCAGTTGATATTCACAATGCTGCATCAAATTGGAACAAAGCGTTGCTTGATAATTCAGCCCGCCCATCAGGCGCACTGATCTATACCGCAAAAGATGGGCAACTCACAAACGAGCAATATGAGCGCTTGCAAAGTGAGTTGGAAGAAAACTTCGAAGGATCTGCAAATGCAGGCAAACCTCTGTTGCTAGAAGGGGGACTAGATTGGAAAAACATGGGATTATCTCCAAGGGACATGGATTTCATTGAAGCAAAATATATTGCGGCAAGAGAAATCGCCTTGGCGTTTGGAGTGCCCCCTATGTTGCTAGGTATTCCTGGTGATAACACCTATTCAAACTATGCCGAAGCCAACCGGACCTTCTGGAGACAAACCATATTACCTTTGGTTGAGCGCAGTGCAAAAACGCTGACAAATTGGCTAAGGCCCTCATTTGGAAATTCACTAACCTTAAAACCAGACATCACAGAAGTGACAGCTCTAACCCAGGAGCGTGAAGCCTTGTGGCAACGTTTGCAACAAACAGATTTTCTAACCCCAAATGAAAAACGTGCCCTGATTGGTTACCCACCATTAGAACCAGATGAACTGGAAGAAGATGCCCAAATACATACTGAAATAAACGGGGAGGGACGTGCATGAAAATAGCACCGAAGATAAAAAACAAATCATTTCAGATGAGCTTTAAAGACTTCAGTGAGAGAGAAGTAAAATACGCACCAATTAATGTCGAAACCATCAATGAAGAGGGTGAATTCGAGGGCTATGCAAGCCTATTTAACACCGTAGATTTAACAAAGGATATGGTTGTAAGAGGGGCCTTCGCAAAAGGATTGAGACAAAAATCACCTCTCAACATAAAAATGCTCTATCAGCACAACCCAAGTGAGCCCATAGGCATCTGGCAAACCATAAAAGAAGATCAAAAAGGTCTTTATGTTCAAGGGAAATTGCTCAAAGAAATTCGGCGCGGAAAAGAAGTTTTAGCGTTGATGAAACAAGGGGCACTAGATGGCCTTTCTATTGGGTATAAAACAATACGCTCAAGGCAGACCAATAGCAAGACGGCGGCCAAGAGAAGCGGTGCCATAAGAGAACTGCTTGAAATAGATTTATACGAAATTTCCATTGTGACATTTCCAATGCACCCTGATGCAAGAGTTCAAAAAGTAAAAACACTTCCTATAAGAAATGGTCTCCCAACCATCAGAGAATTCGAAAGGTGGCTTATGCGCGATGCAGGCTTCACCCGAAAGCAAGCCCAAACGGCAATTGCCAAGGGCTTTAAAACACTAGCTCTCACGCGCGATGCTGAGGCTGAACAGAGCAGTTTAACAAGGAGAACCCTGAAGTTAAATTCTCATCTTTCCCTAACTGAAAAGCTAAAAAAAGCCACACAACAATTTACCAAACAATGAGGAACATATGACTGAACAAACCCCTCCCAAACACTATGAAACCAAAGCAGACACTCTTGGGTCTGATGCTGAAATTAATTCTGCATTTGATCAATTTATGAATGCCTTTGACGAATTCAAACAGACCAATGACACGCGATTAGATGAACTTGAGCAAAAAATGAGTGTTGATGTTCTGACAGAAGAAAAATTAAACAGAATTAACCAAGCTCTAGAAAACAACCAAAACCAAATGGATGCTCTTTTATTAAAATCGAGCCGTCCATCACTGAATGGTTCAAAGGAAAGTTCTTTCCTCTCAACCAAACATCACACTGCGTTTAATAATTATATGCGCAAGGGTGATGCCACAAAATTAAGAGATATTGAAACCAAAGCGCTATCAATTACCTCAGACCCTGATGGCGGCTACCTCGTGCCAGATGAAACTGAAAAAGCTGTGATGACATCCCTTAAAGATGTCTCTCCAATCAGAGCAATTGCCGGCAACAGACAAGTGAGTGGCACTGTTTATAAAAAGCCATTTTCAATCTCAGGCCCAGGTACGGGCTGGGTTGGAGAAACAGCCGCGAGACCAGAGACAACGTCCCCAAGTCTTGCAGAACTCAGCTTCCCTACAATGGAACTTTACGCCATGCCAGCAGCAACGAGCAATTTGCTAGATGATAGCGCTGTAAATATCGATGAATGGATTGCAGAAGAAGTCCAAACAGCGTTCGCTGAGCAAGAAACAGCGGCATTTGTAAATGGCGATGGTGTGAATAAACCTCGGGGCTTTCTAGATTATACTGCAGTTGCAGAAAGCAGTTGGAGTTGGGGTAATATGGGATATCTGGCAACAGGCGTTGATGGTGACTTTGCTGCAAGTGACCCAAGCGATACTCTAATTGATTTAATCTACACAGTTAAGTCAGCCTATAGAGCAAACTCCAAATGGGTGCTGTCACGCTCAACACAAGCAGAAATTCGTAAAATCAAAGATGCTGATGGCAATTACATCTGGCAGCCAGCTAACAGACCTGGCGAGCAACCATCATTACTAGGTTATCCGGTGACAGAGGTCGAAGATATGCCAGCGATTGGCTCTGATAGCCTCTCCATTGCATTTGGTGACTTTAATCGTGGCTATCTAATTGTTGATCGCCTGGGCCTTCGTGTTCTTAGAGATCCTTATAGCTCTAAACCATATGTACTCTTTTACACAACCAAACGAGTAGGTGGCGGTGTGCAAGATTTTGACGCTATTAAATTCCTCAAATTTGGTACTTCGTAAAAGAAAGAACTCGAATAAAACAAATTAATGGCATCTGTTTTCTCCCCCAAACATTGCCATTAGAGCCTGGCACTTTTGCCCCTCCCTCATAAAGTGCCAGGCTCGCCTTTAGTAAGACAATTCCTTTTAGAAAAAACGATAATAATTTTGGAGTAAAAAAATGGCGCTTCAATTACGGGCAGGTCCTGCCCAAGAGCCAGTTAGTTTAGAAGAAGCTAAAACTTTTATTAGACTGGATGGCACACAAGATGATGTTCTGGTTTCAACTCTCATTACCGCGGCTCGTATTCACATTGAAACGACAATAGGAAAAGTCCTAATTACAGAAAACTGGTCCTTCTTTCTAGATAAATGGCCAAAATCTAAAACAATTTATTTCCCTCTTGATCCGATCCAGGAAATTGAAGAAATCAGGTTTCATAATTCGGAAGATAGTTACACAGTTATTGATGTTGAAGATTATTCAATTGATCTTGTCTCAAGTAACCCAAGACTCCTATTCAATGGAACGAATCCAACAGCCCCGTCAAAGAAGTTAAACCAATTAGAAATACGTTTTGTCGCGGGGTATGGCGATGCACCAGACGATGTTCCAAGTGATTTAAAGCAGGCGCTATTAATGCTGGCTGCCCATTGGTTCGAGCAAAGAGATCCAATTGCTTTTGGTGGGTCTTTTGCTGAAATTCCACGAACAATAGAGGCCCTTTTAAGCAATTATAAAAAATATAAGGTCCAGTAAATGAAAAATACAAGCATCAATGAATTGAGACATTTTCTCAAACTAGAGCGCCCGGAACTAACAACCGATGGTTACGGTGGCAGTGAGAGGTTGTGGGCTAACGTAACAGATTTATGGGCAAAGATAGAACCACTATCAACAAGAGAAACGCTTTCAAAAGATCAGGTGGAAAGCGAAATCACCCATCGAATTATCATACGATATCGAACTGATGTTCTGCCTGAAATGCGTTTGCGAAAAGAGGGACGTGTATTTGAAATTATTGGCGTTCTAAATGAAATGGAACGCAACCGTTGGCTACAGTTGGAATGTAAAGAGAAACAGTTGTGAAAATTAAAACGACGAATAGTTTTTCTCACAATATAAATTTGATTGATGAAAATTTTATGTCTTTGCAACTTCAAGAAGAAATTTTAAGCAAAGCGGCCTCAGTTTTACGCGAAGAAATTATAAATGAAATCAATCAATCGTCTCTAGATGAACAGACAAGCCAGGAGTTAATAAGCTCAATAGAAATTGAAACAATCAGTCCAGAAAAATTGGTTTTAAAGATTAAAAACCAAAACATCAAAAACATAGAATACGGCACTCAAGGTGTTGATGAAGACCCTATATTACTACGCGCAAAAAATCGCGTCGAACAAAACATCCATAAAATAATTCAAGCAGAACTGAACAACATCAAAGGTTTATAGCTTTGATGTAATGACGTTCGTTTTTAAACAATAAGGCAAGTCATATGCCCAATACAGCCAAGTTAGAATTACAGCAAGCGCTCTATCAGGCTCTCTCAGCAGACGGTAACTTAACCAGTCTGCTAGGAAGCGGAAAAATTTATGATCATGTGCCACAGAGAACAAAACCACCCTATGTAACAATCGGTATGACGTTGGAGCGTGAGTGGAATACAAGCACGGAAGACGGGCGTGAACATGTCATAACATTTCACAGCTGGACAGAGAATAAAGGCCGCAAACAAGCTCTCGAAATTTTAGTTGCGATCGAGCAAGCAATTTTGTCGGCACCACTTGTGATGTCAAGTCAAACACTAGTGAACAAAGTGTTTGAGTTTAATGAAGTTCGAAGAGACCCAGATGGTGAAACAATCCATGGCATCACGAGGTTTCAAATGAAAACCGAACCGCTTTAAAGACGAAGAGATAAATCCCCCAAACACAAAGTTTAAGGAGAGAGTAAAATGAGTGCTCAAAAGGGCAAGGATATGTTGTTAAAACTGGATGAAGATGGGCTCGGCACATTTTCAACAGTCGCAGGTCTGCGCAGTAAATCAATTTCATTTAATGCAGACACGGTTGATATCACACATGCGGATAGTCAAGATCAATGGCGAGAGCTCTTAGCATGTGGTGTTAAATCAACACGGGTATCAGGGAGTGGTATTTTCAAAGATCAAGCATCTGATGAACTTGTCAGATCTTACTTTTTTAATTCAACCATTAGAGACTGGCAAATCACCATCCCTGATTTTGGGACATTAGAAGGTTTGTTCCAAATCTCAGGTTTTGAATATGCTGGCGGTCATAACAATGAACTCAGCTTTGAACTCACATTGGATTCAGCCGGTCCAATTACTTTCACAGCCATTTAAAGGGAGCGGAACATGGCGAATACAATTCGCGGTGAAATCGAAGTAAATTTAGCGGGTAAAAATTATCCTCTATGTTTGACGCTCGGTGCTTTAGCTGAATTAGAAACAGAATTTGGCTCTGACGACTTAATCGAAGTGATTGAAAGATTTCAAAAAGGCCGAATAAAAACAGACGACATCATAACCATTCTTTGGGCAGGCCTAAAAGGCGGTGGCTCAAACTTAACAAAAGAAGATGTTGCCGCAATAAAAATTGAAGGTGGGATCAAATCATACATAGAAATCATCGCAAAGCTCTTTAGCACAACTTTCAATACCGAGAGTTAAGTCATTAAAAAAACAAATCACGAAAAAACAGCGATGCCCAAAAAAAACAAACCAATATTGCCATGGCAAGACTTAATGCGAATTGGCCTTGGGCAACTCAACCTATCTTCCAGTCAGTTTTGGAACATGACACCAAAAGAATTTAAATGCGCCATTGAAGGCAAATTAAATGGTTTTATCGGCAATGGACAACAAAGCCCGCTGTCCAAATCAAATTTAGAAAAACTAATGAAAAAGTTCCCTGATAAATCTTAGTAAAAAAGAGATCTAAATGAATGAAACAGAAACAGGTCATAAAGTAATTTTTGAAGCAGATGCTTCACCAATTAGAGACGCAATAAAGCAAGTAAATATAGAAAGTCTCAATTTAGGCGAATCAATCACAAAGTCCTTTGGAGAAATTATTTCTAAAGGAAAAGATGCGGAGACCGTCTTTAAATCCTTAGCATTGCAAATATCAAATAAGGCTTTTAATAGCGCCTTAAAGCCAGTTCAAGATTTGCTCCCCGAAGGAGTAGGCAGCTCAGCAACTTCACTGCTTGGATCATTTTTTGGGTTTGCAAAAGGCGGCACTTTCGCAAATTCAGGCGGCGGTGTTTTAAACTCGCCATTAGCGTTCCCCTTGGCAGGTGGAAATGTTGGTGTTGCTGGAGAAGCAGGGCCAGAGGCTATTCTGCCACTCACAAGAGGGGCCAATGGCGAACTCGGCGTGCGTTCTTCAGGAGGAGGAGGGATGAATGTGACAGTTAACATCGCGGCTACAGACATAGATAGTTTTAGACGGTCTGAGGGAGAACTTGCAGCAACATTGCAGCGCATTACCTCACGCGGAAACAGAAATCTTTAAGTTAAAAAATCAGGTGTGATGAATGACATTCCATGAAGTAAGATTTCCAACAGCCATCTCATTTGGCAGCAGTGGTGGACCTGAGAGGCGCACTGAAATCGTGATGCTTGGTTCAGGCCACGAAGAACGAAACACCCGATGGGCAGATAGTCGAAGGCATTTCGATGCCGGTTACGGTGTTAAAAGTCTCGATGACTTACATGAAGTCATTAGTTTTTTCGAAGAACGCCGCGGCAAGCTTTATGGGTTTCGTTGGAAAGATCATAGCGACCATCGGTCTTCATTACCTTTGCAAGACATAACAGCTCAAGACCAGTTATTAGGTAATGGCGATGGAGTGCAAAGTGAGTTTCAATTGTTGAAAACTTATGGGCAAACTTTTGCACCATATTCAAGAGAAATAACAAAGCCAGTAGAAGGTTCAGTGCTTGTCAACATTGATGGTAATCTGCAAATTGAAAATACAGATTATACGATCGATCATACAACAGGCATTGTTGCATTTCTAAGTGGCTCCATTCCAACAAATGGCGCTATTGTTACGGCAGGCTTTGAATATGATGTGCCTGTGCGTTTCGACACAGACGAATTAAAAATAAACCTGTCCAGGTTTAACGCCGGTGAAATACCAAACATCCCTGTTGTTGAGGTGCGCATATGAGGTCACTTCCAACAGACTTAGAAACACACCTAAAAAGTGGAACAACAACATTATGCAATTGTTGGAAGTTAAGCCGCAATGACGGAACGATCAAAGGCTTCACTGATCATGATAACAATTTAGAGTTTGATGGTGTTTTGTATGAAGCGGCAAGTGGTTTTGTCGGATCTGAGGCTGTATCACGAGTTGGTCTGTCAGTTGATAATATGGAAATTCATTCAGCCCTTTCGTCATCAGCTTTAAAAGAAACAGATCTGGCAAATGGTCTCTATGACAATGCCGAAATAGAGGTTTATCTCGTAAACTGGGCCAATCCTTCTCAAAGAGTGTTACAGCGGGTTGGTAATGTCGGTGAAGTAAAAAGAGGAAGCTTAAGCTTCATGGCCGAAGTCCGCGGACTTGCTCACAATCTTCAGCAACCTCAAGGACGAATTTTCCAACAAACATGTGACTCTGAAATAGGAGATGGTCGCTGCACTGTTAACCTTGGTACTACGGCGTTCTCAATAACATCCTCGGTGGCAAACACTCAAACAGACCAATCTTTCACCTCAATTGATTTAGGTAGCTATTCATCCAATTGGTTCAATGGTGGAAAAGTTGAATGGCTAACAGGAGACAACACAGGCACAAAATCTGAGGTGAAGGGCCACGTTCGACAATCCGAAGACCTATCGATCATTAGTCTCTGGCAGCAATTAGGAAGTCCGATGCAAACCGGTGATCAATTTAAGATAACAGCCGGCTGTGATAAAACCTTTGGTACATGCAAATCTAAATTTAGCAATCAGAATAATTTTCGCGGCTTCCCTCACATACCAGGAAATGACTTCATAATTAAATCACCAAATCAGGATGATAGCTCACAAGATGGTTCAAGCCAAAATTAGTAAAGACGTTTCTGAAAAGAAGCACCGTGAAAAAATTCTAGAAATTACAAAAAGCTGGATTGGTACTCCCTATCATCATCAGGAAAGTTTAAAGCATGTTGGCTGCGATTGTTTAGGCTTGGTGAGGGGAGTTTATAAAGAGCTATATAACCAAAGTGCAGCGCCAATAAGGCCATACAGCAAAGATTGGGCGGAGCAAAATAAGCAGGAAACATTAATTGAAGCTGCTAATGAACATCTTCTAAAAGTAGCGTTTGAGGAGAGACAAATCGGAGATGTATTAGTATTCCGATTTCGAAAATGGATGATCGCAAAGCACACGGGCATTCTAACCGCGCCTGATAAAATGGTGCACGCCATTGAAGGAGCAAAAGTAGGAGAAGTCCATTTAAACAATTGGTGGAAGCGACATTTAGCAGCTGTGTTTAGTTTTCCGCACACCCCCTTTAAAGACATTTAAAAAACTCATCAAAATCATTCAATAAGAGGAGTGCAATTTGGCAACCATTGCATTTAGTGCCGTTGGCAGTGCCATCGGTGGAAGCATTCTGCCGACTATAGGGCCGTTATCGGGTGCCGTTATAGGGCGCGCAGCAGGTGCATTTGCGGGGCGCTATGTTGACCAGGCCTTATTTGGATCATCCGGTCAGCAAAGAGTTTCTGAAGGTCCGCGCCTATCAGATCTAAGCGTCACAACTTCGTCGCAAGGTTCACATATTCCGCGTGTGTATGGAGCAGCCAGAGTAGCCGGGGAGATCATATGGGCAACAAATTATGAAGAAGAAATAATAACAAGAACACAAAGCACAGGGCAAAGCGGTGGTGGCAAAGGAAGCAGCACACCAAGCTCAACCACGAAAACAATTGAATATAATTATTTTGCCAATTTCGCCATCGCTTTATCCGAAGGAGAAGTTAGTCGCCTCGGTAAAGTATGGGCTAATGGTAAAGAGCTCAACTTATCTCGCTACACATATAGGTTCCATAAAGGCAGTGAAACTCAAGCACCTGACAGTTTAATTGAATCAAAAGAAGGCAGTACAAACACACCTGCTTATAGAGGCGTTTGTTACATTGTATTTGAGCGAATGCCATTAGCTGAGTTTGGCAATAGAATGCCGCAGTTGAATTTCGAAGTTTTTCGCCAATTGGATGAATTTGAAAGTGAAATAAATGCCATCACTTTGATCCCAAGCGCGGGAGAATATGTGTATGAAAATGAGGAGCTCTTAAAAGACCTCGGCAACGGAAGTTCAGAACCAGTCAACACACATACCCATCAAGGCAAATCAGATTGGGACGTGGCAATTGATCAATTAGAAGATGATCTTCCAAATGCCAAAAATATTTCCCTGTTTGTGAGCTGGTTTGGCACAGATTTACGGGTAAATAATTGTGAAGTAAAACCTGCGGTCGATAGTCAAGATAAGTTAATCTATGGTCGGGATTGGATTGTATCTAATACCACTAGGAATGATGCAGCGGTTACAAGCCTTGACAATGGGCGTCCAGCTTACGGCGGAACACCCTCAGACGAAACGATCATAAATGCGATCACTGATTTAAACTCAAGAGGTCTGAAGGTGGCCTTTAATCCATTTTTGTTGATGGATATTGAGGCCTCTAATAGTCTGCCGGACCCTTACACAGGCAATCCTTATCAACCAAGATATCCCTGGCGCGGGCGTATAACAGTTGACCCAGCCCCAGGTCAACCATCAACGCCAGATAAAACAACAGGGGCAATTGCTCAGTTAAATAATTTTGTTGGTCAAGCAGCCATAAATGATTTTGTCACGTCATCAAACTCAGTGACTTATCAAGGGCCAACTGAATGGACATGGCGCCGAATGGTTCTCCATTATGCCCATCTTTGCCAAGTTGCTGGCGGTGTGGACAGTTTTATAATTGGTTCTGAATTGCGGGGGCTAACAACAATCCGCGATGAAGCAAATAACTTTCCCTTTGTGTCAGCGTTAAAACAATTAGCCACAGATGTGAAAGCCATTCTTGGCTCTAGTTGTAAAGTCACATATGCCGCAGATTGGTCAGAATATTTTGGCTATCAACCAACGGATGGTTCAAACGATGTATATTTCCACTTAGATGAATTATGGAGCGCCCAAGAGATAGACGCAATTGGGATCGATTGTTATTGGCCCCTCTCGGATTGGCAAACTGGCACCAATCATTTGGATGCAGCTCAATATAATTCTATCTATGAACAAGACTACCTGCAAGGTAATATCTTTGGCGGCGAAGGCTATGATTGGTATTACGCAAGTGAACAAGATCGAACAGATCAAATAAGAACGCCTATCACTGATGGTTTAAATAAACCCTGGGTGTTTCGATATAAAGATATTACGTCTTGGTGGTCCAATCAGCACTATAATCGCCCAAATGGAACAGAGGTGACAACAGCCACCAATTGGGCGCCTCAATCAAAACCAATTTGGTTGATGGAGGTAGGTTGCCCGGCCATTCATTTTGGTAGCAATCAGCCCAATGTGTTTGTTGACCCCAAAAGTTCTGAAAGTAAATTTCCATATCACTCTGATGGAGGCCGCGATGATTACATTCAAAGACAATATATCAAAGCGATAAATCAGTTTTTCACTCCGGGTTCAGAAACTTTTATCGAAACCAATAATCCTCAATCAAGCCAGTATCAAGGACGTATGGTCGATCATGAAAGGATTTATATTTACACTTGGGACGCGAGACCCTATCCAGCATTTCCTGCCAATACTGAAATTTGGGGAGACGGAGAAAATTGGTTAAAAGGTCACTGGCTAACAGGACGAACGGGAAACATTGCGTTAAGCGCCTTGGTCACCCAAATTTTATTGGACTATCAGTTCACTAAGTTCGAACTGACAGAATTAGATGGCATCATCGGTGGCTATGTCATAGATCGCATCATGCCGGCACGAGATGCATTGCAACCGCTTGAGCTGGCACATTTCTTTGATAGCTATGAGAGTGAAGGTCAAATTAAATTTCGACACCGCGCTAAAAGCGAAACCAATGTAGAGCTATCACCAGAACAGCTGGTGGAAGTTAAAGGTGAAACACCTCTCTTTGAGTTAACAAGAGCCCAAGAATCTGAATTGCCGCGCTCGGCCAAAATTACATTCATCGATGGCAAGCAAGATTATAGAAACCGAACACTTGAGGGCCAACGAACGGTAGGTAAAACAAATCGAGTAGCCACTGCAGACCTGCCTATTGTTATGGATTCTGACTTAGTCCAGTCTCTTGCCAATAAATGGGTGCATGAAAGTTGGTCAAGTAGAGAAGAGGGCAGTTTTATCCTGCCTCCTAGCCAAATGGCATTAGAGCCAACAGATAGCATCTCTTTAAATGTCGGGGGTAACAATAAACATCTACGTATTACAGAAATTAACGATCAAAACTCAAGGGCGATACAAGCCAAGTCGATTGATTTCAATATCTATAATGAAACTATAAATTCAGCAACGCTACCAACAAACACTTTACCAACACTTTATGGTCCCTCCAACGTTAAGTTTTATGACTTTCCCCTCCTAAGGGAAGAACATGTTGCTCACCAACCCTATATAGCAGCACAGCAAAAGCCTTGGCCAGGCAGTGTAGCAGCTTATAATTCCCCAAGTGATGATGGGTATCAATTAAACACACTGTTAAACGCACCAGCAAGAATGGGTATTTCTCAAACAACACTTAATATCGGACCGGTTGGGCGCTGGGATTATGGCAATGTCCTTCAAATCCAGATGGCATATGGTGAGTTGTCATCTATTGAAAAAGAGGCGCTTTTTTCAGGCAGTAATTTAGCAGCTATAGAACATGACAATGGTTTATGGGAAATCATCCAATTTTTAAACGCCAACCTCATTGGAGAAAACACTTATGAGTTGTCAGGGTTCTTAAGAGCACAAGGCGGCACGGAAGATGCGCTTGATCAACCGGCAAGCACAGGGGCTGACTTTATCCTTATTGATGAAGCTTTAGCGCAAGCCAACCTAACACTTGAAGAAGTCGGCTTAGAGTTGAACTGGCGTTATGGTCCAGCTCAATACACACTTGGCCACCCGTCATTTCAAACAGAAACTATTTCCTTCACCAAAAGAGGCATGAAGCCATTTAGTCCCGTCCATATCAAAGGACAAAACAACAACGGTGATGTGCTTATCAGCTGGATACGTAGAAGTCGTATTGGCGGCGATAGTTGGGAGCTAAATGAAATCCCATTGGGAGAAGAAATGGAAAGTTATGTTGTCGATATCATGAGTGGAGAGACCGTTGTCAGAACTCTACAAGCAACAAGCCCACAGGTCACATATTCTGAAGCGGATCAAATTTCTGATTGGGGAACCATACAAGCAAGCTACACCATCCGTGTATATCAACTTTCCGAAATTTATGGTCGAGGAACAGCAGGTGAAGCAACGATAATAAATGAATAATCTTAAAATCACCTAGAGGTTAAGTCCTAAATTTTAAAACAAGGGTTACAACAATAAAAGGAAGCAAGAATGCCATTTGGTAACCAACTGCACCAACCAACAGGAACTATTCAAGATAGCGTAATTGCAAGCAGTTTAATTTCAGCACCAGCCTGGGGAGCATGGCTAAATGAATTAAATGGCGTGCTAACAACCCTCTCACTCTTAGTCGGTCTAATTATAGGTATACATCGCCTATGGGTTGTCTATAGCGCGCCAAGAAGCAAATCTAAAGATTAAAGAGATAAACATGGACGTAAACGAACAACCAGATATTCCCCTTTGGCTTCAATACGCTCTTGAAGAACTCGAAGTTAGTGAGCTTGGTAAAGGATCTGAAAATCCTAGAATTTTAGAATATTTCAATGAAGTTAATCACCCAGGCGTTGTGAAAGATGAAACACCATGGTGTGCAGCTTTTATAGGCGCAATGTTGGAGCGCGCAGGTATAAAAAGCACGAAAAGTCTAATGGCCAGGTCGTATTTAAGTTGGGGGCAAAAAGAAAGAGAAGAAAAATTAGGCTCAGTAGCAATTTTAAAACGAGGAAACAATGAGGTGTTTGGTCATGTCGGATTTGTCATTTCATCAACAAAGGATCAAATCCAATTACTCTCAGGAAACCAGAGCAATAAAGTCTCCATTGCAACCTTCAGAAAAGATCAACTGATAGATTTACGCTGGCCACTAACTGAAACAACAACGATGCAGGATGCGCAAAAAAAAGAGAATGAGACCAACCTTAAAACAAGGTTTCAAATCGCCCTAGCTCATGTCTTAAAAGTAGAAGGAGGATGGTCAAATCACAAGGATGATAAAGGGGGACCAACCTATAAAGGAATTACTTTAAATACATATCAAAGAGCCAAGAAAGACGGCGTACTCCCTCAATATAACGGAAATGAAATAGAAGCGCTTAGGAAGCTAACTCACAATCAGGTCAGTCTAATTTATGAAACCTACTATTGGAAGAAGGCTGGATGCCAATATTTTTCCCTGCCTATAGCGATTGCACTATTTGATGCCTCAGTAAACCACGGCCCAATTAAGGCAGTAAAACTGTTGCAGTCATCCATCGGTGCTGAAGTGGATGGTGAGGTAGGTCCAGAAACAATCAGCTTTGCAAATAAAGAAGCTCTCCAAAATACGCTGAACAATTATATTTCAGTTCGCCGCACTCATTATAAGCAACTCAAGCAGTTTAATATCTTTGGTAAAGGCTGGTTGAATAGGTTGAGCCAAACTGAACAAATCGCCAATAGTTATTTATCTAATCAATCTTACCCTCCCGAAAATTTTAATCTTCCCAAACGAAAGGTCAGAGTAAAAATGGAAACAACCGAGACATACGCTAACAAAAAGTGGTGGGGTGAATCCCTCACAGTATGGGGAACTATAGTCACAGCACTTTCAACCATCCTTCCGGTTATTGGTCCATTCATTGGTCTAGATATTTCAGCCGAATTAATTCGGCAATTTGGAGACACGGTTGCAAAACTTATCCAAATCATCGGCGGTGTAACAGGAACAACAATGGCTCTTTATGGTCGCTCGCGCGCAACGACAAAACTAACGCGTCGTTCAATGGAAATGAAAATCTAACACTATTTAGAAAAAACAAGAATAGAGGAGACTGTATGACTTTAAAATTATGGCTACTATCAATGATACTTTCAATCATCGCACCGCATATTTTTACCCGAAAGGCAGAACCTTCCAAAAACAATTCAAACTATCAGCCAGGCAATTATTTTGAGCATACCATGTCAGCTTATAAACAAGATGAAAACAAGTGATATTAAATTGATCAGTTGTACCGTCTGTTTCATTATTAATTTAAGGCTCTAACTTTTCTTTTGCCCAGATTTGTCAATATGCTAAACAGGTTTATAATATTATTATAATTTTTAAATCTGTTTAGTTATTTAATGAATTGGGGGAACGTGTGCGCTTACTCGTAGTCGAAGATGATAAAGACCTAAATCGGCAAATAACAACAGCTTTGGAAGAAGCTGGCTATGTTGTTGATACAGCGCATGATGGAGAAGATGGTCACTTCTTAGGGGAAACAGAACCTTATGATGCCGTTATTCTCGACATAGGCCTTCCAACTATGGATGGTATTTCAGTACTGGAAAATTGGCGCCGCGCTAATTTGAAGATGCCTGTATTGATCTTAACCGCTCGTGATCGATGGAGCGATAAAGTTGCTGGTATGGATGCAGGGGCAGATGATTATGTATCAAAACCGTTTCATATGGAAGAAGTTCTAGCAAGAGTAAGAGCTCTTCTTCGGCGCTCAACTGGCCATGCAACAAATGAAATTGAAGTTGGCAATCTCCGGTTAGACACAAAAGCCGCCAAGGTCACAGTTGATGGCACCCTTATAAAACTCACCTCCCATGAATTTCGTCTCTTAGCCTATCTAGTACATCACAAAGATAAGGTTATTTCCCGCACTGAATTAGTCGAGCATCTCTATGATCAGGATTTCGATAGAGATTCAAATACCATTGAAGTGTTTGTCGGAAGATTGCGCAAAAAAATTCCATCAGATTTAATCAAAACAGTCAGAGGCCTTGGATATTGTTTATCCACGAATGAAAATGAAGTTTAATTCACTTGCATTTAGACTATTCATCACCTCAACAGCCTTGGCTCTGATCATTCTACCATTGGCAGCTTATCAGCTGATTTCCGTTTATCGAGGATCTATTGAGGCCAACTTTGATGAGCGCCTGAAAGCTAACTTGTCTCTGCTCATTGAAAGCAGTTTACAGGAAAATTATGAAGCCCCCACGAAACCAAAACAGTTCGGAGGCTTCGCATTTACCTTGCCCAATTCTGGGTGGTATTGGCTAATCCAGCCTGTAAATAATGATACCTTACCTGTATATTCATCAACATCCCTCGGTGAAGAAAAGTTGAACCTCACAAAAAAAGAAAACTTGAATACGGCTGAAGATGGGACAGTAAAGTTCTACGTAAAATATGAAAGTGATAGAAAATTACGTGTCATAACCAGATCAATCACTTTAGGCACAGATGAAAAACCGCAAAGGTATGATTATATCGTAACCGGTGATAGCAGTGAAATCGAAGACGACATCATTGATTTTGCTTCAATGCTGACAATTACGTTTTTAATCTTGGGAGCCGGACTAATCGCTTCAACTTTCTTGCAAGTTCGTCTTGGGCTACGGCCCTTAAAAGTGGTCGAAAATGGCTTAACCGCTATTCGCGCTGGGAAAACAGATCGTTTGGAAGGCAACTTCCCTGCTGAAATCGCTCCGCTACAATTTGAGATCAATAATCTTATCAAAAGCAATATGAATATTATTGAGCGGGCAAGAACTCATGTTGGGAATTTAGCTCATGCCCTAAAAACTCCTCTAAGCGTAATGAATAACGAAGTTAGAGGGAAAACAGATCCATTAGCTGATAAAGTCGCTGAACAAACAGAAATAATGCAAAACCAAATCAGTCACCATTTAGACAGAGCTAGAATGGCAGCGAGAGTAGGGGTGGTAGGGAGCCTTACAGAAATCTCTCCTATCATGCAATCATTAGAAAGAGCTCTTTTGCGAATTTATCAAGACAAAAATATAACGTTTAACCTTGAATGCCCAGACCAGGCCCGTTTCGCAGGTGAAAAGCAAGATTTTGAAGAAATCATCGGAAACCTGCTTGATAATGCTTTCAAATGGGCCAACAACGAAGTTTCAAGCAAAATAAAAATAGAATCAAACAAAATGGGTGAAACTGTGCTCAACATTACCATTCAAGATGATGGACCAGGTTTAAGTGATAAAGAGCTGAGCCAAGTCAAAGAACGTGGAAAGCGTTTAGATGAAACGAAACCAGGTTCAGGTCTTGGTTTATCAATTGTGAGTGATCTTGTTGATTTATATGGTGGAAAGTTTGATTTATCTCATTCTAAACTCGGCGGATTGCAGATAAAATTGCAACTACCGGCCGGATCTTGAATTTCCGCCTAACTTTGGTCAGAATTGAACCGTTGAAGTGTGACTTAAATTTAGGCAGATCTGTGTGAATTACTAACAACTAAACAAACCTAGGACATGTTTATATGTCTAAGTTCATGTTAAGAGATAAGTAAGAGAAGCACAGATGGCATTAGATGAAAGTTAATGAAAATGAACATAAAAGCAATTGCTGCTATAATTTTAGCGTCGTTCGTTCTAACGGCCTGCTCAGGTAGTTTTAACAAACAAGACAGCGGCACCGTGATCGGCGCGCTAGCAGGCGGTATTTTAGGTAATCAAGTTGGCAAAGGCAGCGGTAAGGTATTAGCGACAGTCGCTGGTGCTGTTATTGGCGGTGTTGTCGGCAGTGAAATCGGTAAATCACTTGATGAAAATGACCGACGAGCCGCAGCTGAAGCTGAATATAGAGCTTTAGAGACAGGTCATTCAGGCAAAGCTATACCATGGAATAATCCAGACTCAGGTCATAGAGGTGTGGTTGTACCAAAGCCTCCATATCAGGATCAGGGAAGAAATTGCCGTGAATACACACACACAATTTATATCAAGGGCGAACCTGAAATTTTAAAAGGTACAGCCTGTCGTTCTAATGACGGCACATGGAGCAAAGTCAGCTAAATCAAGGTTATTATCTAATTTTTATAAATTGGATGGTCTTCTATTTAGAGAAATTTTGTGAAATCTCACTTTAAATTTATCATAATTCAAAAAAAGGCTCCCAAAAGGGGGCCTTTTTTATTCTTCCGATAAAAACCCTCCCAGAACATTCCAAATCCCCCTCAAATCGCCTATACTGGCGAAAAAAATAGTATGTTAAAGTTCGAAATTCATTGAAAAACAAAGAAAAACCTAAAAATTATCGAAACATTACATATATTTAATTTTCAAGATGGCATCACGTCATGATTAGATCCTTATATCAAGGCTAAAAGAGATGCAGATGTTGGCAAAAAAATAAGCGATCAATAAATGCCACACAAAAAAGAATGCATTTTCTATACTTTACCGAACCTACGGAGAAGCAATTTGACAAACTTAAATACAGAGCAAAAAAAATCACCTAGCCGTAAGGTCTTTGCAGCAGCAGCCTTAGGCCTTGCAGGTGTTGCCGCAGCGACCAGTGGCTTAGTCCTCAATAATAACCCCGCATCAGCTGAAATTAAAAACGCAGTGTCTACCAGTGTAAAACCATATGCAAATGCCCCTAGCAGCTTTGCTGATTTGGTGGAACAGGTCAGCCCTTCAGTGGTTAGCGTTTTTGTAAAAAGCAAAGCCGAAACAGTTAAAACTCAACAGAAAAAAAGATTTAATCGTGGGGATAGACCTCCAGGATTTGGACGAGGACAAATTCCAGATAACTCTCCTTTTAAAGAGTTCTTTGAAAAACGCTTTGGTCAACAGCAACAACCAAAACCACAAAATTCACAAGGTTCTGGTTTCATCATTTCCGAAGATGGATATGTAGTGACTAATCATCACGTGATTAAAGGTGGTACAGAAATTAAAGTCACCCTATCAGGTGGTGAGCAGTTGGATGCCCGCCTAATCGGCTCAGATGCAAGAACAGATCTTGCCTTGTTAAAAATCAAAGACAAAAGAAAATTCCCAGCCGTTCCAATGGCCAAAGAAAAAGCTCGTGTCGGTGATTGGGTGTTAGCCGTTGGTAACCCATTTGGTCTAGGTGGAACAGTAACAGCTGGAATTGTTTCAGCTCATGGTCGCCCTGTAGGTCAAAGCCCATATGACTATTTACAAATCGACGCGGCTGTAAACCGTGGTAACTCAGGTGGTCCAGCATTCAACCTAAAAGGTGAGGTTGTTGGAGTGAATACAGCCATTTACAGCCCTTCTGGCGGCAATGTCGGTATCGCATTTGCTATTCCAGCAAATGTTGTACAAAAAATTGCTAAAGATTTGCGTAAAGGTGGCTCAGTTGTTCGTGGTTGGCTTGGTATTAACATCCAAAATGTGAGCGAAGATATTGCTGAAGGGCTTTCATTAGACAAACCATCAGGCGCTCTTGTAACCCGCTTGGTAAAAGGTGGCCCAGCCACAAAATCTGACTTAAAAGTGAGAGATGTCATTCTGTCAGTCAATGGCGTTCAGATCGCAGATGTTCGTGACTTAATGCGCCAAATTGGTGAAATCAGACCAGATGAAGTCATTGCTTTAGAAGTCTTACGCAATGGTGCTAAAAAACAAGTATCAGTAAAACTCGGTACATTCCCGGATGGTAAAAAACTGGCTGCCTTACAAAAAGGTGAACCAGCACTTGAGTTGGATAATAAAGCCCTTGATGACATTGGCCTATCCCTCGCACCAGCGCGAGATTTAGGTAAAGGTAAAAAAGGGGTCGTAATTACCGAAGTAGACCCAGATAGCGATGCTTCTGTAAAAGGGATCAAAGTTGGTGACGTCATTCTGGAAGTGAATGGTAAGTCAGTGAATTTTCCAGCGGATGTAACTTCTGAAATCTTAAAAGCTAAAAAGACATCTGCAAAAGTCATACTTGTAAGAGTTAAAGACGGTCCTTATTACGGATTAAAATTGAAGAAAAATAAGAAATAGTCAAAAACGAAAGAAGGGGGAGTTTAGAGGGTTTAAGCTCCTCCTTTTTAAATCGGGATAAAAACATGCAAATTCTATTAATTGAGGATGATTTAGAAACAGCCCGTTTTCTCTGTAAAGCACTTGGGGAAAGTGGCCATAATGTTGACCATTCTGACGATGGAGAAATCGGTCTCCAATATGGTTTGAAAAAAGAATATGACGTTCTCATTATTGATCGCATGCTACCCAACAGAGATGGCCTCTCCATCATAGAAAATTTAAGAGAAAATGAGGTCAACACCCCAGTTCTTATTTTAAGTGCTTTGGATAAAGTTGATGAGCGAGTAAAAGGCTTAAAATCAGGAGGAGATGACTATCTCACTAAACCTTTTGCCTTAAGTGAGCTGCAAGCCAGAATAGAAGTACTCATGCGGCGTCTTGGAACTGGCGCGGAAAATTCTGAATTAAAAGTTGGAGACCTTATTTTAGAAAGAATGTCTCAAAAAGTCTCCCGCTCAGGTGTAGACATTCAACTCGTGCCAAGAGAATATCGTCTGCTTGAATATTTAATGCGCCATAAGGGGCAAGTCGTCACAAGAACCATGCTCTTGGAAAATGTCTGGGACTACCATTTTGACCCGGGAACAAATGTCATAGATGTTCACATGTCCCGCCTTAGATCTAAAATCGATAAGGACTTTGATGAGACATTGTTACAGACCATACGCGGCGCAGGATATATGATTACCGATGGCGTTTAACCGTCTATTCAAAACCACAGCATTTCGTCTTTCAGCTGTTTACTTGCTGGTTATCATCCTAGCAAGTATCGCAGTTGGAACCTACACAGGCTGGAAAACAAATGCTCTTTTAACTCAGCAACTTGTTGAGGTAATAACAGCCGAAGTAAAAGGCTTGGCGGAGCAATACCGCCAGGGTGGTTCGTCACGCTTAGCAGCCACAATTGCAACCCGCTCTAGAAAGCCAGGTAACTCTCTCTATTTTTTCGGAACGCAGACAGGTCGAAAAATAGCCGGTAGTTTAAACCGTATTCCAACCGAATTACGCGGTGTTAATAGAGGTGCTCAATTTAGTTACATTTGGCAACAAGATGAAACCCGCGAAAAAAGAAATGCAGTTGGCATTCCATTTCGTGTGGACGGCGGGCTTGTTCTAATTGTTGGGCGCGATATTGAAGATCAATTGAATTTTATCTATACCGCAAGAAAAATGTTTTTTATTGGCCTTGGACTATTAGCCGCCTTTGGGTTGGGAACAGGTCTTTGGGTTAGCCGTAATCTGCTCAATCGCATCAATCAGATTTCAGAAACAAGCAAATCAATCATGGCAGGAGATTTATCTGAAAGAATCCCAATTAATGGGTCGAACGATGAGCTAGATCAACTCTCTGCAAATCTAAACAATATGCTCATGAAAATAGAAACCCTTATGAGCGGCATGAGAGAAGTCACAGATAATATTGCTCATGATTTAAAAACGCCCATCAACCGAATACGCATCAAAGCCGAAGAAGCTTTAATAGACCCAGAAGGCGAAAAAGCTAAAGTAGAGGCCCTGCAAGGCACCATTGAAGAAGCGGATAATCTTATCAAAACATTCAATGCACTCTTAAAAATCGCTCGGTTGGAAGCTGGTGCAGATAACGAACAAAAAGATGTTGTTGATTTAAGCCAAGTTATGAAAGAAGTCGCCGAGCTTTATGAACCAGTAATTGATGATGAAGGTATGGAATTAAAACTCTCTATTTCAGAAAACCTATCAATCCTAGCTGATAGGCAACTCATTTCCCAAGCCATTACAAATGTGATTGATAATGCCCTGAAATACGGCAGAGGAGATATAAAAAATAAAGATCACAAAACCATAATAGAACTTATGGTAAGACAAAAAAATCAATATGTTGAAATTCATATTGCAGATAATGGTGAAGGAATATCTGAGGAAAATAAAAAGAGAGTTTTTCGAAGATTTGTTCGCTTGGAAGAAAGTCGCTCAAAACCGGGCAGTGGCCTAGGACTATCAATGGTTGGCGCAGTCATAAATGCCTACAAAGGGGCCATACGCTTAGAAGACAACGAGCCCGGTCTTCGTATAATCATGAGATTTCCAATCCATCCAATTCCTCAATTGGCGTCCGCTTAAAAGGTCTATGATAATCATTTCCAAATCATAAAAAGCACAATAAACTGAAGAGATTATTTCACGTTTAATTGGGTGCACATACTTGGGTGTAGAGATATATGAACAATTTAAGTCAGAGAATTAATGCAGTGCCTGTTCCGCATAATACAGAGCTCGCAGAAAGTTGTCTTAATGACCTTAAGTCTGAACTTGCAGGAAAAGAATGGGCCAATGAATTCCTATTAGATTTAGAAAACTCATCTCAAGTGCGGGCACTCCTATTAGGTGTATTTGGAAATTCTCCCTATTTAACTTCACTCATAAAACGCCGTCCCGAAAATCTGTTCGGGGCTTTATATAATCCTCCCGAAACAAGAATGAGCGAATTAGGAGAAGAGCTCAAAGAGAATATGAAAAACGCTTCATCAATGGATGAAGCAATGTGGCACTTAAGGGGCTATAAAAAGAAGGCGGCTCTGTTCACGGCATTAACTGATTTATCAAGCTGTTGGGATGTTCCAAAAGTCATTGAAGCCATCACAATAAGTGCTGATACAGCGCTTGAACAAACAACTGAATTCCTTTTCAGACAGGCTATGATAAAGGGAGATGTCCTTCCTAAAAATCAAGAAAACCCCGCTGAAGATAGTGGTTACATCATCCTTGCTATGGGGAAACAAGGAGCGTTTGAATTAAACTATTCAAGTGATGTTGATCTCATCGTTTTTTATGATTTAGAGCGAATGACATTAAAAGAAGGAATTGAACCAAGTACTTTCTTTGTAAAATTGACTAGAAACATGGTCAAGATGATGCAAGAGCTAACGGCGGATGGTTATGTTTATCGCGTTGATTTGCGACTGAGACCAGACCCCGGAGCAACTCAAATTGCTCTTTCTACTGATGCTGCCTATTCATATTATGAAAGCTTTGGGCAAAATTGGGAACGGGCAGCAATGATTAAAGCTCGCCCTGTCGCGGGCGATATTGAGGCCGGAGAAGAATTGCTTAAAGGACTAGCCCCCTTTGTTTGGCGCAAATATCTGGACTTTGCCGCCATTGACGATATTCATGCAATGAAGAGACAGGTCAATGCCGTCAAAGGTCACGGCACTATAGCAATCACAGGTCACAATATTAAATTGGGCCGCGGCGGTATTCGAGAAATAGAGTTCTTCACACAGACACAACAGCTCATCGCTGGTGGGCGTCAAGCACATTTAAGAACGACACAAACTTTAGAAACTTTAAAAGGGCTAACTGAAGAACAATGGATTGCCCCAAAAGCACGTGATGAATTGACAATCGCCTATAATTTTCTACGACTTGTTGAGCACCGCATACAGATGGTCAATGATGAACAAACCCATACCCTTCCCAAATCAGAGGAAGGCATGACTAGAATTGCTAATTTTTCAGGCTTTCAAACACTCGAAGAATTCTCAAAAAAATTGCGTCATGAACTAGAAACAGTCCAACATCATTACGCTGAACTATTTGAAGATGATAAGTCTCTAGCAAGTGAATGTGGTAATCTGGTTTTTGTAGGCGATGATATTGACCCAAACACAAAAGAGACAGTCGCAAATCTTGGGTTTAAAGACCCTGTCAAAGCCATTGAAACAGTAAAGTCCTGGCACTACGGTAGGTATGCTTCAACACGAAGTGAGAGAGCAAGAGAGCGTTTAACAGAATTCCAACCAAAACTTCTTGAAGCTCTATCAAATACAGAACAACCAGATGGTGCACTTTCTGTCTTTGATAAATTCTTAGGTGACTTACCAGCTGGCGTTCAGCTGTTCTCACTTCTTTCCTCAAATCCAAAATTATTGAACTTAATTGCAGAGATAATGGGAACAGCACCAGGACTTGCACGCGTGTTATCTCGGCGGTCAAAAATACTAGATGCAGTGCTAGCGCCCGAGTTCTTCGGGGATTTACCTGATCATGATGCATTAAGCTCAATCATCGAAGACAAATTTTCAAGTTGTAAAGATTACCAAGACACACTTGACCTTGCACGTGTCATTGGTCAGGAACAATCTTTTTTAATTGGTGTCCGGTTGCTCTCTGGAATAATTAGTGCTGATGTAGCAGCCTTTGCCTATTCGCGCCTGGCTGAAACCATCATCCAAAAGTTACTCGAAAAAGTAGAAGAAGAAATAAGCCTTGCTCATGGGGGCTTTGAAGGCGCTTCCGTGACGGTGCTAGCAATGGGAAAACTTGGTGGCTATGAAATGACTGCAAGTTCAGATCTGGATCTTATTTTAATTTATGATTTTAACCAAGATCAGGTCCATTCAGATGGCAAGAAACCTCTCTCACCAACCCAATATTATTCTCGCATCACACAAAGACTAATTTCAGCCCTTTCAGCACCAACCGCTGAAGGCGAGCTCTACGAAGTTGATATGCGACTAAGACCATCAGGAAGATCCGGGCCTGTAGCAACACAATTGAATAGTTTTGTTGACTATCAAAAAAACAAAGCATGGGTATGGGAACACTTAGCCTTAACAAGAGCTAGATGTTTAACCGGCTCACCAAGCTTGAAAGAAAAACTAAATGAAACAATTAAACTCGTCATATCCAAAGACCGTGAGAAAGATACGTTGATCACAGAAGTTAAAGATATGCGTGAGAGAATAGCAAAGGAAAAAGGAACTGATAATATTTGGGATATTAAACAGGTTAGAGGTGGTCAGGTTGATATTGAGTTCATTTGCCAATATCTACAATTACAGTTTTCATACATCCATCCCGATATTATAAATACAAACACTGTGAGTAGTCTGGAGAAAATTGCTGAACGAAATCTCTTAAATGGGCAGGACGGAAACTTACTAGTAAAAGCCTCTCATTTATATAATGACCTTATTCAAATGATAAGGTTGAGCACAGAAAAAGGCTTTGTTCCTGAAACTGCGAGTATGGGATTAAAATTAAGGTTAGCAAAAACCGCTAACTTGGATACCTATGATGAGCTCGTTGAAAAGCTTTCCTACACTCAAAAACAGGTGAAAATTATTTTTGACAAAATGTTTAATTGATTTTTTCAAAAACCGCGACGGTATTTAATCTTCCCATTCGTATTATAAATATCAAAAGACAAACAATACGAATTTTTAAAAAACGAGGAAGTGTAAATGTCAAAAAAATTAGCTCTAGGAGCAGGTGTCGCGGTTTTAGTTATTTCTATGAGTGGTGTTGCTATTGCAAAAAAACATGGCAAACATTGTTATCGCGGCGGTGGGCATCCCCCCCATCATTCTATGAAAAAGCACGGTATGAATATTATGCGCCATGCTGACGCCGATAAAGATGGTAACATCACAAAAGCTGAATTGCTGAGTGCTCATGAGAAAAAATTTAAAGATTTCGACCTGAACGCTGATGGCAATGTAACAGCTGAAGAAGTACAGAAAAAGCTATCAAGCCACTATGAAAAAATAGCAAAAAGAATAACGCGTAAATTTGATGAAAACCGAGACGGCAAAGTAACGACTGAAGAATTCTCAAAACACGCAGAAAAAAAATTATATATGCTTGATCTAAATGATGATGGTGTCATTAGCAAAGATGAGCGTCCACGTAAGCGGATGGGCTGGAAACGTCATCACCGTTCTCACCATGGAAAAGGGAACAGAGATCATCACCGCGGCTCACATATGGAAAACGGGAAAGATAAAAAAACAGAAACACAAAAATAATACATGAATAATAAATAGAGCGTTCCACACAATATTGGAACGCTCTAAATGGAGAGCGCTCTCTGTTAACTCAGCTGAAAAGTTACGATATGCAAAGTGGTATTATTGAAACCGAGCAAGACCTGATCATTCACGCTCAAAAGGGTGATCAAAAAGCATTTAAAGAACTTGTGCATCAGCACTTGCCAAACGTGCTCGCTCTTGGGTTTAGAATGCTGAATAATGCAAGTGAAGCTGAAGACATGGCCCAGGATGTAATGCTCAGTCTTTGGCAAAATATCAGCAAATACGATGCCGGCAAAGCAAAATTTTCAACATGGCTTTATAGAATAACGGCAAACCGTTGTCTCGATCGCATAAGAAAAAAGACACCAGAACAATTACCGGAAGATTATGATCCAGTCATAGAGGCTGAACAGCTAGATAATCTTTATAACAAGCAGTTATCCAAACAAATGGAGACAACATTGCAAACACTACCAGATCGGCAGTATCTCGCATTGGTTTTGTTTCATTATCAAGGTCATCGAATGACTGAAGTCGCTGAAATTATGGAATGTTCAAGTGAAGCAGTTGAAAGTTTATTAGCAAGAGCCAGGCGAACATTAAAACAAAAACTAGGTCCACTCTGGCAAGAGTTTCAAAACAATAGCTCACCCAATCTACAAGAACAAAATCGGGGGGAAGTGGTATGACAAATAATTTGGATCATTTAACAATGAATGAAAAGAAATTAGAACAATTGCTGGATATTTACGGAGCTGATTTATCTAAAATGCCAGAGCCCTTTGCTAAGGAGATCAAAGAATTTCTTCAGAAAATACAAGAAGGCGCAAATCAAGGTTTCGATGGAGAGATAGAGCCTTCAGGTAGTCAGGCCTCCACACAGAAAGAAAAAATTTCCGAGTTGATCGAGAAAGCCGAGTTACTTGATCAAGCCCTGGATCACCATAAACAGTTGCCGAAGTGGGAGATAGAAGCGCTTGAAGGTCAAATTTTAGCAAAAGCCTTTGCCTCTGAACAAACAAGTACAGCTGATGTCATTTCTTTTGATGAAAGAAAAAACACTATTGAGAAAAACAAGCCTTCTGCAATAGATAATAAGTCGTCCGGTAAAAGTGAATTTTTCACAATAAAGTCAACTGGTTTGATTGCGGCAAGTCTGTTAGCAGGGCTTCTGATTGGTAGCTTTGGAGGACTAGACCATCTTTTATATGAAGAAGGGACAACATTAATCGCCAGCAATAGCTTTATGGATGATGTCCTATATTTAGGCACAGAATACAGCCTTGAAACGGCTGATTTTTTAAATAATTAAATTAAGTAAGGAGGAAGAATATGTCCCGTTGGGTTAAAATTATATTCTTTATATCTTTGGCACTGAACTTTGCAGTCATTGGTGTCGTTGCCAGTAAAAAATTAGGGTTTCATAAAAAATGGCGCCATGGGGGTATGCAGCATCATATCCTGAAAGTAATTCCGGAAGAAAAGCGACCACAGATCAAAAGTCTTCTTGAGGAATATAAAAAATCTTCTCCTCATCGGCCAGGAAAAATGATCCGCAACTGGGATAAGTTCGAAGAAATTCTCATAGAAGACAAATTTAATAGAGAGCAATTTCTAACAACTTTTAATAAAGAGTTGGAACAGCATAATCAAAGATGGATGAATGGCGGTAAAGTGATCGCAGATATCGCAGAGCTTTTAACAGTAGGCGAGAGAAAAGACATTCTTAAAAAGATCAAACGGAAAATGAAACGGCGGCACAGACACCATAAACACCGACACGGTGATCATTAAGCAGCAATAGACTTAAGGGGCTGGTCTTTCTTAACATTAGATTGACCAGTCGAGGGGGAAATAAGAGGCAAAGTAACAAGCACTGTTGTTCCAACACCAACTTCACTCTCAATGGATAAATGCCCCCCATGTAAATCAACAAGGCTACGTGATATAGCCAATCCAAGTCCAGTACCAGAGTGGCATTTTGTAAGTTGGTTCTCAACTTGTTGAAAAGGTTTTCCTAATTTAGAGATAGCGCTCTCTTCAATACCTATACCAGTATCTTTTACATAAATATGAACTGAAGCCTGATCCATTTCAGCTAAAAGTTGAACGGCGCCACCTTCTGGTGTGAATTTAATCGCGTTTGACATGAGGTTCAGCATCACCTGTTTAATGGCCCTTTGATCAAGAACGACTTCAACATCTTTAGGTATGCTTGGCAATAGTTCAATCTTTTCAGCCTCAGCTTGAGCACTAACGATGTGTATACAATCATCTAAAAGGGATCTGAGAGAACAAGGTTTGGTCTCTAAAGTGAGGCGTCCAGCTTCAATGCGGGACATATCCAAAATATCATTAATCAACTCGAGTAGGTACGCGCCGCTCATGTGGATATCGTTGATGTAATCAGCATATTGAGCATTATCGATAGGGCCAAGCACCTCACGATGCATCATGTCTGAGAAGCCAATAATTGCATTGAGAGGTGTGCGAAGTTCATGACTAATATTGGCTAAAAATTCAGATTTAACGCGGTTAGCATCTTCAGCCCGTTCTTTCTCTCGCATATATTTGTCGGCAAGTTCAGCCAACTTCTGCGTTTTTTGCTCAAGTTCGCGCCGCGATTCTCGTAAATTTTCAACTGTGTTACACATTTGTTGCTCACGAATAGCGAGATTTTGCTGACTGGTTTTTAACTTGGTGATGTCAAATGAGACACTCATCAATCCACCATCAACAGTCGGTGTTTCTTGTATTTGAAGCCAACGACCATTACGCATCTGAGTTTCATAATTGCTAGGTGTAAAAGACCTGTTGGCGCGAATTGGTCTCATCATCAGTTGATTGATTTTAGCATCAAATTGAAAATAATCAGGCTTTACTTTCTCATCGGTTTTTACAGTTTCGGATCCCTTGAAATGGTAAGTATCCTCAAATTTAGAATTTGAAAGAACGAGCTTTCTGTTTCGATCCCATAAGGAAAAAGCCTCCGGCATACTTTCAATCGCCCCTCTCAATGAAAGCAATTGACTAAAATCATCACCAAATTTCAGTATGTCTTTGTTCTCATGTCTCTCCATAGAAATAAGCGGATGAACTATGGCACCAAGCAGATAAACAAGCATAAGAACCAGAGAAATAAGGGTAGCATCCAAGAGCTGGACGGCAAAAACAGGCGGCTGCAAAATTGAAAAAATAGACGCCGTAAGGCTGAAAAACTTCAATGTTAAGGTTATAAATAACCCATAAATAACCAGCGTGAGTTGTCTGGATTTCACTTTCGAAATGAACCGCCTCAAAACAACGCGCGTAACACGAAAACTAAAGTGAGAAAAAGCCGCAACCACTTTAAATTGTTCGCGCGCAATATGCAGCACTGCAAAGAGAATAGATCTCATTAGGCGCAGATATTCATAGAGCTTAACTGCTCGATGAAATTTAAAGTGTCGATACAAAAGATCCTCGCAAGAAAAATCAGGCCCCCACATGATTAATCGGGCTATTGGATTTCTTAAAATTTGAGAGGCGCAAACGCATCTCATCATTGAATTGATATCATTTGATAAAATTAAATGATTCGATGCAAGATCTTTCGTAAGTGTTAATGAATTGTGTGGTGAACAGAGTATTATTTTTTAAAAAGGCTTCAAAAGAGCAAGATATAACACCAAAACAACGGTCAAAAGCGTCAAAACGCTCATGCTGATCACAGAAGTGTAAGAGTTAATCTTTTCGTTTTTACGCAATTGACCAGCGATTTTTCCATGTAAGCCGGAAAGGCCAAAGACGATTAGAAGTTTAGCCCAAAACCATAAAGATATGTAATGGCCGCCAAAATAGGCCATATAAACACCCAACAACCATGTAAAAGAGATGCCGATTGACATAATGCCTCTTAAGGCCTTGCTGAACCTCCCGCTAGCTCCAATTTTTAGAGAAAATAGAGCAACTAACATACTGAGTATCCAGATGAATATCGCAATAAAATGGGCTTGTTTAATCAACTCGTACATAGTTGTAAAATCCAAAGGTGAGTTATTAAAATTGAAAAAAGGTGGTTAATTCTGATGAGTGATAACCATTTTTATATGAAAGCAGCAAGCTTAAGAACCAAATGGTGAAGAGACAGGCTATGGGGGATTAGTCCAACCCGCCCCTTCAATCCGGATACTAACTAAATTTTCAGAGTCTATCCAAGTATTTTTTGAACAATCTCATAACTATCCTTAGAGAGCTTCGATTCGAGAGAAATAGCCTTTAGCTGCTCTTTCATAAGGTCTTGGCGAGTAGGTTCAAGTTTTTGCCAACTTCGAAAAGCACCAATTAAACGTGCTGCAATCTGCGGATTAAAGCGATCAATACGCAAAATTTGCTTGGCCATTAACTCATAACCTTTGCCATCTGGGCGGTTAAATTGAGTTGGGTTCGCGCCAGCAAAAGCTGCCAATACGGCCCGTACCTTATTCGGGTTTTCAATATTAAATTTCTCATGCCTCAAAAGAGATCGCACTGTTTTAAGAGCTGATGGCAGAGGGCACATAGCTTGCAGACCAAACCATTTATCAATCACCAGATGATCATCAAGCCATTTATCATGGAAATCTTGAAAGACGATATCTCTTTCAGCCGAGCGATGTCCATTCAATGATTGAAGAGCAGCCACTGCAGCAGTCATGTTACGTGCCGTATTATAATGAATGTTCGCCCGCTCATATTCTTCAGCCATTTCAGTTGCAGTTAAGAACATAAGGCACGAAGCTCTCAAACTACGCTTTCCTTCGCTCAAAGCATCAGGAGAATAAGCTCCGCGTCCCTGATGAGTTTCATAAACTTCAATCAGGCCATCACGTAACGTTTTGCCAATAGATTTAGCCAATGCTTTTTTCGCCCGCCCATTGGCAGTCGGGTCAATATTATTCCCCAAAGCACGTACCAAATCCGCTTCAGTCGGGAGGGATAAAAACGCAGCCCTGTAAGCTGGGTCAATCTCTTCGTTTAAAACTGTCTTACCAATGAGGCGCGCAAGGCGGGCATTACCACCAGGTGACTTTCCATCACGAATGCGCTCAATCATATGGAGAAGTGAATTTGTCAGTAACGTCTGAGCCGCTTGCCAGCGATTAAATAAATTCGCATCATTCTGCGCAAGATAAATCAGTTCTTTTTCAGTGTAATCAATTCTCAAATTAACAGGGGCCGAAAAGTCACGTAAGAGCGAAGGCACATTGCGTGCTGTCACGGATTTAAACTCGAAACTTTGTGATGCCTCTTTAATATGAATAACGCTATCTTTAATCCGCTCACCGCTCAGTAATTTAGGCGCTTTATCACGGCCACCAGCAGCCACAAATCCAAGACGCAATGGAATATGTAAAGGAACTTTCTTAGATTGATCTTGTGTCGGCGCTGTAACTTGTTCAACGTTTAGAGTGCCTGTTTTCTTTTCTTCATTGAATGTGTATTTGCAAACAAGCTCCGGCGTCCCAGATTGATTGTACCAGGTGGAGAATTGCGAAAGGTCAGCCTTATTTGCTTCTGCCATTGAGGCAATAAAATCTTCAACGGTTGCAGCCTCTCCGTCATGGCGCTTGAAGTAGAGATCCATGCCCTTGCGAAACCCTTTAAAGCCAACAATGGTTTCAATCATCCGGCAAAGTTCAGCACCTTTTTGATAAACAGTTGATGTATAAAAGTTATTGATTTCGATATAACTATTAGGACGGACAGGGTGAGACAGCGGACCACCATCTTCAGGAAATTGCACAGCTTTCAAGCGGCGCACATCCATAATCCGCTGCACAGCACGGTTGCGCTCATCTGATGAGAATTCTTGATCTCGGTAAACGGTAAGACCTTCTTTAAGACAAAGCTGAAACCAATCACGACAAGTAATTCTATTGCCAGTCCAGTTATGGAAATATTCATGCGCAATCACTGATTCAATCGCCATATAATCATTGTCAGTGGCCGTATCAGGACGAGCAAGTACGAGCTTGTCGTTAAAGATATTCAGCCCCTTATTTTCCATAGCCCCCATATTAAAATCGGAAACTGCGACAATATTAAAAATGTCGAGATCATATTCGCGGCCAAAGCGCTCTTCATCCCACTTCATTGAGCGCTTTAAACTATCCATCGCCCAGTCACAGCGATCTTCTTTCCCATGTTCAACATAAATACCAAGTTCAACTTGTTTGCCAGAAGCCGTCGTAAAGCTATCTTTCACCACGGCAAGATCACCACCAACAAGTGCAAATAAATAAGCTGGTTTCGGATGAGGGTCATGCCACAGTGTGTAATGAGTGCCAGCTGTTTTCCCCTCACCTTGCTCAATCAAATTACCATTCGATAAAAGTACAGGGTTATCTTCAAGCGAGCCTTCAACACGCACCGTAAACACCGCCATAACATCAGGGCGGTCTAGGTAGTAAGTAATCCGGCGAAAACCTTCTGCTTCACATTGCGTGCAATAATTTCCAGAGGAACGATAAAGTCCTGAAAGGGCTTTGTTGGCTTCAGGATTACAAACTGTATTGATCTCTAGAGTAAAGGCTTTTTGCGGAAGTTTAAAAAGTGTCAGAGTTTCATCTGCAACCACATAATCACTGTCAGCTTTTAAAACTGAACCATCAAGCTTCACTGATTTAAGCTTAATCATCTCACCATCAAGTACAAGCTGAGCATCCGTCTCATCAGAAGCAGGGTTAGGTCGTATTTTTAACTTAGATGAAACCTTCGTCGCTTTAGGAGACAGTGCAAAGTCGAGTGAGACGTCATCTATAAGATAAGCGCTGGGTGTATAATCTTTTAAATGAATAACGGGTGGGTTATCTGTGCGCATAGCTAAATTCCTGCCTAATAGCCTAAATTTTCAATAAATGGTGTAAAGACGGGCAATAATGGCGAAGTTTTATGTTTTGAACAAGGGGCTTCGTGCATAAATACTACAAAAATATGATTAGATAATCATAATGAAACTTTATAGATTAAAGTCGTTGGTCGTACATCATTGTGCAACTAACCTACGGGGAATAATAGAAAAAATGAAAAATTATCCGCAGCCTTTGCCAATTACAAGCGAGGAAGGGCTTAAAGCCCTCAAATCAGTAAAATTACTGTGTTGCGACATAGATGGCGTCATGACCGATGGGGGCATGTATTATGGGGTTGAAGGCCAAATCATGGTCAAATTCAATGTCTTAGATGGAATGGGCATCAAGCTTATTCAAAAACTGGGTATTAAGACATGCTTTATCACCATGAGTAACACGAATATCATTCAATCAAGAGCCGATGTTTTAGGTATTGATTATTGCTATATGGGCATTACTGATAAGCGTGAAAAAATGGAAGAATTGACCAATGAATTGTCAATAAACTTCAATGAAACCGCCCATATCGCAGATGATGTAAACGATCTTTCATTGCTAAAAGCTGTCGGCTGTTCCGTGACTGTTCCCAATGGAGTTGAAGAAGTCAAAGCAACAGCAAGCTTTATCACAAGCAAAGCAGGGGGCTATGGTGCGGTCAGAGAGCTATGCGATTGCCTTGTAAAGGCCCAAACATAAAGAGTGAAGTCCCCATTGCGCCATTAAAAATCTATGCGACAGTTCGTTGAGCATTCATACGAAAGGACGAAACAGTGACGAGCATCATCTCCATTGCGCCTCAAATTCCAATATGTTAAAATATTCAAAAAATCATATATAAGAATATAAGGCATGTTTTTAAATTCTGAATTTTGAAAAATAGGGGACGGGCAAATGACACTGAATAGAAGAGACTTACTAAAAATAGGCGCATCGAGTGCTTCACTCATGGCACTACCAACGTTGGCCGGGCCTGCATGGAGTAAAAATACCATAAGCGCAAATGGCATTAGAATTGATAGTGTCAGCGATGGACATCTGCAATTACCAACATCATTTCTCTTCGGCTCTTTACCCAAAGAAACCTACGAGCCAATACTAAAAAAATATAACGTTCAGGCTGACACACAAAAAAGAGACTGCAACCTGACCCTTTTAAGGGATGGCAAAAGAGCCATTCTTTTTGATGTAGGTTCCGGTCCTAATTTTATGCCAACAGCTGGTAAAATTGCGGATGCATTTGAGCACTTAGGTGTTCCAATGGAAGAGGTAACCGATGTTGTCTTCACTCATGCTCACCCAGACCACTTATGGGGCGTATTAGATGAATTCGATGAACCATTATTCCCAAACGCTAAATATATGATTTCAGAAAAAGAATGGGCTTATTGGACTGACCCGAACACCTTAACAAACATTGCTGAAAGCCGAAAAAGCTTTGCGGCAGGTGCCAAACGATTACTTGGAACCATAGAAAAAGATATGAGCTTCTTCAAATATGGCGCGGAAATCCTGCCAAACATAGCAAGCTTAGACACAAGCGGACACACAGCCGGTCATGCATCTTTTGAAGTTAAAATGGGATCTGAAAACCTAGTGATTGTAGGTGATGCTATTAGCAATCATCACATTTCTTTCGAACAACCAGGCATCAGTGCAGGAAGCGATGAAGATAAAGACCAAGGCATAAAATCAAGAAAAAGCCTCTTGGATAAACTATCTCATGAGAAAACAAAACTAATTGGCTTCCATCTGCCAAGCCCAGGAATTGGCTACGTAGAGAAAAAAGGCAATGCTTACAAGTTTGTAGCTGATAATAAGTCTAAATAAACACCACAACGGACTTAAATTTAAGTCAAATAATTGAGCCTACAATTCATCTCTGATCGCTCTATAATGGTCATGATTCTTTTTTAGTTTGAGAAGTGCTCGATCTAGATATAAAAGATCAATCTATTTTTAAATTTACGTGATTGAATGATGCGCTCATGACAAAGACGGAACCCCACAAATTTTCGATCGCTCCTATGATGGAGTGGACGGATCGGCATTGCCGTTTTTTCCATCGGACAATCACCGAGCGCGCGCTTCTCTACACCGAAATGGTAACGGCAGACGCGATCATTCATGGAGACACAGAGCGCTTGTTAGGCTTTAGTGAAGCAGAACATCCTGTCGCATTACAACTTGGCGGCTCTGACCCTGAAAAATTACAACAAGCCACCCAAATCGCCAATGAGTTTGGTTATGATGAAATCAACCTAAATGTAGGTTGTCCATCAGACCGGGTTCAAAATGGCAGCTTCGGTGCCTGTCTTATGCGCGAGCCAGAGTTGGTAAGAGAATGCATGACGGCTATAGGCGAGGTGAGCGAAAAACCACCAACTGTAAAATGCCGCATTGGCGTGGATGAAATGGATGATGATGAAGGCTTGCAGAATTTCGTTGGGATTGTGAAAGGTTCAGGCGTAAATACATTTATCGTACACGCAAGAAAAGCCTGGCTCCAAGGCCTGAGCCCGAAACAAAATAGAGAAGTTCCGCCTTTAAATTATGAGCGGGTCTATAAATTAAAAGCCGATCACCCTGAGCTAACCATCATCATTAATGGCGGCATTGAAACTCTTGAGCAAGCAAGCGAACATTTGGCGCATACTGATGGCGTGATGATGGGGCGGGCCGCTTACCACACGCCTTATATTTTAGAGCGCGTCGATAAACGCATGTTCTTCGAGTATAATGATAAAAAATCCCGCTTTGATATCGCTGAAGCCATGATCCCCTATATTGAAAGAGAGTTAGAGAAGGGCACAAGACTTCACCAAATCACACGCCACATGCTAGGGCTTTTCCATGGTGAGCCAAATGCCAGAATGTACCGCCGAATTCTCTCAACTGAAGCCAATAAAGAAGGCGCAGGCCTAGAAGTCTATAACGCAGCCCTCGATTGCATGAGACACTCCCAAGACCAAGAACTCGCTTCTTAAAAACAGTCTTAGAAATAACTCCAAGACAATTTATACGAAGAAGGAGTTCTCCTTTTATCTGTCCTTCGTCTGCCCACCAGTAACCGGACCAAAGCTGAGAGACATGCGCAGTGAGAGCGAAGCCCGGTGCTTAAGATCAGCTTGAACGGAGCATAGCGAGTTCTGATAAGCTGATCGTAAGAAAACACCGCCCCTCGTAGACTTAAGTGGAATAGCAGCGTGGTTGCTTGTGGGCAACCTGAAGCGCGACTTAAGCCTCATAGCTGTGAGAGAAAAACCAAACCAAAAACCAGCTATATGATGAAGGAGTTCAGCCCACTTCGGGCTGAGGGACATGGCGAAGCGACAGCGCAGCCCGGCGCAAGCGCCGCACCTCGTAGGCCTATGAGCTTCAGTTCATAGAATAGCCGTGAGAGAAATAAAGCGGTTGCGTAGTGGGCAACTGAAGCGAATATGTGAGAGAAAAAAGAGAAAATACAACAGTGAGACCCATTTTTTGGGGGTCAGGGGGGATGAATGGATCTCACCGCTGTATCTATCTGGGATCAATATGACTTGGATGGGGGGATGGGGGATGTCATATCAACTCCAAAACTAAATTACTTATCCTTTGCCTTTATTTTCAAATTATGTCCAACCGGCAAAGGTGGGTTTTCAGACATAATCAAAATCGAAATGCGTCTATTTGCGGCCAAAAACGGATCCTCTGGGAAGAGAGGTTCAATGTCCGCCTTACCACCAACTTCAAAGAAGCGGTCATGGGGTATTCCATTTTCAGCCAAAATGGTTCGAGCAGCTTGTGCTCTATCAGCTGATAAATCCCATAGGGTAAACCCGGGTGTTTTGTACAAACGATTTGCGTCAGTGTGCCCCATGAGCTTAATGCGGTTTGGTAACCGTTTTACAATTGGTGCCATTGCAGCAAGTAGTTTGCGTGTGTGCTCATAAGGCCGACTTGAACTGGCCGGAAACATTGAACGAGCTTCCTGGTCAATTAGTTGAATGTGCAAACCTTCAGGAGATTCCTCCACCATAATATGGCTAGAGAGGTGACTAATCTCGGGCATTTCCTGCCAAGCCTGGCGCAGAGATGCAGCAGCGAGAGCAAATTGCCTCGGGCGTTCAATATCGTTTTTCTCAATATCGTGAGTGTTGGCTTCAGGACCTTGCTTCGTGCGTTGATCATGGCGGATTTCAGCATACTCAGTATCATTTTCAGACGCAACGGGAGCTACCTTTTTCACATATTGGCGAATAGGTGCGCCTTCTAGTTCAATCATACCAGCCTTGCGGTTTACAAATTGAACACCAAATGCATCCTTCATTGAACCAGCAACAACCTGCAGCTTTTGCTTATCCTGAATAGAGAATGAGATTAGAAGAACGAAGAAACACACAAGGATGGACATAAGGTCAGCAAATGTGACCATATAGTCCGGAACGCCTCCGCCTCCACCTTTGTTTTTCAATCCCATATCAAACTCTCACTAAATTCGAAAAAATAAATTTATAAACGTCTCTTCTTAAGCAGCAGCTGCTTCAGGTGTCGTTTTTTGTTTTGCTGTCATGTAAGCTTCAAGCATTTCACGAATGAGAGCGGGAGCTTTGTTTTCACGAAGTTGCATCACACCATCGATTACAAGAGATTGGTTGACTTCTTCAATCGAAATTTTATTAGAAAGCTTATCAGCCATTGGGAGACAAATAAGGTTAGCCATCATCGCGCCATAAAGAGTAGTCAACAGCGCAACCGCCATCGCAGGACCAATCGCAGCCGGGTCATCCATAGCTGAAAGCATCTGCACCAGACCAACAATTGTACCAATCATACCAAAGGCCGGACCAGCATCACCAAGCATTTTATAAAAGCGCTGGGCTTCATCAAGGCGTTCTAAATAAAGGTCGCGCTCTTTTTCCATGGTTTCACGCATGAATTCGGCGTCATAACCATCAGCAACATATTGTGTGCCTTTACTCAAAAACTCATCAGTTATGTCAACGCCTTCAAGACCTAATGGTCCTTCTTTACGAATGATTTCTGCAAGGTTGCAAATTTCATCAGTCATATCGACTGGGCTTTTCGCTTTGTGAGTAAAACAAGCTTTAGCGCCTAGAACAAAAGATGTCATAGTATTAGAAAGGGGAAAGCGCATAATCGTCGCAGCAAAGCCACCGCCAAACACAATCAACATAGAAGGTACGTTGACAAACGTATCCAATGTGCCGCCTGATAAAATAGCATAAACAACAATGCCTATGCCGCCGATCAAACCAATAATTGTCGCTAAATCCATAATTCTAACCCCGACCAAAACTGCGAAATGATGTGTCGCATGTATCAATTAGGGTTAATACTACGGGACTGATATGAATTAAGGCTAAAGCAAGTTGGTTAAAATTACCGTAAATTATGTTTCAAAATGAAACGGTTATCGCGGTTGCTTGTGGGCAACCTAAAGCGTAATAATAACGCGGTTGCTTGTGGGCATCTGAAACACAGTAAAAAAGCGGATGCCGCGACGGTTGCTGGTAGGCAAGCTGAAGGAGCACTAAAAGAACGGGCATCTGAAGCGTAAACAAAAATCCCGAGAGAAAACTAAAGAAAAATTAAGCAACACCAGCCCGTAACAAATCATGAATATGCACAATACCAACTGGTTTTTTATCGCGCAGAACAAACAGAGCGGTAATGCTTGAAGAGTTTATTTGCTCCAGAGCTGCACTTGTTAGCATATCTTCAGAAATGGTAATCGGATCTGGCTTCATAATTTCGGAAACTGATTTTTCAAGCAAATCACCATCCATATTACGGCGTAAATCACCATCTGTAATAACACCTATAAGGTGGTTGCTAGCATTAACAACCCCAAGACAACCAAAACTTTTCTCTGTCATGGTGACAATAGCTTCGCTCATCAATTGATTATCCTGAACAAGCGGCAAACGGTCCCCACCATGCATTAAATCACTAACATGCTTCAAACTGGCGCCAAGCTGACCACCAGGGTGAAATGTTTTAAAGTCGGTCGCAGAAAAACCTTTCGCTTCTAATAATGCAATTGCAAGAGCATCTCCAAGAGCCAATTGCATTGCCGTAGAGCTCGTGGGCGCTAAACCGTGAGGGCAAGCCTCTTTCACACGAGGCAGTACCAACGCAGCATCAGAATTTTTACCAAGGGCACTTTCTGAGCGAGAAGTAATAGAAATTAAGGGAACGCGAAACCTCTGAGCATAGTTGATAATGCTAGTAAGCTCTGCTGTCTCTCCAGACCAGGAAAGAGCTAGGATAATGTCATCCTTGGTAATCATACCAAGGTCACCATGACTGGCCTCACTTGGGTGTACAAAAAAGGCTGGAGTTCCAGTCGAGGCAAAAGTCGCTGCAATTTTTTGTCCAATATGGCCGCTTTTGCCAATGCCGCTGATAATGACTCTACCTGGAGCATTTTGTATTAGAGAAATCGCTTTTGAGAAAACAGAACCCAGTCCATTTGATAAAAGGGTACGCAATTCAGCTAATCCATCAATTTCACAATCAATAGTTCGTAAAGCTGAGGCAACAGCCGGTTCAGAAACTGAAGAGCTATCTATTTGTTTTTGATTATCTTCTTGCAGTGAAATTGTCATAAACCCTTAAAATCCCAGAAAATTATGATCATCTAATAATCATAATACAAATTAAGCGTAAATAATGACCTTAGATACAACTCAGTACAAGAAAAATAACCGTCCGTTAACCATAATTAGGCACTTTATGAAGAGAAGGTTGCGTTAATTTGTTGTGTTAAAGGTGTTATTATGAAGTTCCGTCTTTTCGGCTGGCGTAAAAGCAGCAAGAAAGCCATAAGTAAAGGGCTTGCGCTTGGTGTTTGTTTAGTTGTGTTCTCTCCCAATATCACCGTCGCTCAAGAAGTAAATCCATTTTCAGATCAAGCTGAACAGCAATTCAGAAATGAACTTGATCGATATCGCACAAGAGCTCAAAATAATACTCCTCCAGCCGGACAAAACACTCCGCAAAGAAGAAGAGTTGAGCAAGACCGTGCAGGCCAGGAAAATTCACTATTTGAAGACCAATTTAACCAACCACTCACATCATTTGACCAAGCAGCTGGAAATCGCGAAAACCGGATTGAAGCAAGCTCAAGAGATTCTGAATTTAGGGATAACCCTTTTGCTGCAAGAAGAGGGCAAGATCGTTTCGAGCCAAATGGTGGTGAACTCAGAAATGTTGACCTTACAATAGATCGTCGTCAAAGACAGGGGCGCAGAGGTGCCGATAATGCGAACAACCGCCGTAATGGTCAGGATAGGCAACAGGATCGCGGGTTAAATCAGGATACAATTGAAGATCAAAATGCCATCGCAGAACTTGAAGGCCGTAATGGAAATATTCAGCAAGAAGGGAACGCTGATCGCTTTGAAGAAGAGTTCCTCGCAGCTGAACGAGAACTAGAAGGCGATGAGCAACAAGCACAAGATATCAACCCTAGAAATCGTAACCTAAGACAAGCTAATAATCGGCAAGGCCAAAGAGGAAACAGGCAAAGAGGACAACTGGCAAGAGGTCGGTTAAACGGAAATGCTCAGAGAAATGCCAGACAGCAAACAGCGCTGAATGCAGCCGAACAAAATTTTGCTGAAAACAATGATATCACCGGCTCAATTCGTAATAACGATCTAGAAGATACTTATGCAGCTGAGGGCAAGAGAATTGGTTCATTCCTTATTTTCCCAGAAGTTACTATAACTGGTATTTTAAGTGATAACCCAACAGCGTCAGTAGACAATGGGCCTGGTGACGAAGCCATTGAAATTGTGCCAAATATTGTACTGCAGTCAGATTGGGCGCGCCACAGCTTGCAATTACAAGGGCAACTAAGAAAAAGTTATTATGAAGAACTCTCAAGCGAAAATATTGATGAATTTTTAGTATCAGCTACAGGTCGTATTGATATTCAAAACAATCAGTTTCTCGAGTTGCAAGCTAGAAAAGAACAAACGCAAGATAGCCGCGGTGACATTGATAATTTAAATAGCGATGCTCAATTAGCCAATTTAGATACGTTATTCCTTTCAGCTCTTTATGAATATCAATGGAATAAATCAACCATGCGCCTCACGGGCACTGTGACAGAATTTGATTATGAAGATGTTGTCGATGGTTTAGGTAACATCATCAATAATGACGACCAGGATTATTTGGAGACAAGTTTAACGGCACGTTTGTCATATACAGTGCATTCCGGTCTCTATGTTTATGTAGAGGGAAATTATATTGAAAGAGACTATGATAGCGCTCTGGATGATGATGGATTTCAAAGAGGCAATGATGAGCAAAATTATCGCGTTGGTCTAATTCATGATTTGACATCAAAAATACGTTTTGAGGCAAGCATAGGTTATCAAGGGCTTTTTGCAGACGATACACGCTTTGTTGATGTGGAAGACTTAGTCTATGAAGCAACATTAAACTATCGCCCAACTAGGCAAACCTCATTGATCCTTTCTACATCTAAAAGCTATGATGCAACAGATATCGCAGGCACTGTCGCCGTAGAAGAAACTAATTATTCTATTGCTTTAAATCATTATTTCGAGCCTAAAGTTTTACTCAATGCAAGTTTAGAGCATGAAGACGAAATTTTTGAGGGCATCAACCAATCCCAAAAGACCTTAACAGCAGCTCTAACGCTGCAATATATCTTCAATCGTCATGCGCGGCTTATTGCAGGTTATGAATTTACGGATGTGAGCACAAATGATGGCGCCGATTACCAGGAAAACCAATTCCGTATTGGTTTAAATCTACGTCCATAAATTAATTCACACCAATAAAATACTGTTTTAATTATAATGAAAAAAAACCACCTTGTTTATTCAAGGTGGGTTTTTTAGTTCTAAACATAAAGAGCTAAATTTAGTCAATCAGCTTCTTAATAGCCTCTTTAAATGAAGGTCCAATATCCTCGCGCTCAAGTGCAAAGGCAACATTAGCAGCAAGAAAACCAACTTTAGAGCCACAATCAAAACTACGCCCCTCATATTTACAAGCGTGGAAATCTTGGCTTTCCATTAAAGTTTGCATGGCATCAGTGATTTGAATTTCATTGCCAGCCCCTTGGGTCTGGGTTGCTAAAATGTCAAAGACTTCCGGTTGTAAGATATAGCGTCCCATTATAATGAGATTAGAAGGAGCAAGGCCTGGATCAGGTTTCTCAACCATACCATTAATTGTCATTGATGGACCTTCAGTTTCACCAAGGCTAACTACGCCATAACTGGATGTTTCCTCTGGAGCAACTTCTTCAACTGCCAGAACATTCCCACCGGTTTCATTGTAAATTTCCATCATTTGGGCAAGACAACCCTTTTCAGCTTGTACCAGCACATCTGGTAACAGGAGAGCAAAAGGTTCATCACCAACCAAATCACGAGCACACCAAACAGCATGCCCAAGTCCTTTAGGAGATTGTTGGCGTGTATAGCTTGTTTGTCCCGCTTCGGGCAAAAGATCATTAAGCATCTTTAATTGTTCAAACTTACCGCGTTGTTTCAGGGTTGTCTCAAGTTCAACCTGCTTGTCAAAATGATCTTCGATAACGGTTTTGTTGCGGCCTGTCACAAAAATAAAGTGCTCAATACCAGCTGCTTTTGCTTCATCGACAACATGTTGAATAATAGGACGATCAACAATGGTCAGCATTTCTTTTGGCATAGCTTTCGTCGCGGGCAAAAATCGAGTGCCAAGCCCGGCAACAGGTAAAATCGCTTTCCGAATAGGTTTTATCGTTCCCAAAATTCTTACCCCTTTGAATAATTGAATTTATGTATGAATAAGCCAAACAAACTGATCTCATTCCAAGAATGATTATAGAATCGAAATAACTCAGTAAGACCATATAAATAACAAACTATTTACCATATAGAAATGAAATTCATAGCGTTAAACTGTGAATTAATATGTCTCATGTTAAGGAGATATCGCTTTATAAAAAAATAATGTTTCAAAAATAAGTAATTTTAATAACGATTATTTTTCTGCCTAGAAAGTTTCTCAGAAACATATGCGATATTTAAAAGCATGCATGGAAGACGGAAAATAACCTATAAGACAATGCGGCCACAAATCTACAAAATATATGTTTTAAAAGAAATTATGAAGATATGAAGTTAACATGCTTTCATATATAGATAAAAACACTTCGTATTTTTAATGGCGCAAAATAAAAAATGAATAAAGGGTAAGAGGATCAACATGGCAATCTTGGTAACAGGTGGCGCGGGTTTTATAGGCAGCCACACAGCTTTAGCTCTACGAGATAGAGATGAGGATGTGATTATTCTTGATAATCTGAGTACCGGATTTGAATGGGCCATCCCCGAAGGCGCTGAATTAATAGTGGGTGATATCGCAGACAAAGACCTGGTATCAACCATTATTCAAACACGCGGCATCACAGCCATTATTCATTTTGCAGGCTCCATCGTTGTTCCAGAGTCAATTGAAGATCCTCTTGGCTACTATCATAATAATACCTGCAAATCTCGCGATCTAATTGCGTCTGCAGTAGCAAATGATGTGAAGAATTTCATATTTTCATCAACAGCAGCTGTTTATGGTATGCCTGAGGTAAATCCAGTATCAGAAGAAGCAGCAAAAGCACCAATCTCACCATATGGCACATCAAAATTGATGACTGAATATATGCTGAGAGATACATCATTTGCGACAGACCTCAATTTCGTTGCCCTCAGATATTTTAATGTAGCTGGAGCAGATCCAAAGGGAAGAGCTGGCCAATCAACCCCTAAAGCCACTCATCTAATCAAAGTGGCTTCAGAAATTATCCACGGTCCTCGGACTGAAATAAATGTATTCGGCACCGACTATCCAACACCAGACGGCTCATGCATTCGTGATTATATCCACGTTTCTGACCTGGCAACTGCCCATTGCATCGCTCTAGACCATCTGCATAAAGGCGGTGAGAGTAAAGTTTACAACTGTGGTTACGGCAAAGGTTTCTCCGTATTGGAAGTGATAGAGGCTGTAAAACGTGCTTCAGGTCAAGATTTCACTGTTCATATGGCAGACCGCCGTGCAGGTGACCCTGCCGAACTCGTCGCAAGTTCAAAATTAATCCGAGACGAACTGGGCTGGACACCTGAATATGATGATCTCGCTTTGATTGTGAAACATGCATTGGCGTGGGAAGAAAAACTAAACTCCCTAAGAAAAGCATCTTAAAATATATAAATCGCCATATTTTCAAACCACTCTTAAAAATATTGTGTAAATACAGGAGCTATTGGGTGCATTTTTGCATGCGATACCTAAAATTGTAGACCAAATATTTTAAAAAGGGTGGGTTTATGAAACAAGCCGAGGTAGGCAAACAATGCAAAAAATCAAATTGCATCAACTTTATAAGCCTTATTATCTTTGCGTTGCTTAGCATTTCTATGGCTAGTAAAGCTCTTTACGCAAAATCAAAGCCTAATATTTCAGAGCTCGATCTTGCAGTTTGGAAAAATGAACTCTGGAAAAAAGCAGAACAACTTCAAATCAAGCGATCCACTTTTGACCGTGCCATAAAAACGTTAGAGCCCAACTACAAATTACCTCGGGTTCGAACACATAAAGCCTGGGCTCAAATCAAAAGAGCTCAAGAAAAAAGTAAAAAGACTGGTGCAAAAAAGCCTGTTACAAAAAATGGTCTACCTTTATCTTGCTACCGTCCAAGACAAAGCGAGTTTCTATTCCCAACCAAATATTTTCCAAAAAAACATTTGAATTCCCTTGTGTCCCGGGGGAAAATTTTAAAGAAAAAATACGGCAAAACATTCAAGGAAATTGAAGAGAAATACGGAGTGGATATCCGTGCTGTTCTTGGAATATGGGGCAGAGAAACAGCTTTTGGTGCCGCTAAAAACCGTTTTGATGGCGTAAAAACACTTCTATCCCTTGCCTATGCTAGCGCTCCGGAGAAACGCGAGCAACACACCACGAACTTGCTAAGCGCTTTAAAATTTATTGATGATGGTCACATCTCCATTAAAAATTTTAAAACATCTTTTGCAGGCGCCACCGGTTATCCTCAATTTACACCAGATGTTTTCGAACAATATGCAGTTGATTGGGATGGTGATGGCCGTAAAAACATATGGTCAAATGTTCCAGACGCCGTAGCTTCAGCTGCCAATTATCTTAAAGGTATAGGTTGGCAGCGCAATCAAACTTGGGGGTTTGAAGTGGAAGTCCCAGACGATTTTGACTGTTGGCAAGAAGGCCCCAAAAGCAGAATGCCAGTCTCTAGTTGGTTGAAACAAGGAGTACGCCGGGTGGACAATCACCAAGGAAGGGCGCAAAAATTTTCTGATGAAAATTTGCTTGCCCAGTTCATGGCGCCAGCAGGTATGAAAGGACCTAAATTTTTAGTTTTTGAAAATTTTGAAGTTTTTCGCAGATATAATAAGGCAGATCTTTATGCGCTTTTCGTCGGGCAGTTAGGCAATAAAATCTATTGTAGTGGCAAATCCCAAAATTGTGAATTCCAAGCCAAGTGGCCCCAGAAAGATACATTCAATTTCACCCGTAAACGTATTTGCGAGATGCAAAGCCATTTGAAAAACTCAAAAGCTTCAGATGAAACACCAGACGGATTATTTGGCGGTAAAACCAGAAGAGGCATTGGAACATTCGAAATGAAAAATAATCTTCAAAAAACATGCTTCCCAACTCAAAAACTCTTAAAAATATTACGCAATAAATAGCGGCACTTATTTAAGGGCTATGGGATGAATAGCCTACAAAATGCCAAAATCCATAAGTAACAATTCACTCTAAGAGTATATGAGTGAAGGGTTTTCTAACTATTCCTAATGTAAATCATAGGGTAAGCTAAAAAGAATAGTTTAGAAAATAGACTAGAAAAGCTAGATAGGCACTCCTGAAGCAACAGGAGTTATTATCATTTCAATTGGCTTGTTTAAATGCCACCAGTAATGAAATAGCTATAAAAGAAGATACTCAATATGAAGCTCTATAATAAGAACAAAAATCAATCCTTGAAAAAGTCAGGCACTTCTTTTGTATCTTTTGACTGCAAAGTGCTTTTCAAAACCATCTTAGTTGTCTCATTTTTCATGCTTTTAGCTTTACCAGCTAAAGCAAACACCAATGCTAAATTTTATGAATTCTTAGATGATTTTTGGCATACAGCCAAAAAATCAGGGATTAAACGTGATACCTTTGTAAGAGCTTTTACAGGGCTAAAAATTGATGCCGAAGTGAAAAAGGCGCAAAAAAATCAGCCTGAATTTGTCACCCCTGTTTGGTCCTATATTGAAAGAGCGGTTTCAGATAAAAGACTGGAATACGGTCAAAAGGAAATGCTCGAACGGGCCGAACTTCTCCAAAAAATCGAGAATAAATACGGTGTCGAAAAACAAATCCTTCTGGCAATTTGGGGATTAGAGAGCACCTTCGGGCGGAATAAAGGTAATAAGGATGTGATCAAGTCCTTAGCTACTATGGCGTTTAGGGGCAAAAGAACAAAATATGGACGCAAACAACTCATTGCTGCTCTAAAAATTATCCAACGTGGTGACATTTCACTTGAAGAATTCAAAGGCTCATGGGCCGGTGCCATGGGACACACTCAGTTTATCCCAGTGACCTATAACCACTATGCTGTTGATTTCACTGGAGATGGCAAAAGAGATATCTGGAATTCAGTAAGTGATGCATTGGCCTCCACAGCAAACTATTTAAAAAAATCTGGCTGGCAAACAGGAAAAACCTGGGGCTATGAAGTTGAACTCCCTCGTAATTATAATTATTTCAGGTCAGGTCGAGGCATCAAGAAAACTCTGAGAGAATGGCAGAGATATGGCATAAAGCGGGTGAATGGACGTGGCTTTCCAAGACCTGATGATCGTGCCGAATTACTCTTACCAGCCGGAGCAAATGGACCTGCCTTTTTGGTGCTGAAAAACTTTCGAGTGCTTATGAGGTATAATGTTTCAGTATCTTATGTCCTGGCCGTAGGTCATTTAGGTGACAGATTATTAGGTTATGGGCCATTTATAAGGCCATGGCCAAAATCAGATAGAAAACTAAAATATGTGGAGCAAAAGGAGCTTCAAAGACTATTGACCCGAAAAGGCTATAAAATTGGCAAAATTGACGGTAAAATAGGTGGAGCAACAAAAAAAGCCATAAGGGTATTCCAAAGAAACAATGGCTTACCGGCTGATGGGTATCCTAGCTACTCCGTGCTTGAGAAGTTGCGTCAATAAAACAGTCATTTATATTACACTACATCGGTTTAAATAAACGATGAGTGTGAGATGTAAAGTCCAATAAGGGTTAGAGTTTAAAAGATTAGTATGACGAAGAAAATTCACCATATCATTCTGACATGCACACTTTGCCTCGGAGTAATAGCGGCTAGTTTAATTACACTCTCTACCAAATCTCTAGCGGCTTCATCTGTCTCAACATCATATGTAAATCCATTTCCAGCTGGTGGAACATATAAAGTTTTGATCATAGGAGATGGCTATGCAGATGGTCTCTCTCTCGGTATGCGCTCAGCCACTGTATTAAATAAAAAGGTGACCCTTTTCCGGGAGGTTTCTTATAGCGCCAGTCTATTAAAGAAAAACCGCACAAGTTGGCTTGCGAAGGTAGATACATTACTACAAAAGCGCGTCTATGACATTGCTGTTGTCATGATTGGTTTTGGTGACAGACGATCAGTAAAAGTCAAAGGCAAATGGTACAATATGGATAAGCCTGAATGGCGCACTGAGTACCGAAAAAAAATAACCACACTTTTGAGAAAATTAGCAACTAAAAAAATTGCAACCTATTGGGTCGGAATGCCAATCGTAAGAGGGCCTAAAACCGCCGCCGGACTCAAACTCATAAACGAAGTTGCCAGAAGTCAAACCGGCAGTGCAAGAGTAAAGTTTATCGATAACTGGCTGCACTTTGCCAATGAAGATGGCCAGTTCACCCAGTATGGCCCAGACGTGAATGGTAAAATCCGTCTACTAAGGCCAAAAGACGGATTGTTTTTCACCCGCGCCGGCTATGAAAAACTAGGTCATTTCGTTTATCGCTTCATTCAAAAAGATTTAAGAGAAGCAAAAGCCGAGCGCAATATTCCTCTCTTTGGAGATAATTCCGAACAGGACTATCTACTGCAAAGACACGCACTTGATGATCCAAAGAACAGAAGAAGACGCGCAGCCCTACAGGCAAGAAATCAAGGTAAAGAGCTAAAGAATAAAATCAAGCAATTATCAGGTGTTGGTCTGCAGAGAAACAAATATGACACTGCAAAACATTCGTCGATCACGATTGATGCTGATAAATCGGGGTCAGGCAAAGCTATTACCCTGCAAATTGTCCGGCCTGCAATACCAGCAGCTGCTTTTTCAATTTCGCGGCGCTCTTCAAATTCATCAAGTTCAGACGGTGATGTAAACGGAGCCGAAGTGCTAAATGAAGTGATGGGAAATAGTATAGGGCTTTCTTTATCTTCAGTGTCTCAGCAAATCCTATCAAGCAAATCCAACAGGCGCATTCCTCTGACACAAACCCCATACTATAAATTACTTGTCCGAGGAGATGCACTCCAATCTAAATCTGGTCGCGCAGATCATTTTTCATGGATCCCTGAAGCCTCAGAAACTAAAACTTCTAATAAAAAAACAAATTAATACATTATAAAAAAACCTCCTAAAAAACGACCCAAATAGGTGTCTTAAAGGAGGTCTTTTAAAGGTGTCTCATGCCCAAAAAAGAGGCATGTGGTTTAATCTAATTTACCGAGGTAAAATAGATGAACCAACCAAATATTCATCAACAGCTTTAGCTGCCTGTCGGCCTTCACGAATAGCCCAAACAACTAGAGATTGACCACGGCGCATATCGCCCGCAGCAAAAACACCGTCTTTACTTGTCTTATAATCTTGAACGTTTGCAAGAACATTGCCGCGGCCATCAAGCTCAAGTCCAAGACCATTGATCATGCCTTCATGAACAGGGTTGGTAAAGCCCATAGCCAGTAAAACAAGATCAGCTTTTAATTCAAAATCACTGCCGTCAATAGCTTGCATTTTCTCGTCAACCTTGACGCAATTAATAGCCATCACCTTACCAGCACTGCCTTTGAATTCAGAAGTCATAACAGACCAGTCACGCTCCGCTCCTTCAGCTTGGCTGCTAGATGTTCGCATTTTCAGAGGCCAGTGAGGCCAGGTTAAGAGCTTGTCTTCAGCTTCAGGTGGCTTTGGCATAATCTCTAATTGAGTTACAGAGAGACAGCCTTGGCGAATAGATGTGCCAATACAGTCAGACCCAGTGTCGCCGCCGCCAATAACAACAACATGTTTGCCTTCTGCTAAAATCGGCTCATATTGAGTGATCGGTTCGTTAGAAACACGGCGGTTTTGTTGAGTAAGAAAATCCATGGCAAAATGCACACCATGTAAATCTCGTCCTGGAATTGGTAGATCACGCGGATCTTCCGAGCCACCAGTCAGCAAGAGAGCATCATGCTCATCACGTAAATCTTCAATGGATTTATCAAAACCAACATTAATACCTGTGTGGAAGGTAACACCTTCTTGCTCCATTTGGCTCACACGGCGATCAATTAATTTCTTATCGAGTTTAAAGTCAGGAATGCCATATCTAAGCAATCCGCCAGCTTTGTTATTCTTTTCATAAAGGTGAACATCATGACCAGCGCGTGCAAGTTGTTGAGCCGCAGCCATACCAGCTGGACCAGCACCAACAACAGCAACACGTTTGCCAGATTGTGATGGCGCTTGTACTGGCGGTAACCAACCATTTTCCCAGGCCTTGTCAACAATCGCACATTCAACTGTCTTGATAGAAACAGGCATTTCTTCAAGGTTTAGCGTGCAAGCAGCTTCACAAGGGGCTGGACAAATGCGGCCAGTAAATTCAGGGAAGTTATTGGTTGAATGCAAATTCTCGGAAGCCTCCTTCCAATCGTCATTAAATACCAAATCATTCCAATCTGGAATTTGGTTATTCACCGGGCAACCCGTATGACAGAAAGGAATACCGCAATCCATACAACGAGCAGCCTGTCCCTTTACCTGCTCTTCAGATAAAGGAATAACGAACTCATCATAATGACGAATACGATCAGACGCTGGCTTATAAGAGCGTTCTTGTTTTTCAATTTCAAGAAATCCAGTAATCTTACCCATTACTTATCCCCTCTTAAACCAATTTCTAACTCACCTTCAGGTGTATTATTTTGCTGACGCGCCATTTCTGTCAATGCACGTCGATATTCAACCGGCATCACTTTCACAAATTTTGAAAGACTAGTTTCCCAATTGCTCAAAATGTCTTTTGCTCTAGTTGATCCAGTATAATGAGCATGTCGCTCGATCAATTGATAAAGACGCTCAGCATCCATAGTCGTCATGTCATGCATCACGTCTACGAGACCATGAGACTCAAGATCACCAGATTGATGGCTCTTGGATGATAGACTGTCTTCTTCTTGCACAATAGGTTCAAGATCAACCATTGCCATATTACAGCGCCGCTCAAAGTCATCAGCTTCGTCATAAACGTAGGCAATACCGCCAGACATACCAGCTGCAAAGTTCCGCCCGGTTTCACCAAGCACAACGACAACACCGCCAGTCATATACTCACAGCCATGATCACCAGTGCCTTCAACAACAGCAATCGCACCAGAGTTACGAACAGCAAAACGCTCGCCAGCAACACCGCGCAAATAAGCTTCGCCAGAAATAGCACCATAAAGAACAGTGTTACCAACAATAATGCTTTCTTCAGGAACAATGCCTGATTCAACCGGAGGTCTCACGATCAACCGGCCACCAGAAAGCCCCTTACCAACATAGTCATTACCAACACCAATGAGATCTAGGGTGACGCCTTGTGTTACAAAGGCACCAAAACTCTGGCCACATGTGCCGCGCAAGGTTGCCCAAACACTGTCATCCGGTAATCCTTGAACACCATGTTTAAGGGCAATTTCACCAGAAAGCATCGCACCAGCAGAGCGGTCAATATTTGTGATCGGCAGATCAATCTTAACGGCCTTACCATCTTCAATAGCAGGTTTCGCTAGTTCAATGAGTTTACGGTCAAGAATATCATCAATCATGTGTTGTTGTGTTTGACTATGATGAATACCAATCTCGTCACCAACATCAGGGCGGTGGAAGAGGTTAGTAAAGTCAAGACCTTGAGCTTTCCAATGATCAATAGCTGTATCTTTTTCAAGATATTCAGAATGACCAACAAGCTCGGTCAAAGACTTAATACCAAGTTCAGCCATTAAAGCTCTTACTTCTTCAGCAACAAAGAAGAAGTAATTAATTACATGCTCAGGCGCACCTTTAAAGCGTTTTCTAAGCACAGGGTCTTGCGTCGCAATACCAACTGGACATGTGTTTAGATGACACTTACGCATCATCAAGCAACCAGCAGCAATCAATGGCGCTGTCGCAAAACCAAACTCGTCTGCACCAAGCAGTGCACCAATTAACACGTCGCGGCCCGTACGTAATCCACCATCAACCTGCAAAGCAATGCGAGAACGTAAATTGTTCAGAACAAGTGTTTGCTGAGTTTCAGCCAAACCAATTTCCCAAGGAGAACCAGCATGCTTAATTGAAGTAAGTGGTGAAGCGCCTGTACCGCCTTCGAAGCCGGAAACAGTAATGTGATCAGCTCTGGCCTTCGCTACACCAGCAGCAACCGTACCAACACCAACCTCAGAAACCAGCTTCACACTAATATCAGCGCGAGGGTTCACATTTTTGAGGTCATAAATAAGCTGTGCCAAATCCTCAATCGAATAGATATCATGGTGTGGAGGAGGTGAAATCAAGCCAACACCTGGTGTTGAATGACGAACCTTAGCAATAACACCGTCAACCTTATGGCCAGGCAGCTGTCCACCTTCACCTGGTTTCGCACCCTGAGCCATTTTAATCTGGATCATATCTGAGTTCGCAAGATATTCTGTAGTCACACCAAAACGACCAGACGCCACTTGCTTAATTGCAGAGCGTTCGCTATCGCCATTAGGAAGAGGTGTGAAGCGTTCCCGCTCTTCGCCGCCCTCACCAGTGTTTGACTTACCACCAATGCGGTTCATAGCAATCGCAAGAGTTGTGTGAGATTCGCGAGATATTGAGCCATAAGACATGGCACCAGTTGAGAAGCGTTTCACGATATCAGTAGCAGGTTCAACTTCATCAATAGAAATTGGTGAACGACCGATTTCTTCAGCTGATTTGATACGGAAAAGGCCGCGCAATGTCTTCAAGCGTTTAGCTTGATCATTCACCGCTTTGGCAAATTCAGCATATTTCTCAGCTGAGTTACCGCGAACAGCATGTTGCAAGTCAGCAATGGTCTCTGGCTCCCAAACGTGAGCCTCACCGCGGGTCCGATAAGCATATTCACCGCCAACATCAAGAGAGTTAGTCATGATCATTTCATGACCAAACGCAGACGCATGACGATTAAATGTCTCAACGGCAATTTCGCGCAGCCCAACACCTTCAATTTGAGAATGCGTGCCAGTAAAATACCGTTTGATGAATTCGCTATTTAAGCCAACAGCATCAAAAATTTGAGCACCACAATAAGATTGGTAAGTCGAGATGCCCATTTTAGACATCACTTTTAGAAGCCCTTTGTTCACAGCCTTGCGGTAGCGATTCTTAGCTTCAGAAAATGTAATGTCTTCATCAAGATCTGGTGCGATCTTTTCAAGAGTGTCAAAAGCAAGATAAGGGTTCACTGCTTCAGCGCCAAAACCACCAAGTGTAGCAAATTGGTTGATCTCAACAGCTTCGCCTGTTTCAACAAGCAAGCCAACTGATGTACGCAGCCCTTTAACAATCAAGCTCTGATGTACAGCTGATGTCGCAAGAAGCGATGGGATCGCAATCCGATCAGGTGATACAGCGCGATCAGAAAGAATGATAATGTTAAAGCCTGTTTTAACGGCCTCTTCTGCCTGTGACTTAAGATTAGCTAAAGCACTTTCCATACCATCAACCCCATCAGTCACGGGGAAGGTAATATCAAGTGTCTTCGTTTTGAATTTATTATCCGGAATGTCACCAATCGCGCGGATCTTCTCAAGCCCTTCATTTGAAAGAACCGGTTGAGAAACTTCAAGTCGCTTCAAGTCTGAGCGGTTTTCATGATCAAGCAAATTCGGGCGCGGGCCAATAAAGCTCACAAGTGACATCACTAATTCTTCGCGAATAGGGTCAATCGGTGGGTTGGTTACTTGCGCAAAATTTTGCTTAAAATAAGTGTGCAATAATTTCGGTCGATCAGAAAGGGCTGCCACTGGCGTATCTGTACCCATAGAACCAGTTGCTTCTTGACCAGTTAAAGCCATTGGCTCCAGCAAGAACTTAATGGTCTCTGATGTGATGCCGAAAGCTTGTTGCTTATCAAGCAAGCTAACAGTTGATGGATCATCAATATGAGGAACCTCTGGGAGTTCCGCTACTTTAATCTGTCCCTTCTCTAACCATTCTTGATAAGGATGGCTTTTAGCAAGGTCAGACTTTAATTCCTCATCAGAAACAATCCGCCCCTTTTCAAGGTCGATAAGAAGCATTTTACCTGGCTGTAAGCGCCACTTATGAGTGATTTTAGTTTCTTCAAATGTAAGCACGCCCATTTCAGAGGCAAGCATAACAATGTCATCTGATGTCACAAGATAACGGGCAGGGCGCAAACCATTACGGTCAAGTGTAGCGCCAATTTTCAGGCCGTCTGTAAAGGCCAATGCAGCTGGGCCATCCCATGGTTCCATAATAGCAGCGTTATATTCATAAAAAGCGCGCCGTTCATCATCCATCAATGGATTACCAGCCCAGGCTTCCGGCACAAGAAGCATCATAGCATGAGCCATGTCATAGCCACCACGTACAAGAAGTTCTAATGCATTATCAAAACTCGCACTATCAGATTGACCTTCAGGAATAAGCGGCCAAATCTTGTCTAAATCATCTCCGATGATTTCTGATTTCATAGTTGCTTGTCGAGCAGCCATCCAGTTCACATTGCCGCGAACGGTATTAATCTCACCATTATGACAAATCATACGGAAAGGTTGTGCCAATGACCATGTTGGGAATGTGTTTGTTGAAAAACGCTGGTGAACCAGAGCCAAAGCTGATTGCACACGCTCATCTGTCAGGTCTTTAAAGTAATTGCCTACCTGGAATGAAAGCAGCAAGCCTTTGTAAAGCACTGTGCGAGCTGACATAGAAGAGATATAGAAGAACTCATAACCTTCTGGTTTCTCGCGCTCAACACGTAGTTCAATACAACGACGAATAATAAAGAGTTTTAACTCAAAATCTTCAACTGAAGAGATGTCATCACTGCGTCCAATAAAAACCTGTACATGATCAGGCTCTGTTGGCAAAACGGAATAACCTAGATCAGAATTATCAACAGGCACATCCCTCCAGCCAAGGAAATCTTGACCACGTGCTTTAATTTCTTCTTCGATAATCGACTGAATATGTAGGCGCGCAGCCGGATCTTTCGGTAAGAAGATCGGCGCAGCTGAATAAGACCCAACTTCAGGCAATTCAACGCCTTGTTCCTTTAGAACAGGACGGAAGAATTCATCTGGGGTTTGAATAAGAATGCCACAACCATCACCAGCCTTCGGGTCAGCACCAACAGCACCGCGGTGCTCAAGGTTCTTGAGGATTTCTAATCCTTTAGACACGATATCATGGCTTTTAACATTCTTCATGTGCGCAACAAAACCGATACCGCAGGCATCATGTTCGTTTCTAGGGTCATATAGCCCTTCAGCACCCTGCACTAGGGATTTATTTTTGTTTTCTTGTGTCACTTTATGGCTCAATTTTTTCATCCAAATAGTCTCTCCACCCAAATGATCCCTCCACAATGTGCGCTAAAAACAGCAAAGCGCAAAGTTTGTGTGGCTCACATAAGCACAAGCCATCCCCTATCAGCTGCGTATCGAATTAAAAAAATTCCAAACACATTGACCGTGCGATGACATTTATTTTTAGACAGTGCCTAACAAATGAGAACAATTCATCATTTTAGAACGGTTCATTTGCAACTTGTCTTAATATCCAATTTTACTAAATAGTGAGAGCCGCTTTTCGAATTTCATCGCGTCTTAGACCATCAGCAAATCATTAAAAGCTGAAAGGGTCTCATGCGGCAATATCCAATTTAGACCAAAAAGCAGGGCACCTTTAAAGAACTCATCACTATCAGTGGCAAAGGACAGTATAGCTGACCTATTGCTTGCGTAAAGTGCCAGATTTCAAGCCGAGTGACAAGTTCCCTTGTGAAACTTTAGTAAAATTGCGTCAAATTACCTAATTTTGGTATTAAAACACCCTAATTTAGATAATTATAGCCCATATGTGACAATTGTATCTCATACAAATGGCATAAGTTTGCCATTTGCAAAGGGAGTACTCTTGGGGGTAAAACAAACACAAACCCTGTGTGATTCTCACCAAAACTTACTCAAAGGCGATGTGTAAATGGATAATAAAACAAAAGAAATCCAACCCTTTGGACTATGGAGCCCTGCAATTACTGCAGAAAATGTTGTCACAAAAGCCTTAAGGTTCAGCTCGTTACAAAGTACTGGCCATTATCTTTATTGGTGCGAACAAAGGTCGCAGGAAAAAGGGCGCGGTGTGATCATGCGCTGGGATGAAGAAGATGGTTTAAAGCAATTATTACCATCTAAATTTTCTGCACGGTCTAAAGTTCATGAATATGGAGGTGGAGATTTTTGCGTGGCTGATGGCAAAATCTTTTTTGTAAATGAAATAGATCAGCAAGTTTATTCTTTCAGTGAAGGCAATGAGCCAGAACAAATAACCAACGCCCCGGCTTTTCGTTTCGCAGATCTAACATATGATCATGCCCGAGATAGATTAATCGCCATTGCAGAAGAGCATAAAGAGGGCGAAAACTTACCCTTGAATAGTCTCGTGAATATCGGGCTCTCCGGTTATGAGTTTGGCGGTGTATCAATCATGGACGATGTGTGTGATTTTTATGCAAGTCCAACCATAAGTCCAGATCATAACCAGTTAGCATGGCTTCAATGGAATTTACCACACATGCCATGGGAAACAGCAGAATGCATGGTGAGCTCACTGGAACAACCACGTCTAAGTCCAAAGCGAATAGCTGGCGGTATAAAAGAAGGTGGTCAAGCTTCAGCTTGTTTTCAACCCCAGTGGGACAAGTTAAATCAGCTTTACTTCATTTCCGATCAGTCAGGTTTTGGTCAGTTGTATAAATATTCTCCATTTGGCGAGCAAACAATTGAACTTGTCGAGGCACAAAATGAGACTGCGGATGCACTAAGAGCTCAATGGGTGTTTGGTATGGGAGCTTTCGCCCTTTCTCAAACAGGTCAAATCATGATTTCAGCTTATGAAGAAGGTAAAAACCAACTTCAATTGATAGATGAAAACGAAAATACAAAGCAGTTACAAACAACAGCCCAATCAGTTGAAACGCCTCACTTTATAGGAAGTAATATTGCGGCCATTATCACAGGTAAAGACAGCCCGCCCTCAGTAGGGCTAATTCATTCAGAAACCGGAAAAACTCAAATCATACAAGCAGGTTGTTTTGTAGAGTGTAAAACAGCTGATTTATCTGAAGGCCAGTTAAAAAAATACCCTGGTAAGCAAGGAGATGTCTACGGTCTTTATTACCCACCTACAAATGCGTGCTTTTCTGGTGAAGAAGGCTCAAAACCACCAACTATACTCACTATTCATGGTGGCCCAACAGCAATGGCTGATCGTGGTTTAAAGATGAAAACTCAATATTGGACCAACAGAGGCTATGCAGTATTTGATATCGATTACTCAGGCTCTAGTGGGTACGGCAAGGCCTACCGCAATCGTCTCAATTCAAACTGGGGAATTGCAGATGTAAACGATGTCATCAGCGCAGCTGACTTCTTGATTGAGCAAAACATTGCAGATCCTGCAAGGCTTATTGTTACTGGAGGCAGTGCAGGCGGCTATACCTGTTTAATGGCATTGATTAAATCTAATCTCTTTAAATGCGCATCTTGTAATTACCCTGTAACCGATTTGGGGCAACTGCTAGAAATCACACATAAATTTGAATATGGCTATACATATGCTCTCACTGGCACAACAATAGAAAATGCCAAACAAGAATTATCTGAGCGCTCTGTTTTGTCTCACTTAGATAAACTGAATGCCCCTGTTATTTTCTTCCAAGGCACTGAAGATAAAGTTGTGCCCCCTTCACAACCAACTGCTGTCTATGAAGCTTTAAGAGAAAAAGGGGTTGAGGCAGAATTGTATCTCTTTAAAAATGAAGGCCATGGCTTCCGCCAAGCAGAAACAATAATGAAAGTTTTAGAGGAAGAAGAACGCTTCTTTAAACAAGCCCTTAATATCTAAATAGTCTGATTTTAAAAGACTTAGAAACATGAAAGGAAGATGAACAAGGAATTCGAATTAAGTTCAGGTTGAAAAATCTATAGTCAGGTCAAGAGTTAAGAAAACTGACGAAAAATAAAAAATTCAACGAGATGAAAAATCTCTTTTTGAACTTTAGGAGACTTCAAATGTTTAAGAAAATCATAGCAATCGCCGCTTTAGTAGGTGTAGGACTTTTTGCCAGCGTTTCAGGCGCTTCAGCCCATTCAAATGGTTACAAAAAACATTATCACGGGCCCGGTTATGGCTATAATCCAGGCATTCCTCTTCATGTAATTCGTAAGAAATTACGCCACCGTGGCTTTTATAAAATCCGTTTCGTAGACCGCTACTTGCCAGTTTATAAAGCGCGAGTTTGTAAACGCGGTAAACGCTTTAAACTACGTATTAACCGTTGGGGTGAAGTGATGGGCCGTAAACGTATCGGTTGGTGTGGTTATGGCTATGGTTATAGAAAAGGTCACCGTCACAACTCAAACTGGTAAGTATTAAATAAGTAAATTAGATCTAAAAAACCCCTCTTGAAAATTCCAAGAGGGGTTTTTTCATTGTTGTTCAAGTTAGCTACAATTTGTTACGACTAGAGACTAGCCCCTAGTCAGCTTGTATTGTTCTTGGCGTTTCTTGTTTAACGATAGAAATTTTACGAGCTTTCATTTTCTCTGGGATTTCTCTTTTTAAATCAATGTGTAAAAGACCGTTTTCAAGTTTCGCGCCGGTCACCTCAACATGGTCTGCAAGTTGAAAATTCCGTTTAAAAGCACGATTAGCAATTCCCTGATGCAAATATTCGATGTCTTCAGCCGGCGTCTTATCGCCAACAACCTGCAGTGATTGCTCTTTTATTTCAATGTCAATTTCATCATCGGTAAACCCGGCAACTGCCATGGAGATCCGGTAGGTATTCTCATCAAATTTCTGAATATTGTAAGGAGGGTAGGTCGTAGTGGTTTTTTCAATATGTCCAGTATTATCGAGTAAATTAAACAGATGATCAAACCCAACGGTTGATTTGTATAGCGGTGTAAAATCTAAATGTTGCATATCATATCCTTTCATATAAGCGACATGGCAAATAAACAAAGCGCCATTAAATGGCATTTGAGTGCTGTTTTGAGAGCATTAATGAAATCCACTTCTCACTAACGTCAAACCAGCAAATGCACCCAAAAGCGGCGTGCATATTATAAATTTGGGTCGAAAAACTTGTCTTTCAAGGGGTAAAAGGGCTGAAATCTTAAAAAAATGAACCGAACCTGAATAGTAAATTCCAAATTCATTCAGACGCACTGGCTTATAAATAATCTCAAGAACAACAAATATCCCTCAAAAGGGGCGGCAAAATAAAATTGAGAAGCTGGAGTTTAAAGATGAATAGACATTTTCTAATGACAATAGTTCTTGTTGGTACATTTGTATTGCCAGCAAATGCTTATGCTAAGAAACAGCAAGATGGCAGCTACAAGCCAAAGAATGCAATTGAAAAAGCTGAGAAAAAGAAGAAGCGTAAAAATAAGAAAAAAAATGCCGGTAAAAAAAATAAGAAGAACAAAGCGGTAGCTAAGAAAAACAAGCCTAATAAGGAAAAAAAGCAGCAACAAAACGCACGTAAAAGACACCATGCGCCAGCACCTCACGTGCATAATAAAAGGAAGAAAAAGAAAAACGCTAAAATTAAAAAATTCTTCAAGAAGACTTTGAAACTTTTAGCTGAAGAAGCCTATAGCCCAAATAATTATAGAGCACCAAAAAGGCACGCAAGAAATTATGGCTATAACGATAGACCACACCGATTTAGTAAGCATAACAGGCACTGTGTTCCAAAACACAGAGTATTCCGCAAGTTAAAAAATAATGGTTGGAGACGTATTCGCCTTATCAACCAGGGTCCAAATCGTGCCAGATTATTTGCCTCAAACCATTATGGCGATAGATACAAGCTAGTCGTTCACAAATGTTCAGGCAGATTAATCAAAAGAATACCACTTGATTACTAAACGTGAGGCGTCATCAAGAAGGTGAAACGACAGAAAAAAAGCCTCTAGAATTTAGAGGCTTTTTTAAAAAAGACCCACACATGAACCTAACCTGAATGCACCACTCCAGTTTGGTTCAGTTTAAATGTGTCACTATAAAATTTATCAATAACTTAAATTTAGACCAGATGAAAAATCTTTAAGGCAGGAGTGAAAAGATGAACAAACTTTCAATTATTTCAATGACCACTCTCATATGTGCACTCCTAGGCGGAACAATCGCTAAGGCAGCTGACCTTGAATATTATGAAACAAGAGACCGGTCATATATTGATCGAACGTTAGACGATTTTGAAAAAAGAACAGGTCAACGCCCAACATATAAAGATGATTACGCCAAGCATAACTTTAACGATCGCCATAACTATAAAGATCGGGAATATAAACAAGAAGACTATAGGCACGAGGGATATAATCATAAAAGGCATTGGCAGCGTGACTGCTTACCAAAGCGTAAAATTCGTCGCGGTCTCATCAAGCGAGGCTGGCATGATTTTCACATCTTAAAAGAGCGTCCAAGACGGATAAAACTTTTGGCAACAAATTATAATGGTCGTCGTTTTAAGTTGGTCTTAAACGCTTGTACGGGTGACATTATTCGCCGGATGCCAATGAGAAAATATTGGGGATGGAATTAAAATATAAATTAGTTTCAACGGATAATCAGATTTAAGAATATCTTTCGGTCAGTTACTACAGCCCCCCATATCCCAAACTCTGGCTGAAAGATTGAAGACCAGCCTCTTCTTAAAAAGAGGCTGGTTTTTTGTGTTGAACGCTTTTTATGTTGATCAAAAGGGAATAAACAAGCCTAGGCTTAAGATTTAGCTTCAAAGCTGCCCTAATGATTAGCTATACTGAAAAAAATAAATTCTCTTTGTTTAACGGCTAAACGAGCCATTAAAGGCAAAAACTGTGGAACTTGTCAGTCTATATAAAAACCCAATTCCTGAAGGGGCTCATTCAGGCAAAGTGCAGGTAGATGAGCGGGTTTATCTCAGATATGCGCGCTGGGCACCTACAACGCACTATGTTCGCGGGACAGTTGTTCTGGTTCAGGGGCGTTCAGAATATATCGAAAAATATTTTGAAACAGTGAGCGATTTAAGGCGGCGTGGTTTCTGGGTGGCAACCTTCGACTGGCGCGGTCAGGGCGGCTCTAGTCGTGATTTAAATAATCGAAACAAAGGACATATCTGGGATTTCGGACAATATGATAATGACCTAAAACATTTCATGTCTGAAGTCGTTTTACCTGATTGCCCAAAACCATATTACGCTCTGGGCCATTCAATGGGGGCACATAACCTATTGCGCAATGCAGGAATGGGACTTTGCCAGTTTGAGAGAATAGTCCTTTCAGCGCCAATGCTGCGATTATCGCGAGAAATAACCGGGCTCCCTCATGAAGTTGTTAGTTTGGCTGCGACCTTAGCCGGGTGGTGCGGGCTAGGTGAATCATATGTCCTTCATGGTAAAGACGAAAACATGAACCTTAGAGGTTTTCGCAAAAACAAACTCACAAGAGATAAAGAGCGCTTTCAAAGAAACAAAGAAATTCTAGAAGCTGCTCCGGAATTATCCATCGGCTCTCCTACCTATGCATGGTTGTTAGCAGCCCTTCGCTCGACAAGCATGGTCATGCAACCGTCATTCACCCAAAACATAAAAATATCGATTTTATTAATTGGCGCTGGCTCAGATAGAATTGTCTCAAATTTTGCAACAAGAGAATTTGCAGAGCGTATGAAAAATGGCAGTAATGTCATTATTCCAAATTCCCGCCATGAAATCTTACAAGAAGTCGACAGCGTTCGCGACCAGTTCTGGGCAGGGTTTGACGCATTCATTCCAGGTGAAGATCAAGCCGTCTCTAGCCTTAAAAGGTCAGCTTAAGACGCTTTTAAAGAGCGCTCTTTGATAACAGTGCCAGTGCTTTTTCATGCAACTGTTTTGAACCGGCAGCTATAATTTGACCGCCATTGGCCGCACTCTCACCTGACCACGTTGTAATGACACCACCTGACTGCTCAATTAAAGGAATGAGAGGAGCGATATCATAGGATGCCAAACCAGACTCAACAATTAGGTCCACAGTTCCCATTGCCAATAAACAATAATTATAACAATCACCACCATAACGCGTCATCCGGCACTGAGAGCGCAACTCATCGAACTTGGCACGATCAGCATCTGTTGCAAATAAATCTGGGCAGGTTGTAGTGATAACTGCCTCTGAGGGATTTGGGCAATCACGTGTTTTCAAGATGGTTTCTGCCCCCCCCCAACGAGCAAAGGCGCCTTGAGGCGATGCCCAGAAACGCTCACCTGTAAAAGGCTGGTTCATCATGCCAATAAGGGGGCGGTCCTTAAAACTTAAACCAATTAAAGTACCCCATAGTGGGCTACCAAGCACAAAAGCACGGGTTCCATCAATTGGGTCTATGATCCAGCAATGGTCATCATCTTTGATATCTTGACCAAATTCTTCGCCAATAATGGAATGATCAGGCCATTTTTCTGCCAGGTGAGAACGAATCACTTCTTCAGATTTACGGTCAGCATCAGTGACAGGGTCAAAGATTCCCTTGCCATCTTTGTGTAAAACTGAAAATTCACGACGAAAAAAGGGTAAAATTTTTCCAGCTGACAAATCCGCCATTTCATGGGCTGTAGCGAGGAAAAGGTCTATATTGTCAATGGAGTTGTCAGTCATGGCCTCACCATTCATTTGGCCTAAGCCATTCATTGTCTTGCAAATACCTTATTCCATAAAGAATGAGCAAGCTCTAGATTAAAATTTATAGAACACAAAAGAAAAGCGATATATTGGCAACATAACGCGTGGCTAAAAGGCCACAAAAATTTTTATCCCTGCTTTGTCACCTTGTAACCCACAAAAGGCGCTGACATATTGAAAGGGTTGCTGAGAACCAGCAATGCCCATATGTGGGCGTTTCCTCCCTTTTAACTTGGGCCGTTCGTCATGAACGGCCATTTTTTCGAAGAAACTTAATCTAACAGAGGGTCTAGCTACATACAGATCCAAATTTATTCAGCCGCATGTTTGTTAAGTATCAGAGAATGTGTGACATCTGTAACAAAACGCTGAAAAACATTTTCCAACTTTTCACTTAATTCGCTAAAACCGCTATGGGGCTCCAGTAAGACTTCATCCATATAGAGAGAGCGGTCTATCTCAACTTGAATAGCGTGGATTGAGGCATTTGGCTTACCATAATGTTCTGTAATATAACCACCTGCATAAGGTGTATTATAAGCCACATTAAAGCCTTTCTCAGTTAAAAGCTCTATGAGGAAAGTAACCATTTCACTATTAGCTGAATGACCAAATCGATCTCCGACAACAATATCAGGACGCAGGGAACTAGTATAACTTGGTGAACTAGAAGGCATCGAATGGCAATCGATTAATATAGCTTTGTTAAAGCGGAAAACCTGCTCATCAAGTAAAGACTTAAGAGCTTGATGATAAGGGTAATAGAAGTTTTCAATACGCCATAAAGCTTCTTCAAGCGTCAACTGCTGACGATAAATTTCCAGTCCAGTTCCGACAACCCGGGCAATTGTGCCAAGCCCGGCAGCCACCCGAACACTTTCACTGTTAGCATGAGAAGGGAGTGGAGAAGAGATCAAATGAGGGTCAAGCTCATAAGGCTCTCTATTAACATCAACATAGGCCCTAGGAAATGTGGCTGAAAGTAAGGGAGCCCCAAGATCAGTGGCAAATTCATACATATAGTCGACCAAAGCATCTTCAGATTTACGAAGTAATAAAGGGCTCAACCGTGATTGATTGAGAAAGTAGGGTGTGTAATGGCGGCCGCTATGAGGTGAATTGAACACAAATGGCACAGTCACCTGGTCCGGATTTGATACAATAAACCCAGGGACCTTCAATTGATCTGTAAAGTGAAGTTGAAAATCGTCCATTCAGACACGCAATTCCCATGACCGCAGTTAAAAACAACTATATTTAGGCAAAATATACAAAATATAAGCTATTGGCACGTTCTATGCGTCTTTCCCCACAGCTAATATATTTTGGGATAAAATGTAGCTAGATTCTATTCTTAGATTGGTAGTCACTTGCCCGTACTATATCAAAGGCAATTTATATAACCTTTGATTAGGGAAATAAAGGAATAGAAAACAATCAGTGCTTAACTTTTATGAATAGCATTCAATAAACCCAATTATACACGGTAAAAAGCAGCTGATTGTGATCAAGCCATAGTCAATTTAATTGCATTAAGCTATAATTAACCGAATAAGAACGAAAAGAGTATGAGACAAAAAAGCACTCAAAACCTGAGGCGGGTCTCTTAAAGTTAATAATCGCAGTTAAAGTCATTATTATGTAGGGACTAGGGCTTTCTCAAAATTGAACCAAAGATAGCCAAAACTGTTTTAAGGAAAGATTTCAATGTCAGAAAACAAGCCATCTGAGAAAAAAACACAAAAAATACTGCTTGCAGAAGACGATGAATCTATGCGCGTGTTCTTGCAAAAGGCTCTAAGCAAAGCTGGCTATGAAGTTAAATCTTATGGCACAGGTATTGAAGCATTTGAACGTTTAAAAGAAGAGCCATTTACTCTGCTTTTAACAGACATTGTCATGCCTGAAATGGACGGTATTGAATTAGCAAGAAAAGCCGCTGAAGTAGATCCCGACCTAAAAATCATGTTTATCACAGGATTTGCAGCGGTAGCTTTAAATGCTGAGAATTCAACACCAGATGCAAAGGTCCTTTCAAAACCATTCCACTTACGTGATTTGGTAAATGAAGTGGACCGTATGCTAGCAGCGTAACAAATTCCCTTTGATTAGCTTTAATATTGTTTCCTGCGCTAAATCACTAAAATACAAAGGGAAACAATGGTCAGCTCAATAAAATTAATATTGATCTCTTGAAAAGAATAGCCTAGTTATAGCGAAGCGGGACGTTAGCTCAGCGGTAGAGCACTTGGTCGACATCCAAGGGGTCACTGGTTCAATCCCAGTACGTCCCACCATCTTCCTTAAAATATGATTTTTATAGTTCCCTTTAAATTTTCTGATGCCTTAAAACAGTGAAGTGAAATTGTTTGAAAGGGGCTACAATGACGCCAAAAATGCATCCGCTAACAACAAGAGTAGCGCTTCTTTTGGCCGCCATTGATTATGTGGCCGATAAATTATCTCCAATTCCCCCGGCAACCCACCTCTATATTAATAGTCTTTGGATCTATGGGCGTAAGCCTCCTTTAGAAATAGATACAGATTATGACGAGGATGAAGTTTTACGATTGGGCTGGGCCGAAGCGCTTTACATACCAGGAATGCAGTACATTCTTGGGCAAATGCGATTGGATGGACAAGAAGAAACCAAGCTGCAGTGGTTTCATGATGCGCTCTATATAGCAAGCCTCAATTGTTTTAATTTATTCGTTCTATCAGAAGAAAAACACTTACCAAAATTCTTGCAAAGCCAGTGTTTCTCCGATGTTTATGAGATCAACATTCTAGAGGATAAGCTCACTGATTTCTGTCACGCTTGTGATCTGGCGTTAGGTAAAGATCAAACTTTCTTAAATCACTTTGAAGATGCTCGTTTGCGGTTTGAGCGGGAATTAAACTCAAAAGAAGTCTCAATTTGGCCTCCATTCAACGGGGTAACACGTGATAGTGCGCAAGAATGGTTCCTTTAAAGCTAGTAAAAAAAGTTCCCAAATCCCTAAATTAAAAAATTTACCAATTTAAAAACCTTTGCATAAAATGAAACATGCGTACTTGACTCTAATCAAATAAAACTGTTACATTTCTCTCATGACAGAAATTACGAAAAATACAGATCAACCAGATAGCCAGCTACCAAAAGCAATTGAAAATTTCGTTTTGCATTGGGGTGAAATGGGAACGAGATGGGGTGTAAATCGCTCTGTGGCGCAGGTTCATGCATTCCTCTTTGTGAGCACGAAACCTCAAACGGCAGAACAAATCTCAGAGACATTAGGTCTGGCACGATCCAACGTGTCAAATTCTCTAAAAGAGCTTTTAACTTGGCAATTAATAAAACGAGTTCATGTGCTGGGAGATAGAAGAGATCATTTTGAAGCTGAAGCAGACCTCTGGGAAATGTTGATGAAAATCGCAGTTGGACGCAAACACAGAGAAATAGATCCAACAATAGAAATGATGCGTCAATGTGCAAAAGAAGCTGATGAAGACACGAAAGTTACGCCTCTTGCTAAAGAGCGAATTACTGAAATGCTCGAATTTCTAGTGACGATGGATAAATGGTATATGGATATGGCGACGGTTCCAAAAAATAAAATGTTTGCCATGATGAAAATGGGAAAAACAATCATGAACTTTGTCCAACTGGGCAGTTCTAAAAAATAAATACTCACGCTAATTTAGCTGCAGTTTGACTGGAATAGGAGACCTATAATGTTGGTAACGAGAAAAACGCTAAACCGTTGTGGGATTTAGCAAATTTTTTGTCTAGTTGTTTCTCTCTGTACAGAAATAACGGAAGATAGTGAATGGTGAAGTGATATGGAATTAATTGCTAGAAATAACGATAATCAGCCCAATAAAACAAATCTTTTGAAGACCAAAGCAACACCTTCACTCAAATCAGCTGTCTGCAAAACTTTAAGATACCCAATTTTAGTAGGAGATCAGTGGGCGACACTCCCAAAATCAATTCAAAAAAGATTTGTAAAATGGACTCAGAACAGAAAAGTTATTCTGTATCAAGGACGCTTGTTAGAAACACGATTTTCAAAAATAGGTCGTTTACTTTCAGCACTCTGTTGGTTGATTGGTAATCCACTTCCCGACAAAAGTAATGTACGTGGACCAGCAACCGTCATTGTCCGTGAATGCCGCAAAACGAACGGACAAATCTGGACACGAATTTACCCAAGAAAAAAAAATGTGCCTCAGGTCATTCAATCATTAAAACGATTTGAAGGTGAAACTGGCCTCGAAGAAATGATCACAAAATCAATAGGCATAGCACTCACATTGGAAGCAAAACCAGATCGGCTTAATTTTATTTCAGATCACTACTTTGTGAAACTTGGAAAAAGAAGAATAAAAATTCCGGCACTCCTGACACCTGGCCGCCTGTGTGTCAGTCACAAAGAAGCAGGGCCAAAGCGTTTCCGCTTTAGTCTCACATTAACTCACAAGTTTTGGGGGGAGTTAATTTTTCAAACCGCAATTTTTGAGGAGATCGAGCAATGACAAATGAATTATTATGGCTAACCGTGTTCTTACAAATTTTAATGGGCGGCACTGATACCCTCTTGCATCATGAGTTTACAGAACGCTTGGCCTGGCAACCGTCTGCCAAAACAGAACTAAAATTACATGCTCTAAGAAATTTTATTTACGCCGGTCTCTTTGGCGCATTTGCTTGGGGGGTACCAAACGGCACATTGGCCTTAATAGCTTTAGCTTTCATCATAGCTGAAGTCATTATCACTCTATGGGATTTTGTTGAAGAAGATTTAAGTCGGAAATTACCCGCAACCGAGCGAGTACTGCATACTTTATTAGCCTTGAATTACGGTGCCATTTTAATTTTGCTACTTCCTGAACTTTGGAGCCTATCAAAGGAACCAACAAGCTATAGCTTCATTGATTATGGTCTAGGTTCATATGCCCTAATGATCGCTAGTATCGGTGTTTTTCTTTTCGGTTTAAGAGACTATTTCGCGGCAGTTAGATTAGAAAATTTAAATGAAATTCCAGGCGATGAACTCCTCAGCAAGCTCAAAGCCAATCAAAATATTCTAATCACAGGCGCAACCGGGTTTGTTGGACAAAGGTTGACAAAAGCGCTCATTGCCAAAGGGCAAAACATCACAGTTCTTACCCGCAATCCTGAAAAGGCCGCAAAACTAGGAAGCCCACTTAATATTATCACAGACTTAGAACAAATCAGAGATGACGCACCAGTTGATGCTATCATAAATTTGGCTGGTGAACCGCTTGCAAATGGCTTTTGGACCAAAGCTAAAAAGCAAAAAATTCTAGGCTCAAGAGAAAAAATAGCAGATGAAATATATCAACTTTGCGAGCGTCTTTACGTCCCTCCTAAAACTGTAATCACAGCATCTGCAATAGGTTGGTATGGCCTAAGAGGTGATGAAAAACTAACGGAAGAAACAGAAGCTGAACCTTGTTTTACCCATGAAGTATGTCAAAGCGTTGAGCAAAAAAACAACCGCCTAAAAGACTTTAACTGCCGTGTGATTAACTTGAGAATTGGATTAGTACTTGGCACCGAAGGAGGCATGCTTGCTAATCTGCTCGTTCCTTTTGAATATGGACTAGGCGGCCCAATAGGATCAGGACAACATTGGATGAGCTGGATAACACGAGATGACTTAATCAGGTTAATTGCCCATTGTTTAACGAAACAGGAAATCCAAGGGGCTGTAAATGCAGTGGCACCCGACCCCCTCCAAAATAAAGAGTTCACGAAAATGTTAGGTGAGGCGTTAAATAGACCATCTTTCATGCCAATGCCTGAAAAAGTCTTAAAGTTACTACTAGGTGATGTCGCAAAAGAACTTTTATTAGCCAGTCAAAAGGTTGATAATGCTAAAATAATTCGGTCTGGCTTTAAATTTAAGGCGCCAAATATAAAGACCGCATTAAGGCAAGTTTTGCCTCTTAAGAAAAAGAACGGAACAGAAAAAGCAGAGGTGATCACAAAGAGCTCACAAGAATATTATTTCTAATTAAGGAGAGCTGAACATAAGCTTCAAAGCGAATTTAATGTTCTGTAAATTTCTTGAAAGGATGAATTATGATCAAATCTGCAGTTGGTGCTCTTACTCTTGGTGCGGTTCTAGCAATGGGTGCGATACAAGCTTCAGCAACAACAAACACGTCTTTAGAAGTGATGACATCACAGTCAATTGTATATGGCAAAAAACTAACGAAAGCTCAATGCCAAGCAAAAGACGGTTATATCTGGAGTTCATCAAAAAAGAAATGTGTTAAAGATACGCGCGGCTCAGACAGTGAATCTCGTGGCTCAAACTAATTTCTCAATTCTTTAAAGTCTTCTCACGAAGCAAAAAAAACAGCCATTCAATTGAATGGCTGTTTTCACTTGTAAAGTTGGATTATAGAGCTTTAGTTCTTAAGCACTTTCAGAAAGCTTCGACGCTCTTTTTCTTGTATTCGGATCAAGATGGCGTTTACGAAGACGAATATTCTCTGGTGTAATTTCCACCAACTCGTCATCATTAATATACGATAATGCCCGCTCTAAACTCATCTGCATTGGTGTGGTTAAGGTTGTTGCATCATCCTTACCGGCAGCGCGAACGTTGGTGAGTTTCTTACCCTTAATGACATTCACTTCAAGGTCATTGCCGCGTGTATGCTCGCCAACAATCATCCCTTCATAAACTCTCACACCATGACCAATCATCAAAGGTCCACGTTCTTCTAAGTTCATCAGAGCAAAAGCAACAGCGTCGCCCATATTGTTTGAAATAAGAACACCTGTATGACGCCCTTGAATTTTCCCTTTATGAGGTTCAAAAGCATGGAACACACGGTTCATAATCGCAGTGCCACGAGTATCAGATAAAAGCTCAGAGTGATACCCAATCAAGCCTCGTGTTGGCACACGCATGACCAAACGTTGGCGGCCACCACCTGAAGAGCGCATATCCAGTAAATCACCCTTGCGCTCAGAAAGTTTTTGAACAACAACCCCTGAATGTTCTTCATCAACATCAATGGTCACTTCTTCAATTGGTTCGTGGCGTACACCATCAATAGTTTGATAAACCACCTTCGGGCGAGACACAGTCAACTCAAACCCTTCACGGCGCATTGTTTCAATCAAAATAGAAAGCAGCAATTCACCGCGGCCAGCTACTTCAAAACTATCTCGGTCATCATCATTAAGAGTGATTTGTAGAGCAATGTTGCCTTCAGCTTCTTGCAAAAGACGATCACGAATAACGCGGCTTTGCACTTTAGAGCCTTCTTGCCCAGCAAATGGACCATCGTTAATTCTAAATGTCATAGAAAGCGTTGGTGGATCAACTGGGTCAGCTTCAATTGGTGTCGTCACTTCAGGGTCACATAAAGTGTCAGCAACAGTAGCTGTCGTCATTCCGGCAATAGAAACAATATCACCAGCGCTTGCGCTCTCAACAGGCACACGGTCCAACCCTTGGAATGCAAGCACTTTAGAAATTCTTCCCTTTTCTGCAATCGAGCCATCGGCTGATAGAGCGTTGATTGACTGATTAGGAGTAACAGTACCTGATGTCACACGCCCTGTTAGGATGCGGCCAAGAAAAGGATCTGAGCCAATCGTTGTCACAAGCATAGAAAAGGCGCCTTCCTTCTTTTCAGGCGCAGGAACATATTTGGTCACAAGGTCAAATAATGGTTCCATATTTTCTTGCGGACCCTCAGCATTAGCAGCCATCCAGCCTTGCTTTGCTGAACCATAAAGAATTGGGAAATCAAGCTGTTCCTCGTTCGCATCCAAATTGGCAAAGAGATCAAAAACCTCATCCACCACTTCTTCGTGCCGCTCTTCAGGCTTATCAATCTTGTTAATAGCAACAATTGGGTTGAGGCCAAGCTTAAGAGCTTTGGAGACCACAAATTTAGTCTGAGGCATCGGGCCTTCAGCGGCATCAACCAAAACAATAACGCCATCAACCATATTCAAGATACGCTCAACCTCGCCGCCAAAATCAGCGTGACCAGGTGTATCAACAATATTAATGCGTGTATCTTTCCAGATGATAGACGTTACTTTGGCAAGGATAGTAATGCCTCTTTCACGTTCCAGGTCATTGGAATCCATAGCACGTTCTTCAACCTTTTGGTTGTCACGAAAGGCTCCAGATTGTTTCAACAAAACATCAATTAGAGACGTTTTTCCGTGATCCACGTGAGCGATAATAGCAATATTGCGCAAGTCCATTGACCCGACCTTCTTTCTTAAATCTATTCTTAAAAACTCATGTCCCAAAACTTATTCAGCAGAAAACCTACAGTTTGGGCTCATTACGCATCATTAATTCCTCCCTCTTCAACAAAAAGGGATACCCGGTCCTCTAAAGAAGGAATTACCGGAATGAGACAATGACGCGTAATTTTTCAGTGACATCGTCTAAACTTTTAAGAATTTGCTCAAAAATGGAATAGACGAGGGAAAGCGGCGAATTAACACGAAAAGAGGAAAAACACCACATAAAAAGCAAATTTAGGCAGATTTAACTGACGATAAAATTCAAACAACTGTTTTATATGTAAAATTTGGGCAGATTTGTCGCAAATTTGCCTATTAGATGAGAAGACCGCAAATTTTGGCAAGGAAGATGCAATGACTTAGGTTAGTCAAATTCGAATGTTTCATCTTGAAACAGAAAGCACAGTGCAAATCATGTTTGAGTTAAAGTCACACTATGATCAGCCCAAAAAAGCTAAAATGTTAGTTGAATTGGTAATGGATGATAGCAGCATCATCAAGGGCAGAATAGAAGTGCCAGTAGATGGCGGCTTGGCTTGTATTTTAAATGGTCTTAATCAGTTCATAGAGCTCTATACCTATGATAATGAAATTCATTATATCTCAAAAGATAGCTTGCGGTCTTTGCGGCCCGTCCAGGTCCCTGAAAAAGAAAGCCTGCCAAACAAGTTAAAGAACTTCTTGAGAACAGACCCACATCAAGTCCTTGGTGTTGATAAAGAAGCAGATAGCGAAGCAATTTCAGCTGCCTACCAACGTCAGCTTAAAAACTTTCACGAGATTTTGGATTATCTCGACACAAGTTACAAAGGGCTAAATTCAGCTTACAAACAACTTGAAGGTAAGATGGAAATGTTGCCTCCCCCTGTTCCGGAAAAATAAGAACAGGGGAAGTTCAGGCTTCCTTAAATTAAAAATACCCTTTGAGTTTCGTGCAAATCACGATAAATAAATCAAATGGGAAAAATAAATCCTAAATTTGATATCAAGCGCTTTTTATGGGTGGTCGTACCATTTACTTTGGTAGCCGCCTTCATGCTTTACATGAAACCAAAAGACCCAAATACCGGGCGCCCCAATTCATTCCCTTTACATAATCTCTACCTTGTAGGACAAAATGTTCAAGGCAATATCATCCTAAACGGCATATCCATTGCCAATTATAAATTGGGTGAAACGAAAAGAAGTACGACTATTTCTTTAACGCCATGGCTTTTTAATGGAGAAAATAAACTACAAGTCTCTCATCAAGTTTCCAGAATAAAAACACGCGAAGAACCGTCAGCAAATACAAGCACTTTAAAAGCTGAAATTCACTTCCAACCCAAATTAGGGGCGATAACAAAAAATCCATTATTCGATTTAAAAAAACTGCAAGCAATTAAAACGGATGAAAAAGATACTCTGAAAGCTTACTATATTCAGGCGAGTGCTTTACCCAACTGGGGATGGAACAAAGGCAAAACCGATTTCCATGACATAAGCGAAATTAAAGTCGCCGTTTATAAACTGCACAATGCTTTCAAGAAGAGAAACATAAGCGCCATTCGAGAAACTGAAAAATATCTCTTTGATGACATGGAAAAGTTAACCGGCCGCGAAGGTTTGGAGCGCCGTCAATATAGAGGCGAGATCATATTAAAAGGTGAGCCCGAACCTTTAGGTCAGCTAAGGGTCATTCCTTATGCAGATGGCAAGGTGGTAAGAGTAACCAATAAAGATGGCCTTGCGCCAATAAGGGTCTATTTCAGATATGGCAACGGCGGAAAAATAATCTTAACCGGACAATACTGGTCAAAGATTAATGGTCAATGGTATGTAGTGCGTTAGAGCGTTCCTCTGAATATATCAAAAGAAGAATTGCACTAGACTAATATCGTTCCTGTAAGAAGAAAATTTTAAAATGGCTGCAAAAAACAAAATACCAGAACCTGTTACAATTGTCTGGTTTCGAAGAGATTTGCGTCTCTCCGATCACCTTCCCTTAACAGCAGCGATCAAAAATCATAAAGAAACAGGTGCTGCAATCTTGCCGCTTTATGTTTTAGATAATCACTCTCCAAACATCACAAACTATGGCAGTGCGAGCCTTTGGTGGTTGCATCACAGCCTAGACTGTTTAAGCAAATCATTAGAGAAAAAAGGCGCAAAGTTACTGTTGCGCTCTGGTCCGGCAGTTGATGTCATCAGAGAGCTTATAGGTGAATTGAATGTTGAGAATATCTATTTTCATCACTCAGTATTGCCAGGTGAAGGAGACTTGGAAACAGAACTTGCAGAAATATGCGAAGAAAAAAAAATCGAGTGCAAGCGTTTCAAGGGAGAGCTACTATTTACGCCTAAGGACATAAAAACAGGTGGTAATACACCATATAAAGTCTTCACTCCCTTTTGGCGCGCCTGCTTAGAACAGTCACAGCCAACAAAACCCATACCAGCACCTAAAACAATCCCAGCTCCAAAACAACTGCCCAAATCAGAAACTCTAGCAAGTTGGCAATTGCTCCCAACAAACCCTGATTGGGCCGTCGAGTTCAATGAACTTTGGCAACCAGGTGACGAGCATGCAAAGAAGACCGTTGACAAATTTATCAAGGGCCCCATTGGATCATATAAGAAAATGAGAGATTACCCCGCCATTCAAGGGACATCAAAAATCTCTCCTTTTTTAGCTTTTGGAAATATCAGTATTCGCGAGCTTTGGCACAAAGTAGACGGGCATGAAGGGGCGGACTTTTATCAAAGAGAGTTAGGCTGGCGTGAATTTTGTTATCATCTCATATTTCATTGGCCAGAAATAATAAAAGAACCTTTTCAGGAAAAATTCAAAAATTTCACATGGGAAGAAAATGAGGAATTTCTCAAGGCTTGGCAACAGGGGAATACAGGGTACCCTATCATTGATGCTGCTATGCGCCAACTCTGGCAAACAGGTTGGATGCACAACCGGTTGCGTATGGTTGTAGGTTCATTTCTCGTAAAAAACCTGCGCCTACATTGGCACCATGGTGCCGATTGGTTCTGGGATACATTACTAGATGCAGATTTGGCAAATAACACAGGCGGTTGGCAATGGGTCGCCGGCACCGGCGCAGATGCCGCGCCTTATTTCAGAATATTCAACCCCGTCACACAATCTGAAAAGTTTGATAAAGACGGAGACTTTATCAGAGAGTTTGTTCCCGAGCTGAACAACATGCCAAAGAAATACATTCACAACCCATCATCGGCACCAAAGGAAGTTTTAAAAAATGCAGGGGTAACGCTAGGCAAAACATACCCCAAAGCAATTGTGGATTTAAAGACAAGCCGGCAAATAGCCTTGGACGCTTACACCAACCTGCAAAACAGCGAATAGAATCTGTGCGGATGCTGCGCCGGTTGCTAGTGGGCAACCTGAAGGCGCGTCAAACCGGTTGCTAGTGGGCAATCTGAAGGCGCGTCAAAAGAGTGGGCATCTAAAGCACATTCACAGAGGGCATATAGAAAAACCTCCTATACAGCCGCCCCTTCTTTCTTCTTACGTTTAGCGCCAGCAGCTATGATGGGGCGTTCTGGAGTTTCGAGGTCAAGCTCTTCAAGAAAACGTTCACGTAGTGCATTAAACGCATCCCAGATATCAGCTCTGGCCACAAGCAAAGCATCCTCAGTAACCTGCCCCTTACGAGGATCAACGCTTTCAATCGAGCGACGCATATCATGCAGCGGTTCATAAGGGTACTTGCCAATATACTTATCGGTCTCACCAACATTGCGGTAAACAATGCGCATATAATCGATGCATTGAGACAGATGCTGATAGGCGTGAAAATAATCATCAACTGATCTGTTCGGTTTATCTAGATAAACAATCAAAGAAGATTTAGCCCGCACAATTTCATGCCACTCATCCTTGAGGTTGGTGATGAAATTTGAACGTTGTTGAAAAATATTCGCTAAATAGGCCGCGCCGATCGTAAAGATCAACAAGGACATATCAATAATAAATTTATAGACGCTTTCAAGCCACTTTAGCGGACAACCAAATTCGGTAGAAAATTTTGCAGCACCGGCAATGAGAATAAGCAGCATCATAACACTTACAAATTTGCGAATTTGTCTCTTTAAAGTACGCCGTGTCATAACTACAAAATCTCCTAACGAATAATTTGTTTTAAATCATCTTCTAAAAAGCTGATTATTTTAATTTTCTGCGCCCAAGTGTCTTTAAGCGAAGTGCATTAAGTTGGATAAAGCCCTCGGCATCTTTGTGGTCATAAGCTGCCGAGCCTTCTTCAAAGGTCACAAGGTCCTCGCTATAGAGCGAGTAAGGTGAAGTCCGGCCAATCACATCAGCACGTCCTTTGTAAAGTTTAATTGATACAGAGCCAGTAACATACTCTTGTGACGTATCGATTAAAGCTTGCAGCATTTCACGTTCAGGTGAGAACCAGAAGCCATTATAGATAAGCTCTGCATAACGTGGCATAATGTCGTCTTTAAGATGAGCTGCACCACTATCAAGTGTAATGCTCTCAATACCACGGTGAGCAGAGAGAAGTATAGTTCCACCAGGAGTTTCATAAATCCCACGGCTCTTCATGCCTACAAATCGGTTCTCAACCAAATCAAGTCGGCCAATGCCATGCACACGGCCATATTCATTTAGTTTGGTAAGCAATTCAGCTGGTGAGAGTTTTTCACCATTGATAGAAACTGCATCACCTTTTTCAAAACCGATTTCAATAACCTCAGGCTTATCTGGTGCCTCTTCAGGAGATTGCGTGCGCTGATAAACATATTCAGGAGCTTCTATTGCAGGGTCTTCAAGCACTTTGCCTTCCGAGGATGTGTGCAAAAGGTTCGCGTCACAGGAATAGGGCGCTTCACCGCGTTTATCTTTAGGGATTGGAATTTGATTCTTTTCAGCAAAATCAATCAATGTTGTGCGAGAGGTTAAGTCCCATTCACGCCACGGTGCAATGACGTGAATATCAGGGTTGAGCGCATAGTAGCTAAGCTCAAAACGGATTTGATCATTGCCCTTGCCGGTCGCACCATGACAAACAGCGTCAGCCCCGGTGTCTCGAGCAATCTCAATTTGCCGCTTCGAAATAAGCGGTCGAGCAATCGAGGTTCCAAGTAGGTAAATCCCTTCATAAAGAGCGTTTGCTCTAAACATAGGAAACACATAATCGCGAACAAATTCTTCGCGCAAATCTTCAATGTAGATTTCTTTAATGCCAAGCAGTTCAGCTTTTGAACGTGCAGGCTCAAGCTCTTCACCCTGGCCAAGATCAGCTGTAAAAGTTACCACTTCGCAGTCATATTCAGTTTGTAACCACTTCAAGATAATAGAAGTATCCAAACCGCCAGAATAAGCCAGAACGACTTTGTTGATTTTATTTTTATCGACCATGAAAGAAACCTATTGAAGTTAAA
>BQJJ01000011.1 GCA_021604645.1 Methyloligella sp.
AATGATAGAATTACCTACACGAAGAAGGAGTACTGTCCCTTCTTAAGGGCAGTAGGACATGACGAAGCACCAGCGTAGCCCGGCGCAAAAGATCAGCCCGAACGGAGCGGAGCGAGTACGGATAAGCTGATCCCATAAAAAGCATCGCACAGCGTAGGTTGCTGCCCCGGATGCATCGTAGGCATCTGAAGGCGCAAATAAAAGAGTGGGCAACTCAAGCACCAAGAAAGCCATCGCCCGTGAGAGAGAATAAACCTACCGCCCACAACTCTTGACTTAAAAAGCTCAGACATAACAAATTTTAATTATACGGAAAAATAATAATGGCTGGGGCGGTAGGATTCGAACCTACGCTCTTCGGCATCAAAAGCCGCTGCCTTACCGCTTGGCCACGCCCCAATAAAGGTCATTTCATGAATATCTATTTAAGAGATTTCAAAAATGCATCACTATTCACTAAGAATGACTATTCCTTATGAGAGAAAATATTAAATCCAAACCCACAAAATGAATAGAGAAAAAAGTGATAGCGGTTTTTAAAAATTTTGCAAGGCCAATCGGTCAAATTTTTACTATTTTTTTCTGTAAAATGCTCAGTAACATCCAAAGAGAGGAACTTCACTCAAAAAAATTAAGAGCTGAACCCATCAATATTGGTCTTTTTAACAAGCGAATAATTGAAAAAATCAACAAGCTGGGAATATTTCCCTCATCTAAGAAGATCAAACATTGCGAAACAAGTAAGACAGGCTTAAAACTAACCCTCATGAGAAAAAAGACCCAGCGCAAACAAAACATAGTCCTTTTGCTACTGCCCCTCTTGTCAGTGGCATTTCTAAGTTTTGCCCCTGTTAAACTCCAGGCGGCTCCAGAAAACCGCCCATACGACGCTGGATTATTACGATTATCGGAAATTTTAGGGGCCGTACATTATTTACGAGCACTGTGCGGCATAAATGATGAATTAATCTGGCGTGATAAAATGCAGGATCTCATCAAAGCTGAAGGTGTAACAAGCAAACGCAAAGCAAAACTCACCAAAAGTTTCAACAAAGGCTATAAAAGCTTTCAAAGAACCTACAGACGCTGTACCCCGTCCGCAAAGACAGCAATTAATCTCTTTTTAGACGAAGGCATAGAATTGTCAGAAAAATTGGTCACAACAAACCAATAAAATAATATTTAGGGTCTAAACCCAAATAAAAAATTTAGCTCCACTGGAGCCTGAGATTATCTTTCATCTATAGATTAAAGTCGCAGATAATATAGCCTATAGATAGTTATACATAGAATTCACACTCTTTCAGTTAAAAAACGGCTAAATTGATCTCTATTTAGCCTATTTCATTAATTGGGTTTAGACCCTAGTAACCATGTTTCTTAGTCAATTTACCTTTAAAGAAACAACAGCTTTCCAAACAAGTTCCACCTAGATAAAAATAATCTGCTGACAAAATAACAAGCAAAAACAAATATCAGACGATTTAAAACATAATGAAGTGGATTTACGGGAATGACATTTAGGTTAAACAATGAAGATAATGACCTGAATGCGGAAGCCTTGAGTTACATCATAGAAGCTTGGGAAGATGCTATCTGTAACGGACTAGAGCCTGAAAGCCTTGCAGGTGCCTCCCTATTCGCCGCGTTAACTGACCTCGTCTCTACTTATGGTGAAGACGCAGTCTCAAAAATGACGAGAGACCTGTCAGATCGAATAGACCAGGGTGAATTCTCATTAGACCGTGTGACCCAATAAGCTTTTAGAAAAAAATAGATTTACCTGCTAAACCAAACCCAGCCACAAAGAGAACACTGCCAGCTATTTGATTGATGGTTTTTAAGCGTTTTTCAGTCATTTTACCTCGAAATGCTGTGATCAAGCGAGCCAAACCTAACCACCACAAAGTCGCACCACTTAAAAGTCCCACTAAAATCATCAAACTATCAAGATAGCTCGTAAAACCTCCAACAGCAGAACTCACACTACCAAAAATAGCAAAGATCCCCAGCAAAGCACCGGGGTTAGTAATGGTGAGTAAAAAACTCTGAGGTATTGCCTGTAAATGACCTCGAATTTGCGACGATTGTTTCATTTCAGGTAGAAATTTAGGCTGAGCTAAAAAGATCTTTATTCCAAACCCGAGTAAAATTAACCCGCCAATAAACTGAATTTCGGTTTCATAACTATTAATTAAGCCTGAAAGGGCCGTTATTCCCATTGCCGCTGCAACGGAAATTAAAAAATCAGCCCCAATAGCACCTAGGCCAACAGCAAATCCAGCCCAAAACCCTCTGGCCAAAGTGCGCTGGATACACAAAATATTGACAGGACCAACAGGAGCAGAAATAAGTAGACCCAATCCAAAGCCAGTTAAAATAAGATGTAAATTAATCATCAACGCCATAAATCTAGAAAAAGCTTTAAAATTACCTGTTTAAGAAATTTCATAAAACGGGCCTGTTCATCCAATAGTACATATGCCATCCAATATTACATATGTATGACCAAAAGATTTTTTTTGAAGGGAGCTTAGCCATGAATAAATATAAAGTGACGATAAAACTAGTCTCTGTCATGACACTCATATCTGTTGTGACAATCGCAACATTTTTAAGGTATGAAAATTTTGCACATGCAAAAGACAAAAAATCAAATGTCACAGCTGTACAACAAATAACAAATGAAAGCCTCCCCAACCTTACCTTGCAAATGAAAGAAGATCTCATTGAAGCCGCCAGCTCCGGGGACCTTGAAGAAGTACGAGACTTATTCGAGTCAAACGAGCTCGCCCCAGTTTTAACCAATGAACATATCAGTGACCCTTTAGACTATTGGAAAAAAGTATCTGTAGATGGGTCAACCAGAGATATCATGGCTGCTATTGCAGAGGTCTTTAGTCTTCCTCCAGTGAAAAACAAAAACGGAGATTTTATCTGGCCTTATCTTGCTAAAGTGCCATTAAAAAAACTAAGCAAGCAACAGCAAATTGATCTATTCCGCCTTGTTGGCCCAAAACAAGCCACCAAAATGCTAGAAACCGGTGTTTACACCTATTATGAAGCTAAAATAGGCAAAGATGGCACATGGCATTATTTTAAAAAGCCAGAAACAACAGAGAAGAAATAGAAATATTGACAATACATGCATTTAATATACACTATTTAAATCTGACCAGTTTTAAAAGGCACTTTAAGCAATGGACGAACACCCAAGAGGCCCTCGAGATCCTTTACATGAAGGCATAACTCAACCCCTCATAAATGAGTTGGTTCATAAATTTTATGAAAAAATTCAAAACCATGAAACCTTAGGCCCTATATTCAATGATGCGATAAAAGACAACTGGCCTGAACATTTAGAACGCATGTGCACATTTTGGGGTGCTGTGGCGTTAAAAACAGGTGCTTATAAGGGCAAGCCAGTACCAAAACACGTTGCCCTTAAAGGTGTAAAGCCAGATCATTTTAAAATCTGGCTCGCTCTTTTTAGAGAAACCGCTATTGAGGTTTGCGGTCTCGACATCGGCTTACATTTTATAGACCGTGCCGAAAGAATTGCAGAAAGCCTACAACTTGCCATGTTTTTCCAAGGAACAATCGCTCCACGAGACGCATTCAAAAATGGCGTTTTAGTCCACCAGGTTAGCTAAAAGCCACTTCCATTTCTCAGTCCTCGCACATTCTTTTCTATTGACATATAAAGTTTTCTTTATATCTTGTCATGAAACAAACAGAGATCCCTCTTCACATATCGGAGACACAAGGTTGTGACAGGCTTAACAACAACAATTAGCAAGGCTGAGCTCTTAGGCGCGCTCAAAGCCGCAGGCGATGACACCCGCTTGCGCTTGCTTGTGTTGTTGAACATCTCAGAACACAACGTCAAAGACCTTACACACATACTAAATCAAAGCCAACCGCGCCTCAGTCGCCATTTAAAATTGCTCACTGAAGCCAATTTAATAGAGCGCTTTCAAGAAGGGTCTTGGGTTTATTATCGCCTCGTCAGAGGTAATATTTACGGCGAACTCGTCCAGGATATTTTAAAAACAGCCAACCTAAGCGATGAGCAATTCAAAGCAGATCAGACTCAAGCCGAAAAAGTCAAAGCCCAGCGCGCAAAAGAAGCCCAATCATATTTTAAAACTCACGCCAAAGATTGGGACCGTATTCGCAGCCTCTACATCAAAGAAGAAATCGTCGAAACAGAAATGAAAAATCTAATTGGTTCAAATCCAATTGATTTATTACTTGATCTTGGCACCGGCACGGGACGCATTTTAGAACTTTTTTCATCTCAATTTAAAAAAGGCATTGGTGTCGACATCAATCATGAAATGCTGCGTCACGCACGGGCGAGATTAGATCGTTTGAACTTGCAATCATGCGAACTACGTCATGGGGATATCAATAAGCTAGATTTTAAAAATTCTCTGGCAGACACAATCATCATTCACCAAATCATGCATTTTTTGGAAGACCCAAAACAACTATGCAAAGAAGCGGCACGCCTCCTAGCACCAGGTGGGCGGTTACTCATTGTCGATTTTGCACCGCATACACAAGAACAATTACGTTACGACTTCGCCCATCAAAGATTAGGGTTTGAAGAAAATCAGCTATGGGGATGGCTAAAAGCAGCCGGGTTAAAAGAGCTAAAGTTTAAGCTTCTTCCCAACACAAGTACGAAAAATAAAAAACCTGCCGAGCCTTTTAATAAATGTGACACGTTAAATGTGTCTTTATGGCTTGCTGGGAAATAAACGCGGTTGCTGGTGGGCAACTTGGAGCGCAAAAAAAGGACCACTTAAATGAAATTCGGACACAGAAAAAGTTTAGGCATCACACCTCAAGACCTAAAGATCTCTTACGAATTTTTTCCGCCAAAAACGGAAAAGATGGAACAAACCTTGTGGGAAGCAATCAATCGCCTAGCGCCGTTAAATCCAAGCTTTGTTTCTGTGACCTATGGTGCAGGTGGCTCAACAAGAGAGCGCACTCACGCAACTGTCGAGCGCATTGTTAAAGAAACCAATCTCAAACCAGCCGCTCACTTAACATGTGTTTCCGCAACAAAAGAAGAAGTGAACGAGGTTATTCGCTCCTATAAAGACGTTGGTGTCAATCACATCGTAGCTTTAAGAGGAGATCCGGCCGAAGGCGTAGGCCAAACATATAATCCAACACCAGGTGGTTATGAAGGCAGTGTCGAGCTCATTAAAGGCATCAAACAAATTTCAGATGATTTTGAAATTACAGTTTCAGCTTATCCTGAAAAGCACCCAGAGAGCACCAGTATTGAAGCCGACATTGAGCTCTTAAAACGAAAAATTGATGCTGGTGCCACGCGAGCGATCACACAATTTTTCTTTGATAATGAACACTATTACCGATACTTAGAAAAAACGACAGCAGCCGGAATTAACATCCCCATCATTCCAGGGATCATTCCAATCCTGAACTTTAAAACTATGACAAAATTTGCAGGCAGCTCAGGTGCTACCATTCCGCACTGGATTGCAAAACGTTTTGAAGGCTTAGAAGACGACCCAAAAACCGCAAGGCTCGTCTCTGCGTCCATTGCTGTTGAACAAGTTTTAGACCTCATCGACCAAGATGTCACAGATCTCCATTTTTACACATTAAACAGAGCTGATCTGGTTTATGCGATCTGCCACATTCTCGGCTTCAGACCGCAAACGGCATAACAGACAAATCAATAATTAAGTGGAATCAAAGACGTGCTAACAGACGAGCAAAAAGATCTTCTCTATTCTGGCAAAACCATCTATACCGATCCGTCACTGCCAAACTTACATGAGAACCATTTCAGCAAAACTAATCTTGAAAGTTTGGGGCTTTCAGAAGACGCATTAAAAACACCGCCTAAGTTTTTAATCATTTATGGCTCTTTAAGAGAAGTATCCTACAGCCGCCTTTTAGCTGAAGAAGCTGCAAGAATTCTGATAAAACTCGGCGCCGAAGTAAAGTTCTTCGATCCAAGAGATCTCCCCATGCCTCAAGAGGGATATAAAATCGGTGGTGAAGCGGACACACACCCTAAAATCAAAGAGCTAATCGACCTCGCCCTATGGGCAGATGGTCACGTCTGGTCCTCACCAGAACGACATGGCTCCATGTCAGCCGTTTTCAAAACACAGATTGACCACATCCCCCTTTCATTTGGCTCTGTTCGCCCAACGCAAGGACGCACATTAGCTCTTTTACAAGTGGCAGGTGGATCTCAATCCTTTAACACTGTTAATAATATGCGGATCTTAGGACGCTGGATGCGCATGCTGGTCATCCCAAATCAATCTTCTGTGCCCAGTGCCTACACACAATTTGATGACGAAACCGGCCGAATGAAACCATCACCACTCTATAACCGCGTTGTAGATGTGATGGAGGAATTAATGAAATTCACCCTATTAACCAGAGACAAAAAAGACTATTTGGTAGATAGATATAGCGAACGCTGCGACAGCGAATAATCAGGAACTCAAAATGTCAGTAAATAGAACAGAGCAATTTAAAACCGCAGCAAATGAGCGCATCCTCATCATCGATGGCGCCATGGGCACGATGATCCAACGCTATAAGCTAGATGAAGCTGCTTACCGCGGCAAAGAATACGAAAAATGGAACCAGGACGTCAAAGGCAACAATGACCTTCTAAGCATCACTCAGCCAGAGATCATTAAAGAAATCCATGGCCAATATTTAGAAGCCGGCGCTGACATCATCGGCACCAACACCTTTAATGGCACAACCATTTCAATGGCAGATTACGGCATGGAATCAGAGGCCTATAAAATCAATGTTGAAGCCGCCAAAATCGCACGAGAAGTGGCCGATGAATGGACAGCCAAAACACCCGAGAAACCACGGTTCGTCGCTGGCGCTGTAGGCCCAACCAACAGAACAGCCTCCATCTCACCAGATGTAAACAATCCAGGCTACCGGAATGTCACTTTTGATGAATTAGTGGAAGCGTATAAAAGTCAAACAAAAGGCCTCATCGAAGGCGGTGTCGACATCATCATCATCGAAACCATCTTCGATACCTTAAATGCAAAAGCTGCTGGCTTCGCAGTCTTAAGCGCGTTTAAAGAATTAGGCATCGAACTACCCGTTATGATTTCAGGCACCATCACAGATCTATCTGGAAGAAACCTCTCTGGCCAAACACCTGAAGCATTTTACTATTCAATGAGCCATCTAAACCCATTTTCAATTGGATTAAATTGTTCATTCGGTGCTGATCACCTACGCCCAGCCATTCAGGAAATCTCAGCTGTTGCGAATGTTTATGTCTCTGCTTATCCAAATGCAGGGCTGCCAAACGAAATGGGTGAGTATGATGAAACACCAGAAGAGATGGCCGGAAAAATCGAAGGCTGGGCCAAAGATGGCCTGATAAATATGATCGGCGGTTGCTGCGGCTCAACACCAGAACACATCAACGCCATTGCCAAAGCTGTCGCCCCCTATCCACCAAGACAAATTCCAGAAGTGCCCGTAAAAATGCGCCTCTCAGGCCTCGAGCCTTTTGTTCATGGATAGAACAATCTTATCTAAAAATAAGTCAAATATAAATTTATTAACTTAATTTACGAAGAACAACAGGCGGCAAGCCGCCCGCACATTTGCAAGCCAGTGTGGTTGGAATTAGGCAACCTAAAACACCACTAAAGTTAAGCAAAAGTATAAAGCGCATATCGGAGGGTCGAGATGCTTTAGCATCGAGATAACCCGGGAGATAGAAAGTGCGGTTGCTGGTGGGCAACTGAAGCACAGAAAAGAGAATAATATGACTAACCAAGCAAGCACAAGCTTCATCAATATCGGTGAGCGCACGAACGTCACCGGCTCAGCTAAATTCCGCAAACTCATCGAGCAAGATGATTATGATGCAGCCCTGACTGTTGCCCGGCAACAGGTAGAAAATGGCGCGCAAATCATCGATGTGAACATGGACGAAGGCCTTCTTGATAGTGAAAAGGCCATGCAAACCTTCTTAAATTTGCTGGCGGCCGAACCAGATATTTCTCGCGTCCCGGTTATGATTGACAGCTCAAAATGGTCGGTGATTGAAACCGGCTTGAAGTGCGTGCAAGGCAAATCGATCGTGAACTCCATTTCACTAAAAGAAGGTGAGGACCAATTCCTGGAGCAAGCCGAAAAGATCCGTCTCTATGGTGCAGCAACAGTTGTTATGGCCTTTGATGAAGAAGGCCAGGCCGACATCGCTGATAGAAAATATGAAATCTGCGAACGCGCTTATAAACTGCTCACTGAGAAGTTAAATTTCCCCGCCCAAGATATCATCTTCGATCCAAACGTTTTTGCTGTCGCAACAGGCATTGAAGAACATAACAATTACGCGGTCGAGTTCATTGAAGCTACAAAACGCATCAGAGAGAACCTGCCCCATGCCCACGTCTCTGGTGGCATTTCAAATCTTTCCTTCTCGTTCCGTGGCAATAATTATGTCCGTGAAGCCATGCACTCTGTGTTCCTTTTCCACGCCATTAAAGCAGGGCTTGACATGGGCATCGTCAATGCCGGCCAACTCATGGTCTATGATGACATCCCGGCCGAACTCAAAGAGCAAGTTGAAGATGTGATCCTTAATCGCCGCGATGACGCGACAGATCGCCTGCTAGACGCGGCTGAAGCCTTTAAAGGTGAAGGTGGTAAAAAGCAAAAGCAAGATCTAAGCTGGCGCGAAGGCACTGTTGAAGAACGCATCACGCACGGGCTTGTGCACGGCATCAATAAATTCATAACTGAAGACACAGAAGAAGCGCGGCAAAAAGCTGAGCGCCCTCTACACGTCATCGAAGGTCCACTGATGGACGGTATGAATGTCGTTGGTGACTTGTTTGGCTCAGGCAAAATGTTCTTGCCCCAAGTGGTGAAATCTGCCCGCGTGATGAAACAAGCCGTGAGCCACTTAATGCCCTTCATGGAAGAAGAAAAACGACTAAACGGCACAGCAGACGCTGAAGCCAATGGTAAAATTCTGATGGCGACAGTTAAAGGCGACGTCCACGACATCGGTAAAAATATCGTCGGCGTTGTTCTCCAGTGTAACAATTACGAAGTCATCGACATGGGCGTTATGGTTCCAGCGCAAACCATTTTAGAAAAAGCACGCGAAGAAAATGTAGACGTCATCGGGCTTTCTGGTCTTATAACCCCAAGCCTTGATGAAATGGTCAATGTAGCCAGTGAGATGGAACGGTTAGAATTCGACATCCCGCTTCTCATCGGCGGCGCCACCACTAGTCGCATTCACACAGCCGTTAAAATCAACCCAAGCTATAAAAGAGATCAAGCCCTATATGTAACAGATGCCAGCCGCGCTGTCGGTGTCGTCTCTAAACTTCTTGGCGAAGAAGGGGCAACTTTCAAGAAAGAAATTTCAGAAAGCTACAAAACCATTGCTGAAAAACACTTAGCAGCCCAGCAAAACAAACGCCGCCTCTCAATAGAAAAAGCCAGAGACAACGCTCACAAAGTTGAATGGAAAGAAACCAAACCAACAAAGCCAGCGTTCATTGGCACCAAAACCTTTACAGACTTTGACCTAGCAAAAATCGCTGAATTTATTGACTGGACACCGTTCTTCGCCACATGGGAAATGAACGGTCAATATCCACGCATTCTAAATGATGATAAGTTCGGCGAAGCCGCGACCAGTCTCTTTAACGACGCCCAAGACATGCTGAAAAAAATGATCGATGAAAAATGGGTCAAAGCAAATGGCGTCATCGGTTTTTGGCCAGCCAATAGCGAAGGCGATGACATCGTTCTCTATGAAGATGAAAACAGAGACGCAGAAAAAGCAAAACTTCACACCTTGCGTCAACAAATTGCCAGAGAAAACACCAGTGGCAAATTAAGAGCTAACGCAGCCCTATCAGACTTCATAGCACCTAAAGACACAGGTATAGATGATTACATTGGCGGCTTTGCAGTCACCGCTGGCATTGGCGAAGATATAAAGGCCAAAGAATTTAACGACGCCGGAGATGATTATTCAAAAATCATGGTCAGCGCCTTATCTGATCGATTGGCAGAAGCTTTTGCCGAATATATGCATATGCGTGTCAGAAGAGAATACTGGCCTTATGCAACAGATGAAACCTTAAGCAATGAAGAAATAATAGCTGAAAAATACCAAGGTATTAGACCAGCTCCAGGCTACCCAGCGCAACCAGATCATACAGAAAAAGAAACTCTGTTTGAATTACTTGACGCAGAAAACCAAGCTGGTATTGAGCTCACTGAAAGCTATGCCATGTGGCCAGGTGCCGCTGTCTCTGGCCTCTTTTTCTCCCACCCATCGAGTTATTATTTTGGTGTAGGTAAAATTGAAAAAGATCAAGTCGAAGAGTATGCCAAGCGAAAAGGCTGGAGTTTAGAAACAGCTGAAAAATGGCTCAGCCCAATTCTGAATTACATACCTGAATAAGCATTTTATTCAGTCCCATAAAAAACACCGCCTGAGCTTAATAGATCAGGCGGTGTTTTTTATCATTTATTCTCTTTTATAGAGTTTTTACGCTGGCAAAGCACCAGACTTCTTCGCCGCATGTGTCGCAATCGCATCCATCAATCCAGGCGCTAACACATCATAAGGCTCAAGTCCTAACTGCTTCAAACGCTCTCTGACACCATCCATATCATCCGGGTTGAACCCGCCTTCAATAATGGAAGATACAAAAGCCGCAAACTTAGGCTCTTCAAATCCAGGTGTTGTTGAAAGTTCCGTGTGAATAAAATCAAACCCATGAAACGGATGGTCCGTATTTTCAATCCGGCCATACATATGCACACCGCAACCCCGGCAGGCATAACGCTGAATAGGAGCGCTCTCATCTACGATTTGTAATTTATTACCATTCTCACCAACCGTTAAATTATCCCTGCCAACAACAGCAACTTGGCTGAAAAGAGCCCCCTCAGGCTTCCAACATTTAGAACAACCACACACATGGTTATAAGCACAGTTGCCTTTAATATTGACAGTTACTTTATGATCCGGACACTTACAACTAAGCGTTCCACCCGCGTAATTAGCACTGCCCTTATGAACACCACCATCAACTTCCGGATGAATTTTTACCTTCGATTTCCCAAACCCAAACATCAAAACGTCTCCCTTACCCTAACTCAGAGCATTATTGTTAATTTCACTGATAATCTTAGGTCAGAGGAGCTTATGAAGTCTCATCTTAAAGTCAGAAGAGCTAATAGAAGGAAAATAAGTAATAATGTAACACAGGCAAGCCTGTTTGATAAAGATTCTAGTCATATCTACAAAGAAAATCAGGAATGAAAAAACAATATAATTTGCTCTGAGCCTATAAAGAACCTACAAATCAAGCTTTAAAACTTGACATTCCCTTGTCTTTAACGCATTTTGCCCCAAATTCATTCAGGCCTATATAAAAGAGCCGCCATTTATACATGGAACAGCAAAACTGCTGTATCCGGGAGATAAAAGGTCAACATCCGTCAGCGATATTCGCCCACGGATGCTTTTTTGCTTTGTCTGATGAAATTACAGAATTCAATGTGTTCTTGAGAAATTAAACTCAACACACAATATACGATGAAGGAACTTATCCCTTATCAAAGGGATAAGGAACATGGCGAAGCCCGGCGCATTGCGCCGCGCCATCGCAGGGCTTTTTTTGCGGATGCTTTGTGGGCATCTGAAGCACAAACAAAAGAGAGAACTATGTTTCAGTCTTTAAGCGACAGATTAGCCTCTACATTTGATAAAATTACCGGCAGAGGTGCGCTTTCTGAAAGTGACGTAAAAACGGCAATGCGCGAAGTGCGCCGTGCACTTTTAGAAGCAGACGTCGCTCTCGAAGTTGCCAAAGAATTTATTGATAAAGTTACTGAAAAAGCCATCGGCGCTGACGTTTTAAAGTCCGTGAAACCTGGCCAACAAGTCATCAAAATCGTTCATGATGAACTTGTAGAAATGCTTGGCTCAGAAGCTGACCCGATAAACCTAAAAGCAGTGGCTCCTGTTCCGATTATGATGGTGGGACTGCAAGGCTCTGGTAAAACCACAACCACAGGTAAAATCGCCAAGAGATTAAAAGAACAAGACAATAAAAAAATCCTGATGGCGTCACTCGACACACGCCGTCCGGCTGCGCAAGAACAGCTTCGTGTGCTAGGTGAGCAGATCGATGTCGACACCCTGGAAATTATAGCAGACCAAACACCAACTGAAATCGCAAAACGCGCCATCGATAGCGCAAAACGCGGCGGTTATGATGTAGTTATGCTCGATACAGCGGGCCGTTTGCACATTGATGATGAGCTGATGCTCGAAACTGAGCAAATCAGAGATATCGCATCCCCTCACGAAACTTTACTCGTTGCAGATAGCCTAACAGGTCAAGACGCCGTTAATGTTGCTAAAAACTTTAACGAACGCATTGGCATCACAGGCATTGTCCTAACCCGTGTAGATGGTGACGGACGCGGTGGTGCAGCGCTTTCTATGCGCGGTGTCACTGGCAAACCGATTAAACTCATCGGTATGGGTGAAAAGCTCGATGAGTTAGAAGACTTCCACCCCGATAGAATTGCCAATCGCATCCTGGATATGGGTGACGTGGTTAGCCTGGTTGAAAAAGCCGCTGCTACAATCGACGCTGACAAAGCGGCCAAAATGGCCAAGAAAATGCAGAAAGGCAAATTCGATCTTGAAGATTTGTCTGAGCAGCTTAACCAGATGAAAAAGCTTGGCGGTATGAGCTCTATCATGGGCATGTTACCTGGCGTTGGCAAAATGAAGAAACAACTCGATCAAGCCAATTTGGATGACAGCATCTTCACTCGCCAGCAAGCCATCATTTCATCAATGACGAAAAAAGAACGCCGCTTTCCTAAAATGCTCAATGCGAACCGCAAAAAACGTATTGCAGCAGGTTCTGGAACCAGCGTTCAAGAAATTAACAAGCTTCTTAAAATGCATCGCCAAATGGCAGACATGATGAAGAAGATGAATAAAGGCGGAATGGGCGGCATGTTCGGCGGCGGGATGCCAGACATTTCAGAAGAAGAAATGGCAGCCTTTGAACAAACAGGCCAAATGCCTGAAATACCCAAAGATATTGAAAAACTCATGCCCAAAACCAAACCTGGCCTACCTGGTCTCGGCGGTTTAGGTGGCTTAGGCGGTGGTCCAAAAGGCGGCCTCCCTGGTGGATTACCCGGCCTCCCCGGAAAGAAAAAATAACTGAAATTTTTACAAACTAATTAGACAAAAACCTAAAGGAAAATACAATGGCATTAAAAATTAGATTATCTCGTGGCGGTTCAAAGAAACGTCCATTTTACCGTGTTGTGGTAGCAGACAGCCGCATGCCTCGCGATGGTCGTTACATCGAAAAAGTTGGCACTTATGATCCTCTTCTTCCAAAAGATGGTGGAGAGCGTGTGAACCTTGTTGAAGATCGCATCAAACATTGGATTTCAAAAGGCGCAAAACCAACAGATCGTGTTCTTCGCTTTTTAGCGGAAGCTGGCATCATGGAACGCACACCACGCAACAATCCAAACAAAGCAAAACCAGGTTCAAAAGCTCTGGAACGCATTGAAGAGAAGAAACAAAAAGAAGAAGACGCTAAAGCTGCAGCTGAAGAAGCTAAAAACGCACCAGCTGAAGCACCCGCTGAAGAAGCAGCAGCAGAATAAACTGCTAACGTCATTTATTCTTTTTAATAGAGACAAACCTTTTTAGCGAGTAAACCATGGGCGATCAAACTGGCGACAACAGCTCAAAGCGAATTGTGCTAGGCGTTATCACCAACGCCCATGGTATCAAAGGGGATGTCACCATCAAACCCTTTGGCCAAGATCTGAGCACGCTAACAGATTATGGCCCGCTGACCGATAAAACGGGAAAGCAAACCTTCACGATCCTCTCATTACGTCATAGTAAAAAAGATCTCTATGTCGCCCGCATCAAAGAACTAACAGATCGCAACATGGCTGAAAGCGCCAAAGCGACAGATCTTTATATCGAACTTTCCAAATTACCAGAGCCTGACGATGATGAATTCTATTATCATGATCTAATAGACTTAAACGTCCAACTCCCTTCAGGAGATCTCTACGGCACAGTAAAAGCCGTTGAAAATTTTGGCGCTGGTGACATCATTGAAATCCTGCCACAAAACAGCCAAAAGACCGTGTACTTCTCTTTTACAAAAGAAATCATCCCTGTCGTAAATATTAAAGAAGGCTACGTTACTCTAGCCCCACCTTTAGAAGACGACGTAACAGAAGAAGCAGCAAAAGCCGCTTTGGAAGATGAGTAACTAAGTTACAAAATTTACTAAATGAAAAAACTCAGCTCTTATTAGCTAATACAAAGATATAACACAGCAAGAAAACATATTGCCATACGAAGAAGGAGTGATGCCACTTCGGCGTCAGGACATGGCGAAGCGCAAGCGTAGCCCGGTGCCTAGCACCGCCCCTCGGAGGGCCTACTGCCTTAGCAGCAGAATAGCCGCGAGAGAAAATACGACGGTTGCAAGTGGGCAACTGAAGGAGCAGAAAAAAGGAAACAACCACAATGATAAAACTTAAATTTAGCTTTTTTCTTTTATTTTTTACTCTCTCTCCTGCATTCACTCACAACGCTCACGCACTGCCAGAGCATCACAAAGTCACAATCACAGCAGTTGAGAAGTGCTTAGGCCTTGCTAAAAAAGCCATTGAATTTGGTCACAAAAAACACCCACTTGTCTCCTGCAACATTCCCTTTTCATTTAATGAAGCTGAATTAGATGCAGCCCTTCAGCAAAGCACGTCTAAATCTAAAGATACAACTTCAGAAAAAACAAAATCTCACAAAGCGGTAAAAACCATCATCAATGTGAAAAGCGCAAAGTGTATGGCCAAGATCAGAGTGAAGAGCGAGTTGTTACAAAAAGCCATAGATATGAAAGAAGGAAAAATAACCTTACCGAGACAACCTGTCACCTGCGCCTTAAAAACAAACTCAAACAAAGCCAAACAAGCCAAATTTTCGTTCCAACCAAAAGGCCTGTTTCAAAATAGCTGCTTAAAAGAGTTTTCACCGCAAATGGGAAATTTCAAATTAGACTGCACCTTCTGCCGTCTAAACATTGTCGCAACAACCATGACCTACTGGGTCAACCACATTGGCAGTAGAATGGCCCCCGGCATCAATAAAGCCCTTGGCAAGAAGTGTAGTGGTTAGGTAAAACAAAGGATAATAACTAGCACCAAAATAGAGAAGCAGAGAAGATAGTTTCCATCAACAACAAAGGGGCTAGCCCCCAACCAATTCAGCAATATAGCGCGGCAAGGCAAATGCTCCGAAATGCACCTCAGGTGAATAATAGCGCGTTTCAATATCAAGCACTTCAAACCGCTCACGTAACTTCTCAATTGAAACAGTTTTTAAACCAGCACGTTTCGACGCCCAGCCTTGTGACATCGGTCCACCAAAATACCCTGGCGTTGTTGCAACAAAAGCAGAGCTCTCTGCAAACCCAAGTTCACGGAAAAAACGCACAGATTGTGAAAGCTCATCTGGTTGCATAAACGGCAAACCATTTTGTGTGAGCATCACGCCGCCTTCTTTAAGCGCTGCCATGCAATCCCCGTAAAACTCTTTGGTAAAAAGCACAGCCCCTGGCCCAATTGGATCGGTTGAATCAACCATAATTACATCAAAGGCATCTTTTTGCTCACGCACATACTTCGTGCCATCAGCAATCACGATCTCAACGCGGGGATCATCAAAAGCCCCGTTTGAAACGCCAGGAAAATATTCCCTGCACATGTCAATAACGCTAGCGTCAATTTCACAAAGCACCGCCCGCTCGACTGAAGGGTGACGCAAAACCTCACGCAGCACTCCCCCATCACCACCGCCAATAATCAAAACTGATTTTTTCGTCTCAGGCTCAACCGCTTCAAGCGCAGTTAGCGGCACATGGGCCATCATCTCATGATAAATAAATTCATCGCCAGTAGTGAGCTGTACAATATGGTCAAGCATCATCACACGGCCAAAAACTTTATTATCAAAAATCACCAGATGCTGGTGATCTGTATCGATTTCAAAAAGAATTTTATCGGCTTTTAAACGGGTTCTCCATTCAGAGTGGAGCGTCTCTTCAATCCAGCGTTCTTCCATCTAAAGAACATCCTTCCCGCGCAGCAACTCATTACAGCGGAGCTCATCAGGCTCAAACGCTGCTTTAAAAATATCTATCGTTTTATGGGGATCAGCATCACCGCACATAAACACATCCAAAGCGGCATAACCATTTTCTGGCCAGGTATGAATAGAGATATGACTTTCTGCCAACACAGCCACCCCTGATATGCCTCCATTGGGAGTAAAATGATGCAGATGAATATGCAACAAAGTAGCCCCTGCAGCCTCAATTGCATCTCGCAAACAAAGCTCAACTTTCTCTAATGAAGAAAGGTTCTTCGCGCCTATACAATCGACAATTAAGTGAACACCCGCAAATTTAACGCCAGCCCGTTCCTTAAAATAATCTTTCCGCTCATCAAGATGCTCAACTGCACAATTATTATCGGAAGATGAACAAGTCTCAACGAGCGGATTTTCACTGAAGTGGTTTTCACTTTCCATAAAAATCTCCATAAAAAATAACAATTAAAAAAAGCTATTGCCTGAAATTTAAAAGCGAAGCAAGTAAAAAATCACATCAATTCTTTTGGTAAATCCTGCTCAATAATATCTAAAGACTGCACCAGAAGGGGCCAGCCAAAGGGGCCTTGTCTTTCAGCTTCTACGATATCCTTCACCGCCTGTGATAAAACTTTGGAACGCCGCAATTTCACACTCGCCGGATTCACTTTTAAAAGTGCTGTATTGAGCTTTTTTTGCAGTGTTTTTACTCGTTTTTCCATATCTTCCCCAACTTCAAGCCAATGTAGAAGTGGCAGAGAAGTCTCCAGATCAGATAAAGCATTTTTCAAAGTTGTATGAAACAATTCATCATTCGGATGAGCTTTTTGAGCAAAATTCTTAATTAACTTATCAAAAACCGACTTAGAAGAACGTTGCTGTTTTTTCAAAGGGTCAGCAAAACTAGGTGGAAAGTCACCCAGTTTCGGCCAAATTTCAGGAGAAAGTGACTGAATAATTTCCAAATCATTTAGCGTCACATCAAACTCATCAAAAACAACCTGAACACCAACAGCCAAATCTCGCTGATATTTCAAAGCAAGATCAAGTTTTTTAGCAATCTCTTCAAGCAGTACATTCGTCTCAAGGCCATCGATAAATTCAAGCCCTTGATCAAGCAGTTCAGAAGGTAGCTCTTGCTCCTTAATCAATCGCTCGATTAAATGACCAATAGAGCGCCTTAACTCATCAGCATTCTTCGCAGCTTCAAAAGTAATATCTTCATCAGCTCCAATCTCTGTATCACCCCCAGCGCTCTTGTCAAACAATGGCAGATCAAGACCCAGAGGGTCAATAAGAGGTTGAAAAATTGAAGACGCCTGCTCGCACCATAAAGACCATTGATCTGAAGCCCGCTCAACAGCCGCCAAACAAACACTCAGTTCACCCAAACTAAGCGCTTTGCCATCAGCACCAAATTGTAAAGCATGTGCAAAGTCTGTTAAATCCTTAGCTTTCGCATCATCACCCATCGCCCGAAATATCGGGATGACCTTTTTCTCAATCAAATCGACATTAATCTGATGACTATCCTGCAACGCAGTTTCAACATGACTAAGAACCTGATCATCAAACGGATTAAGAGCAATATCAGGTTCTAATTTCAAGTCATAGAGTTGCTCAACCATGTCTGGGCGCTTCAAAACCAAATGCCACAAGATAGCCTGGCTTTCCCCCTTTAATCGCATTGCCCAATCTATAACCGGATCAGAATAAAGCTTACTCATCAAATATTCTAAAACCGGCATTTGAAAACTATGCGGATCAATCGGTTTGGATTGAAACTTCTGTCTAAAACTTTGATTAAAAACCAAAGCATGTGCTAGTTGCGGTGCTTTATTGAACATCTCAAACCGCAGCATATCAATCAGCTTACCCCGTCTCATTCCTTTGGGCGCAGCAGCTAAATCAACCATCCAATGCGCCATATCAGCTGAATGAGCCACACGCAAAATATGATCACGGTAAACCATTAACTCAGGACCAAAGGGACCGTCACTAGCTAAATCCTGTAAAGCATCAGTCTCAATGATTTCCTGAAGTAAACTGTCTCGCTCCAACAATCCCTTAGCAGAACGGTATCTTTCTTTTTTTAAACTACGCGATGATTGAACACTCTTAAGTCCCTGATCAATATGCCCCTCTAACCGAGCAGAGACACCAAGATTATCCGGCATCATCAAAATATCATCCGTTAAAGGCACGAACCCATCTGCACCCATAAATATGAATAACAGAGCTTTTTCTGATTGAAGTTGATATTTAAGCTCTCCTTCAATATGCAAATCAATATCAAGAGACGCTTCTTCTGAAGAAAACACAACACCTACAACATCCCCAATAATCGCATCTTCAACTTCAAAGCGAAAGAAATGTTGTCCTTCATGCTGCAATAAATGTGAACGCTCCAAAAATGGTTGCATAACAAAAGGACGCCCATCAGATCGTCCCGCCTGGAGCGAAGAAATACCCAAAGAACCAACATCAAAAAACTCTGTCTCAGGGTCATGACCGATTATGCTCTCATCAGTCGACCAGTTTTCAAATTGACGCCGCCAATGAATTTGATAGCCATGCGCAAGAAGGAAATCGACCTGGTCTCGTGTTGGGCCAGCATTTAAAATCAGCTCTGGGACATCTCGCGTCTCTAATCCACCATGACGGTTTAATATCGCAGCCCCTTCCATCGGATTAGAAAGCTCTTCAACCTCACCATAAATGGTACCAGCATCAACCCTCAACGCCTCTTCTTCAATAACTAGAGAGTGACACTGAACAGACAAACCAAAATGGAAATGGTGCATGGGACGCAAATGTAATGAAGGCCCAACAATCACTTCATCATCAAGTGTCTTAGACGGCGTTGCAGTTACAAAAAAAGAGGTGAAAGTCTCATCATCCAAACCACGCATGTCTTGCAAAAAGTTTGAAAGCAAATCGCTATATTCAACCCCGCCCTGGAGAGAATAATCAATGGTGTTGAACCCAATTTCAGAAAGAGTTTCTTCTTGCCAATCCCGAGTGCGTTCACCAAACCCGAGCAAGCTCATATCTACAGCGTCAGAAGTTTCAGTCAATGCTAGTGCATTAGAAGGCAGAGAGTTGGAGGGTTGAGACTTGGGGAATTGAGCTCCAGACGACAAAGAACTATCTCCTAGAAAATCTTTGTCGAGTGTCCACATCGCAAGCTCAATCGGCTCTGTCGAAGGACCAAACCCAATTACACTCACACTATAAGTTTCATCCCGCCCAATTGAAAAACCAATAGGAGCCCCTTCCAAATATCCTTCATAAGGGATGAATTGATCAGTTCCATCAGCCCCTTTTAAAATGATAGCTGCAGTGACAAAATCTCCTGGCGCATCTCCAGATACATAAATAACTGCCATATTTCGCTCAGACAGCCAAATTAGATCTAAATGGTCAAAACCGCTCATAAGAAGAAAGAAACCTTTAAGTCAATGAAGAAACAGCCAAAAATAAAATCTACGACGCACCCCTATATGTGACAAGGAAATGTGTCACAAGCAAGCTTGTTGAGAACTTCTCCAAAAGAAGAAACACATCTTTAGTGAAGATATGAAAAATGATAGATTGAGCACTCAATTTGAGGCAAAAAAATCTACATGAAACGTACATCTTTGAATGAAGGCGGTCAAAGCAATACCCGTGTTGCAATAATCGGCGGACGCAAGAGCGGCAAAACAACACTTTGCGCCAGCCTGCACCAAAGCCTAATCGCAAGAGCTCATGGTTATTCACCAAACATGATTGCTCGTTTTCCAGATGCAGACGGGTTGAACCAACTCGAAAAACTCTTCGCCGAAAAATTCAATGCACCCAAACACACAGTGCAAGCAGAAAGCTCAGGTCCTGTAAGACAAATCAGAGTTGGAATAGACTTTGGCACAAGCAAATGGTCACTCTTTAAAAAGCCCCAACATGAACTGCAAGGCTACTATCAAATAGCTATTGACGATTTAAGAGATGATTTTGATTTAATGGGAGAATTCGCCTCTCAACAACAAATCAAAGAATTATCAGATAATAACCCTCTTGTTCAATTTGAACAAAGCTTATCAAACGCAAGTTCGCTCATAATATGCCAACCTGCCTTACAAAAATTAGCTCCTTCCGAGAGCACCGGCTTCATCCGCCTTATGTCAGATATCGCGACCGGCAGATTTGGTACCTTTCAAAACATAATTATAGCCTTCACGAAATATGAGCGTATTTTTACTCAAGATGGCGCAAATGCATTTAAAAAAGCGGTCAAACCAGCCAGTATATTAGAAGCTATCGCGACAACGATCCATCAGGATAATGCCTTTGAAACTGGCCTCAGAGCGTTAATGTCAAATGAAGATAACTCCCCTAATCTTTACGCTGTTCCTGTCTCAGCATTTGGGTTTTTAAGGCAAAATGGCGCCCCAAATCTAAATAAAATGACAGAAACACCAATCTCAACCCTCGCACCTTTAGTTGAAGAGACACGAGCAGAGAACCCATTAAGTGATGCTGTTAAAAAAATGCAAATCGCAGGTTTCACAATCCCGGTCACAAACGAACAGGCTAAAAATATTAGCCCTGTGCCTCATCCAAGCACCCATTGGCTGCCATTTTTAACGGCAGATCCTATCCTGGCTGCAGTAAGCGGCCAACCAAGTCAATTCATGATCCCAGTTTCTCATTTCATCTCTGCACTCGATCACGGCCTAAAAATCGAAAATATTGGAAAAAAACAATTCCAACAAAGCGCATAATAGGATCCAGCATATCACTATTTTCCTTATTATTCAGTTTTCAAACTTTAAAAATCAGCTAAGATCCTTTGGTATTAATTTTAACTTGAGATCCATATCAAAAGCCCCCTCAAGAAACCAAAAGATAAATTCTAAAGATCTATGCTCAAACAATTTTCAGACATTCAATCACCCTTCGCAGCACTGCGCGCCCAATTAACAAGCATCACTCCAGATCAAACATATAGAGATAAACCCATTGATCTGACAATAGGTGCCCCCCGTCATCCAGCGCCAAACTGGGTTCAGGAAAAGCTAGACGAAGCAATCGATACAGTTGGAAATTACCCACCCATTCAAGGGTCCATAGAATTGCAAAAAGCATTGAAAAACTGGGCTGAGAAAAGATACCCCACTTTAAAAAACAACCTGTCAGCTGAAAATATACTGCCTCTCAATGGTAGCCGGGAAGGTTTGTTTTATGCTATTTTTATGGCCAAATCGAAACGGCCAGACATAACAAAGCCTATCGTTTTAATCCCAAATCCATATTATCAAGTCTATGGAGCTGCAGCCATTGCAGCTGGCGCCACACCTTATTTTCTCGATGCCTTACCTGAAAACAACTTTTTACCAAACATAGACGACGTTCCGGAAGAAATATTATCCCAAACGATCGCATTTTATCATTGCTCACCTTCAAATCCGGAAGGTGCCATTGCAACAGCTAAAACCTTAGAAAAAGCAATTCTCAGTGCCAGAACACACAATTTCATGTTCTTTTCAGATGAATGCTACTCAGAAATTTACTGTGATGAAAAACCTCTCTCTGCCCTAGAGACAGCGATGGAATTAGGCATCTCATTAGCCAATAAAACATCTGATACAGAAGACCCATTTGCCAATATCGCTGTTTTTAATTCGTTATCAAAACGTTCAAATGTCCCTGGCATCCGTTCTGGCCTCATTATGGGCGAGAAAAACTTCATATCATCCTTTAAAACCTTTAGAAATGTGGCAGGACCGCAAATCCCAGGGCCCATTCAACATCTCTCAACATACCTCTGGCAAGATGAAGAGCATGTCAGATCCAACCGTGACTTGTACGCTCAAAAGCTTGAAAGCGCTGAAAAAATGCTCAAAACGCAATTTTTCACAAAAAAACCACAAGCTGGCTTTTTTCTTTGGCTAAATATGACTGAATTTGGTGGTGGAATCGAAGCTGCATCAACACTTTGGAAAGATGTTGGCCTTAAACTACTACCAGGTGCGTACTTAGCTCAAACCAACGAAAACGGGTTTAATCCAGGGGCTAATTATGCGCGAATGGCCCTCGTCAGCTCCCTAGAAGAAACTGAAGAGGCCTTTGAGAGACTGTTACGCGTATTTGGATGAGGTAGATTATGGCTGTTGCGGCCACAAGGGGTTCACGAAAAAAACATTTGTTGCCAAACTCTTTAGAGCATGGCCTCAAACTTGGCGCCCTAAAAGCTTTGGGTGCAACGCTAGTTTTAGCGGCTATTTTGTCATGGGCAAGCTTACTAAGCTGGTCTGTTGATGATCCAAGCTTAAATCATGCTACAAATGGCTCCACCACAAATCTTCTTGGTAAAGGCGGCGCTGTTTTTTCTGACATTTTAATCCAAGGTTTTGGCCTCGCGGCAATTTTTCTAATTCTTCCCTTAGCAATAGAAGGGATGCGTCTGTTACTTTCTAAACCAAGTTACAAAATAAGACTTCGTGCCTTAAGTACACCCTTTAGCGCAGCACTCTTTGCAACGACACTAAGCCTGTTACCGAAAATCAGTTCCTGGCCTCTTAGCCAAGGTTATGGCGGTATCATCGGGGATACAATTTCTGGCTCAACAAACATTCAAGCAATAGCTCAAAGCTCGAATTTGTCTCTTACACTAACGTTTTGCATTCTACTCGTTCTGACTTTAATTGCCTTTTCATTTACAACAAATCTGACTTGGCAAGAAGCACGCATCCTCTTTCATATCGAAGACAAAGAAGCCTTTAAAGCCAGCCTGAAAGCTCCGATTAATCGTCTCGGCTACTGGTTCAGGTTTCGCCAAGCCAGTCAAGTAGAGCCAAATTATAATCAACGCCAATGGTGGCGCAATGCAAACCTGGATGAGCCAAACATTGATGCATATTCCCAGCATCCTGAAACACAGGGTCAGCCAAGAATCTACTCACAGAACTCAGCGCAACAACAGTTAACCCCGCAAGAGAACGGTCATGCGCCCATTTCAATGCGACCTCACACACCGGCTGACTTTAGAAATACTGACTTTCAAAATAAAGGCATAACACCACCTGAAGTGCCATCAACAGACTTACTTTCGTCTGAACTACCTCCTATGTCTGCGAAAGATGAACCCTACAGAGGCATAGCTCTTGATACCAAAATGGGCAAAGGTCTTTCCGCTAAAAAGTCTAATCTACAAAACCATACACATGGGGATGATTTTATCCTCCCTCCCGTTTCTTTATTAAATAAAGCAAGCACTCAACCAACCGCACAACTCTCTCACGAAGAATTGCGCGAAATGGCCGTAACACTAGAGGAAGTTTTACTAGATTTTGGCATCAAAGGTTCAATACTAAATGTACGCCCGGGCCCTGTCGTCACGCTCTTTGAATTTGAACCAGCCAGAGGCATTAAAACCTCCCGCATTGTTGGTTTAGCAGATGATATAGCTCGTTCAATGAGCGCCCTATCAGCTCGCATTGCCGTCATCCCAGGTAGAAGTGCCCTTGGCATCGAGCTCCCCAATGCAACTTCAGAAACCGTGTTCTTAAGAGACCTGGTCGAACAACCAGAATTTTGTCACACCGAATTGCCCCTACCGCTCATTCTAGGGAAATCAATCGGCGGCGAACCTGTCATCACCGATCTATCAACAATGCCACATCTGCTCATTGCAGGAACAACCGGCTCAGGTAAATCAGTTGGCATTAACACCATGTTGCTGTCTCTTCTATATCGCCTGACACCAGAAGAATGCCGCATGATCATGATTGATCCCAAAATGCTTGAACTGAGCATCTATGATGGTATCCCTCATCTCTTAACACCGGTAGTTACAGACCCATCTAAAGCTGTTTCAGCTTTGAAATGGGCGGTTAGAGAGATGGAAGATCGCTATCGCCAAATGTCAAAATTAGGCGTGAGAAACATCCAAGGTTTTAATGAACGCGTTAAAGAATCAATCGATAAAAACGAACCGATTGTCCGAAAAGTTCAAACAGGCTTTGACCAACAAACCGGCCGCGCTATTTTTGAAGAAGAACAATTAGACTTCAAACCAATTCCGATGATTGTTGTTGTCATTGATGAAATGGCAGACCTGATGATGGTTGCTGGCAAGGAAATTGAAGCAACGGTTCAGCGCCTTGCACAAATGGCAAGAGCAGCTGGCATCCACGTTGTGATGGCAACACAGCGCCCATCTGTTGATGTAATTACCGGTACGATCAAAGCAAACTTCCCATCAAGAATAAGCTTTCAAGTCACATCGAAAATTGATAGCCGCACCATTCTCGGCAAAGAGGGCGCAGAACAGCTTCTCGGCCGCGGTGACATGCTTTATATGCCAAATGGCAGCAGAATGGTACGTGTTCATGGAGCCTTTGTAGATGATGATGAAGTTGAAAATGTCGTCGCACATTTACGCTCTCAGGGCACACCAGAATATTTAGACAATATTACAAGTGACGAAGACCAATTAGCTGGTGATGAAACACTGCCAGGATCAGGGAAAAAGAAAGAAATTTTCCATGAAGCAGTTGAAATCGTCATAAGGGATCAAAAAGCCTCGATCAGTTACCTACAGCGCCGTTTATCAATCGGTTACAACCGTGCAGCAACTCTTGTTGAGCGTATGGAAGAAGAAGGTATCATTAGCCCACCTGGAGCTGGCGGCAAACGAGAAATCCTTGTCGATGAATATTAAAAAACCTTGTAAACCACTAACTTTAAAGCCTTAAAAAATAAAACTGAAATAATATTGCCTCATAGTTGTCGTAATTCTTATTCAATAGTAAAGTCTGTTTGATTCTTTAAATCGCGCTCTTTACAAAGAAGCCGATCTTTAAGGCTTTGTATTTTTAGGTGCGATATAAGTTCCGCAACTAAACTGCAAATACTACCACTGTGCTTGTAAAAATGTCGCTACGGTTGTTTGTGGGCAACCTAAAAGCGTCTCAAAAATTGGGCACCTGTAGCACAAAAAAGCAAACTGAAGTAGCATTAAATAGAGAGACATAAAAATGATCAATAAAGGCCTGGCAATCGCAACGATAGTAATGGGCTCACTCTATTTCTCGCCATCAATTATCGCAGCTGAAACAGATTCAAAAAATCTTAATCCAAAAGCAAAAGCTGAAGCAGATAGTTCAGGCTGGTCAGCATCAATAGCTGACGGCTTAACGCCAGCAACCATGACGGAACAGCAAAAAACTGTCGTTATTCAAATTAATGAGTACCTCAACAGACTAACAAACCTCAATGGTCGTTTTTTGCAAGTCAATCCAGATGATGGCAAACAAAAGGGTAAGTTCTACATAAAACGCCCCGGCCGCATCCGTTTTGATTATGCACCACCAAGTCTTCAAGTGATTATTTCTGACGGTGACTATCTATCAATCGAAGATAGAGACATCGACACTGTTGATCGCTACCCATTAGAAAACACACCGTTTCGTATTTTATTAGCAAAAGATGTAAATATCCTTCGTGATGCAATCATCAAAACAGTCACAGAAACGGATGAAGAAACCTCAATAACAATGATCGATCGCAAAGGAAAAGCCATCGGTCAAATTCAGTTATTCTTCAATAAAGTGCCGGAATTTGAGCTTAGAGAGTGGAAAGTAACAGACCAATCGGGTCAAATTACAAGAGTTATACTCTCACACCTCGATTATGAGAAAAAAATCGATGGAAAACTTTTTAAACTTGACGTGGGCCAAAATAAAATTTTCAACCCATTTTAATAATGATTTTTCAGGCAGTTAATAGACTTTATGCCTAAAACTTAAGCTGTGCACATACGCAAATACATAACCTTTGCGCGTAAAAACGCCTATGTGATGCAAAAAAACCATTGAAATGAAAAAAATTTAGATTATCCTATTATTATATAGGGTGTGTCATTCCTATCGGTAATGCCCCCCGTCTAACCGAGACATCACCCTAAAGCGTCGAATTCCCTCTCGGCGCGAGCGACTTGAAAAACGCTCTACAAGCTTAAGGCCCACTAAAAACCAGGGCACTCATATGAGATGGTTTAAACCAACCATATGTTAAACTTGTAAAGCCTAGTTAAGTAAAGCGCGGTTTAATGCGCCCAGCCGTCCACATCCCGGTTGGGCGTTTTTTTGTGCTTTTTCAAATAATCTATTGTTTAGTTGAACGTTCCGCTTTTCGATGAATTCAATAAAGCTCTTTGCTATACGAAGAAGGAGTTCAGCCCTTTTCGGTTTCAAGGACATGACGTCTTTGGCGTCTGGTGCACATGATCAGCCCGAACGGAGCGGAGCGAAGCGAGTACGGATAAGCTGATCGCCAGAAAAGCTACGCCCATCGGAGGGCTTTTCGCAACTTTAACAAAAAAACAGCCCATGAGACAAAAAACATTTCGTGAATTCTAATAAACGCAACGTGCTCTAAAAGCATCTTTCAAAGCTGATAACCATTCAGTATGCTAAGTGAAATGAGGCCAACCAAATAAAGAAAATAATATGAAATTCAAACTTGCCACCTGGAACATTAATTCCGTTCGTCTAAGAATAGATAGCTTAGCTAAATTCGCTGCCGATCAAACCCCTGATGTTATTGCATTGCAAGAAATCAAATGTGCAAACGAACATTTTCCCTTAAAAGCCATAAATGAAATCGGTTATGAACACGTCGCCTACCATGGTCAGAAGTCATATCATGGCGTTGCTATTCTTTCTAAAATCCCATTAGAAACTGTAGGACAGCATGACTTTAATTCATCAAACGACACACGCCATCTAGCTGTAAAATTAAAAACTGGCAGTCGCAGTAAACACCCACTTATTTTACATAACTTCTATATCCCCGCTGGTGGAGATATTCCTGATAGAGAGAAAAATATCAAATTTGGCCAAAAGCTGGATTACCTCACAAACCTAACTCATTGGTTTGAAGATGATTCAAACAATCACTCAGACAATATGATTATGGTGGGAGATTTCAACATCGCCCCCTTAGAAACTGACGTCTGGTCACATAAACAATTGCTAAAAGTCGTCTCACATACACCAATTGAAGTTGAACATCTGAACAAATTGCAAGCCACAAAAAACTGGCATGACATAATGCGAACAATGAAACCAGAGCCAGAACCATTATACACATGGTGGAGCTACAGAGCCAAAGATTGGAAAGCCTCCAACAGAGGGCGCCGACTAGACCACATCTGGACCACACCCAAACTTGCCAAAAAGGCAAAATCAATGGAAGTGATCACAGAAATGCGCTCATGGGAAAAAGCCTCAGACCACGCCCCCGTCATCGCCAATTTTGAGCTTTAACGGTCACTAACATCATTGCACTATGAAGAAGAAACCAAATCTTCTCCGGAAGTAAAAATATCTTACGCCAAAGAAAGTCCTATCTAACAAACATCTTAATTCGAAAAACGTAGGCCCAAAAGGGCCGTCAACGCTTAGCGTTGCACCTCGTAGGGCGGCAGCTTTGCTGCCATAGCCCGTGAGAGAGAGAAAACAAAAAAACACCTTCAATTTTCAATTGAAGGTGTTTTCTTTTGGTACCGCTCTTATGAACTTTATTATTTAAAAATAAAGTTCCAAAATATTTAGTGAGTTGCCATCATATATGTTTCAAATGAAGCATTTTCAGCAACTTCTAACGTTTCATCAATCTGTTTAATCCGCTCAACCATGACAGATAAACGAGACTTGATAGTCTGAATAAAATTATCAGCAATTGCAGGATCATCACCCATAATTGCATAAAGCATCTCGCGTGAGATTTTAAGAGCTTTAACCTCAGATTTCGCACGAACTGTTGATGCATGGACATGATCAACAAGCATCGCCATTTCACCAACTAAAATCCCATGACCAAAATGCTCACGAGACCGGCCTATTTCAGGCTGAGCCAAACGTTCAACCAACCCAACAACTATAAAATAAGCTGCATCACCAGATTGACCATCTTCAATCATTACCTGACCAGGGCGGAAAACAACACGATCAGCTCCATTAATAATCATCATAAGCTGTTCATCAGACAATGTAGAAAACACATCCAACTGTTTCAACGGCCCAACCAATTCGGCAAGCTTCATAAAATTGACCTCTTATTTAAATCATCCATTAGCAAACGCTTGTGAACAATGCTGCCTACAATGAAAAATTCAAAAGCAAACAACACCGAACTCAAATCAAAAGTACTCAACTAAAAAACACCTATGATCTGGTTGCTCATTAAACAACAAACCAAAAAGGTACTTTTTTACGCATTTTACTAAATGGATACCCCAAAATATGAGAAAGAATACACTCTCATACCGAAGTGAAACATCACCTCTTGTTTTGGTTGAACAACAAATTTGCCCTCATGTTGCTCACCAAGACAAGACCGACTGTAAGAGGTTAAAATAAAAAAATCCAGAGACCAAAATCAGAAGATTGTGGAAGACCAGGGGAGAAACTTATGGGACGAGCTTATATCCCCCTGCCTCAGTCAATAAAAGTTCAGACTGTGACGGATCTATCTCTATTTTTTGGCGAAGACGATAAATATGCGTTTCTAGAGTATGAGTAGTAACTTTCGCATTATACCCCCACACTTCATGCAATAAGACATCTCGTGTAACGACTTTTTCACCGGCACGATAAAGAAACTTTAAAATAGACGTTTCTTTTTCAGTCAATCGAATTTTCTTCTCTTCGCTATCTATCAGTAATTTAGACGCAGGTTTGAAGCTATAAGGACCAATGGAGAAAATAGCATCTTCGCTTTGCTCATGTTGACGCAATTGTGAGCGCACACGGGCTAAAAGCACACCAAAGCGAAATGGCTTGGTCACATAATCATTTGCCCCGGCGTCTAGCCCAAGTATTGTATCTGCATCAGAATCTTGCCCTGTTAACATGATAATAGGGCTTTTAAAACCTGCACGGCGCAACTTCTTGCACATTTCTCGGCCATCTAGCTCAGGCATATCAACATCAAGTAAAAGCAGGTCAATTTGCTCTTCTTCTGCTATTTTAAGACCTTTAGAAGGACGGTCCGCTGATAGAACCTCAAATTCATCATGTAACATCAATTGATCGACAAGGCTTTCCCGCAAATCATCATCATCATCAACAATTAAAATCTTTCTTGTAGAGCTCATTATTATATCCCGTTGAAAATATTCGTAATCTTTTAGCACAACTGCTATAAATACTCATAAATCAATACTTAGCTAATTTGGGTTGAATTTATGTCAATTTTTGGTGATCAGGTGCATTTTTCACTTTACAGCCTAAATCGTAATCACACAAAAGCAAGACTTAAACTTAAAGGATCAGCGCTTTCTTTCCCCTGTGCTATAGGCAAAAATGGGCAAACCATATTGAAAAGAGAGGGTGATAACAAAACCCCAATTGGTACCTGGAAGCCAATAAAGCTCTATTATCGAGCAGACCGCATGAAAAGACCTCTAACATCTTTACCAATTGCAGTTATCAAGCCAGACGATGGATGGTGTGATGAGCCTTTTGATCCCAATTACAACAGGCATATAAAACTGCCCCATAAGGCATCTTATGAAACCCTGTGGCGGGACGACCATATATATGACCTAGTTCTTGTTTTAAACCACAATCAAACACCACGAATACACGGGTTGGGCAGTGCAATCTTCATGCATCTAGCACGACCAAGCTACCAGCCCACAGAAGGCTGCATAGCTCTATCAAAAAAGCACTTTGAATGCATTTTAAAAACGATGTCAGTATCTACAAAAATAACAATTTAAAATATTATTTTTCGATAATACTAAGCTCTGTTTGAAACGCTGTTGCACTTCCTACACCACCAAGGTTAGGTGAAATTTTCACAACATGCTCATACACAGATTGCAATTCTTCAGGACTTGCATTCCCAGCTACTGAGACAACAAACTTAATATCTTTAAAGTGAGAACTCTCAACCCCAGAAATATCAAACAACCCGCGCATATCCGTAGTACCACTCATATGAATTTTGATCGAATTCAATGAGATAGAGCGAAGAGCACAAACAGCTGAAAAATTAGCTATGAAACAACCAGAAAGAGCCGCGAGTAAATGTTCTTGCGGACTAGCAAATGAATTTCCACCACAAAGTTCGTGAGGTTGATCCATTTCTATAGAAAAACTCCTCGAAATATCATCCCCACCAATTTGAGAGTTTGAAATTTCAGAAACGCTCCCCGTTTGACCAGTCCATTCGCTATCCACTCGCCAATGGCCTTCAGCCAATTCAGGAGCCAATTTAACTTCATCACGGATCATATTCGCAAATTGCAAACAAATGCCGTTTACAACTTGTTCATCATTCAAAGAAGGTGAAATATCCATCTAAAATGCCTTATGATTTATGCCTAAATACATATTTGTAAATTATGTAATAAAGAATAGCAGACGGATAATTAACAAATCATCAATTATTACGTGTAGAAGGAATACCCTACACTTAAGTACAAAAGAAAAAAGAGCCCAGTTAACAACTGAGCCCTTAAAAAACAAATAAAAACAATAAGATAAACTATCTAACCCGGCGTGGATTCATATATAAATCACTCTCAAGAGATTCAAGTTTAACGTCTTTCAATTTCCCAGAAGCCATATCTTTCACCAAATCCTGTACATGATATTGCGCTTCATCATTAAATCGAAGCATCGTACAGAACAACTGCAAAACATACTTCATCTCCGCATCGCAATGCTCAGCCTTGACCCAACATTTCCATTTTCCACCCAAGTTAAGAATGCGGCCATTTAGCTTACCAACCTTTTTCCCACGCCCATCATAGAGTACATAATCATCACCAATATTAATCCAGCAACGGCGCAAATAATAAAACTTCGGCACGCCATCACGAAGGATAAAAAAGGAATATCGCTCAGGCTGAAAAAACCATTTATAAGAAGACCGCTCCATCTGAACAAGCTGCTCATGCTTGGAAATATTCATACTATAAGCAGTAACCGGAAAGCCCTTGGCACCATGAGTTAATTGCATCGAGCGCCCTAATAACAAATCCATAGTGCCACGCCAGTTCACTTCATCAGTGAAAAGCTTAATCACCATACGGCGCTTCATACCCGTTTCTTTTTTCCAGGCACCCTTTCGGTAAGCAACCAAGCCAACACGTTTACCATCTTCTTTCACTTCACCAAGAATATCCATATCCTTAGTAAACTGACGAGACTTAGCACGGTAACGGTCCTGCTGATAAATACCGATTTCGGTTGTATTCAAATCAGTTAGCCACAAACTAACATCAAATTTAACACGTTTTTCTACCGGTGCGGCACTTGCGTCAGATGCAACCTTGGTCTTCCTACCCATTACTTGTTCTCCAAATAAGCATTAAGAAAATGAGTCACAAAGCAGCTCACCACTTTGCGCGAATCAATTTGAACACCAACATTATCATGTTCGCGGCATCATTAGAGCTAGGCCCTAATACTTATCCAAGTATAAATTGAAGCACGAGGAAAACCGTTTATGATTGCCTCTCACCAAAGATCGCCGTTCCAACCCGAACAAAATCAGCTCCAAATTGTAAAGCTGTTTCAAAATCAGAACTCATGCCCATAGAAACAAGAGGGACTTTATTTTCTTCAGCCAAATGTTTTAGCAAAACAAAATAAGGAGACGGCTCTTCTTCAACTGGCGGAATGCACATTAACCCAGAAATGGTTAGATCAAACTCTTCCTGGCATTGTTTTAAAAAAGCTTCCAAATCTCTAGGAGCAACACCTGCCTTTTGCGGCTCTTCTCCAATATTCACCTGAACAAAAAGTTTCAGCTCTTTGCCCTGAGCTTTCATTTCTTTTGCAATGGCAGCCGCAATTTTAGGGCGGTCAATTGTTTCAATCACATCAAATAAAGCAACAGCCTCTGCCGCTTTATTAGATTGGAGCGGTCCAATTAAATGTAAATCTATATCAGGAAATTCAGATCTAAGGTCTGGCCACTTCATCGCTGCTTCCTGAACACGGTTTTCACCAAACTGGCGATGCCCTGTTTGTAAAGCTGTGCGAATTTCTTCTACAGAACGTGTTTTACTAACCGCAATCAATTGTCCCCGACCAGTACGACTTCCAGCTTCTTCAAGGCCGAGTTTTATTTTGTTTTTTATTTCCGTTAAATTTTGCTGGATCGTCATAACCATCAAAAACCTTTTAAATAATTTCAGAACCATAAAAATTGAAATTCATATAAATATGAGAATCTCTTGACACAATTACCATTTCACTCTTTTGTTGGCACGAACAATTTATTATCGCGACGGTTTCTCTTACAGCTGCTAGTAGGCATCTGAAACACAAAAACCCAGATGTAACGTCGGTTGCTCCTGCGGATGCTTAGTGGGCATCTGAAGCAAAGAAAAGTCAACCTGAAGGCACAACAAAACGCGCCGGTTGCGAGTGGGCAATCTAAAGGTGCATTAAAAAAGGATCAAAATCACATGCAGTATGCAGCAATTTGTATCGACAAAGAAAATTCAGAAAATCTTCGCCTTGAAAATCGAGGCGATCATATAGCGCACTTAAAAAAAGTGAAAGATAACATGCTGCTTGCCGGTCCATTCCTAACAGACGCTGGCCGTATGTGCGGCTCACTTCTTGTCTTTAACGGCATGAAGCTGGAAGAAATCGAAACCTGGCTTGAAGAAGACCCATACGCAAAAGCAGGTCTCTTCGCATCAGTAGAAGTCAAACCCTTCAAACAAGTTATATAAAATTTATTGCCAATACTTTGTATTGGCAATAAATCAAACCCTCTTCACGATGAAGGAGTGACGCCACTTCGGCGTCAGGACATGGCAGCATAGTTGACCAGTGCCTAGCACCGACCAAGAGAGGGCTCGCAGCGAAGCAGCGGAATAGCCCTTGAGAAAAAACTAAGAAACCCGTTTCGTCTCAAATGGCCGCAAAGACAAAAGATCCGCCACATCTTTGCGGATCTTTTTTTCACTGTAAGCAGCCAAAGATTTACGATCCCCAATTTCAGCTAACGTCACAGGTTCGCCAATCCGAACATGAACATCAAGTGGGCCAGCTTTTAAAAGTGTCCAAACATGCCCCCCCATTTCCATATCACCATACCAAGCAACCAAAGGACGAGTGCGTCGCCCTAAAGGAACTCCGCCTAAGAAGGTATAGGCTAGCGCAATTGTTTGCACATTGGTTTCTTGGTCTGCCAAACTCGCGGCTGCAAAAAGAGAACTTTTAAAATTCAACACCCTGTTTCCATCACTGCTCGTACCTTCAGGAAAAAGAACAATATGATCACCTTCAGCTATGCGTGACGCAATCTCTTTAGCTGAGTTTAAGCTCTCAGTTTTTTTCTCACGATCCACAAAAATCGTACGCTGTAAATTCGCTAAAACTTTCACACCTGGCCAGGTTCCAACTTCTTGTTTAGCAACAAATGAAAGCGGCGTCAGAGCCGTAAAAACAACAATGTCCATCCAGGAAATGTGGTTCGCAACCAACAAAACAGGTTTGTCGTCAACGATATCACCGTCCACATGAATACGCAGTCCCATAATGCGAGAAATAAGCTTGTGATAATAATGAGGAAGTAAACGCGCCAATGGCAATTTTAATTTTACAAACAACCATTGAAAAGGAATGAGAATTAAAGTGATAAGAAAAAACCAAAAGAGAACCCAAACAGCACGCAAAGAAGACATCAACACACCCAAAAACTAAAATTACTTATCAAATTTCTTAAATATAACCGGTATATAAAACCTAATAGTTTCACCTAAAATCAGCCACAACTCATTTCAAAGACTATGTCAGAGCCAAACTAAAACCTGAATAGTCAGTCTGGCTTAGCCAGCAGTCAGTCAGTTTCGTCTAGAGGAACACCATACAGCTCTAATCGATGATCGACCAGCTTAAATCCTAGCTCACGTGCCACACGCTCTTGGAGCTTTTCAATTTCTTCATTGCTAAACTCAATCACACGGCCCGTTTTCAGATCAATCAAATGGTCATGGTGTTCTTCCGCAACCGTTTCTAACCGGGCTTTCCCATCACCAAAATCATGACTCTCAACGATTCCAGCATCAACAAAAAGCCTGACAGTACGATAAACAGTAGAAAGAGAGATCCTATCATCAACTACATGAGCCCGAGAATAAACATCTTCAACACTTGGGTGGTCTGTCGCCTCAGATAAAATACGAGCAATAATCCGCCGCTGATCTGTCATGCGCATGTTCTTTTCAGCACACAACAATTCAAGTGATGAAAGCTCTTGCCCATTTTCACCAAGACTTTTTGCTTCAGCCTCTTTCTTCTCAGTCATCAGCTACCTCAAATCCCCCAATACCCCTAAATAGAAGCTATAACGGCAACAACTGCCACCTGTAAAGCTAGCAAGTCCAAAAACAACAATATTCTTAAGATTTAAAATGATCCAGTTGATAGATGGACGTTCACTAATATGCGAGTAAATAAAAAGCTTACTCTTCGTCGAGCACCAAACGCATCATCAAAGCACTTGAAGCTTTTTCGCCTTTTTTACCCTGATAATAGGCACGGCGTTCCCCTACAACTTCAAAGCCTGCCTGGTTATAAAGCTGAACAGCACCTTTGTTCGTTTCATCAACTTCCAAATGCAGTTCTTTTATACCTTTATCATAAAGTGTATCAATGGCCACATCGAGCATACCTTCAGCCACTCCCTTACGCCGATGACGGCGCCCAACAGCAATGGAAATAACCTCAGCTTCATCCGCAACACAGCGAACAAGCAGAAAAGCATTTGGATTTTTATCACCGTTAGAAAAAGCCCCAAGAACCTTCATTTTATTGTCTTGTAAAAATAAAGCGAAATCATGCGCCCCCCACCCGCGGGTAAAGGATGTCTTATGCAAGTTGGCTAGGCAATTGATACTATCAATCCCTAAATCTTTAACAGTATACCCATTTTCCAGAACTCTCATCAGAGCCTCCGTACCAATGTTTTTCCCAACTGAGGTTTCGCATCCGGTGCACGCAAATATAAAGGGCGCACCTCATCATTAATTTTAAAACAATCTTCATCAAGTTTGAACAAATCTTCAGCACGAATATCTAACCCGGCAGAACGAACATCAAAGCACTGTGATGATTTTTCATTATTACTTGCTTTATTTAACTCACAGAATTTCTCTGAGCCAGGACCAAAACTAACATCTACTTCATTTTTTTGAACAAATTCAATTACATCAGAATATGAAAGCAAAACTGGCCCTGTTACTTCTCTTAAAGGTGTTAGTTCGCAAGGGCCTTTAAAAACGTGAACGTAAAACTCATCTCGTCCCGCTTCAAGAACATGGCAAATATGAAAGGACTGAGACGAGCTCAAATTTAAGTCAGGTCTATCAAACTCTAATTCATCCCTCAGACTAATAAATTTTTGCCCTGCAACAACTGAACAAACAGCGCCGTACAAAGGAACATCACAAGCAAGGGCCAAACCCTTAGCAAAAGCAATTCCAACCCTGACACCTGTAAAGGATCCTGGCCCCATTGTGCAACTGATTCTGTTAAGAGAATCATAACCAATGCCCACCTCAGACATTAAGTCATCAATTTGCGCGATAATATGTTCTGCATGGCCACGGCGTATATCATCAAAACGAGTAAAAGTTTTTTGCTGATTAGGCATGCCAATAGCCAGCGCTGCCGAACACCCAGCCCCCGCTGTATCAATCGCTAATTCACAAATCATAAGTTTGAAATTCTAAAGAGAGTTAATGGATAAATTTAATAAGCATCTTCAGCTGGCCGTACAGCTTGAACTTCAGGCAAGAAGTGACGCATCAAATTCTCAATACCATGCTGCAAGGTCACAGTCGAGCTAGGACAACCAGCACAAGCACCGCGCATTGTCAGGTAAACAATCCCATCTCGAAACCCTTTAAAGACAATATCACCACCATCTTGAGCCACTGCTGGGCGAACACGAGTTTCTAAAAGTTCTTTAATTGTGTTGACCGTTTCTTGATCCGCAGGGTCAAAAAATTCTTCTTCAGCTTGTGAATTGTCAGTGTCACCCTCAGAAATAACAGGGTCACCAGACATATAGTGCTCCATAATGGCGCCCAAAACAGCCGGTTTCAAACTTTGCCATTCCATAGAGCCCTTAGTCACTGAAATAAAATCAGTCCCAAGAAATACTGCCTCTACACCATCAATAGCAAACAGCCGAAGTGCCAAAGGAGAGTTTTTAGCAACATCAGATGAGAGAAATTCCATATTCCCTTGATCAATCACAGGTTTACCTGGAATGAATTTTAATGTTTGCGGGTTTGGTGTTGCTTCCGTTTGAATAAACATAACCACTCTCTCTGTCGTAAGGCCTTTAAGCTAATTTCAAAACTTTAAAGGGCAAAATAATGATATTTGCTAGAGTATAGCATAATTACAATTAAGAATCTTTCTAAACTAGCTCGTTATAGCTCAAAACCCATCAATTGACCAGTGAATAAAACTCAAGATCAATAATTTAAATTGATCAAGTCTATTTTAAGCTAATGAAGTGATATCATCCCAAGTTAAGTGCCCAGGAATAATCGAGATAGGAATAGGAAACGTACCTGCTTTGTTACCTGTAAACAGGTTTGTAATCAGCGGACCAGGCCCAGATTGCTCTACAGAAGCTCCAAGTACTATGATAGCAATGTCTTCGTCAATTTCAATTAACTTAGAAATTTCCTCTGCCTTTTTACCTTCACGAACAATTTCTTCAACCTCAAGGTCTTCAAAACCAGCACCCTTTAACTTGCGGCGAAACAGCCGAAAAACAGCTTTAGCCTTTTGCAAAGCCTCCTCGCGCTGTATTTCTTTCACACCAAGCCAGTGTTGGTAATCTCCAGGTTCAATCACATAAAGCATAGAGATCATGCCCCCCGTACGTCTCACACGGTTGGCGGCAAAGGCAAGGGCAGCTTCAACTTCCGGGGCGTCTTCTTCGACAACCACGAGAAATTTCCGAACGTGCCCAGATTCAAAAACATTTCTGCAAGCATCTGACATGGAGCCTATCGTGCCAAATCATTTACAAATCACCAAGACTTTTTTTTTATTTCCAACCTAAATTGATACAATTTGGAAATTTACCGGTCGAACCATAAAAAAACCCACTCCAATCCACAAAACGCGAATTGGAGTGGGCCAGTCTTCCCTCGAAAAAGTCTTCCCTCGTAAATTTTCTTCCCTCGAATAAAGTTTTAAAAGCTGCTTTCTTTTTAGACTTATTTAAAAACGCTTATTTCTAGTGCGTGTCGCACAAAAGTGGGTTCCGGTTTTTTGAAAAAGACACGCCAAAACAAAAAGATAGAGCATGCCTTCAAATTCAATACAAAGTGACGTACTCTAGTGCGAAAGCTCATCAATCTGGCCAACAGCAACAATGAGTTTCGACAACCCAATCTCACCACCATTAATAATTTCATCAATGGCACCTTTCACACGTGTAACAGCTAAACCTTTATGGTCCATCCAGGCGTCAAACCCATTAGTTTCATGTCCAATCGCAACCATAAGACTACGGCGTGCCCCTTGAATACGGCTCACCACGGCATTCAGCGCCCAGCGGTCATATACATCTGAAACAGGTACATGATCAGTCGCGCGAATAAGCGCTCCAAGTCTCAATTGATCATCAATGATATTATGAATTTGCGTGAGCCCAGATACATCAAGGTCAGAATTACGCGCCGCTTTCACAACATCCAAACCCTCATTTTTCCTCATTAAGTTGACAATTGAAAGCGCAACCTTCTCAGGTAAACCACCATCAACAAGCTCTTTCATATCAGATGATATTTGAGCCTTTTGCTCATCTGTCTGACTAAGCTGAACTTTCTTCATATAAGAATTCAGACCGCTCTGATAAACCTTGATCTCTTTCGACAAGCCCTTAGAGAAATCGCCATTTGTAATGAACCAAGCCGTTTTCCTACGTGAGATAAATTGCAAACGAGAATAAATCTTAAGCTGCAATGCCCCATCAAGTTTATTATCAAGAGCATCAAGAGATGAGTAAATATCATCCAAACCAAGCACAGCAGTGGCGACAGTAAAGGCTGCAGCAAGTTCACCCCGGCTATGGCCCGTTTCTTCCTCTAAACGAACCGCCATAGTTGACCCGCCACGATTGATGATATTATTCGTCAATTGAGTGGCAACAATCTCGCGGCGCAAAGGGTGGTTTTTTATTTCAGAAGCAAAATCCTTTTGCATACCATCTGGAAAATATTCTTTTAAAGACGCTGCAAAAAAAGGATCATCAACAACATCACTCTCAATCAAATCATTAAAGAGATCAATTTTCGCAAATCCTAAGAGAGTTGAAAGTTCTGGCCGCGTCAAAGCATCCCCTGCTTCTTTACGTTCGGCAAGAACAGCATCTTCAGGCAAGTTCTCGATCTCTCGGTTCATCAAACCTTTCTCTTCCAGAACCCGCATCAAACGTTGTTGAAAACCTATCTCGGTAATACCGCGTCGCTCAGCCAGACTTAAGGTCAATGTTTGTTGGTAGTTATTCACCAAACACCGTTTCGCAACCTGTTCAGTCATGGACGATAAAATCTTGTTACGCTTATCAGTAGAAATACGGTTCGACGAAACGGCCGCCCCCAGCGCAATCTTAATATTCACTTCAAGGTCAGAAGAGTTCACACCTGCTGAATTATCAATCGCATCCGTATTGACCCGGCCACCTAAAGCAGCAAACTCCATACGTCCCTCTTGCGTAATTCCAAGATTAGCCCCTTCACCAATCACTTTCACATTCAACTCCTGAGCTGAGACACGAAGCACATCATTGCCCCGATCACCAACTGCACTGTCAGATTGTGAAGAACCACGAACATAAGTCCCAATACCACCAAACCAAAGCAGATCAGCATTTGATTTCAAAATCGTTTTCATCAATTTGGTAGGTGTCATCTCATTATCAGAAACACCGAGCATTTCTTTAATTTCAGAACTAAGCTTAATCGATTTAGCAGAGCGAGAAAAAATGCCGCCGCCCTTCGAGATTAATTTCTTATTATAGTCCTGCCAACTAGACCGCCCCGCATCAAACAAACGCTTGCGCTCTTTCCAGGAGCTCTTGGGGTCAGGATTTGGATCAATGAAAATATCGCGGTGATCAAAAGCTGCAAGGAGCTTCGTCGCTTTTGATAATAACATACCATTACCAAAAACATCACCAGACATGTCGCCAACACCAATCGCCGTGAACGGTTGACGCTGAATATTGATATTCATTTCTCTGAAATGGCGCTTAACGGCTTCCCAACCACCACGAGCAGTAATGCCCATAACTTTGTGGTCATAACCTTGAGAACCGCCAGAAGCAAAAGCATCGCCTAGCCAAAATCCACGAGAACAAGAAATCTCATTCGCAATATCAGAAAACGTCGCCGTTCCCTTATCAGCTGCCACAACCAAATAGGGGTCGTCATCATCATGTCGAACTGTATTCTCTGGAGCAACAATCTTCTTACCAACCATATTATCAGTAATAGAAAGCATACCATTGATAAACCGCTTATAGGCAGCAATACCATGAGCCATAAACTCTTCCCGGCTCGGGTTAGACGGCATGTCTTTTGGAACAAAACCACCTTTAGACCCTGTCGGCACAATCACAGTATTTTTCACCAACTGCGCTTTCACCAAGCCAAGCACTTCTGTGCGGAAATCCTGATGTCTGTCTGACCAACGAAGGCCACCACGAGCAATTTTACCAAACCGCAAATGCACGCCCTCAACCTTTGGAGAATAAACAAAAATCTCACGATAAGGTTTTGGCTCGGGCACACCATCAATTGTTTGACTATCAAATTTAAAGACAAGCTCTTCTGGTGCCAAACCATTTTCATCACGCTGAAAATAGTTGGTACGAAGCGCCACCATAATTAAATTTCTGAAATGGCGTAAAATCTGGTCTTCATCAAGACTTGGAATATCACTTAAAACCTGATCTATTTTTTTATTTATTCTTTTTATTTTAGCTGAAGCACCCTTTTGCTTAGACGGGTCAAACCTGAGGTTAAATAACTCCACCATATCTTTTGTCACGGATTTATAATGAACCAGAGTTTGAACCAAATAATCCTGATCATAAGGCACATTAATCTGCCGCAAGTAACTACCAAGACCGCGCAATAATGCAGCTTCGCGCCAATGGATACCAAGCAATGAAATCATTTGATTATAACCGTCGTTCGCCGCATCACCGCGCCAAACAGACATAAACCCTTTCACAAGTTTTTCTTCAAGCTTAGAAAGGTCAATAGCTTCACCATTGCGCACTTTGAGTTTCATCATATGCTGACAAACAGTAGGTTGCCCCTCGCCTTTATCAGGTGTGATCACATAACTACGTTCATCAATTACCGAAAAACCAAGGTTCTCAAAAATAGGAACACGTTTTGAAAGCGGAATTGAAGCAGATAAATTATATAATGTGACTTCAACACAATCTTTTTCAGTACCTTCAGACCGATAAAACGAAACAGCCGTTGGACGGTTCTCATCCATCTCTTCAATGATGTGAATATCACTCATCAACCGATCTGTTTTGTAAACTTCCTGGTATCCAACCGGAAAAGCCTGCCCATATTGTTCAAGAAGCAATTCAGTTTCAGATACATCATGCACCTTTGAAATTTCATCTTGCATCCGGTCTTCCCAGCGCCGTGAAATTTCTTGAATATCTTTTTCTAAAGACTTTGAAACACGCTTTGGTGTTTTGCCCTCATCTCGCCCAATAATATAGTGAATGCGTACATAAGGCCCTTCAGCAAAATAAGGATAATAAGCACTCACTCTGCCTTTAAAACTCTTGGCCAGATAATCACCAACATATTTGCGAATATCGGTAGAAAATTGATCCTTTGGTAAAAACACCATCAATGAAACAAACCGATCAAACTCATCAACACGCTTTAAAACTTTTACGCGTGGCGAATGGTCAAGAGTTTCGATCTCGGTAGCATAAATACTGAGCATTTCTTTAGAAATTTGAAACAACTCATCACGAGGGAATGTTTCAACAATATTCGTCAAAGCCTTGCCACTATGGCTGTCACGCGGTGAACCTGAATGATCCAAAACATGATCTAATTTTTGGCGTAGCAATGGTATTGAAGCCACCTTGCTCGCATAAGCGGTTGAGGTAAACAAACCAACAATGCGAAGCTCACCGCTAATATTGCCTTTTTCATCAAAAAGTTTAACGCCGATATAATCCATATAAGTACGGCGATGAACGTCAGATTTGATATTTGCTTTCGTTATAATAATCGGAGAGGGTGAGAAAAAGAATTTGCGCACTTCGGGCGTCATCGTGCAAAGCGTTTTACCTTTCCGTAAAACTTCAACCTTGTCATCACGCAAAAGACCAAGGCCGGAATCTTCTACTGCAGTGAGTTGACTGGTTTTCCCCTTACCTTTTAGTTTATATTCCCGCATTCCAAGAAACGTAAAATTATTATCATTCGCCCAGCGTAAAAACTGAATAGATTCTGATAGTTGGGATACCGGAACTTTTGTCTGGTTTGTAGAAAGACCTGTCGCAACTGTCGTTAACTTCGTGCGCATCAAAAGCCAGTCATTCACAACCAGTTGAACCCGCTTAACTAAGGTTTTCAAAGCTGTTTCCAGCTCTTCCATAGCTTTCTCACTTAAAGGATCAATATGTAAAGATACGAAGCTTTCAGAGTAAATCTGACCTGTTTTTTTATTCAAGCCATCGAGTTTGGTATTATCTAAAACTTCTTTTAAATTCCCTTTTGCATCGCGCCGTACCGACAAATTCGGATGAAGTACAAGATGAATTTTCATGTTTCTCGATTGTAATTCACCAAGAACAGAATCAAGTAAAAAAGGAATGTCATCATTCGCAATATCGATGACAGTAAAGTCACCATATTCAAATTGGTAATGGTCAGAGACCTCAGGAGAATAAACTTTAAGTTTGCATTCACCAGGTTTGCGCTTTTGCATAAGCTCAAATGACTGAGCCACGAGCGTCGAGAACATCTCACCGTGAAATTGATTAAAATCTGTCCATTTTATTGAACTCAGGAGTTTTTTTGTAAATTCATCCAAGGAAGGTATCATCCTTTGCGAAACAGAAATATACGAAGTGATAGATTGTATCGAAGAATAATGATCTTGTTTTGTTTGTAATGACATAGCCCAGTGCTCACTTAAAAAAAGTTCCAACACACCCGGCAAAAAATCATTATGTAAGCGATATACGCGAAAACAAACACCCACCCCAATTTTTAAAGGGCATGTAATTTCCCATGAAATATAAGCGCTCGCAAAAAGACCCCAGAGTGCAAGCGACTCAATTCCATTCAACCATAGCTAGAAAAAGATGAACAAATTCTTAGTGTTATCAAAAAGAAATAAGGTTTTGATTCAGAAAAGAGCAAAATTTAGATGAAATAACTTGAGATTTACTCAATCACGATTAGATGATTAACAAGTTCATCAAGCGGCTCACTTCCAGGCGGAAAATGTTCTGAGAGCCACTCACCAGATCGATTAATCGCGGTGACAAAGCCTTTTTTAGGTTTTTTATTCTTAATATCCAGAGCCAATTGCCGCACCAATGCATCCCATTCAGAAGCAGGGATTTTTTCATAAATTCCCATATCTCCAATCACTTCAGCATGATGTTCAGCGATTGATACAAAAATCATTATGCCAGTTCGCCCTGAGGTTGTATGCATCTCTTGTGCGGCAAATTGCTCTAATGCATGGGCATGGGCCCACTTTTTCTTCAATGTCGTTGGAACGATCCAATATCTGAACGGCCGAAAAGACAACAGAAGGGCCAGTGCCACAAAACAGATCAATTGTATGAAATAGATCTTCTCAGCAGACCAAATTAAAAATTGCCCCTCAGTGTAGCGAGGAAGGTAAATCAAAATCAGAGGAATAAGCAAAGCTACGAAGGCAGCCAGAAACAAAGGCAGCAATCGATAACTGCCAGATTGTGCGGCAAGCACAGCAACAATCTCGCCACTCGTGCGTTTCTCCTGATCAATGATGGCTTCACTAATTTCTTTTGCATCATCTTTGTTCAACAAATACATCGATTTCTCCCAGAATCATAAACAATCAGACGAGTAGCCCGCAAACTACCAACTACCCGAAGCGCCACCACCACCAAAACTACCGCCGCCACCAGAAAAACCGCCACTGCGAGGACGACGAAACCCTCCCGTACCATTCCATCCATCTGAAGCACCACCATAATCAGCAGGAACAATCACAACCCCGCCAGGCATACGCCCGCCAACTTGTCGGTCGCGCGCAAGTGAGCTAATGAGATAAATGAAAGGAACAAGCCAAAACGCAAAAAAGATAAATGGTAGTAGGGGATCAATCTTAGCAACTGGTTTTCGAGCTCGAAGCGCAACCTCTTCACCATTGCCAAGCAAACTCGCCTTAATATCCTCAACACCGGCAAAAATTCCTGCAACAAGGTTTCCCTTCTTAAAGTGAGGTAAAATGCGTCGTTGAATAATTAAACCCGCTAAGCTATCCGGTAAATTTCCCTCAAGGCCGCGTCCAACTTCAATGCGCACTTGCCTCTCAGTCGGCGCAATGATCAACAAAACACCATTGTCTTTACCAGCCTGGCCAATCCCCCAATGACGCCCTAACTGATAGCCATAATCTTCAATAGGATATCCACCCAAACTCTTTAACGTGACAACCACAATCTGATCTGTTGACTGCCCCTCAACTTCAGAGAGTTGTTTAGTAAGCCGTGCTTCATCTTCAGCGGAAATAATCTGTGCCTGGTCAACAACCCGGCCCGTTAACTTTGGAAAGTCAGGAGAAGCCGCAAAACCAATTTCAAACAACACAAACCAAATACATAGCGCTAACCCCAAAACGGATAGAACTGATCTATGAGTATTATGCTTGCAAATAATATTCAAAAATTTAAGCCTCTAAAAAGCGTGGTTGCTTCTTGCGGATGCTTTGTGGGCATCTGAAGCACAGAAAAAGCAACCTAAAGCGCAACTAAAAAAGCGCGGTTGCAGCGACGGTTGCTTGTGGGCAACCTGAAGGAGCACAAAAAAAGACAACCTAAAGCACAAAGAAAAAGGCTCCAGATTAATTGGAGCCTTTGTTGAAAATTATTTAAAATTAACTTCAGGAACTTTGGTCTTTTCAGGTGCGACTGAAAATGTTTCCATCAATTCAGAATCCGGATAAACAAGTGACTTCCACCATCTACCAGGTATGGTTTTTAACTCTGTATTATATTGTTTTACAGCCTCAATATAATCTCGCCGTGCAATAGCAATTCTATTTTCCGTACCCTCAAGTTGAGTTTGCAATGTTAAAAAGTTCTGACTTGATTTCAAATCAGGATAACTCTCAGAAACAGCAATCAAACGCCCAAGCGCACTGGAAAGCTGACTTTGAATCTTTTGAAATTGCTGAAAAACTTCCGGGTTAGTCGTAATGTCTTTGGGCAATTGTAAACTCGTGGCTTTCGCCCGTGCTTCAACAACCTCTTTAAAGACTTTTTCCTCTTGAGCCGCAAAACCTTTAACCGTTTCAATCAAATTAGGGATTAATTCAGCCCGCCGTTGATATTGGTTTAAAACATTACTCCAGGCAGCCTTTGCTTGTTCTTCTTTTGTTGGAATATTATTGATCCCACACCCGGAAAGACCAGCTACCCCTAAAAACAAGATCATAAAATACAAAATCCTGATCAAACTGATCATTTTAGACATTAATGGCTCTCCCTTTCAGCTAAAAACGCCAATAACTGGTGTAATCAAAGCTGCACTATGATGCAAGTAGAGAATAAGGTCCTACCTATTTTTTGGTACAAATAAGCAACATTGAGGCCGCGAATAAAATATTTATGCCGAATACAGCAAAAAAACAAAGAAGGGCCAATGAGGCCGCTTGACTTAAGAGTAAAACAAGTCGAATATGAAGACACAAAATGTTGTTATAACAATATTTTAAAGATTGAAGCTCTCCAGGAGAATTAATCTGAAACAGAACCTTCTAAAATACTTAAATCTAAGTATCGCAGAAATTCTTCAGTTTAACTAGCCTGGAAATATTTAATCTCGAATTTATCGAGCGCGCCATAACGATTGTTAAGGTCACTTGTTAAATTCAACTCGTAAAATTTATTTTACAAAATCTAATGATGCAGGGGGGGTGGCACCATAAGGGTCTCCCCTAATTTTTTGAGTAAAGCTTAAGTAGCTTATTAATATGTGAGGGAGTGCGTATAATTATGTATATGCGTAGCGTTGCGCTAATAGTCGCAGCACTTGGGACAATCACACTAACTACAAATGCAAATGCAACATCGCGTTTGGATCGTGAGAGAACCCATAGAGCCGCACCAGCTTGTACTGTCCATCGGGTACAGCCAGTGCACTATCGTCAGGTTAAACGTAAAGTTCTAGTTTCTAGAGCAAGACGTGAAGTTCGGTACACACCAGCTGTTTACGGTTGGCAAGCTTCAAAACAGCTTGTTCGTCGTGGATGGACTGAAACAAGAGTTGTTCCCGCTAGACATCGTCTAAAAATGGAACGTGTTTTGGTAAGCAAAGCTTATGCAAAAACACATCACACACCAGCTCAGTATGCAACGCGCACTCATCGTGTGCTTGTTAAGCGCGGCTGGACTGAAACTCGTTCAACACCAGCAACATATGGCTGGAGATCACAACGTGTTCTAGTAAAACGCGGTTGGACTGAAACTCGCAAATCACCAGCTACATATGGCTGGAGATCAGAGCGTGTTCTAGTGAAACGTGGTTGGACCGAAACTCGTTCAACACCAGCAAAATACGGCTGGAGAACAGAACGCATAATGGCTAGCCGTGGTGGTTATGATCGTGTTAGCACACCTGCTGTTTACGGATACAAAAAACAACGTGTCCTCGTAAAACGCGGTGGTGTTCACTACACAAAATCAGCACCTGTTTACAAAACAGTTTACAGAACCAAGCGTGTAGCTGTTCGTAGCAAACCTTGTCATTGCGATGATCGTGGACATCGTCACCGTTCTCGCACAACATACAAAACCAAACGTGTTGCAACACGTGTATTGGTTCAAAGTGGCCGTCGTATCGCTCACCGCACACCAGCTGTATACGCATGGAAACAACAACGTGTTCAAGTGAAACGCGCATCTCACCGTCTTGTACGCCGCCCTGCAGTATACAAAACAGTTAAGAGAAAAGTGATTGTTTCTCGTGGTCGCACACACCGTGTATATCACCCTGCTGTTTACGCAACAAAACGCGTTAAAGTGATGACATCTCGCGGTCGCACGCACCGTGTATATCACCCTGCAGTATACGCAACGAAACGCGTTAAAGTGATGACATCTCGTGGTCGCACACACCGTGTATATCACAGAGCTGTTTACAAAAACGTGACACGCAAAGTGATGGTACGCCGTGCTAGAACTTGGACTGAAAGAAGACCAGCTCGCTATCGCACTCGTCTTGTTCGTGTTCAGGTCTCTGCAGCTCGTAAACACCATGTGAAACACGCAGCAGTTTACAGAACTGTAAAACGCCGCGTAGTGGTATCACCTTCGAAACGCCACGTTGTAGTTAAGCCAGCTGTATATAGCTGGAAAACTACTCGCGTAGCTGTTCGTGGTCACCGCGCACATCGTTCTTATCGTGGACGCCCTTGTCGTAACAGATAAGTAATATAGACAACGGAACAAAAAGACTTGGGTAAACTCAAGGTGAAACATTAGATATTTTATGAATATCAAATCACCGACATTATGTTGCCCATATCTAATGTAACGAAAAAAAGGCACATGATAGAAATATCATGTGCCTTTTTTGTTTTTTTCTAACGTTTAAGTAAAACTCGCAGTATCATAAAACTTGCATAGCGAATATTTAGCCTGCGGCGAGATAATAGATATACATTGTGCGTACCACATATAAAATGAACCCTGACATTCATATAATCAAAAAGCTGGCAAACACATGACCAAAATAGTTTTTCTCGATAAAGGTACCTTTCCAACAACTCTGGAAGCCAAAAAACCATCATTTCCTCATGAATGGCAAGAGTTTGAAGGAACCCCAAAAGATCAGATCATTCCGAGGCTTCAAGGGGCAGATATCGCAATAACGAATAAAGTGAAGCTTGATGATGAAACTTTATCAAGTCTCCCTGACCTAAAAATGATCGCCATAGCAGCAACTGGTTTTGATCATGTTGACATCCATTCTGCACATGCAAAAGACATTACAGTCGCAAATGTAAAAGGTTACGCCGTTAATTCTGTGCCTGAACATGCCATGATGATGATTATGGCTCTAAGTCGTTCTCTCCTTGGCTATCAATCAGATATCGAAAAAGGCGAGTGGCAAAAAGCCAATCAATTTTGCTTCTTTAATCACCCTATCGAAGACCTACATGATAAAACTCTAGGTATCATTGGCCGCGGAGTACTCGGCGCCGGTCTTGCTCGCCTTGCAAGTGGTTTCGGTATGGGGATCATGTATGCTGGGCGCCGGGGAGATAAAGATCCTCATAAACCTTATATAGAGTTTGATGAGTTCTTGGAGCAGAGTGACATTATATCCATACACTGCCCTTTAAATGATCATACTAGAGATTTGATCACAAAAAATGAATTCAGCAAAATGTCCCGCAATCCTATCCTTATCAACGCATCACGCGGTGGTATCGTCAATGAAGCTGATGCTGTTGACGCAGTAAACCAAAGAAAAATCAGAGCCCTTGGTGTTGATTGTCTCTCATTAGAGCCACCAAGAAACGGCAATCCATTGCTCTCCATCGCTCATTATCCAAACGTGATCATCACCCCTCACATCGCCTGGGCCAGCACAGACGCCGTCCAAAGCCTATGGGATAGCTTAATTAACAATATTGAAGAATGGCAAAAAGGCGATCTAAAAACCGCCCTGTAAACAGCGCAATTACTAACCGACCAAACAGTCGTACCCGAAAACCGGTTACCTCAACCGATTACAGATAGATAATTGAAAGAACATTATTCAAATTCTATACACGAAGAAGGAGTGACGCCACTTCGGCGTCAGGACATGGCGCAGCGTCAGTGAAGCCCGGCGCATTGCGCCGCACCTCGTAGGCCCATGAGCTTCAGCAGCGCAGTTGCTGGTGGGCAAGCTGAAGTGCCACTAAAATAGAATAGCCGTGAGAGAGAAAAAAAAGAAAACTATGAATTAAGCTCAACAACGTTAGGATCAAGTTCAACAATCTCAATCACTTCGCTGCGCTCAGGAATAAAATCATTTGGAGTATATTTATTAAATTGCACTTGATTGCGACCACTTTCCTTCGCCAGGTAAAGGCCTAAGTCAGAGCGTTTAAGAAGGCTCTCAATGCTATCTCCTTTAGCCCATTTACTTACACCAAAGCTACAAGTCAATTTTAATGGTTTTGAATAACCTTCCGCTTCAATGTCCAATGCTTCAACCTCGGCACGTAATTTTTCAGCCACATCAAGCGCTTCTTCTTTCCCTGCGTTAGGTAGAAGCAAAGCAAATTCTTCACCGCCCATTCGAGCAAATAAACCATATTCGCGCTCAACAGTTCCAACAACAGCAACAAGCGCTTTATCACCTATGTCATGACCATAATTGTCATTCACACGTTTAAAGTGATCAATATCAAACATTATGGCAGAAAGATCTGCCCCATCATCAGCCGCTGTACAATGAGCCACAGACGCATCAAAGAAAGCCCGACGATTTAAAATACCGGTTAAACAATCAAGCGTTGCCAACTTGATTAATTCTTCTTGCATATATTTCATGCGTTCAGCCACGCGTAAGCGAGCCAGAAGTTCCTGTAAATTTGGAGGTTTGCGAATAAAGTCATCCGCACCGCTATCAAGCGTTTCGATTAATTTACTATCTTCAGTACTTGAAGACATCGCAAGGATATAAATTTGTCGGCCCCGTGAAACAAGTAAACGCGTATCCCAACAAAGTTCAAAACCTGAAATTGGACTTAGCTCCAAGCCAGTTAAAACCACATCAACATCTTGTTCACATCGAATATATGTAAGCGCCTCGGTAGCATCTAAAAAACTAACAACTGAATGATCATGTTCTTCCAGCATAGTCGTTAAAATTTTCAAATTCACGCGACTATTATCGACAACGACAATCTTCATGGTTTTAAACCTTATAAATCAGCAATATTAATCAGTTAACATAGAAATCTAAATAATATGAAAACGTTAATGATTTAAAGGGGATTTAAACTAAAGTTTTACTTAACAAAAAATTAAGACGTACAAATCAAAACGAAATTATAAAAACTCAAAAAAGAAATAATCAAATAAATATAATGACTTAAGACAAAAACGCTTAAGGAAATTGTCATCTTATTTTACAAGGTCTAGATTTAAACTCACCTACAACAAAAGCACCTGAAACCCAGCCCTCAGCCTCAATTGCAGTATCATCAGAGGTTAATTTATAAGATAAAATGCGACACCAGGGCGAAGCCATTGTTTTGCGTCCAATCGCATCTAACCCATGCCATTCTCTTAATGAAATTTCACCAAGACACTCTTTATACTGAATTTCAACAGCATCAAAAGGAAGAGCAGCAACAAGTTTAGCTTTATGGTGGGCGGCCTCTCTAACGTTCAAAACATCATTTGAAGCAACACAAACAACTCGAAGCATGTCACTCTTTACATCGCCTTTAGAGGTAGACATCTCAGAATTATCAACCAAATCTTCAGGTTCTTGCTCAATTAATTCTTTCTCTTTGGATGCAAGCTCATCAACAATTTGCAAGCGAGGCTTTACGGCCTCTTTATTCGCCTTACTGTCAGATTGAATTAAATGAGAAGATGAACTCTTCCCCTTATAAGGCGTAATCGGAAAATCAAAATGTTTACGCCGATAAGGCTCATTCTTTAATGAGAAATGCCACCACTCTTTGCGATAATTCTCAAAACCAACCGCCGCCATCTCACGCACCAATAAGTCCCTATTTTTTCGCGCATCTAGTACAACGCGAGATTTCGTATGACTTTTTTCATGAAAACAATCATAACCAGTGCCAAAATCAAGGCTGTTATCTGCATAACGACTATCCATGTCCTCAAAACAAGCTGTCTGCTTAGATGGATCATGCTCGGGTTGAGATTTAGGCGGCAAAGGAACAATCGTTAAATCAACAGTACTGCCCCGCGAGTGAGTAGAGCGCCGGGCAATATAACCAAGACCAAATAATTTTGATTTTTTTAATGTCGGATAAAATTCAGCCTTGGTTTTTATGTCAGTTGGTTTCTTCGCCCAAGCAATAAAATCATTCACAGCTCGTTGTGGTCGATAACAATCATAAACTTTTAAAGAAAGCCCTCTTGGGCGCAATCGTTTTTGAACCTTTTTCAAAGCTCGTGCAGCCGGCATCGTTAAAATACATTCAGCCGCCTTATATCCTTTCACCCGGCGCCCCAAAAAATTATGAGATCCATAATAGCGCATCTCTTGTAAAATACTCGGATCAACAGCTTTAAGGTAAGTAAAAAATTTGGGTAACTCACCGGCTCTAACCGGCGCGAGTGAAAATAGAATAAAGAAAGTGATAAGTGAAAAACTGAATAGAAAACATCGATTCAACAAAAACAAAGCACGCTTTTGAAATGGCACCAATTGATAAACCATCACACCCTCACAAACTTTAAATAAGCTAAGTAAAATACAGCCACCAAATCAAAATTTAAGGTCGCCGGCCCGTAGACATATTCGCCAAATACCGGCCAGACGCCCAACCAGAAACATTTTTCCAGTTAACAATACACCAACGGCTTTTTCGTGACCCGATTGACTTACACTGACGCACAGTAACATTTTTCCCATTATGAGGAATCCGCCCAACGATCGCATATTTTGTCGAAGGCCCGCGGCGAACATTTAATTTATCCGGATATGTATGATCAATCACCCGGTAATACTTGCTAGCAGAACCACCAACAGGTTTGCGATCATTATAAGTTAAGTACTTGCCAGAAGCCCAACCACTTACACAACGATACTTTACCAAACACCAGTTTCGAGACGTACATTCAACCCGCCGCACACCAGTACCATGAGGAGGAATTGCTCCCACAATCGGATAACGAGTAGAAGGTCCCTGGCGCACATTTAAAACATCATCAGAGCGAATATCAATCACACGCCATTTCCCATGCGGATGACCGCAATATTGACGCGTCTTTTTTATTTCTTTAGGAGGCACAACATAAGCCGTCTGCAAACTCTTCAAACGGGCCTTTGCTTCACCCTTATAATCCCCATCAGGAAACGCTGCCAAATACCGCCGATAGCCAGAAGCTTTATTTTGTTTTTTTATCCGTTGCCACATTTTATCATCCGCAATACTACGAATAATCTGGCGCACACGGGCTGCATTTTCATGTTTTGGAAATGTGCGCAAAAAAGATTTATACCCATCAAGCGTATTATCTTCGACAGCTTTTAAATAAGCCAATTGCGCATCAGGCGCGCGTTCTTCCGGCTTCACTTCTCCAGGTTCAACAACATCTTCAATTTTAGGTTTCGCTTCAACTTCAACTTTCGGTCGCGTCTCACTTCCTTCAGGTAAAAAGTAAAAGTCACCCGTAAGCGAAGAACTCTCCCAAGGGGTTTGAGTTTCTTTCGTCTCCTCATGAACTTGCAACCGCACCCGCTTAAATACCCGCTCAATCGTCAAACCAGGTTCTTGCATCGTCTTCACCAAAGCAGCAGTATATGGAGAGTTCTCCCCCTCACCATCAGCAGCCACATCACCAGGTGACGTCGCATAGGCAATCAAAGAGCCCTTAGGCGCATTAATCCGCGCCAACCCGCGCGATAAAGACCGAGTTGAAGATTTAAAAGGATTATCACGGCACGCGTCTAGAACAACCACATTGAAACCATTGCCAGCGACATTCATCGCATTTGTCACAACTTCAAGGTCTATAGATTCAATCTCCACATCAACAGCAGATGAGATTTTCGCACTCACTGGAATAAGGTAATTCCGCCCACCAACTTGCACACCATGCCCGGCATAATAAAACAATCCAACCGTACCGCGACCACCAGCTTCTAATTTCTGCGCAAAAGTTTTAATCGCGCGTTTCATATCATTTTGAGAAAGGTCCAACGAAGAGATAACATCAAACCCAAGTTCTTTCAGAACTTTCGTCATCACAAGCGCATCATTTTTAGGATTATCAAGCGGAGATGTATGTTGATATGCCGAGTTACCAATAACAAGAGCGACCCGCCCTGTTTCAGCAAGCGCCGAATTAGTAAAATTCAAAAAACCCAAAGCAACCAAAGATATAAAAATAAAACGCACCATCAGCCAATTCCCCAAAAACCGGATATGAAACAAAACAATAATCAAAGGATTATAGCTGATTGAAAAGAAAAATGCGATCTCTCAACCACTAAGTTTTAGATTAAATTATCTTAATGAACTTGCTCAAAGCGAAATGCTCTAAGAAACATTAAGCTTCAGCTCATAAAATAAATCGTGAGAAAGAGAAAATCTAACAGTACGAAGAAGGGAGTGCTCTACTTCAGAGTACGGACATGACGCCAGCGCGGTTGTTAGTGGGCAAACTAAAGCTCAAATAAATGGCGTCCGGTGCACCAGATCAGCCCGAACGGAGCATAGCGAGTACGGATAAGCTGATCGTAAGAAAAGCACCGCCCCTCGGAGGCCTATGAGCTTCAGCTCATAGAATAGCCCGTGAGAGAAATAGAGAGAAACCAAACCAACACCACCTAATGAATTTGCTTGCGAATATAAATAGATTTATTTGTCGAGATCTCACCAGTTGGCAACTTAACCTCTTGCAACACAGCCATCTGCGTCCCATCAGGAGATAACCGCCGAATAACAGACATCAACACAACCCCGTTCATGGCAGCCGCACTATTCAACTCATGAGATGAAACAGATGTGATAGAAAGCGCATCGACCAAATCCCCCCCATTAAACGGAGCCAACTTGCCATCAGGTTTCCCGCACAGCGTCATTTGGTGTGTTTCATTATTTTGATCAGTAAGACTCATATCAAAGATAAGGTCAGAGCCCTCATCATGAATATGATAAGTCGCAGCGAATGGCACCTCGCCCTGTTCAAAATGGCAAAGCTCAGTATCCAACACCCACTCACCTAAAAACAAATCATAGGACTTACTCACAAATAAGCTCCAAAAATCATAAAAGTTTAACCATCAAACGCAAAAAAACCGCTCACATTATGATGCAAACGGCTCGGAAGTTCAAAAAATAAACCAAATTATCTTCTAAAAATCAAAAAGATAAAATGGAGCGGGCGATGAGATTCGAACTCACGACCCCAACCTTGGCAAGGTTGTGCTCTACCCCTGAGCTACGCCCGCTAAATAATGGGTCATCATCTAAATACAGAAAACCCTGTACCAACAAGATGATGTGGAGCGGTTCTAGATCATTCCGACAAACTTGTCCAGAGCAAAAAATCAATTTTTTTATTCATTCCGCACTTCACAAAAAATAACTCAATAAATAGCTATTGAAAATCACCGTTGAAAAGCCCACACTTATATAAAGATAACTAACCAATAATTTATAAAGTGAGAATTTCCGTGAGTGAATTTGGACAAGGATCTAATCAGCAGGGATCAAACCAAAACGACCCATCCCTAATAAAAAGCGATCTAATCAAAGACAGCACCACTCAAACCTTCATGGAAGATGTGATCGCAGAATCTCAAAAAGTTCCTGTGATTGTAGATTTCTGGGCTCCAAATTGCGCCCCTTGCGCTCAATTAACACCAGCACTTGAAGCCGCAGTTAGAGAAGCAGGTGGCACGGTTAAATTGGTTAAAATTAACACCCAGGCCTGCCCAGATCTCGCAAGCCAATTTCGTATTCAATCAGTACCAACGGTTTATGCCTTTAAAGATGGTCAACCAGTAGACGGGTTCCAGGGCGCAATGCCTGAAAGTGAATTGAAAAAGTTCGTAAAAAAATTAAGCGGTGCCATCGAAGGCTTGGCTGAAATTATCGCAGAAGCAGATGAAAAGAGAGAAGCAGGCGAAGCTCAACTCGCCGCCGATCTTTACTCCCAAATCCTTTCGCAAGATCCACAAAATCCAGACGCCATTGGCGGGCTCATGAAATGTTATATTGACATTGGCGAACTGGAAACAGCTCAACAAGCCCTGACCATGATGCCGAAAGAAATTGAAAATCATCCTGCAATCATCAGTGCCAAAGCTGCATTAGATCTCGCACTTAAATCTGGTGATACCGGTGATTTAGATGAGCTAATAGCAGAAAGTCAGGCCAATCCGGGAAATCATGAAAAACGATTTGAACTGGCAATCGCCTATAATGCAAACAACAAACAAGCAGAAGCCGTAAATGAGCTGATAGCAATTCTAAGAAACAACATGCAATGGAATGATGGCGCAGCCCGCACTCAATTACTTGAGTTTTTTGAAGCCTGGGGCCCTAAAGACCCAAATACAATTGAGGGGAGAAAAAAATTATCTTCCCTCCTTTTCGCTTAAATTAGAGTTTAGACTACGTATCAAAGATAGATCTCGCATTAAGAGAGTTTCGTTTATTATCAAATACAGATGTGCGGCATAGTTATTGTCGCCTGTTAACAGATAAAACACATGAAAGCGTCAGCTAGAAAATAAAAACTATGACAAGCCCAGCGCATAAATACCGTCTAATTTCAGATTTACCTGAAACAATCCCGCTTTTTCCTTTGAAAAACGTGATTTTGCTTCCACGTAGTAACTTGCCACTAAATATATACGAACCAAGATATCTACAAATGACGGATGATGTGCTTGGAAATGAACGGTTAATCGGTATGATTCAACCAGAATCAGGATTTGAAGCCGAACTCTCAGCAGATATCTTTGTGCCGTTAAGAACAACCGGTTGCATTGGTCGACTAACAGAGTTCTCTGAAACCGAAGATGGACGTCTGTTAATCACGTTAACAGGCATTTGCCGGTTTGATATTTTAAACGAAGAAAAAACAGACCTGCCATACAGACAGTTCAAGGTAGATTATTCAAGGTTTGAAAAAGACCTTGAGCAAGGCTTTGGCGAAGATGAAGTCGATCGTGAAACTCTACTCAGTATCCTTAAAACCTACTTGAAACTCCATGAACTAGATGCAGATTGGGAGTCGATCAACCAATCTTCAAACGAATTTTTAGTCAACACCCTCTCAATCATCAGTCCATATGGAACAGAAGAAAAACAAGCTCTATTGGAGACACCAGACCTAAAAACCCGCTCAGAAGTTCTCATGGCCTTAGCAGAAATGGACATAGCGTCCAGAAATGACGATACAGGCAACACAATCCAATAAAATCAACACCATATAAAATTGAACTAAATCACTGAAAATGAATGAAAAATGGAAAATTCAGAAGAAAACAATTTAGAAATTGATCCTAAGCTTCTAGAAATTTTGGTTTGTCCCTTAACCAAAACACACCTTATTTACGACAAAGAAGCAGGCGAACTCATCTCAAAAAAAGCCAAACTGGCCTATCCAATCAATAACGGAATCCCCGTAATGCTCCCCTCAGAAGCAAGGCAACTGAAAGACGAAGAATGCTAAATTATGCTTGTTCTACGCCCACAAAGTGCAGAGAGTAGAGTTAAAAACTCTAATATCCCAAAACTTCCAATATGAAAAAGGAGTTCAGCTCACTTCGGGCTGAAGGACATGGCGAAGCCCGGTGCGTTGCACCGCACCTCGTAGGCCCCAAGCGCCTTTCGCGCTTGGAATAGCCGTGAGAGAGAAAAAAACAAAAACTTCACAAAAAACTATACATTTCTCCCAAACTAAGCTATATGCTGACCTCTTCAAGAAGGTAATATGTTAAAACCTTGTTGATTTTCATGAAAATATAGGCCGCAAGAGCTGTGACGCACTCGTTTGGGTGGGACCGCTCCTCTGTGAATATAGTATAGGAAGTTGTAATAATGAACATTATTGAACAACTCGAAAAAGAACAAATTGAAGAACTAAACAAAGTTCGTGAAGTTCCTGAATTTGCTCCTGGTGATACAGTTAGAGTTAACGTGAAAGTGGTTGAAGGTGACCGTTCACGGATTCAGGCATATGAAGGCGTGTGTATTGCACGTTCTGGCAAAGGCTTGCACGAAAATTTCACAGTACGTAAAATTTCTTATGGTGAAGGCGTGGAACGTATTTTCCCTGTTTTCTCACCATTGATCGATTCAATCGACGTAGTACGCCGCGGTAAAGTTCGCCGTGCTAAGCTTTATTATCTACGTGGCCTACGTGGTAAAGCTGCACGTATTGCTGAACGCAAAGATGCTAAAGGCACACTTACTAAGAAGAAAAAAGCCAAATTCAAAGGCTTTGATCGCCCAGAAGGTGATGCTGAAGATCTAACAGTGATCGAAGGTTTGAACGCAACAATTCAAACTCAGATCAACAAGCTTGGCGTGATCAAACTAGAACAAATTGCAAACCTGAGTGATGATGAAATCGTTCAACTTGACGAAGCTCTCGGACTTAGTGGCAAAATTGAAAAAGACGACTGGGTTTCAAAAGCTCAAGAAGCTATGACAGCAGCAACTGTTGAAGAAGTCCCTGAAGAAGAAGCTGAAGGCGCTAGCTCTGACGAAGAGAAAAGCGAATAAGTTTTATTCTTTTTTGAAATACTCTGGTGACCTTATTTTATCGTATATTAAAGGTCACCAGAAATTTCACCCGATCAAAACAATTCGAATAAATTACCAATGATGTAAAATCGAATTTATCGGCATCAAAAAAACATGGCGAAGAACCATACAATCCGGCATGCACAAAAAGAAGATGTTCCTCGAATACAAACTCTTCTACAAGTCACTTGGCATTCATCTTACGATAAAACCTTAGGCCATAAAAAAGTCTCAGAACTTATCAATGAGTGGCATACTAAAGAACGCTTGGAAGAAGACATCCTCAAAGAAAACTGCCAATTCCTTGTCTGTGCTGAAGAAGGCGACATTATCGCAACCAGTTTTCTTAACAAACAAGAAAAAGATGCAATTTTAGGCCGGATGTATATTCATCCAGGCAAGCAGAATAAAGGCATTGGATCAGAGCTGATGGAAAAGATTTTATCTTCAATCAGTAAAGAGACTTGCATTTCTTTAACTGTTGAGCCACAAAACATCAGCGCCATAGAATTTTACAAAAGATTTGGGTTTACAATCCAAGGACCAGGCAGCTGCAGTGAAGACCCTCACGATGAAATACCAACCCTCATCATGAGACGGCCCCCAGAAGAAACGGCCAAGAATAAAACTTGAAATTAAAAACTTTAAATTAGACTAACGAATAGTCATAAACATCAAAAATTTAGCTATCATTTATGGAGACAAAAATGGGCAAGACACTTTACGATAAAATTTGGGACGATCACGTAGTTGAGACCAGCGAAGACGGAACATCGCTTCTCTATATTGATCGCCATCTTGTTCATGAAGTAACAAGCCCACAAGCCTTTGAAGGCTTGCGTATGTCAGATCGCACAGTTCGCGCTCCAGAAAAAACTTTAGCAGTACCAGACCATAACGTGCCAACTGAAGGGCGTGCCCAAGGCATCAGTGACCCGGAATCAAAACTCCAGGTAGATACTCTCGAGAAAAATGCTAAAGATTTTGGCATCGACTTTTATGACATGGCGGATAAACGCCAAGGCATTGTCCACATCGTAGGCCCAGAACAAGGCTTTACACTTCCTGGCATGACAATCGTTTGTGGTGACAGCCATACGTCAACTCATGGTGCATTTGGCGCGCTTGCTCACGGCATCGGTACATCTGAAGTAGAGCATGTCTTAGCCACGCAAACTCTAATCCAGAAAAAAGCAAAAAATATGCGCATCACCGTAGATGGTGAAATTCCAGACCACGTCACAGCAAAAGATATCATTCTCGCTATCATCGGCGAAATCGGAACAGCTGGCGGCACTGGTCACGTAATGGAATATGCAGGTGCTGCAATCCGCAATCTGTCTATGGAAGGCCGTATGACCGTTTGTAATATGTCTATTGAAGGCGGTGCCAGAGCTGGTCTCATTGCACCTGATGAAACGACATACGAATATATTCAAGGCCGCCCACGTGCACCAAAAGGAGCCGCATGGGACATGGCACTTGCCTATTGGAAAACTTTATTCACGGAAGATGATGCAAGTTTTGATAAAGAAATCACGCTTAATGCATCTGACCTTCCTCCAATTGTTACCTGGGGCACAAGCCCGGACAACGTAGTTTCAATTACTGGAAATGTTCCAAATCCAGATGATGTTACAGATCCTGGCCAAAAAGATGCCATGATCAGAGCGTTAAACTATATGGGTTTAACGGCTGGGACAAAAATTACAGACATTAAACTGGATCGTGTATTCATCGGATCATGTACTAATGGCCGCATTGAAGATTTACGTGCTGTTGCCAAATTAGTGGAAGGCAAAAACGTAAACGAAAATGTAAATGCCATGATCGTACCTGGTTCAGGCTTGGTAAAAGAACAAGCTGAAAGTGAAGGACTAGATCAAATCTTTACAAAAGCAGGATTTGATTGGCGCGAACCAGGATGCTCTATGTGCCTGGCTATGAACGCAGATAAATTGGAACCTGGTGAGAGATGTGCGTCGACATCAAATAGAAACTTTGAGGGCCGTCAGGGCCGTCAAGGTCGCACACATCTAGTCTCACCAATTATGGCCGCAGCAGCAGCGATTGCTGGTCATTTTGTAGATGTAAGAGACAATAACTAATATATGGCAAGACGAAGCGATCATAGCCGAGAGGAAATAAAGGAACTCGCCTTAAATGCTACAGAAGAAATTGTAGCCGAGGCGGGTTTCCAAGCCCTAAGCGCCAGAAAAGTCGCCAGTGCAATCGGATACACCGTTGGCACGATTTATCTGGTGTTTAAAAATCTTGATGATCTCATCATGCAGGTCAATGCGCGCACACTAGAAACTTTATTCAAAGAAGTCAGCGCTCATCAAAATCAAAAAAATCAAAAAGAAAACCTCGTTCAGTTTGGCCGGGCCTATTATAATTTTGCCAAAAAAAATCCCCATCTCTGGAGTTTAATTTTTGAGCATCATGTGGCAGGTGGCGGAGATATTAATCCAGATTTAGGAGAAAATATTCAAACGCTTTTTGATCTGGTTGAATCTGAAATCGGCTCGTTAGACGTAAAAAAAGACAAAGCCGAAATCCATGCCGCTTCCTTGGGACTTTGGAGTAGTGTGCACGGGATAACCATCTTAGCAATAACAGATAAACTCTTCATGGCGGATGAGATCACCCCCCAAGAAATGATCGATCAGCTTATAAACAATTTCCTCACAGGTTATTGCGCAAAATAGCCTGTGATTTAGCCCTTATGGATATTTGCCACTGATAAATTAAATATTTTCATGATAGAATAATCCCACAAATGTATCTGTATGGGATGGAGATATAAAATGAAAAGAAAAACATCAAAGATGAGGAAAACAAGCCCAGTCTTTTTTCTTTTATTTTCCTTTTTTCTTTTATTTTCTAACCTCTTATTTGTACATTTCAGCTCAAACACATCTCATGCAAAATCATTCAGTTCAAACATTTCTATAAAAACTCCAAACAAATCATCCATCGACCATGTAAGAAAAATTGCAGTTCTTGGAAAAGATAATCGCATTAGTCTACCTGCTAAGTATCAAGCCCTTGCAGCAGGCATCGGGATAATAGGACAACCAGGAAAAAAGGGATGGCGCTGTACAGCCTTTTGCGTAGCTCCAAATATCATAGCAACAAACGCCCACTGCATCGTTAGAAATCCAACAATGGGCAAACGGTTAAATCTCGCAAAAACAATTTTTATCCTCCCAGCTCTTACAAAGTCCCCTTTAAATCACAAATACAAACCCCGTATCTCTTATCCAGAATATGTACACCAAAAAATGCCAGGCCTTTCTGTCTATTCTGGTAACTACGCAGAAGCACGGCATCTCAACTCTCAAAAACAAGACTGGGCTTTTACCAAATTAATCCATTCAGTCTGTAGAGGACGCACTCTTGATTTCGGAAAAGAAAAATTAAAACAGATTAAAAAAGCCGCACAAAAAAATGAAGTCTTCATGATTGGCTATCATGGAGATAAAGATATGTCTGAACGGTTATATTCAAATAAATGCCGCATTCGCTCGCGCAATAACAAAACGTTTTTCATGAAAAAACAGCGCAGACAGATGACAAGAGAGGCTCTTCTTCTCCCTCATACATGCGACGCATTCAAAGGTTCATCCGGCTCACCTATATTTTTAAAAAAAGATAATAACTATAAAGTCATCGGTATCAATCTTGGTTCATTAAAGTACGAACATTTCCGCATTAGACGAAATCGATATACAGGCAAGATCATCAGCCGTAAGAAATTAAAAACGGGCAAAGAAACAAACATCGCCATTCAACCAAAAATCTTTCTCGAAGGGTTAAAACGATTTCAGGAAGAAACCTTGCTAACAAACATCGAGCAATTTAGAAACTTCCAAAAAGGACTAAAAGCCCTAAATTTCTACAGGGGAAAAATTGATGGGCGCTTTGGTAAACAAACCAAAAGAGCTATTTACGCTTTTGAGAAAAAGATGAAACTTGCCCCTATAGGATTGCCAACAAAAGAACTTCTAGACACTCTTAACATTGAAATACATAAACAAAAAATATTTAAACAATGAAACTTGAGAGCACATCATCATTCGTGATGTCTTCAATATGATAGCCTGTTTTATCCAATTCGCCTTCCAAAACCTCAAAATTCTCAGCCCGTTTACTTTCAACACCCATAAGTATTGTACCAAAATTTCGAGCTGATTTTTTCAAATATTCAAAACGCGCAATATCATCATCAGGCCCAAGCAAGTCGAGCAATTCACGCAGCGCACCTGGGCGTTGTGGCATACGAATTAAATAATATTTCTTAAGGCCCGCAGCTTTTAAGGCCCGCTCTTTCACTTCTGGCAATCGCTCAAAGTCAAAGTTCCCCCCAGAAGCAATACAAACAATGGTTTTGCCTTTTAATTTATCTCGCGGTATCCAGCGCAGAGCATCCACTTCCAATGCACCAGCAGGCTCTAACACAATGCCTTCAATATTAAGCATCTCAATAATCGTCTCACACAAACGATCTTCAGGAATAAGCATCACAGAATTCGGATCTGTATCTTTCAAAAGATCAAAATTCAATTGTCCCATCTGTCCAACAGCAGCCCCGTCAACAAAATTATCAACACGCTCTAATAAAACTCGTTCCCCCTGTATGAGACTCTCTTTAAAGCTTGGAGCTCCTGCGGGTTGTACAAAAATCATTTCTGTTTTAGGAGAACACTCTTTCATGACCTCAGCCACACCGGCAGCCAAGCCACCACCACCAACAGGTAAGATAAGCAAATCAATCGGTTTATCAATTTGAGCAAGTATCTCTAGCCCAACACTTGCCTGCCCTTCAATTATATCTTCATGATCAAATGGCGGCACCATAACCGCACCGGTTTCATCAGCATATTCGATAGCTGACTTGTAACACTGATCAAAAAAGTCGCCGAAAATCTTAATTTCAACTTGTTCACCACCAAAAACTTTCGTTTTTTCTTGTTTTTGCTGTGGTGTGGTGACCGGCATGAAAATCACACCTTTCACACCAAAATGCTGACAGGCGAAAGCAAAGCCTTGAGCATGGTTGCCCGCAGACGCACAAACAAATTGTTGGTTTTTACCGTTTTTTAAAATGGCCTTGCGAAAAAAATTAAACGCTCCTCGAATTTTATAACTCCGAACAGGTGTTAAATCTTCTCGCTTTAAATAAATATCAGCCTCATGGCGTTTAGAGAGAAATGCATTTCGTTGCAAAGGCGTTTGCGCAATAACTGATTTATGCAATTGCGCCGCGAGTTTAACATTTTCGATAAACTGTGATTTTTGATTTTCTGACATAATCCATATATGTCAGCTCATATCTTTGCTGACAAGTGACAAAACCACGCTGCTCCAGCAATCAGTTAATCCATTATAACTCAGTCAGCTCATACATTAACCTTAACAATCCCAAAATCGCCCTTTTGAAAAATAATTATAATTGAGATCTTGTAATTAAACACTGTTCAGTTTATATCCTAAAAATACTGATCCATTAAGCAATATTCAGTAAAGACACGATAAAACACAACAGATCAAAGCAATAACAATGGAAAGAAAAGAAAAAGTGGCTCATTCTCAGTTTGAACTTTTAAAGACCAGAAGGTTTCTTCCTCTATTCATAACCCAAGCCTTAGGCGCGTTTAATGATAATGGTTTTAAAAACGCTCTCGTTATCCTTGTCACTTATAAATTAGCTGAAGCACAAGGTTTAAACGGCCCTCTATTTATAACCATTGCTGCTGGTTTATTTATTTTACCCTTTTTTCTTTTCTCAGCCACAGCCGGACAACTCGCTGATAAATTTGAAAAAACCAAACTCATCCATAAAATCAAATTTGCCGAAATCATTTTAATGCTACTCGCCATAGCTAGTTTCTATTTCGAGTCAGTCACACTTGGCCTCATAGTCCTCTTTTTACTTGGAACTCAATCTACCTTCTTCGGTCCCATTAAATACGGCATCTTACCTCAGCACTTAACTGAAGATGAACTTATTGGCGGCAATGGCTTAATCGAGACAGGAACCTTTCTTTCAATTTTGCTAGGCACACTCTTTGGTGGCATCCTCATCCTAATGGATAACGGTCTTATCTATGTTTCCATTGCACTACTATCACTCTCAATTGCTGGCTTTATAGCAAGCCTCTATATCCCAAAAGCCGAAGCCCCCTCACCAAACCTAAAAATCAATCCGAACTTTTTAGCTGAAACCATGAACATAATGCGCATGGCCAGCAAAGATCGAAATGTATTTTTATCTATTTTAGGCATCTCATGGTTCTGGTTTGTCGGAACCATTTTCCTCACCCAATTCCCAACCTTTGCCAAAGAAAGTTTTTTTGCAAATGAACAAGTGACCAACCTCTTTATCGCAACCTTTACAGTCGGCATCATGGTTGGTTCACTTATGTGTAACAAATTATTAAAAGGAAAAATCACAGCCAAATACGTCCCCCTTGCTGCAATAGCAATCACCATTGCAAGTTTAGGGCTTGTTGGCCTCACTTCCTCCCTCACCATTCCACAACCAGCTGAAGGTACGCTCTATAATGTAACGGAGTTTCTAGAAATATCCGGAGCCTCCCTAGTTCTTTTATCCCTTTTTATGATCGCCGTATTTGGTGGTATCTACGCTGTTCCTCTATTTGCTATGGTCCAACATTTAAGTGATCCAAAAGAACTCTCACGCACAATCGCTGGCAATAATATTATCAACGCAGTCTTCATGGTCTGCGCTTCACTCCTTGCTATTCTCATGATTAGCTATGGATATGGCATACTTGCAATCTTTACAACTGTGGCCATTTTAAATGCCTTTGTCGCGTTATATATTTGTAAATTGCTGCCACAAGAGTTAGTAAAATCAATCGGCCGTTTTATCTTTCGCTCGCTCTATCGGGTCGAAGTAAAGGGTATGGAAAATTATGAAAAAGTCGGCGACAGGGCCGTCATCATCGCCAACCATACATCATTTCTTGATGCCCCGATTTTAGGTTGCTATCTACCAGACACGCCTCTTTTCGGCATCAACTCTCACATTGCAGAAAAATGGTGGGTGAAGCCAGCATTTGCATTATTTGATCTCTTCCCTCTTGACCCAACCAGTCCAATGGCATTGAAAGGTTTAATCAAAGAAGTCGCAAACGGTAAAAAATGCGTTATCTTTCCAGAAGGTCGCATAACACTCACTGGTGCCCTGATGAAAGTCTATGAAGGCCCTGGTATGATTGCAGCCAACGCAGGTGTAGAAATACTCCCGATCAGAATAGATGGCGCTCAATATAGTCTGTTCTCAAAACTAAAAGGAAAAATGCGTTTAAGCCTGTTTCCTAAAATCACCATAACAATTCTACCACCTCAAAAAATGGAGGCCCCAGAGGACCTCACTGGTCGCCAAAAACGAGCCAAAATTGGCCGTGACCTTCACGATGTAATGACCAACATGGTATTTGAAACAAGCAATACAGACAGAACATTGTTTCAAGGGTTACTTGACGCTGCCAAAATTCACGGAAAATCCTTGCCAATCCTGGAAGACGTCGAACGCAACCCAATGAGCTATAAACGCCTCATTTTAGGAAGCCTCATCCTAGGCAAGAAATTTGAAAACTTCTCAAAACCAGGCGAAGCGGTGGGTGTACTCCTACCAAACACAAATGGCACCGTTGCCACATTCATGGGACTACAATCAATCGGCCGTGTCCCCGCAATGCTAAACTTCTCAGCCGGCCCTGCAAGCATGGTCGCGGCAACCCAAACCGCAGCCATTAAAACAATCATCACATCAAGGCGTTTCATTGAACTCGGGCGCTTGGAACAAGTTGAGCTAGAATTAAATAAAGTCGCGAAAATTATATATCTTGAAGACATCAAGGAGGATGTATCAACCTCAGATAAACTTCTAGGATTGATAAAAACCAGATTGATTTCTTTTATTTACAATCCAAAGAAATACAACAGCACTCCAGATGATACAGCCACCATCCTGTTCACATCAGGCTCCGAAGGTACACCAAAAGGCGTTGCATTAAGTCATAAAAACTTACTCTCAAATGTCCATCAGATTAGTGCAAAGGTAGACTTCAGCCCCTCAGACACTGTCTTTAATGCCTTGCCAATTTTTCATGCCTTCGGTTTATCAGACGGTACGTTACTTCCCCTTCTTTCAGGGGTGAGAACATTTCTCTACCCATCTCCGTTACATTACCGCATCGTTCCGGAAATGATCTATGACACCAATGCTACAATTATGTTCGGTACAGACACCTTCTTAAAAGGTTACGCAAACAAAGCCCACCCTTACGACTTCTATTCAATAAGATATGTATTCGCTGGTGCAGAAAAACTCTCAAAAGAAACAAGAACCCTCTGGTCAGATAAATTTGGCATTCGTATTTTCGAAGGGTATGGCGCAACAGAAACATCACCCGCCCTTTCATTCAACACGGCAATGGAGTGCAAACCAGGAACTGTTGGTCGCTTAATGCCAGGAGTGAAGTACAGATTAGAAAACATTCCAGGCATAGATGACGGTGGACGTCTGTTCGTTTCCGGTCCAAACATCATGAAAGGCTATATGTTCCATGATAACCCTGGCGTTATCCAACCACCTGAAGACGGATGGTACGACACGGGAGATATTGTTGACCTTGATGAAGAAGGGTATATCACCATTAAAGGGCGTGCCAAACGCTTCGCTAAAATTGCTGGTGAAATGGTCTCCCTCACCATGGTGGAACAATTCCTATCAAAACACTGGCCAGAAAATATGCACGGCGTTGTTACCTTACCATGCCAGAAAAAAGGAGAACAAATTATACTCCTTACTGATTTAAAAAATTTAGAGCGTAGTGAGCTCATGTCAAAAGCAAAAGAAGATGGTTTAACAGAACTCGCCATTCCTAAAACCATTCATACAAATGAAACAATCCCAATTCTCGGAACAGGCAAACTAGATCATGTAACACTAAAAACTCTAGCTGCAGAAAAGATGGGATAGATAAAAATCATATAAAAAAGCTTCAGGTCTTTTTGAAAAGTCCTGAAGCTTTCAAACATGAAAAAGTTTTAAGGTTAAAAAATGCGAAAGAGAGTACGGATCACATCAATTTCACCCTAAAATAAATTCCAAACGATTTAAGGAAAATCAATTGGATCAATTTCTGAAGAATTTTCAACGAATGTTGGGTACTTAATACCAAAGCTTTCGTCCCCTGCTTGAGCAGAAATTACACTCCCAAACAAAGTAAATACAATAACTGATAATGCGATTAATTGTTTCATTTTTATCTCCATAATAAAATTTTGAAAGCAATGATTGCTTTTCGTTGAAGACAACATGAAGTGTTTTTGAAAAGAAAAAAAGAGCCTCTCACACGACCGTGAATTCGTTTGATCTCAAGTGTAAATCGATGAAATTTTGTGATCAATTTTCACGAGGAAGTGATGCTCAGTCACTAAAAAGAGAGGGGAATACCCCCCCTTCACATGGGTGTGAACTTACATACAATCTTGTAGCAACTCCCATAATTATTAACCATCACTCATTGTGATATTTATCACATACCTTCTCCCAGCAGTTCGTTAAATTTAACTCATCAAGACGAAACAAATCGTCTGGACATGAAACTACGAACAGCGCGGATGCTACACCGGTAGCCTTATAGGCAATCTAAAGGTGAACTAAAAACTAGCATCTGGAGCGCAACTAAAAAGCGCGGATGCTTTGTGGGCATCTGAAGCGCAACTAAAATGGAGAGAAAAATGAACACTTTAAAGAAAACAGTTGTAACAGCTTGTGCTATCGCAACGATCAGCTTTGCAGCTCTTGGAGCAACAAGCACAGGTGCAAGCGCTGGATGGAAAAAACACCGCCATCACCACCACTTCCATGGTCGCTTTTTTAAACCACACCACTACGGATACAACTACGGCTATGGCTACCGCTGCAAACCAAAATACCGCAAAATTTGGGTATGGAGTCCTCGCAGAGGTCGTAATGTGAAACGCCTGGTAAGGGTAGGTAAATGGTGTAACGGTAGATATTACAACTACTACTAAGTCAAAACAAAAAACAACTGCACAAAAACAAGCCGGTCTCAAAGCTGAGGTCGGTTTGTTTGTATTAAATACAAGCAAAAAGAATGATTTTTCAAACTGTGATATTTCACACAGCTAAAAGAAATCCAAGAAGATAAATTAAAAGAAGTGGAGACAATAAATCAAAAAAGGAAAGAACAATGCAACCAATTGCAAAAAAGAAAATCCAATTACTAATGAAAGTAAGCTTCACCTTATTGTTAATAATTGCCTGTGCGTCTCTACAAGCAAATTAAAAAACACAGACCATGTAAAACTTTAGAGGCAAAACAAAATGGAGATTTCTATGACCATAATTTTTAAACTAAGCATTACTCTCGCATTTATCTTTTTATATCTGCCAACAGAACCACCCAAACAAGATTAGTTCAATTATAAAGCTCGCTTATATCTGGCGAAGTAAATAACCAGCGTTAATCACACCAACACCACGTAACTCAGTGACATCCAAATTGGTAAATTGAAAAGTATCTTGAACGGCGGCAACAAACGCTTCACTACAATGAATACGAGACGGTAAACTCTGCGCTTCCAATCTGGCAGCACAATTTACTGAACTTCCCCAAACATCATAAGTCATCCGCTGATCACCAATGATACCAGCTGTCACAGGCCCACGGTGAATACCTATACGAAGAGATAAAGTATCAAGTCCTAAAAAAGAACGATTATTCATTTGCTCAATCATATCCAGAGCTAAAAACCCAATCGCCCGAGCACCACCAGCATCATGCAATCCACCAACTGCTAAATAACCATCACCAATCGTTTTAATTTTATCAACTGAATAATTCTCACATAAACCATCAAAGGTCGTAAACAAATCATCCAAATAAGCAACCACATCCTCAGGTGGCACATTATGAGAAGCCCTCGTAAACCCAACCAAATCAGCAAACAAAATGGTCGCATCCTCAACCCTGTCAGCAATACGCTCTTTAGGGGCAGCCTTAAGACGCTCCGCTATAGGCACAGGTAAAATCGTTGTTAATAATTTTTCAGACCGCTGATACTCCAAAGCCAAAGCTTGCTCAGCTTTATAAAGCGAACTAAGAGCATAAAAAATTAAGAGACAGTTGATCAAAATCGCATTCACATAAGCCTGAAGTGCAAGCTCACGGCGAAAGGCCTGATCACCAACCATCAAAAACCCTTCATCACTTGCAAAATAATAAACCCCGATCAAGGCCATAAGGCCGGCACCAAGCAGCGGTAAATAAACATGAGTATTCTGGACCCCGACCATGAAAATAAAAGCACCAGCCAAGGTAAAATAAATCTGCAGATCACTATTCAGCCCAAAGGCCATCACCACAAAACTATTTCCAAAGAAGATAAAGCAAGCAAGTAAAACAGCCGCGAGAAACTCACCATACCGATGCACAAACACAAGCGAGAGAGCGCAAATAATCATACCCAAATTATAAATATTAACTGGTAGCAAGGCCCAAAAATCATGCAAGCCATTCATGATCAAATGATGAAACGCATTAAACGCCGTGACTATAAGCACCATATTGGTGAAACGATGCCGGCGGCGCACGCCCTCATCAGTACTGACAATACCGACATTAAGAATCTTATGTCCAAAATCGATTAAATACGCTTTCACTTTATTCATAACTTAATTCAAAGCCGCAGCAATGCGCCCCTCCAGCTCTGCCACATCCAAAATCACCAACCCACCACGAGTTTTTTCTAAGATACCATCTTTCATAAGAGCAGATAGTTCTCGGCTAACCACTTCACGCCGACACCCAATGCGACCAGCTAAATGATGATGAAACGGCGGAGGAGAAATAATTCTTTGTTCTTTATTCGAACGGCGAGGAACTGACAAACGAAGTAATTCAGCATAGAGTCTTTCGTTGGTTTTTAATACGCTCATTTCAGAAAACCGAAGATCTAATGATCGAATACGAGAAACCAAAACCTTCAATATCTCAGACGCAACCTCAGGCACACCAGTCGCAAGTTCTAAAAAATGGGACGAAGAAAGACGAGCTATCTCACTGCGCTGCAACGCCGTAACATTAGCAGATCGTCCCTTGCCATCAATTGCAGAAAGTTCACCAAAAAAATCACCCTCAGAAAGGTCCGCCAGTATCACTTCTCGCCCGAGTACAGAACGATACAAAACCCGCACCTTACCTGAAAGTATAAATAACACATCTGATGATGGGTCTTCAAAATCAAGAATCAACTCATTCTCATTATAAGTTCTTGTAACTATCTTTTTCTCCAAACTCTCACACTGCCCCTCAGACAGAGAAGAGAACAAAGAAATCTTGTTCAAAGCACCCATACCCGTAAATAAACTTTCACTTATTAGTTAATAAGGGGCCAACCCCCAACCGCAACAAATCATAGCCAATTTCTGAAACTCTACAAGCATCATAAAAATCATCAATGCTAAAAAATTAATGACATTTTTACCTAAAATTTTAAAAAAATTAGAATCAAATAAAAAAGTATTTTTATTAAATAAATAAGCAAATAAGAATAAACATTTAGTAAGTATTTACTACAGTTTTACTTCGCTTATTTGTCTTTTTTTATTTTATTCCTGCTAATCTAAAAGCATCAAGAAATAACCACAACCAGTATTACGTGGATGCTATAGCTTGTAACTTAAAAGTGGATACCGGTTTTAAGAGAAATGACAAGCTTAAACAAAGAAAGAGAGCATGTCCCTAAATTCATTACAAAGAGACAGTCTCTAATGGAATAAAACAATGATTGAGCAAGCATTACAAACAGTCAAAACACCAGGGATACCAGTCTCTCAAGCTGGCCCTGATAGAAAAGACAATGTAAGCGCTTATGAAAAAATCAAAGCAAAGCGCGCCCAAGATAAACAAACCGAAGAACATGGTCCAAAATTCACAATTGATCGCCAATTTTCTAGTAGTTCTAAAGTTTTGGCAAAAAGTCTCGGTCGGTTCAATAAAGTTTTAAACTACCTCGAAACATCTGTTCCTTCAAAACCCGCTGAAGAAACAACAATGTTTGCTGGTTTAAAAATTAGTAAGAAAAGAACAGAGCCGACAAACAATGGCATAGAAAATAAAAGTCAGCCCCCAGATAGCTCTCAAGAAAAAACTAGAGAAAATAAAATTTATGGTAAGCAATTAGAGCTGGATTTATTTCCGAATGAAAAGAAATTAGAAGTCAGTGAAAATCAAAAACCTCCAGTTGAGGTTAAAAAATTTGATGAACCACCTCAAAAATCACTAGAGATTGAACAAGTCCCTTCAATAGATGTAGGACATAATCCAACTGACTTTAAAATACATAACATCATCACAGATGAAATAATTAAAGCCATCTCACAAAGCGAGCCATCTATAAAAGTGAAAGATGTGAGTGAACATCTTGCTAGTAAATTAGCTAATGAAGTGAGAAAGCAATTAGCAAACTTACCCCATGCAATAGCAACAAATGAAGACAGTGCCCCAGTAACCGTTTTTGACAAGGAGATATAATAAGAAGAACCAATAAGTTAACTACTTAAGGTTCCTTTGCTTACCCCCTGATCTCGCCATGTCTCAAAAAGCAAAATAATGATCACCTGCAAAAATTCATGGCGAGGCCTTTTAAAAAGTCCTGAACAAAAATAATAAGATAATAATTTAAAGGCGTACCTGCTGAAAAGGTGCGCCTTTATCATTTCTATATCTACCCATAAAAACACAGCCTTTCTTTCAGTCTAATCGATCACTTGATAATTAAATTAGATGAGCTGATGCGGAAAAAGCATCATAAGGTCTAATTGATTTTTGCGGCAGTTATGATAAGAAAGACTTATGCAAGCTATCTCGACAAAACAACTACGATATTTCCATGCGCTCTCACGCCTAAAACATTTTGGCAAAGCAGCAGACCATTGCGCAGTTACTCAGCCAGCCCTTAGTATGCAAATAAAAGACCTGGAACACATCCTTGGGCTTAGTTTGGTTGTACGCGGAAAATCAAAGATTACACTTACCTCAGATGGAGAAGAAATCGCACTGCGAGCAGAAAAAATCTTAGCTGATATTCAGGATATTGGAGACTATGCCAGAACCAGAGGCGGCGTATTAGCTGGAACTTTCAGGTTAGGAGTTATTCCTACCATCGCTCCCTACATTTTACCAAAAATACTGCCAGCACTTGGCAAAGACTTTCCCGATCTAGACTTAAAATTAAAAGAAACAACGACCCCTCATTTATCAGATGCTTTATTGCAAGGACAATTGGACGCCATTTTGGTCGCGTTACCCATCCATCATGCCGAGCTAATGACAAAAGAGCTCTTTTCCGACCCCTTCTTTTTGGTCATTAATAGTGAAAGTTCAAACCAAACAACAAACCCAATGAAACTCTTAGAAGAAAATAATCTTCTTCTTTTGGAAGAGGGCCACTGTTTAAGAGATCAAGCAATTTCACTGTGCGAAAATGTGAGTCAACAAAGTCTCTCCCAATTCGGTGCTACTAGTCTAAAAACATTGATTGAATTGGTCGCAAACAATCAAGGCATAACACTCGTTCCAAAACTAGCCGCAAAAGTTGAAATCCCACAAGACAGCCCCTTGCGCCTCATACCTTTTGATCCACCAGAGCCAGTACGAACCATCGGTCTTGTTTGGCGCAAATCATCACCGCGCATAAAAGATTTCAGCGCCCTAGCAAATACAATCACAAATGCAATCAAATAAAATACGCTCTCAATAGCACTCTTTCCTTGCATAAAAGCCAACCTTTGATTAGCTACTCTTAAGAATTAATTTTCTAGAGCGTACCACCTATATCTGCATTCTAGTTTTACTAATTGCGCGGTTGCAAGTGGACAACCTAAAGCGCTACTAATACACACTAAAACGCGACGGTTGCTAGTGGGCAACCTGAAGGAGCACTAAAAAGAGGAAGCCAATGCGTCTCTATAAAGCCTTTGCAACTGTCGGCGGCATGACACTCATCAGCCGCGCTCTTGGATTCATTCGAGATATCCTCGTTGCCTTCGTATTGGGCACCGGCCCTATTGCAGACGCCTTCTTTGTCGCCTTTCGTTTTCCAAACTTGTTCCGAAGACTTTTCGGCGAAGGCGCCTTTAACGCAGCCTTTATTCCGCTTTTTGCAAAAGAATTAGAAGGGGATGGCAAACAAAGTGCAAAAAACTTCGCCAATCAAGTCGCCAGTGTATTAATCACGGCTCTCCTCATCACAACAGCGCTCGCCGAGCTAACAATGCCATGGCTGATATATTTCATCGCACCCGGCTTCAGTGAAAACCCGGAAAAACTCGACCTAGCAATTTTCCTCACGCGGATTACATTCCCTTATCTTACATGTATGTCACTGGTTGCCCTTCTCTCAGGCATGCTCAACGCATTAGATAAATTCGCAGCCGCAGCCGCAGTCCCTATTTTACTAAATGTCATTCTCATCGCCGCTATGAGCATCGCCGCTTTTCTTGAATTAAACGAAACAGCTACCGCAGGCATCATCTTAAGTTGGGGTGTCGCAATTGCTGGCTTCGCTCAGTTATTTTTGCTTCTTTTTTGCGTCACAAGACAAGATTTCGCCCTAAAGCTAAAACGCCCACGCCTCACCCCTCAGGTGAAAAAATTTCTATGGCTCAGCATCCCAGGCATCCTTGCCGGCGGCATCACTCAAATTAATATCATGATCGGCACCATCATAGCGTCCATGCAAGAAAGCGCTGTGTCTTTTCTTTATTATGCAGACCGACTCTATCAATTACCCCTAGGTATTGTCGGTATCGCAATCGGTGTCGTCTTGCTGCCTGAGCTATCAAGAAAGTTACGCGCCAATGAAATAGAAGCGGTGCATGACGCTCAAAACAGGTCTCTAGAATTCTCAGCTCTTCTAACAATGCCAGCCGCTGTTGCCCTATTCACAATTCCAGAACCAATTATAAAAGTCTTGTTTGAGCGCGGCGCATTTGATGCAAGCGCAACCACAGCAACCTCAGCAGCGCTCGCCGCTTTTGCAATTGGCCTACCAAGCTTTGTGCTTATCAAAGTTTTCTCGCCCGGTTTTTTCGCAAGAGAAGACACCAAAACACCAATGATCTTCGCTGGCATTTCAATGATCATCAATGTGAGCTTGAGCCTCCTCTTATTCACTCAGTACAAACATGTCGGCATCGCCATAGCAACTTCCGTTGCCGGTTGGGCAAACGCCATTCTCCTTGGAACCCTTTTATATAAAAGAGGGCACTTCATTATAGACAGAGCCCTGATATCAAAACTACCACGCATCTTTTTATCAAGCCTCATAATGGGGCTAGTGCTATATTATGCAGGTCACTATACAAGCCCCTATCTAAGCCTGGATAATGGCATTTGGATAAGATTCCTCTCTCTTTTTGCTTTAGTCTCTTGCGGAGTTATGGCCTATGGTTTATCAGCAGAAATAACAGGTGCAACGAGCTTAAAATCTTTAAAACAAAGTTTGCGGCCAAATCGCCAATAAATGACCAAAACCAATTCTCTTAACGGGGCTCAAATAAATGACACATCAAGAGCGTGTATTCTCAGGCGTACAGCCAACAGGCAACCTTCACCTAGGTAATTACCTTGGCGCCATCACAAAATTTGTTGCCTTGCAAGAAAGCCATGAATGTCTTTATTGCGTCGTAGACCTGCACGCCATCACAGTATGGCAAGACCCAAAAGAATTAGCCGGTAACATCAGAGAAGTTACTGCCGCCTTTATCGCCTCCGGTATTGATCCAAAAAAGCAAATTATCTTTAATCAGTCTCAAGTCTCTGGCCATGCTGAGCTAGCTTGGGTCTTAAATTGCGTCGCCCGCATGGGCTGGTTAAACCGCATGACCCAATTTAAAGAAAAAGCTGGCAAACACAAAGAAAACGCCTCTGTTGGTCTCTTTACCTACCCCAACCTGATGGCCGCTGACATCTTGCTTTATCACGCAACTCACGTACCCGTCGGTGAAGATCAAAAACAACACCTCGAGCTTGCTCGTGACATTGCACAAAAATTCAATGTGGATTTTGCAGATACAATTAAAGAAGCAGGCTTCGAAGAGGGCATCTTCTTCCCGCAGCCTGAACCGCTCATACAAGGCCCCGCCACCAGAGTGATGTCTCTTCGTGATGGCTCTAAAAAAATGAGCAAATCAGACCCGTCAGAGATGTCACGCATCACCATGACAGATGACGCAGACACCATCGCCAAAAAAATCCGCAAAGCCAAAACTGATCCTGACGCTCTGCCATCAGAAACAGACGGTCTGAAAGATCGCCCGGAAGCAAACAATCTCGTTGGCATCTATGCAGCCCTAAAAGGCGTGAGCAAAGAAGACGTTCTAAAAGACCACGGCGGCGCTCAGTTCTCAACCTTCAAACCAGCTCTAGCAGAACTTGCTGTTGAGAAAGTGAGCCCTATCGCAGATGAAATGCAAAAGCTATTAAATGATCCAGCCGAACTAGACGCCATCCTAAAAGACGGCGCTAATCGAGCCTACACCATCGCCGACCCAATCATGAAAAAGACAAAAGAAATCGTTGGGTTTATAGGATAAACCCAACACTTTCAGCTTTTCTATCATTAAGGGAAGCGAACATTTTTGTTTTAATCTTCGCTGAAGTGCCAAAGGCAGACATTACGAATGTTTAATTTATATGTACATATTATTCATGTATAATGATTTAAATCACTAATGTTATTTGGAATTGGCTGAATGCGCATTGTTTATTTTTTTATATGCATAATCTTGTTTGTGCCGTCTGCTCAGGCGAAGGATTCTGATTGTTTTAAACCGAAAGAGAAAAACACTAAACGTGTGATAAAATCTTGCACAAAAATTATCACGTCCAAACGGTTATATAAAAAAAGAATTTCGAATGAGAAATTAGCTGAAGTTTATCTCAACAGAGGTTTAAGTATTCAGTTACAGGTAGAAACAGGAGTTTCTGGTCATAATACCCTGCATTTTGCTTTAAAAGACTTTGGTAAAGCTATTGATTTAAATGAACAGTTTGCTTTGGCTTATTATTATCGAGGTAAATACTATGAGGATTTTTACAATCATAGCAATTACAGTCCTTACGTTGGTATTTCTATCCAAAATTATAGGAGAGCTTTTTATTTGGATCCAAGTCTATCGGAAGCAAAAGCAGGGGTCAAAAGGCTTACCACTGTTAGAGAAAAATTAGACGCTATCCGAGATAAAGAAAATCATTCTCAAGCACTGAGTAAATGGGAAGAAATTCAGCAGAGAAATAAGAAAAATCAATCTACCAAAGTAATAATTGATGTTCCTCCTCCAAAACAAAAAGCATTAAATTCAATTAAAAAACAAAAATCTGTTGTTGCAAATATTCAGCCCAAACAAAAATTCATCAAGAACACCAGCAAGCGCATTGCCTTAGTCATCGGCAATAACAAATACACAAATCTACCTCGTGATTATCAGCTAAAAAAAGCACGTAATGATGCTCGTTCGACAGCCAATACATTTTCAGATCTAGGTTTTGACGTGATAAGTGGCTTTGATCTCAAACGCCGCAAAATGAATGTGAAGCTCACCAAGTTCGCCAATAAAATAGAACCCGGCGATGAAGTAATGTTTTTCTTTGCCGGACACGGTGTTAGGATTGAGGGACAAAATTACCTCCTTCCTTCTGACATTCCCAAAATCACAGATGCAAATGAAGACCTCCTTAAATCAGAGTCACTAAGGGTCGATGCTATATCAGAGATGTTTCGCAAAAAAGGGGCTCGTTTATCTTTGTTGGTATTAGATGCTTGCCGCAACAACCCTTTTAAAGATACACGCGGTCGCTCAGTCGGTGGCACAAGAGGCCTTGCTCCAATGGACCCACCAGAGGGAACATTAGTATTGTTCTCAGCAGGCGCTGGACAAGAAGCTTTGGACCGTTTAAGCGATAATGATAAAAATCCTAATTCGGTCTTTACGAGGATTTTCCTGCCGATGGTCAAACAGGAGGGACTAGAATTATCTAGGCTTTCAAGACTAGTAAAAGGAAAAGTTAGGGATCTTGCCAAAAGCGTCGGCCACAAACAAACACCAGCCGTCTATAATGAAGTGATTGGGGATGTTTACTTGGCAGAAAAGTAAATTACTCATTTCCGCTTTGGTGTCAAAAGCTGACTATTCTATTTATAACTTGGTAACAAGCTGAAACTTCAGCTCAGGGTCAATAGCATACCATTTCACTACACGGCACAACGCCCGCAAACCATTCAAAACAAGACCGAAACTAGTCAAACAAAAAAGCCCCATGAACCAATTACGGAACAGAAGGCTTTTCTTTCATATTTCAAAAAACAAAACTACATAGGGCCTAGACCCCTAGCTGCTAGGTCCATACTTGAGATCTGTTTCATCAACAAGCAGGAAACCGCTTTGCGCAGGTCAGCGATTTTTTCTAAAGCCAAATCATTAACTTTAAACTCACCCAAACTCTTAACAAGGTCAGACCAGGCCACAACGTCTTTAAACGAATGAGTTGAGATTCTTTCTCACATCAATGATAAATTAGTTCTTTTCATATTGTTCTTTTAACAAAGCATTCCGCTGCTTTGTTAATTTGGCACGGCATATATTATTGAAGATAGGTCTTAATTGGCCTACGACTTGTAAAGAATAGCTATAGCAATCCAGTAAGCGATATCTGGTCCAAGCTATTTGAGCCTTGTTCAGGGCCTTTTTGTGCTTGTCATCAAGACCTTTGCTGAGACGATCAAGAGTTTTTTTAAGTGTTTTTTCAGCAGCTTGATATTTCAGTTCAGCACAAGGCCTCATTTCTTTAATAGACCCCGAAGCCAATATACCTTCGCAAGACATATCAGCCCTAACCGGGCTATTCATCAAAGTTAGAGATACCAGGAAGAGCATCAAATATTTTAAATAATAAGATATAGTACACCTTCCCCTCATTCATTATCGAACAATTCTTTTACCAGCTTTTATCAACATCCAAAAGAATTATTAATTTTTGTGGTGTTAGAGACATGATCTCAATCTTTTTGTATTTTCATTACGTCTTAGTTTTCTCCCTCACTCAATGGAGCATTCCTGTTTGAATATTAGAAATGCTTTCAGAATTGAGAAGACTACTGGCGAAAAAAAAGCCCCCTGAACCAAATATGAAACAGAGGGCTTTTCTCTAAACAAGATAATCAAAGTCAAAAATATAAAAGGGACTAGTCCTTAGTCCCTAGCTGCTAGGTCCGTTATTGAGGTCTGTTTCATCAACAAGCAATGAAGCCGCTTTGCGCAATTCAGCGATTTTGTCTAAAGCCAAATCATCAGCTTTAAATTCACCCCAGCTTTTCACAAGGTCAGACCAAGCCACACCTTCTTTAACAGGATATTCAAAGTTCACTTTTGAATAAATCTGCTGAGCTTTTTCAGATGATAAAAATTCCATCAATTTAACAGCAGCTTCTTTGTTCGGTGCATGTTTCGCCAAAACCATACCAGACAAATTCACATGAGCGCCGCGCGTTTTGGTATTTGGGAAAAGCAATTTAACTGAAGCAGCCCATTTTTTCTGTTCAGGCTTTTTCTCATTATTTTGCATTTTGCCCATATAATAAGTGTTACCAATCGCCAAATCACATTGGCCAGCAAATACAGCTTTAATCTGAGCCCGATCATTGCCAGAAGGTTTGCGAGCTAAATTCGCTTTTAAACCCTTAAGCCATGTCTTGGTTTTCTCAGTACCGTTATGAGCAATCATAGACGCAATCATCGCAACATTATAAACATGCTGCCCAGAGCGCATGCAAATTTTACCGCGCCATTTAGGATCAGCCAACTCTTCGTAACTAATCGCATCTTGGCCAACACGATCCTTAGAAGCATAAACAACCCGAGAGCGAACAGTTAGACCAAACCAGTCACCTTTCGCACTTCTGTATTTCGCAGGAATATTGCCTTCAATAGCTGAAGATTTAACCGGTTGAGAAATTCCTTTTTCAACGGCTGCAGATAAACGACCAATATCAACGGTTAGCAGTACATCAGCTGGGCTTAATTTACCTTCAGCTGCAATTCGCTCGATTAGACCTTTTTTCGCAAAAATAACTTTAGTTTGAATGCCAGTCTGTTTGGTGAATTCTTCCAAAAGCGGCTTAACCAAATATGGCTGGCGATAGGAATAGATATTCACAACGCCCTTCTCAGTTGCGGCTTTGTCAGCAGCATGAGCTTCAGTAGCTAAAAAAGTTGAATTTGAGAAAGAGGAGAGAGAAACAACGCCAAAAGTGGCAACAACAAGAGAGTACGAACAAGCTTTAAGCTTACGCTTAAGAAGCGCAGCAGGAAATAAAAACATATTTTCCTCCAATAGATGAGGGTCAAGGCCCCAAAATTGAATTAATCTTCAAGAAATTTAGAAAAATAATTAAATCCCTAAATTCCCAATTACTCCTCAAGCTAGACTGAAGCAGTTAAGTCTGTCAATAAGATAAAGTGTACAATAAGTAGCCGGCAAAAATATAATTAAGCCTGTGCACCATCTTCCAAAGTAAAAACTGAAACTACAGAACTATATCAACTGTTGTTTTTTATTGTTTTTATCTCAAATTAGCTCCGGTAAAACAGACGCCAAAACAAAGAGCATCAGCATCTCAGATACTTGCTGCCCGGCACCATAAATATCACCGGTTAATCCTCCATACCGCCGCAGTGCAATTAAACTAACAATCAACACACCCGCACCACTAATTAAAAACACCAGGAAAACGACATACCAAGGAAGCAAAGCAAAAAACACGATTGCACAAAAAGCCAAAGCAAATAAAACTGAAATCCAAGATGCTGCCCCACTAGAAACAGCCAAACCATCTGACCGAGCCCGTGGTAAAAGTAACAAAGCTCCCATAAACCCACGAGAACCAATATGAGCAAGTAACAAACTAAGCCCAACCAAATGAACTGAACCCAATTCAAATAAGGCCACACCTCGCCAAGCAAAACTCACCAAAAGCGCAAGAGCCCCAAAACTCCCCACCTGGCTATCCCTCATCACCTCAAGGGCACGCGCTCTATCATAAACCCCAAGTCCGTCGAAGAAGTCAGCAAACCCATCTTCATGAAGAGCCCCAGTAAGAAAAATTCCTAAAACAAGCACAGAAAGACACTGCAAATGAAACGGAACACCCAGCCTCTCCAAAAGGAGAAGAGCCCCCCAAAGAAGTCCACCAATAAAAGCACCCACAAGAGGAAAGCACCAAGCCGCAGCTGCGAGAGGCAGTTTCTCTGAAGAAGAGGGTACAAAGGAAGGCACGGGCAAACGTGTTAAAAATTGAAAGCACAAAATAATTTGCTTTAAAAACAACAAGTCATAAATCCCTTACTAATCAGATAGATACCTAATCAATCACGATTAGAAATTGCAGCTTCATCAAACGTCGCCATGCGAGCATGAGTAGCAACCGCACCTTTAACAAGCTCCACAGCAAGCGCTGCTCCTGTCCCTTCACCCAAACGCATATTTAAATTTAGCAAAGGTTCCAGCCACAAACAATCAAGCAATCTTTGATGCGCTGGTTCTGCTGAACAATGAGCAGCCAAACAATGATCAAGCGCGTTAACTTCAAGCAAACTCAAAGGAGCAACAGCTGCTGTAACCACAAATCCATCAAGTAAAACAGGAATCCGTTTTAAACGTGCAGCAACAACGGCACCTAAAAGAGCAGCTTGCTCTCTTCCGCCAACCAACCGAATAATATCAATTGGTGAAGATGAACCGGTTTTAGTCTTTTTATCTCTTTTTAACTTATGAAACGCCAAAGCCCGATCTATAACTTCACTTTTCAGATCAACTCCTTCAGAAGTAAGCCCCGTTCCAGGCCCGGCCCAGTCAGCACCGCACCCGCCACAAGTGGCTGCTGCTAATGTAGACGCAATGGTTGTATTCCCAATTCCCATTTCACCAAAATAAACCAGATCCGCACCACAATTTTCAACGCAAGACGCTCCAATATTAAGTGCCTCAAGCGTCTCTTCCGCTGTCATGGCAGCAGCAAGGGTAATATTCTTCGTAGGTTGATCAAGATGAAGAGGAATAACAGAAAGTTCATGCCCAAAAACGGTTGTCAGCGCATTGATAGCAGCACCACCATTGTAAAAATTTTGCACCATCTGCTCGGTAACGGTAGCGGGGAAAGGAGAAATTCCTTCCTCAACAACCCCATGGTTCCCAGCAAACACAAAAGCTGAAATTTGATCTAATTTCGGACATTCTCGGCCTTGCCATCCAGCTAGCCATATAGCAATATCTTCCAAGCGCCCAAGAGAACCATTTGGCTTTGTTAATTGGGTTTGCCGCGTCTGTGCCGCCTCTTGAAACTCAACTTCAGCAGCCGGCAAAGAATTTAATCTGGAAAGAAAGCTATCGATAGTCTCAAACATAAAATAATTCGTATCCAATAAGGGTTGCCTACATGATTATCTAAAAAATCACAGAAAAACAAACATTTAATGACAAAATGTCAAATCATTCTAGAATGATCAAAACGAAATTCGTGAGCCCTATGAATAAAATTTCACTGATTTTTGGCGGAGCAAAAAGCGGCAAAAGTAATTACGCTGAAAATCTAGCCATCCCATATTCAAACAAAATCTATATCGCCACAGCTGAAGCCAGAGATGAGGAGATGCAAAAACGCATCAAAAACCATCAAAACCAGCGAGACGACAACTGGCATACAAATGAAGAACCAATAAACCTCATTCCTCACCTAACCAAGCCATATACAGAAAACACTGTCATCCTCATCGATTGTATGACTATTTGGCTCTCCAACGTCATGGAAAAAAGTCTAAGTATTACAGATATGACGGATACACTATTAAATAACCTACCAAACTGTTCAGCTGATGTGATACTTGTTTCAAATGAACTTGGCCTTTCCATCGTCCCAGAAAATGCCTTAGCCCGCAAATTTCGCGATGAACAAGGAATACTGAATCAAAAGCTTGCCAAAGTAGCCTCTAATGTAGTTTTTATAGCCGCAGGTCTGCCTATTAATTTAAAATAACCATCATTTCTGATGAATTCATGAGAAGAGATTTCTTAGTATGTCGAATAAAATTCCCGTCACTGTCATCACCGGCTTTCTTGGCGCTGGTAAAACCACCCTCATCCGTAACTTGATTGAAAGCGCAAACGGCAAGCGCCTAGCTCTGATCATCAATGAATTCGGCGATGTTGGCGTAGATGGTGAAGTTTTAAAATCTTGCGGTGATGAAAATTGTACCGAAGACGACATAGTAGAGCTCGCCAACGGGTGCATCTGCTGCACGGTGGCTGAAGATTTTATTCCCACAATGGAAAAACTATTAAGCCGCGATCAGCGCCCAGATCACATAATTATTGAAACATCGGGCTTGGCTCTTCCCCAACCACTTGTGCGCGCCTTTAATTGGCCAGAGATTAAAACCGAAGTAACCGTTGATGGTGTCGTAACAATCGTCGATGCCCCTGCCGTCTCTGAAGGCCGCTTTGCCGCCAATGAACATCAAGTCCAAGCTCAGCGAGAACAAGACGAAGCCCTAGATCACGAAACTCCACTTGGCGAGCTTTTTGAAGACCAGGTGAATTGCGCTGATTTGATTGTTCTCTCGAAAACAGATCTAATCGATGATCAAGCCATAACCAATGTAAAGGCCCTCGTGTCTAAAGAAACAAGAGACGGTGTACAAATGGTGCAATCCCAAAAAGGAAAACTTCCTTTAAATGTGCTCCTAGGCCTCGACATGAAAGCTGAAGATGACAACCGCATGTCACACCATGAGCGCCATCATGCAGCCCAAGGCGATGACATCCACCACCACCATCATCACGACCATGATGATTTTGAAAGTTTCAGCATTGCCTTTGAAACAATCGATGACGTGGAAGGCTTTAAAGCCAAACTGGTTGAGACCATCAAAACTCACGACATCTTGCGGCTTAAGGGCTTTGTATCTGTAAAAGACAAAGACATGCGCCTCCAAATCCAAGCCGTCGGCCCAAGACTAGACGCCTACTACGACAAACCCTGGAACATGGAAGAAACCCGCACGTCGAATTTGGTTGTGATTGGCCAGGCTGGAATGGATAGAGAACAAATAGTCAAAAAATTTTAATTAAATCAAATTTCACTTAATCTTTTTATTTCATATTCTAGTTGCTCTCTAGTCCTATAACTAGTTTCTAACTCATTAAGTTCACTAATTTTAGGACCATTTTGTTTATGAATATAATATTTAGATGAAGAAAAAGGACCTATAAACATTTTTTTCCCGGGAACTAAAACAACAGCAAACTCATTTCCGTATCGGTCAAAAATATCACTAGAAAATTTATTAGCTTCATTTGAAATCGCAATTTGAAAGTTTTTTCCGGTAGGTAAATATACTGACAAATAAGCTTCATCAAAAACACGACCAAAATGAAATGTAAAACAGCCTGGAACAGTTAATATTTTTTCAAATTCATTACTTAGTTCAAATAAGCTTTTGCCATAAATAAATAATTCATTCCGTTTTTGAAAAGATCCCTCTTTTAAACAAACACGAAAAGTATCAGCATAATCAGAGTTAAGGTATTTTTCTCCAAATAACTTATAACCAAAACCCAAAGCAATTTTTGCTTGAAATCGTAATCCAAAATCTAGAGGAAACTCGAAATAGCTGTGCCTAGTTTTTGAAAACTTTAATAAACTTATGAACTCTCTATCCTTACTCGATTGATCAGTTTCATGATCAAAAAATCGAGTAAATTTCGGGTCATCAAATACACACAATGATCTAAATTGCGCTTTTTTAAAAAAAACATTAACAGACTTTATGGCCAATAATATCCAATAGAAATTCTCTGTACAAAAATCTATATATACTCTTCCCTTATCCTTTCTCCTAGAAATTGGATTTCCTTTAGCTAAATGATTCAAACTCTTTTCATCATTTTTTCTAAAATAATAAATAGTTTCATTGCTAGGACCTAACCAAAATTCACAAACTTCATCGTTATCTGGAGCATCTCTTGATTTTCCCATAAAAATCAATGGTACTGCTTCAATATTTTTACAATCGAGAAAATGAAAAAAACTAAAAAACAACTCTGCACTAATAGGCTGGCTTTTCTGAAATTCAGCATCAACAAACAAACCAGCAATATTATTACATTTCTTACATACTTTATCAGTTCTAAAAAAATCTGGAGCATAATTACCACCCAACCCTGATGGCCAAATATGCTCTAAAGACTGCTCATCATGAGTTTTGTACTCACCACAATAAATACAGCAAAATTCATTATTACAATCAAACATATAACACCCCTTTAACCATCTTACCCGTATTGTTTTTTAAAGTATTTGTTATTCCTACTTTCAACAATAGACAAAACCATCCCCATCCATTAAATCTATTCCACTAATGCACAGGCCAAAAAACTTTCAGATTTTGTTTTTGAGTAGGCAAAGAAAATTTTTAGGGCCGCAGAATAGTTAGATCTATTTAAGGGTCTAAAAATTTTCTTTAACGCCCTCAAAAGCTAAATGTGGAAGTTTTTTATGCATCTTTTAACGGCACAAGCTGGCGGCATCGACGACGGCAAAGACCCAATTGACCTGGCCCAAACGCCGGGCGATATCGTCGTGCTTACATCCGCAGATACAGAAATCGCTGGCCTTGCAAAAGCTTACTCTGGTTTTCAAAACACGTCCTCTTTACGCTTAGCTAACTTACTCAATCTCAATCACAATTATTCTATTGATCTCTATATCGAGCAAACCTTAAAGCATGCCAAGCTGATCATTGTGCGTGTGCTTGGCGGTCCTTCATATTGGCAATATGGCCTTGATGAATTAACGCGCCTTTGTCGCGGTAATAATATAAAACTCAGCGTCATGTCAGGCTCGGCTTATAAAGACGAAACCCTGGACCCTTACTCTACAATCGATCAAGAAACCACTGATCAACTTTGGTCATACCTCATCGAAGGCGGCCCAGAAAATTACAGTAATTTTTTAAACCACTGCGCCTATATTATTGAGCCCGACAAAACCGAAAAACCAAACCCAGCTCACCCCTTGCCCAAAGCAGGTATCTACTGGCCAGGTCAAACGATAAAATCGATCGATGATATTAAATCTCATTGGGATTTATCGCAGTCTATAACCGCAATTACCTTCTACCGTGCGCTACTACAATCAGGTGACCTAGAGCCCATCGATCAACTTATAAAGAACCTTCAAGCTGAAGGTCTCAATCCACTCCCCATTTTCGCAAGCAGCTTAAAAGACCAAGTCGCAAAAGATATCATCACTCAAATTTTCGAAGACGCAAAACCAGCGACCATCATCAACACCACAAGCTTTGCCATTTCAAAACCAGGCACTGAGTGGCAAGGAACTATTTTAGACCAGTCTGAGAGACCTGTTTTTCAGGCTATTCTTTCAGGATCCAATAAAGACACATGGGCTAACAATCCAAGAGGGTTGATCTCCAGAGACATCGCCATGAATGTCACCTTGCCAGAGATCGATGGCCGCATCACCACAAGAGCCATCTCATTCAAATCAGATTTCGGCAGAGATGAAAATGTAGAAACCTCTCTTGTTGGTCATAAAGCTGAACCGAGCAGAACAGAGTTCGTCGCAAAACTAGCAGCCAATTGGGCCAAACTACAAAGCACTGAAATTACGAACCGCAAAGTCGCCCTCATTCTCTCTAACTACCCATCAAATGATGGCCGCATTGCCAATGGCGTCGGGCTAGATACACCAGCCGGCACCATCAAGCTTTTAGAAGCCATGAAAGAAGCCGGCTATAACCTAAGCTCCATTCCTGAAAACGGTGATGAGCTCATTAAAAAATTACAACACGCCACAGCTGATAAAACCAAGTGGCATGAATACTCATTAACGGACTACCTGAAGGCCTGGAACAATCTCGATGAAACATTCAAAGATGAGATTGTAGATCGATGGGGACTTCCAGAAAAAGATCCTTCATTTAATATTGAAGATGGCAGTTTTCTCATCCGCACCATTTCACTTGGAGCTGTCGTCGTTGGCGTGCAACCCGGGCGGGGCAGCGGTCTGGACGCCAAACTCTCACATCATGATGCAACAATCCCGCCTACTCACGAATACCTCGCCTTTTATTTTTGGCTGCGAGACCAGTTTAAAATGGATGCCATCATCCATATGGGCAAACACGGCAATTTAGAATGGCTCCCCGGCAAAGCTCTTGCGCTCAGCAAATCTTGCGCGCCTGAAGCCATCCTTGGAGCTACACCACATATTTATCCCTTTATTGTCAATGACCCGGGCGAAGGCGCACAAGCCAAACGCAGAACCAGCGCCGTCATCATTGATCACCTAACCCCGCCCCTCACCAGAGCAGAAAGCTACGGCCCTTTAAAAGATTTAGAGTGCTTGGTCGATGAATATTACGAAGCCGCTGGTGTTGACCCAAGACGTACCAAACTGTTGGGCGAAGACATCATCTCACTTGCACAATCAATAGGTCTCTCGAAAGATTGCGATATTAAAGAGAGCGATTGCGATGACACCAAACTACAAAAGCTCGACAATTTTCTCTGTGAATTAAAAGAACTCCAAATCAGAGACGGCTTGCACATCTTCGGCGAAGCACCAAAGAACGAGCAAAAAATCAATCTGCTCTTGGCGTTAACAAGACTCCCTCGCGGTGAAATCAGAAAAGAAGAAGGCGAGATCGTCAGCACAGCGAAAACTGAGCATCAATCCATCCTACGCGCTCTTGCAAACGATCTGGGCTTAAATTTTGATCCCCTCATCACCGAAATGGCAACACCTTGGCAAGGCCCAAAGCCAGAAGTTCTGCAAACAATCACAGACCAGTCCTGGCGTACAAATGGTGATACGGTTGAGAGACTAGAAATTCTTGCCGAGCAACTCGTCAATGGGACACATGAAGCAGATCCTGCCTGGAAAGAAACTAATCCTGTATTGGAGTACATCAAAACTCATCTAAGCCCCCTATTAGAAGACTGTGCCTCAAAAGAAATAGAGGGCGTGCTAAAAGCCTTAGACGGAAAATTTGTCGAACCAGGTCCCTCAGGTGCACCGACCCGTGGCCGCTTAGATGTGCTCCCTACAGGGCGAAATTTTTACACCATCGATAACCGCACCATTCCAACAGAAACCGCTTGGCGCTTAGGCAAGCAATCTGCCGAAACGGTTATAAAAGCCTACACCCAAGCCAATGGTGAGTGGCCTAAACAAATCGCTCTCTCTGCATGGGGCACCTCAAACATGCGCACCGGCGGCGATGACATTGCACAGGCCCTTGCCTTCATCGGCACAAGGCCAACATGGGATAGTGCCTCGCGCCGCGTCACCGGCTTTGAAATCATTCCCTTGTCTGAATTAAACAGACCAAGAGTTGATCTTTTATTGCGTATTTCAGGTTTTTTTCGAGATGCCTTCCCTGCACAAATTGATCTGCTGCAAAGTGCTATCAATGCCGTGGCTGACCTAGATGAAAATGAAAACGCCAACCCTTTGCGGGCAGCCTTTCTAAAACAAAAAAAAATCCTTCAAAATGAAGGGTACTCAAAACCAGACGCAGATAAACAAGCCAAAGCACGCATTTTCGGCTCAGCTCACATGAGCTATGGCGCCGGCCTCAAAGACATGATCCATCAGGGTCAATGGACATCAAGAGAAGATCTTGCAGATCAATATATCAAATCAAGCGCGTTCACCTATGGTCAGGCCAAAGAAAACGAAATAGATGGCAAAGAAGCGCTCGAACATTTCAAAGCCTTACTCAAATCAACCAACCTTGTCGTGCATAACCAAGACACCAGAGAATTTGACATTTTAGATAGTGAAGATTTCTACCAATTTGAAGGTGGTCTCTCAGCCTCTGTTGAAAGCGTAAGTGGCAAAGCCCCAGAGATTTATCACAATGATCATAGCAACCCAGAGAACCCAAAAGTTCAAACCTTAAGCGAAGAGATTGCAAAAATCGTTCGCGGCCGAGCTGCCAATCCAAAATGGATTAAATCCATCCAGCGCCATGGCTCCAAAGGAGCAAGTGAAATTTTAGCCACCGTCACGAACCTTAGCGCATTTGCCAGCCTGACAAACGCCGTCGAAGAACATCATTTTGAAAGTTTGTTTGAAGCTTATTTAGTTGATGAAGACGTGCGCGAATTTTTGCAAAATTCGAACAAACCCGCTATGGAAGAGATCGCAAAACAATTTGGCCAAGCCATAGAACGCGGCCTCTGGCAACCAAAGCGCAACAGCGCTTATCATTATCTAGAATCACTATACTCAAAGGCAGAGTAAACTAAAATGGTAAGTAACCAACTATACGAAGAAGGAGTGGCACCACTTCGGTGCCAGGACATGGCAGCAGGGCTGCCCGGCGCTTAGCGCCGCACAGTGCGGTTGCTAGTGGGCAACCCAAGCACAGCTAAAATGGAGGCCCATGAGCTTCAGCTCATGGAATAGCCGTGAGAGAAAAAAAGCGCAAATAAAAAGGACCAAACAAAATGAGCAAACCGATTGATAGTGAACGCCACCATGACAAAATGGTGCAACGCAAAGAACTACACGACAAAAAAATGGCTGAGAAAACTGCGGACAAAGGTTTGCTCATTGTTCATACAGGCACAGGCAAAGGCAAATCTTCTTCAGCCTTTGGTATGGTTATGCGCGGCATAACTCACGGGTTTAACATCGGCATCGTCCAATTCATCAAAGGTGACTGGGAGTCGGGCGAGCGCGACGTATTGATGAAATTCCCAGAACAAGTTGAAATCCACGCCATGGGTGAAGGCTTCACTTGGGAAACTCAAGATAGAGACCGCGACATAGAGGTCACCAAAAAAGCCTGGGCTAAATCAAAAGAGTTTATCGAAGACCCAAATGTTAAAATGGTCGTACTGGACGAATTAAACATCGCGCTTCGCTATGATTATCTTGAGTTAGATGACGTCATCGAAACATTAAAAAATAGAGCAGCAGATAAACACATCATCGTCACTGGTCGCAACGCCAAACCAGAGCTGATCGAAGCTGCTGATCTCGTCACAGAAATGAAATTGATCAAACATCCCTTTAAGGAACAAGGCATCAAGGCCCAAAAAGGTATTGAATACTAAAGTCTAGCCTAAGAATTTATCTAGACCCAATATTAATTTGTTCCCAAACAAGGCAAGAACCAAAGTTGATTTCACGTGAATAAGCCACATAATAAAAAAGCATGCAAAGCCTTTATGGTTCAAGGCACCGGCTCCAATGTTGGCAAATCAATGTTGGTGGCTGGGCTCTGCCGGTACTTCACCAACAAAGGGCTAACCGTTCGCCCCTTTAAACCACAAAACATGTCAAACAATGCCGCAGTGACAAAAGATGGCGGAGAAATCGGCCGCGCTCAAGCGCTCCAGGCTATGGCATGTAAAACAGACCCAACCATTCATATGAACCCCGTTCTCTTAAAACCAGAGGGCGAATGCGGTTCACAAGTAATCGTGCAAGGCAAACGATTAGGTTCTTATAAAGCCAAGGATTTCTATAGCTTAAAAAAAAACCTCATGCCGAAAGTTTTAGAAAGCTTTGAGTTATTAAAACAAGAAGCTGATCTAGTCATTGTGGAAGGCGCTGGTTCTGCCTCAGAAATTAATCTGCGCGAAAACGACATCGCGAATATGGGCTTTGCGATCGCTGCCAATATTCCGGTTATTCTGGCCGCGGACATAGATAGAGGCGGTGTATTAGCTAATATTGTCGGCACACATGCCCTTTTGCCAGACGATGAAATTAATCTCATCAAAGGCTATATTATTAATAAATTTCGTGGTGACCCAACTCTCTTCACATCAGCTGAAACTCTAATCACTGAAAAAACCAACTGGCAAAGCTTAGGCGTCTGCCCCTGGTTTCAAAAAGCCAATCTACTTCCAGCAGAAGATAGCCAAGATTTAGAGAACAACACTAAAATTAATAACTCAGATAAAAAATTAATAAAAATCGCTGTGCCAGTTCTCCCACGCATAGCTAATTTTGATGATCTTGATCCCTTAGCTGCTGAACCAAATGTTGAACTCAAATTGATCAAACAAGGCGAGCTTATCCCAGAAGATACAGACCTCATCATCCTCACTGGCTCCAAAGCAACCATTTCTGATTTAGAAGCACTCTATCAAGAAGGTTGGCACATCGATATAGCCAAACACATCAGAAAAGGTCGATCTATTCTTGGTCTATGCGGCGGCTATCAAATGCTTGGACAAAAAATAAAAGATCCAAAAGGTCTGGAAGGAAGGCCGAGAGAAATTGAAGGTTTAAAATTATTAGATATTGAAACAACCCTAGAGGTCAACAAAACTCTAACTAAAGTGAAAGCTGAATTTCTAGAAACTCACTCAACTCTCTCAGCCTATGAAATGCATATGGGCAAAACAACCGGGCCAGATACAAACCGGCCACTTTTCAAAATTAAGAATAATGAAAACCAAATAGAAGGTGCCCAAAATCTTTCAGGAAAAGTCATGGGCACATATCTTCACGGCCTATTCCAAGCTGATGAATTTAGAAATAACTTTCTTCAAAAATTATACAAAAATTTTGAAAGCCAAACAGCCTATAAAGCTCAAATTGAAACCATTCTCAATGAGCTGTCAGATCACATAGTAAAGACTTTGAATATCAAAGAAATTGAAAAGGTACAGTCTCAATAAGAAATAATAAGACACCGATTAAACCAATCAAAGGCAAAGTTAAAAATACCGCTCGTTTCATAACCGCCAAAGCCTGCCAGATATCTTCCGCATCAGCATCCAGACGCCCTTTCGCATTAATCCAAGGGTCCTGCTTCATCACATCAAAATAAACACGGGGACCAGCTAATGCTATCCCAAGCGCACCTGCCATAGCAGCCTCTGGCCATCCGGCATTTGGCGAACTATGCTTACCAGAATCTTTCATCATAACCCGAAAGACATCCCGCCCATTGGCATAGCGAAGTTGAGCAATAATCACAATTAACAACCCTGTTAATCGAGAAGGCACGAAATTAAGAACATCATCAAACCGCGCTGCAGCCCAGCCGAAACCCAAAAATCTCTGGGTTTTGTGACCAATCATACTATCAGCTGTATTCACGGCTTTATAAAAAATCAGCCCAGGCAAACCACCGATAAAATAAAACAAAACAGGCGCAATAAACCCATCCGATAAATTTTCAGCTCCAGATTCAATCGCTGCGCGCGCAACGCCTCGCTCATCAAGCGCAGTTACATCACGCCCAACAATTTGCCCAACAGAAAGTCGTGCTTCTTCAATGGTTTTAAATTTAAGAGCTTCGTTAACATCCCGAACATGCTCATAAAGCGAGCGACCAGAAAGTAAAATCGCAGCTAACAAAACTTCCAGAGCCATACCCCAAAACCCAATAACATTACAGATCAATGAAATCGCAATGCCAACCACCAACCAAATAGATAGATACAAAAACAGGCCAAAGACACCACGAAATTTCTGCATGTTAAAAGAAACGGTTTGTTTATTAAAACGAGCCTCAATCAGGCTAAGCACATCTCCCATAAATTGAACGGGATGCGCAATATGACTATAAAGTCGTTTAGGGTCACTAATTAACCAATCAAGTAGTATCGCTAAAATGAGGAGGAGTGCCCTCAAATCCAAATCAGGCATAAATAAAATCTCTAATCACCAAAATCAGAACAGAAATTACACAAAGGATCTGCAAAATAAAAGCAGAGCTAATCAATTAAGCTGGCACGACCTGACTGTCCAATGCATCTTGAAATAGTTCTTCAAATTGCTTCAAATCACTCTGACTTTTACAAAGGCCAATCCGTAACCAATTTTGATTATAATCAAACCGTCTTGTCCAAATCGCACGCTTAGCTAATTCATGATGTAATGTGCGGGCATCAGGTACTTCAATCAAGTTAAACAATAAAGTACCCCCAACAACTTGAATAGAAAGCCGTTCAAACACTGCTCTATGCATTTTTGATTGCAATTCAAGCAATTGTAAGCTTTTTTCCGCCCACTCTTTATCCTGTAAAGCTTTACGGCCTAGTTCAATCGCTGGTCCAGAGACAGCCCAGTCACCCATTAAATCTCTCAAACGGTCCAAAAATCGCTCAGGCCCAACAGCAAATCCTAACCGAAGCCCCGCAAGACCATAAAATTTCCCAATAGAGCGCAAAACAATAACAGAACCATTATCATGAAGAGGCACATAACTTATTTCAGGATGACAATCAGCAAAAGCTTCATCAAGTATCAATGCACCGCCCTTAGCTTTTAAAGCCTCTGCTATTTTACGAAATTTTTTAGGACTGATTACCGAACCGTCAGGGTTGTTAGGGTTTACAAGTACAACAATTGTCGCATCCCCTACATCATCCAAGCTATCAATCAAATGAACATCATGACCATAGCGTCGCCAGGAAGCCTCATGAGATGAAAAAGTCGGACTGACAATAGCAACTTTCATCGTCGGAAAAATTTGCGGTAAAGTTTGAATAAGAGCTTCAGACCCAGCCGCTGCAATGAGCCCAACCCCTTGCGGCACTGAATAAGTCTCACGAGCAACAGCTTCAAGCGCATTTAAATCAGATGGATCAGGAAGGCGGTGAAAACAGGATTGAGGTAAATCTTTAATAAAATACCCATTCGGATTAATGCCTGTAGATAAGTCTAACCACTTAAAAGGCTCGATTCCATAGTCCTTAGCAGCTTTTAACAGCTCTCCACCATGTAACATGATCTAAAACTCCATACAAAATGATCAACAATTGCTTTATTAGAATTCACAAAATACAATATTTTCGCTCTCATTACGAAGAAGGGAGTGCCCTTTCAGAGGCACGGACATGACGCCTTAAGGCGTCCGGCGCAAGCGCCGCCCATCGGAGGGCTTTTCGCTGTTTTAGCGAAAAATAGCCCGTGAGACAAAAAAGTGTTTCGTCAATCCTAACAAAAGCAACGCGCTCTAGCCCCCTAACTATGCCCCAAGGCAGGTTTTTCTGCAATCAACTTATAAACTTGACGCCACACCATTTTCAATACACTGTGCCGAGCTTCAAAGTGACATTTATTAAGATGATGAATAAAACATGACCATTGCACAATCCAATATCACACCTGAGCTGGAAATCTATATTTGCGGCGCTTGCCGCCCTAAAAATGCAAATCCAGATAACCCGGAACGCCCTGGTAAAGATTTAGCTGAACAGTTGCAAGAGGCCATAAACACAGAGCATCTGAACGAACGGTTCCACGTTAAAATAATGCAGTGCATGAGTGTTTGTTCTCGGCCAGCAACAGTATCTCTCGTCGCACCAGGTAAATTCACATTTACTGTTGGTGACCTTGATCCAAAAACAGCTACGCAAGACATCATCACATTTGCAAAACTTTATGCAAGTTCTGAAGATGGTATCCCAGCCTGGAAAGACCGTCCCGTCTCATTCCAAAAAGGCGTCGTTGCCCGCACCCCCTCTTTCGGAGCCAGCCACCAAAGAATCACTGAATTAGATTAAAGTTTATTAGTATAAAAACTGACAATTCTAAGCAGCATCAATCAAATGAACGAAAGATCCAGAGACGGTATTTTTTTGCAGACCATAACGGGAAGAACCGTCAACATCTTCATATAGAGCTTCTCCCTCTTCTCTGGCAATTGACGCATAGTGAAACTCATGCCCGCGAAAAACCTTACCGTCAGCACGTTTCACATGACGATAGCCAAGATGCAATTTCCTCTTAGCAAAAGATGTCTCAAGCGGCAAAAGGTCAGCCATTTGATGCCGCACACCATCTTTATCAACCAGCCCTGACCCAAGAGTCATATAGCCACCGCACTCACCATAAATCACTTTTCCTTCGCAAGCGGCTGTCCGTAGCCCCTTCATAAAATTATCTGAAGCAGCCAATCGGCCAGCATGCAGTTCAGGATACCCACCAGGTAGGTAAATCGCATCAGCACTTTCATCCGGGGCTTCATCATTCAATGGAGAGAAAAAAGAAAGGTTAGCTTGAGCTTCTGACCATCCCCGTTTTAAATGAGGATAGAAAAATCGAAACGCATCATCCTCCGCCACAGCAATATGTTGTCCAAGTGGTGGGATACCCTCACTAGGACAAAAATCATCTAAGGTAAAAGAGCTCGCTATCCCGGCAATCCGATCAACAGAAATATGAGCCTCGACATGATCAGCAATCCGGTCTATCTGAGCATCCGTCTCTGAACTCTCTGTTGCTTGAACCAAACCCAAATGCCGTGAAGGCAAGACCATTTCATCAAACCGGGGGATAGCGCCTACAACCGGCATTCCAATTTGATCAAGCGCCTGTTCCATCATCGTCACATGGCGCAAAGAGCCAAGTTTGTTCAAAATAACGCCAGCAATATGAACATCTTTATCAAACTCAGCAAATCCTTTAACAAGCGCCGCAACTGATTGCCCCATACCCGCACAATCAACTACCAAGATAACTGGCAGTTTGAAAAACTTAGCAATCTCACAAGTTGCACCATGCCCCAAAACACCAGGTTTCACCGCACCATCAAATAAGCCCATAACCCCTTCAACCACACAAAGAGAATTATCTCTGCTCATTGCACTGCCAAGAGAATTCAAAGTCTCAGCCCCCATAGCCCAACCGTCCAGATTAAAAGAAGGGGTACCACTTGCTACCTCGTGGAATTGCGGATCGATATAATCCGGTCCAACTTTTGCGGGCGAAATATCAAATCCACGCCGTTTCAATGCCCGCATCAAACCGATCGAAAGTGTTGTCTTACCAGACCCACTATGGGGTGCTGCTAAAACAAACCCCTTCGCAAGTGAAGGAGAGCATGGGGAATGTGAAGGGGGTATTGAAAGCGTCATAAAAATCTCAAATAAAATAAAACAAAAGTCCAAAATGATAAACACGCGCACTGTACATAAGCTTTAAAGCCATAATATCAGTCAGGTGGATTAGTCATCAAACTACAGCCCCAGCTATGAAAAACAATAGAAAAACCCCTAAATATCTGTCATTTTCTAAAAAACAAGCCAAAGCGGCCTCACTCATCATTGTAAACAGTCCGAAATGAATTATGAATGCATCTATGAAAAAAAATATTCTCATTCTTGGTGGGTCCTCAGAAGCCTTCAATTTAGCTGAAAAACTTGAAAATCACGGAAGTTTTCATCCCATCAGCTCCTTAGCTGGTCGAACCTCTGTGCCAAGAAAACCTGCTGGCACTTATAGAACCGGCGGTTTTGGTGGCGTTGATGGATTAGCTCACTATATTAAACAAGAGACCATCTCAGCTATCATTGATGCAACACACCCGTTTGCGCAAAAAATAACAACCAACGCAAGCCTTGCTGCAAATAAAACAAACTGCCCGATCATCCATATCTCGCGTCCGCCCTGGCAAAAGGAAAAAGGTGATAATTGGATCGAAGGGGCTTCAATGCAGGAGGTTGCTAAGAAAATAGCCCCCACACATAGTCCATGCTTTTTAACCATAGGCCGTTTAGAGTTAAGTGCATTTCTTAACAGAACAGATATTGAGTTCCTATGCCGCGCTATAGAGCCACCAAAAAGCACAGACCCAATCAAGCAAAATATTAGGATCCCAAAAAACGAAGATCAATGGCCAGAAAATTTTCGGTTTATATATGCCAAAGGGCCATATAATTATGAAAATGAGCTAAGCCTTATAAAACAACACAGCATAAAATCGATCGTCACCAAAAACAGCGGCGGAGATAAAGCCAAGGCCAAACTCGATGTCGCAAGAAACCTAGACATCCCAGTTATTATGATCAAACGTCCTTGCCCTCCGAAAGGCATTACGGTTGAAACAACAAACGAAGCTCTGACCTGGTTAGAAACTATTTAAAACGAATAAAGACAGAAATGATAATGACCAATCAAATTCAAAAGACTAAATGGCTAACCATTATCGGGTGCGGCACAGAAGGTTACAATGGCCTCTCTCAAAAAGCGAAAGAAACAATTGAAACCGCCAGTTACCTTTTCGGCAGCACAAGACAACTTTCTCTCATAGAAGAAGATAAGTCACCAAATGCAATAAGAGAAATTTGGCCAAGCCCTATGATGCCAAGAATAGAGGCACTCGCTGAACAAAAACCAAATAACACAGTCATCATCGCAAGCGGTGACCCTCAATGTTGGGGCATTGGACAGCATTTTAGTGCACACTTAAACAAAGAAGAATTTGAGTGTGTACCCTCTGTCTCAATCCTCACACGAACTGCAAATATCATGCATTGGCCAACAGCAACAACACCAAGCATTTCATTGTGCAGTCAACCGTTAGAAACTCTCTCTCTCTATTTTCAACAAAACCAAAAAGTGATACTGCTTTCTGCTGGCAAAGACACACCTGAAGAAGTTGGCCAGTTTCTAACCGAAAAAGGGTTCGGCCACTCCAAGATAACTGTTCTTGAAAATCTTGGAAATGAAACAGAAAGTATAAAATCGGCTAACGCAGATAACATCTCTGCAATCGCCCCCTTCAGCACCCTTAATTCGCTTGCGATCCATTTAAAAACAAATGATCAAACAACATCATTATCATGCCATCCAGGTCTACCAGACAACAGCTTCGAGCATGATGGGCAAATGACAAAACAAAATATGCGCGCTATTACACTTGCCCACTTACGTCCAAACCCAGGTGAATTACTATGGGACATCGGCTCTGGCTCTGGCTCCATTGCAATTGAATGGCTGAGAGCAGGTACATTGTTTTTGGGCACCCCGTGCAAAGCAATCGGATTTGAGAAAAACCAAACGCGGTTAGAAAGAGCACAAAAGAATGCAAACAATTTAGGCGTACCTCACCTGGAACTTATTTTAGGGAATGCAGAAGAGAACATTTTAAAGGCTGAAGCTCCTGATGCCATCTTCATCGGCGGCGGCATCACAACACCGGAGTTATTAGATAACGCCTTAAACGCTTTAAAGCCAGGTGGCCGCATGGTTGCGAACACCGTGACGATTGAAGGCGCTGCCAAACTAATCCAAAACTACAAATCACACGGGGGAGCTTTAAGCCAAATTGCAATGTCAAATGCTGACCCCGTTGGCCACTTCCATGGCATGCGTCCCCAAATGTCCATCACCCAGTGGGTCTTTAAGAAAAGTGCTAAAGTACAACAAAAATGAAAAACTGTTAAACATAGAAAACTGACATTACGAAAAAGGAGCTCAGCCCATTTCGGGCTGAGGGACATGGCAGCAGAGCTGCCCGGCGCGTTGCGCCGCTCCTCGGAGGCCCAAGCGCTTTAAGCGCTTGGAATAGCCGTGAGAGAAACAAAAAACACTAAAAGCGAACAGGGCGAACACGGTCAACCAATTCAAGATCATCATGATCTTCTGTGCCAGGATCGTCAGGCGCAGGAGGAGCTACGAAAATTTTCGTTCTCTTGCGGCGTTTACGTTTTGATTTTGGTTTATTTTTCTCTTCAGTTTCTACTTTTTCAGCAGGACGTTTCGCAGCCACCAAATTTGAGCTATCAGTCTCTTTATCATCTGAAGCATCATTCACACTTACATCTGCATCAATTTCATTGTCTGTTTCTATCTTACTTTCAGACTTTTGCCCCTGCTCTAAAGGCTCAATGTCTTCTTCAATATCAACATATTCAGCCTCAGCATTCAGCTCACCTTGTTGCATCTCAGCAGAGGCCACAACATGATCATCTTCTTTGTCATCACTATCTATGGGAACGACGCCTAAAGCTTCATCAGAGTTTTTTTTATCTTTTTTTTCTACAAACTCCGACGTTGAAGAAGTATCCGTTTCAGTTTCTTTAACTACAGGCACCAAAACCATATTAGCAGATGAACTCTCAGCTTCAGTCACATCAGCAGTTGCCTCTAATGCTTTTTGAGCTGTCAATCCTTCAGCCGTCACCAAGTCAGCCAATAATTTTTTAAGTGTATGGGTTTCTTCACTGATGATGTCATCCTCAGGCGGTACCTTCCATTCAAAACCATCAAGCTTGTGACTAATAGGAGAAAGAGCAGACCACTCGTCTGCCACCACACCATCCGCAATCCATTGCGGATCTGGCATGGCATGAATACCTCTAGCTAACCATTCTTGAACTAAACCAATGTCACCGCCATCAGCCGCTTCAATCCGAGCCATCAAGGTACAAACCCTTTGCGTCGGTCGGCCTCTTGTGAGAGGGCCAAGCGCTTCACGCGCAGATGCCCAATCTTGAGCTTCAATTGCAGCTGTACCAACTGCAAGAGCTGCTTCTTTATGACCAGGTGTTAATCGCGCTAAGGATTTTATCCGATCAAGCCGATCTCTCACACTATCACCAGGCCGAGCAAATGCACTCACAACCGCTAAATCAGGGTGAGGCGCCAATTTCCAACATTTGCGAAGCACCTTAAGTGCAGGCGACATTTGACCTTTAGAAGCATAAACCCGCCCGGCAACAACACTTGCAGGAATAAGGGCCGGAGCCAAACGACTTGCCTCTGTAGCAAGCTTCAAGGCTTCATCCATGTCACTATCTTCAAGATCAATAGCCAAAGCAGTTAATAACACAGCACGTTGGCGTTTAGCTTTCTTTGCTTGAACATGGCCGTTACTGGTTGCAATTTTTAAGGTATCTAAAGCTGCCCGCCATGCCTGTTTCTTACATTGCAAATCAAACAAGCCAAGAACTGCCCATGATAAATCTGGCCGCCTTTGAACAGCACGAGCTGCATATTGAGCCGCCGCTTCAATCTCATTTTGCTGCAAAGCAAGCATATAGAGCCCGCGCAAACCAAAAATTTCAGTATCGGAAGCAGCCAGCATGCTTTCGTAAAGTTTTGTTGCTTGTTGGATATCGCCCTTTAATTCAGCTGCTTGCGCACGCAGCATCAAAGTCATCGGATCATTCGGTAATGTTTTCTTGGCTTGCATGGCATATCGCTGCGCCATGATATCATCACCAGAGCCAAGCGCGATTAAACCACTGCTTAAAGCATCAATGCCTTTTTTCTTCTTTTTTACCGAAAGGTAACGAGAGAAAGCTTCCGGAGAACTCATAATCATCCGAAATACAGACCAAATCACCATTAACAAAAGAAACGCTGCAAACAAGGCCAATATGACAGATCTGAGAGAGGGCTCAATTTGACCACCCGCCCATTGAATAGTTAGATCACCCTCTATGAGTGAAAGACTATAGGAAATGCCTGCAACAACCAAAATGTAAAAGAATATACGAAACATCTTTCGCTCACCTTTTTAAAACCGTCAAACGTTCAAGTTAAGAGATAAATCCATCTTGAACAAAATTACTCTTCAAACAAAATTCTAAGCAAACCTATCAAGATTTCGGGCTCAAAGAATTTAATAACTGATCTTCAAGCTTTCGCATTTCAGCCTCAACAAATAAACGCGCCTCAACTTGTTTCAACCATGGGGACATTACTTGTTTAGCCTGCCCGTCAAGCGCTTGAGCTTCTTTCAAAGCATCTTCCACATGACCGTCTTTAAACTTATGCTCAACACGAGCAAGAACAGCTTCTGCAGTTTCCCCTTTAACATCACCCGTTCGGCGATATTTAAAGGCTGTGCGTGCTTTATTCACCAATTGATCCCAGCTAAGTCCATCACCTTTTTTCTCATCGCTCTTGGCCAAAGCCTTAATTGCTAGTTCTGGAAATGTATCAAGCAAAGCCTGTTCATTAGGCACACCAGTTTCACTCAATCCTTCAAATGAAGAAAGGTTAACATCAGCACCAGCCAATTGTTTTACAGTTTGCAACTCTGCAGAAAAACCTTCACCGCGATCCATTCCGCGTTTTAGATTTGCAAACGCAATAGCCAGCGCGCTCCGGCGAGCACTTGCTAGTGCTTCAGCTTCTCGTTTAGAAAACAGAGCAATCTTCTCATCAATCTCAGTAAGAGCAGAACGTAAAGGCGCAAGTTCAGTACCCAATTTTGTAGATGAAATAGACGCACCCTCAACGCTCGTCAAAGTGCTTTTAAGTTGATCAAGGTCGGTAACAAGCTTTGATGATTGAGCATCTAAAGTAGCAACCTTCTTTCCAAGTGTATCAGTTTTTAATTTCACACCTTCAAGTTGGCTAAGCGTCTCTTGTTCGGCAATCGCTTTAGACACTTGCTCAACTTCTCTACGCAAGCTTTGCTTAAATTCCGTTTTAATGCTTTTTAGGTCTGCATTAACTCGTTCTTCGATTTTATTAAGTTTAGTTGCTATAGCCGTAACCTGTGCTAATTGGTTCTTTTGACCATTTTCAGAATTTCCAAGAACTGATAAATCAGCCAAAGTCTTTTCAAGCTGCTGTACCCGTCCAGATAATGCCTCATCACTAGAAACAGCCTCCACCTTAGATGAGAGACTTGAGATCTGCTGCTTTAGACCTTCAGCTTGATTGTTTTCAGAAAAGTTTTGTAATTGTTTCTCGAAGCCATCAAGACGGTTTGCGAGTGTGGAGCTATTTTGAATTTCACCTGATGTTACCAATTGCGGCATATATTGCTGACCTACCAATGCCAACACCGCACCAATGATCGCAGCAGAAAATGTTTTAAAAAATGAGCCAGAAGATTTCTTTTGTTGGGAAAGAACAAGTTCAGTGATTTGCTCAGCTGTAAGTTCAGGTCCACTATTTTCAGGCCCATCCTCAGCTTTATTACCATCTGAGTTAGAAATGGTCTCCTTAGCATTTTTCGCTTTCTCAGCTTTAGAAGAATCTTTTTTAGAGGTCTCTTTATTCACGGCCTCAGTATCCATTTTAGCTTCTTCTTCTGTTGAGCTATCTTCAATAGCTTCAGAACTGACTTTTTCAGCTTTTAAATCCAAAGTAGCAGCCGGTTTCTTAGTTCGGTTTCTACCCCGGTTTTGATCACGCCTGACCATATTTAACTCCAAACAAAATTAACAAACAAAAAGAACCCAATGATTATACTCTTAATATAATCACTTGCACCTGATCTGAAAATGGCAATTCAGAAAAAAATTGCTTCCCGAATAGAGAAACAAAAAAGAAAAATCAGGACATATGAAAATTTTAAGAGTGAACAACGAACCCTAACGAGAAAATAAGGCCCAAATATAAAATATTCGTCACCAAATCTCATTTTATTTCAATATTTTAACGCTCAAATTAAAGAAGTTTGCCTTTATATGAGGCAAAATAGATAAGAAGGGGTACTCTATTCCCCAAATGTTTCTTTGATACAATCAATCATATGTGATTGAGATGGAAATGAAGAGATTCGAATAAATGGAAGCTCAAACCCAGACTTAAGATCAATCAGCTCACGTTTTAAAACATCAGCCACTGCATCTGAAAGACAAAAATGCTGAATTTTTGCGACCTGCTGTTGAAGATCATAAAACTTCATCAATGAACAATAAACCCGCGCAGTTCGGGGCGACATAAGAACAACAGCCTTAATTTCATTGCTTTTGAACTCATTGAGCACGTCTAAAGATAACTCATCAGCTTCCTTCATTCGATAACATAAAACATCTTCAAACAAACCGTTAAGTGGAAGATTATGAGTTTCAAGAGCCGCTTTTAACGCAAAAGCCTGCTCATCCCCACGCAAATTAACAATGCGTTTTAAAGAACCATCATCACTGACTTCATCTCCGTAGACTTCATCACCACAGGCTTGGTCATATTCACGAATAAGCGGTAGTAAACCCTCAGCCCTCCCTGATCCAACATGCACATCCTTAAAACCTAATGAACGTACCAACTCTCCAGTCGCCTTTCCAACAGTGAAAAAAGGCAGGTGAGTATATTTTTCAAAATCTTTCATGTGAGAAAAAGCACGGACCCCATTACGGCTCGTCGCCACCAAAGCACCAAGAGGAGGAGAGTTCAAAAACAACTGAGGATCAAGATCTAAAAATTCAACATCAAGCAAAGAATAAAGAGTTGGAGTAAGAGGAACAGGCAGTTCAGCATGCTCCAGCTCTTTACAGAATCTTAGAGCATCCTCTAAAGGCCTTGTAATCCATATCTTACTCAAATTTAAAAGACCTCCACAAATGGTACTCAGCTCAAGGCCTAATAGAATAGTCGACCACAAATAATGTCCTTTATTATATTAAGGGGTCTAGCCTCCCTACTCAACAAGAGACGCTAAAAATTCTGGACCAGCTTTTTCAATCAAGCTTTGTGCACTCTCTATCCCGATCTCAGTCGCGGCATCAATCGAACCTTTACGGTCATCAAAAAAGGAACGTTCTCCATTATGAGCTAAAATTTCACCACGAAATCTTAGTTGATCACCTTCAATTTCAGCCAGGGCTGCAATAGGTGTGCGGCAAGAGCCATCAAGTTTCCTTAAGAAAGCACGCTCAGCAGTGACACAAATTTCCGTCTCTTTATCGTTCAAAACAGCAACAAGCGGTTCAACACGCTCATCACCGGTGCGACATTCAATGCCTATCGCCCCTTGAGCAACAGCAGGCAACATCACATCTGTCTCAATAGAGGCAGTAAGCTCGCCCAACAATCCCAAACGTCTCAACCCGGCCACAGCCAAAAATGTAGCAGCCACTTCACCGCGTTCCAGCTTCTCTAAACGAGTTTGAACAGACCCTCTAAACGTCACCACATCCAAATCAGGGCGTCTCTTCTTAACCTGCGCTTGTCGCCGCAAACTCGACGTACCAACAACAGCCCCTTGCGGCAAAGCATCAATATTTGAAACAGAACGACTAATAAACCCATCACGTACATCTTCGCGCGGTAAATGAGCCGTTATACGGAGTTCATCAATCAACTGAGTTTGGACATCCTTCATAGAATGAACAGCCAGGTCAATCGAGCCATCTAATAAAGCTTGTTCAATCTCTTTGGTAAAAAGTCCCTTGCCACCAAAATCTCTCAAAGCCTTATCTTGAATGCGATCTCCTTCAGTGGAAATCACTTTAATCTCAATCTTATCTTCAGCTATGTCATGGGCCTTCATCAGACGCTTGCGAGTTTCATAAGCCTGTGCCAAAGCAAGCGGACTACCACGCGTGCCGATCTTAAGTGTCGTCATGAGATTAAAATTACTCCTTAAAGCAATAGATGTGGGAGCCGCTAATAAGTCTTACCCCCTAAAACTTCCTTCTAGCACATCACAATATAAAAATAGAACTCCCAAAACATATAATTTTCTGTAATCTGCCATAAATAACGAACAAGCCGAGCTTGTTTTGTCCTGTTTTTATCCTGTGTTTCAAAGGAAAGGTAAAAAAAACCTTGCCCTTACCTCTCTGAATGATATTTCAAGACCATGAATAACAAACCTTTAAAAGATTTAGGCCCAATAAAAGTTTTAGGTATTGAAACCAGCTGCGATGAAACAGCTGCAAGTGTGATAGAGCGCCATCCTGATGGATCTGGTAAAATTCTTTCCAACATAGTCCGAACTCAATTGGAAGAACATGCCGCTTTTGGTGGGGTCGTACCTGAAATAGCCGCACGTGCACACTGCGAAGCATTGGACAAAATCATCAAAGCCGCGATACTTGAAGCAGATTGCAAATTCAAGGACCTCGACGCAATCGGTGCGTCAAGTGGCCCTGGCCTTATTGGCGGATTGCTGGTTGGTACAATGACAGCAAAAGCAATCGCCTCAGTTCACAAACTACCTTACATAGGGGTTAATCATTTGGCTGGGCACGCGCTTACAGCCGGCTTAACCAATCAAACAAAACCACCCTACCTTTTGCTTTTGGTCTCTGGTGGCCATACTCAACTACTCTGGATTGAAGCTGTTGGTAAATACACCCGTATTGGCAGTACCATTGATGATGCCCTCGGTGAAGCCTTTGATAAAACCGCAAAATTATTAGGGCTTGGCTATCCAGGCGGCCCAGAAGTTGAAAAGTGGGCCAAAGGTGGTGATGAAACCCGCTTCAAACTACCCTCACCATTAAAGGGGCGTAAAGAACCAAATTTTTCTTTCTCCGGTCTGAAAACCGCATTGAGACAACAAGCTGAAAAACTGCAGCCTTTGTCAGATAAAGACATTCACGACCTTTGTGCATCCTTTCAAAAAGCACTGATTTCAAGTGTGATGGATAGAGTGAAAATGGCCCTTCTACAGTTGGATAAACAATTTCCAATAAATGGAGAAAAGAATTTTGTTGTCGCCGGCGGCGTTGCGGCCAATCAAAAACTAAAATCTGAGCTGGAAAAATTTAGCGAAACACATAATCTAACTTTAATAGTCCCACCGCCAGCATTATGTACAGATAACGCTGCTATGATTGCCTGGGCAGCAGCCGAACAATTTGCAAACGGTCAAAGTGACCCTCTGTCTACTCCTGTCCGATCCAGGTGGCCCTTGGATGAAAGTGCAAAACCAATTTTAGGATCAGGAAAAGCTGGCACCAAGGCTTGAAGGTATATGAAGAAATATCATCAAACGAAATAAAGGACTTCGAAATGAGCAATTTTAAAAATATTGGTGTTATTGGCGGCGGCGCCTGGGGAACGGCTCTAGCGCAATCAGCTTGTTTAGCTGGATGCAACGTCACACTATGGGCTCGCGAAGAAGATACAGTAAACAACATCAATCAAAACCATGTAAATACTGCGTTTCTAAAAGACGTCCCGCTAGATCAGAAACTTACCGCAACAACGAGTTTAGCAGAAATAGCAAAACAAGACGCCATTCTGATTGTCACGCCGGCTCAATTTGTAAGAACTGTTTTAATCGATTTAGCTCCTTTTTTAAAATCCACTAGCACACCACTTATCATATGTGCCAAAGGCATCGAGCAAACCTCATCCAAATTAATGACAGATGTCATTGCCGAGACAATACCAAATGCAACACCAGCCATACTGTCAGGCCCAAGCTTTGCAAGCGATGTCGCCAAAGGCTTGCCAACAGCTGTCACCCTCGCTGCCAAAAATAAAGCCCTAGGTAAAGAACTGGCCAATGCCCTTAGTCACAAAGCGCTCCGTCCCTATTGGACCGATGACCTCATTGGTGTTCAAATTGGCGGTGCTATTAAAAATGTCCTCGCCATAGCAGCAGGCATAGTGATGGGACAAAATTTAGGAGCCAGTGCCCATGCAAGTTTAATCTCAAGAGGATTTGCTGAACTAAGTCGTTTTGGTGAAAGCTATGGGGCTAAGAGAGAAACAATGATGGGTCTGTCAGGCCTAGGGGATTTAGTGCTCACCTGTTCAAGTCCACAATCAAGAAACATGTCTCTAGGAATTGAACTCGGTAATGGAAAAACCCTGGATGAAATCTTAGCGAGCCGAAATTCTGTCAGTGAAGGTGTTTATACCGCTGCAGCCGTTGTTGATATAAGCCGTCAGCGAAATTTTGAAATGCCCATTTCAGAAGCTGTGGAAGCCATCGTCACAAACAAACAATCCGTCAATGACGCCATCACTAACCTATTATCTCGCCCTTTAAAGGAAGAGATTTAATTTCCAAAATCTTAAAGTGCAAAAAAAACTGCGGAGCCAAAAGCCCCGCAGTTCCAATCATTAGAAAAAGAAGACTGCAATCAAACTTTTTCTAATTCCAGTATTCTTTTCCAAAAACTTATGTTTGAGTGGGCTTAAAAGCGATATCCCAAACCAACACCAACGATCCATGGATCAACATCAATATCTGCGCGAACTGGCACCGCGCCTAAATTTGTCTTAGCATCAACATTCAGCCATGTCTTTTTAACATCAACATTAAGATACCAATTGTCTCTAACCTGAATATCAACACCAGCTTGTAATGAAAACCCAAAACCATTGTCAATTTTCAAACCGTTAAAACCAGCTGCATTACCTTCACTAAAGATCAAACTATAATTAACACCAGCACCAATATAAGGTTTAATTCCATTTCCAATATCAAAATGGTACTGCAACATCAAGTGCGGTGGAATGATATAGAAATCACCAACATCTACACCAGTAAGACTTCCTGAACCTTCAACATCATGTTTTGAAATCGCTAAAACAAGTTCCAAAGCAATATTTTTGGTCAAAAAATATGTAATATCCAGTTCTGGTACATATCGGTCATCAATATCAAGACCAGCAGTTGGCGCAGCTGCACCGTTAATACTTACATCAGTGTCCGTATCAGGTAAAATCCCTAAAGCCCGCACACGAATGAGCCATTTGGCATAATTCTCTTCAACTGGTGTCATTTCACTGGCACTAACTGATGACTTAGATCCATCAACACCAAAAACACCCATGCCAATTAATAAAGCAACAGCATAGGCTATAAAACTATTTCTCTTCATAATACGTCCCCTCTTGAAAAGAGCTTAAAAATAAGATCAAGCTTCAAGATGGTTTTCATATTCACCACTGAATATCATTGATAAATATCAACTCTGATTATTCATATGCAGAAAATCTGAATACTGAGATCAAAAATAAAACCTAAAAAGCTTGTCCTAACACCGTTCAGCTTTCATAGGGACGCAAGAAAAAACAATGCGTCATATAGTTCAACTAAAGTATAAAAGTTTTTCTGATGCAATTAAGCATCTATTTTAAATTTAACTGATAAGTCGGTATTCAGTTACTTTCCAACATGAAAAGCAAAGAGCCACAAGACTTAAAAAAAATGCCACGATTAATATCGTGGCATTTTAAAAAAACGTATGAGAGGTGCGTTTTTTTGCTGATGAATGACCAGGAAAGTTATCCATGGGGATGGAATAATAACTCATAGATTAATTAAACACTCTGTATTTAACCGCAATATTAGATCCCTTTTATATAAAGAGATCCACTATCAACGAAACATTCATCACTCTATAAAAGTTCCAAAATTTCCCCTCATAAACAATGTGACAAATGGACCAAAGCAATCCTTTTTTAATCCTCAAAAAATAAAAATCAAAAAAAAATGCGGCATTGCAGCATTTTTTACTTGCATTGCTGCGATGCAGCGTATATATACAATGCAGACGCAGCATAAATGGGACAGACACCCACATTCGGAGATGATCAAAATGACTAAATTACAAACACCAGATTTCGCAAAAGCTTTCGAAAACCTTTTCGCTTCAACAGACACATCAGCTTTTAACGACGTTTTCAAAAACGCAGCTGAATTCAACAGCAAAATTAGCGACATCGCTATTAAAGCAGCTGAAAAAAATGCAGAGCTTAGCCAAGCTTGGACAAAAGAAACTCTAAGCAAACTAGAAACTGTAGCAAAACCTACAACAGATCCTAAAGAATACGCTCAAGTGATTTCAGAATTCACAACAGCTCAAGCTAAAGCTACTCCAGAGCACATCACAGCATTTGCTGAAGTTGCTAAACAAGCTCAAATGGACACAATGGAAGTTCTTCTTTCAGCTGGCCAAGAAGCTCAAACTAAAGCAACAACAGCTACGAAAAAGACAACAAGAAAAGCTTCTTAAGTCTTTTTCTAAGGTTTTTCCTTCCCAGGGATCACTTCAAGTGGATGCACCTTAAATGGTGTGTCCACTTTTTTCTTTGTTGCACCAAAGCTCAAGGTCTGACAGAGTTATCGCAGAATGCTGCACCGCAACAAGATTTGTGGTAAAATAATTACTTGAGTAAACGACTACGACCGGAGCCAGGCATGACAACTGAAAACGAAACCATCCTAATCAAACGTTATGCAAGTCGCCGCCTTTATAATACGATGATCAGTGATTACGTAACGCTTGATGAAATCGCTCAATATATAAGGGATGGCAAAGACGTAAAAATTGTAGATCGGAAATCTGGAGACGATCTAACCAGACAATATCTGATGCAGATCATCACAGATTATGAAAGCCGTGGTGAGAATGTTCTGCCAATAAATGTACTAACAGACATTGTCCGTTCCTATAATGATCAAGCTCAAAATTTCATTCCAGACTTTCTCTCAAAATCTTATGAGATGCTGAAACAACAGCAACAAGAAGTCCTATCCAACTTCTCTCAAAATATTCCAGATAGTCTCAATCCATTGAACAATCTTCCTAAAATGGAAGGCCTTGATCAATGGCAAAAAATGCAGGCAAATTTCCTAAATCAAATGATGGGCCCCATCGCAACAAGTATGGGTACATCTATGGGCAATAATAGAAGCGCTGAGAAATCAGAGAGTGAAGTAGAAGACGAACAAGAAAACAGTTCAGATAAAGCGCCAAAAACAAAAGCAACGAAAAAAGCTTCTACCGAAAAAGATCAAGATATTGAAGCTATGAAAAAACAATTGGCCGACCTACAATCCAAATTGCAAGATATGTAAAGAGCAAAAAATCTATCACATATTTAAGCGTGATGTTTTTTGCTCTTTTTATTTCTTTTTTTATTCGAAAAATTAAACAAAACAATCCTACAAATAAAGAGACCCGATTAAACTCGCTCCCGCAATGGCAGCAAACAATCCAAAGAAACGATAAACTTTTTCCGATAAGTTTAGCTTGGCAAAAAATCCAAGAAATTGACGTCGAACCGCCAGTAATAATACACCTTCAATAAGCATAGCCCAGCCCATTAAAGAAACAAAACCTTCAGTAAACCCAGACCAATCATTATGAAGTCTGACAACAACGACACCTAATGCAAAAACCAAAATAGCTCCAATATATCCAAGAGCTGGGTTTTCATAAAACTCATCAAGCATTGACTGATATTCATCTCCATCCAGAAGCAAACCTATCCCGGCTGCCAAAAGATAAAGTCCAAACATAAATGCAAGATATTCAGTTAAATTGAGTGAACTAAACATAACAACCACCTCCAAAAAAGACCTAAGTAACAAACCTCAAGAGAACAGTTCAAACCATGTTAAATCCAAAAATTTTCAAATGAAGAGAACCGCTCCTCATAACTTATATATAAGATCAAAACTCATTTTTTTAAGATCTCACAAACCGATTTTACCACAAATCAATACCAAACAAATCAACTGTTAAATTTAGAACTATTCTAAACGATTATTTTTTCTGACCTACCTCTGGATGATCAATATCATCTAGATCAACCAAATCAGCAGCTTGACCTTTATTCCTGTATATTCGTTTTTTTAAGTAAGGATAGTCACCAACATCATGTGCTAAACGCTCTCCAACAACAATCACTTTTAAAGTCTCATCTCCATCGTTGACCAAATGATGAGCCTCTCCACCAGCCCGGTAACCAATAAAATCACCACACCCAACGGAGAACTTTTCTTCACCAATATGGGCCGTAGCTGACCCTTCTAAAATATAAACACATTCATCTTCATAATAATGCTTATGATGTTCCGTCGAAACACAACCAACCGGTACTTCAATAATATGAAACCCAAATCCGTTTAAACACGTTAAATCCCCCAAGGACTTATTAACCCTCTTGGCGTTGTCATTTAGAAAATGCGTCTTCTCCAAGCCCGCCATTTCATTAATTTCAGATTTAGTGATGATGTATTTATCTGTTTTTATCTCTTTTTCTGTCATCAACCTAACCTCACATCTAATCAGTAACTGCCCATAAAAAAAGTGGACACTTTAACTTCTAAAAGTGCCCACTTCAAAAACGTAAAACAGTAGAAAGTCTTAGCTTACTGTTTTCTTCAACAAACGATTACGAATTTCATCAAGCTGCTCAAAATTCGTATAGCGAATGCGTAACTCGCCATTCTCACCAGAACCTAATTTAACCTGAACCTTCAGACCTAATGAATCAGTAAGCTCTTTTTCAAATGCTTTTGTATCCGCATCTTTTTCACGGCCCTTAGTAGATTTTCCTTGAGCACCTTTTAATCCAGTCTGCACAAGTGCCTCAGCATCACGAACGCTTAAGCCTTTAGAAATAATCTCTTTTACATAGTCTTCAGCATTTTCAACACCAACCAAACACCGAGCATGTCCTGCAGAAATTTCACCCGAACGGACAAAGCCTTGAATGCTTTCAGGCAATTTCAACAAACGAAGCATGTTCGCCACATGAGAGCGAGACTTACCAATCACACTTGAAAGTTCATCTTGCGTATAACTAAACCGATCAACAAGTTCCTGATAGCCAAGAGCTTCCTCAACAGCATTAAGGTCAGCACGCTGAACATTCTCAATAATCGCAATCTCAAGCAATTGGCGATCTGTTAAGTCTCGAACAACAACAGGAACTGATGCCAACTCTGCCATCTGCGAAGCACGCCACCGGCGCTCACCAGCAACAATTTCAAACCCACCTTCAAGACCATTTGATGGACGAACAATAAGCGGCTGCACAAGTCCCTTAGTACGAATAGAATTCGCCAAATCTTCAAGATCAGCATCCACAAAATCTTTACGAGGGTTTAAATGAGACGGGCGAACCTGTTCAATCGGAACAACACGGTGTTCACCTTCAGTTGGTAAAGGCGTTCCTTCAGAAGGGGCCACATCCCCAATTAAAGAAGCAATCCCGCGACCTAATCTATTCTTTTGTGCATTTGCAGACATAAAAGCCTCTGCCTTTCTTTTTATTCTTATAAATCAGTCACTTATGTGACATAAACTCATAATTTCCCGTAGTCTTAAAACAAATTACTAATGTCCTTTAAGGACTTAAGCAGCCATATATTTTTTCTCACGCTCAATAATTTCAGACGCCAGCTTAATATAAGAATGCGCCCCCGATGACTTGTGATCGTAAAGCAAAATCGGCTGACCAAAACTCGGTGCTTCCGCAATACGAATGTTGCGAGGGATCACTGAGTTATAAACCTTGTCACCAAAGAAGTTTCGAACCTCACTCGCCACTTCATTAGAAAGGTTAGTGCGCCCATCATGCATGGTCAAAACCACACCTTGAATATAAAGATCAGGGTTCACAGCCGCCCGCACTTCTTCAATTGAATTAGCTAATTGAACAATCCCCTCAAGCGCAAAAAACTCACATTGCACCGGCACCAAAATAGATTGCGCTGCTGCCATTGAGTTAATGGTCAATATGTTCAAACTAGGTGGACAATCAATGAGCACATAGCTAATGCGCTCCTCTTTCACCTTTGCAGCTTCTGCAATCTGTAACCGCGAAATCGCTTCGCGCAAACGAAACGCCCGGTCAGGAACACCGGCCAATTCAGCTTCTAATCCAGCCAAATCTTGTGTGGAAGGAACAACAGAAAGTCCAGGCACCCGCGTTTGCACACAAGCCTGAGTTAGTAACGCCTCACGGCGCAACACATCACAAACAGAAACAGAGCGCTGATCTTCATCAACCCCAAGTCCCGTACTCGCATTTCCTTGTGGGTCAATATCAATAATGATAACCCGCTCACCCACAGCGGCAAGCGCAGTACCTAAATTAATTGCTGTGGTTGTTTTGCCAACACCGCCTTTTTGGTTGGCCAATGCCATAACCCGCACGTTCTGCGGCTCATTAGCTGGTGAAGAGATCTGTCCGTTCACCGGAATGCTCCTTTAATCAGGCCGCTATGCGTATCTCTTTTCAAAGTAATTCCCTCTTTTGGGAATAGCCCGGTTGCCATTTTGAGCTAACAAAGTGGGCAACTGAAGCACAAATAAAAGATACGCAAAATAAAGTTTACGACCTCGGTTTAATATCATTAAGTTTAACTATGCGCCCCAAAGGATCGGTCAAACTTTCATAAGTCTCGTGACTAAAGTCCCAATCCTGTGATGCCTCTTCAATCTCTGCACGAGTGCCCTTTCCTTTAAGAAATACACCTTTTGCTCCCTTTTCAAAAAGGGCTTGTCCAAAAGTCAAAAGAGTATTTAGAGGTTTTAGAGCTCGTGCAGTTACAACATCGATAGATTGGATGGTACTCTCAATTGCAAAAACTTCAATTCTACAATTATGTATTTCCACATGCGCGCCAGTTTGCCTGGCAACATCCTTTAAAAACGAGCACTTACGAGAATTGGATTCGACCAAATGAACACAAGAACCGTGTTTCTCCATGAGTAAAATGCCCAAAACAAGCCCGGGAAAGCCACCACCAGCCCCCATATCGACAATAATTTTCGCCGAATCAAGATGATTGAGGACCTGTGCGCTATCAGCAAAATGCCGATGCCAAATCTCATCTAAGGTATTAGGTGCTACTAAATTCTGCGCTTTCTGCCACTTGATAAGCAGAGTTTCATAAAGTTTTAACCGCTCAACTGTTTCACGTGAAACATCAAACTGCTTCTGAAACTCTTTAGGCCCCGAAATAATCACCCGCCGCTACTATCCTCTAAATTTTCAATCTTAATTTATGAAAGGAGCTATATCACATCTTAAGGCAACATATGTAATTTAAGTAGCTTCTCCTGGTGGTTTGCAGGAAAAATTCAGCGAAAATAAAGTCTGGAAAATTTCACGAGGCTGACAATATTGAGTATTAGATGTGGCCCTTAAATTATCGCCAAATAATTATACAATTCCGGCTGCAAATAGATCTAGAATGTTTATAACCTGATATCGATAGGAATTAATTGACATGGAAACAGTTTTTACATTCATACAACTAGTTATAATACCTGTTATGGCTGTTTCTATGTTTATAGCTCCATGGATTCAATCTATTTACAAACTATTAGGGGAAATAAAATCCGTTATTTTTTTAGCATTAATATTGGTGATTCTACATATTATAGAATTTATTATTGCTGATTTAACTGTGCCAGCAGCTGGGCTTGCAACATTTTTTTCCGGAATCATTTGCTTCGGTTTGTTTATTTTAGCACTAATACTAGCAATATTTGCACAATCCAGACACTTAAACCAGAAAAAGTAAATTTCTATTTTTGGTACAAAAGCGGCCCCATAAAGCACAGCATCACGCCACTATCTGATACTATCTAAATAAACAAAATGTTTCACGTGAATCATAAACAAGGCCCAAGAGCCCATACCCAACCTCTAAGCTGATCGTTTATCAGAAGCAGTAGCCTTCATTTTACCAGCCCGTTTCAAATGAGCCAAAACCAACATAAGGGCAGCTGGCGTCATTCCATCAATACGCCCAGCTTGCGCCAAAGTCTCAGGGGCATTTTTTGCAAGCTTAGTTCGAAGCTCCGTTGAAAGCCCTGAGATACCTTCATAAGAAAAGCCAGCAGGAATAGACAACGCCTCATCACGGCGAAGAGCTGCAATATCCGCATCTTGGCGCTCCAAATAAACCGCATAGCGGGCTTCGATAATAACCTGTTCAGCTATGCCATCCTCTAAAGACCCAATTTCAGGCCAAATAGCTGATAAATCTGCCAATGAGACACCCTTATATGAAAGCAATTCAAACGCCGTCCGATGGCGTCCATCCTTCTTGATGGAAATTCCGTGGTTTTCAGCCTCATTAGGCGTTAAACTCAGAGATTTAAGAAGATCAATACCCTTCGAAATCTGAGCTTGTTTCACGTGAAACAATGATGCTCGCTCATCACTAACGAGCCCAAACTCAATACCAACAGGCGTTAAACGCTGGTCAGCATTGTCAGAACGCAAGCGAAGCCGATATTCAGCGCGAGATGTAAACATACGATAAGGCTCGGTAACACCTCTGGTGACAAGATCATCAATCATGACCCCCATATACCCATCAGCCCGGCTAATCTTAAACTCTTTATCTGATCCATTCGCTTTCAAGCCTGCATTAACACCAGCAATTAAGCCCTGAGCTCCAGCTTCTTCATAGCCAGTTGTTCCATTAATTTGTCCAGCTAGAAACAAACCAGGGATCTTTTGAACTTCTAACGTTTGAGAAAGCTCACGTGGATCAACATAATCATACTCAATGGCATAACCCGCCTGAGCAATACGAACATCCTCAAGCCCCTTCATCGTCTTTAAGAAGGCAAGCTGTACGTCCTCTGGTAATGATGTTGAAAGCCCGTTGGGATAAATAAGCTCACTAGTGAGCCCTTCAGGCTCTAAAAACACCTGATGAGCTGACCGTTCTTTAAAACGCACCACCTTATCCTCAATAGAAGGGCAATAACGCGGTCCAACACCTTCAATTTGCCCCGTATACATAGGTGCCTGATCCAAATTAGAAGTAATCAGCTCATGCGTTTCTTCATTAGTATGAGTGATATGACAGCTAATCTGCGGTGTTGTGATCTCTGAATTCAAGAACGAGAAAGGCTCAGGCGGATTATCACCTGGCTGTTCTTCTAAGATCTCCCAATTTATAGATGCTTTATAAAGCCTTGCAGGTGTCCCTGTCTTAAGGCGGCCAATACGTAAGCCAGTATCATAGAGCCGGTCAGCCAGTTTAATCGCTGGCGCTTCACCAATTCGCCCAGCAGGCGTGCGCTCAGTACCTCGGTGAATTTCACCGCGAAGGAACGTCCCCGTTGTCAAAACAACAGCACCAGCTCTATAAGTTTCACCATCAGCGGTAATTACACCAACACAAGTGCCATCTTCAATGAGCAAATCATCAACCGGCTGAGCTACAACAAACAGATTGTCCTGCGCCAATATCCCTTCTTGCATAGCAGCGCGGTATAATTCACGGTCAGCCTGGGCACGTGGACCTTGCACAGCAGGCCCTTTCGAGCGGTTAAGAACACGAAATTGAATACCAGCCTTATCAATAACACGCCCCATCAAACCATCAAGCGCATCGATTTCGCGTACCAGATGTCCTTTACCCAATCCACCAATCGCAGGATTACATGACATCTCACCAATCGTCTCAAACTTATGAGTAATGAGCGCTGTCTTTGCGCCCATGCGCGCTGAAGCACTGGCCGCTTCTGTTCCAGCATGACCACCACCAACAACAATCACATCAAAAGATACATCACCTGATACGATGTCTTTGTGAGAACCTGGCTCAGTGAGCAAAGTCATATGCAAAATCCTTAATTTAAAAAGTAATCTGGAAACTGGATTTAACTATATAAGAGTTATGTATCTCTAAAGTTATAAATTCCAAGCAGTTTCAAATTTCGAGCCAATACAACGCCATTATAAATGATAAAGAATGTAGGCAATTGTATATCTACAAAGCTCAAGAAACCGTCTTTATATTCTAACAATGGGAAGCAATCAACCAATCGCTCAAAATCAAGCCTATGTCAGGATTCAGAAAACAAAAGAATTCAACAAACATTTAATTAATCAACGTTCAATTAAATGATACGGAAATCCTCTCTAATGTATTTGTTTTCTACCTGTCTATAATGTTTCACGTGAATCATAATGTTCTAAACTATCGCTACAACTAACA
>BQJJ01000012.1 GCA_021604645.1 Methyloligella sp.
AAATTTAATTTAATAACTTACAAATAAGTTTAAGCTTAATGGGGACTTTGATATTTGTTACTATTTTTGCTATCATTTCTAGATGTTTGGAATATTGTTAGGAGCGGACATAACTTCTCGTTAAACTTGTTCTTTCTTGCAAAACAACATTCCATTTTTGCAATAAAATGGAGCTCCTGTTTGAAACGGCTGTGATCTGAGTCACCCATAAATTTTATAATATCTCATAAAACAATTAGGCATGATGATTGTGCCAACGAGAATTAGCTATGTTAATCTTCATCAATTTGGGGAGGAGTTATTCTTATTGCTTAGTTCCAATCAAGCTTTTCTAAATTTTCTCTGTATGCGAAGCGAACGATGTGACTCTCAATGATTGATTTGCTTTGATTCAAATTTTCATTTGTGTCAGCAGTTACTTTGAAAATTAAATTATTATCACTTACTAAAAATTCAGCGCTACCACAGGGAAAGTCTACAAACCCTTGTGTGCTAGAATAATTTGTTTCAACTTTGTGAGCAAAATGCCTGCACATTTGCATAAGATATTTTTCTGGTGTTTGTGTTGTAAATTGACTTTGACTGCTAAACATTTCTTTCTCCTATATAACTGAAGCTTGAATTTTCTTTTTAATTGGGGCAATAACTTCTATGCGTGGTGTGCCATTATTTGTTGTCTCTATCTTGGCCTCTACTTGATAGACGTCTGATAAGTTTTGTTCTGTCAAAACATCAAGTGGCTTGCCAAAAGCAATGAGCTCTCCTTTGTGAAGAAGAATGAGTTTGTCACAAAATTTGAGTGCTAGATTTAGGTCATGTAGAGCAATCAGAGCAATTTTTTGTTGTGCTAAAATGAGATCTCTAATTTCAGAAAGTACCGATAGTCGCCAGTGTAAATCTAAAGCACTTGTTGGTTCATCTAGTAAGTAAATATCTGGTGAGCGCAGAAGTAACATAGTTAACCCGACTAATTGCCTTTTACCTCCAGATAAACTATCGAGGGGCTTTAAGGCTTCATCGCTTAAGCCAAATTGTTCTAGCTTTAGAGCGATTTCTTTCTTTAATATCTCATTTGAAAGCGGTAAGTTGAGTGCCCGTGCTAGGCTCCATAACAATTCATAGGGTGTGAGAGAACTTGCCTGAGGCGGGGTTTGGGTCATCAGGCCAAATATGCGGCTACGTTCTATTCGAGAAGTTTGTGTGATATCTGCTGAACCATAAGACGTGATCTGCTTTGCTTTGCCAGGCCACAATAGTGATTTTAAAAAAGTTGATTTTCCAGCTGCATTTGGTCCGACAAGACCGACTACTTCACCACCTTGTAATTTAGGCAGTGTGATATCTTTCAATGCATGGAACTTACCATACCAAAGATTGAGCTGAGTTATTTCAAGGGTGGTCATAAACGTTGGCCTCTTGTGAAAATTAGCCCAATTAAAATTGGTACTCCTATAAAGGAGGTAATGATGCCAACAGGAATGAGAATTCCTGGCATAAGTGTTTTCGAGAGAAGAGATGCAAAGGATAAAATTACAGCACTACAAAGACAGGCCCCTGGTAAGAGAAAACGATGATCTTCGCCTAGAAGAAGACGCGCTATATGAGGACCAACAAGGCCGATGAATCCAATAGTGCCAACAAAACAAACCGAAAACGCTGTTAAAATTGAAACACGCAAAATCATAAACAATCGATAGCGATCAATATTTATTCCAATACTAGTGGCTTGGTTTTCCCCACTACGAAGCAAAGTCATAACCCACAAGTTGCGTAAACTAAAAGGAAGAATAAAAAGAAAGATAGCTGTAACGATTATTACTTCAGGCCAACCGGCTTTCGTCAAGTTGCCCATGGTCCAAAACACGATTTGCTGAACGGCTTCAGCTGAAGCTACATAAAGCAAAAGGCTTGTCATAGCTTCGCACATAAACATGATGGCTACGCCAAATAAAATGATGGTGTTTTTAGAGCCTGATTGAAAAGCGGTGAATGAAATGATGAGAAAGCTGGCCAAAAAAGAAAACAATAGACTTAGGATAGGTACTGCAAAAGTCACAGGGAAAAATGTAAAACTCTTTGTGAAAATACTTGTTAAGACTATCGCACAACTGGCCCCAAAAACAGCAGCATTTGATATTCCTAAAGTGAACGGACTGGCAAGAGGGTTGTTTAAACCTGTTTGTGTTTCAATGCCTGCTAACCCAAGGGTGCATCCAATTATGACAGCAATTAATGCATCCGGTAAGCGAATGTCAAATAGTATGATTTGCTCTGTGGTTGACAAGCTTGAAGGAGAGACAAGCCCGTTCAAGATCGTCAAGAATGACAAGTTTGATGGGCCTGTCATGACATCCAGGGTTAAAAACATAAGACAAAGAACAATCAAAACAAATAGAAGGGTTACTTTTTGAAAAGTCTTTGTTTTATATTGTTCGTGTAAGTCAGCTGTCATCATTATCTCACTTTTAGAGTTGTGAGGTAGACACCATCTAATTTGAAGATAAGAAACCTCTCATAGATGTCAGTCATAGTTTTTTCGGGAGATAAATCTTTGAATAGTTCGGGATGAACCCATTTTGCAAAACTCTCGATCGCTACGATATTAAATGGTGAATTGTAATAATTATGCCAGATGCCATGTGCGCGACCAGATTGGACGGCTTTTAGGGATTGGTAGGTTGGTGCTGACAAGGCACGTTTTAAAGACTTTTGAGCTATGTTTTTATTTGAAGTTGGACCAAGTACTGGAATGGATTTACCACCTTGAAACTCCTCAAGACTTCCTGAAACTGTGCCAATCCAAATGTCGGGGTTTTTTTCAAGTAAAAATTCTATTGAATGTCGTCCGGTTGGACCTAGGGCAACTGGGGTTGAAATGTTTTCACCACCAACAAGGCCAATAAAAGGGCCAAGCATTCCACGGGCCATACCAACGCAACAATCAAAACGCCCTATATGAGCTTGTAAAAAAACAGTAGGTTTTTTACCGTTAAATTGTGCGACACGCTCTTTAATTCTTTGAATTCGTCTATTGTAAAACTCAATATATTTATTGGCGTTATCTTTTCTGCCTAGCGCTTGCCCAAGCACCTTTATTGAAGGCACGGTATTTTGAAACGGGTTCATTCTGAAATCAATAAAGATGATTTTGATACCCGCTTTTTCCAACTGGGCAATAAGCTCTTTATTTTTTGCACCTGGTCCATGATCTTGAATGCCAAAAATAGCCAGGTCTGGTTGGAGTGTTATTATCTTTTCAGCTGAAACACTATCAGTATTCTGAAGCCCAAAATATTGTATTTGATTGTAAGCTGGAAATTTATTTTTGAGTTTCTTTTCTAAAACAGGGTTGGTGTGACTTAAAGGGTTTAACATTCCAACAACCCGTTTGACCGGGTTTTCTTTATCAAGCAAGGCAAGTGTTGTCAGGTAGCGTCCTTCTCCTAATATTATTTTAGTCACAGGTTTTTCTAATGTGATGGTTCTTCCTAAAACATCTTTAATCACCAAATCTTTGGCAATAGATATGTTTGATTGACCCAAGAAGATCACAAAAATAAAAAGTAATTTTTTTATCATATTCCAACTCTGGTTTAAAAATGAGTACTCCATCCTCTTAAAATCAAAGAGAATGGAGTGGTTCCAAGAATAGAAAAATCTATTTTTGGGGGGTTAGAATTCGGCTTTGGCACTTAAGTAAACTGACCGGCCTGGTTCAAGTAGAGGTACATAAAATGCATCGTAATCTTGACCTGTGGTTGCTCGATCTGCGTAGGTTTCGTTAAATATGTTGTTTACCTCAGCTCGGAAAGTAAGCTTAGGGATCGATTTAGGTTCGTATTGGACAAAGGCGTTTACTACTTCATAGCCAGGGATAGGGTTTCCTGGTGTATTATCTGAAACTAAAAATATGTTAGAGAAGTCGTTTTGTTTCAGAGCAATCTGAATATCACCACCTATGGTAATACCTGTTCCTTCAAATTGATGAGAAGCTTCTAACGAGATCAACTCACCTATATTTGTGCCCCATGACCAAGCGGTTGTGCTAATTGGTTCACCGTCACCAGTTGTGTCGATATTGGAGTATTTAGCTTTTACAAACCCAGTATCCCACTTATACCCCAGTGCAATATCAAATGCTTTGGACTTGATATCTAGAGTGTTGTTACGGTCAACACTTCTAAAGCCTGCGTTGTGACCAATTGCATCATCAATATTGATAACAGAGTAATTTACATCTGCGGTAAACCCTTGGTATTTTGCGGATATTCCAGCGGTAAAGTTATCTGAATGGAAGGTTTCTACATTTGTGTAATCCCATGCGTTGTAATTTAACAAAGCTTCAGCAAGTGGTATGCGACCAAAAACATGAGCATAACCAGCTTTTAGTGTGAAGATTTCATTGAGATCATATTCGCCTGAAATATTTCCACTAAAACCTGTATCATCTAGGTCTGTTCCATCGACGCCTGTGAAATTTTGATGGTCAACACGACCACCAATTGATAGGCGTGCATTTTTCATAATATCCAATCTTGCTTGGGCATAAACACCAATGTTGCGATCTTTCTCAGTTCCGGGTGCATAGGCAGGATCGCCAAGTGTTCCACCTGCAGAATCTGTATGAAAGAAATCGACACCAGCAACAATATCTCCCTGAGAAATATCGAATTTATTTTCTAGCTTACCTGACCAGGTTTTTGTTTCGGCCAGATTTGTTAATGTTGAAAAGGGGAGGTCTAAATATTCTAATTTAGATTCACTATATGCGATGGTAACTTTAGGATCCCACCAACCGTTTGGTTTTTCATCTGTGTAGTTAAAGACAAAACCATTTCGGGTCATGTTGTATTCTTTTGGTTCCCTTGGCGCACCAAAGGTAACAGCACCAAAGTTAGGTCGGAAAGGGCGCAGGGAATCATCATTGACCCATTCATAACTGAGTTCGAAACGATCCCCAGTCATTGCTTCAAAGGCAAGTTTACCTAAAGCTGATTGCAAGTCGACAGCAGTTCCTTCTTGTTCTGCTCTATTACCAGCATCCCAGTTTTCACCTTCAGCATATTTATAATAACCAAGAGCCTCAAATCCGTTTGACATGGTGTAACCAGAAACATCTGTAGTGAATGTTTTGCTGTTTGTGTCGTAGGAAACTTGTACAAAACCACCAAAAGTTTTACCTGGGTCTAAAAGGTCTTTTACATCTACGGTTTCAAACTGAATGGACCCGCCAAGAGCTCCTGGTCCTGCGTCTGCGGGAGCAACACCTGCGTCAACACGAGCGGCTTTAAGTAAAGATGGATCAATTAACAATGTCCCTGTGTGATGAAAAAGATCATTTGATTGAACAGCACCGTCAACTGTGACAGCCAAGTTTTTGTCTTCTATACCGTAGACAAAGATTTTTTGACTTACAGATGTCGAACCGCCAACAGATACGGCAGTTTCTTGACTAAAAATGTCTTGCAAATCTTTAGGATTAATACGATCAAGATCTTCTTTTGCAAGGACCACACCTGGCACCCCTATGGCCGGGTCTTCTAAGATGGTTCCTTTATATTTTTCGTCATTATTAGTTTTGTTGTTCGCCCCATCAACATTGATTTGATCAAGTGGTGTATTTGATTGTGCTGATGCTGTAATACTTCCAGTACTTATTAGTGCGATCACACTAAGCGCTGTTGCAAATTGTAATGCAACTTTCATTTTGAACTCCCAAGTTACTAAATTTCCCTCAACTTGCCACCACTATATTTAAATCGAGAAATACCCGCCTTTTAGAAATCGTCATTTATCTTCGAGAAAAAGCCATATTGCCGCTAAAAGACAGGTGAAGGAAGTTTGTTTTATTCAATCTTGATATTGAGTAGAATGCACATATGTACAAGAAATATATGCAGTTTTTAGATTTGAATATTCCGTGTAAGGTAATTGTTTCTCTTTGAAAAGTTTGCTAAAGCGATTTAATTTTAAGCTTTTCAATTAAATTAGCAGTTCTGTTTAGTATATCGCGTCCACTGCTGAGGATTATATGAGCCAAAGTAATTACACCCTGATTAAAAATGACACGCCTTGCAAAATGCGCCAGCTTGAGGAGTTTATTTCCAACGATACTGGTAAAATCTCAGGCAGAATTGGGTTCATTGAACTGAATTCAGGGATTGATTTGCATTTTTCTGATAATATAGAATTAGTGAATGAAAAGTCTGAAAGCCTCTCTGAAGCATCATTGACGATCTCTTTGCTTCTCGAAGGCCAAGTGAAATTCTATATGAATGACAAACCTTATTATCTTGGTTGTAATGATAATAAGGAAAGTTCTGAAGCGATTGGCAAAATCTGGTCAACAACAAAACCTGTGCATTTTTCACGTAATTTCAAAAAAGGCCGTAAGGTTAAAAAAATAATCATTAATGTTGATAAAGACTGGCTAGCTGAAATGGGGCTTGCAGAAAGTGGTTCAAGTTGGGGTTCTAAACTTGATAAAAGTTTGTTTGAATTTGCCTGCACCCATATGAATTGTAGGGATTGGATTCCGTCAAAGCAGGCCATTCAAGCAGCTGAAGAGATTATCGACCCACCTCATGATGCTGATTGTATGAAAAAAATGATCCGTGAATATCGGGCGATAGAGCTCGTTACTTTAGCGTTTGAACAATTTACAAAACCGGTACCTGGAATCATAACTGCGAAAAATGATACAAAACAAAATTGCCGATTGATAAAAGTTCTGAACTTTATTGAGAATAATTTAACATCTGAATTCACGTTAGAGCAAATAGCAAAAAATGTTGGGTTTAGTGTGAGCTCTTTACAAAGGCATTTTAAATCAACTTATGGATCGACTGTGGTTGATTATATTAGAAAGAGAAAATTAGAGCTAGCTCGTGATGCAATGATAAATGAAGGCTTATCTGTGAGTGAGGCTTGTTTTATCGCTGGATATTCAAATCCATCAAGTTTTGCGACTGCTTTTAAAAGAGCGTTCGGGCAATGTCCCAAAACTTATATCCATGATGTTAATTTATAAAAAATTGCATAAATCTCACTTGCTATCTCAAACTCTTTGAACTGTATTTATATAATTTCTTCTTTTGATACTTAGCGCAATTTTCTCCCTGTTATCGATAAAAGTATTTAAGGGCTTGTAAGGTCGATTGCGTTTTCAAGGTATGATAACCTCCGTTCTTCAATGGAACTGATCATTTTTGCAAAATAACTTGGACTTTGAGGTTCTATTGTTATTAGCTACAAGCAGAAAGATAAAGCGCTTAAACTTTAACTCTAAATGCAGGGATTTAGGTGAGCCGTAGTTTTTGTTTTAACTTGAGTTGTCCAGGTTTTTTAGAAACTCTATTTTTTCTTTTGCTTTAAGTGCGCCTTCACGGTGGGACGAACTTATTTTTGATAGTTCATCAATAGAGTTTTCAATATTCTCATTCTGCGCAAAAATTTCTTCTACCCGATCTATGATTTTTTTATAGAATTCAGCTTCTTTGGTTGATTGTTCACTTGTAATATTAATGATATTTCCAAGCTCTGTTAGAGAACCTTCTATTTTGGAAATGGATGTTTGAGTTTTGCTAAGAGACTCTTTCGTGTCATTTGCGAGTTTTTTAACTTCTCCTGCTACAACACTGAAACCCTTGCCAGCTTCACCAGCTCTTGCTGCTTCGATGGTTGCGTTGAGAGCTAATAAGTTAGTTTGACCGGTTATATTATCAATGATTGATAGTACGTGGCGTAAAGAGTTTAAGGATTGACTGACGTTTGAGAATTTATCGTTTAATTCATTCGTTGTTTCAACTTTATTTTCTTGAGTGACGTTGTTGTCATTGTTCATTGCATCGCGAATGTTATCAATAAAACTTCCAAATTTAGATACTTCATTTATAACCCCTCCGATCTCTTCAGATCCATTTAAATAATGTGAAATATCGTTGACGACATCTGTGCGCATATTGTTTAGGATTTCTAACTGATTTAATTTTCGGCGTGTAAAATATTCATAAAAATTAGCGTAATGAATTGGGAAATTATCAACGAGTTCGTCATGATAATTTTCTCGAACATTTGAGAACAAGACTAAAGCGACTAATGTTTGATTGAGGTTTACACCTAGCAATTCTCCGAATGTTGAAAAGCCTGCTATTGGTGCATTCCAGAGGTTGTTTACTTTAGGCAGGTCATTGGCATTGTTTAACCTTCTCAGGATGCAATCGTTCATGAGTACGGCTGATGGAGTGGGTTTTCCTTCTAGAAATTTATTGATATCGTTTTGTGTGTGATCAATGAAATTTGTAGCGTTTAGTAATATAAGTTCATCTCCTCGAGCTATGTCACAGAAAAATGTAATTATTTCTTGTTCATGATCGACTGCTGCTATTGAACGTACGTAAATTTCTGAACCAATTTTTACACCGCATGTTTTGTCTAGTAATTTTTCTTGTAGTTGATCCGTGGATACATTCAAACTTTCTGAAAGTGCTTTTACAAGTGAAATTGTTTTGCCTGTCTTTGGATCTATAACTGAGCTAACTGTCCGTTTGTCACTGTCAGAATCAACAACTACATAATGATGTTCGGTTTCCTGAAAGTTATGACTTTTCATAACGCTGTAACGTTGACCTTTAGCTAGTTTTATAAATGTTACAACAGCGTGATTTTCTAGTGTTTGTTGACCGTCAAAAAGTTTTGTTGCCAGGAAGTCAAGTTTTCCTCCTGATGAGCCGCCTAAGAAAAGACATGGGAATTTATTGGTTTTGTAGACCGCCTCCATGAAGAAATTTTCGGAATATGATATTCCTTCGAAATAGGTTAGGGCGAAGGTGTCTTTTGAGTTTATTTCAAAGGTTGGAGTGACTTGTCTTAAGCCCTCAGAAATTTTTTCTATGCGGTTTGAATGATCTTGAAATGCATCACCTGATCGTAAGTCCTCACAGAATAAAGGTACTGAAAAGGTTTCTACTTTTTCAAACATCTCCGGGGAAAATATTTGTAAGACTACTGAACGCCAGTTTTCTGGTGTGTCGCAATAAAGAGGACTGTTACCTGAAGAATATAGTTCGCCGGCGGTAGTCGTAGCTATCAGTTTTGTTTTTGATGTATATCTCTTAAGCGCTGAGACGACCTCTTGAAAATTGGCATTAGGAGAAATAAAAGCCATCACAAAAGATGCTTCTTTGCATGAAAATTGAAAATCTTCACGGGTTACTTTTTTAAGTTGGTCGTCTGTCAAAACTGTACGAATGGGAGGCTCTTGAACATAAGTTTGGTTTTGATTGTCTTCAGCTTGATAGTAATCTGGTGTGTTAATATTGTTGAACGTAGGTGAGTTTGAGGGCATCAGTTCCTCGCTTTAGTTGCGTTTGTTTTTTGTGTGAGTTTTTTACTTTGATACGCACTTGGAACTGATTTATAGAGTAATTTTTCTTAAATAAACTGGCTGATACTAGGTCGAGTAGTATCAGCCAGCCCGAACAAGCTTAGGATTAGCTTGCAACTTTCTCTATTAGCTCAAATCCAGGAGAATAGGATATAGGGAAGAACTAATAGAGAAACCGGCTATAACTTGTGTTCTAATGGTTATACTTATTTTGGGTAACCGCTCTAATTGAATTAGAGCGGTTCATTTGAGATTATTCTAGAAGAATAACACAGCGCCAACTGCGACTTCATTCCAGTCTTCAATGCCAGCTGCAAGAGGTGCAGCTGTTGATCCGGCGACAGCATCAACATCGAATTCCATGTGAGTGTATTTCACATAAACTTGCATAGCTGCTGCATCAACCCATTGGTTAATTCCGACGCCCCAACGTTTGATTTCTGAACCAGTTACGCCGCTTGCAAACAATAGTGGATCATAACGATCTTTGTAGATCGCATAATCACCAAAGATCGATGTTGCACCAAGAGAGTTCCATTTTTGTTTAATACCAAATTTGAGGTAAATGGATTCTGGATTGTCTTCGAAACTAGCGTTTGCGTTGAAGTTATTAACAAGATTACCTGCAGATACTCCACCGATTGAATCGACGAATTCCTGGTTGTAATCAAAGTTGAAGAAGATGCCCGTTGGAACGTGCATAATTGCACCAGCAACGTTTAGTATCTCGACATCTGTTCCAGCAACAGCAAGAGAATTACCACCTGCTGTATTACTTTGAGAGTTCACATAACCTAGTGCACCAAGAACTTTGAAATCCCCGAATTGACCAGCATATTTCAAAGCTACATCATAAAAATCATTTTCACCCCAAGAAGATGAAAGTGTGAAACCAGAAATGGTTGGTGATTCATATTTGATTGAATTGGTAAGGAAACCATTGCAATCAAGTCCGATACCTGCATTGACAGTATGACAAAGAGCTAAGTCAGCACTTGTTATGCCTGTTTTTATTGATGCAATTTCTGTTGGATCAGCAGCGGTATTACCACCTGTTAGACCAGGGGCTGCGCTACCATCGTTGTTAAATGAACCGCCTGTTTTGCTTCTTAGTTTAAATGCATTGCCGCGGAAGATTGGTGCTACACCGGACCAAAGGCCGCCTGACAAATCTGCAACACCGATGTTATCTGTTGCCTGACTTTGTAGTCCCCAGCTAACTTTACCTAAGTTTTTGCTTTTGATGTACATGTAACTTTCAAGCAGACCGAGCCCACCGATGAAAGAACCATCATCGTTTTGTTGAGATACTCCAAAGAGAGCTTCTGTCTCAACTGGTTGAATTGTGATGGTGTAACCGGCTGACCAATCTGTATTGATTTGTGCAGCACCAGCAAAGGTAAGTCTTGTTGATAAGGTTGCACCATTATCTGTTACGACATAGGCGTCACTGTCGACACCATCATCCCAAATATATAGACCTTGGTTGATCCAACCTGAAATTGATAGTGAGACTTTGCGATTGCCTTTGCGTGCTGTTGTTGCCTCAAGTGTTGCCACTCTTTCTTCAAGGTCAGCACAACAATCACCCCCAATATCTGCAGCTGAAGCGGCAGACGCTGTTATGCTCAGAGCTGCTGAACATAATAGTGATAATAATAAACTTTGTTTCATTCGGTTTTTATCCCCCAATAATAGTTGCAGCCTCCTTTAATTCTTGTTGTTAAGAATAAAAGATAGCCTATGAATATTAAATTAGGGTGTCTCTCTCGGAGGGTCTTGGCAGATGACGTCAGTGATTTTGCATAAAATGACAATTGACTATTTATCTGCATAGAAATCACAGTATGCGTGATAATATTGACACAGCAATTGGCTTCAATGGCAGGAAGTTTAAATTTTAGAATCGTAAATCATAGGTTGTCAGTTTTCTGATTACCTGCATCGCAACAATTGGCAATGATTAAGAAACTTTTCTGCAATTTTTGTGACATAATATTTGGATGCGACATAGATGTAATTAAAATGTAAATCCAATTCCAAGATTAAAAAATAAAAAACATTTGGATTTTTAAATTTCCTGAATAGATACAAACAGGTACAGAGCTACTTTCCTTATTGTATAACTATTCGAATAGGAGGGAAAAATGTCAGCTCAATGTTATGATGAGTGGAGCCAAATGCTCTTAGATAATTGCGGTCACTATTATGGTGTCTGCGATTCAGATGATACTGGATTTGATGGACATTTTAAAGTTCATAACTGGTATGACCTTGATGTGATCGATATATCTTGTGATGTAGAGAAGATTGAACGAACGACAAAAGATGTTCGACGTGATGATCATGAGTATATCTTTCTACTGAAACAAGTCAGCGGTCAGACTATTACAACTCACAATGATAAATGTTGTGTGTTGAACCCAGGTGACTTTTTCTTGATGGATTCAACATTAAGTTCTGATCTGATCTATCAAGGGAATAAATCTGAATTCCTTTCCGTTCATATGCCTCGCACAGAATTCTTAGATTGGTGTCAGGCTGATATTGAGATTGGTGAAGTTTGCCGCGGAAATGACTTAAAGGGGCGCGTTCTTAATGTTGCGTTCCCTAATGAAAAAGATCACTTCAAGGCAATTAATGTTGGCTCTGATTTTCTTTTTGATTTAGCACGAATAGCTTTTTTACAAGAAAAGAAACACACAAGCGTGATGCGGTTTTCTTGTAGTCAAAATAGACATTTTGCAACTCTGCAAATTCTTAACCAGAACCTGACTAACCCGGACCTTTCTCTTGAATGGTTAGCTCGGGCAGTTAAAATGTCTCCGCGTCAATTGCAAAGAGATTTCCAATCTGAGGGAACCTCATTTTCGGCAGTTTTAACTGAACGCCGGCTTGCTCTTTTTGTTTTTAAATTACGTCAATGCTTGCAATTAGGCCGGACGCCGAATATTGGTTATGCGGCTTTTGATTGTGGTTTTGGTGACATATCAAATTTCAATCGTGCCTTTAAAAAGAGGTATGGATGTTCTCCTACGGATTATCTTGCACAGATTAGCAAAGAGAGAACAACTCAATAAATATTGTGGCGTGTTATACAAAATGATGTGACGTGATCAACCAAGACGGTTCTCTTTTGTCTTTCCATATTATCTTCTAAGTTGAGATGGTTGGTAACCTTTAGAAGATATCTATTCATTATAATATTGTTGATTCATCATTAAACATGAACTGATTTGAAAAATTATTTTGATTATTTCTTTTTGATTTTTTGAATCAATTTGTGACTCTTAATTCTTTTCTAGCGACCTGACCATTTCTTCTGAAAAGCAAAACTCATTCGATTAGAAGTAGTTTTGTTTGGCTTAGATGATTTGATTTTTCTTGTGAGAAACTTAGTTTTTTCAGAGGTCTGATCAAAGATTTTTCTTTGCTTATAACAGAAAAAACTTTGGGAGGTTGAAGTTACACAATGAACTTTAAGGCAGTATTATTAGGAGGGGTACTTGCGTCGCTTGTCGTTACACCCGTCCTTTCTGACGGGCATAAAGTAATTAGTCCGGAAAAAATAAAAGACGTAACAAGCAAAATAGATTCTTCAGCGATTATTGCAAATGATAAGGATGATAAGAACTGGCCGACCCATGGACTTAATTATGGTGAGACACGTTATAGCACATTAGATAAAATCAATAATAAAAATGTTGCTAAACTCGGTTTGAGTTGGTCAACTTCACTTGAGTCTCGGCGCGGTGTTGAAGCGACACCAATTGTTGTTGATGGTGTTATGTTTGTTTCTTCTTCTTGGAGCATTGTGCATGCAATTGATGCAGTATCTGGAAAAGAACTCTGGCGTTATGATCCTGAAGTTCCAAAAGATTATGCAGGTAAAGGTTGCTGTGATGTGGTTAACCGTGGTGTTGCTGTTTATAAGGGCATGGTTTTTGTTGGAGCTTTTGATGGAAACTTACATGCTATTGATGCCGCGACTGGCAAACGCGCCTGGAAGACAGACACTATAATTGATCGGACTCGAAATTATACAATTACTGGCGCTCCGCGTGTTTATAATGGGAAAGTTTTGATTGGTAATGGTGGTGCTGAATATGGTGTGCGTGGGTACATCACAGCTTATGATTACAAGAACGGTCAACAATCATGGCGTTGGTTTTCTGTGCCTGGTGCACCAAATAAAACTTATGAAAATGCTTCAATGAAAAAAGCTGCCAAAACTTGGGATAATTCTGCCGAGTTTTGGAAAGCCGGTGGTGGTGGCACCATTTGGGATTCTATGGCTTTTGACCCTGAGCTCAATCTTGTTTATGTGGGTGTTGGTAATGGTAGCCCATGGAGCCAAAAAATCCGTAGCCCTAAAGGTGGTGATAATCTTTATTTAAGCTCTGTTGTTGCTTTGAATGCAGATAGTGGTGAATATCATTGTCATTACCAGACAACTCCTGGCGATACTTGGGACTACACATCAACACAACAGATCATACTTGATGACATTGAGCTTGATGGTAAAAAACGTAAAGTATTTATGCAGGCTCCTAAGAATGGTTTCTTTTTTGTTGTTGATAGGACTGACTGCTCATTTATTTCTGCAAAGCCATTTGTAAAAGTCACTTGGGCAACAGGTCATGATAAAAATGGTAAGGCAATTGTTGCCAAAGGCGCTCGCTATGAGAATGGTTCGACTTACGAAGCAGTTCCTAGTGCTTATGGTGGTCATAACTGGCATTCAATGTCTTTTAACCGCAAAACTGGTCTGGTTTACCTACCAACACAGGGCATTCCTCTTACATATACTGATGATCCAAACTGGAAACTTAATACTCAAGTTTCAGGGCAGGCAATGTCTGGTATGGGTTGGAACCTTGGCGTTGTGTTCAACAAAGTTCCACCGAAGGAAAAACCTTTTGGTCAGCTCCTGGCTTGGGACCCTGTTAAACAGAAACCGGCTTGGAAGGTGCAATATGCATCACCTTGGAATGGTGGAACATTGACCACTGCTGGTGATCTTGTTTTCCAAGGTACGGCTGATGGACGCTTTATCGCTTATGATGCGACTTCTGGTAAGTCTCTATGGCAAACACCTGTTGGAACCGGTGTTGTTGCAGCACCAATTACCTGGGAACATAATGGTAAACAGTATGTCTCTATCGCAGTTGGTTGGGGTGGTGTTTATGGCCAGTTGCAAAGAGCAACTGAAACTGCTGGACCTGGACGTATTTATACTTTCGCTGTTGGAGATACCGCTAAAATGCCATCACTCGTAAAGCGTGATCCGGCGAAATTATTAACTGGTGTTGCTTACAAGAAAGAAGACTTTGGACCAGGCGCGGGCCTTTATGTGGCCAACTGTCTGTTCTGCCATGGTGTTCCTGGTGTGAACAATGGTGGTAACATTCAGAACTTGGGCTATTCAGATAAAGCAACGATTGAAAATTTACATGATATTGTTTTAACAGATTCCCTTCAGGAAAAAGGAATGCCTAACTTTAAAGGCAAGCTAACCAAAGAGCAGACAAAACAAATTTCTGCTTTTATTCAAGGTGTAGCTGATTCATTGAAACCAAAACCTAAAAAGTAGGTTCTATTAAAAAACTTAGAAAAAGGCCTGCTCCGGTAGAATTCTGGTGCAGGCTATTTTGTTTTAGATTTATAGGAATTTCCTGAAGGAAAATTTACTTAAATCTTACCCTTGTTGTCATGATTTACCAAGTCTTCGGCGTTCATTGCCAAGTCAATGTTGCTTAACTGATTTAGAGTTTCTTCATTGAATTTATTCTTTGGTTTTTCAAAAAATTGCTTAGGCGACTAGTGTAAAGAGGTTCTCTGTGGTTGAAGATACACATGTTAGTGAGATGGCTTTGAGTGATACCCTTAACTTAAATACAGAGACTTTGAGTACTGTTCCCCAAAACAATATTTCTCATGTTTTGGGGCGCCGTGATTTACCATTGATAGAGACAACAATACCGACGTTGTTGCAAGACATAGTTGCTCGTTTTCCTGACAATGAAGCGGCTGTTTTTTGCGAACAAAATATCCGATGGAAATATTCTGAATTTTCAGCTGCTGTTGATGCATTGGCGGGAGGGCTATATCGTTTAGGTTTTAAAAAAGGAGACCGTCTTGGTATTTGGTCTCCAAATAGGTATGAGTGGTTATTAACTCAATTTGCTACAGCTCGCCTTGGGATTGTTCTTGTTAACATTAATCCAGCATACAGAGTTTTTGAGCTTGAATATGCTCTTAATAAAGTTGGTTGCCGCGGGATCATTGCAGCGAATAGTTTTAAGTCTTCTAATTATGTTGGGATGCTTGAAAACCTTATACATAATCATCATAAAAATTCAGATGCTGCCACTTCTAATTCTCAGTCCTTTAAGGATCTTATTGTAATTTGTATGGGAGATGAAATCCCTTCAGGCATGCTTGGTTTTGATGAAATTGTTGATTCAGGGTGTGATGTTGAAGTTGATGAGCTTGACTTGATTTCTAATAGTTTGTGCCCCGACGATGTGATTAATATCCAATTTACAAGCGGTACGACCGGGTTACCTAAAGGAGCCTGTCTTACGCATAAAAATATAATTAATAATGCGCATTTTGTCACTTTAGCTATGAAGCTCAGTGAACAAGACCGACTTTGTATTCCTGTGCCATTTTATCATTGTTTTGGAATGGTTATGGGAACACTTGGCTGTGTGACTAAAGGGGCTGCCATGGTTGTGCCGGGAGAGGGGTTTGAACCTGGCGCCACATTAAATGCGGTGTCTAAAGAAAAATGCACTGCGTTATATGGTGTGCCAACTATGTTTGTTGCTCAATTGGATTTACCTAACTTTGATGGCTATGATTTATCAAATTTGCGTACAGGTATTATGGCCGGGGCACCGTGTCCTGTTGAGGTGATGAAGAAAGTACAATCTCGTATGAATATGAGTGAGGTCACCATTGCCTATGGGATGACAGAAACCAGCCCGGTTTCTTTTCAGAGCTATGTTGATGACCCGCTTGATAAACGGGTTTCATCTGTAGGGCGGATACACCCCCATGTTGAAGTGAAAATTGTTGATGAGGCTGGTGAGACAGTTCCTGTTGGTGTTCAAGGTGAGTTATTAACACGAGGCTATTCGGTTATGAAGGGTTATTGGGGAGACCAGTCACAGACAGCTGCTACCATCGATGAAGGTGGGTGGTTGCATACGGGGGATTTGGCGACATTCGATGATGAAGGTTATTGTAAGATAACTGGCCGGGTTAAAGATATGATTTGCCGCGGCGGTGAGAATATTTATCCACGTGAAATTGAAGAATTTCTTTTTAGTCACCCCTCTATTTCTCAGGCGCAAGTGTTTGGTATTCCTAATGAACTTTACGGCGAGGTTACTTGTGCTTGGATCATCATTAAAGATGGTGAAACACTCACTGAAGATGAAGTGATTGCTTTTTGCAAGCTCAATATAGCGCACTTTAAGGTTCCGGCTTTCGTCAGGTTTAAAGAAGAATTTCCTATGACTATTTCGGGCAAACCGCAGAAGTTCCTGATGAGAGACAAAATGGTAGAAGAACTCTCTCTTCAATAAGCTCATCAATTTTTTCCTATTATTTTAGTTAGTTAATGAAACAAGGTATTGATTATGATCATTGATAAATTTAGCGCTGTTGACAGATCTTTTGAGACAGCAAAGTTAAATTTCAAAAATGAAATTCCAAAAGATTTTAATTTTGCATTTGATGTGATTGATGCTTGGGCTAAGTGGAAAGATAAAACTGCTCTTATTTCTGTTTCAACTGATTGCCAAACAATTGAGAAAATTAGCTATTCAACTATATCTGATATGTCCGGCAAATTTGCAAATGCGCTTCATTCGATTGGATTGAAAAAAGGAGACTTTGCTTGTGTAGTCATTGGGCGAATTCCTGAATGGTATTCGGTGTTATTTGGTTGTATGAAAGCCGGCGTCATTTCTATGCCAGGTACTAATTTGTTAACGGCTAAGGATATTGCTTATCGGGTTAATCATTCTGGAGCAAAGGCGGTTATTGTTTCTGAAGAGCATTGCTCAAAAGTAGATGAGATTAGTAAAGCTTGTCCGACTTTGGAATATTTTATAGTGGTTGGTGATTATGAAGCGCCTAAGAAAAACTTGTTTGGTGTTTTTAATATTGGCGGCAATAACAAATGGTTGAATTTTGATGATTTATGCCATCATCAAAGTGTTGAAGTTGATAGAGCCAAAATTGGGAATACTGTTTCTTCTGATATGATGATGGCTTACTTTACCTCAGGAACAACGGCTTTACCAAAGATGGTTCCACGTGATTATAGTTATGCACTTGCTCATGCAGCTACAGGACTTTTTTGGATGGATCTATCTGAAGAAGATATTCACTGGACATTAACAGACACTGGATGGGCTAAAGCGGCTTGGGGTATGCTGTTTCCACAATTGTTACTTGGAGCGTCGATTGTTCTTTATGATTCAGAGGGGCAATTTGATGTTGAAGCTCATCTCAACCTTATTCATAAATTAGGAGTGACTACTTTTTGTGCTCCACCGACTGTCTATCGTTTGTTTGCGCAAAGAGATTTAAAAGGATTTGATTTTTCTAGTTTAAGACGCTGCATTGGGGCAGGTGAGCCCTTAAATCCGGAAGTCATTCGTTATTGGCAAGATGTGACTGATACAATTGTTGCTGATGGATATGGGCAGACAGAGACGATTAATATCGTTGGTAATTTTCCAGACAAAGAAACGAAAATTGGTTCGATGGGATTACCTGTGCCTGGTTTTGATGTCGACATTGTTAGTGATGAGGGAGAAAGAATGCCGGATAATGAGGTTGGCAATATTGCGATTAATATTGAACATGAGTGGCCAGCTGGTTTGTTTGAGGGCTATTATACAGAAGATGGTTTAGATAAATCCTCTTTTCGGCATGGTTGGTATTTTACGGGCGATACAGCCAAACGAGATGAAGATGGTTATCTTTGGTTTGTTGGGCGGGCGGATGATCTTATTAGTTCAGCAGGGTATCGTATCAGCCCGTTTGAAGTGGAAAGTTCTTTGCTTGAGCATGATGCCGTTGCTGAAAGTGCTGTAATTGGTCTGGCCGATGAAACAAGAGGGCAAGTTGTAATGGCTTACATCATTTTGGCCAATGGTTATGAACCGACTGAGACATTAGCAAAAGAAATTCAAGAGTTCTGCAAGCAGCATACTGCACCTTATAAATACCCACGTATCATTGAATTTGTAGATGAACTGCCTAAAACCATTTCAGGGAAAATTAGACGCGTTGAATTGCGTGAAAAGGCATAAGTCTTGTTATTGCTAATACTGTAAATATTGGAAATTTCTCTTTTAACTAGGTTAGATCTCAGATTACATCTGACTTGCGTATTTGAGAGACTGAGGTTCTTGATCAATGTTGGTTGAATTTTCCCCTTTGATGGGGAGGCGAATGGTAAAAGTGCTTCCTTTTCCGAGCGATGATTGAGCGGAGATTTCACCTTCATGCATTTCAACAAGTGTTCTGACCAGGTTTAGCCCTATGCCTGTGCCTGGTATACCAGTTGATGTCTTCGCTCGGAAAAAACGACCAAATAGGTTTGATAGATCTTCTTCATCCATACCCAACCCATGATCCTTTACAGAAATGTAGACATCTGTCTCTCGCATCCAGCCTTGAACCTCAATCATAAAGTTGTCTGGGGAATATTTCACTGCGTTTGATAAAAGGTTGGTCATTATTTGTGTTAGGGCTGCTTGATCCCCAATAAATAGATCTGGCAATTCTTCAAGTTCATGAGTGACGATGTGACTTGTTATGATTTCATTTTGGTTTTCGCAACATTGCTCAATAAGTTCAGTTAAGTTTATTTCTTTAGGTGTAATAGATAATTTGCCCTTATCGGCCCTGGCAACCATTAAAGTTGATTCAATTAGCCCCAACATGCGGCTGACTGCATTGTGAATTTTTTGGGTTCGCTTACTGATATCATCTGAAGAAAGTTTTTCTTTGCGGCGTTCCATTCGGCGTGCAGAGGCATCAATAATTGCTAATGGAGTGCGAAATTCATGGCTTGCCATAGAGACGAATTCGCTTTGCAATTCGTTTAGTTCTTTTTCTTTAGAAAGCGCTTCTTTTAATTCTTCAGTTTGCAATTTAAAATTTTCTTGCAATGACAATCGATCTATCACGCCATCACGAAAGCCAGCAACAGCTCTAACAACTGCGCCTATTTCATCTGTTCGATCTTTTTGCGTAAAGGTGACATCGGTATTGCCTGTTGCTAATTGTTCAGCTGTATGGACTAAATTAACAAGAGGCTTGCTTAAACCTCGTGCCAGTAAAAAAGCAAACAAAGTGAAGACAATGGAAACGGTTAAAGTAATCACAAAGGTTGTTAGTAATGTATTATCTAACTCTTTTTCTGAAAGAAGAAGTTGATCACTGGTTTCCTTTTTTGCCAATGAAAGAAATTCATCTAGAGTGTGATGAAGGTTTTCTTGTCTTTGTTTGTAAATCTCTAATATCGGAATAGTCTCACTTTTTTCTAAACCGAGTAGTAATTTACTATCCCTCAACCATGCCTCTTTCTGGTGATTTAATTGTTCAAATTTTTGTTGAATTAATGGGCTGAGAGAATAATCTGACATACCTTTGGAGGCATTTGCGAAAGCTTTATGGCTAATATCAAATTGATCTTTGATCTCTTCTTTAGTGATAAAGCTTGTCATGCTTAATACGCGATTAGTCAGAGTGTCTATGGATTTAAAACTATTATGAAAGGCTTCAGCATATTTGACTGTTTGAAAAGTTTTGTTTGTAATTTCTTCGACCTTATGAATACCTTTTTCAGTGACAAAATACATGTAACCACATAGCAGAACTCCTAATAAAAGGGCCGCAAAGATGGACATGAATATTTTTGAGCGCATAGATGACATGTTCAATTCTTTCAATTCGGTAGAATGGGCATGCTGACATCTTGGCGTTCAGCAGTTAATGATTTTAAAAAAGCGATTAGATCTGATTTTTGCTCGATGCTTAAGGTAACATTGGTTATTGATGGTGATGTTGAAGGACGGTCAATTACACCGCTGATATAATGATCCACAACATCTTCTAAAGATTTGAGATGACCATTGTGCATAAAGGGTGAGCGATGTGAGAGGTTTCTCAAGGTCGGTGTTTTAAATGCATTTTCAGCAAAAACATTATTAGACTCATGTTCGGCTCGCCCTAAATCTTTTTCTATAATTTCCAGGCCAATGTCGTGAAATTTATTGTCTGTGAAATTCCACCCGCTGTGGCAAGTGGCGCATTTTCCTGCGCCGTTAAAAATGATAAAACCTCTTTTGGCTGCATTTGATATGGCTGTTTCATCTCCTTCAATCCATTTATCAAAAGGAGCCCACCCAGCGATGATGGTTCTTTCATACGTAGCGATAGCTTTTAAAATATTTTCACGGGTAATACCTGTTTGAGGAAATAGATAGTGAAAGAATTTCTTATATTCTGGACTTTTGCTTAACCTTTTTATGATTGTTTCGAATTCACCGCCCATCTCATCTGGGTGTGTGATGGGGCCGGCTGCCTGTTCTTCCAGCGTTTCTGCGCGTCCATCCCAAAAAAGCGGTGCAACCCATGCCATATTTAGTAAGGTTGGTGCTTGACGCTTTAGCGGTGTTAGTGTTGCCCCTATAGGGGTTTTAACGGGGACTTCATAACCAAATGAAGGGTTATGACAGCTGGCACAATTTAGATTGTTTTTTCCTGATAATCGTGGATCGAAAAATAGCATTTTCCCTAATGTTACGAGTTGGGGGGAATAGGGAGCTGTTTTAGGGAATTTGATTTCTAGTGGTCTTTTGTATTGACTTTTTAATGTGAGAGCATCGCCTGCGAAACATAAGGCTGGAAAACCAGTCAGGCTTCCCAAACCAATAATTAGTTTTAGAAAGTTTCGCATTGAAGTCTCCCAGAAGGTCCAAGCCTTTGTTTAAAGATTTATATAAAGCAACATTAATCCTTCATCCATTCTGATAGATGATTATGTATTACTCCATGTTCAGAGGGGAGTTTTAGTACACCTGTTAATTCAGTTAGGTCGATTTTAGATAACAAAAATTTTGTAAATTTTCTGTCTGATGGTTCTGTGACATATACCACTTTATTTTCTTGAGCATTGAGGCGTGAAAAAATCTTGGGAAAATCAAAGTCATCAGTTTTTAGCCAGAAAAAGTAGATGTCAGCGGAGATCTGTTTTCTTTTGGTCAAATAAGTACGGCCACTGGAAAATGTGGTGACTTTATTTCCTTCCATTTCTAGAAGGTTTTTAAATTCGGATAACATGGTCCCTTGTTTTCCTACAAAAACAAAGTTTTTTGCGACTGGAGTGGGTGTTTGAGCTGGCTCTTGCGCACTATTATTGTCTTGCCGCTTTTTCATAGCTTTATACAATAGGAGGTGTTCTTTTTTCTTTCGCTCAATCATTCGACCAGCTTGACGCAAACGCGTTTCAACTTTGGCCAGGAGGATATCAAAATCTATCGGCTTGGTTATGTAGTCATCTGAGCCGGTTTTCATGCCCTTTAGAACATTTTCTTTATCGGCAAGGGCAGACAAGAAGATGAACGGCATTTCGTCATATTTGGTGTGATTTGTTCTTAGGGTTGATATTAACTCATAACCATCCATCACGGGCATTGTAATGTCGCTAACCACAAGGTCTGGTTCATCATTTAAAATGACTTGCAGGCCTTCTTTGCCATTTGAGGCTTCTATTACTTCATAGCCAGCATCTTGTAGTTCTTCGACAATATCTTGTCTGAGATCTTCTTCATCATCAATGCATAATATCTTTGGCAAAACATCTCTCCCAAACAACTAAGGATCAAGCGCATTTAATGGATTAGTATATTATGAATATAAAAATCACCTGTATTTGTTTAATGTATTAAAAAACAGTTTATTAAAACAAACTCGATTATTAAGTGAAATTTAGTGTATTCAAATAAAGTTGATTATTGATTAACTATTGTTGTGTTGCTGATGAAGCTAGTTTGACCCCGAATATGTGGGGGTTCTTGAATGGAAAGAGGAGATTTCATGAGCGCGCTTGTTAAGCCATCACTTTTTGGCAAGCTTGTAAAGCTGCGTCCATTGAACGTTGCAGATGCGCAAGCTATGTATGCTTCTTTGGATGATGAAGAGGCTATGAAGCTTACTGGAACCCAACGTAACTACAGTTTTGAAGATGTAGAAAAACACCTTAAACGCTGTCAAGATGCGACAGATCGTTTAGATTTTGCTGTTTTAAGCGAGAGTGAAATTGTGGGGGAGGTTGTTCTTAATAATATTGATTTTGTAAATAAGAGCGCTTCGTTTCGTATTGCGATATGGGCAGCGAAAAATCGTAATAGAGGGTTTGGGGCAGAGGCAACAAATCTTGTTGTACAATATGGGTTTGAAACATTAAAATTGAATCGGATTGAACTGGAAGTTTATTCATATAATGAACGAGCAAAACATATTTATAGTAAGGCCGGTTTTATTTATGAGGGAACACGACGGCAGGCACTGAATTGGCAAGGTGAGTGGGTGGATGCCCATATGATGGCGATTTTAAACTCTGACTTTTTCAATAAAGACATTTAAAAACTTTAAGATTTTTTGTTCCTTTCCTTTTTACCTCTTATCTCAAATTTTTTCCTTTTTGATTCTGATCAATAACTATCTTAAGTGTTTAAAATAAAACACTTAAGAAAAATAAGTTTGCTTTTGTCTTGCAATCTGGAATGAAGGCTTGATTTCTTTTCTGAGGATTGGTTTCTATTAAGGTTAATAGGGGCGAAGTTGTAGTATGAGTATACATTTTGATTGGTCGTTATCCAAACCTTTGGAACAGATGAAGTCAAAGTATGATGTTGTTGTCATTGGCTCGGGATATGGAGGAGGTGTTGCTGCATCTCGTCTTTCAAGAGCTGGCCTTTCTGTTTGTGTTTTGGAGCGTGGGCGTGAGATAAAATCAGGTGAATTTAAACCTGGCGCGGTTTCTAATTTAAATGCAACACAGATTAATGGGCGCAAACTTCAACTAGGTGACCCGACAAACCTCTATGATTTTAGGACCGGAGATGACCTTCACGTTCTTCTTGGCTGCGGTCTTGGGGGAGGTTCGTTAATTAATTCTGCTTTGGCATTGCGGCCTGAGTTAGAAACGTTAAAAAATAGAGGATGGCCATCAGCTTTATTCAAAGGTGAAGAACTCGAACAAAGCTTTTTACGAGCTGAGCGTATGCTTGGAGCTAATCCTTATCCAAATCCTGATAGCATTCAAAAATTTAAAGCCTTTGATGATGGTGCGAAGTTGCTTGGTTTACGAGCTAAGGTGAAAAACAATGCGATCCATTTTCAGGATGGGGTTAATCGGGCCAATGTTAGGCAATCTGCTTGCACGTTATGTGGTGATTGTTGGTCTGGTTGTAATGTTGGGGCTAAGAACACTGTTGCGCTGACTTATCTAACTGATGCTCTAAACCATGGGGCTGATATTTTCACAACTCTTCAAGTGCAACATCTTGAAAAAGTTGAGGTTTCAGGTGATGTTAGTTCTTGGCGCGTGAATTATACCCTCAATAAAAAACAAAAAATACGTCATAAATTTAAACGGATTTCTTCTCGCTTGAAAGGTGAAAAAGATGAACCATCACTAAAGAGTGTGATGGCTGATATCGTCATTGTAGCGGCTGGTTCTCTTGGGTCAACCGAGATATTACTTCGCTCTAAAGAACATGGCCTCGAGCTCTCTGACCGGTTAGGTAAAGGCTTTTCAGCTAATGGTGATGATATAGTTTTAGGGGTTAATCAAGACCAACAGGTGAACGGTAATGCCTCTCAGAAGCGCGCGATGAAAAATACCCAAGGTGCCGCTGGTTCTCGAGTTGGACCTAATTGTATGGGGTATGTTCGGTATAAGGACGAGGACTTAGAAGGCGGTGCTTTGCTGATTGAAGATGGGGCCATGATACCGGCTATGTCAGCATTGGCACCTTTGAAAGCATTAACATCTGGAAAACCAAAACGTGCTCTTAAGATGCTGATGGATGGGCCTTTTAAGGGGTTGCGAGCCCATACTCAAACTCATTATCTTGTTTCGCATGATAGCTCTGAAGGGGAAATGATTTTAAAAAATGACCGGTTAGAAATTCATTGGCCGGAAATTCATGATCAGGCACTCTATAAAAAATATGAAACCGTAATGAAAAAAATGATTGAAGGATTAGGCGGTGAGTATAAAGAAAGTCCCTTGTCTGAAATGAGTGGGCGTAAAGTAACTGCTCATCCTTTAGGTGGTTGTGGTATGGGAGATGATGTTGAGACAGGGGTGGTAAATCACAAATGCCAAGTCTTTCAAACAGGTGGTGCGATGGAAGAAGAAACTTCTGAGGTGCATACGGGGCTTTATGTTTGTGATGGTGCTGTTATGCCAACTTCACTTGGGGCTAATCCTATGCTTACGATTGCTGCTATGGCCGAGCGCGCTATGATTTTGCTTGCTGAAGATCGAGGGCTTAGCTTTGATGATAAACGGAAAAAGGGTGTTCCGTTAAGATCTGCCACCAGCTGAATTAAAGTTCACTCAGTTTGATCTATCACTGAGTGCTGTTGTTGAGAATATAAACATTTCAGCAATGCACGTTCTTCATCTTTGTTTCTGAAAAGTACTCATTCGATTATTAGGCCTTTCCAAAATAGTTTAGAGCCATCTTCTAATTATTTATTGAGACCGTCCATGGCTATTAATGAGAAATCTGAAACCAATTTTGATTTAAGAGTTGCTTATTTACTTACTCATTATGGCCCTGAGGCTCTTTTAGTCGTCAGGGAACATATTCAAAGATACAGAATTGCTAAAGAGTGGGATAAAGAGAAGGAGTGGTTGGATATCTATAGTCAGATTTTACTTCTTTCTGATCATGGCCTTCAGAATAGCTATATGAATTGAATTTCTAGCTGTGCATTTTTGTTATTTGATTTCTCTCATCTATATCCATTCGTAATATGCATTTGTTGAGATGAAGTGCATGTTTTATGTTTTTTGGAATTTGTTAGATTGCTTTCTTTTTGAATGTTGAAGGCAATTGTATTTTTTCCTACAGAGATAAAGCTATCATGCGATTGTTCTTCATAATCATCAGTCTTTTGATTTTTCCTTCTTATGCTTTCGCGGAAATGGAAAAAGAAAAGCAAACTTCAAATAAATCTCTGTTTGTAGAACTAAACTCTCAAAACCAAGTCGGGCCGGATTGTCAGGTTAGTTTTTTGATGAAAAATGCACTTGGTAAAGAGGTGAAACAATTTTCTTTTGAAGTTGTTATTTTTAATGAAAAACAGCAGGTTGAGAAGTTGTTAGTTTTGAAAAGCGGTGAACTTGCTGAAGGTAAGACACGTGTTAAACGATACGGTTTGAAAAATCTAACGTGTCGTAATATCAGCCGTTATCTCATTAATGATATTAAACAATGTGATGCTGAAGGGTTTACACCAAAGCTCTGTTTACAAGCGCTTGTATTATCGAACAAGACAACCTCAAAGTTTGGATCTTAAATTTATGACAGAGTACCTATTCTCAGCGCAGATTGAGTCTGCTCTTAATATTATTAATCAGGGTGGTCCGGTTGTTATTATTTTACTCGGACTGTCTGTGATTGCGACGACTTTTATTCTCATCAAACTATTTCAAATTGTCTGGTTTCGTATTGGTTCGAGCGCTGGTGTCAATAAAGTAATTGAACTTTGGCTTAAGGGTTACACCCATGAGGCTTATGAGCTGGTGAAAAACAGTCATAACCCGACTAAGAACATTCTGGCTCATTTGATGAGAGGGTTGCTTCAACGGACAACAGATAAAGCTGTGGTTCGAGAGGATATTGAGCGGATTGCTTTGAAAGAAGTTGGCAAGCTTCGCTCTTTTATGAGGCCACTTGAGGCGATTGTACAGATTGCTCCTCTTTTGGGATTGTTTGGAACGGTAATTGGGATGATTGAAGCGTTTCAAACTTTACAAAGCGCTGGGAGTGAAGCGGACCCGGCTGTTTTAGCTGGTGGTATTTGGGTTGCGTTACTGACCACTGCGGTTGGTTTAGCGGTTGCTATTCCATTAGCGTTTGTAGTTTCCTGGTTTGATGGACGAATTGAAGCTGAACGTTTGACCATGCAGGAAGCAATAACGAGTTTGCTTACTGGCCGGGTTACGGATGAGGCGCGCATATCAGAAGATGCTTCGCAAGAGACAGTTCGAAATGCAGCTTAATGTACCTGAAAAAAAGACGTTAAACCTTAGTCTGACACCTTTGATTGATGTGGTGTTTCTCTTGCTGATCTTTTTTATGTTGGCCTCCACATTCTCGCGTTTTTCTTCTTTGCCATTGTCCGTTAATAGCGGACAAAGTCAGAGTAATAGTTCGAAGAAGTTTATTCTGGTCCGAATTCAAAAAGAAGGTGACATTGAAATCAATGGTCAGAAAGTAACGTCTGAGGATCTGATTACAGTGATTGATGGGCTTGTTATTGAAGAGGGGATGAAGCTATTCATCAAACCTTTAGAGGGAACGACAGTACAGCAGCTGGTTTCCGTTATGGAAAAGGCTCGGCAATCTAAAATAAACAATCCGATTGTTGTGCGATAGGTTTGAGTGATGGAACTGAAATTTGAAAAGAAAAAAAACAATGAGGAGAACTTAATTCCTCTCATTAATATTGTATTTTTGATTTTGATTTTCTTTTTGATCACGACAGTTATACGACCGTTTTCAGCCAAGGGCATAGATTTAGCTAGAGCTGCTAAAAATGACAAGTTAAGCAAGATTACTCATAGCCTGGTGATTGATAAAAATGGTTCTCTTATCGCAAATGGAGAATTTGCAACGATTGGAACTTTATCTGATTTTTTTGCGACTGAAGGTCAGTCAACGCAAACAGTTAATATCATTGCTGATAAAGAGCTTGTCGCCGATAAGTTGCTAGAGATTGTTGGGCGACTTGGGAATTTAAAGTTGAAAAATATAAAATTGATTATTGAGATTTCTGAATAATGAAAAACCTTTCTTTCTATCATTGGTTCACTGCGCTTTTTGGTGCGGTGTTTTTTCATGCTTTATTGGCGGTTAGCTGGCCGACAGATGAAACGTCCAAGATTGAGCGCTCAGCTGGTGCACCTGTAACTATTGTTGGGTCTTTATCAGCTTTTGCTGAGCAAAAGGCAGTAGAAGAAACTGTAGAAGAGGTAACGGAGCCTGTTGAAGAGGTTTCAGAAGTTGAACCTCTTGAACCTGTTGTAGAGCCCGTTCCTCAGATTGTTGAAAAACAGATTGTTTCCAAGGAGATTGAACCTAATGAGCAATCTGAACTACCGGCGGCAAAGCCAAAGAAAAAGATAAAGAAGGCTGAACCTAAGAAGAAAAAGAAGAAGGTTAAAAAAACTAAAAGGGATAAGAAGAAACAAAAGAAGCGCCGTGCTGGTAAACGTCTTGCTGCATTGAAGAAAGGCGGCGGTGCAAGAGGTAAGCAAAAGCGTATAGCCGGTAAAGCTGCTATGTCTAATTATAGAGGACGTGTACAATCTCATCTAGCCCGGTATAAACGCAAAGTGGGTTCCTCAAAAGGGCGAGTTGTTGTTAGTTTTTCACTTTCTCGTTCTGGTGGAGTGCGCGGAGTACGTGTTGTTAGAAGCTCAGGAAATGGCTCAATTGATAGGGCAGCTGTTAATATGGTGAAACGAGCTTCCCCTTTCCCTAGAATGCCTGCAGGGGGACCTGCTTCTATGAGGTTTTCAGTACCTATTAGTTATCGCTAATTTTTAATATTGATGCGCAGTGTGCAGTAATTCTTATTCAAAGAATGCATTTTTAAAACTTACCATTTTGATTTTTACTAGAGCCTTAATAATTCTATTATGAGGTCATTGTTATGTTTTCTTCTTTGCGATTGATGTGTTTTGTATCGCTATTCTTTGTTGTTTATTTATTTACACCAGCGTTTGCTAAGACAGAGAACCGTGAAGGGGAAGCTTGTCGATATTCCCCGATACATGATTTGAAATATACTGATAGTTCCCCCAATTTTTCTTATGTTAATCCGCAAGCGCCTAAGGGCGGGAAGATCTCTATTGGCCGTGTTGGATATTTTGATTCATTGAATTTTCTGAGATATCCAGGGACGACAATTTCTGACCGTAAACAAATTCCTCTTCATATTGATCATTATTTATTTGATAGTTTCCTTGTTCAAAGTTCTGATGAGGTGGCAGGTTTTTATTGTCTAGCCGCGAAGAAAATTATTGTTGCTGAAGATTTTTCACAGGTTTCGTTTGTTTTAAATCCTGCAGTTCGTTTTCATGATGGCAAAGCCTTGACTGTGGATGATGTAATTTTCACATTTGAAACATTAAAAAAACAGGGTCACCCTTATTATCGACAAGTATTAAGACAGGTTGTTATCACTCCTTTTGGAGAGAATGGTGTGACTTATAAGAGTGTTAGGAAAGGTGATAAGAAATTTGTTTCACTTGTTGGAACGCTTCCGCTGCACCCTAAGCATTTTTGGCAAAATGGTAAGTTAGAGAACAAAAGTATGGTTTTGCCTTTGGGCAGTGGACCTTATCGAATTTCAGAAGTTCAATCAGGCAAGTTTGTCTTATTGGAACGTGAAAAGAATTACTGGGCTCGTGATCATTATACTCAAAAGGGACGGTATAATTTTGATCAGATAAAAATTGATTATTTTAGGGATCATGGATCGGCCATAGAAGCTTTTAAGGGGCGTCATTTTGACATTCGTGTAGAAAAATCTGCATTAGACTGGCAAAAGGCCTATGCGGGAGCAAACTTTAAATCTGGTGATATTCAAAAGCATGTGATTAAGACAAGCAAACCAGGTGATATGTATTTTCTGGCGTTTAATCAGAGGCGTGCTCTTTTTAGAAATAGGAATGTTAGAAAAGCTTTTGCTTTGCTCTATGATTTTGATCAAACTAACAAACTGCTTTTTCATGGATTGCATAATCCAATTGAAAGTATTTATGGAAATAGTGAGCTTGCGGCAAAGGGAGTTGCAAGTGAAGATGAAGGGCGGATATTAAAAAAATTCATTAAGCAACTTCCAGCAAAAACCCTGGACCGTGAGACTCCTTTTGATTTAAAGGCTAAGCAAACAACACGCCAGCAAATTAGACAAGCTATTAAGTTATTAGATGACGCAAAAATTGTTTTAAAGAATGGCAAACGGATTGATCCGCAAACAGGAGCGCCACTTAAACTTGAAGTTGCTTATTTGGACCTTCGTCATAGACGGATCTTATTAAATTATGCCGAAAAATTAAAAGCGGTTGGTATTCAACTTGTTTTAGCTGAGCGTGAAGCTTTTGCTGCTCGTAAAAAAGTACTTGATCATGAGTTTGATATGGTTGTTCTGAAATGGAGCCCTGAGTTATTGCCGGGTACGACTGAAGGTTTGTTATGGGGTAGCGCTTTAGCTGATGTGAAAGGTAGCTATGCTCTGGCTGGAGTTAAAGATCCGGTTTTAGACTTTACAATCGGTTTACTTAGGCGGGCTCGCACTTGGGAAGAAATGACGAAAGCCGCCAGGATTTTTGATCGGGTTTTTCGGTGGCAAATACATGCTGTGCCTTTATGGCAAACAAACGAAACTTGGGTAGCGTATTGGGATAAGTTTTCAAGGCCAATACCCTCGTCACTTTTTGATGTCACATTAATTGATTTGTGGTGGTCTAAAGACTTAAGGCAAACAAAAGTGATTGATAATTAAGCTCAAGGTACTGTTTTGTTTTTGTGAAAATAAATAGGCTCTCTGAAAAAACATTCAGAGGGCCTGTTTTTATACAATGAAGTCTAATTCTTCCATGCACGAAAATCATCTACTATATTGAATAGTTTGCGTTTTTCTTCATGATGCTGATGACTTAACTTGGCAGTTAGTACTTTGTTAATTTTTGGGGGACTAACTATGACCACGCGTATTCATGTGGGTAATTTGCTGTGTAGTACAGCCTTTATAAGTTCATTATTTTTATTTTCTAATCATGCTTCAGCACAAGATAATGCCGTTCAACTTGACACAATATCTATTCAATCTTCATTAGATGAAGTGTCTGATGCAACGACGAAAACGGATGATAAAATTATTAATACTCTTGCTGGTACCAGTTTGGTAACCAAAGAAGAGTTGACGAAATTTCAATTTGACAGTGCAGGTGGTTTCTTGGCAGCAGTTCCTGGTGTCAATATAGAAGAAGCTAGTGATGATCCTGGGGTTGCGATTAATATTCGCGGCCTGCAAGATTTTGGCCGTGTTAATGTGATGATTGATGGGGCGCGCCAGAATTTCCAACGGTCAGGGCATAATGCAGACGGGCAGTTTTATTTCGAACCTGAATTGGTGAAACGGGTTGATGTTGTGCGTGGTCCTGTTTCAACGATTTATGGCTCTGGTGCCATTGGCGGTGTGGTTAATTTTGAAACGATTGATCCGGCTGACATGCTTCGTCATGGTGAGACATGGGCTGCGAGCATCAAAGGGCAATATAGCACGAATGATGAGGGAAAACTTGTTAGTGCTATTGGTGCTGTTAAAGCGACTGATACTGTGAGTATGCTGGCTAATTTTGTTTGGCGAGATCATGATAATTATGAAGACGGCAATGGAATTGAGATTGAAAATACGGATAAAGAACTTGTTTCAGGTTTGATTAAAGGTGTTTTTGATTTTGGTGTCGGGAATCAATTGAAGCTTGGTTATATTCATAAAAAAGATGAATATACGACGGGTTTGGTTAGTGATGCTAATCAACAAGATACTGAAGCTGAGGATCAAACATTTTCGGCTAAATGGACATATAATCCGACAGGAAATGATTTAATAGATTTGAATGTTTCTGGTTATTTTACGAGTACTCGTTTAGAGCAAACACGTTTGGATGCCCTTTTTAGTAGCCGAGGGGCATTGCAAGTTTCTGCTGGCAATAAAAGATTTTTTGATATTGATACCATTGGTTTTGATGTTTTCAATTCCTCTCGTTTTTCAACTGGTGAGTTTAATCACACTCTGACATATGGTGGTGATTATTTTAAAGATGATGTGAAAACAGAAGATACTGGCCTTGGTGGCAGTGGTGATGAATTTACTCCATCTGGTGAGCGGAAGACTTATGGCTTTTATATTCAAGATAAACTTGAATATGGTAACTGGTTAGAAGTTATCGCGGCACTTCGTTATGATAGCTATGAGTTATCTGGGAATGGTATCAACGTTGAAGAAGATCAACTTTCTCCTAAACTTACGGTTGGTGTGACACCAGTAAAAGGCGTTCAGTTTTATGCAACTTATGCTGAGGGTTTCCGTGCTCCAGCTATTTCGGAAACGTTACAAAGTGGTGTTCATCCTGTTCCACCAGCATTCGATATTATTCCAAATGTTAATTTAAGACCAGAGACAGCAGAGAACATTGAAGGTGGTGTGAACCTATCCTTTGATAAAATTTTCAGTGAAAAAGATGTTTTCCGAGCAAAGGCATCTATATTCAGAAATGATGTTGATGATTTTATTGAAAATAGAGTTGTTGGATTTGACCCAACTCCAGCTTTTCCTAATGGCCCTCCTTTTTGTTTTCTTAATGGAACAGGTTGTGGTGAAAGCCAATATGTCAATATTGCTAATGCTCGTCTAGAAGGGTTTGAATTAGAAGCGACATATGACAATAGGCTGATGTTTGTTAATTTGGCTTACACCCATGTGCGAGGTGATGATTTAACAAACGGGCAGCCACTTAAGTCTATTTATCCGGATAAAGTGGTGGCAACTGTTGGGTTTCGTTTTCTTGAGGATAAGCTAACTGTTGGTGGACGTTGGACATATGCAGATGCACAAAATAGAGTTCCGGATGCTGTTGACCCAACTGACCCTAGTATTGATGAAACTCCAACACCTTCATATAGCCTTGTGGATTTATTTGCGACTTATGAAGTGAATGAGAATTTCTCAACGGCACTGACTCTAAATAATATTTTTGACGAAGATTATCGTATTCATCGTCATGAAGAAAATGAGGCAGGCTTTAGTGCGAAACTTTCTGCAACTGTAAGATTTGGTGGGTAGTTTTGAGCGCGGGAGGCAATGACGTACATTCTTTACCTTCATTGGATTTAGAGGAGACCCGAATTTATTATCAAAATAATTTGGGTTTCACTATTGATCTTGTTGATGATGGTTATTTAATTGCCTCTCGTGAAACTATGTCTATCAAATTTTATTTAACTGAAGATGAGCGGTTACCACTCAAGACAACTTGTACAATTTGTTCTGAAAAAATAGATTTATTGTATGAGGAGTATGTTACTCGAAAAATTTTAGGTTTGAGTAAAGTGAACGCTTACGAAATGAAGGCTGTTCGAGAGTTTTTTATCAAAGACCCTCATGAAAATTTATTGAGATTTAAAATAAAACCAAATTTAGAATAGTCAGTTTTTTAGTCGCTCTATTCTAGATAGTAGAGTGACCGGAACAATTTGAGCAGTGTTATTGTTTTGGTCACTCTAAAAACGTTGTTTATTATTATTCATAAATATTCATGCAGACAATGCAGTTCGGTAAAATTCTCTTCAGCGTTAAGATGGTTTTTTGTTGATTAGAAATAAAGGATACTACGCGTGTTTATTGCGATGAATAGATTTCAAGTGATCAAAGGTAAGGAAACTGACTTTGAAAAAGTATGGCAAGGTAGAGATAGCCGGTTAAGTGAAATGGCAGGATTTGAGGAATTTAAACTCCTTAAAGGGCCTGAACAGGATGAGCATACGCTTTATTCTTCATTTACAATTTGGAGCTCTAAAGAAAATTTTGAAGCGTGGACTAAATCTGAACAGTTTAGAGATGCTCACAGGAACGCTGGGCAGAATGATAAGTTATATTTAGGCCATCCTAATTTTGAAGGTTTTGAGCCAGTACAATATGTTTGATGGTTTTTATTATTTTGGGCTCACAATAACTTTGTTTTTTTGATTAAAGCTCGCAAAATGAGTTTTGCGGGCTTTATTGTTTTGAGTTTTGTTTTGCTCGAGATGTTTCTGATTTGTAGGAGCATTTTCACCACGAATTATTTGCTCCGTGTGCTTATTTTAATTTATGCCAATTTAAGATCTTTGTAATTAACCTCTTAGTCACTATTTAATTTTTTAGAATGCTCTCTGTTTTTTTATAGGGTGTGTTTGTTTTGATGTTAAGAGGACCTGATGCGGACTGAAACTGCCTTTTTAAGGCGACTTGATGAATTTGAAACAGAGCAACATGCTGTTTTACCTGATGTTTGCACGATACTTGAAAAAGATATTCCTCAAGTCTTTAAGGACTTTTATTCTGTATCTAAAGCAGATCCTAACCTTAAAGCCATCTTGAGTGAAGGGATTGATGAGGAGCGTTTTGTTGCCGAACAAATGGATCATTGGAGTTCTTTGTTTCAGGGAGATATTACGGACGACCTTCGAGAGCATGCTTTTCGCAATGGTGATCAACAAAGGTGCGTTGGGTTGAAGCCAGAAAATTACATAGCCTCTTATTGTTATTTACTTGAGGCTTTGCTCCCCTCACTTTTTAAAAAAGATCGTAAATTAAACTCGAAAGTAAGCGCGCTTATAAGGGCAGTCTTTATTGATATGAATCTTGCTCTGGGTTCTCATTTTGCTTTAGAGAAAGACGAAATAAAACGGCGAGAAGCTATTTTGTTTTCACAGTCTATTTCTGAGGAACTGGATCATTCTAAAGTTGTACTTGAAGAACTATGCGAAGATCTTGGTGGGGCTAGCAATGATCTTTCTTCCTCTATTCAGGAGATGAGGGAAGGGGTAAGTCTTGTTGATCGAAGCTCTGAAATGACTGGAAGTTCAATTCAATCTGTTGCCTCTCGTATTGAAGAAATTCAATCTAATAGTCTTGAAGTTGGTGGCCAGGCAGAGAATATGTCGAAATTGGCTGGTGATGCTGTTGATAAAACAGATGTTGCTGGGACTACAATTGAACAGCTAAAAGAAACCGCATTGCGTATTTCTGATATAACGGCATTGATTGATACCATTTCTCGTCAGACTAATTTGCTTTCTCTTAATGCTACGATTGAAGCTGCGCGGGCGGGTGAAGCTGGTAAAGGGTTTGCTGTTGTAGCTGGTGAAGTTAAAGCTTTGTCTGAACAAACAGCGGATGCTGCACGACAAATTAGTGAAAATATTACGAGTGTTGAAGAGGCTGTAAGTACTACAGTTGTTAATATGAGTGAGATTACTCAAATCATTGGACAAATGAACTTGGCTGCTAACTCTGTTGCTGGAAATGTTTCAAGCCAGGTCACTGCATTAAATGAATTGAGTTCGAATGCGCAAGATGCTGCAGGTGGTGCTGTTGAACAGCGAAATCCTATAAATATGTTTACGAAAACAGTCTCTGACTTAAACCGTGTTTCTGATGTACTTGGAAGTAAGGTAGGGGTTATTAATTTGACCTTTGACAAGCTTGGGCATCGGCTTGCTGTGACTGCCAATAGCATTGGTGATGTAGATAGCCGTGCTCATCCTAGATTGCCATGTGGAATTTCAGTTAGGTTGACCTGCAGAGGGCAAACTTATCAGACTGTTGCACGAGATATTTCATTAGAAGGCTCCCTTATAGATTTACCTGAGGGAGAGTTAGCTGTTGGGTCGGCAGTTGAGATTGATTTAGAAGGTATAGGTTTCGTAAAGGCTAATGTACAAGGACATCAGCCACTTGGGACACGGTTTCGCTTTTTAGAGATAGATGATAAGACTAAGAGGATTCTTTCTGGCTTTATACAGGATGCTGAGTTGAAAGAGCGGCAATATATTGCCATTTTGACTGAACGACGTGATATGATTGTGAAGCAATTTGAAGCGGGATTGAGGTCTGGTAAAGTTTCAAAAGCTGCGTTGTTTGATCAGGCTTATGTGCCGATCCCTGGATCTGACCCTGAGCAAGTTACGACGAAAGGTTTGCCTTTCTTTGATGAAGTTTTACCTGAAATTATTGAACCTGTTCTTGGGATGGATAGTAGCTTTGTTTTTTGTGCTGCTGTTGACAGGAATGGGTATTTGCCGGTGCATAATAAACAATATTCTAAGCCGCAAGGGGATGACCCAATTTGGAATGCCTCGAACTCTCGTAATCGGCGTATTTTTGATGACCCTACAGGTTTAACAGCCGGTCGCAATAGAAAAGAATTTTTAGTTCAGACTTATTTGCGGGACCTTGGTGGTGGAAACAATGTTTTCATGAAAGATATTTCAATGCCAATTGAGGTTGATGGTCAACATTGGGGTGGTTTGCGCCTTGCGCTTTCTATTGTATGAGTTCTTTATTGTAGAAGACCAAACTCACCTTTATTCAATTTATTTATATGCAAATTGATTTTGTCTTTGTATTTCACTTTTCTCAATCTCTTGACCATTAGTCTATTGAATCGTAGGCTAGCTTCTTGATTTTCTAATGTGAACACACATTAGATCTTTTCAATGCAATAGAACATTCATTATGGCGCTTTAATTATCTAAACATCTTTAGATCTTTTGGGAGGGAACAATGGAAATAATTACAAATGCAGTCAATTGGCTGAATGGAGTAGTTTGGGGAGTGCCTATGTTGGTGCTGATTTTAGGGGTGGGGATATACCTAACTTTTGGCCTTAAACTCTTATCAATACTTAAAATTCCTTTTGGATTTAAACTTCTTTGGCAGGGTCGAATTCCTGGTGGAGATAGCGGGATTACTCCTTTTAATGCCCTCATGACATCATTAGCTGCAACGATTGGTACTGGTAATATTGCTGGTGTCGCAACAGCTATTTTCCTTGGTGGACCAGGTGCCGTTTTTTGGATGTGGATGACCGCCTTGGTAGGTATGGCTACAAAATATGCTGAAGCTGTACTTGCTGTTAAATATAGAGAAAAAGATGAGCGTGGTAAGTATGTTGGTGGTCCGATGTATTATATCAAGAATGGCCTGGGAGCAAAATGGAAGTGGTTAGGTGTTATCTTTGCTTTCTTTGCTGGTATTGCCGGCTTTGGTATTGGGAATATGGTACAAGCAAATTCTATTGCAAATGCTTTAAGTACTAATTTTGCTATTCCTGAATGGGTCACAGGTGTTGTTTTGCTTGTTCTTGTAGGTATGGTTTTAATCGGTGGTATCGAGCGGATCTCTACCATTGCCGGTAAGCTAGTTCCTTTCATGGCGATTGCTTACATAGCAGCAAGTACATTGGTCTTAATCTTAAATGTTGATGCTATTCCTGGTGCTTTCAATCTTATCTTTACTCATGCATTTTCTCCTGTTGCTGCAACTGGTGGTTTTGCTGGTGCTGCTGTTTGGGCCGCTATTCGTTTTGGTGTTGCACGAGGTGTTTTCTCTAATGAAGCTGGTTTAGGTTCGGCTCCTATTGCTCATGCTGCGGCCTCAACGAAAGGTCCTGTTAGTCAGGGGCTTGTGGCCATGCTTGGTACTTTCATCGATACGATTATAGTTTGTACGTTCACGGCACTTGCTATTATTGCAACTGGTGCATGGACAAGCGGTGAAACGGGAGCGGCTTTGACATCTCATGCCTTTAATTTAGCTTTGCCAGGCTTTGGTGGTTATATCATTGCGATATCAATTAGTATCTTCGCGTTTACAACTATTCTTGGGTGGAGTTATTATTGTGAGAGGTCATTACAATATTTGTTTGGCGTGAAAATTATTATGCCATTTCGTGTTGTGTGGTCTGCTGCGGCTTTGGTTGGGGCGACCTTAAAACTCGGGTTTGTTTGGCTTTTGGCAGATACGTTAAATGCTCTTATGGCTATTCCAAACTTAATAGCTTTGGCACTGCTTAGTCCGCTGGTTTTCAAAATTACGAAAGAATTTTTTGAAAGCAAAGGAAAATCTGAGAATAACCCTTTTTAGATTGAGTGTTGATAATGGTGGGGTTTAGTGGAAGCTCCACCATTATAAATATTATTTGAGCGGTTCTAGTCTCAAGAGTTGTCCTTCGCTGTCATCTGTTAATAAATAGATGTAGCCGTCTGGGCCTGTTTTTACATCTCTGAAGCGGGCGGTGTGTTTTAGTAAGACTTCTTGTTTGATTACTTTATCCCCTTTGAAAACAATGCGTCGTAAATGGGCGCCGGCTAGAGCACCGACGAAGAGATTGTCTTGCCAATTGGGAAATTTGTCTCCCGTGTAAAAACTCATACCGCTTGGGGCGATGGATGGCTTCCAGTAGATGACTGGTGGGATGATCCCAGGGGCTTTGGTTTTGTTGGAGATGATAGAGCCACTATAATCAATTCCATAGGTTACCTTTGGCCATCCGTAGTTTGCGCCTGGTTTGTCCAGTTTGTTTAGTTCATCTCCGCCACGTGGTCCATGTTCGTGGAGCCAGAGGGAATTGTCTTTTGGGTTGAGTGTCAGGCCTTGTGCGTTGCGGTGGCCGTAGGAATAGGTCTCTGGTTTGAACTTTGCGTGACCGACAAAAGGATTGTCTTTTGGAATTGAGCCATCGTCATTTATTCGGATGACACTACCAAGATGGTTGGACGGGTTTTGGGCTTCTTTTAAATAGCTATAGCGATCTCCAGTGGTGATGAACAAAGTGCCGTCTTTGGCGAATTGAAGACGCGAGCCATAATGATGTGAGCCGCTGGTTTTTGGTGACACTTTGAATATGGTTTGCACATTTTCTAATTTGTTGCCAGATAGTTTGCCTTTTGCTACTTCTGTACCTTTGCCACCTTTTCCTGTTCCCGAGTAAGAAAAATACACCAAATTGTTTTCTTTGAAATTAGGATGCGCCGTCACATCTAAGAGGCCGCCTTGACCGCCTGTGTCAATGTTTCTTGGAAGACCAACGATTGGACTTTCATCTAATTTGCCATTTCTGATGATGCGGAGTTGTTTTTTACGCTTCTCGGTGATAAGGATGTCTCCATTTGGCAAGAAGGCCATGCCCCACGGATTGCTTAACCAATTAACATATTCTACGACTTTGAACTTGTGCTCTTCTGACTGATGTGAGCCCTCAGCCTTTGAGTGACTTTGCGATAGTACTATGGCACCTATTGTTCCAATTGCAATAATGGCTGATAGTCTGAAACGCAATTTTGATTTATTCAGCATCTTTTTTAATTCGCTTTCATCAGTCTTTTGAAGTCACATCTGTCTTCTCGAATGTAATAATAGGCTACATATAAAGTCACTGTTTGTCATTTTTTAGGGGTGTCAATTTTTCTGACATTTATCTTTCAAACTGTTGACTCTAATTCTCCTTGTGAAACTTCTCTTGTTTTTTTGTCCCGACCTTCCCAAAGCAGGTAAATTACTGGGATGACGATTAAGGTTAGGATGGTTGTTGTGATCATGCCGCCGACCATGGGAAGGGCGATGCGGCGCATCACGTCCGCGCCGATACCATCTGTGAAGAAAATAGGAAGGAGACCAGCTATGATGACAGTGACAGTCATTAATTTAGGTCGCACTCTTAGAACAGCACCTGCTAGAATTGAATTGTAGAGATCTTTGTTTGATTTTGGTGGGTGGTCTCTTATTTGGGCATCGATGTAAAGAAGCATAACGACGGCGGTTTCAACAGCGATGCCGCCAAGAGCTATGAACCCAACGGCACTGGCGACTGAAAAATTATAACCAGCTAGATACATTGCCCATATGCCCCCGATCAAACCGAAGGGGAGTGACATCATGATGATGAGGGTGCGGTCTAATCTATTGAAGTGCAGCATTAATAAAACAAAAATAATGAGAATAACCGAGGGGATAGCGATTGAAAGTTTTTCCCGCGCCTCTATCAGTTGTTCGAATTGGCCTGACCAGCTGATTGAGTAACCAGCTGGCAGTTCTACTTGGTTTGCAATTTTGGTTTTTGCGTCTTCAACATAGGTGCCGATGTCTCTTCCTGCTATATCAACAAAGACCCAGCCTGTAAGCCTTGCATTTTCTGAGCGGAGCATTGGGGGACCATCGATGAGCTTTATGGTTGCAAGCTCGTTTAAAGGAATGTGCTGTCCAGCTGGAGTTGGCACTAATATATCATTTAACTGCTCAGGGGTTTCTCTAAATGGGCGATCATAACGCAATATGATGTTGTAGCGCTCTCTTCCTTCAACACTTTCTGAAAGTTTCATGCCGCCAAGTGCTGTCTGTATGACAGCCTGAAAGACGCCGAGGTCTATGTTTTGCCGCGCGAGTTCGCGCCTGTTTGGTGAGATCTCAAGATATTTACCGCCAATGACCCTGTCTGCAAAGGCTGACCTAGTGCCTTTTACTTTTTTCACACTGGCTTCAACTTCAAGTGCAATACGCTCTATGGTTTTTAAGTCATTACCGGAAATTTTGATACCAACGGGCGTTCTTATTCCGGTGGAGATCATATCCATGCGAATTTTAATAGGGTAACCCCATGAATTAATCAGGCCTGGGATTTTTGTTCGTTGATCGAGCTCTTTAATAAGGCTCTTTACGGTTAGGTCCTCTCGCCATTCTGCTTTGTCTTTTAATTTTACCCAGGTTTCGATCATTGTTATGGGCGCTGGGTCTGTTGCTGTATCTGCTCGTCCGGCTTTGCCGAAGACTTGCTCAACCTCTGGCATGGTTTTAATGAGCCTATTGGTTTGCGCCAAAATTTCTTTCGCCTTAGTGAGGGAGACACCAGGTAGTGTGGTTGGCATGTATAATAGCTCCCCTTCATAAAGAGGGGGCATGAATTCGCTGCCGATATTTTTTATGGGGTAGATGACTGAGAGCATTAAAAAGCCAAGCAGAGTTAGTGTGATCCACTTGGCTTTCAACGCTCCTTTTAAGATAGGTTTATAGATGGCAACAAAAAAGCGATTTATAGGATTGCTCATTTCAGGAAGGATGCGCCCTTTAATGAGCCAGACCATAAGGATCGGTACAAGCGTTATTGAAAGGAGTGAGGCGATTGCCATTGCATATGTTTTGGTAAAGGCAAGGGGCGCGAAGAGTTTGTAGCTTTGGCCGGTTAGCGCAAAGACGGGGATAAAAGAAACTGTGATGATTAAAAGGGAGAAAAACAGGCCTGGGCCGACTTCTTTGGCTGATGTTATTATAGCTTGCTGCTTTTGTGATTTTGTTGCTTCTGTTGGAAGGTCTGCCAGTTTGCGGTGAGCGTTTTCTACCATAACGATTGATGCGTCGACCATCGCACCAATTGCGATGGCAATGCCACCAAGCGACATGATGTTAGCGGTTAACCCCTGCCAGGACATAATGATAAATGCGCCAATGATGCCAAGAGGGAGAGTGATGATGGCTACAAATGCGGATCTTGCATGTAGCAGGAAAATCAAGCAGACAAAAGCAACGACGAGACCTTCTTCTATGAGTTTGTGGGTAAGGTAACTTACGGCTTTTTCAATAAGGGGGGCTCTGTCATAGACGGGGATGATTTTTACACCTTGAGGCAGGCCTGGCTCTAACTCTTTTAGTTTTTTCTTGATGGCTTTGATGACGTTGAGAGCGTTTTCACCGGATCGCATGATGACAATACCGCTTACGACCTCTCCCGTGCCGTTTAATTCAACAACACCTCTGCGTAATTCGGGGCCTTCGATTATTCGCGCGACATCTTTTAGGAGAACAGGTGAGCCATTGGCAGAGAACACAACAGTGTTTTCTAGGTCTTCTTTCTTCTCTATATAGCCTTTTGAGCGAATGATCAGTTCTGTTTCAGCTTGCTCTAGTACTCGCCCTCCGACTTCTTGACTAGAGGCTTTAACTGCATTTGTTATTCTTGAGATTGGAATATCATAGGCGCGTAGGCGATTGGGATCTATGAGGACTTGGTATTCTTTCACAAAGCCACCGACTGAGGCGACTTCAGAGACGCCATCCACTGTTGCGAGTTCAAATTTTAAGAACCAGTCTTGCAAGGACCTTAGTTGAGAGAGGTCTAATTTGTTAGATGTATCGATGAGGCTATATTGATAGACCCATCCAACACCTGTTGCATCTGGACCCATTTCTGGAGATGCGTTTGGTGGGAGTTGGTTTCTAACTTTTGATAGGGCTTCGCTAACCCTTGATCTTGCCCAATATTGATCGACACCATCTTCGAAGATGACATAAACAAAACTGGTGCCAAACATGGAAAAGCCACGGACATCTTTGGTTTTTGGAAGTCCAAGTAGTGTTGTTGAAAGAGGATAAGTGACTAGATCCTCGATGATTTGAGGGGATTGCCCTTGAAACTCGGTTCTGATGATGACCTGTGTGTCTGTCAAATCTGGGATAGCATCCAGAGGGGTGCTTTTGATTGACATCCAGCCGGCAACAATGAGGGCTATAGTGCCGATAAGGACAAGGAGTTGGTTTTTAATTGACCAGCCGATTATTTTTGCTACGGACGAGTTTTTCGGATCGTGGATTTCCTTCTCAGCACTTGTCTTGTTGCTATTTGTAGCATTTTTATTAGTGATCATGGCTACTACCCCTCATTGATTTATTGGTATTGGGGGTTTGTTGTTTTGCCTTCTGCTCCATAGTTGTTTTAGAAATCTCAGGCCAGGGTATAAGATCGAACTGTTCTTTATTGTATGGGTTTGCTGGTTTTTGGCTTAATTGTATCCAGTGTTGTTTACTGTTTTTGGTTTTGAAGACCTTTAGTTCCTTTGATTTGTAATGTTCTGGTTTGCCTTGCTGCAACCATGGTTCAAGGGCGTTTATCATTTGTGATAAGGCTTGTTGCAGTTCACTTTTGGTTTTTGAACTTTGGGCCCGCTTTAATGCGGCTTCAGTATCCATCAAGATCCCTGCTAATTTGGTTTCTTTGTAGGTTGACCAAAGAATTGTTTTTATAGCGATGGCTGGTTCTAGCTGTTTTTTTTCTATATCAAAATTTTGAGTAAGAGCTTCATGTATATAGAGAGCGGCGTCTACCATATGATCAAATTTAGCGAGATCAATTTTGCTTAAATTTAATTGGTTTAATGGACGCTGTTTGCGCTCTAATTTTTTAAATGACTCGCGCAAAGCACTTTCTGAGTCGATTAAAAACTGAGATGAGATGACAATTTCCTGATTGAGATCTAGACCAGATTTTATCTCTGCTCGTCCTCCTGTGACCAGGCCGAGTTTTACTTCTTTGGATTGGAACTTTCCATTGCCGAGTGAGGTTACGACGTAACTTCCATTTTGATCTTTAAGCACAGCTTCAGTAGGAACGCTTAGGCGCTCTGATATTTGAGTATTGAATACGACATCTGCATAGGTGCCCGGGCGCAGGGTTCCTTCTTTGTTATTTATAATCAGACGAACGCGGCCGGTGCGGGTTCTTTCATTGATCTTTGGGTAAATATAGTCAACTTTTGAGCTTATTGTTTTTCCAGGAAGGTTAGGGAAATGGACGGTGGTTTTGGTGCCTTTGGTTATAAAGCCCATATCTTTTTCAGAGACGTTTACAATTACCCAAACGGTGGAATAATCCTGGATTTTGGCTATGGTCATACCTTTATTCACATAGGTTCCAGGGGTCACATTCAGTTCTGCGATCGTTCCTTTTTGAGTGGCAAAGAAGGGGAGGTTTTGCTGAACAGTTTTTTGCTTGGCTATGAGGTTTAAGGCTTTTTGTTGCACGCCAAAACTTAGCAATCTTCTTGTAATATTGTTTTGTGCTGTTTTTGATTGTTTGAGTGCTAGAAGGTAATCTCTTTGTGAGACAATGAGCTCTGGGCTAAACATTTCAAAGAGGACATCACCTGATTTAACTTCATCTCCGACGGCTGTTATTTTTAATGTTTCAACCCAGCCTTCAACGCGAGCTGAAATTTCAGATTGTAGTCTTTCGTTTTCTTTGACGATGCCGAAACTACGGATGTTTTTCCCAAATTTTGAAGCTTCTACTTTGGCTAACCTAACCCCCATATTTTGTATGGTTTCTGGAGCAATGGTTATGATCGGTTTTTCATTAGGATTGTTTTGATCTGTTGTTTCATTGAGAGATTGGATTTTAACCAGATCCATTCCGCAAATGGGGCAGGTACCGTAATCATCTGCGATGTAATGGGGGTGCATGGGGCACGTCCATTTTTTAACGGCTCTGTTTGTTTCTTTTGCTTGTAGAGGGGGGCTTAAACTGAAGTCTTTTAGTGACTTAGTTGGCGCTATGCCAGCTACACCACAGACTAAAAAAAAGACTGAAAGAACTATAGTTAGCCAGTGTTTAGTCGTGGGTTTTGCGACTATTGAATTTTTAATTTTTAGAGAGACAGACATGGTGCTTGCCTTAAAAAACGGTGGTTGAACAAAATGGATTGCTTTTGTGCTTTGACGGCACAAAGGATATTTTGCTTGAAGGTTTTATAAAAAACTCAAGCTGTTCAATTTACGTTTATTGGCGTAGACGAGATGTGCTTAGAAGGAGGGAAGACAAACCTTTTAAAGGGCTTGATAAAATGATTTGTTTTGGAGGACCTTTATTAGAAAGGCCTGCAATCATTATTGATGAAATTTTTTGTACTTCAGTGATGGAATATTTAACTGAAGTTTGTTTGATTGCTTTGTTTTTTAATTCTGGCTTGGCAGAAGCCAGGCAAGGGTCGTTTAGATATTGTAGGCAATGTTTGAAGCAAGCCGATTGATCAGATGTTTGTTGGTGAACTTTAATCTTGGGACTGTTTTTCTTATGACTATCCATTTTATGGCATGGCATCGTCATAGAGGCATTTTTTGTATCGAAACCAGTGGCATAGGATTTTATGGCCGGAGTGATAACGGAGCCGTAAACAGGGGCAATGGCAGAAAAAAACACAATAAAAACCATTATGGTTTTCATCAAATTTTTCTGTAAATATGCCATTCTTATTTTAGCCTAATCGGTTACGTCATTCTTTTATTTCTAGAAGAGTATAGTTCTGAAACGAGTTTTTTTCAAAGGGTTTGTTTTAAAATGGATAACAATCTCTTGAGGACTAAATTCTGGTTTTTCTATAGTTTTTCTTTTCTGTAGTTTTGGGGTGTCATGTGGTGTTTTTCTTTAAATCGCCTTGAAAAATGAGATGCGCTAGTGAAACCATTTGTATGAGCAATTTCGGAAATGCTCATAGTTTTTAGTTTAGGGTTAATGAGATTTTTTCTACACCGCTCTAAACGTCTTTCATAAATATATTTTTCTAATGATGTGTTTTCGGCACTTAGTAACTCGTTGGCATATCTGACGCTGATACCAACAAGTTCTGCGGCGTTAGAAGGCTTGAATTCATGATTGATTAAATGAGTTTCAATTTCAGATTTTAATCTCATCAAAGTTGTGAAGCGGGAGTGAATAATGGGCTTGCCGTTATGTTGGCATTCCTGAGAGAAAGCCTGCGCGATGATGCCTACGGCTTGTTGGGATATTGTTTTTGCTGTTTCTTCGTTGAGGTCATCACAAATCGAGGGGAGGGTTGTTAAAAAATTAATGGCTAATTTGCTTAGTGGGTTTTTAAAGCTCATTTCTTGCGATGTGAAGAGTTTGAGATTTCCAAGCTGGGCTTCTAGTTGTTGCCTTGGGATTTTTATCACCAGTTGCTTGTTGTTTTCTCCAAGTTTTAAGTGATAGCACCGCTCAGTGTCATAAATGGCAAAGTTACCAGGCGTCAGGCAGGTTTCACGGTTGTCTTGAGAAATTTGAGTTATTCCATTGAGTTGCAGGCTTAGTATGATTTCATTTGCCTTTGAACCTTTTATGAATTCCTTCGTTCTTATTACATCGCATTGATCGGTTATGACTTCAGATAGCCCGAGGTCATTTATTTGTCCGGCGTAAATTTTTGACCTGAAGTTGTGTGTTTTTTCAGAGAAGCATTCTAACTCAACATAAGTTTTACAAGCGACATCTCTTATATAGGAGAGGCGGTCTCGTGGATGGACATCATCTGTACTGAAGTATGTTTGCACACTTGTTTTCCTTTGAAGTGCCCTTTCAGGCAATAGATTCTTCCCCCTCATGCAAGTAGGGGCATGAATTATTCAGTATATACAGACAGTAAGTTGTTTCAAAAGAATAATGAATTGGACGATATATTGAATAAATGTCCAGCCAAGATATCTAATTAGGGGGAAGAATTGAATGTCTACAGATAAACATGCTGGGAATGTGACTTTGCTTAGAACAGGGTGTGTTACGCTCATTATTGCATTGGTGTTAGCCTGGTGTTTGACTTTTACTAAGTTAGTCAAAGTTCCTTTTATGGTTGAGTTATTTGCGCATTCAGACAAACTCCTGTCTTCTCATTTGGATTTTTTGATGATGAGCATGTTGCTGTTTGGTATTTACGCTTCGAAAATTCCTTTGCCTAAATTTATCCAATACCCTATGGCGATTGGTTCGATTACCAATCCAGGTTTGTTTTTAGTGGCTGCCATTTTGGGAAGCGATTTAAACCCGGTTCTTATGTTGTTGGTTGTGATCTCATTTAGTTTAACGACATTTGGATATGGAATGGCTGCAATTCAATTATTGAGATTTTCACTCAGGTAGGTTTCGCTTGGGTTTTGGAATTAATGTTTTTTGGGTTTAAAAGTTCTTTGGCACTACCGTTTAGAAATACCGACCGTCAGTATGGCTTAATTGCTCGACTATTGCATTGGTCAAGTGTGAGTTTGCTTGTGGTTGTAATCTATATTTCTGGATTGTTTGAGAATTTGCCATCTGGAGATGTTCGGGAAGACTTGGTTCGTCTTCACTCTTCTTTTGGAATTGTTCTTTTGTTGATTATGGTTTCTCGTTTGATTTGGCGGAGGTCGAACCTAAATCCTATTCATTCTTATAACATCCACCCTTTACAAAAGTTTTCGGCTCTTTTGCTTCATCGTTTGATTTATATTGTTCTTATTGTTCTGAGCTTGTTTGGTTTTGGGATTTTATTGTTTTCTGGAGGAGCAATTTATCTTTTTGATTTTGAACTAATTTCCTTTATGGCCAAGCAAGAGAGCTTAAATGAATTTTCAATATATGTTCATAGCTGGGTTTCTGTTTTGATTTATCCGTTGTTTGCTTTGCATATTTTTGCTGCGATTTATCATCAGATTTTTGGTGTTTTGGATGAGTAGTCTTATTGTTTTACTCTGATGCCTTTTTGCGGCGGATGGCTTCTTTACGTAAAGCTTTCAATGTTTTAGGGAAATCAGCTTCAACTGCTGCCCTTATCATTGAGGAGGGAAGGATTGTCCCTGGGTCTACACGGGCCATATAAGTTAGACGAGTTTCTTTCCCTTTTTGAACTGATTGTAGATTCCATTCACCTTCTAAAATTTTTAAATCTCCTCCTGTTCTCATAAATTTTATAGAACGGTGTTTTTGATAATCTGAACGGAATTCAGAACGTGTTGATGGCATTAAGGCCAACCAACTCACCACATGCTCACGGACATCCCATTTCCCTTTTGGGTCTTCTTTCAGTATCCGACATTTTTGTAGGCCTTCTATAAACCTATTTGCTCCTTTGCAATCAAGCATTGTCTTCCAGAGGATTGAAGGTGGGACGGGGATATCTATGATTGCCTGGACCATTCCGGCTGCCCCTTTTGCATCAGGACCGACGATTGTTACCAGGCCGTCTTTTTTTAGAAGATTTGATTGTTCTTTTGTCAGGTTAATTTCGCCGGAGTGAGCCTGTGTTGTGAATAGACTAATGAACAAGGCACTTAGTAGTATTGTTAAGCCTTTTTGAAAAGGAAAGAGCAAATGGATTGTCCTCATTTTAGTCGTTTGAATAAATAGGTGTTTTTAAAGATGAGTTGTTTGTAGATTGGATGTTTGTTCTTCTTTAGCAAAATTGATGGCCAAAGACGATGTCTGTTCACATTTATATGAAGAGTTCAGGTTCAAGAAAAGTTGAACAAATATGGAGGGGAGAAAGAAGGTGTTTAAAACCAAAACACCTTCTTATTTGATTTGGCTTTTAAGAATTAATTGACTTTGCCTGGTAGTGAGAGATCTCCTGAGGCCACGTCAAATACATTGACCACGCATAGAAGTGGGGCGTGAGCGCTTTCGTTGACACGTAGGCCAGCTGTTACTCCATCAAATGCTATGCCTTTTAGAGCTTTTGCATTTTTAAAGGGGACGCGCACTTCTACTGTCTGATTATTGATGATTGGGGAGTAGCCCGGGCTATCTATAAGAAGTGGTAGACCTGGCCATGTGACAGGTAATTTGGGTTTGCTGCCAGCTGGAATATCTTTTACTTTTAAAGCGCCTTTTCCGCATGCATCATCTGGGACCAAGACAACCCAGTGTGAATGCCAGACAGTTCCATCGTTCCCCAAGTTTCCATCGCCATTTTCATCGAAAAGAGGGGTGTCGTCAAAGTCAGGGTGGGATGTAATGGCCATAGCAAGAATACCTTGTTTTTTATCAAAGCCAACAGCTGAGCTGTCTATTTTTGTTGGCCAGACATATGAAAAGACCTTGCTGCCTTCTAATTTTCCGGTTGGAGTTGGGGTTGTTTTTCCAGCTTTCCCACTGACATGCATGTGAAATGTTAGCCAATTATCACTTGCTGTGATCTTGGCATGAACTACATCAAAGTTAGCCATTTTTGCATTTCCGACTTTAGCCTTGATGTCATGGGCTTGCAGGGGAGAGTAAGCCAGGACTGCAAGAAGAAGTGCGGAACTTATTTTATAAATCATATTTATTGTGATTTTCATTTTTCTTCCTTTCTAGGGTATTGTTTGCTGGTTATAAAATAGGGTTTGGGCACCCTTCCATTTGGAGGATGGCGTATCCATTTTCTTGAAGCTGCTGTTGAATTGTTGGATTTGCTTGTTCTGTGTGACAAAAATTGCACTGTGATTGTTTGAGTGCATTTTCCTCTTCACCTATTTCTTTTAAAAATTTTTGAGCAAATTCAAATGCCAGGTCTTTTGATGTTCCTTCTTTTACAAAAACATCAAAATGTATGACGTGACCGTTTTTTGATTGTGCGTATGTGTCATACACTGCGATCTTCATGTTTTTATCTCCTATTTAATATTACGCATTTATTATAGTTTCGATACTAAACTATAAACATTCATATACGAAGAATGATTGGGCTTGTCAATATAGTTTAGATGCGATACTAATGGTTTTATGACTAGTGATTTAAATATTTGGCTTGAACGTTTGTCTTCTTTGCAAAGAAAACATATGAGGAACGCTGCGAATATCGAAGGTATTCAATTGGTTCATCTCGAAATTTTGCGATTTTTATCCATCAGCAATAAATATTCGAATACGGCACAAGCTCTTTGTGATTACCTTGGACAAACCAAGGGTAGTATTTCTCAAAGTTTGAAATTAATTGAAGACGTGGGATATATTGTACGCAAGCCTTGTGAAAAGGACGGGCGGGTTATTCGTTTGTATTTATCTGCTGAGGGGACAAAATGTTTGAAACGGCTGGAAGAGGCCCTCTTGCCGGAACTACCTGAGAATGAAAAGCGTGTGAGTGTGCTTAAAGATCTTTTGTCAGAATGGCAGGTGCGAAATGATCTTAAGGGTTTTGGGCAATGTAAGTCCTGTCGTTTTAATGAACAATTGGGCCAAAGTAAATTTAAGTGCGGTTTAACAGGTGAAGCATTGTCCAAAACGGATATAGAAAAAATTTGCCAAGAGCATGTTTTTTGACCTGTGATTAAGGAAATAGGACCTTTAATGAGTGAAGCTAAGAAGTTGTGTATTGCTGTGCGGCACCTTCAGTTTGAAGACCTTGGGGTTTTTGAGGAACCCGTAGCTAAAGGGGGCTATGAAATTCAATATATTGATGCTCCTGTGGAGAAGCTTGATGCCGCATATGAGGCTGATTTGCTTTTCATTTTGGGAGGGCCATGCGGCGTTTATGAGCATGAACTTTATCCTTATATAAAAGATGAACTTGCTCTTGCTAAACACCGTATTGACCATCAACTCTCGATGGTTGGTGTTTGTTTAGGGGCGCAAATTATTGCAGCCGCTGCTGGAGCTAAGGTTTATCCCGGTACCAATGGTAATGAAATTGGTTGGGGCCCAATTTCACTGACTGAAGAGGGGAGAAACGGGCCTTTATCTCCTTTGTTATTACGAGAAGCCCCGATGTTTCATTGGCATGGGGACACATTTGATTTGCCAAAAGGTGCGACTTTATTGGCATCATCAGAATTGTATGAAAACCAGATTTATTCACTAGGAAATAATATTCTTGGGTTTCAATCTCATCCAGAGCTTAATCCTCTGCACATTGAGCATTGGTTAATTGGTCATGCTTGTGAATTAGCCCACACCCCTCAAGCAGATTTATTGCAGATACGCGCAAATACCCAACGTTATGGAGATAGTTTGAAGGCCAATGGAGTTGAAGCTCTTTCTAACTGGTTGCTGACTATCAAGTGACTTTAGGTTTCTTTTTCGCTTTGCACTTGGAAATATTGCGTTGGTGGACTACCAAATTGTTTTTTAAAGAAACGTGAGAAATATAATGGATCTGTAAATCCTAGGTCAAAAGCAACTTCTTTGATTGATTTTTGTCCTGACCTTAAAGCCACTCTTGCTGCAATTGCTAATCTTTCGTTGACTGCTTGTATAACCGTTTTTCCTAGTTCCGCTTTTACTTTACGGTTCAATGTTATTGCGCTGACGCCAAGTGCGTTGCTGTAGAAATTTACATCTTTTTTCTGTGTGTAGGTTTCTTCGACTAGGTTTTGAAAATTTAGAACTAAGCTTGAAAGTTGTTTTTGTTGTTGTTCTTGGTAGGCTTTTTCTTTGATTGTTTGTAACTTGAATTGAGCTGCGTGTAGTAGGACGGCTTTGAGTGTGTTTATTGCTCTGTCTCTAAAAAAACTACCTTGAGTTTCCAGGATTGAGTGTAGTTCTTCCAGTCGAGCTTTTAAGATTGATTGTTCTTTTTCTGGAAAGATGATGAGTGGTAGTCCTTTGAGTTTATTAAATACAAGCCCATCACAATAGACTTCATTTCTCAGGACTTGAATGCAAAAGAAATCATGAAGAAAACTTAGAGATTGAACGGTCGCTCCTTTTTTAAACTGGACAGTTTCTCCAGGTGAAAGAGTTAGCAGTTGACCTTGCTTTAAAGTGATGACCTGGCCTTCTAAGTTCAGGTTGACGTCTTGTTTGCTGGCAAAAAAGAGCCGGTATAATTTTATTGAGTAATTGGGAGCTTCACCTGGTTGCAGCTGTATGGAGACTTCGGGTAACTCGTCTTCACTTGAGCAGTTTTCAGGCAGAGTTATGAGGTTTGTAGTTTTGCCTATTACCATAGGATAAGTTTCCTCGTGTGTTTCTTTTTAGCTTTTACAAATGAGATATATGAGGTCTTGAATTCTAATCAAGAGGTGTTATGGCAAATGTAAAATGATTGTAATAATCGATGATTGTGATTGTTTTGTCCATGTTAAAGTTTGGTTTGTGTATGGGGTGCCCTGGTCACTCATGGCAATAGATACATTGAGAGTGTAACTTTAAACCTTATGAAAGGAATGACTATGAAATTTCTCTCACTATCTATTGCGAGTTTGATTGTTTTATTTGCAGCAACTGTTTCTGGATTAAGTGCTGGGCAGATGAAGGATAAGTCAGCTATTGGAGCTGTTAATCAGCAATTTGAAAAAATGTTTAAGACTCAAAATGCAGATGGGTTGGCAGCACTTTATACCTTGCAAGGGCAAGTTATGCCTACAAATGCAGATTTCGTAACTGGGCGAGATAATATTCGTAATTTCTGGTCCGGCGCCTTTAAAAGCGGTCTTACTGCAGCTAAATTGACATCTGTTGAATTAACAATCCATGGTGAAACAGCCATCGAAATTGGTAAGTATGTTTTGAAAAATACTGAAGGTAAGCAGGCTGACCAAGGTAAGTATATTGTTATTTGGCAAAAAGAAAATGGTGACTGGAAACTGCATAGAGATATTTTTAATAGCTCCGTAGTTGTTAAATAATTTGTCTTGATTTAAATGTGGTTTCCTAGGGCTCATGGCTTGATTTACTCAGGCCATGAGTTTTTTATTCTAAACGGATTGCTTTTAGAAAAACGCCCGGTTCAGGTCTGATTGTCATTTGCATAATGGGGGTTGGTTTTGGTGAGGCTGGTGTGAATTTGAATCTTGATAAAATTGTCATTAAAATTATGTGGGCTTGCATCATGGCGAATGTTGCACCGACGCAAATGCGTGGACCTGCACCAAAGGGAACGTGCTGGAATTTATTACGCTGTTCTATTTTTTCTTTTGCAAAATGGTTTGGGTTAAATTTATTGGGATTTTCCCATAAGTCTTGATGGCGGTGAAGGGAGTAAATGTTTAAAAACATTGTGTCTCCAGCTCTTATTTCTCGGTCATATAGTTGATCTGTTTTTATCGCTTTGCGTGCAAGGAAGCCAACAGGCGGGTATAAACGCATTGTCTCTTGTAGGACTTGTTCTATGTATGGGGCCTTTTCAATGTCTTCTGCGCTTGCAGCTTTAGCTTGACTTCCACTTCCTAAAATAGACGTTGCTTCACTGCGTGCTCTGTCTTGTGCTTCTTGATCATTGGCAAGTAAATATAGGGACCATGCCAGAGTTAAGGCTGTTGTTTCATGGCCTGCCACTATGAAAAATTGCATGTTGTGCAGGAGGTCTTTTGGCGCCATTTTTCTCCCTGTTTGGGCATCTTCAGCTTTCATCATATAATCAAGTAAATCATCAGTGCTTTCATTTTGATTTGCTATGTCTTTTTTTCTGGCATCGATGGCTTCCTGCACCATTTTATGCATAGTTTTAATGGCTCGTCTGCCACGAATTTCTCCTGGCCGTGGTACCCAATATGGTGTTTCTAGAAAGTCTAATAGTGAAGCCCTGCCGACGGTTCGGAAATATTTTGTGACGGCTTCTGCATATTTTTCACTATCAAAATGTTCTCGCCCTGAGAGAGCTACTTCGCAAATGACATCGAATGTAGCCGATAGCATTTCGCGTACCATTTCACAGGCCATTTCACTTTCGCTATTTTGATTGTTGGCTATCCGGGTGGCTGCTCGCTCTGCTGTTTTGGTCATTAAGGGGGCGAGGGCTGTTACATTGCGTGCTGTGAAAACTGGTGAGATGGCTCTTCTTTGCCAGCGCCAATTGCTTCCTTCTGAAGTGAACAGACTTTCCCCTACAGCAGGGCGTAACATTCGAATGACGACTTCTGATTTGGGATAGTTTTCTACATTATCTAAAAATATGTGTTTTAAGGCTTCAGGTCCTTGCACCATATGCCATCTGGAAAACCCGGTTTTGCCTGTTACGATTGGTTGGGTGTAGGCAATGTCTGGGATAATGTTAAGCGCATTTTCTCGCATGGCGCGTAAGCTGCCGATAATACCTAGCGGTTTTAAAGGAGGGTCGACAGTTGGCGGAGTAAACGAGCCCATAAAATATTACCTCTTAATGGATGTCTCATTTAAGTTTACTGCAATCTTTTTAGTGAGTACATAGCGACTTATTGTCCTTAGTTTTTTGAGGTCTATCCTTGGTTGTTTTCTAAGGAGAGTTCTGGAAAAACCCTTTCTTTAAAATTTTTACACCTTGTTAGTCGAATTCATAAGGGATTGTTTTGCGGTAGTTTTCGTCAATCTTTAACCCGCGTTTTAAAGGAGGGAGAGCGCGTTGGTGGCAGTTTCTTCTTTCGCAAATACGGCAAGATACGCCGATTTTTTCGAATGCTTTATTATTATTTGTGTCTAAGTCATCTCCATATATGAGGTCTTCTGCGTGTGTTATTTCACAACCAAGTGCCAGGGCATATCTTTGTACAGGTGCATGAAAGCCTCCACTTGGTTTGGTGACGGTGGTGGCTAGGCAAAGATATTGTGCGCCATCAGTTGTCTCAGCTAATTGCCGGATAATTCTATTGGGGGTTTCAAAGGCTTGGTGGACATTCCACAAAGGACAGGCTGAGCCGAAACGGGCAAATTGTAATTTGGTTGCGGAGTGTCTCTTGGTGATGTTACCGGCTTGGTCAACGCGGGCAAAAAAGAAGGGAATACCTTTGGCGCCTGGACGTTGCAAGGTTGAGAGGCGGTGAGCGACTTGCTCGATGCTGGCTTCAAATTTTTCAGCTAAGAGAACAAGATCGTATCTCAACTCTTTTGCAGCTTGGCTGAAGTCTCCATAAGGTAAGATGGTTGCGCCAGCGAAATAGTTTGCCATGCCTATTCGGCAAATGGCGGCGGCTTCTTCTGAATGAAAGTTGGCTTCATTAATATAGGTTTCAATGACCGTTGCAAATTCTAGTTGAGCGACTTGGTGGGCGATTTGAAAGGCTTGTGTTGAAGCAAGTGAACGCCGGTTTAGATATAGAACGTGTGCGACTGGATCGAAACGCCTTAGAGCTACTTCTTCTTTTTGAGGATTGTCTTTGTTGGTTAGGTTTTGATGGTTTTCTGTGCCGATAATCACTCTGACGCGGTGTGTTTGTTCTATGTAGTCCGCGAGAGCGCGGACTTTGCTGCGGTTTTGTTTGGAAATGTGCTTGTGTAAATTTTCAGCTTTCTGGTCTAGTTCGTCGACATAGTTGTCGAGATAGTGAAAGAAATCTCTTACTTCTTCATAAGGGGTTGGCTCGCTCAGACCATCTGACCGTTCTATGGTTTCGTCTAACTCTGCCAATTGTTCGCTCGCACGGCGAAGATTGTGATGCATTGCTATGAAGGCGCGGGCAAAATCTGGTGCGCCTTGAGCGACCAGTTTTATGTCGGTGTTGGAGGGGCGTGTTGAGCTAATGAGTGGATCGGAGAAGACTTCGGCGATGTCTGCGATCAATCGGTCACTGTCTTGCTCGGAAAAGCTGGCGATATCAATTGAGAAGTTCTCAGCTAATGATAGCAGGACTGAAGCGCTTAAGTGGCGTTGATTGTTTTCTATCTGATTGAGATAGCTTGTTGATATGCCAAGACGTTCAGCAAATGCAGCTTGTGTTAGTTCTGCGTCATTGCGGATTTTACGGATTGTTCTGCCGATGAGTAATTTTTTATGTTTCATCTTGAAGTCTCGATATCTATTTATTTGCAATTTTGCAAAAATATGTTTGCAAAAATACTAATATAACAATGTCGCTTTTTCAAGCCTAGTCTTTGTGCTTGAAATGGTCTTTATAAGTTTCAATAGGTGTTTTAGGGGCTATATTGAGCTGTAACAGACGTTTTCAGATGATTTTCAGGTGAAATGCAATCTTATAATAAATAATTTCCCTGTATTGAATAGCTGAAACTTCATCAATTTTTCCCGCCAATATTGAAATTTGCAAATATTTAGGGGATGCATTAATGCAAGATATTCTCAAAGAACTCGAAGATCGCCGTGTTGAAGCCCGTTTGGGTGGTGGACAACGACGGATTGATAGCCAGCATAAAAAGGGCAAACTTACTGCGCGTGAGCGCCTTGATGTGCTCTTAGATCAAGGGTCGTTTGAAGAATACGACATGTATAAAACCCATCGCTGTACCGACTTTGGTATGGAAGAGACGAAGATCTCTGGTGATGGTGTTGTCACTGGTTGGGGGACGATTAATGGTCGCCCAACTTATGTCTTCTCTCAAGACTTTACAGTTTTTGGTGGCTCCCTTTCTGAAACGCATGCTGAAAAGATCTGCAAGATCATGGATCTTGCGTTGCAAAATGGTGTGCCTGTCATTGGTCTGAATGACTCTGGTGGAGCGCGTATCCAAGAAGGTGTTGCTTCTCTTGGTGGGTATGCTGAAGTGTTTTATCGCAATGTCCAGGCGTCTGGTGTAATTCCGCAAATCTCCGTAATTATGGGGCCATGCGCTGGTGGTGCGGTTTATTCGCCTGCTATGACTGATTATATTTTTATGGTCAAGGACACGAGCTATATGTTTGTAACCGGACCAGATGTTGTGAAGACAGTGACCAATGAAGTGGTTACTGCAGAGGAACTCGGTGGTGCTTCTACTCACACGAAGAAATCTTCAGTTGCTGATGGTGCTTTTGAGAATGATCTTGAGACACTTTTAGAAATTCGCCGCTTATTTGATTTTCTCCCCCTTTCAAATGAAGCTGAGTTGCCAGTCCTTGAGACAAATGATCCGGCAGATCGCATTGAAATGAGCCTTGATACGATTGTTCCTGAAAACCCTAATCAACCTTATGACATGCATGAAGTTATTCAAAAGATTGCTGATGAAGGTGATTTTTTCGAAATTCAAAAAGATCATGCTGGCAATATTCTATGCGGATATATTCGTTTAAACGGCTCAACAGTTGGTGTTGTTGCTAACCAGCCGATGGTGCTTGCGGGCTGTCTTGATATTGATAGTGCGAAAAAAGCTGGGCGGTTTGTGCGTTATTGTAACGCTTTCAACATTCCTATTCTCACTCTTGTTGATGTGCCAGGCTTTTTGCCGGGGACGGTTCAGGAATATGGTGGCATCATCAAGCACGGAGCCAAGCTCTTATTTGCTTACGCTGAAGCAACAGTGCCAAAAGTGACTGTGATTGTCCGTAAGGCGTATGGCGGGGCGTATGATGTGATGGCGTCAAAACATATTCGCTCTGATGTGAACTATGCCTGGCCGACTGCTGAGATTGCAGTGATGGGCGCGAAGGGGGCGACTGAAATTTTATACCGCGAAGATCTTAATAATCCTGAGAAAATTGCAGAACGCACAAAGGAGTATGAAGACCGGTTTGCGAACCCCTTTATTGCTGCGCAACGCGGATTTATTGACGAGGTAATTCAACCTCACTCTACACGCCGCCGTGTTGGTCGTGCTTTTGATCTTTTGAAAACGAAAAAAGTACCGGCGATTAATAAGAAAAATGACAATATTCCACTATAAGGGGCTCTCTCATGTTTAAGAAAATTCTTGTTGCAAATAGAGGTGAGATTGCTTGCCGGGTTTTTAAAACAGCCAAGAAAATGGGTATTCAGACTGTGGCTGTTTATTCTGACGCTGACAAAAATGCACTGCATGTAGAAATGGCTGATGAAGCCGTTTATATTGGTGCGGCACCTGCGTCTGAAAGCTATTTGATCATTGATAAAATTATTGATGCAGCGAAACAAACGGGGGCTGACGCTATTCACCCTGGTTATGGTTTTTTGTCAGAGCGTGCTGAGTTTGCTGAGCGTTTGAAGGCAGAAAAAATTGCTTTTATAGGCCCGCCTACTGGTGCGATTGAGGCGATGGGTGATAAGATCACGTCTAAGAAAATTGCTGCTGAAGCTGGTGTTTCTACAGTGCCTGGTCATATGGGTTTGATTGACGACGCTGATCATGCAGTTAAGATTGCGACTGAAATTGGTTATCCGGTGATGATTAAAGCCAGTGCCGGCGGCGGCGGTAAGGGCATGCGTATTGCTTATAATGATGCTGAAGCACGTGAAGGATTTGATCGCTCTAAATCTGAGGCGGCCTCTAGCTTTGGTGATGACCGGATTTTCATTGAAAAATTTGTTGAACAACCGCGCCATATTGAAATTCAAGTACTTGCTGATAATCACGGGAATTGCATTTATCTTGGCGAACGTGAATGTTCTATTCAGCGCCGTAACCAAAAGGTGATTGAGGAGGCGCCGTCTTCATTTTTGGATGAAGCAACGCGAAAAGCCATGGGAGATCAGTCTGTTGAGCTTTCTAAGGCAGTTGATTATTCGAGCGCTGGCACGGTTGAGTTTATTGTCGACAAGGACAAGAACTTCTATTTTCTTGAAATGAATACGCGCTTACAGGTTGAGCACCCAGTGACAGAATTAATCACGGGTGTTGATTTGGTTGAGCAGATGATCCGTGTTGCTGCTGGTGAAGTTCTCTTGTTAAGCCAGGATGATATTAAGCTAAATGGTTGGGCTATGGAAAGCCGACTTTATGCTGAAGATCCGTATCGTAATTTCTTACCAAGCATTGGACGTTTGCAACGTTACCGCCCGCCACAAGAGGGCGTGAAAGACAATGGTGCAATTGTTCGTAATGATACGGGTGTGTTTGAAGGTGGTGAGATCTCCATGTTCTATGATCCTATGATTGCAAAGCTTTGCACATGGGGGAAAACACGCGAAAATTCTATTGATGAAATGAGAATGGCTCTTGATCGTTTTGAGGTTGAGGGGATTGGCCATAATCTTCCATTCCTTTCTGCGGTGATGGGACATGAACGGTTTCAATCCGGTAACATCACTACTGCGTTTATTGCTGAGGAATACCCGGAAGGGTTTGAAGGAGTTGCTCCAACTGATGATGATCGCCGAACCTTTGCACTTTCAGCGCTTGTCTTAAATGCAATTGCAACTGATAGATCGCATAAAGATGTTTTAGCTTCTGTTATTACAGCCGACACGACTGATGGTAACAAAGTTGTTTTACTTGATGGCCACTCTTTATCTGCGAAAATTGCTCGGATTGATGATGAATTTGAAGTTACATTCGATGACAAGTCATATCGCGTTTCAACAAACTGGAGCCGGGGAGAAAAAATCGCACATCTTCTGATTGATGATGTCGAGTGTGTTATCAAAACTGATCCGTTTACCAGCGGCTTTCGTATGCGTCAGGGCGGTATGGATATCAATGTTCAGGTTCTTAGTCCCCGTGTAGCAGAACTTGCTGCGCTTATGCCTGAAAAAATTCCGCAAGATACATCCAACCTTCTGCTTTGCCCGATGCCTGGGTTGCTTGTTTCATTAAAGGTGAAAGAAGGGGACACAGTTGAAGAGGGGCAAGCGCTTGCTATTGTTGAAGCGATGAAAATGGAGAATGTTCTTAAAGCTGAGAAAACGTCTGTTATTGCAAAAATTCCGGTTAGTGAAGGGGACAGCTTAGCTGTTGATGAAACCATTATGGAGTTTGAGGTATGAGCAAGGATGATTTGAAATTTCCTCTTGATTGGGAGGAGTTGGCCTCAAAAGAATTAAAGGGAAAAAGCCTTACGGAACTGGATTGGGATACGCCTGAGGGGATTAAGGTAAAGCCTCTTTATACATCTGAGGATGTGCCGGAAAGTGCTGAACAAGAATTGCCGGGTATCGGACCCTTTACCAGAGGTGTTAAAGCTACGATGTATGCCGGGCGACCCTGGACCATTCGGCAATATGCAGGGTTTTCAACAGCGGAAGAATCGAACGCGTTTTACCGTAAGAATTTAGCGGCCGGTCAAAAAGGATTGTCTGTTGCTTTTGATCTAGCAACACACCGCGGTTATGACAGTGACCATCCGCGGGTTGTAGGTGATGTGGGGAAAGCAGGGGTAGCGATTGACTCAATTGAGGATATGAAAATTCTCTTTGATGGCATACCGCTTGATCAGATGTCTGTTTCTATGACTATGAACGGCGCTGTAATTCCTATTTTGGCGATGTTTATCGCAGCTGGTGAAGAACAAGGTGTTGATAGAGCTAAGCTTTCCGGTACCATTCAAAATGACATATTAAAAGAGTTTATGGTGAGGAATACCTATATTTATCCACCAGAACCCTCCATGCGGATCATTGCTGATATTATTGAATATACAGCAAAAGAAATGCCGAAGTTTAACTCGATTTCTATTTCTGGCTATCATATGCAAGAGGCTGGTTCCACATTGGCGCAAGAGCTTGCTTATACTTTGGCTGATGGCATGGAATATGTTCGCGCGGCTACTAGTAAGGGACTAGATGTTGACGCTTTTGCTGGGCGTCTCTCTTTCTTTTTCTGCATTGGTATGAACGTGTTTATGGAAGCTGCGAAGCTACGTGCTGCACGGCAACTTTGGGCGCGGATTATGACTGATTTTGGGGCGAAATCTGAACGCTCGAAATTGCTTCGTACTCACTGTCAGACGTCTGGTGTCTCTCTTACTGAACAAGACCCTTATAATAATGTTGTTCGCACAGCATTTGAAGCTATGGCTGCGGTGCTTGGTGGGACACAATCGCTTCACACAAACTCGTTTGATGAAGCGATTGCTTTGCCGACAGAGTTTTCTGCTCGCATAGCGCGGAACACACAACTGATCTTACAGCATGAAACAGGTGTGACTAATGTGGTCGATCCGCTTGGTGGCTCTTATTATGTCGAAGCTTTGACCAAAGAGTTGGCTGATCAGGCTTGGGAAATGATTGAAGAGGTTGAAGCGCTGGGCGGTATGACCAAGGCTGTTGAGCAAGGTTTGCCTAAAATGCGGATTGAGGAAGCTGCTGTTAAACGCCAGGCAAGAATTGATCAGGGCGAGGATGTCATTGTTGGAGTGAATAAGTTTCAACTCGAGGACGAGACCCCTGTTGATATTTTAGAGATTGATAATGCGAAAGTGCGCGATGAGCAAATCAAGCGTTTAACGCAAATGCGTAGCACGAGGAATGAAAGCAAGTTTCAAAACGCTATTGATCATTTGGAGCAGATTGCAAAGTCTGGTGGTGGGAATTTGTTAGAGGCAGCTGTTGAGGCTGCAAAAGCGCGGGCAAGCCTTGGAGAAATTTCAGATGCTATGGAACGTGCTTTTGGTCGCCACAAAGCGTTAACACGGGTGATATCTGGTGTGTACGATCAGGCTTATGAGGGAGATGCCGAGTATCAGGCCATTCAAAGCAAGATCAAAGCTTATAAAGATGAACATTCAAAAACACCGCATGTTTTGGTTGCGAAGATGGGGCAGGATGGTCATGACAGGGGCGCGAAAATTATTGCGACAGCTTTTGCTGATATTGGATTTGAAGTCAGCCTTAGTGACATGTTTGAAACTCCTGAAGAGGTGGCAACAAAGGCCATTGAAGCTGGTGTTAATGTGATTGGTGTTTCTTCATTGGCTGCGGGACATAAAACTTTGGTACCCGAACTAATTGAATGCCTAAAAGCGAAATTGGCTGAGAATATCATTGTCATTGTGGGCGGTGTTATTCCCGAGCAAGATTATGGATTTTTGCGCAGTGCGGGTGTGGCTGAGATATTTGGCCCTGGATCGAGTGTTATTGTGGCTGCGAATAGTGTGCTCAATCAAATTCGTGGTGTTCGCCGCAACCGATAAAATTACAAAAAAATAAATATGGGAATTCGTGGAGGGAAGTACTTATGAGTGACGTTTCAAATTATGAGCAAGTTTATAAAACCTGGCAGGATGACCCTGAAGGGTTTTGGGCAACAGAAGCTAAGGAATTAAGTTGGTCAAAATCGTGGGATAAGGTTTTTGATGAAAGCCAAGATGCTTATGGGCGCTGGTTTGCAGGCGCTGAGTGCAACACATGTTATAATGCTGTTGACCGTCATGTTGAGGATGGGCGCGGTGAGCAAGCTGCAATTATATATGATAGTCCTGTAACAGGCACGAAACAAACCTACAGTTATGTTGAAGTTAAATCTGAAGTGGAAGCACTAGCAGCTGCATTGCAAGATCAAGGGGTCACCAAAGGTGACCGCGTGCTGATCTATATGCCGATGGTACCTGAAGCTGCCTTTGCTATGTTGGCAAGTGCACGTTTGGGGGCTGTGCATTCTGTGGTGTTTGGAGGCTTTGCAGCGAATGAACTTGCTATTCGAATTGATGATTGTGCGCCGAAGGTCATTATTTCAGCGTCTTGTGGTATTGAGCCTAACCGGGTGATTGCTTATAAACCTCTGCTTGATGAGGCTATTGAACTTTCTAAAAACAAACCGGATGCGTGTATTATCCTCCAGCGCGAGCAACAGACATGCGATCTGATTGATTGCCGTGATATTGATTACAAAGATATTACCAATGTGCATAAGACGGCTGGTTCTGTGGTGCCGTGTGTTGCAGTTGCGGCAACTGATCCTTTGTATGTCTTATATACATCTGGAACAACTGGGACACCTAAAGGCGTTGTTCGTGATAATGGTGGGCATATGGTTGCGCTTAACTGGTCTATGGGTGCAATTTATGACATTAAACCGAACGAAGTTTTTTGGGCGGCGTCTGATGTTGGTTGGGTTGTGGGGCATTCTTACATTGTATATGGGCCACTTATAAAAGGGGCGACAACGATTATGTTTGAAGGCAAGCCTGTGGGCACACCAGATGCTGGAACTTTTTGGCGTATAGTTGAAGAGTATAAGGTCTCTGCTTTATTCACAGCACCTACGGCTCTTCGGGCTATTAAGAAAGAAGATCATCAAGGGGCCTTTTTAAAGCCTTATGATGTTTCTTCACTTCGGACATTGTTCCTTGCGGGTGAGCGTGCTGACCCTGACACCATCCAATGGGCAGAAGATCTGTTGAACATTCCTGTTATCGATCATTGGTGGCAAACAGAAACTGGCTGGGCGATTGCTGGTAATCCTGTTGGGCTTGGCAAGTTGCCAGTGAAACTGGGATCCCCAACGGTTGCGATGCCTGGATATGATATTCAAATTGTTGATGATGCTGGTAACCCTGTGCCTGCGGGTGGGTTTGGCAATATTATTGTTAAGCTCCCGTTACCGCCTGGATGCTTTCCTACTTTGTGGAATGCTGATGAACGTTTTCGTTCTGCTTACTTAGAGGCGTTTCCCGGGTATTATCAGACATCTGACGCTGGTTTGAAAGATGAAGATGGGTATCTCTTTATTATGGCTCGTACGGACGATATTATTAATGTTGCGGGTCATCGTTTATCAACAGGCGGGATGGAAGAGGTGCTTGTTTCTCATCCTGATGTAATTGAATGCGCGGTGATTGGTATTGCTGACAAGTTAAAAGGTCAACTGCCTTGTGGATTTGTTGTATTGAAATCTGATCATGAGAAATCTCCGGAGGAAATTGAAAAAGAATGTGTTCAATTGGTTCGCGAGAAAATTGGCGCGGTTGCTGCGTTTAAACTTTGTGTGACTGTGGCTCGTTTGCCGAAAACTCGATCCGGCAAGATTTTGCGTGGGACGATGCGTAGTATTGCTGACAAAGAAGAGTATAAAATACCGGCTACGATTGATGATCCTGTTATTCTTGAAGAGATCACAGCTGTGATGAAGAGCAAGGGGATCGGGTAACGATCTGGTGATCTATCTAGTGATCGGTGTACGCCCATAGATTTATTTGAATGGCGTTAAACTGTTATTGGCGGTGGATAAATACCCTGTTCACCTCCGATTTTCTTTATTGGTGCAACAATTTGCTTGTAACCTTATTGTTCAAATTTGTTGTAGGCTTTCGCGTATCAGTTTTGTTTTCACTTTCAATTTAGATAGTCGGAAAAGGGGCAATAACATTGTCAGATCAAGATAAGAATAAAAAAGACGATACAGTTCGCCAAGCTGCTCTTGACTATCATGAGTTTCCCAAGCCCGGGAAATTAGAGATCCGGCCAACGACACCTATGACTAGCCAACGTGATTTAGCACGTGCCTATTCGCCAGGTGTTGCTGAGGCTTGTTTGGAAATAAAAGCAGATCCTGCAAATGCTGCGCGTTACACGGCGCGCTCCAATTTGGTGGCTGTTGTCTCTAACGGGTCTGCAGTTCTTGGGCTTGGTAATATTGGGCCGCTTGCCTCTAAGCCAGTTATGGAAGGGAAGGCTGTTCTTTTTAAGAAGTTTGCCAACATTGATTGTTTTGATCTTGAGGTGAATGAAACTGATCCGCATAAGCTCGTTGAGGTTGTGGCGGCGTTAGAGCCGACTTTTGGAGCGATTAATTTAGAGGATATCAAAGCGCCGGATTGTTTCATTGTTGAGAAGCTTTGCCGTGAGCGTATGAATATTCCTGTGTTTCATGATGATCAACATGGTACGGCCATTGTTGTTGGTGCTGCGGCAACAAACGCGTGTGAGATTGCAAAGAAGAAACTTTCAGAGATTAAAGTTGTCTCTACTGGTGGTGGTGCAGCCGGCATTGCGTGCCTGAATATGCTTCTGAAGCTTGGCGTTCGCCGTGAGAATGTTTGGCTCTGTGATATTGAGGGGCTTGTCTATGAAGGGCGTACATCTGAGATGACGCCGCAGAAGGCTGACTATGCTCAATCGTCTGAGTTGCGTTCATTAGATCAGGTCATTGAAGGGGCTGATTTATTCCTTGGGTTATCTGGCCCAGGAGTTTTGAAAGCTGAACATGTGCAGAAGATGGCTAAGCAGCCGATTATTTTAGCCCTTGCGAACCCGACACCTGAAATTTTACCTGAAGAAGTGCGCTCTGTTGTGCCTGATGCGATTATTGCAACAGGCCGAAGTGACTATCCCAACCAGGTCAATAATGTTTTGTGTTTCCCGTTTATTTTTCGTGGTGCTTTAGATGTGGGAGCGACGGAAATTAATGATGAGATGCAAATTGCTTGTGTGAATGGCATTGCTGAACTTGCACGACTTACTTCGAGTGCAGAAGCGGCTGAAGTTTATAAAAGCGAGCGCCTGACTTTTGGCTCAGATTATCTCATTCCGAAACCATTTGATCCGCGGTTGATGTCTGTTGTTGCTAGTGCTGTTGCCAGAGCTGCTATGGACACAGGCGTTGCGACACGGCCGATCTATGATATGGAGGCTTATAAAGAAAGTCTCAATAATTCTGTATTTAAGTCTTCTCTCTTAATGAGGCCGCTTTACGAGGCGGCTAAAAAAGTAAGCCGACGTTTGATTTTTGCTGAGGGTGAAGATGAGCGTGTGTTGAGAGCTACGAAAGCCATTTTAGAAGAGATGTCTGAAAAGGTAATTCTCATTGGTCGCCCTGAAATTATTTCACAGCGCATTGAGCGTGCTGGACTTAATATTCAGGCTGGGACAGATTTTGAAGTTATTAATCCCGAGGATGATCCACGCTATCGGAGATATTGGGAAGGCTATCATAGCCATTTGGCGAGACGCGGCGTTACGCCTGATTTAGCTAAAGCGATTATGCGGACTAATACCACAGCGATTGCTGCTATGGCTGTGAAGCAAGGGGATGCAGATTGTCTGGTTGCCGGGACATTTGGGCAATATCTATGGCATCTAAGTTATATTGATCAAATCCTTAGTAATCATACGACACCTAATAAAGTGAATGAGCTTCCTCTTGATGACGGGCAAACCCCGACCGGAGCGCTATCTTTAATGATTTTAGAGAATGGTCCTTTGTTTGTTGCTGATACGCAAGTGCATCATGATCCAACGCCTGAACAGGTTGCTCTTTCAGTGATTGGAATGGCGCGACATATTCGCCGGTTTGGTCAAACACCTAAAATTTCTATTTGTTCTCATTCGATTTTTGGAAATATTGATACCGAGTCTGGTCGAAAGATGCGCGCTGCTATGGCAATTCTTGATGGGATGGATCTTGATTTTCAATATGATGGTGAGATGAACGTTGAAGCGGCGCTTGATCCTGTTATGCGCAAGAAGTTTTTATCGGATGTGCGTTTTGAAGGACGGGCAAATGGTTTGGTGTTTTCCAATACTGATAGCGCTGGGGCTGTGCGAAATATTTTAAAGACAACCGTTAATGGTTTGGAAGTCGGGCCCATCTTGATGGGCATGGGTAACCAGGCGCATATCGTGACACCATCGATTACGGTTCGAGGTCTTTTGAATATCGCGGCAATTGCAGGCGTGCCTGTTGAGCATTATGGGTAATTTGTTTTAGGCGATGACTGTTATTCATCAAAGATACCTGTTGGCAATCCATCCAAGCTGTTTAAGTTTTTGTTTTGCCAATAGTCTTTGATGCCTTCGGGGCCCTGGTTTTCTGCCCAGCGGTCCAGGTTGTCTCTGTCATCTTGATAGTCAAAGAGGGGAACTCCGAAACCGCAAGATGTTTGGACAAGATCGAAGTTTAACCGGATGATTTGTCTGGCGCCTGGATATGTTTGGCTATTAAAAGACTTCTCGATAATCGTTTTGTACTCTTCACTGTTTCTGTGGAGTACTTCGCCTTGCCCGTAAAGTCTTAGAATTTTAGGGGGACCTTCAAACGAGCAGAACATGATGGTTAGTCTGCCATCAGCTTTCATATGAGCTGCTGTTTCATTGCTGCTGCCTGTTTTATCATGATAGACAACGGTGTTTTCATTAATGATTCTCAAGCACTCGGTACTTCTTGGAGAAAGATTTATATGGCTATCTTTTGTGCCGGAGGCTGTGAAAAAAATGTTCTGGCGTTTAATAAAGTCGGATAAATCGTTATTTAAGCTAGGGTATTGTTTTGCCATTTTTTTCTTTCGCCCTTTTGTATGACTTGTCTCAGATGATTTGTTTTTTTGAGAAGCCTCATTGTATGTAAATTGGCCTGATTTTTTATGACTGGCAAGGGACTTTTTTGTTTAATTTAACTTAGCTTAGATCAAATAAAGTTTAGCTTCTTTCTTTTTAAACAGTGGTAAGGTTCTATTGTTTGTTCAAAATCTTTAATGAGGAGAAATAAAGTGAGCACCTTTTTCAATCTTATCAGCTAAGGGATGTGCATTTTAAAAACCGAATTGTGGTTTCTCCTATGAGCCAATACAGGGCGAAGAATGGTTTTGCTAATGATTGGCACATGGTTCATCTCGGTAGGTTTGCTTTAGGTGGTGCAGGGTTGGTTTTTGTTGAGGCGACTGCTGTAGAAAAGCGGGGGTTGCGGACACACGGTGATCTTGGGATTTGGCAAGATGATCATATAAATGAACTTAAACGAATTACTTCTTTTATTGAAACTGAGGGCTCTGTTCCTGGTATCCAGTTAGCGCATGCTGGGCGTAAGGCTTCTGAGCGCCGGCCGTGGCACAAAGAACTACCACTAGATGCAGAAGATGTTGAGTTGCGCTCTGAAAGGCCTTGGAGCGCTATTGCCCCTTCGCCAATTCCTTATGCGGATGGTTGACCTGAACCAACTGAGATGAGTATTCGAGATATTGAAGAGGTAATCCTCGCATTTGGTGAAGCTGCAAGACGTTCAAGAGAAGCAGGGTTTAAAGTTATTGAAGTTTATGCGGCACATGGGTTTCTGGTTCATCAATTTCTTTCACCACTAACTAATCACCGCTCTGATGAATGGGGTGGCAATGAGAGTAACCGCCGCCGGTTTGCTATAGAAGTTGCTCGCTCTATTCGTAAATATTGGCCTGAGAATTTTCCTTTGATTTTTCGTCTTTCTGCCACGGACTGGATTGATGGCGGGATTGAAATTGAGGACACAATAGAGACTGCGAAATGCCTTTCTCTAGAAGGGGTGGATATGATTGATTGCTCGACTGGTGGCATTGGTGGCAAGGATCGCCCCAGACGAATGAAGGTTTCTCAGGGGTTTCAAGTTGAGTTTGCTCAGCGGTTAAAAGAAGAGGCCCAAATTGCGACTATGGCAGTTGGGTTTTTATGGGACCCTGAATTTTGTGAAGGGATTGTTGAGAAAAAGGAAGCGGATATGGTGGCGTTGGCGCGTGAGTTATTAGATGATCCAAACTGGCCTTTACATGCAGCTTCTCAGCTTGGTGCTGATAAAGATTATGGGTTGTGGCCAGAAGAAATGGGCTGGTGGTTAGACAAAAGGGATCGTTTTTTGAAAAAATTAGGTTTGAGATAAAAGGATTTCAAAAATAAAAAGGGCTGAGTTTCATGTATGAAACTCAGCCCTTTTTTTAGTTGTATGTGGGGTTTAACTTTTAAGCTAAATCAAAACGATCCAGTTCCATAACTTTCGTCCATGCGGCAACAAAGTCATTTACAAATCTGGCTTTACTATCGTCTGATGCGTAGACTTCCGCGATGGCTCTTAATTGAGAGTTGGAGCCAAAGACAAGATCAACACGTGTGCCTGTCCATTTGACGTCACCTGATTTAATGTCTTTACCTTCAAAGGTTCCTTCAGTGCTTGCTGGTTTCCAATTGATGTCTCTGTTTAACAAATTAACAAAGAAGTCATTACTCAAAGTCTCTGACTTATCTGTATAAACACCATTTTTTGAACCATCTGCATTGGTATCAAGCATACGCAATCCACCAACGAGGACAGTCATTTCTGGTGCGGTTAATGTGAGAAGCTGAGCTCTATCGATTAGAAGCTCTTCTGATTGAATGTTCTCATTGCCTTTAACGTAGTTTCTAAAACCATCAGCAAATGGTTCAAGAACAGCAAAGCTTTCCTGATCTGTTTGTTCTTGGGTTGTATCTGTGCGACCAGGAGTGAATGGGACTTCGATCTCTTGACCTGCATTTTTGGCTGCGACCTCAATGGCTGCAGAACCGCCAAGTACAATTAAATCAGCTAGTGAAACTTGCTTCCCTGCCGATTGGAAATCAGTCTGGATGCTTTCAAGTGTTTTCAAAACATTTGACAAGTTCTCAGGGGTGTTCACTTCCCAATCTTTTTGAGGGGCAAGGCGAATACGTGCGCCGTTTGCTCCGCCGCGCATATCACTACCACGGAAGGTTGAAGCTGAGGCCCAAGCTGTTGAGACTAAGTCAGAAATAGAGAGGCCTGATGATAAGATTTTATCTTTTAACTCTTTTGTTTCCTCACTAGTAATGGGCTTGTTTGTAGCTTCTGGAACAGGGTCTTGCCAGATAAACTCTTCACTAGGAACTTCTTCACCTAGGTAACGTGAAATTGGTCCCATGTCTCTGTGAGTTAATTTGAACCAAGCGCGGGCAAAAGCTTCTGCGAATTCGTCGGGGTTTTCATGGAAGCGACGAGAAATTGGCTCATAGATAGGATCTAGTTTCAGAGCCATATCTGCTGTTGTCATCATCAAAGGTTCTGATTTAGATGCATCGGCTGCAGCTGGTGCTTGGTCAGCATTTGAGCTAGCGGATGGTGTCCATTGATTGGCCCCAGCGGGGCTTTTTGTGAGTTCCCAGTCATAACCAAAGAGAACGTCGAAATATCCATTGTCCCATTGGATTGGGTTGGGTGTCCAGGCTCCTTCGATGCCACTGGTGATTGTGTCACCGCCTTTTCCTGTGCCCATTGTGTTTTTCCAGCCGAAGCCTTGTTCTTCAATTGGGGCAGCTTCAGGCTCTCGGCCAACAAATTGGCCAGGATCTCCGGCGCCATGACCTTTGCCAAAGGTATGACCACCTGCAACAAGGGCAACTGTTTCTTCATCATTCATTGACATACGAGCAAATGTATCGCGAATGTCTATGGCTGAAGCAAGTGGATCTGGTTTGCCATTTGGCCCTTCAGGGTTCACATAAATAAGTCCCATTTGCACAGCGGCTAAGGGATTTGATAATTCGCGTTCTCCGCTGTAGCGTTCATCACCTAACCATGTTGCTTCTGGTCCCCAATAGATGTCTTCTTCTGGTTCCCAAACATCGACACGACCGCCACCGAAACCAAGAGTTTTAAAGCCCATTGATTCAAGAGCGCAATTGCCAGTAAGAACGAGTAGATCGGCCCACGAAATTTGTTTACCGTATTTTTGTTTGATTGGCCAAAGTAGTGCGCGTGCTTTGTCTAGATTGCCATTGTCTGGCCAACTATTAAGAGGGGCAAAACGTTGGGAGCCGGTGCTTGCACCGCCGCGGCCATCAAATGTTCTGTATGTACCGGCGCTGTGCCAAGCCATGCGAATGAAAAGAGGACCGTAATGACCATAGTCAGCTGGCCACCAGTCTTGATTATCAGTCATGAGGGCGACTAGGTCATTTTTTAGTGCTTTTAGGTCTAGCTTTTTAAATTCTTCTGCATAGTTGAAATCAGGATCCATTGGATCTACAAGTTCGGAATTCTGGTGAAGGATTTTTAGGTTTAATTGATTGGGCCACCACCCTTGATTGGCGTTGCTTCCTGAAGATTTGTTTACACTTGCTCCGTGCATTACAGGGCATTTGCCTTCGCTGTTGTGTGTCATGTCATTCATTTTTGTTTCCGATCTTCCTCTTGTTCTTTGAAGCTTTCTTAAATGAAAGTGAAAGGTGTTTTTCCTCGATTTGACCTAGCTAGGTGTAAACCTGTGTTAGATAGTACGCTTTGACTGATTGCTTATATTATTTTGATATTGATTGTTGTTTTACAATGATTACTAACCGCTGTTTTCTAGCCTAGTGTATTAATATAGCGATTTTTGCCGATAAGAAAAATATTATTTACTTATGAGCGTGATAAGAAAAACTGTTAATGCGTTGTTGGGCAGGATATTGATTTTTTGGAGGGGATAAACTGAGCTAACAGAGCTAAAATTTATTAAAGAAATGTATTTATATGTTGAGCCAAGTTACTTTTGGAGAGAGTTATTTGTAACTTGGCTCGTTGTTTATTACTTTAACATTTATTTTTATTTAGTTCTTACTTTTCTTTTATTGATCCTCATTTTTTATTTCTGCCAATGTATTTTCTTTGATCCGTTTCATTCCCTGTTTGATACAGTTTTTCCATTCTTCACTTCTTTTATAATAATCATAATCACACTGTTTAATTTGGGATTTGATTAAGAGATTTGCTGTTGCGTAATTGATGCTTTTATTAACGTAATGAGTGGTCATCTGCTTTTCACCGTATAATTTTGGACTGTCCGGAGATAAGTAAGAATATAGAGAAAAACAAATTGCTAGAGCTGCAATTATCTTTAAAGCTGCATTGTCCATAGTTTGTATAATAATTCCTGTTTGTTTTATTGCTCTTGTTTGTTCTAATACAGTAATTTTACTGTATTTGTGGCTATGCAAGGCAATGATTGTGCCAGAAATATTATTGAATTATGAGATTTGTGGTTTTAGTTGTTGGTAACAATTGGGTATTTAGGTAGGTTTATTCTAAATTCAGCTCCGCTTAATACAGGAAGGCATCTTAACTCACCTCCGAGATTTTGCATGATTTCCAGACTGATGGGTAAGCCTAGACCTACTCCACCCGTTGCAGGTTTTGTATTCAAGCGAGAGAATTTTTCGAAGATCAATTCTTGTTCAGTTTCTGGAATACCGGGGCCATTATCAAGAACTGAAATGTCAAGGTAGTGCTCATGATCGATGCAATTGATTTTAATCTCGGGTTTTTTGCTATTGGTGTATTTTATTGAGTTTGTAATTAGGTTTATGAATACTTGAGATAGTCGATCTGGGTCTGTGATGAGTTGTATGTTTTGCGCCTTTGGTTCTGAGATTATGAGCGCATCTTTTTCTTCTGCTAGTTGTTGAGTAGCTGAGATGGCTTTGCCTAGAACGTCTGATAGTGTGGTAGGCACAAGGTTTAGTTTGATGCGGCCGCTCTCAAGAAAACTTAGATCCAGGATTTCATCTAGTAGTCTTGTTAAACGCTTGCTTTCTTCATTAATGATTGATGAGAAATGTTTTAGTTTTTCGCTATCAATTGTTTCTTCATTCTTTAAGATTTCAGAAAATGACCTGATGCTTGTCATAGGCGTGCGAAGTTCGTGACTAACCTGACTTAAAAAATCATCTTTTTGTTGGCTTAGTTTGGTTAGTTTGTCATTGGCTTTGCGCAATTCATTTGCAGTTTTTGAAAGTTCTTTTGATTGGCGCTCAAGACGTGCGGAATATTCCATGATTTGTGCTGTTTCATCAGCAACTGCTATGAGTTCCTCTACAGAAACGGAATCGCTACCGGTGATTTGACCGATCATTGCGTGAGCGGTTGCGGCGCCAACTGAGCCAGAGAATTCTTTTTCTAGGGTTTCAATGAATGCGCCTGTTGGGTCTGGCAGGCCGCTTTTTTTTCCCTGACTTTCTGCAATCTGGTTGAAGAGTTTTGTGGTTTCCTGTCTTCCTAGAATTCTTTGCGAGAGAATGAAGAGGTCTTCTGGAGTTGCAATTTGTCTGGACGTACTTCGGTTGGAGGTATGGTCAAAAACATTGATAAACTGAACGGCTTGTAATTGCTCAAGTGATTTTTGGGTTGTTAGCAATGAAACTGTGATGAAGCTTAGTGTGTTAAATGATAGTGACCAGAAGACTGCGTGGATTAAGGGGTCATCTATGTTTAATCCAAAGAGGGCTTGTGGCCTTAGTGCGCTGAAGCCAAAGAGGCCGTTGTCTAATACATCCTTGGTGAGGATAAAACCGCCATCGAAACTTGGTAGGAATAGGGTGTATATCCAAAGGATAAAACCTAATATGAGGCCGACTATGGCGCCTGACTTTGTGGCATTGTTCCAAAAGAGGCCGCCTAAGAGCGCCGGCAAAATTTGTGCAACACCAACAAAGGCAATAAGACCGATCGATGCAAGAGCAGTAGTGCCGCCGGTGAAGATATAATAAAGGTAACCAAGGCCCAAGATGCCGGCAATGCTGATCCGCCTGCTTCTTAAGAGGACAGAGCGAACATCGTCACTTTCTGGATTTCGACTTTGAGCGCCATAGAGCCAAAGGGGTAAGACGATATGATTTGAGACCATGGTCGAGAGAGCGATGGCAGCGACAATCACCATTGAGGTGGCTGAAGAGAAGCCACCTAAGAAGGCAAGAGCGGCGAGCTCTTCTTGTCCAACAGCTAGGGGGACTGTGAGCACAAAGAGGTCAGGGTTGGAGCCTTCGGGTAGGATATCCAGACCTGCAACCGCGATGGGTAAGACAAATAAACACATTAAAAGCATGTAAAGCGGAAAAGCCCAGCTTGCTGTGGCCAGGTGCTTCTCTGCTGAGTTTTCCACGACGACAACTTGGAACATCCGCGGTAAGCAGATGATTGCAGTGGCCGAGAGAAAAATTAGCGTCACCCATCTCGGCGTGAAGAGGGTTTCATTTTGTGGAAGCTTTTCAGAAATTCTTGTCATGATATCAGTTGGACCATCGGCGACACCCCACACAACAAAAATTCCGACGGTTAAAAGGGCCACAAGTTTGACGATGGCTTCAACGGCAATGGCTGTGACGACACCATGATGTTGTTCATTGGCGTCAAGGTTCCTTGTCCCGAAAACGATTGTAAACACAGCCAGGCCTGCAGCAGTAAAAAGGGCAGTGATAGCAGGGGAAGCGCTGTTGGCTGAGTTTGAAGTGAAGACAGCAAAGCTTAGAGTGAGTGATTGGAGTTGAAGTGCGATGTAGGGAGTTGAGGCAATGACTGCTAACAGTGTAACAAGTACGCCAAGTGAATTACTTTTGCCGTACCTTGATGAAATTAAATCTGCAATTGAAGTTATGCGCTGTTTGCGTCCGATACGTACAAGTTTGCGCAATAACCACCACCAGCCAATGAAGAGAAGTGTGGGGCCGAGGTAAATGGTGAGAAATTCGAGACCATTTTGTGCGGCATAACCTACTGCGCCATAGAATGTCCAGGCTGTGCAATAGACAGAAATCGACAGGGTGTAAACGATTGGGGAGGTGAGGAATGAAAGTTTGTTTTTTTCGGCCTGTCGTTCTGCAAAGGCGGCGACGCCGAACAAAAATAAAACGTATATTATGCATATACTTACAAGCAAATTAAATGAGAGCATTATTCTTTGTCTTCCTCATTTGTTAATTTGCGTGAGAGGCCATATGCCCCTGCAATTAATAAACCCCAAGCGCCAAAAATAAAATAAAGCAATTCTCTTATATCTGTTGATGTGTCTGATGTGATGATGGTGTTGATGAAGGGAGTTAGGAAGAAAAAAATACCAAGCGCTGGGAGAATAAAGGCAAGCTCTTTGATTTTTCTTTTTGCTCTTTTCTTATTTATGGAGGAGGAGGGTTTGCTCATTGTTGTGTGAGCCTCAGTTTAATAATTTGTGGACGTTGGCTATGATTTCATCATTCGAAAAGGGTTTTGTCATGAAGAGGCTCGCGCCTGCATTTTCTGCGGCTTGCCTGTCTCTTCTTTGTCCTTTTGCTGTTAGCATTAAAACAGGGAGAGATTGAAATTCTTGGGAACTCCTTAGGTTTTCAAGGATCTGCATGCCGCTAATATTAGGAAGCATCATGTCAAGAATGATTAAGTCGGGATTGATTTTTTTAATGTAATCAACACAGCCTTCACCATCAGAGAACGATGACAAAGCGTAGCCTTCTCTTTCTAGAAGAAAGGAAAGCGCTTCAAGAATGAAGGGTTCATCCTCGATAATTAAAACAGATTTTGACACAAGCTCCTCCCAAAGCATGTTCTTTAGCTTAACTAGATTTGATTTTGAGGCAAGTGTTATTGTTTATAAAAATCGTTCGAACGTATGATTATGGTTACTTATGAATGTATTGTCGCCGTTTCATTTTTATATTCTTTTTGTCTTTTAACCGAGAATGTAAGTTGCACGTCTAGCTGTGCATTCTTGCTTTGGACAGACGGAACATTGAAGCCCAACTGAGAGCTGAGGTAATGATGTGAGTGCTGTTTTTGCGATAAGTTGGTCGTAATCCTGTGTGATGATCATTGAAGCTTTTAATGTGCCGGGTACGCCGAGAGAGCCCAAATCATTAAACTGAGCAACGGCATATGTTAAAAATCTTTCGCCGGTCGGCATGTCTAATAATGCGCAAATAGGTTGCATAGGCTGACTGAAACTTCGGTAAATGGGCCATAAAGGGCAGGCGCTGCCAAAGCGAGGCAGGCTTAGGGTTGTTAATTGTTTGCGGTAAAGAACGGCACCTGATCCATCACATTCGAGTAACCCCCAGTTTGGCAAAGTGCTTTTCTCTGGTAGATGGGCAAGACGATAAAAGATGCTTCGTAAGTCAGTTTTATAATAGGCGGCGAGTTCTAGAGGGGCGTATTTTAACTGCTCAGCTTTATTAAGGAAGTTTTGTAACGGAAGCGTTTTGGCCATGGTTTCATACTCCCTTAAAATCATCAGAGCATTTTTTTGTTCTTCTGTTTCTATTTCGAGCTCTTCGATAATATCCGTAGCTGAAGCGTCTCCGGTCTCCATAATTTCCAGATGAAAATGATTGCTTTCCAGGTAGGTATCTAGTGTGGTTTGATCCGCTAATTTATCTTGTTGGGAGTGGGTTTGTTCGAAATGTTCGAGTATTCCGCTGGCTGTTTGAGACAGGCGTTCGCTTTCTTTTAAAAGATTAGAGAGAAATTTTGTGTGTAAGTTTTGGTCTATGTGGGGGTTTTTTTGCAAGATGTCAGCTGTTGATCGAATAGTTGTTATATTTGAGAGCATGAGATGTATTGCCTCAGCAAAGAAAGGATCGCTGTTCATTTTATCTGAGAGGGCTTGGAGGTTTTGGTCTTGTTGTTGTCCCAGGTCAAACAGACGTTCAATTAGCCGCGCAAAGCCGGGGAATCGTCCGATGAATTCTTCCAAACGTTCCACTTCAGATGGAATGTGTCTGTTTTTAGCGATTGCTTCTTTGACTTTATCAATTAAGCCTTGATCAGCGCCTTCTGACAAATCTCGTGGATTTATTTCTAGCGATTTTGCGATTGCAAGCAATGTCTTACCAGCAATTCCTCGCCTGTTGTGTTCAATCAAATTTAAGTAAGATGCTGAAATGCCCACCTCTCGAGCAAGACCTGACTGGCTTTTTTTCTTTGCTCTGCGTCGTTCACGAATTCTAGTTCCGATCAGTGTACGTGACATTTCTTTTTTCCTTAGTTTTTAAGGTGTTAAAGCGCGTACTGTAAATTAATTTACAATTATGGAAAAAGCAAATTATAATTATTTACAAAAAAGTTTAATTAAAACAATTATTTATTGCATTCTTTACTCCTTGGTCTACTTTAGTATTGTCTAATGACATTGATGAATTAAGACGCATTAAGACGTTCCGTTCATCCACATACACAAGAATTCTGGGAGGAAATCTATGTCGAAACAACTCACTCGTCGTGGTGTGTTGAAGTCTGGTGCCGTTGTTGGTGCTGGCTTAACAATGCCTACAATTTTCACTAGTTCAGCAGCAGCTTATACGAATGAACCTAAGGGTGGCACGGTCACGCTTGGTTTTAATGTGCCTCAATCTGGTCCGTATGCTGATGAGGGTGCTGACGAGCTTCGTGCTTATAAATTGGCTGTTGAACACCTTAATGGTGGTGGTGACGCTGGTATGATGAAAACATTTTCATCAAAAGCGCTGAAGGGTAATGGTATCCTTGGTAAAAAAGTTAAATATGTAACGGGTGACACTCAGACTAAGTCTGATGCGGCCCGTGCTTCTGCCAAGTCAATGATTGAAAAAGACGGCGCAGTTATGATTACTGGTGGTTCTTCATCAGGTGTGGCGATTGCTGTGCAAGGTCTTTGTCAGGAAGCTGGCGTTATCTTTATGGCTGGTTTGACACACTCAAATGATACAACTGGTAAAGATAAAAAAGCGAATGGTTTCCGTCACTTCTTTAACGGTCACATGTCTGCTGCTGCATTGGCTCCGGTGCTTGAAAAGAAATACGGTAAAGACCGTAAAGCTTATCATCTAACTGCTGACTATACATGGGGCTGGACGCAACAAGCTTCTATCGCAGCAGCTACGGAAGCTAAAGGCTGGAAGACTGTTAAGAATGTTCTGACGCCTCTAGCTACGACTGACTTCTCTTCATATGTAGCACCTGTATTGAACTCTGGTGCCGACATCCTCGTGTTGAACCACTATGGTGGTAACATGATCAATTCTCTGACTTCAGCTGTTCAATTTGGTCTTCGTGACAAAGAAGTGAATGGTAAGAATTTTGAGATTGTTGTGCCGCTTTATTCTCGTTTGATGGCTCGTGGTGCTGGTAAGAACGTTAAAGGTATCTTTGGTTCTACTAACTGGCACTGGTCACTTTCAGACGCTGGTTCAAAAGCATTTGTTAAGTCGTTTGGTGAGAAGTATGGCTTCCCTCCATCTCAGGCTGCTCATACATGCTATGTGCAAACATTGCTTTATGCTGATGCTTGTGAACGCTCAGGTACATTCAATCCATGTGGTGTTGGTGAAGCTCTAGAAGGTTTTAAATTCGATGGTTTAGGTAACGGTCCGACAGAGTACCGTAAGGAAGACCATCAGTGCTTTAAAGACGTTCTAGTTGTGAAGGGTAAAGAAAACCCGACTTCACAATTCGACGTGCTTGAAGTGGTTGAGGTTACACCTCGCGCTCAAGTTGAATATAAGCCTGACCACCCAATGTTTAAAGGTGGATCACTAGGTAAGTGTAACCCTGGCGCATAATCCCCCCTGGGTACTCACTTTGGTCACGCCGCTTAAGGCGGCGTGACCTTATTTATTCAAAATTATTCAAAGTACTGCTGAATAGTGCGCTTTATGCAGCCGTTGGCAGTTTTATTTAACAAGAAATATTTGGTTGGAACATGGACGCGATCTTACTTCAAATCCTGAATGGCCTCGATAAGGGCAGTGCTTATGCACTTATTGCTCTTGGGCTGACGCTGATTTTTGGAACGTTGGGTGTTGTGAATTTTGCTCACGGTGCGTTGTTCATGATCGGCGCATTCTGCGTGGTTACATTACAGAAAATTTTAAATTTATCGACTGTGGCGATTGATCCCACAAAGGTCGATTTCTTAGGCAATCCGCTTAAAGTTAAGACCCCTTACATTGTGAACTGGTTTGGTGAAGCTGCTGGTAGCGCTATTATCAACTGGTCTGTCCCCTTAGCAATTTTGTTTGCAATTCCGATTATGTTGCTTGTTGGGTATGTTATGGAAAGAGGCTTGATTAAGCATTTTTATAAACGCCCACATGCGGACCAAATCCTTGTGACTTTTGGTTTGGCGATTGTTTTGCAAGAAATTATCAAAGCTTGTTACGGCGCTAACCCTATACCGACACCTGCCCCTGAAATTTTCAGAGGGTCTTTTGATTTTGGTGTTTGGATTGGAATGGCTGAAAATGCTGTGATTTATCCTTATTGGCGACTTGTCTACTTTGCCTTCTCGGCCCTTATCATTGGTTTGGTTTTTGCTTTCTTACAATTCACGACCTTCGGTATGGTTGTTCGTGCTGGTATGGCAGACCGTGAAACAGTTGGTTTGCTTGGTATCAATATTGATAAGCGCTTTACGATTATGTTTGGTATTGCCGCTGCAGTTGCTGGTCTTGCCGGGGTAATGTATAGCCCGATTAATTCACCGAATTATCACATGGGTATGGATTTCCTAGTGCTCAGTTTTGTTGTTGTGGTTGTTGGCGGGATGGGGTCTCTTCCTGGCGCTGTGCTGGCTGGTTTCACTCTCGGCATTTTAGAAAGTTTTGCGTCTATGAATGAGGTTAAAGGCTTTTTTGAAGCGATATACCTGCCTTCGATTGACCAAATTATTATTTATCTGGTTGCTATTGTCATTCTCTTGGTTCGCCCTCGTGGTTTGATGGGCCGTGCCGGCGTGATGGAGGAATAATGTATGTTTGATAAGTTCCAAAATAATGACCGGATGTTGATGTTATTTTTCATCTTTCTGGTTTTAGCTGGTCCGATTTTGTTAGCACCTTTTGGTGCTGGTTATCCTGATTTGCTTCAGCGTTTTTGTATCTTTGGTATCTTTGCCATTGGTTTTAATATCCTATTTGGATTAACTGGGTATCTTTCTTTTGGTCATGCGGCCTTTTTGGGAGTGGGCTCTTATTCCGCTGTTTGGATGTTTAAGCTTTTGACGATGAATGTCATTCCAGCGTTAATATTGGCCGTTATAATTGCTGGATTATTTTCCCTGCTGATTGGCTTTATTTCATTACGCCGGTCGGGAATTTATTTCTCAATTCTAACTCTTGCCTTTGCGCAGATGAGTTTTAGTTTGGCGTATTCTGTTTTGACACCGATTACGAATGGTGAGACGGGGCTACAATTAACACTTGATGATCCTCGGATTTTAGATGCTGCGAACACATCGGGTAGTTTGCCCTCTACCAATTTCTTTGGGCTCACTATGAACTCTACGGCTAAGTTTGAGTTTTTTGGTATGGTGTTTCAGTTTAATGTTGGGTTCTATTTCTGCGCTGTTATGCTCATTCTGGCCTTTTATTTGGCAATGCGAATTTTCCGCTCACCATTTGGCCTGATGCTTAAAGCGATTAAAACGAACCAAAATCGGTTGAACTATACTGGTGTTAATACACGTCCTTATACTTTGGCAGCTTTTGTTATCTCTGGCATGTATGCTGGGTTAGCTGGTGGATTGATGGCTTGTACTGATCCGCTTGCAGGTGCTGAGCGCATGCAATGGACTGCATCTGGTGAAGTTGTTCTTATGACCATTTTGGGTGGTTCGGGAACTTTGCTTGGGCCTGTACTTGGTGCTGGTTTCATTAAGTATTTCGAAAATATTTTCTCAAAAATTAATGAAAATGTCTTGCATGGCTGGTTTTCATTTTTACCAGACGGCTTGGAAGATTTGATTGTTTGGGTTCTTCATTTCTTTGTTGGTAAGGGATGGCATCTCACATTGGGCTTATTGTTCATGATGGTGGTTATCTTCTTACCGGGCGGCTTGCTACAGGGCGCATCTCACATCATAGATTGGATAAGAGGTAAGAAGCAGAGTTCTTCTACCCAGATATCTAATCCGAATTCAATGCCTGCTGAATAGGAGAGGACGTATGAGTATACTTGAAGTCCAAAACGTAAATAAAAGCTTTGGCGGGTTAAAAGCATTGCAAAATGTGAACTTGAGTGTTGAAGAAGGCACTATCCATGCGATTATCGGCCCCAATGGGGCCGGTAAGTCGACTTTGCTAAATTGCTTTATTGGTAAGTTAATACCTGATACCGGAACAGTTAATTTTAATGGGCAATCTCTTTTAGGGATGAAAGCGCATGAAATTAATCAGACGGGTGTAAGCCGTGTGTTTCAAACGCCGGAAATTTTCAGTGATCTTACTGTTTATGAAAATGTTATGATCCCATGTTTTGCCAAACGGGATGGTAGTTTTTGCTTGAATGCACTTAACCGTGTTAAGAGTGAAGCTGAGATCCATGATAAGGCAGAGCATATGATGGAAGACGTCAATATGGCTGACAAGAAAGATATGGTTGCTTCTTCTCTTTCTCGTGGTGATAAGCGCCGTTTGGAAATGGCCATGTGTTTGGCACAGGACCCGCAATTGCTTTTATTAGATGAACCGACTGCTGGTATGGCACGGGCTGATACTAATAATACAATTGATCTCCTGGCTGAAATTCAAAATAAGCGGCACATTACGATGGCTGTGATTGAGCATGATATGCATGTTGTTTTCTCGCTTGCTCAAAAAATCTCTGTGTTAGCGCAGGGGACAGTCATTGTTGAAGATTTGCCGGAGAATATTAAAGGCCATCCTAAGGTGCAAGAAGCGTATCTTGGAGGGGCACATTAATGTTGGATAATGTGAAAATGGAAAAACCTAAAAACGCAAACCACGCCAAAAATGCCCCTGCTTATTTTTCGGCCTGGGATCTGCATGCTTATTATGGTGAAAGCTATATTGTGCAAGGTATTAGTCTCAATATTCATGAGGGAGAAATTTTAGCCCTTTTGGGCCGAAATGGTGCTGGTAAAACATCTACTTTGAGAGCATTAGCACGACTTGATGAGCCAATGATTACTCATGGTGAAGTCTGGCTCGATCATCAACCTCTACATAACATGAAGTCCTATGAAGCGGCTCAAGCTGGTTTGGCTCTGGTACCTGAAGATCGGTGCATCATACAAGGTTTGACTGTTGAAGAAAATTTGGAATTGGCTCAAATCGAAAAACCAATTGGTTGGTCCATTCAGCGGATTTATGAATTGTTTCCTCGTCTTGGTGAACGCCGCAATCAGGAGGGGACAACCCTTTCTGGTGGTGAGCAACAAATGCTTGCGATTGGACGGGCTTTGGCACGCGATATTAAAATCCTGCTTCTTGATGAACCTTATGAGGGGTTGGCTCCCGTTATTGTTCAGGAAATTGAGAAAACACTACAGCTTATTCGTGAACAAGGCATTACGACAGTTATTGTTGAGCAAAATGCTGTTGCTGCACTTAAATTAGCAGATAGAGCTGTTATCCTTGATACGGGTAAAGTGGTGTTTGATGGAACTGCTCAAGAAGTTCTTGATAATGAAGAGTTGCGTCACGAGTACCTTGCGATCTGATTGATTTTATTCACTTGATTTATGGCTGTGTGATCACTCTCACAGAACTAACTTACGCTCGATTGATTTAATTCAATCGAGCGTTTTTTTGTTTTCTCTATATAACTCATTCTTTCAAGCTTGATAAAAAAGCCAAAAAATCAGTTATTTGATCTGGATTGAATTTAAACTCAGGCATTTCATCATGCCCAACGACAATGCCTTCAGCTAGTGCTTCTTCAAGATTTTCCAGTGGCCACTTTTCACTAAAGGTTCTAAATGGAGGAGCCTCTTTATTTGTGCTTTGCCCTGTTTTTTCAATTGAGTGGCATCTGGCGCATAGTTGGTCTGCTAGGTTTTTACCTTTTTCAATGGGACCGGCTGTTGCTGCTGAGCTGGCTATGCAGAGCGCTAGTATGAAAATACTCAGTTTTAGGAATGCTCTCATTTGCTCCCTCCTATGGTTCATTTTGTCTAAATTGTTCTAGCCCTAGTTATCCCTATTTTTGTAGTGTGAGGATATGTTCCACCAGGGCCTCTAAATTTTTTTCGATGTCTTTTTTTATTCCCTCTTGATCATCTTGTAATCTGCCTTTTGACATTGACTGGATTGAAAACCACTCACCCCAAACAGGCATTTCAGGAATACCGTGAGCTCTTGGCATTGTTCTGCCATCGATGCGGTCTTTTATGACTTTTGTATCGAATGCGTCTCCCATTTTTTGTTTTAATTTGGTAAGATCTTTGGGCTTTGTTTTTAGTTGTGAGGCGACAGGACCGTTCCCAATGCCGCTTGTGCCATGACATGAGGCGCAAAGATTGGTGTAAAGTACTTCGCCTTTAGTTTTGTTTTTTGCATTGACGCAAGAGCTGGTTAGTATCAATGGAAATATAATAAAGAAAATAGCTGTTTTTCTCTGCATTTTGACCTCTATGATTGATTTGTCTATTCAATGGAAATCTAATGTAAGGTGAAGCGCTTGTTTAAAGGTGAGGGGAGATCTGTTTTCTGATCTCTTTATTGTGTATAGATTAGTCTAATTATGGTTGTTTTTTCTTGATTTACATCAATCGGTTTTACTTACATTATTTTGAATTTCTTGTAGTCTCTAACTATTAAATCTCACATTTTAAGGTGCTGACCGAATGAACCCTCATTACGTCAATTTTTTTTCCAACCTATTAAAAACCTTTGCGCATCCGTCTAAGAGTATTTTTAAATTTAAACGTAAGAAATCTGATGGGGGAAAAACTGGGACTTATGCTCCTCATCCAGCAACAGGCTCCAAGAGGCGTGAGTTTTTGGGGCTTGGCCTATCGGGATTTCATAAAATTTCCTATCAGGAATGGGAGGTTAAAAGAGGTAGCTTTGGTCGTAAGGCACAAAAGCCGTCTGTTGTTTGTGTTCATGGTTTGACAAGAAATTCGCATGACTTTGATAAGATGGCTGATCAGCTTAGTGAGGACCGGCGCGTTGTATGTCCTGATATTGTAGGGCGGGGACATAGTGACTGGATTGCAAATAGCGCGCTTTATGAGAATTTGCAGTATAATGCAGATATGAATGCTTTGATCTCTCGGCTTGATGAAAGAGAAATTGATTGGGTTGGTACTTCAATGGGGGGATTGATAGGTATGATGCTGGCGGCATCGGCAAATAGCCCTATTCGAAAACTCGTTATTAATGATGTGGGGCCTTATATTCCTTATGCGGCGTTGGCTAAGATTGGTGCTTATGTTGGCCGTTCTCCTGAGTTTGAAACGATGGAAGAAGCTGAAAATTATTTACGAAAAATACATGCTGAATTTGTGCCTATGAGTAATGAAGACTGGGAGGCCATGACACTTTATGGTGTGCGTGAAATTGAGGGTGGTAAATATGCGCTGAATTATGACCCGGGTATTGGTGATCCAGTTCGCGCTGGTTTAACGGGCTTTGATGTAAATTTATGGCCCTTATGGGAAATGATTGAATGTCCTGTTTTGGTGTTTCGCGGAGAGAATTCTAAGTTGCTAACCCCTTCAATTGCCGAACGTATGAGAGAGACAGGGCCGGAGACAACAGTGATTGAGATCGCCGAGGCTGGGCATGCGCCGACTTTAAATATTCCAAGTCAGATAAAGATGATTTCTGAATTTCTGGATAAATAAAAAGCGCCTCTTGTTTTCTCTCGGGAAGGGATGAGCTTTAAGAGGCGCTTTTCAGTGTTTTCTGTCTACATTTATTTGACGAATTGATTGAAGGTCATTTTATCGATCAGTACAAACCCAACGTTTGACTTGGCAATAGCTGTCATATTTTCGGCAGGTCTTTTTAGCTTTCCATTTGGCGCTTTTCACTGAGTTACCCCAATGAGCACCCCAACCACCATTAGCACCGACGGCTACTGCACCGCAGGCATTACGGAACCAAACACCAATTTTACAATCTGAGGCGTATTTACGGCATTTGTTCAAGGCAACTTGATTGGCTTTCCATTTTGAATTGTAATTATATGACCAGCCCATTGCTTTTGAAGATGGTGAGATGGCGATTGCGCCGAATTTGTTTTTCGCGTGTGCTGTTGTTGCTGAGGTAACAAACAGCAGGCTAGCCATTAAAATGAATGCGATTGATGTGATAGTATTTTTCATTTGTAACCCCTTTAAAATTTTGTTTTTAGCGACTTATGTTTTTTTAATTGCTTTAATTAATTTGATCTGATGTTTCTATTGTTATTGGAGATGAGGGCGATATTCAAATTAAATATCTGTAATATTGGACGTTGTTTAATTTTGTTTGATTATTTGGTTTTTGAAAGAGAGACCCTTTTCTAAGAGGTTGTTTCGTCTGTTTTCGTTTAATGGTTATGATGAAATCTTTATAAATAATAATAAGTTTTGGGATTTTCTTATTGTAAAATCTAAATTAAGATATTTTCTAATCCATATTTGTTTTCTAGTTCTATTTTAGAAGATTGAGCTGTGGTAATAGATGCCAACCCGCTTTAATATAGGGGTGTTTTGAATTTTTAGACTTCGAAATTGAGTTATGTTTAATTAGGTGTGTTTAATTTTTAGTGAGGCAGGGATTATGCGTTGGAGAGGCCGTGAGGGCAGTAAAAATATAGAAGACCACCGGGGTCGTCAGGGTGGACGTTTTGGGATACCGCTTCCGGGTGGGCGTGGACGAAGTATTCGTATGCCTGGACGCCGTGGTGGTGGCATTAGCATTTGGACCATCGTTATCTTGCTTGCCTTTATGTACTTTACAGGGAAGTGCGATCCGAATTTGATTTTGCGTGAGCTTACAAAGGGGCAGGGGATACCTCAAATTGAGCGTCAGCAACAGCCACGTTTTGATGTAGAGCCTTTACCAGATACGGGTGGGGAGTTTAATCAGTCTCAATCTAATAATAATTTAAATAAAACGAACTCTAAAATTCCACAAGTGAAGAAAGATGACTTAGCTCAATTTACTTCGGTTGTTTTGAGAGAAACAGAATTAGTTTGGCAAAAGATATTCAAGCAAATTGGAAAACGCTATGAAGAACCGAAGTTGCGCATGTTCTCTCAATCTACACAATCAGCTTGTGGTCGCGGTATGAGTGCGATGGGACCGTTTTATTGTCCGCTTGATAAGAAGGTTTATATTGACCTGATCTTCTACAAGGAATTGAAGCAAAAGTTTGGAGCGCCTGGAGATTTTGCTCAGGCTTATGTGATTGCTCATGAGGTTGGTCATCATGTGCAGACACTTCTTGGAATTGCTCACAAGGTACAATCAGCGAAACAACGGATGTCTAAAACTCAGGCCAATGCTTTACAGGTTCGTATGGAATTGCAGGCGGACTGTTTTGCTGGACTTTGGGCTCGCCATGCTGATGCTGCCAATCAAATTTTAGAGGAGGGTGATTTGCAAGAAGCTCTTCGAGCTGCGTCGAAAATTGGTGATGATAATATTCAGAGGCAAACGCAGGGACACATTGTACCAGAAGCGTTTACCCATGGTACATCAGCTCAGCGTATGAAATGGTTTCAGCGCGGGTATGATACTGGCAATATGAAATCGTGTGACACGTTTAATGCGCGTAGTCTTTAACAGAATTAAAGGCCCGAAGATGTCTCTCTTCGGGCCTTTTTTATATATGGTCTTGATTTTGCTGATCAATAAAAAGAAATAAGAAAAAGATCTTTAAAATCTAAATATCACTGCCTTGGTAGATTGTTTGTTTGCAATAGGTTTTTGCTTGCTGAAGGTGGAAGCAAATTTTAGCTGCATCTAATGCATTTTTCAGCGGGCCTGATACCAATTTATATTTGGGTTGATTGTTTACAACAATGGTGATGTATCTTGGCTTTAAAGAACTAAGCGCTGAATTATATTTCTTGTTTAGTTTAGCCCAGGCTCTTTTCAATTGCTTTATATTTTGAAAATTACCAAGAGACACAGCAAATTGTGTTTGTGTGATTTGTTGTTTTTCAGCTTTACCTAATTTCTTCGGGTTAAGCTTCAGGATAGGTTTTGTGATATTTGACTTTTTAGTGTCAAATTTCTTTTTAGCTTTGACTGTTGTCTTCTTTTTCGCAATTGATTTGGTTTTGTTTAAAGGGATTAGAGACCCAGTAATATCTGTGTTGGTAACATCGACTTTATTAAGTTGTTTCTGACTGGTTTTCGGCAAAGTTACAGTCTCTATTCTGCGTACTTTTTGTGTCAGTTTTGAATTGTTTTGTGCTAACACTTCTACGTCTTTACGTAGGTTAGCCACCTGATTGTCTAAGCCGTAATATTTTAGGTTCAATTGCTTTAAAGAGTGATTGGTCTGTCCAATGCCATCTCTGATGTCAGTTAAAAGCTTTTCAGTTTTTTGAGAATTTTGGTTTGCAGCCACTTTTGCATCTATTGTGGTGGCGAATGGCTTTAGGTTGAGATCGGTGTTTTCCATTAAAAATGCCATGTAGGCCAGCGCGCCAATGGCTCCCATGAACCATAGGCTCATATATATGAACGAACTAAAACTGGATCCAGTTGCTTTGTTTTTTTGTTGTCTGCTCATATAAATGATCTCTAAAAAGCGTTTATACCGTATTACTTCACTAAATTTTCCACAGACGTGATCTATAGATATGAAGTGACTTACGTTAATTACCTATTCAGAGTCGTTCATTTTGGTCAATGTTGAAGCCCTATAGGGGTATTCATGTTTGCTTTGGTTTGTTGTAAAGATGTTTCATATGAGGGAGCAGACCAATGATTTGTTTTAAATTAATAGCTTTCGTGTATTGATTTCGTTGTCATTTTGATGCTCCTTCAGGTTGCCCACAAGCAACCGTCGTTATTTACTAATATAGATTGCCGCTTTTAGGTGACTAGTTTTAAAAAGATATGGTTTTTTAATTTTCAATTTGGGTTTTTCACTATTATGGAAAATGTTGCTTCTATGACTGATTCTTCACTTATGATCCTGGTTTTGGCCGCTGGTATGGGAACACGGATGAAATCCAAACATCCAAAGGTTATGCATGCGATCGGCTCAAAGCCAATGGTTGGGCATGTTCTTGATCTTGGGAATTCATTAGGGGCGGTGAATTGTTCTGTGGTGGTTGGGCCTGATATGGAACAAGTTGAAAGTGTCGTTACGTCTCATTTTTCAAGCGCTCAGATTTTTGTACAGAATGATCGGTTGGGGACTGCTCATGCCGTTCTTTCAGCGAAAGAGGCTCTAAAGGGACATGAAGGGTATGTGTTGGTTCTTTATGGAGATACGCCGCTTTTAACCAAAGACGCTCTTAATGGACTATATTCAGAACTGAAAAACGGAGCTGATGTGGGTGTACTTGGCTTTAATGCGGAAGACCCAACTGGTTATGGTCGTTTGCTGGTGGATGATAATGGGCAATTAGAGGCTATTCGTGAACAAAAGGATGCTAATACGGAAGAACTTCAGGTTAAAATTTGTAATTCTGGGGTTATGGGCTTTCGTACGGCACATATGCTGTCTCTATTAGAAAAAGTCGGCAATGATAATGCGAATGGTGAATATTATTTAACCGATGTTGTTGAGCTTGCGCGGCAACAAGGGTTAAAGGCTGTGGCGACGGTTTGTTCTGAGCAAGATGTGCTTGGTGTTAATGATCGGGTACAGCTTTCAGAAGCTGAACGTATTTTCCAAAATAGAAAAAGAGAAGATGTCCAACGCAATGGGGCGACTTTGATTGCGCCAGAGACTGTGTTTTTTGCAGCTGACACGAAAATTGGTCAAGATGTTATCATTGAACCGAATGTTGTTTTTGGTCCTGGAGTTACCGTTGGGGATGATGTGCATATATACAGCCATTGTCATTTTGAAGGCGCTGTTATTGAGGCCCACTCTAAGGTGGGTCCTTTTGCTCGTTTGCGCCCGGGTGCTGAGATTGGTGAAGGGTGTAAGGTTGGTAACTTTGTTGAGGTGAAAAAAGCTCAAGTTAGTAAAGGTGCTAAAATTAACCATCTGACTTATATTGGCGATGCGGAAATCGGTGAAGAGGCGAATATTGGGGCTGGTACCATCACTTGTAATTATGATGGGTTTAATAAGAATATTACCAAAATTGGGGCAAATTGCTTTGTTGGCTCAAATAGTTCTCTTATTGCGCCTGTAACACTCGGAGATGGATCTTTTATTGGTTCTGGGAGTGTGATTTCAGAAAATGTACCGGCTGATGCATTGGCTATCACAAGAGCTGAGAAAAAAGTTTATGAACAATGGGCAGCGCGTTTTAGAAGAAGCCAACAAAGATTAAAAGATAAAAAAGCCGGTCTTAAATGATTTTAAGATTAGGCGTCATTTCTCTGGTTTGTTTAATATTCTGAAATGGCACGTGATTTGAACCTTTCAACGAACTTAGCTAAGCGTTACTCCCTATCGGGGCCAAAATACCGGTAGATTGTATTATTTTGAGAAAATGGAGCCAATTGAATGTGTGGTATTGTCGGTATTATCGGGACATCTCCTGTCGCTGGAGACCTTGTTGATGCGCTTAAGCGGCTTGAATATCGAGGCTATGATTCAGCTGGCATTGCGACTTTGCACGAAGGTAAACTAGCTAGACGGCGCGCGAAGGGGAAGCTTAAAGCGTTGGAGACGCGCTTAAATGGTGAACCGCTAGCAGGAAATCTGGGTATAGGTCACACGCGCTGGGCTACGCATGGCAAGCCAACAGAAGTGAATGCACATCCGCATATCTCTGATGGGGTTTCTGTTGTTCACAATGGTATTATCGAAAATTTTAAAAGTTTACGTTCTGATCTTGAAAAGGACGGGTTTGTTTTTGAAACAGAAACAGATACTGAGGTCATTGCTCATCTAATTGCCCGAGAATTAAAGGCAAATAAATCTCCTCAAGAGGCTGTGCGTGATAGTTTAGGCTCTCTTGAAGGGGCATTTGCTTTGGCAGTTATATTTGAAGGTCATGATGATCTAATGATTGGAGCGCGCCGCGGAAGCCCGTTTGCGATTGGGTTTGGGGATGAAGATAGTCCTGGAATGTATATTGGTTCTGATGCAATTGCATTGGCGCCGTTTACAAACAAGGTATCTTATTTGGAAGATGGTGACTGGGTTGTTCTAACTGGCCAGGGCGCTACCATTTATAATGAGAAAAATGAAGAAATAGAGCGCTCTATTTCAACCTCAATGGCACAGGCTCTTGTTGTTGATAAGGGCAACCATCGTCACTTTATGGCGAAAGAAATTCATGAGCAGCCCGATGTCATCTCGCGGACTTTGTCTCATTATATTGATTTAGGTAAAGAGTGCGTTGATTTTTCATCTCTTTCAATTGATTTTAAAACATTACCTCGATTGTCGATCGCCGCTTGTGGAACTGCTTATTACGCTGGTGTTGTTGGTAAATACTTGATTGAGCAATGGGGTGGCTTGCCTGTTGATATCGATATTGCTTCTGAGTTTCGCTATAGAGAACCTCTCATGAGCGAAGGGGGGGCTGCTTTATTTATTTCGCAATCTGGTGAGACGGCAGATAGTTTGGCGAGTTTGAAATATTGTAAACAACAAAACCAAAAAATTCTATCAATTGTGAATGTCAATGAAAGCTCGATTGCGAGAGAAAGTGATGATGTTCTACCAACTTTGGCAGGGCCTGAAATTGGTGTCGCTTCGACAAAGGCATTTACTTGCCAACTTACAGTTTTAGCAGCTCTTGCTATTCATATTGGCCGCCAGCGCGGCGTGATTGATGAAGCAAAAGAAAGTGAGCTTGTACGTTCACTCGTTGAGGTGCCTCGACTTATTTCTGAAGTTTTGGCTTATGAAGAAGAAATTGACCGAATTTCACATTCGCTGTCTCAAGCGCGAGATGTGCTTTATTTAGGCCGTGGCATGAGTTTTCCAATTGCGATGGAAGGGGCTCTAAAGCTTAAAGAAATTTCTTATATACATGCAGAAGCTTATGCGGCTGGTGAGTTAAAGCATGGTCCAATTGCGTTGATTGATGAGAACATGCCGGTTATCGTTGTGGCACCTGAAGACCGTTTGTTTGATAAGACAATTTCCAATATGCAAGAAGTTGCAGCACGCGGTGGGCAGATCATTTTTATTAGTGATGCGACAAGAGAAAGCGCTGGCTGTGATTTGGCACATCATATTGTGATCCCTAAATGCCATGAGTTTGTAACCGCTTTGATTACAGCTATCCCTGTGCAGTTGCTGGCCTATTATACAGCCGTTCATATGGGGACAGATGTTGATCAGCCTCGGAATTTGGCGAAATCTGTGACTGTTGAGTAAGCCTTGTTGTTCTATATCAGCTCATATTATTGTTGTGAAAATGCAACATGGTTTGAGGAAAGCTCAAATGAGATCTGATTGTACTTAGGTCCTTCAGGTTTTTGACTGGAGTTTCCTTTTCTGAATGGGCTGGATGGCCGTTGAAGCAGCCTTTAAATGGCTCTGTTTCATAGTATTGTCACTTTAGCTGCCTTGTTTACTTTAATTGTGGTTATTGCGTATTTGTTCTCAATATGTTCTTGCGGATCATAGTTTTGCCCTATGAATTAGATTATAATGAAGTCTATTAATCCGTGAATTAAGAATTTTGGGTTTTGGGAATGATCTTAAAAAATATGAAATTGAGTGTTCTCTTTTTCACCGTTGGTTTATTTGTTTTTACCTGCGGTTCTATTGCTGCGCGCGCGAATGCTGCTCTTGACCAAGTTGCTGTTTCCTTAAATCAAGGGAAATACAAAGATGTTGTTCGCTCTGTCAGTAAGATTATTGCCGCTAAATCCAGCGCTGATGTGGTTGCACAGGCTTTATTGTACCGTGGTATTGCTTATCGCAATCAAGGAAAAGTAGCACAAGCGATTGCTGATTTTTCTAATGCGGAGTGGGTACGTAAATTAAAGGGTTCTTCTTTGCGCCGTCTCTATGCAGAGCGTGCACTTGCTTATGATGCTGTTGGCCAAAAGACTTTGGCAGCTAAAGACCGTCAGTTGGCGGGATCGAAGAATATTGAACTAGCGCAACGAGCTTCTGCAAAAAACGGTATTTCTCTTCGTAATAATGCAGTAAAGCAAGCCTCTGTTGAAGCGTCTAAATCAACAACCCAAGAACTGTTTGGTGGTTTGCAAAATCTTTTTGGGTTTAATAATAACAAACCAGAACAAAAGATTGTTGTTAAGAAGCCGGCTGCTAAACAGGGCGTTGGTGTAAATGATGGCTCTGGCTTTAGAGAAATTCCTACATTAGATTCAGCTGAATCTAAGAAAAACGCTAAGAAACTTCAAACAGCGGCTCTTCCCCCACAGCAAAGGCAAGATGCTTTATCTAAGAATGGTGTGCCGTCTAATAGTGCATGGGCTGCTAAGCGTGCTGATGAAATTAAGGCAAATAACATTCAGGCTCAGCAAAAACTTAAAAAAGTGAATGAGTTAACAACGAGCTCTCCGGTTAAGTTAACCCCTAAAAAACTTAAAGAACCTGAAAATACAAATGTTGTCGGAAATTTCTTCAATAATATCTTTGGGGGTGGACCTAAGAAAGAAGCTGCTCCAATTAATCCAGGTGATGATGTAATTGTTGCTGAGCAAGTTGTTCAAACACCGGATGTTCCGCAAACTTCTCAAAAGGTTCAAAAGCCAACGGTTAAAAAGAAAATTGTTAGAAAACCAGTGAAACGGGCCCCAGTTAAAAAGCAAGTTCAACGAACTAGGGTTGCAGCTGTTAGCAAAAAGCCGGCTGCACCTCAAGCCAGGTCTTTATATCATATTCAATTAGGGGCATTTGGAGAAGCTGGGGCTGCAGATAAATTTGTTAGTCGATTGAATTCCAAGTATAAAACTCTGGTTGGAAATAAGACAGCTATGGTTGTTGAAACTGATATGGGGAATTCTCGTCGGCAATATCAAGTTTTCCTTGGCCCTTATCGGAGCCGTGAAAAGGGGAAAAAGACCTGTGGTGTTCTAACACGCTTAGGTATGGGGTGTTCACTCGTTGAATAATTTTTTATGATAGATTTCTTGATTTATGATAAGGAATACACACATAATTAAAGTAGAGAGTTTAACTTAACTCTTAGCTCTATCTTATTTGAATTGTTTTTAATTTTGTGTTTGGGATGATGACAAAGAAAACGAATAAAAAAAATCAAAACCAAACAAAAACTGAAGATGATGCAGCTTCTTCTGGTAGTCTTGCTCAATTAACGCAGCAGCCTGATGATGGCAAAAGCAGTCGTTTTGGTGCGCAGTTACGAAACTCGTTTCTGACAGGGCTTATCATTGTTGGGCCGGTTGGTATTACCGCCTACATGGTTTATTCATTTGTGAATTTTATTGATTCATGGGTGAAGCCATATGTTCCTGAGCAATATAATCCTGAGACTTACCTACCATTTTCAATTCCTGGTTTAGGACTGATCTTTGCCATTTTTATTATTATGGTGATAGGTGCTACGACTGCGAATTTGTTTGGTCGATCACTCGTGAGTTATGGTGAGAGTGTTCTTGACCGGATGCCGGTTGTTCGTAATGTTTACCGTGCCATCAAGCAAATTTTTGAAACGGTTCTTTCTCAGAGTGGCAATAGTTTTCAGAATGTTGGGATTATTGAATATCCGAGAAAAGGTCTATATGCGATTGTGTTTGTCTCAACTGAGACATCAGGTGAAATAGCAGACCTTTGCTCTAATGGCGAACCTATGCTGAGTGTGTTTTTGCCAACCACTCCGAACCCGACATCTGGTTACTTGCTATTTGTACCATCCAAAGATGTTCAGATTCTTGATATGTCTGTTGAAGAGGGGGCGAAGCTTGTTATTTCAGCCGGTCTTGTTGTTCCTGAGCAAAAAGCTACTGAATTGATTGCAGAGCACGCAGAATAAGGTTCACTGTTCCAAGTTATGAACCACGTATATTGATAGAACTACCCGGCTCTAAAGAGCTTTATGGCTTCATCACATTCAAACAAGTAAATTAGCTTTCTTAAAGCTTTGCCGCGTTCGCTGGTGAGGTCTGGATCAGAATGCAAGATGAGTTTTACATCATCATTTGCGGCTGTGATGAGTTCTTGTTGATTGGGGACATTAGCCACTCTAAAGTCTCGCTCTCCACTTTGTCTTCGGCCTAGCATTTCACCGCCACCGCGCAATTTTAAATCTTCTTCAGCAATGACAAAGCCGTCTTCTGTTTCTCGCATGATTTTCAGGCGGGCTTTTGCTGTTGCGCCAAGTGGGGAGGTATAGAGGAAAATACAAGATGATTGTCGCTCGCCTCTGCCGACGCGACCGCGGAGCTGATGGAGTTGTGAGAGGCCAAAGCGTTCTGAATGTTCGATAACCATGATGCTGGCATTTGGCACATTGACGCCAACCTCAATTACAGTTGTAGCAACTAGGATTGGTAGGGCGCCGCTTGAGAACTGGGCCATAACTTTGTCTTTTTCATCTCCTTTCATTTGCCCATGGATGAGACCGATATTATCTCCGAAATGTTGTTTGAGGTGAGCATGGCGCTCTTCAGCGGCAGCCAGTTCTATTTTGTCTGAAGTTTCAACCAACGGGCAGACCCAATAGGCTTGCGCCCCTTCTTGAATGGCGCGCTTTAGACCGCTCATGACCTCTTCGAGGCGGTCGACGGGTATTACGCGGCTGGTCACCGGTTTGCGCCCAGCTGGTTTTTCGGTGAGTTTTGAGACATCCATATCACCGTAGTTTGTCATTAATAATGTACGGGGAATGGGTGTTGCAGTCATCACTAGCAGCTCGGCGCCCTTTGGTCCTGCTTTGGCTTGTAAGGCTAAGCGTTGTTCGACGCCAAAGCGATGCTGTTCATCAATGATTGCGAAGGCGAGGTTTTTGAAATGGACATCTGACTGGAAAAGAGCGTGAGTGCCGATTAAGCAGTCAATTAGTCCTTCTTCTAATGCGAGAAGAATTTGTTTACGCACTTTTCCTTTCTCTCTACCCGTTAAAAGACCTAAGCGAATGCCAGCTTTGCCAGCTAATTCTTCAAGGCTTTCTAGATGTTGCCGGGCGAGGACTTCTGTTGGTGCCATCAAAGCGACCTGATGGCCTTCTTCAATGGCAGCGGCGGCTGTCATGAGGGCGACGATGGTTTTACCCGAGCCTACGTCTCCTTGCAGGAGGCGAAGCATTCTGTTGTCGCTGGCCATGTCTGCAAAAATTTCACCTAAGGCCATTTGTTGAGAGCCTGTTAGGGCAAAGGGGAGGGCTTCGATGATTTTGTTGCGAATGGTGCCATCGCCTTTTATCGCACGGCCTTTTTTTGCCCGAAGTTGGCGCCTTACCAAGGCAAGTGAGAGTTGTTTGGCTAGGAGCTCATCATAGGCAAGGCGTTGTCTGCCTAAGCTATCTGCCTTGATGTCTTCTATTTCTTCTGGCCTATGGAGAGAGGTGAGGGCGTCTTGAAAGTTAGGCCATTTTTGTTTTTTCAGCCACTCAGGGTCTTGCCATTCCTCGAGATCTGGAATGGCTGGGATGAGTTGGCTCATGGCTTTTTGTAATGTCTTGCCTGTTAGGCCTTGTGTGAGTGGGTAGACAGGCTCAAGATTTGGAAATGCGTCAAACTCTTCTTTTGTGAGCATATGATCTGGGTGAGAAATTTGGAGGATGTCAGCATAAAGCTCCGGCCGTCCTGAGATATATCTAATTTCTCCAACTGGCATTTGGCGCTCTAGGTAGCGGGGGTCTATGCGGAAAAAGACGAGATCAATTTCTCCGGTGCTGTCTTCCATCTTGATGCGGTAAGGAGCTTTGGAAAAACGGCCCTTTCCTTTAAATTTAGGACCTTTATGGGCAATGACTGTCGCGTCAAAAGTGGCAAGCTCACCGGCTTTTAGATCTTTGATTTTAGGTCTATTGCGTCTATCGACCACACCAGTTGGAAAATGCCATAAAAGGTCTATTTTGCGTGGGTCTTTTACTTCTCCTGGGCGGTCGATAAGCTTGGTTAGTAAGGTCTTTAACCTTGGGCCGATGCCTTTTAAGGTATCTACATCACTAAACAGGGGTTGTAGGATTGTTGGACGCATTTATAAGACCTAAAGGTTTAACCTTTGAAATTGATTTGTGAATTAGATTTATTATTTAGCCCTTTGGTAAGAGCTTTGTTTGTTAATCGTGTTTAACAAGGTGCAAATGGGTGATATATATGCTATTTGCCTCTAGCTATTTTAAGCGGCACTTTCCTTTATACAAGATAAAAACTGAGGTTTTTCATGGTTGAGCACAGCTCTTTAACTGACAAACAAAAGCGCCTTATTTACCGCGCAAACCACCGCGGTACAAAAGAGATGGATTGGCTGATGGGTAAGTTTGTTGAAACGAATGTTGCTTTGATGGATGAAAGCAAGGTTGATCATGTGGATGAACTTTTGAAGCGGGCAGAACCTGAAATTGAAGCCTGGCTAATGGGTAAATCTTCTAACTATCCAGAAGAATTTTCTGACTTGATCAAAGAGATTCAAGCGTTTCACAAGTTATAAGTACAATTAATAATAAACGTACCTAGACTTCATATTTTCCTTTAACTCCTTAGTTTGCAGACAATACCTATGACGGCTTCTCACTCTTCACATATTACTTCTCTTTTGCAGGTCAAACAAAGCTTGTCCGAGGCTGATACCCCCTTGTCTATAGGGTTGGGACGAATTGTAGAGGGGCAGGAGCCACTTGTTTTAGCTGAGCTGCTTGATTTGCTCACTAAGGTGAAAGATGGTATTCATGACGTTATTCATGTTTGTAGAGATGACCAAAGACTGGCTTCTTTAAAGGAAGGTTTAGAGTTTTTTGCCCCAAAGCTAAAAGTGTTGAGCTTTTCTGCCTGGGATTGTGTCCCTTATGATCGCTCTGGTCCAAGAGCTGATATTATTGCTGAACGCATTGCGACTTTAGCTCAACTGGAAAAAGGGAAGCGCCGGGGGCCGCGTTTAATTCTAACAACACCGCGCGCTCTTTTACAGCGGGTACCGCCTCGCTCTTTTATTCGCAGTAACATCAAAATTTTAAGCCCAGGCAAACGGGTTGACCGGGCTCGATTGCTTGCTCGTCTTTCTGCTATGGGTTACATGCGCTCTGAAATGGTGATTGATAAGGGTGAATTTGCTGTTCGTGGTGGAATTATTGATCTATTTCTTGCTGGTTATAAGCAACCCATACGTCTTGACTTTTGGGGTGATGAATTAGAGAGCATTCGCCAGTTTGATGCCGGATCCCAGCGGACGACGAATAAGCTCAATCGCGTAACTTTGTTACCAGTCAGTGAAGTTGATTTTAGCGATGACGCGCGCGCTTTGTTTCGTAAGCGCTATCTTGAGCATTTTGGGGCACCGCAACGCAGTGACGCACTTTATGATGCTGTGAGTGAGGGCCAGAGTTTTCAGGGGCAGGAACATTGGCTTAGTTTCTTTCATGAAAATCTTGATTGTTTATTTGATTATGTGTCTGATCCGATTATTTCTGAAGAAGCTGATATTTCAGGCGCTATAACGGCTCATTTTGATCAAATTGATGAACATTTTGAAGCGCGAAAACAAGCGCTTGAAGTGCAGAATTTTGGCGCGCCGCCTTATAACCCTGTTCCCGTTGAGCAATTATTTTTAACGCGCAAAGAGTGGCAGGGGTTTGAGAATAAATATTCTTACCTACAACTTAGTCCGTTTGATTTAGACCGGGATGAGCGGTTTGATGAGCTTTATTCTCTTGAGGGAAAGGCTGGGATTAATTTTGTCGTTGAGCGCCGTGATGAACGCGCTAGCCTTTTTAATTCCGTTGTTCGTAAAATCAAAGACAGGCAAAGCAAGGGGAAACGAATTCTGATTGCGGCCTGGTCAAACGGGTCTCGGGAGCGGTTGGTAAATTTGCTGCAAGATGCCGGTTTAGAGGGGCATGAAAAATGTGAGAACTGGCAAGAAGCGCAGGCACTGCCTGAAGCGGTTGTTGGTTTTATTGTGCTTGGCATTGAGGTAGGGTTTGAAACAGATGATTGTTTGATCATTGGTGAGCAGGACATTCTTGGTGATCGTTTGGTGCGCCGTAAGCGCCGTGCTAAGAGCGATGCTGATGTTTTAAAAGAAGCGTCGACGCTCTCCATTGGTGATTTGATTGTTCACAATGAGCATGGCATTGGTAAATTTATCGGCCTTAAAACCATCACTGCTGTTGGTGCACCGCATGATTGCTTGGAGCTTGTTTATCATGGGGGGGATAAACTTTATCTCCCCGTTGAAAATATTGAACTACTGACCCGATTTGGAGCGGAAGGAAGCACAGCTGAGTTAGATCGACTTGGTGGTACGGCCTGGCAAGCCCGAAAAGCTAAAATCAAGAAAAAGCTTCTTGATATGGCGGGTAAGCTGATTGATATCGCGGCGAAACGAGCCCTTCGAAAAGCTGAGAGTTATGAAGTGCCAAACGATCAATGGGATGAATTCACGGCGCGTTTTCCTTTTGATGAAACTGAAGATCAACTCTCCAGTATTGAAGCGGTTCGCGATGATTTGGCATCTGGCAAGCCAATGGACCGTTTGATATGTGGTGATGTTGGCTTTGGTAAAACTGAAGTTGCTATGCGGGCTGCTTTTATAGCGGCTATGAGCGGTGCTCAAGTAGCGATTGTGGCGCCGACGACCCTTTTGGCGCGCCAGCATTATCAGGGCTTCACAAGCCGTTTTGAAGGTTTGCCCTTGAAGATTGGTCATGCGTCTCGTCTTGTCTCACATAAAGATTTGCGTTTGACAAAAGAGGGTGTGAAGGATGGTCAGATTGATATTGTCATTGGCACTCACGCTTTACTTGGTAAGTCGATTGAGTTTCATAATCTTGGACTTTTGATTATTGATGAAGAGCAACATTTTGGTGTGCAGCACAAAGAGAGATTAAAAGAGCTTAAAGATAATGTGCATGTGCTCACACTTTCTGCCACGCCAATTCCACGTACCTTGCAGATGTCTCTGACGGGTGTTCGTGATCTTTCGCTTATTACGACACCACCTGTGGACCGTTTGGCCGTTCGCACATATGTGAGCCCGTTTGATCCGGTTGTTATTCGCAACGCTCTCCTTCGTGAACGCTTCAGAGGGGGGCAGAGCTTTTTTGTTTGTCCGCGGGTGAGTGATCTGGATGAAGCGGAAAGTTTGTTGAAAGAGCATGTACCTGAAATTCGTGTTGTTCGCGCACATGGTCAGATGCCGACGGGTGAGCTTGAAGATGTGATGAACGCGTTTTATGACCGTAAATATGATTGTCTGCTTTCAACTACGATTATCGAATCTGGTTTGGACATCCCAACCGCGAATACGATGATTATTTATCGAGCGGACCATTTTGGACTTTCACAGCTTTATCAATTAAGAGGCCGTGTAGGGCGTTCCAAGACCAGAGCTTATGCTTATATGACGACACCGGTGAATAAAGCGCTGACACCAGCTGCTGAAAAACGATTAAAAATCCTAGCTTCTCTCGACACATTAGGGGCTGGCTTTACGTTAGCCGCACATGATCTTGATATGCGGGGCGCTGGTAATTTGGTTGGGGAAGAGCAATCTGGTCATATTCGTGAGATTGGCTATGAGCTCTATCAATCTATGCTTGAAGAGGCGATTGAAGACTTGAAGCATGGTGGTGGTGCTGAGCGTGAGGAAGACTGGACACCGGTTATTCAGGTTGGCACAGCTGTGCTTATACCAGAAAGCTATGTGAAGGACCTGCAATTACGTCTTAGTCTATATCGTAAAGCTTCTACTTTGCCGACAAAAGAAGACATTGATGCGTTTAAAGCTGAACTACATGACCGGTTTGGGCCATTGCCTGATGAGGTGAAGCATCTTCTCTCTATTATGTATATTAAAACACTATGCAGGAAATGTGGTGTCGCAACTATTGACGCTGGACCTATGGGTGCGCAAGTTTCATTTCATCGTAATAAGTTCTCTAATCCTGGTGGGTTGATTGAGTTTGCTGCCAGCCAGCCTTCTAAAGTGAAATTGCAGGCCAACCATAAGATGACCTTTAAAGACAAGTGGGAAGATGATGATGAGAGGATTGCAGGTGTTATTGAATTAATCGAGCAATTGGTAAAATTATCAACTGAGGTAGATGCTTAAGGTTATGTTTTTTGTCTGACGGACTACTCTGCCGCTGAAGTGGCAGGCCCTTCGACGGGCGGCGCTTGCGCCGGGCAGCTCTTGCTGCCATGTCCGTGCTCTGAAGTAGATCACTTCCTTCTTCGGAAAGGTGCTTTGAAACGTTTTTTATAAATTCAATGCTATGTGACATGCGCCAGGGACAAAACTTATGAATTATAGGTGTTCGGCTTCTATTTTAAGCGGCGTCTTCTTCTTTGACTTGATTTGATGATTTGTCTTTTTGTTCATTGTGTTTTTTCAGGAATTCATCGGCACTTTGCTCGCCATTATATTCTGTGATTTCTGCGTTAAGATTGACTGTCATTGGGGAGCAGTCACTTTCGCAGATGAATTTTGTTTGTTTTAAAATTCCTTCAACGCGCTGAACTACATTGATGGCTTGCTTTTGATTTGTGTTTGGAAGAGTGAGTACAAATTTTCGGCCTGAGATTCTTGAAAGGAGATCTTCTCCACGATTGATCGTCATTAGAATTTCGGAGACCTGCCTTAAGACTTGATCACCAGATGCAAAACCATAATCTCTGTTTATTTCTTCAATGTTTTCAATTGAAATGGAGATGAGAGAGAATTTGTTACTTAATGGTAGATATTCTTCTAACAAGTAATCTAAATGTTCTCTGAAATAGCTATATGTATAGAGCCCTGTGAGGGCGTCATTTGTTGGGATGTGACGTGCTTCTAGATATGTTTTTGCAAGAGTATCTCTAAAACGGTGTTCTTGGATTAACGCTTTCGTGCGTAAGACAAGCTCATTTTTATTTAAAGGTGCTTCAATAAAGTCTGTTACCCCGGCTTCATATGGAATGTGGCTATCTGATAGTTTGGATGGATGTGCAACAAGTAAAATAGGCAATGAATAAAGGTCAGTGTTCATACGCACGGTTTCGATGAATTCCAAGTATCTTGCTGGGTTTCTTCCGCCATTAATAATGAGAATATCAAATTTGTCTCTTTCTAAATAATCAAAGGCAGCTTGAGTGGATAGAGCGCCAACGAGGGTTGCGATTGGAGAGAGAGTTTCTTCAATTCTTGAAAAGCCGTTTGGCCTGCCAGTTACCAAAAGGGTTGAGTTTTCATGGGAGATGAAAGATGAGCGATTGTATTTTTGGGTAAGCCCATATTGCTCATTGATCGCGCTACGGCGATTTAATTCTTTATCCATTGTATCCAGTCTAACAAGTGATTTAAGACGGGATATTATTGAAGGAACTCTTATAGGGCCAAAAAGAAGATCATTAAATGAGTGATTGAAGATTTCTTTGGTTTGATCGCAAATTGAATTTGAAATGCCAATACTGAGAATTTTAATGGTGCTTGTTGCTGGATTGTTTTTGATGGTTTCTGCAAGTTTGTTGCATTTTAAAAAACCAGTCTCTTCTGACAAACCTTCAAGGTTGAAGATGAGGATGTCGTGTGCGTGGGCTTGTTTTAAAGCTGAGGCTAGATCTTGAAAAGTGGTATCAATCGTTTTGAAACCAGATTGGTTTATGGCGTTCATCAATTTTTGTTGCTGGTTTGAGGCTGTATTGCTTGAGCCAACAAGTATGACTGTGTTTTTCTCGGTCATTTGATGTTCCATAATTTAAAAATCCACTCCAAACTATTGCATTATTTCCTTTAAAAACTGGTAATTTTACAGGGGTTAAGGTGCCAAATTATTTAATTCTTTTCGAATTATTTTTCCGGCTAAGTTGCGGGGGAGTTTTTTTATGAAATGAAAGGATTTGGGGTGTTTGTAAGGTGCTAAAGTGTCCTGCAGTGATGTTTTTAGGTCATCTAGGACGCAGGTTTTGCTCAAAGTTTCATCTTTTAAAACGATTAAGGCCGTAATGATTGATAAATCATCACGTATTTGATTTTCAAAAACGGCGGCTTCAGAAATTTCTTTATGTGAGTTTAATATGGTTTCAATTTCCTGAGGTGAAACTCGGTATCCTTGCGCATTCATGACGTCATCTGCCCGGCCTAAATGTGTTAGATAGTTGTTTTCATCAATGATGCCTCTATCACCGGTGATGAACCAATCTCCACAAAACGCATTTTTCATCTCCTCTGGTCTGTTCCAATATTTAAGCATCAGACCTGGGTCAGATTTATGGATGACTATTAATCCTTCATCACCTTTTTTGCACTCAATTGGTGTTTTAGGGGATGGCTTTCCTTTAAGAAATGTCTTTTCTTTAAGAGCTGGCTCTTCTTTAAGAATAGTGACGATGCGGCCTTGCTGTATCTGTCCTTTGGTTTTTGGGATGTTCTTGATCCCCATTGTCGTTGAGACATATGTGGAAATTTCACTTTGGCCTAAGGCTTCATATAGTTTTGTGCCTGTTTGCTTTTGCCATTCATTGTGTAAGCCTTCATTTAAAGCTTCACCGGCGGTTAATCCATGGCGCAGTGTTTGTAGATCCTCTGGTGTTGGTTCCGCATATTTTAAGATTTGTCTGTAAACGCCGGGGACGGCTGCGAATATTGTTGCGCCATGAGCTTTGATTAATTCTGTCCAGAGGTCTGGTGTTTTTTCCTTAGAGGTTTGTGCTGAATAGACTAAAGCGGTTGCGCCCCAAATCCATGGATCCATGAGGCCTACGCCTAATGTATATGTCCAATTAAATTCACCAGCGTGGAGGACAATGTCCTCTTTATTCATTTGGTGCCAACCTGCTTGCATTGGCAAGCGGCCTTTGATGACACGCTGGGCATGTAACACACCTTTTGGTTTGTTGGTTGTGCCTGATGAATAAATTAAAAAAGCGGGATCATCCTCATAAGTTTTTGCATAAGAGAGAGGTTGTGATTTTTCCAGGAAAGATAGAATGTCATCTTCAGTAATTTGTTCAACATGATGTTGGAGGTCCGTTGGCATTTTCAAGTTCGCTGATACGGCGCAGTGTTTGGCGCCTGTATCTTTCAAAAAGAAGGAGACTTCTTTGGCTGTCAGCCCCGGAGAGAGAGGGATGGGGACTATGCCGGCTGCTATTGCTCCAAAAAAAGTAAGCGCAAATGGTGTATCACTTCTTAGGCGAAGAGGAAGAAAGTCACCTGGATGTAGCCCTTTGTTTAAGAGGCCATGCGCTATGTTTCTAATGGCGTGGTCCAAGTCGCTATAGGTCCAGCTATTGGGTAGTGAATTTTGGGGATTTTTACTTATGATTTTAAGGGCAACAGCGTCTGGGTTTTGTATAGCTCTTTGACCAACTGTGAATTCACTCAAGTTGAAGGGAGCTTCTTTTGAAGATGCAACGTTTTTCATTTTTAAGTGCTCCTTCTGGTTACCCACAATGCAACCGTCGCATTTAAGTGCTCCTTTAGTTTGCTTTTTCTGTACTTCAGATGCTCTTTCTTAGTGTGCGTTCAGTTGCCCCCCTGCAAGCGGCACAAGCATCCGCAAATTATGCTTCAGATGCCCACAATGCATCCGTATTAGCAATTGCCGTGTATACCCATCTTGTAATTGGGTGTTGAGCTAGCCAAAGTTTAATATGGCTTGGCGTTCAATGAAGCCTTCTGCGGATCTTGGGATTTCCTCAACTGTGACAAGCTTTTCAGGTATCTTTGCGGGTGAAATTTGTTGGTCTAATAGAAATTGTTTGAATTCTTCATAGGATAGGGTTTCTTCAGGAGAAGGGATTATCGCTGCAAATAAGCGTTCCCCTAAAGCCGGGTCTTTTATAGAAAATGCTGCTGCATCTACGAAACCTGGGTACTGTTGGTAAATTTTATCAAGTTCAGTGCCATTTAAAAGAGTGCTGCCGTAATAAATCTCATCTCTCGATGGAGTGACTTTTAGCATTGTCATGCCTTGATCAATGATTTTTACAGCTAAGTTGGACTTTTCCCAATGAGTATCAAAATTGCTCAATTGGGTGGTTGTCATGACTGGTTGCCAGTCAGTAAAACCAACAGCCATACCATTTAATTCTAAACGTCCTTTGAGCGTCTCATTTTCGTCGCCGGCCTTTTGTGCAGCGCCTTGTATACGTGTTTCTATAAAGGGTGGGTTTAATTCCTCACCATTCGTACCTGGCTGTGAACCAAGGCACACTTCACCGATTTGGATGATCTGGTCATCTCTATTTTTGTGCTTATGCTGTGCGTAAATGCATAATCCATTTAAATTATAGATATGGGTTTCTTGTGCGTTCAGCTTAACTTTAGGTAGTTTTTCAGGCAATTTATATGGAGTTGGTGAAACCAATGCCAAATGCGGGTGTTGTGCCACTTCAGAAAAACTTTGCATAAATGCCTTGTCAAGTTTTTCTCCAAGAGATTGAGGGATGACAGTTAGATTGATGTTGTGTTCTTTTATCCGCGTTATTATTGGGGCAATTTTTAATGAGCCTGCAATGTGAAGTGTGCCAGCTTCCAAGATCCAAGGTAGTAATGTGGTTACTAGCCCTGTTAGGTTGGTTGGTGCATATGTTGATAGGATCTTTGGTGCAGACTGAAGTTTGATTTCGGAGCTCACAATATGGGCGTTTGCCATCAACTGGATGTGAGTGTATGCAACGGGATCAACTAGAGATGTTTCTGCATCAACACAGCTTCTTGTCCAACCTATGAATGCGACTTGCTCTCCAGAGCGTGTGATTAAAACTTCCGGGCTTTCATCGGCTGTTATGTCCGTTGTGATTGTTGTTGTGAGGTCAGGTAATGGAGTGACACCATCTGTTAAATTATTCCCAAGGCCATAAATAAAACGGATGCTGGTGTGGGCGGCTGCTATTTCAAACATTGTTTCAAAGGGATTATGATCAAGAACCGCTTGGTGAGCTATGATAGCGCGTGGTTTTAATTTTTCTAATGCTGCTTCTATTTCCACTTTTCTCCAATGGGAGGGAAGCAGGCAGGGAACTAGCCCTGCGTTTAGAATAGCTAATAAAATAAGCGGGGTTTCTGCAATGTTTGGTAATTGGACCACAACAATGTCGCCATCTGCAAATTGAGCTTGACGCAGGAAAGCAGCTGTATGGCGGATATAACGTGCTGATTGTTTGTATGTCAGCTCATCTATTGAGTTTAACCCGAGACGCTCTCTGTTAGCACTATCCGTGATGGCGAGGTCGTCTGCTTTTTTTTCAGCGTGAGAAAGAAAAATAGTATCAATAGTCTGGCTCATTTAGGTGTCCATGTTTCGATGTACATTTAAACATGTACAGGGCTTTCAAGTTTGCCATTGAGCCTCATAGCCATGCGGTTCTGAGGTTTTTTATCCGAACTATAGATGTACCATTTTTCTTGTTTTAATCGTCAGTTTTGCCTTTGAAATAGCTGAGTTTTACACAAATTTGTCTTTTAGATTGCTCTTTTGAAGTTTTTAAAGCCATTCAACGGTAATTTAAATTTGCTTTTGAGAGTTCCAGCTTTGTTTGTTTGAGAGTTTTAATTTTTAGACTTAATTCTTTTGTCCCACCAGAAATCAAGTAAAGAGCCATAAAAAGAGGCTTTTTCAGGGTGTCCTAAATAGGCGCGATGGGCTAACCATTGCCCCTTTAAATGAAAGAGGGGGATGACGTAATCGCCTGCAAGTAGGAGGCGATCAAGACTTCTAACACTTGAAATGAACGTGTTTTGATCTTTCGCTGCTAGAAGTGCATCTATGGCATCGTCAATCTGAGGGTTTTTGATGCCTGCAAAATTATAAGAACCTTCGGTTGTTGCTTGTTTTGAACTCCAACGGAATAGTTGCTCATTACCGGGGGACAGAGAGCCGGACCAATTGTTTTGGATCATATCAAAATCGAAACTTGATTTGCGTTTTTGATATTGAGTTGTATCCACCTGTCTGACGATGGCTTTAACGCCAATGAGTTTCAAATTTTCTATATAGCTTAGCAGTAAGGCTTCTTGAGATTTGGTCACTGTCATGATTTCAAACTCAAAAGGTTCGCTTGTTGATTGATTGATCATTTTACCGTCAACCAATTTATAGCCGGCTTTTTTAAAGAGTTTCATGGCTTTGCGAATGTGCTTACGGCTAAGATTGGAACTTCTGTTGACGGGGAGTTTATAATCTCCATTCCATAGGTCTGTATGCTCACTTTCGAATTTGGTGCCTAAAATTTGTTGCTCTATATCATCTACTTTCACTCCAATCGAAGATAGGGTTGATCTATCGAAATAGCTCTTTGTTCTGCTATATAGGCCATGATAAAGCTGACGATTGATGCCTTCGAAATTAAACATGGATATCAGTGCTTTACGGATATCTTGTTCTTTAAAAATTGGTCGTCTTGTATTGAAAACCAGGGCAGACATGCCAGAGGGGATTTTTAATGCAAATTCCTTTTTTAATACGCGACCATCTCTAATGGCGTTGAAGTTATATGATTTAGACCATTTGCCGGGATCGTTTTCATATTGGACATCATGCAGGCCCTTTTTAAAGGCTTCGAATAGGGAGTTTGCATCACGGTAATAGGTGAATTTTATTTGATCAAAATTATAGCGGCCTTTGTTCACAGGTAAGTCTTTGGCCCAGTGATTTGGGTTGCGTTTGTAGGTAATGAATTTACCTGGATCAATTTCAGAAATTGTATAAGGGCCAGAACCGAGTGGAAGCTTTAGATTTGAAGCTTTAAATTGCTCCTTGGTCATTGCGTGTTTGGGCAGGATTGGCATGAGCCCCATAATGAGTGGCATTTCACGATCAATTTTGCCATCAGCGCTGGGTTTGAAGGTGAACTTAATGCCGTTTTTACCGATTTTTTCAACTTTGCTGACCTTGCTGTAATAGGTCCTGTGGTTTGGTCTTCCGTTTTCCCTCAATAATTTATGCGTAAAAATAACATCTTCAGTTGTGATCTGTTTGCCATCAGAAAATTTGGCTGAATTATTGAGGTAGAACGTTATGTAAGAGCGGTCTTCTGCTAGATCTATTTTCTCTGCAATCAAACCATAAAGAGAAAATGGCTCATCTAATGCTCTGCCTAACAAGCTTTCGTATATATAGCCGCGTACACCTGCTCCAGCGCCGCCTCTGATGTTTAGTGGGTTCATATTTGTGAACGTTCCCATGACACCGAGGTTTAAATCTCCCCCTTTTGGAGCATTTGGGCTGGCATAATCAAAATTTGGAAAGCTATTCTCGTACTTTAGGGTGCCATGCATGGAAATGCCGTGGCGCTTTTTTGTCTCAGTTTGGTCTTTTGCATTGATTGTTATCGTATTGTGAAATAAGAGTGAGGTTGTAAAAATACTCAATAAAATCAGCTTCTTAATGTTTATTTTTGCCATGAGATTTCTTTCTTTTTATTCACAAATGTTATTTAAGCCGTTGTACGCGTTAATTTGATCTTTTAAAAGCTTTGAATAGAGAGTAATAAAGGAGCCATAATCTGACATTTTAATGATTTTGAGGCGCATTTTTTCGTGTCTTTCATATCACGGGGTGAAATAAACCATAAAATAGGTGTCAATAAATTCGTCTTGTCACTGGATTGCCTTATTTCGGTGTGTTCAGGGGTATAAATAATATTGTAGAATAAATTTACATAATATTATTAGATCAATTTACTACTCAGGCCCCATACATTGAAGAGGCCAACTGTTATAGGAGAGAGGCAGAAATATGAGTTCGCGAATTAAACTTTGGAGCCACACTAAATTAGGGGCTCAAAAGAACCTGGTAAGCTCAAATAAAATGACTGCTACAGTTCGATTTACTGCTGCTGCATTGTTAAGTTTAGCTGTAGGCGGCATGATGCTTGGGGGCGGAACTCAAGCTTTTGCGGCGGATAAAAAGAAAGCTGCTGCTAAAGAAAAGAACGCATGGATTAAGATTTGTGACGATGTAAAACTAAAAGAAGTAAAAGCGAAAAAAGCTTCTTCTAAAAAGATTTGCATGACACATCATGAAAGCTTGAGTGCGCGCACTGGTACACCTCTTGTGTCTGCTGCTGTTCGTAATGTATCTGGTCATAAAGTTGAACGCTTTCTAGTGACTGTTCCACTTGGAATGGCTATCCCAGCTGGTGTGCACATCAAAGTTGATGAAAACAAACCTGTTAAAATCAAATATTCATTTTGTCATGTAGCTGGTTGTGTTGCAGAAACACAAATGACACCTGATTTGATGAAGCAAATGAAAGCTGGTAAGAAAATTGTGATTGCCACTATTGGTATTAGTGGTAAGCCAATTGGTTTTCCAATTCCATTAAACGGGTTTGGTAAAGCTTATGCAGGTAAACCAATTGACAGCAAGAAATATGCTAGTGCACGTAAAGCTATGATGCTTGATATTCGTAAGCGCCAGATTGAAGCTGCTAAAAAAGCTCAAGCTAAAAAAGATGCTGAAATTCTTAAGAACGCTGATAACCCAAGGAAGAAATAGATTTAAACGTCTATCATTTTCCAGGTTGATTAAAAAAACGCCCCTCCAAATTTTTTGGAGGGGCGTTTTTTGTTTGGATATTCTTTATTTTTGGTGTTCTGTGTTTTGAAACTTACATTTCGTAAGCTTTAGCCATCTCAGGGTCTTTTGATGCCACTATTTTAGCTAGATCAACAATAACTTTGGCTTGCTTCCAGGTCGCGTCATCTTGCATTTTACCGTCGAGCATCACGGCACCTGTGCCATCTGGCATGGCTTCCAGGATCCTTTTTGCGAATAGAACTTCATCAACATTCGGGCTGAAGACTTCTTTTGCTAATGTGATTTGGCTTGGATGTAAGCTCCATGTACCTAAGCAACCTTGTAAGAAGGCGTTACGGAATTGAGCTCTACAGGCTTCGCTGTCTGAGAAGTCACCAAATGGACCATAGAATGCTTTAATTCCATTGCCCATACAGGCATCGACCATTTTGGCTATTGTATAATGCCAGAGGTCTTGTTGGTAGAGTGTACGCTCTTTGTCGCCATCTGCGTCTTCTAAAACACCATAAAAAGGATGACCGCCACCAACGCGTGTGGTTTTCATTCCTCTTGATGCTGCGAGATCAGCTGGACCTAAGCTCATGCCGTGCATTCTCGGGCTTGCACTTGCGATGTCTTCGACGTTGTTCACGCCTTCAGCTGTTTCTAGAATTGCGTGAATTAGAATAGGCTTTTTGATTTCGTGCCGTGCTTCTAATTGAGCAAGAAGTTGATCCAGGTAATGAATGTCCCATGGGCCTTCCACTTTTGGAAGCATGATGACATCAAGCTTGTTGCCGATTTTTGATACGATTTCAGTTACATCATCAAGAAACCAAGGGCTGTTGAGGCAGTTAACACGTGTCCAAAGGCCTGTGTTGCCAAATTCATTGTTCTGGCCAATTTCAATAAAACCGGCTCTTGCATTTTCTTTTTCGTCGGCCGGGATAGCGTCTTCAAGGTTACCGAGTATCACATCTACTTTGGGGATCATATCACCAACTTTACTGCGAATTTTTTCGATGTGAGGTGGTATAAAGTGGATCATCCGCTCTAGGGAAACCGGCAGTTGACGGTATGGTTCCGGGGCGCCAATCGCTAGGGGTTTGTAAAATCCTTGAGGGGTTTTGGTTTGTGACATATTTCTTTCCTATGTTCAGTTCACATCTTTATTTGTTTATGAGCTCAGTGCTTTGTTTTTTTAGTTTATGACCAGCGTCTGTTCGACCACATGAATTGTTCTGGATATTCTCTGATCCAGCCTTCAAATGTGCTTTGTATCTCTGTAATTATGTTTTTGATATCAGCTTCTTGGTCATCTGTCCGCGGGACCTTAATTTCATGCATTTCGACACGAAAATTCGATTGTGTTCCAATCCTGACGCAGCGGCCTATCCATAATCTTGTGCCGATCCGGCGCGCAAGCATGGCGGGGAAGGGCGGAGATTTTGCATCAATGCCAAAGAATGGTACTTCAACGCCGTTTCTATCCCATTGATCCGCTAAGAAACCTAACCGGCCACCTTTGCGGACATAAGCTCCAATTTGTCTGGCTGTATCTCGTCCTGCATGTATACCAGCGCCGCTGCCTTTGGCAAAGAGGCCGCCTGGATAGAGTTCTTTTCTTTGGCTTCTTAAATACCGGTCAACAAGTGGGTTTTTAACTAAGCGATAGACGCCGGCTGGTTTCATTCCCTTTGAGGCAAGTGGCCACATGGCTAGCTCCCAGTTGCCCGAATGCATAGACACGCAAATGGCAGAGCCCATTTTACCCTGATAACGATCTAAAATTTCTGGATTTGTGATTTCAATACAATCTGGATTTTTTAATATACGATCCATCTGCATGGTCTCTGCCATGACCCGACCGAGATTTTCCCACATGGCCAGAGCGATTTCTTCTCTTTCTTCTTCAGTTTTTTCAGGATAAGCCATTGCTAGATTATTGAGGGCTCTTTTATGGCGCCTGCCGCGCCCAGCTAGAATACGCCACCAGTAGGCAGAAAACCTTACAGCCGTATCAAGAGGCATTAATCGGATCATGCCTATGATTGATCTAAGTAGACAAAATTCTGCCCAATATCGAATATGTAACCAAGCTGTCATTTATGAGGCCTCGAACGATTTTCTATGATGTTGTGTATTTAATATGTAGTATGGGTTCGTTATCCATGGGTTATAGCTAGGGTTTAGACCCTAAGAGCATAAAAAACAATCATTGGTCAAGATTTCTTTCGTATCGTGTTTTGCTTATTGTTTGAGCTCTCAAAAACGCGCTAAAAGTTGGTTTTCATTAGTTCAGGCAGGCTTTGCTCGTCACCTAAGCCTTGCTGCATGATCATTTGGCGTAATTGTTTGAAGTTTCTTAAAGCTGTTAGACCAGCACTTCTCATGGTTTTAAGCGAGATGTTATTTAATAATAGTGATTTGTTTAAAATATCAACGACGAATGTGCGGCTGAAAATATCGGATTTTCTAGAAACATTATATTTGTCTTCGATCGTTTGAATTTTCCCCTTTAGGGATGCATGGTCTTTTAAAATTTCAGCCAGATGTGCTGCATCTCTTAATCCTAAGTTCATGCCTTGTGCGCCGATAGGGGGGATAACATGAGCTGCTTCTCCAACTAGAGCTATTTTATTTTCTGCAAATTTCTCTAATTTTAACCCGGAAATAGGAAAGGCTACTCTTGGCTCGACTGATGTAATTGTTCCCAGGATAGCGTGAGAATTTTCATAGAGAAGAGAGCTGAATTGTTGATCATCTAGTGCGACGACTTTTTCTGCGTCTTGTGGTGTTAAAGACCAGACGAGACTAGAGCGATGTTCTTCCAATGGAATTAGGGTCATTGGCCCCGTTTTTCTGTGTATCTCTGTTGACGTAGCGTTGTGAGGAGACTGGTGTGTGAATGAGCAGGCGATGGCTGTTTGATCATATTGCCACTCTGTTGTTTTAATTCCAGTTGCACTACGGCAGATTGAATTTTTACCATCAGCCCCCACGCAGAGTTCAGCTCTATATGTTTCGTTTTCTTGTGTGGTTATTTCTATAGTGTCATCTATGTTTTTAACTTTGGTGACTGCCTGTGTCTCAATCCATTTTATTTGATAGGTATTTTCTATGTGAGAAATGAGAGCTTTGTTCAAATCACTATTAGGTATGTTTTGGGCGAAAGCAGTCATGTTTAGCTCATCACAAGAAAAATGACAGTCAGGTGCTCTGATCAATGAGCCGCAATCATCGATCATTCTTAAGTGTTTTAGTGGAGATGCATTTTCTTTGCAGTCCGACCAGATGTTACATTTTTCTAACAATACTATTGAGGGGGCCATGAAAGCTGTTGTTCTAGTATCTTTCGCTAAAAAATTTTCATCAGGCTTGGGGCCGAATAAATTTATTTGAAAGTTGGTCTCTTTAGCTAGTGTTATTGCTGTTATGAGGCCGACGGGGCCAGTTCCAATAATGGCGATGTCAGAAATGGGGTGAGTCATGATAAAGGACCTTAGAAATTTGCACTCTCTAGAGTCATACCCTTTTACGTGAAGAGAGACAATCAAGATTGGAGCTTGTGGTGAAGGGATTTCAATCTAATCGTTTTTTTCAATTCATCGATTTTTTTAATGTTTGGGGACGTTCTTGATTTTTTCAAACAAAAACATAGGAAAAAAGTCTGATGAATGAATATGACATATTAAGTGTCTGTCATTTCTTAAGGTTTTTATATCGGCTCACTCTTTGTAGTGTTCTTCATTCTATTTCTGGAGTTATAAAAGGTGATATCTGCTGATACTTCTAACTTTTCCATTTCCGTTATTTTGTATCTAAAACCAATGCTTAGCTGGTTATATAGGTGTTTCAATAGGTTTTGAACGCTCCCTTTTATGTAGATGTGTCTTCTGAGTTACAACGATGACAGACATTGTTCTGCGTGCAGGATTTGTTACAGAACTGTCATATAATTCTTCTAATTCTGATCCTGGGTCTAGCAGACAGATGCTCTCATTATTTGAGGTTCAAATGGTCGTTTTTTTGATCATGTGTAGTTACTGAAATGAATGAAGAAAATCAGATGTCTAGAAAAACCTTGATTTAAATAAAGATCCTTTAGGAATAAAAATACGCCTTTGAACGTTAAATTAGTAATGCATGAAAAAATGCAGTGACCTTATAACGTGCCATGACATAGTCATGGGAGGAAAACAACGTGTGATGATTTCTAAAGAGTCCGAAATAAGGTCTTTATAAATTTTTTTTAATCTCATCTGAACCTTCGAGTATTTGGGGTTCAATAAACAATTATAGTGGAGAAATATTGTGATTGGGGGAATTATGACTTCCAGACTTTCTTTGGCAGCTTTGGTTGCTGGCGGTATGATGGTTGCTACTTCTTCAGCTAATGCGGCTGATTTGGGTGGTGATTGCTGTGCGGATTTAGAAGAGCGTGTAGCTACACTTGAAGCCACGACAGCTCGTAAAGGAAACCGTAAAGTTTCATTGAAAATTTATGGCCAAGTTAACCAAGCCCTTTTGATTTGGGATAATGGTGACGAGAGCGATGCTTATGTTGTTGATAATGATAGTTCAGCTTCTCGCATTGGTTTTAAAGGTAAAGCTAAGATCAACAATGATTGGTCTGCGGGTTACCGTATTGAAATTGGTGTTTACTCAGCTGAATCTGATCGTGTTGATGAAAACAATGATGATGGTGACGGAAACCGTTTGGATCTACGTCGCTCGGAAATGTACATCAAGAGCAAAACTCTTGGTAAAGTAACATGGGGTCTTACTAGCTCAGCTCTTGATGGAACGACTAAAGCTGACCTAAGTGGCACTCACGTTGTTGCTCGTAATGGTGGCCTTCGTTATATTGAAGATTTTGCAATCATCAATTCAAACGGTGCAGCATCTACAGCTGACTGGGGCGGTATTTTTGACGGCGACACAGAATTCGACCGTGATAATGTAATCCGTTATGAAACTCCTACATTTGCTGGCTTTAAAGTTAGCGCATCTTGGGGTGAAAATGATGAATGGTCAGTGGCTGCATTCTATAAAGCTAAATTTGATCAGTTCAAATTTAAAGCTGCGATCGGTTATGGTGAAGACCAAGAAGGTACTGGTTCAGGTGTAAGCGAGAACTTTAACGGTTCTGCATCTATCATGCACACACCAACAGGTGTTTTCGTTACTGGTTCTGCTGGTGAAAAGTCAAAAGACAACGATGTTGATGAAACTTTCTACCAAATTAAAGCGGGTATCCAACAAAAATGGAATTCACTTGGTAAAACGACACTATATGGAGAGTTTGTCCACGGTGATACAGATGATGTTGGTGAAGGTGACATCTATGGTTTTGGTGTTGTTCAAAAAGTTGACGCTGCTGCAATGGAACTTTATGCAGGCTTCCGTCATTATGAAGCTGACCTAAACAATGGTGTTGCAACTGAAGACTTCGTAACTGTT
>BQJJ01000013.1 GCA_021604645.1 Methyloligella sp.
TGGTAGCGGGAGAGGGACTTGAACCCCCGACACGCGGATTATGATTCCGCTGCTCTAACCAGCTGAGCTACCCCGCCACAATGGTATGAATTTTAAATGCTGGAACAAAAGCTTGTAGAAACTAATCCAAGCTTCGTCAAGTCGAAAAAATAAAGGAAAAGGAAAAAAATTCGCTCCTTTTCCTTTTTATCTATTTATTGAGAAACAACAGCTTCACTAACGTAACTATCACTAACCATTGCCCGAGAGCGACCTTTAGCAATTTTGGGTGCCGCAGCCTTTGTAAAGCGCAGCATAGTGAATAGCCCTAACGGGCGAAGTGAGCGACGCTCAATCAATTCAAGGTTCTCACATCCCATAACCCGATCAACAGGGAAAATCGGACGCCAGCCAAGAGTTGAAGCAAAAGGCGCCATCCGGCGTTCAAGCCATCCGCGTGTGCCATGATCCTGACTAAAGTGATTAACCAAAATAACCTGACCGCCAGGTGCACAAACACGCTCAAGCTCTTCCATAACAACTTCAGGCTCAGGCACAACAGTCATCACATACATCGCAACAACGGTATCGAACTTGTCATCATCAAAATCCAGGTTACGCGCATCCATCTCATGCAAGCCATCAATGTTTTGCAGTTTATTTTTAACAATTCTGTTTTCTGCTTTTTTGAGCATTTCAGGCGACAAATCAACACCTGTGACACTTAAGTGATCTGCATAACGAGGCAAAGAAAGCCCGGTACCAACACCAACTTCCAAAACAGAACCATCACGCTTGTTCATAATATCAACAGCATGACGCCGACCAGCAGCTGCAACAGTCCCAAATGTTTGATCATAAACAGGGGCCCAACGACGATAGGCTGTAATCACAGCTCCACGATCCATAACTGCTTTTTTTACTGCATCCACTTATAAAAGTCTCCTAAATCTCAACACTTTAAACAGTGCTCAAAGCGCGCCCTAATTCGCCAAACTTTAACAAGACAGTTCAGCAAGAGAGTTAAAGTGGAACTCTGCCGCTTAGCAAAACCACCACTCAGATTAAGGCTGGCACTTCGTACCAAATGTATAAAATGCCACCCTTAACTAGTTTATTGAAACTTCAGTTTGGTTTTTTGCAAACGCAGAAGCATCATCATTAATATCAATATCACTTGCAGCTATGGCTTTTTTAATCCAGCCACCGCCAAGAATACGAGAACGACCCTGGCCATCTTCATAAAGAACACAAGCCTGCCCTGGTGAAACCCCATCTTCACCAGTATGTAACTCCACCAAAAAACGACCATCACGACAAAGCAACGTCGCCGCTTGAGGCGGTTGGGTCGAGCGCACCCGTGCATAAACAGGGATACCTTCTTCACCTATTTCTTCAATAGCTTGGCTTCCAAGCCAATTCACATCTCTCAGCTCAACAATTTTAGTGCTGAGACAATCACGTGGCCCCACAATCACTTTTTTATTGACGGCATCAAGCTCAACAACATAAATCGGGTCACCAAGGGCAACTCCGATACCACGTCTTTGTCCAACTGTATAATTAATTATGCCTTCATGGCGGCCAAGAACCCGGCCATCAACATGAACAATATCACCGGGCTCAGCAGCACCTGGGCGTAACTTTTCAATAACTTGCGAATATTTGCCGGTTGGTACAAAGCAAATATCCTGACTATCTGCTTTTTCAGCAACAGAAAGACCATGCTCATTGGCAATATCACGCACTTCAGATTTATGCAGATCACCAAGCGGAAAGCGCAAAAAGTCTAATTGATCTTTTGTGGTGGTAAATAAGAAATAGCTCTGATCACGGTCATGATCTTTCGCGCGCACCAATTCCCAGCCATCATCACCAAGTCTGCTAGAAATATAATGGCCAGTTGCCATCGCATCAGCGCCCAGATCACGAGCTGTATCAAGCATATCTTTAAATTTAATTTTTTGATTGCACATAATGCAGGGCACCGGCGTTTCGCCAGAAAGATAGCTATTGGCAAAATCATCCATCACGCTATCGGCAAAACGGGCCTCATAATCTAAAACATAGTGCGGAATACCTATTTTTTCGGCAACGCGGCGGGCATCATGAATATCTTGTCCGGCACAACACGCCCCTTTTCGTCCCACAGCTTCGCCATGGTCATAAAGTTGTAACGTTATTCCTACAACATCATAACCCTCAGCTTTTAAAAGTGCTGCAACCACAGAACTATCCACGCCGCCAGACATGGCAACGACAATCCTGCAGCTTGAAGGCTCACCTTCAAGTCCCAGACTATTTAGTTTTGGTTTTTTTGTGCTCGAATTTGTCATGCTACTAAATTTAACTATTTGCGCTAAATATAACAAGGTACCAACTTAACAAGTGAAATGTAACAAGTGCCCACGGAATAAAAATTCTTGTAAGACAAATACTTACTCTCATTTGCAAGCTAGCAAAATGCTAGATGCAACTGTATAAGTTACTTATTTTCTTAGTGCTCAATTTCATCAAACCCCCTCCATACCACAACTTAAGAGTAAAAGCGACAGGCGTTAAGAAAAAGCCCAGCTTCTTTATCTTAAAAAAGCGATCAATCAAAAAACTCAAAAACAGTGAGCCTAAAGAATGTGATCAGTTTATGGTGCTCCTTCAATATATTACATCTATTATACCATAAGCATAAAAATATACTGTGATAAAAGTGTTAGACTTAAAGATAAGTCTTAACGCCGTGACATACAACTAAGAACACGGCAAATAACGCCCACTCCTCGGCAATAAATGCCGAGTTAGTGAAGAAAAACTCTTATTAAAAACCTCAAAAAACTTAAAAACCATTGTTTTTATTGAGATTTTATCATCCCCAGCATTTGGCCTAAAATCTGCTTATCCTATAGAGAATTATACGCGGCAAACGGCACCACCTCTAAACTTGAGAGACTCCAATGCCAAAGATGGCCAAGTTATAAAGCGGCCAAAGTCAAAAGATGGAACTAAAAATGACAGCAGAGAAAATTACAACTTCAAATGCTTTAGCCTCAATTTCACAATCAAAAAAATTGGCCAAAACGCAAGAGTTACCGTCAAAACAAAGCCATTCTGCTGATGTCTTTTCAAAACATCTCGATCAAAAGTTAGATAATGTCGACAAAAACTCCGCCCCTATTGATCGGTCTGAACGCCGCCAAAATGAACTCAGCACGGGCAAAATCAACGACGAGAGACAAAAAAGCGCTTCAAGACAAGAAGCTCATCTTGATAATAAACATGTCGAAAAGAAACAACAGGCCGACAAGCGTCTAGAAGAACAACGCGCTGATAAGGCAAATGAAAAAAAAGAATTAAAAGAAAAGCAATCAGCTAAACCTCAACAAACAGTTGAGAGCACTGAACAGTTTAATAGTGAAGAACTGGCCTTAACCGATGAAACATCGCAAAACGGCGAAACAAACAACCTCAGTGCCAGTGAAGACGCCATCAACGCTGAAACAACCTCAGACAGTTCCGAAACTGCTAATCAACTAACCAAAGAAACAACTGAAACGCTACAAAACAGTGAAGAACTGCAAACATTAGCAGATGCGGCAAACACAGAAGAAAGCACATCAATAGAAAATCCTGCCATCTTAGATGCAGCGTCAGAAACGACACAGAATAAAACCAATGCAGACGAAAAAGGCTTAGTCGCAAATTCAGCAGCCCTGGCAAACCAACAAGATAGCCAAACTCCTACTGCCAAAACAGGCCAGCCGATTGATACAACAAACGCAAAAACACCCTCTCACCTAGAAAGCACTCTGGGACAGGACAATGATGGACAAGGCGGCGGAAACGGCGAAGGTCAAAAAGGACAATCTTCAGAAAACCCAGTCCCTTTCAACAAGGCAAAATCAGATCTGTTCGCCCCTAAAGAAGGGACATTTAGTCAAAACAATCAGGCTCAAAGCAATAATGCCCCCATTCTGGCATCAACTCCATTAACTGATCAATTTGCTAAAGGGCAAAATATCAAAACAACAGGCCCTGAAATTACGCAATTGATTTCAAGTGATAAAGCTGGCGACACATCCGCAGCCATCGGAACAAATGCTGATGTAAAACAATCAACCCCTGCAACACAATTAAGAGCAGCTGGATATACCAGCCCAACTCAATCTGTCGCAATTCAAATTGCAGCCAAAGCTCAAAACGGCGCCCAGCAATTCGAAATTCGGCTCAACCCACCAGAGCTAGGCCGTGTTGATGTTCGACTGGAATTCACAAAAGACGGACAAGTTACAACACACCTAATCGTTGAACGCCCGGAAACCCTGGACTTGCTCTCAAAAGACGCACGTCAACTTGAAAAAGCCCTCAGTGATGCAGGTGTCGACATTGAAAATGAAGGCCTAACCTTCTCGTTACAAGATCAAGAAAGTCAAGGAAGCTCCTCTCAAGAGCAAAATGAGCAATTTTCAAAGAACAGCCAATTAGAAAATGAAGCACCTGCGACGCAAATTGAACCAGAAACAATTTATCGCCAATTATCCGCAACAAGCGGCCTCGACATGAGCGTTTAAATAAATTTGAGCTTTAAAAATAAGTAAGTGAATAAATCAAAACTAGAGAGTTATGAACAATGCCTTCAATCAATCCATTATCCGCCCTAACAGACATTGGTGCCGCAACAAGTTCGCAATCAACAATCGCGACCAGTTTTGATACGTTTTTAACGCTTTTAACAACCCAATTACAAAATCAAAACCCGTTAGAGCCACTCGATGCCAACGAATTCACCCAGCAACTGGTTCAATTCAGTGAAGTAGAACAAACAATTAAATCAAATGAAAATCTTGAAAACCTCTTAAAACTACAAGCAGCAACGGCCGTCACCAATTCAGTCTCTTACATAGGAAAATCCGTTGAATTATCTGAAGTCTCACAAGAACTAACAAACAATTCTGCCACTTGGCCAATTGAAGCTGCCAATTCGTCAGATAAAGCGACTTTCACAATTAGTGATGCAAACGGCAATGTGGTCTTCTCAGAGCAAAAAGCAATTACCTCAGGAAGCTCAGAATACACATGGAATGGCAAAACAGACACGGGCTCTATTGCACCTAAAGGTAATTATACCCTCTCAATTTCAGCAAGAAATTCTGAAGGCGTTACCATTGATACCAATGTCGCCAGCCGCGAAGGCACTGTAACAGGCGTCGATATGAGCGGCGACACTCTCTATCTGTTAATTGGCGACGAAAAAGTAAAAATCGAAAAAGTCAGCGCCATCAGGCAGGGAACTGTTAACTAATTTAGTGTTAACTAATCTAAAGCACATTAATAAACTAAGGACAGATTAAGGAATTTTGTCCGAGTAAAGACGTATTTCGAAACTTATTTGCAAATAACCCCAGTTCGGCTTGAGCAAATTAAGGATCAAAGGTTAAGCATTAACAATTTACCAATGCCATGCAGTAAAATGGCACATCACTTGCAGTTATGTTCATCATATAACTTAGCGTGATTTTAACCCGGCTGGGTTATGGTACTCATTGAAGTACATAGTATTAATTGGGTCAGAGTATAGTAGAGTAGAGTAAAATGACCGATCATGGATTTAGACCACGAGCCCGCTTTGTCATCGGCCCCGACGGGAGCCCTTTAACAGTTGCGGACTTACCCCCCAAAAACACAAAACGTTGGGTTATCAGACGTAAAGCAGAAGTTGTAGCAGCTGTTCGAGGCGGCCTCTTAAGCCTAGAAGAAGCGTGCGAGCGTTACAAACTAACCGTTGAAGAGTTCTTAAGTTGGCAAAAGTCAATTGATCGTCACGGTTTGGCTGGCCTGAGAGCAACGCGCGTTCAAGATTACCGCGGTGCTTAATTAATATCTCTTTCTGATACAAATAGTGTGTCACCTAAAAGTGGTTACCGGTTTTAGGACAAATGACACACTTAAATAAAAGAGAGAGTGTGTCATATTAATTCATTTAAAAATGACACACTCTAGTTTCAGAACAATTCACAGATTTCTTTCTGTTTCAAAACAAACGCTGTACCCAACAAGGTGCAGCGTTTTTTGTCATCTTCAACCACAAAAACACGCTCCCCTCTGAATTTTAGTCACAATATTATAATTTATAGGCAAATTTTGCCGATAAATTTCAAAACTTTCAAAAATTTAAACTCTGTTTAACTTTTAGTGGGTAAAAATTGCCTAGAGGGAATCATGTTACATAGTTTATTGCGTTCAAACGTGCGGAGCCCTGCGTCGTACAACCATTATTAATGTGTGGAGCAAGCCAGTCTGATGAGTGATAATGTATCTATTGGTAACATTGAAATTAATAACAATAATAATATCGTAAGTTTTTTACAGTCGCTAGGGATCGCAAGAGTAGCAGCAATGGCAACCGTTGCTGTTGGTATGATTGGTTTTTTCATTTTTTTAATGACACGGTTTAATCAACCGCACCTAACCGTTCTATATTCTGACCTTGAATTCAAAGATTCAATTGAAATTGTCAAAAAGTTAGAAGGGTTAAATGTCCCCCATGAAATTAAAGGCGATGGCGCTGTGATCCTGGTCCCCAAAGATCAGGTCTTAAAATTACGCCTCACCATGGCAGAAGAAGGTTTGCCAGCAGGCGGCACCGTTGGCTACGAAATCTTCGATAAAAGCAATACACTCGGCGCAACTAACTTTGTTCAAAACATCAACCACCTAAGAGCCATCGAAGGCGAACTCTCAAGAACAATCAAAGCATTAAACCAGGTCCAACAAGCACGCGTTCATTTGGTGCTCCCAAAAAGAAAGCTATTTGCAAGAGATAAAGCCAAAGCCTCAGCCTCTATTATCATCAAATCAAGAGGTGAGTTAGACCGCGGTCAAATCAGAGCGATTCAACACCTCGTTGCCTCAGCTGTTGAAAATTTAAGTCCAGCGCAAGTGTCTATCGTTGATGAAACCGGTCGCCTCCTTGCCTCAGGCCTTAACCAAGATCAAGGCCCAATGGCCCAAGAAGTAGCCCAGCGCACACAAAGCTACGAGTTGCGTTTAACTAGAGAATTAGAAGAAATTGTTGGCCGGATCGTAGGCGATGGCCATGTCCGTATCCGCGTGAACGCAGAAATGGACTATAACCGTGTCACCAAATCATCTGAGATATATGACCCGGACGGTAAAGTCGTACGCTCCTCAAACACACGAGAAGAAACCTCCTCATCATCTCAACCAACAGGAGACAAATCCGTCACTGTTGATAATGAACTTCCAGATAGCAATGCCGACGCTGGTAATAAAGGTAATGCCAAAGAAGATCAGGCAAAAAACCAGGAAGTCATCAATTATGAAATTTCAAAAACCAACCAAACAGAAATCATTGAAGGTGGCCGCATAAAAAGATTATCTGTCGCCGTTTTGGTTGACGGCGTTTATACAAAAGCTGCTGATGGAAAATCAACTTACGCGCCACGTGACAAGGCTGAACTTGAAGAAATTGCCAGCTTGGTTCGTTCTGCGATCGGTTTTGATAAACAACGCGGTGACTTAATCAATGTTACCAACTTAAAATTTGCTAAAAGCGAAAGCCTCAAACTTGATGATACTGCTGAAGCCTCAATGTTTGATTTCACCAAAGCAGATTATTTCTACATTGCAGAACTCTTTATAACTTTACTTATTTCTCTGTTTTTCATTCTCTTTGTCATCCGCCCCTTGGTGAAAAGAGTATTAGAGCCTGAGAAAAACGACGTGGTTATCGACCTGGTAGAACACCTTGGTGAGGCTCAAAGAGCCGATGACAACCCAGTTGAACTAGACCCAGAAAAACTCAACACCTTAGAAGAAGTCGAAGACCAGCTTAACGAAAATAAAACGGCCCAGACCATTCAAGATGCAAAGGTAAATGGAGAAATCCAGGCTGAAGCAATTAGGCAGATTGGAACGTTGGTTCAAAACAATCCAAAAGAAGCAACAAGCGTCATTCGTAATTGGGTTGACGAAGAGAAAGCAGCATAGGGGAAGAAAGTTATGGCCGAAACTATGGCAATGCCAGAAACAACATCTATGCTCCCAATCGCATCTGAACCATCACGCCTAGCTTCAGATGAATTAAACGGAGAAGAACGAGCCGCTATCTTGTTGCTAGCATTGGGTAAAGACTATGGTGAACCAATTTGGGAATCTCTTGAGGATGATGAGATCGCCGAAATTTCCATCGCTATGTCAAAACTTGGTAAAGTCACAACAGACCAGGTTGAAGAAATCTTAGCCCGTTTTATTTCAGATATGTCGATCTCTGGTGCTGTCATGGGCAACTTTGAATCAACAGAAAGTCTGCTGAAACAAATTCTACCAGAAGATCGCGTTAACCTGATCATGGAAGGCATCCGTGGCCCAGCTGGCCGCAACATGTGGGAAAAACTCTCAAACGTACAAGCTCACATTCTCGCCAACTATTTAAAAAATGAATACCCACAAACCATTGCAGTGATTTTATCCAAAATTTCTTCTGAACATGCAGCTAGAGTTCTCGGCCTATTACCAGATGAATTCTCAATGGAAGTCATCCAACGCATGCTTGCTATGGAAGCCGTGCAAAAAGAAATTCTTGAAAAAATTGAACAAACTTTACGCAAAGAATTTATCTCCAATCTTTCAAGTACAAACCAAACAGACGCCCACGAAACAATGGCCGACATCTTCAACAACTTCGATCGCCAAACCGAAGCTCTCTTCATGGGTAAATTGGAAGAAGTTGACCGCGATGCAGCCGAGCGCATTAAGAACCTCATGTTCACATTCGATGATTTAGGAGGCCTCAATTCTTCCAGCATACAAGCCTTGCTGAGAGAAGTTGAAAAAGATGTGTTAGCACTTGCTATGAAAGGAACATCGGAGAAAATCAAAGGCTTCTTCCTTGAAAATATGTCCAAAAGAGCCGCTGAAATGCTCGTTGATGATTTAGAAAATATGGGACCAGTTCGCTTAAGTGACGTGGATGAAGCCCAGGCAAAAATGATCAGCAAAGCAAAAGACCTAGAGGCCTCAGGTGATATCGTGATCACCAAAGGTGATGATGCAGAAGAGTTTATTTAGATGAAAAGCGAACAAATGTCAGCACCACAAAAATTTATGTTCGATAATTCGTTTGATGATAAGACAGAGGTGATTGATCCCTTAGTCGAGCTAAAAGCACGTTTTGAAGAAAAAATAAAAAAAGCGAAAGCTGAAGCTTTTGCTGAAGGGCGACAAGCTGGCGAAAAAGAAGCCTTGGCAACTATCGAGAACCAAACAAAAGACGCTCTCGAAAAAATTGCCAATCAAGAACAGAAAATTCAGGCAAACTTCAGTGAAGAGTTAAAAAAGCTAGAAGAAAAAGCCATCGAATTAGGAATAGCAGCCGGCACAACCCTTGCTGGAGATCTCATTCGAAAAGAGCCAATGCCGCTTATTGAAACCTTTTTCAAAGAAGCCTTTGAAATTGTACGAGGCGTTCCACAATTAACCGCACGTGTAAACCCAGCTCTTGCCCAACAAACAACAGATGCCAGCAAAATCTGGATGAGTGAAAGTGGTTACAGCGGTGAATTGCAAATAATAGAAGATCCAAATTTAAAAGACAGCGATGTAGCAATAACATGGAAAGATGGTGGCATTTCTCAAAATGTCGATGAAATTATGCACTCAATTAAATCAGCTTTAGGCAACTTCTTTTCTTCAAAAGAAAACGCAAATAGCCATCAGAGCCCCCCATCCTTACCAATCGAACCGGCTGCAACGCCAGATGAAACATTAATTAAAAGTGAGAACTCATTATGAGTGAAGATCAAGAAAAAAAAGATGATCTTGAGCTAACAGATTTCTCTGGAAATGCCTCAGATAGTGACGAAAACACAGAAGTTAGCACAGGCCCAAAACAAGTCGAAGACTTGCAAGCCGTATATGATGTCCCTGTGAAAATCTCCGCTGTTCTTGGTCGTACCAACCTGGAAATTTCAGATCTATTAGATTTGGATGAAGGCGACGTCATTGAGCTTGATAGAAAAGTCGGTGAGGCAATTGACCTTTACGTAAACAATCGATTGGTCGCCCGTGGGGAAGTTGTTCTTGTTGATGAAAAACTCGGCGTCACCATGACTGAAATCATCTCGAATAAAAAAGATTAAATTAAAAACAAACCGGCCCCTTAAAGGAGCAACAACATGCGTCTAACAATCATAGGAAGTCTCAGCGGTAACCTCAGCACCGCCACCAAAATTGCGATGCAAAGCGGTGCAAAAGTCACTCATGCTCAAACCATTGAGACAGCCCTCAATGAACTTCGAAATGGACAAGGCGCTGACCTCATAATGATAGAGGATAGCTTTGACATAAGAGAGTTAGTCGAACGTTTAGAGGCCGAACATATTCATATCTCTGTTGTAGCTTGCGGCAGTGGTGAGAACACAAGAGCAGCAGTCGAGGCCATACAGGCCGGCGCAAAAGAATATATCCCTCTCCCACCAGACCCAGAATTAATCGCAGCAATTTTAACCGCTGTTTCTAGAGATCAAAAAGCAATGATCTATAGAGATCCTATTATGACCAAAGTCATTGCCATGGCAGATCAAGTGGCCAACTCAGACGCCAGTATCCTAATCACCGGCGAATCTGGCACGGGTAAAGAAGTGATGGCTCGCCATGTTCACGAACAATCCGCAAGAGCCAATAAAATTTTCATTTCAGTAAATTGCGCTGCTATTCCAGAAAACTTACTAGAATCAGAATTATTCGGCCATGAAAAAGGTGCGTTTACTGGCGCCCTTCATCGCCGCATAGGTAAGTTTGAAGAAGCCAATGGCGGCACCTTGCTACTGGATGAAATTTCAGAAATGGATGTGCGCTTACAAGCAAAACTATTGCGAGCACTTCAAGAAAGAATAATCGACCGTGTTGGAGGCAACAAACCCGTTCCCGTCGACATTCGCATCATTGCAACGTCAAACCGTAATTTAGCTGAAGCCGTTCAAGAAGGCACCTTTAGAGAAGACCTTCTTTATCGCCTCAATGTAGTAAATCTAACCATACCTCCTTTGCGCGAGCGCAAAGAAGATATCATTGCCCTCGCCTCACATTTCGTCGAGAAATATACACAAGCAAATGGTTTCGATAGCAAAACGTTAAGCGAAAATGCAATCAACGCACTTCTACAAAACGAGTGGCAAGGTAATGTCCGTGAATTAGAAAACACAATCCACCGTGCTGTGCTCTTGTCAAACGGGTCCGAAATCAACCCAGACGTCATTCGCCCACCTGAAGCCTTAACCAATTTAGCAAATGAACCAGCCGCAGCCGCAGCAGCTACTGCCGAAGCAGTTCAACAAAATCTTGTGGGAATGACAGTTGCAGAGGTTGAGCGAGATTTAATCTTGAATACACTGGACCATTGTATCGGCAACAGAACACACGCAGCGAATATTCTTGGGATCTCTATTAGAACCCTGAGAAACAAACTTAAACAATATGGTGATGAAGGCCTTGAAATTCCTCAACCCAACGAAACCCGCACGATTGCAACATAAAACGCAGAATTAGAGCATTCAGCTCAAGATAGTAAAAGTAACCAAAGAACAAAATTGACAACCCGAAGAAGGAGCATTGCCCATCTTTGGGCAATGGGACATGACGCCAGGGGCGTCCGGTGCACAAGATCAACCCGAACAAAGCCTAGCAAGTACGGATAAGCTGATCGTCAAAAACACCGCCCATCGGAGGGCCCGCTGCTTCGCAGCGGAATAGCCATGAGAGAAAATAGCGCGGTTGCTTGTGGGCAACCTGAAGCGCCACTAAATAGCACGGTTGCATAGTGGGCAATCTGAAGCGCCACTAAAGAGAGAAAGCATAATTAAGCTATGAGCGAAACAACGGTAATGAGCAGAATGAAGGGGCATGGCGACATCGGCCTGGCCCTTGGCATCATTGCTATTTTGGTGATGCTCATTTTACCTATGCCTTCTTTTATGTTGGATATGGCGCTAGCTATTTCAATTACATTTTCAGTCCTCATATTGATGACAGCTCTTTTTATTCATACACCTCTAGAGTTTTCCTCATTCCCAACAATTCTCCTGATTGCCACAATGATGCGGTTGGCACTTAATCTTGCCTCTACGCGGCTTATATTAAGCCATGGTCATGAAGGGACAGATGCAGCCGGTCATGTGATTGAAGCCTTTGGTAATTTTGTCATGCAAGGCAATTTTATTATCGGTATTATTGTCTTTTCTATTCTAGTCCTTGTGAACTTTATCGTGATCACCAAAGGTTCTGGCCGGATTGCCGAGGTAGCCGCACGCTTCACATTGGATGCCATGCCAGGTAAACAAATGGCAATTGACGCAGACCTTTCAGCAGGCCTCATCGACGAAAATCAAGCAAAAGAACGACGTCAGCGCTTAGAAAGTGAAAGTTCTTTCTTTGGTGCTATGGACGGTGCTTCCAAATTTGTGCGAGGAGACGCTGTAGCTGGACTGCTAATCACAGTGATTAACATCGTTGGCGGCATCATCATCGGTGTTGGGCAAAATGGATTGTCTTTCGGCGATGCCGCACAAACATATACGCTTCTCACCATTGGTGATGGCCTTGTCAGTCAAGTACCAGCCTTGATTGTATCAACAGCAGCAGGTCTTCTTGTCTCTAAGGCTGGTGTCGATGGCGCAGCAAACGTCGCCCTTTCAGAACAGCTTTCAGGCTATCCTAAAGCTTTAGCCATGTCTTCTGGTGTCATGTTCTTTATGTCAACTCTGCCAGGCATCCCACTCATGCCGTTTCTAACACTAGCTGCTGGTGCAGGCATGTTAGCATGGCAATCCAGTGGGGCATTGAAGAAAAAGAAAGAAGAAGTCGCCCGAATGGCTGCTGTTCAACAAATGGAAGCTGCAGCTCCACCAGCTGAAGAACCCATAGCAAACGTCCTAAAAATTGATAGTTTACGCCTGGAGCTTGGCTATTCTCTCATACCTATGATCAAGGATGGTGCAGCAGACGGTGACAAACTAACAGAACAAATCAAAGCCCTTCGCAGACAATTAGCGGCTGACATGGGCTTTGTTATGCCATCTGTACGTATCCTTGATGATGTACATCTAGGACCTAATAATTATATTATCAAAGTAAAAGAGGTCGCTTCTGGCGACGGAGAAATTTATCCTGGTCAATATCTTGTTATGGATCCAGCCGGTCGTGATATCCAGATTTCAGGCATCGATACAATTGAGCCAACATTTGGCCTTCCTGCCAAATGGATTACTCAAGAAAACCGCGATGATGCTCAAATCAAAGGTTATACAGTGGTTGATCCTGTCACAGTGATATCAACACATCTAACTGAAGTATTGAAAAACAACATGGCCGATCTTCTTTCTTACACGGAAGTCAATGGCTTGCTTGATAATCTAGATGAAAATCAGAAACGTTTGATGGAAGATATTGTACCAGCACAAATCAATATCACCGGTATTCAACGGATCCTACAAAACCTACTCAAAGAGCGCGTATCTATTCGTGACCTACCCGCAATCCTTGAAGGAATTGCAGAAGCTACAGCGTTCACATCAAATGGTCAAGCCATCACAGAACATGTGAGATCACGCCTGGCACGACAAATTTCATCGTCACATATCAATCATGATGGAACTTTATCCATCATTTCTCTCCATCCTCAATGGGAGCAAGAGTTTGCTGAAACCATCATCGGCGATGGGGATGACCGTCAACTCGCAATGGCACCAAGTAAACTGCAAGACTTCATCCGCAACGTTGCAGCCGCTTTTGAAGAAGCCTCAGCCAATGGTGATTACGCAGTACTATTAACAAGCCCAGCAGCGAGACCTTTTGTGCGCTCAATTGTCGAACGCTTCCGCCCACAAACCGTTGTCTTGAGCCAAAATGAAATCCATCCAACCGCCAAGATAAGAACAGCCGCTTTGGTAGCTTCAATCGATACCTAAAAGACAAAAGATTTAAAAACTTTATATTTTTAGTTTAAATAGCTAATATAACATTCAGTAATATACTGTGGTTAATTCAAGTACTTAAGAACTGGTCAGTCATCGTGTCCGCATATCTAAGATTGTTAAGTTCAAAAAGAAATCAAAAGTTGGTTCACAAAAAACTACATAAGCTTACCAAAGAAACAAGTAAATCACTTATCGACTATCTCTTTCCTCCTGTTTGCCTAAACTGTCTAACCCCATTAGAGGTGCCTCACAAAGTCTGTCCAGACTGTTGGCAAAACATAGAGTTTCTAGTCGCCCCATTATGCGAAATTAAAGGCACACCATTTCCCTTTGATTTAGAGCCGGGCACCATCTCAGCAGCCGCTATAAAAAATCCTCCTGAATATGATAAAGCAAGAGGAGTTGCCGCATACGAAGGCACAATGAAAGACCTAATACACAAATTAAAATATAATGACCGTCATGAACTCTTGAATTTATTAATAACTTGGATGAAGTTTTCCGGGAAAGAACTGATCCAACAAAGTGATCTAATCGTACCCATACCATTATATAAATCACGCCTTTGGGAAAGACGCTTTAATCAATCAGCCCTACTGGCTAAACGATTAAGTGAGCAAACAAAAACACCTTATGACTGCTCTATATTCCACCGCAAAAAGAAAACCCGCTCCCAGGTCGGCCTCACCTCTAAGGAGAGATACCAAAATCTCAAAAATGCTTTTATTATAGAAGAAACAAAAAGAAACAAGTTAGAGGGCAAATCAATACTTGTAATAGATGATGTAATCACAACCGGGGCAACTATAAATTCCGCGGCGATTGCCTTAAAAAAGTCAGGGGCACGCTCTGTAAATATCTTAAGTCTCGCCATTGTGACAGATAGTCACAATAAATTTATGTGATAAATAAAAGAAGCATGCTAATCATTTTCTTATTACTTAAATTAAGTTTAAAAAAATTATATCTATTAAAATCAGCAACCTAAGTTCAAATAAACGCTAATATTAACGAATTAGAGTCTTATTAGAGACTACAAGTAGCTATTGAAAATATTTTTTCATCATCTATTTAAAAAATTGAGAAGTTAGGCTTGCAAAGCTTTATTCATATTAATATAAAAACAAGCATTATAAAATAGATATTAACAATACAATTTGCTAATATGTAATATAAATCAGACCGGTTATATTTTATATATTTAAAAAATACTAAAAAATACTGATATTAAAAATTTAATTTTTTTATTACTTACAAAAAACAATTTATGGCCCACTTATAAAGGGCGACAAAAGCCAAAAATATAATTGGCGATTTAAAGGAGTTACCAAAAAATGGATCAAGAAAAAAATGATGTTGCAGTCGTAGAATTAACGGCCGATATCGTCGCTGCATATGTCAGCAACAACTCAGTTGTCGCAACAGATGTCCCTTCCTTGATTGCTGACGTATTTGATGCGCTAAGTAAAGCTGCTCGCGTTAGCCCAGGAAGCACTCTTGAAGATTTAAAACCAGCAGTACCAGTGAAGAAATCAATCACACCAGATTTTCTTGTATGCCTAGAAGATGGCAAAAAATTTAAATCATTAAAGCGCCACTTAAGAACACACTACAATCTCTCTCCAGAAGAATATCGTGAAAAATGGAGTCTTCCTCACGATTATCCAATGGTTGCCCCAAATTACGCTGCAGCACGTTCACGTCTTGCTAAAAAAATGGGACTTGGCCAAAGAGCCATGTAATTTAATATGTGATCAAATCAGTGATCAAACCCTCAAAATTACCTCAGTAATTGAGATCAAAACCTCACTAATCAAATTAGTGAGGTTTTTTTATAAAAAAGTTTTGAATCTTATCAGTCACTTAAATCTCAAAAGCTCCTAAAAGAGAACGTTTGTTCTCTTTTGTTCTTTACATGTTCTCATTTTAAGCGTAAAAAATAAGAACATTAAGAGAACTTAGGAGTCGGACAACATGAGAAAAGAAGCTGAAATTCTATCACATCAACTAGCACCAAACACAGTACTCTCGTTGCTAGATGAAACATCCGCTCCTTTAGCTACCCACATAACAATTCCTACTGGAGCTTCAATAAGCTCGTCTATGACAGATAATTCAACATCCAATGAATTCACAAGATCTCTTAAATCATTAGAACTATCAATTAGCCCCACATCATCCACACACTCATCTAATCAAAAAGAAACTGAGTTAAATTTCGGAACGCCTCAAATAGATTTGTCTCTCCCTCAAGGCACTCTTTCTAAAGATGGCATCCATGAATTTAATCCAAAACACTTTAGAGATCAGGATCTAGCATTTAAAACCGCATTAACAGTAGCAGCTCGTGAAATTAGCTCTTCAGAAACAAAACCTATCTTTTGCTTTTTAACTGAAGATCAAACCAATCTCATAAAGTGGCTCTCTAGCAGAGAAATTGTGAAATTAGGTCTTTCAAAAGAAAACTTAATCGTAATCACGGCCAAACATACTGATGATTTGTTATGGGCGATGGAGGAAACCCTCCATTCAGTAGATGCAGTAGCACTCGTCGCTCACTTTACCCTATTAAGCAACATCTCGGCACAAAGATTATCATTTGCCTCTCAATCCAAAAAAACACCTTGCCTGCTTATTTGTAATCATAAAATAGATGGACCAAATCACACTACATCTAAATGGACTGTCTGGGCTGAAACGGAAGAAGAAAACTTTCAGAGTGATAAAATTGGTCTCTCTTTAAGTCAGATCAAAAATGAAAAACAAAATGCTAACTGGATCATCAAATGGCAAGCTGAAAAAGGAAGGTTTACCACAGCGCCAAAAGAAACATTAGCTCCTGAAAGCACAAAAATACATTAGATACATTCAGCTTTAACCAGTTACATCCCCTCTTTCCGACTTTGTTTCCCCCAATCTGAGGACAATGCCCCTGCTAGGAAAGGGGGGATGTTTTTTGCTTTTTTTACTTTTTAAGGGCCAATACCTTGAAATTCATAAGGTTTATCCTATATATGTATCAAGGACATGGGTGGGTACCTTGAAACTTCCCCTCCCTAATTATTGACAAAGTTAAATTCTTTAACTTATAAAGTAAAAATAGCTTTTGAAAAAACCGGCTTAAAGCCGGATATTTTAACAACAGACTTATACTCATAATGAGCATAAGTTAGATAGATCGCTTAATAAAAGGTGGATTGACCATCTAAAAAAACATAACTGATGTTGGTAAAACCAGCCTCTAAATGTTTTTTCTAAAAGTGATAGAAAAGAGGTTCGTTATGGCGGTAATTGAACAAACAATCACAAAATCAAATAGTGCAGTTACTGGTGAGCAACCTAAAGGTGCCACTAACGCGCCGGTTGCTAGTGGGCAACCTGAAGGCGCACTAAAAAGCGAGAAATCTAAATCTTTGGAATACACACCAGAGATCGCAAAAGAAATGGCGCCTTTATATGAAAAGGTAAAATCTGTTGTGCCACCCGTGGAATGGCCACACATGGCACCGTTAATTAAAGCCATCAATGATCTTAAAAAAGAAAAGAATGCCGTTATCTTAGCGCATAACTATATGACACCTGAGATATTCCATTGTATTTCTGATTTCATGGGTGACAGTCTACAACTAGCTGTCGAAGCCAGCAATGTTGATGCTGATGTCATTCTGCAATGCGGTGTGCATTTTATGGCCGAAACATCAAAATTGATGAACCCAAGCAAAAAGGTTCTTATCTCAAGCATGGAAGCTGGTTGTTCGCTTGCCGACTCAATCACACCAGAAGATGTAAGAGCTTTAAGAGAAGCCTACCCAGGCGTTCCAATTGTCACCTATGTCAACACATCAGCAGCTGTAAAAGCTGAATGTGACATTTGCTGCACATCGTCAAATGCTGTTCAAATCGTTGAGTCTTTTGAATCAGATAAAATCTTGATGGTTCCTGATGAATATTTAGCAAAATATGTCGCCACGCAAACATCAAAAGAAATCATCGCCTGGAAAGGTCATTGTGAAGTTCATGAGCGCTTTACAGCAGCAGAACTAAACGAATATCGTGAAGCAAATCCTGGCATTAAAATCATTGCGCATCCAGAATGCCCACCAGAAGTTATCGATGCAGCTGACTTCACAGGCTCTACATCTGGCATGATCAAATGGGTAAAAGATAATCGCCCTGCAAAAGTCATGATGGTGACAGAATGTTCAATGAGCGACAATGTTGCAGTAGAAACACCTGATGTCGAATTTATTCGTCCATGTAATTTCTGCCCGCACATGAAGCGCATTACATTAGAAAATGTTTATGAAGCCCTGCTCGAGATGAAAGAAGAAGTTACAATCGATCCAGAAGTCGCTGAAAAAGCTCGTCTTTCGGTAGAACGCATGATTAACGTCACGGCTTAAATCCATCATGGGCCAAAAAAGCCGTAACAAAATAACAAGCAAAACCAATAAAACAGCAACCAGCACCTACAATTTTCAACATGAAGTTATCATTGTAGGTGCTGGACTTGCTGGCTTGTTCACAGCACTAAAACTAGCCCCCTTACCAACAACCATTATCGCGGCAAAAAGCCTCGGCAAAGGAACTTCAAGTCATTGGGCCCAAGGCGGCATCGCTGCAGCCATCGGTGAAGGCGATAAACCAGAGACCCACGCTGAGGATACGATTAATGTCGGCGCTGGCCTTGTCGACGAAAACATCGCACATCTTGTCACCAAAGAAGCAAATGATCGAATTGAAGACCTGCTAAAATTTGGCGTTCCCTTTGATAAAGACTTAGAAGGCAAACTCCAACTTTCAAAAGAAGCCGCCCATTCAACAAGACGAATAGTGAGAGTTGAAGGAGATCGTGCGGGCGCTGCTATTATGTCAGCCCTCATTGAAACTGAAAAAAACACACCTTCAATCCGTATCTTGGAACAAGTAGAAGTTCATAAACTCGCCGTAGAGGCTAATTCAATAAATGGAGTGTATATCTGGCCCTCCGCGGCAAAAGGTACCGGCGAAGGCAGCCTTTTAAAAGGTAAAAGAGTTATTCTGGCAACCGGTGGCTGTGGGCATCTTTTTTCAAAAACTACAAACCCAAATATGGCACGCGGCGAAGGCATTGCAATGGCAGCTCAAATTGGTGCAGTTATCAGTGACCCTGAGTTTATTCAATTCCATCCAACTGCCATTGACGCAGATTTAGACCCAGCTCCTCTTGCCACTGAAGCCTTGCGTGGTGAAGGGGCGCACCTAGTCAATAAAAAAGGTGAACGCTTCATGGTAGATATTCATGAAAGCGCTGAACTCGCACCAAGAGACATAGTTGCAAGAGCCGTTGATAGAGAATTAAAATCTGGCCGCGGCGCCTATCTTGATTGCGTCAACACAATTGGAAGCGCAATGAAAGATCACTTCCCAACAGTAATACAAAAATGCAAAGAAGCCGACATAGACCCACTAGTCGAGCCAATTCCAATAGCACCAGCAGCACACTTCCAAATGGGAGGCATAGTAACCGATGCAAACGGGCGCAGTACAATAGATGGTCTTTGGGCGTGCGGTGAAGTTGCATCAACGGGCTTACATGGCGGAAACCGACTAGCATCAAATTCACTTCTTGAAGCTGTTGTTTTTGGAAATCGCATAGCAGAAGATATTCATAATGAAGCCAGCCGCCGCCCACAAGAAACAATAGCGATTACCTTAAATGATGAACAAACGATCTCTCCAAAGCTGGATAAAAAACTAAGCAAATCAATAAAAACTTTAAGAGAGATGATGTTTCAAAATGTCGGAGTTGAACGAGACGAAAAAGGTCTCACCGAAGCAGTCAGAATTTTAAAAGACTTAGAGCCTGAACTTCAAGAGAGTGAAAAAACAAAAAACATGTGCCTCACGGCTAAGTTCATTCTCACCGGAGCAATCAATCGCCTGGAAAGTCGTGGCAGTCACTACAGAACTGATAAACCTGAAAAAAATAAAAGTGCAAAACGAACTTACCTTAAACTTGATGATATAGAGAACAAATTCAATAACACCTAATCGAACAAAAGCCTGAAGCAACCAAACATAAAAGAGATCAAGGAAATGCCTGAGACGAATAGCTCATTTAGCCCCGCACCAAACCTTTTAGTAAAAGAAGTAGTCATTAATGCTTTAAAAGAAGATCTTGGCCTTGCAGGTGATATTACGACCAATAGCATTTTTAATGATCAACAAATCGGAACCGCAACACTGCGCGCAAGGGAAACAGGCATCCTTGCAGGCAGTCAATTCGTTGAAGCAACATTCCGAGAATTAACCCTTAACTCAGAACTAAGTTGGAATAAGCACGATGGTGATGAGTTAGCCCCAAAAGATATCATTGCCACAATCAAAGCACCTGTAAAAACCCTCTTAACCGGTGAACGCGTCGCCCTCAACTTTCTCGGTCATTTAACCGGAATAGCAAGTCTCACCAATCAATATGTAAAAAAAATCAGCCACACAAAGGCAAAAATTGTAGATACACGCAAAACCACTCCCGGTCTAAGGTTTGCAGAAAAATATGCCGTACGAGCCGGAGGTGGTGAAAACCATCGCTTTAGACTAGATGATGCCATACTTATTAAAGATAATCACATCGCCTTTGCAGGCGGCATCAATAACGCCATCGAAAAAGCAAAAGAAGCCAACGGCCATATGGTAAAAATCGAGGTTGAAGTTGATACCATCGACCAACTAAAAGAATGCTTATCACATAAGATAGATGTTGTACTGTTAGATAATATGCCCCCAGATTTATTAAAAGAAGCAGTGAAGTTAATTGATGGAAAATTCACATGCGAAGCCTCAGGCGGCGTAAACCTTCATACTGTAAAAGAGATTGCCGAAACAGGCGTTGATATCATCTCAGTTGGTGCCCTCACCCATTCAGCCAAGTGCCTTGATCTTGGTCTTGATATAGACATAACAGGTTAGTAAGAAAGAGCTCTTAGTATGGTTCATTACAAGGTGAACCTAGCATTAAAAGCGCAAATCCTACGACGGATACACGTCCCGGTTGCTCGCGGCGCTTTCAGGTGGAAAACTGAAACTGCACTAAAAAGTGCAACTGAAGGAATTAAATATTGCGACGGTTGCTAGTGGGCAACCGAAGGAGCACTAAGAAAGACAGGAAAAATCATGCAAGCAGGTGAATTACTCACTATCGCTCTCATCATTTGGTTACTAACCCCAATACTGGCTCTTTTTCTCGCAAAGAAAAAAAAGAGAGATCATAATTTTTGGGTTTTAACCTCTTTTTTGTTTCCACCAGCTATTTTATTCCTGGCCTCCCTCCCCAAAAGAAGAAAACCAATTGATAAAATGTTCGGCGATGATAGTGAAGATGACGATCACTTCTTTCACAGTAAGGATTAAGAGCCAAAAGACTAAGCTCTAAACTCACACTACCAACCAGAGAACCTCACACCATTCCCAACATAAAAAAATGCCCCAAAGAAAAACCTTCAGGGCATTTTAAAATTCTTAACAAACTAGTTAGCTTGGCTATTGAATGGCAGCCACTTCTGTCGGACGAGCAAAATATTTAGCTCTATAGAAAATATGCGCGCCAATTTTCTTAATAAATTTCATTGAATGGCGCCACTTTGGCTTCACATAAGTCGCATGGTAGTGACTGGCATAACCAATATCTTTTAGCCAAACTTTACCATCAGTAACACGCGTAGCAAGCTTAGTTGCAATAACCCAACGCTTCTTATCCTTCGCCTTATCTGCCAAACCATCACAAGCAAAAGAGAACTGACAGCTATTGCGTCTATGAGCACCCTCATAAACCACACCGCAAACAGTATCAGCGTAATAGCTACTGCGTACCCGGTTCATAATAACCTGAGCAACAGCCAGCTGACCTTTAATCGGTTCGCTGCGAGCTTCAAAATAAATAGCAGTTGCAAGGCAACGCTTTTCACGTTTACGGAATTCATGCTCCGTTAAACCACCAAAGAATTTACGAGCACCCGTACCAATAGAAGCAACATGCTTCACTTCAAGGCCCGTATTACTCGGACGTTCACCTGTTTCAAGTCTTGAATTAAAACGGGCATTATCTTTACGCCCAGTTCCAAAGTGAGTATCGCGAGGTAAATTAAAGACACCTGCAACACGCTTCTGGCTGATAATCGGCAATCCAGCAGTTACTTTTTCAGTTGGACGCACACCAATAGGATCTGGGCCAACAGCTTTTCCAATAGGGTCTGCAACAGCGACACCAGTAACACTATGCCGGTTAACTTTTGCAGCTCTGTTTACTTTTTGAACATTGCTTGCATTGTATGAGTTGTCTACTCCTTCAGATTTCACAATCCCCGTATTTTCAAAGGACTGTAAAGCTAAACGACGACGCTCTTCGTAATTACCGCTATTTGCAACACGTTGTTTGTAAAGCAAGTCGGCCCGTGGGCCCTTACCTTTAATATCAAATAAATCATTTGCTTCAGCAATGATTGGTAAAATTGGCTGTGTCGCATCAGGAATTTTACCATCATAATCAGCGCCAGTGCCTGATAATGACATTTCAAGATTTAAGCGATAAACAGCTAGCACATCACCATTACCCGCAATATATCCTAGCCCAAGCATAGGAACCGCTAAAGCAGCAATTGCTAAATAGTGAAGTGGTGACAATATAATCCGGGACATACCCTAAACCTACTAACCTTTTAAATTATGAAACAAAATTTAAACCAGTTTCCCAAAGGAAAACACATGAATGTTAAAATTGCCTTTAAACAATTAACAAACGTTAATTTTGGTTAAATTATGTATCTGCTATTAAGCCACTGATTCGCCAATTCCCAAAAATTTTGGGTTTGGTTTTCCAAAGCTTTAAGCAATGTTAATACACGCCGCATCGCAGCATATCAAGTCATTTATTGCCGCATCGCAGCATTAATAAAAATTGAGCACTATTTTCAATAAGATAGCTTGTGAATAAATAAGCTAATACAAATTGAAATTATTCATTGTTTCGTAAAAGACAATCTACGAATCAACAAACGCAGCGCTAGAAACCACAAATCCGAAAAAAATTCACCCCTTAAATGAGGTAATGAGACCATTTAACACAAAGTGTTGCTTTTTAAACGGCCTTTCAATTCCTGTAGAAAGTGTTTTTTCAACCAAAGATAGACCTTTTGCACCATATTCATTCAAAATTCTATCTTTCAGCCATTTAATAGCCTGAGACTGTCTTGCCTCTTCAATAGACTTATTCTCTATCAAAGTCTGATAATGACCGTCTATGGCATCAATAAGACCCGACAAACCTTCTTCCTTTACAGCAGAAACACTCAAAACCACTGTTTCATGAGCATCTGGCTCATAATTAGTGATAGAAAGCGCCCCTTTGAGGTCAGCTTCAGCTCTACGCGCCTGCGCCCCCATGTCAGCCTTGGTGATAACAGCAATATCAGGAATTTCCATAATACCAGATTTCATAAATTGCAAACTATCCCCTGAACCAGGCTGAACACACAAAATAACACTATCAGCATGCGACGTTATATCCGCCTCAGACTGACCAACGCCCACAGTTTCAATAATAACAATATCAAACAAGGCACGCATTAAAACCAAAGCTGGAAAAGTAAGTTGAGCAACCCCGCCCAATTGCCCCCGGCTCGCAAGCGAGCGAACAAAAACACCCTGGTCTTCAGGGTCAGTGATCATACGGGTCCGGTCTCCAAGCAATGCACCGCCAGTTTTATGAGACGACGGATCAATGGCAATCACGCCAACTGTTTTCTCAGCACGGCGCCATTCTTTAATTAATCCATTAATTAAAGTAGATTTACCAACACCAGGTGGCCCGGTAAAACCGACAACATGCGCCGTCGCATTATTATAAGCCTCATCAAGTAAATTGACCGTCGTTTCATTTTCAAAAGAATGTTCGGTCAAAGCCAACGCTTCAGAAAGAGCGCGTTTCCCCCCGTCCCGAACAGACTTAATCCCATCAATCATCTAATTTCTTTCACCAAATCGGTCTTGTAATCCGTAGTGACCAATATAGTCAGCTAAACCTATGACGTTTCTTTTTGTCCTAATATTTGGGCTTGCGCAGCAGCTAAACGCGCAACAGGCACCCGAAAAGGAGAACAAGATATATAATCTAACCCAACATTTTCAAAAAATTGAATTGAACTAGGGTCACCGCCATGTTCACCGCAAATGCCCATCTTCATGCCGTCTCGTGTTTGCCGACCGCTTTGTACTGCCATATCAACCAATGCACCAACACCAGCAGTATCAATACTAACAAACGGATCAACATCAATAATTCCGTTTTTAGTATAATCATTCAGGATAGTTGTCGCATCATCACGGCTAAGGCCAAATGTGGTTTGTGTCAAATCATTGGTTCCAAACGAAAAGAATTCAGCTGATTTGGCGATTTCACCTGCTTGTAATGCAGCACGTGGCAACTCAATCATCGTCCCAACATCATAAGTAAGAGAGGCACCACGTTCTTCAAAAACAAGCTTTGCTGTTTTATCAATTACATCTTTTAAAAGATCAAATTCAGCAACCGTGGCAATCAACGGGATCATAATTTCAGGATGAACTGGATCGCCCGATTTTGACTTATCCAGCGCCGCCTCAAAAATAGCGCGTGCCTGCATTTCAGTAATTTCAGGATAACTAATCGCTAAGCGGCACCCTCTATGCCCAAGCATAGGGTTAAATTCTTTAAGCTCATCAACCCTAACTTTAATGTCATCTGCATCAAGCTCGAGATGGTCCGCCAAAGTCTCAATTTCTTCCCTGTCATGCGGCAAAAATTCATGTAATGGAGGATCAAGCAAACGAATAGTAATCGGCAATGCTGGCATTAATGAAAATAATTCAGAAAAGTCCGACCGTTGCATAGGGAGCAATTTATCAAGCGCCGCCCGGCGGCCCTCTTCATCACGTGCCAAAATCATTTCCCGCATGGCCATGATACGGCTGGTCTCAAAGAACATATGCTCTGTGCGGCAAAGGCCAATTCCTTCAGCACCAAACTTCAAGGCATGTTCCGTTTCCCGAGCCGTTTCTGCATTTGCGCGCACTTTCAGACGGCGAATATTATCAGCCCAGCCCATCAATTTACCAAAATCACCCGTTAATTCAGCCTGTCTCATAGGATGTTCACCCTGCAAAACCTCACCGGTAGAACCATCTATCGTAAGCATATCGCCTTCGCAGAGAGTTACAGAACCAATGCGCATCTTGCGCGTTTCCATATCAATTTTAAGTGCACCAGCACCAGAAACACAAGGCCGCCCCATACCACGAGCAACAACAGCCGCGTGACTAGTCATACCACCACGAGCCGTTAAAATACCGCAAGCAGCATGCATGCCGTGAATATCTTCCGGGCTCGTCTCAACCCGCACTAATAAAACGGATTTACCAAGCCCTGCCTGTGCCTCAGCCTCATCAGCATCAAAAACAATCATCCCAACGGCCGCACCAGGTGACGCTGGCAAGCCTTTCGTTAAAACTTTACGCTCAACATCAGGATCAAGAGTAGGATGCAATAACTGATCAAGAGCCTTGGGTTCAATCCGCAACACAGCTTCTTTTTGGTTAATCAAGCCCTCTTCTGCCATCTCAACAGCCATGCGAACAGCAGCACCCGTTGTCCTCTTGCCAGAGCGAGTTTGTAGCATCCACAACTTACCGTCCTGAATGGTGAACTCAATATCCTGACAATCTCGATAGTGAGTTTCCAATTGCTCGGTAATGCCAACAAATTCAGCAAAAGCCTTTGGCATCACCTCTTCAAGAGATGGACTATCATCACCAGATTTTTCTTTGGCAGCTTTTGTTAGCGGTTGAGGTGTCCGGATACCAGCAACAACATCCTCACCTTGAGCATTCACAAGAAACTCACCATAAAGCTCATTCTCACCAGTTGCTGGGTTGCGAGTAAAAGCAACACCTGTCGCGCTATTTTCTCCCATATTACCAAAGACCATAGCCTGCACATTTACAGCAGTACCCCATTCATGAGAAATATCATGAAGCATGCGATAGGTATCAGCGCGGCGTGAATGCCAGGAAAGAAAAACAGCACTAATCGCCCCCCAAAGCTGTTCATGCACATCGCTTGGGAATGGCTGCCCGTTCTCTTCAACAACGCAGGCCTTATATTGCTCAATAATATCAAGCCAATCATCAGCGTCTAATTCGGTATCATTAGAAAAGCCATTGAGATTCTTAAAGTTTTCTAAAATATCTTCAAACAGGCCATGTTCCACTTCCATCACAACAGAAGCATACATCTGAATAAAACGGCGATAACTATCATATGCGAAACGCCGGTCACCAGACCGAGCTGCAAGCCCTTCAACCGTCTCATCATTCAGGCCCAAATTAAGCACCGTATCCATCATTCCAGGCATAGAAACACGCGCACCAGAACGAACCGAAACCAACAAAGGTGTTTCCTTGCTGCCATATACGGATCCAACAAGTTCACCAACATGATCCAAAGCAGCCTGAGTTTGGCGCTTCAAATCTTCAGGTAATGTTTTATCGTTTTTATAAAAAACACTGCATACATCTGTCGTAATCGTAAACCCAGGAGGGACTGGCAAACCAATACTGGCCATTTCAGCCAAGTTTGCACCTTTACCACCAAGTAAATTACGATCAACAGCGCCCCCATCAGCACTACCGCCTCCAAATTGATAAACCCATTTTGGAATATTAGAATTGGCAGGTGTGCCAATTTGATGTGACATAATTTGTACCCTTATGTTTTTTTTAAGAGTTTAGTTTGCAAACCAAAGAAGAGCAACGAATGAGTGCGAATTTCATATGAAAAAAAACAAATGACACTCACAAATAAATTGTCAAGCAGCAAACTTATAAATTTAAGATAGGAATAGGTGCTTTTTTAAATTCATTCTTCAATACATGTAATAAAACAGATGGATCAATGACAAAGGAAACGATTAAGCAACACCGCTCGAAGGTTGATAGTAGCCAGAAGTCAGCACCCATTGCGGATCCACAACACCCTGATAGACATAAACCCAGGCGCGATAGTCCTGCCCCTCATTATCTCTAACAGTCGCTAATACCCGTGAAAATTCATGTGGCTGCTGATCGTCTTCAGAACACCCCTCATAAGCATCAAGAAGAGAGAGTAATGCATTGGGGCGTACAATTTCATAAAGCTCACCATAAACTGCTGTACCACAATCCTCTAAAACCAAACCTGGATAAGGCCCTAAATCATAAATCCGCCCAGCAATTATAGCTTCTGCCATATAGTTTGCATGCGCTCGCATCATCGCTCCCATAGGGTTTGCAATATTGCGCTTCAATGACCCATAAACAAATATAAATTGTTTTTCCAAAGTTGGTTCTGCCCCATTTGGGCCAGAAGAAAGATTATCTAAAGACATTTAGCCACACATTTCTTTTCATCAATTAAGAGCTCTTCCGGAAAAGTGTCACGCAGTTTTCCGATAAGAAGTGCGTAATAACAAAGAATTAGAGCATTCCAAAGTGTCTAAATAAAAATGAGTCTAATCAAAAGAGAATTGCTCTAAAACAAAATCAAACGCGGTTTAACTTTAAGAATCAATTTAGATTTTAGTCTCTATCACCTAAATTGTCATGGCCACATTCAGCCCCCCCCCATATCTAACAAACTACTCCACAAAATTTATGTTTCAAAATGACCCACCGTTCAGAGAAAGTTAACCACATCACGATAATGTGAAGGGAAGAGTTTTAGTTTTTTTATTTTAGTCCTAGTGGAGTTTATAAGTCATGCGTAGCGTGTCAAATCTGAGTGCAAAAGCACTTGCAAGTCTTGCCTTAACTGGCCTTGTTTCCCTTTATTCCTCTCAAGCACACTCATCTGATCTTTCTTTTGAAGACGGTGAGAGATATTACGAACATTCCATGAAAGATGAGCCCCAAAGTGTTCTTCCTGATCATTGGTTCGTCACAGCCAACACAGCCTATGCAGATGTTATTCTTGATTATGATGAAAACATAACAAGTAAAGCGATCGATCAACTAATCTTTCGCAAAAACGGAAGCATTAAAAACAAAAAAGTCTATATATCAGGCCTATTGAAAGGGTCTTATCTGGGTGAATGGACCAATACAGATAACGCATTTCCTATTTTAACGCGTTTCCCAACCCATGCCACCGGCACATCAGCTCATGGCTTCTTTGTGGATAATGCCGCCCTTGCCTTCACAGCAACACCAACAGATTACCTAACCATTTTCGCACAACTTGAGTATCATGAAACTCGTTTTGATAGCCAAGATGAAATCCAACTAAGAAGAGGTTACGTAACATTAGGTGATCTAAACCGCTCACCTCTTTATCTAACATTTGGTCGCAAAACTATTAACTTTGGTGACTTTGATCAATACAATCCATTTTCTCAGAACATCAACAATCACTTCTTTAGAGCCGAAAGTGATGGTGTGATTGCAGAAGTTGGTTACGTCAGTAAACTCATGCACCTCTCAGCCACGGCCATTTCCGGTGGCCGCCATCTGCGCACAGCAGATACAGCAAATAAAGATGATATCGACAACTTCGCATTGAATGGTGACATCTTCATCCCTGTTAGAGAAGACATGACTTTAAAAATAGGCGCTGGTTACCTTCATGGCACAATCTACAATCACACATTGCCCCACCACCCCGGCCCAGAAATTGATTGCCCGGTAACACCTGGCGCGCAAGGTGTTCCAAAATGTCGCGGTCGCAATGCCGCATGGGATATTCGCGCCGAATTTACATCTCCCATGTTCGACATCATGGCTGAGTACACTGCAACTGTAGATCCATGGCCAGCAACTAACCAAAAACTAGAAGCTTTTACAGTACAAGGCCGTTATAAAACTGAGCTTTATGATCACAAAACACATTTCACAGTGAGCTATAGCCACTCTGATATCGGACCATTTAGCACTGGCGGCCCAGGATCACCAATCTTCGATTCTATTGAACAAATTGTTGGTGGTGTGGAAGTCTTTATCAATCCAAACTTCTCAGTAGGCATTGAATATTCACACAACACTGGTTTCGCTCCTTTAATCAACATCACAGATGTTGCAAAAGATGCAGAAGCCGACCAACTGGTTATCGGAGGTCGTGTCGTATTTTAATTCCCTTTAAAATCGACAAATGAACTCCACTATAAAAACGTTTCTTTCATGCGCCCCTTTAAAGGCAGTCACTTAAGTCAACCTGTCCCCCAAAAGACTTTGACAAGACAAAAAGACCCAACATGAAAGAAACGTTTTTTATTTTTAAAGAGGCCTAGCTCTCATCAATCTCTTCATTTACCAGCTCATAATATCCCGGTAAAATTTCATATAATTTACGTCTTCCTAAATCCGTAAGGGAAATGCGTTTAGCTCGGCCATCGCTCTCACAATCACTAACAGATACAAAACCTTCTTTTTCAAGCGATTTCAGAGAATTAGATATAACGGGCTTTGAAACATCCAGCCTACGCACCAAATCACTAATAACAAAATCTTCCTGATCAGGTTCACGATCCAAAACAATCAATATCAAAAACCTGGTTTGAGAAAGATTATAGGTCATGAAATAGGCCTCTAACTTTCGAATAAACAAACTTGCACGCCGAAGCATAATTAAAACTGCACCAGTTTTATCAATATCCATCTCAGGAAACTTGTCAGCATAACGTTGCATCATTTTCTTAGTTGGAAGTTCTTTTAAAAAAAACATCGAAGCTTTATTTCCACAAAATCATAAATAAACATGAGTTCAAAAACTCATCTTACACCAACTCACCACTTGCCACCAAAACAGCCTTGCCACCCAACCGAACAAGCTTAATTCCCTTTGATTGGAACTCAACTTCTAGTTTTAAAAGGCTAGGCCTCTCCATTTCAAAGCCTTGCTCAATTATTGTTTCATACTTGGTCTGCGCATCAATCTCAAACGCCTCAATAACACGAGAAAACCCAACTGCCGCCGCCCCTGTAGCCGCATCTTCAGATATACCAAAGTCAGGAGCAAACATCCGTGCATGATATCCACTATCAGCACGTTCTCCCCCCCGGCAATAAACATACACACCGACTGGGTCACTCTTTGAAAAAGCATTTTTCCAATAGGCAAAATCAGGAGAAACTTTTCTTACAAGGGAAAGGTTTTTCAAAGGCACATAAACAAAACGAATACCAATTTCAGCACTCATCACTTTATGATTTTCAAAACCAACATCTTGAATATCAACGCCCAAAGCATCAGCAACCAGATCAACCTCCGGCACCTGGTCAATTAATTTAGGAAGAGCCGGCACATCAAACTCGGCATAACAAGCCTTCCCAGAAGAGACAGATACTGCACATCGCACAGATCCAATTTCTTCATCCAAAACCAATAGAATATCAGAGCCGCTATTTTGTTCCTGAGCTTTAAATGAGCCAAGCAAAAAAGCTGTTCCAATTGTTGGGTGCCCTGCAAAAGGAATTTCAGAAGAAGGCGTAAAAATACGCACCTTTGCAGCCGCCGTTGGGTTCTCACTAGATTGTAGGAATACAGTTTCAGAAAATCCAAATTCTTTAGTAATCGCAAGCATTTGCTCAGAAGTAAGCCCATCAGCATCTTCAACAATTGCTAACTGATTGCCTTCATAAGCCTGGTCAGTAAAAACATCAAGAATATGAAATTTCCGTCCCATAACAACTCCAGGTTTTAAATTAAGCTTTAAAACAAAAGCTAACACAAACCATAAAAAAACACCGCTTCTTTTTCAAAAGGCAGTGTTTAAAACATTAACCACAAAAAAACGCCCCTTAAAAAAGGAGCGTTTTAGAATTCTCTACGCAAAGCTTCCTACACGAAGAAGAAGTATTGCCAAACTTCGGACTGAGATATTTCGTAGCTATGATTTTGATGGCTTCAATTTCAGTTAAAGCCATCTATTAGCCGTAAACAAAAAACGTAGGCCAAATGGCCGTCAGCGCTTAGCCGCGGTTGCAAGTGGGCAACCTAAAGCGCCACTAATAACTCTCTGCACCTCGTAGGGCGGCAACTTCAGCAGCGCGGTTGCTAGTGGGCAACCTGAAGCGCCACTGAAAAACAATAGCCCGTGAGAGAAAAAGAGGTTAGCCTCTAGTTTTTCGTTTTATCAACCAAGGCTTTTTCTTTGATCCAAGGCATCATATCACGCAAGCGACCACCAACCTCTTCACAAGGATGCTCATCAGCTTTCGCACGCATCGCTTTAAAGCTTGTTTGGCCAACTTTATTTTCAAGCATAAAGTCACGAGTAAAACGACCTTCTTGAATATCTACAAGAACTTCTTTCATACGCTCTTTCACATCTGGTGTAATCACACGTGGACCAGAAACATACTCACCATATTCAGCAGTGTTTGAAATTGAGTAATTCATGTTGGCAATACCACCTTCATAAATCAAATCAACGATCAATTTCATTTCATGCAAACATTCAAAATATGCCATTTCAGGGGCATAACCAGCTTCTGTCAATGTCTCAAAACCAGCACGCATCAGCTCAACAACACCACCACAAAGAACAGCTTGCTCACCAAATAGGTCTGTTTCACATTCTTCACGGAATGTAGTTTCAATCGTACCAGCTTTACCACCACCGATCGCAGCAGCATAAGAAAGAGCTACATCTTTCGCATTACCCGTTGCATCTTGATGCATAGCAATAAGGCATGGCAAACCGCCACCACGAAGATATTCACCGCGCACAGTATGACCAGGCCCCTTTGGCGCAATCATAATCACATCGATTTTAGAACTAGCTTCAATTAGGTTGAAGTGAACATTCAAACCATGAGCAAATGCGAGTGCAGCACCATCGCGAATATTTGGCGCAATTTCATCACGATACAAATCAGCTTGCAATTCATCTGGCACCAAAATCATCATCAGGTCGGCCCATCCAGCAGCTTCAGCCACTGTCATAACCTTAATACCTTCAGCTTCAGCTTTCGCCCGTGATGATGAGCCTTCACGAAGACCAACACAAATATCAGTAACACCAGAATCTCTAAGATTAAGCGTGTGAGCATGTCCTTGTGAGCCATAGCCAATGACAGCAACTTTTTTAGATTTAATCAGATTTACATCTGCATCTTGATCATAATAAACGCGCATTATATTAATTTACCTTTTTCTTCGTCAATTTTGCCCAATACTGGCTTCAATCTAGTTAAAGTCAATCCGTGGAAAGACCCCTTATAAATGAAGACAAATGAGAGGCAAAACATTTTCTCTATCCCATTAGTGATTGGGCGTAATGCCCAAACTCATCCTTGTCAATGTTCAATGCCTAAATTTGATGCCCTAGCTGCGTTAAATACCGCTTTACGGTCTCTTTAACGCCAAAAACCAAGCAATCAGCCGTAAAACAATGACCAATTGACGTCTCTGCAATCCCAGGCACCCGTTTCACAAGTGCGGGTAAATTGGCCAAAGTTAAATCATGCCCAGCATTTACTTCAATACCGGCAGCTTTAGCTGCAGCAAATGTCGCCTCAATCCGGTCCAACTCTTCTTGAATATGATTTTCTTTTACCAAAGCTCCATAAGGCCCCGTATATATTTCAACTCGATCAGCCCCAACCGATGCCGCCTCAGTTACAACCTTTGGGTCCGTATCAACAAATAAAGACACACGGCACTGAGCCTCATGTGCAATGTTAATCACATTTGTTAGCAACTCTTTATTTGAAGCCACATCCCACCCATGATCAGATGTATTCTGTGAAGGATCATCAGGAACAAAAGTCACCTGATCAGGGCGAATATCTAAGATAAGCGCCATAAAGCGATCATCAGGATACCCCTCAATATTAAACTCTTTTAAAGGATAGCGCTCAGTGATCATCTCTTTAAGATCATACACATCTTGCCGTCTGATATGCCGCTCGTCTGGCCGGGGATGAACAGTCAAGCCATGCGCACCAGCGTCCAGCGCCAATGCACCAATACCAGTTACACTTGGCCAGGACAAATCTCTCCTGTTTCTCAACAGAGCAATTGCATTTAAATTTACACTTAAATGAGGAGCCATAATGCTAGCCTAAAACTTCCAGGAAAAAGTATGAGTTAATTTGAAAAACAGATTTAGCTTATTCGCCCATTTTCTCAGAGCCACGAGAAATAGCCGCAATACCAGTACGCGCCACTTCAACAAGACCAAGAGGTTTCATAAGCTGAATAAACTGCTCAATCTTGCCAGATTTACCTGTGATCTCAAAAACAAAATGGTCAATAGATGCATCAACAACTTGCGCCCGAAACGCTTCAGCAAGCCGCAAGGCTTCAACCCGGTTATCACCCTTGCCAGCAACTTTAACTAGCGCAAGTTCGCGCTCAAGCGCGCGCCCTTTCACGGTTAGGTCAGTCACATGGTGTACAGGAATCAACCGAGAAAATTGAGCCTTAATCTGCTCAATCACCATTGGTGTTCCCTCAGTTACAACAGTAATGCGAGATAAGTGTTTTTCGTGAGACGTCTCCGTCACAGTTAAACTATCAATGTTATAACCACGTCCAGAAAACAGCCCAATAACCCGTGCCAAAACGCCAGGTTCATTGTCAACCAAAGCAGATAATGTATGCTTTTCAGTTTGATCAGTTTCAGTGCTCATAGAAATGCTCTAATCTTTTAATCTATTGTTCTATATATAATAATGGGAAATCGGTGCAATGACACAAATTCTTTATTTAGAGGTCCTTATTTGAAAAAGATCTAAACAAGAACCTTACCCTCTTCTTTAATCGCGCTCTGCAAATTTTCCGCCTCAACATCACTGGCAAGCAACATATTATTATGCGCTTCACCTGAAGGTATCATCGGGAAACAATTCGCAAGCTTTTCAATCCGGCAATCAAAAAGAACAGGCTTGTCACACGCAATCATTTCCTTGATCGCATCATCAAGTTTTGCAGGATCATCACAGCGAATACCAACACCACCATAAGCCTCAGCTAATTTAACAAAGTCAGGCAAGGCCTCTGAATAAGAATGAGAATAACGCCCACCATGTAACAATTCCTGCCACTGACGAACCATGCCCATAAATTCATTATTCAAAATGAAAATCTTGATTGGTAGATTATATTGAACAGCTGACGACATTTCTTGCATGGTCATTTGAACAGACGCCTCACCAGCAATATCAATCACCAAAGCGTCTCGGTGTGCCACTTGAATGCCAAGAGCCGCAGGTAAACCATATCCCATCGTTCCCAAACCACCAGATGTCATCCACCTGTTTGGGTTCTCAAAGCCATAATATTGCGCTGCCCACATTTGATGCTGCCCAACTTCAGTAGAGATATATGTCTCTTGATCTTTGGTTAGTTCATAAAGACGCTCAATCGCATATTGCGGCATAATTGTTTTTTTAGACGGTTTATAACCAAGACACTTCTTGGAACGCCATTCATCAATCTGACCCCACCAGGCTTTAAGTGCCTTTTTATCAATCTGTTCCGCTTTATTTTTCCAAATGCGAACCATATCCTCAAGAACATGTCCAACATCACCAATAATTGGAACATCAACAGGAACCGTTTTGTTAATTGAAGAAGGATCAATATCGATATGAATTTTCTTCGAATTTGGAGCAAACGCATCTAAGCGCCCAGTAATCCTATCGTCAAAACGAGCACCAACACAAACCATAACATCACAATCATGCATGGCCCAATTCGCCTCATATGTGCCGTGCATGCCAAGCATACCAAGCCATTGATCAGAACTCGCAGGGTAAGCCCCAAGCCCCATCAAAGTAGATGTGATAGGTACGCCTGTTTTATCCACCAATTCACGCAGCAATTCACAAGCATTCGGGCCAGAATTGATCACACCACCGCCAGTGTAAAATAACGGTTTTTTAGCATTCGCCAAAAGATCAACAGCATCACGAATGGCACTTTGCTCACCCTTCACAACCGGGCGGTAAGTCCGGTGTTTGATTTTCTTAGGACCAACATATTCACCAAGAGCAAATTGAATATCTTTAGGAATATCAATCACAACAGGGCCAGGTCTGCCGCTCGACGCCACATAAAAAGCTTCATGCATAACACGAGCTAAATCATTAACATCTTTGACTAAATAGTTGTGCTTGGTACAAGGCCGTGTGATCCCAACCGTATCACATTCCTGAAACGCATCCGTTCCAATCAAGTGACTTGGAACTTGCCCAGTGATACAAACCAAAGGAATAGAATCCAACAGCGCATCAGCCAAACCAGTAACGGCATTCGTAGCCCCAGGACCAGATGTCACCAAAAGGACACCGACTTTGCCAGTTGAGCGTGCATATCCTTCAGCCGCATGAGCAGCACCCTGCTCATGACGGACCAGAATATGCTCAATTTTTTCACTATTAAAAATCGCATCATAAATTGGCAAAACAGCACCACCTGGATATCCAAATATATGGTCTACCCCTTGATCTGCAAGAGCTTGCAGAACAATATCAGCGCCTGACAGTGTCCGTGACATTCTAATCTCCAAATATTTAATATGACAAAAGCTCAAAAAATTGAGCTTTTCACCACACTAACCTAAAATTTAATGACTTAAAATAAATCACTTCAAAAAGATGAAAAATTCCAATAACCCAAAACCTTTAGATTAGTAGATTTTACCATCAAAAAAGCGAAATATTTAGTATATCAAGGCAGCCACACTAACCAATGCAAACACATAGGTCAACAGTCTTCGTGAATTTTCGAAAAAATTTCAGGCCTTAACCTTTTCATATATTGCGCATCAAGCTGATTCCACGAAATCATATTACGCCTAAGCCATGTTAATTGACGTTTTGCGTAACGTCGTGTCTGTTGCTGCGCTAAAGCCACCGCACAATCAAGCCCCATATCCCCCTTTAGAAATCCTGCAAGTTCAGGCACCCCAAGCGCCCGCATAATCGGCAAATTAGAATCAAAGCCAAGATCCAACAGAGCCTGCACTTCAGAAAGTCCGTTATCAGTGCCTTCAGCAGACACCATTTCTTTAAACCTCCGGTCAATCCGTTCATACAAATGAGACCGCTCCCAACAAACCACAAACCCATGTACATCTTTAAAGGACAATAAAGGTTCACTATTCGTTTCTTGCCAGTGTTTTAAAGACTTTCCCGTCCCCTCAATCACCTCAAGCGCCCTTATAATCCGCTGTGTATCCCCAGGCTTCAATTCTGTCGCCATCAAAGGGTCCTTGTCACTTAATATTTCATGAAGTCTTGGCGCTCCTAAGCGCTCAGCCTCACCTCGCCAAAACTTACGAGTTTCATCAGCAATATCAGGAACTTGAGAAAGCCCTTCAAGCAAAGCTTTATAATAAAGCCCGGTCCCACCAACAAATATCGGGCGCTTACCTATCGCCGCAATCTCATTCAAGGTTTCATTTACATCCTCAAGCCACGCACCGGTTGAATAAGCTTGCTTGCCACTAACATGCCCATAAAGCCGATGTGGCACGCACTCCATATCGCTAGTGGATGGCCGTGCCGAGAGAATTGATAGCTCATTATAAACCTGACAACTGTCAGCGTTTACAATCACACCATTAAATTCCTCAGCCAAAGCCATGGCCAATGAAGATTTTCCACTCGCTGTTGCCCCGGCTATCAAAATAGGCTTTGTCATTAATTTTCTGTTCCTGAAAACGAAAGGGTGAGCGATGAAAACTAGCCCTTTTTAACTGAATAAAATTCGAATATAAGTTCGTTAAAAGAATGTAGTATTACCAATTTTTAAAACACAACGTAATGAAATAGAGATAACCAATCAATGTCACAAACAAAAACAGCTGCCATTCTGACCATCATCGCCCCTGAAGGACTAGCTTTACTCAATGACAAGGCTCTATCAAACATAAAAGATAAATTAGAAATTGAAAGCGAACCACAATGGTTAGCGTTGGGCGAAGCCGTTGATCTAGAGCTTGATGTTGAGTGGAACCAAAAACAAGCCCTGAATGACATAAAAACGAAAATCTCAGATTTACTTCAAGATCACCCCTTTGATTTCGCCTTGCAACCAAGTGAGCACCGCCGCAAAAAACTACTCATCTCAGATATGGATTCAACGATCATCGGTGAAGAGTGTATTGATGAAATCGCCCACATGGCCGGTATCAAACCCAAAATCGCCGCGATTACGGAGCGCGCCATGCAAGGTGAAATTGAATTTGACGCAGCCCTTCGCGAACGCGTCGGACTATTAAAAGACCTTGATACCAAAGCTCTTGATACAGTCATCAGCGAGAGATTAAATCTCAACAAAGGCGCGAGAACTCTTGTTCAAACAATGGCCGCAAACAATGCTTATTGTGCACTCGTCTCAGGTGGTTTCACCTTCTTTACAGAAAAAATAGCAAAACTAACGGGCTTCCATACAACTCAGGCCAACACCTTAGAAATCGAGAATGATAAACTCACCGGCAACGTCATCCCTCCAATACTCGGAAGCGCAGCCAAAAAACTAGCTCTTGAGCAATTCATCAATGAGCAGAAAATTTTACCTGAAAATACCTTAGCAGTAGGGGATGGTGCAAACGACCTTGAAATGATCAAAGCCTCTGGCCTAGGTGTAGCCTATTACGCAAAACCTATAGTCGCAGCTGAAGCAGATGCTTCAGTTAATCACACAGACCTAACCGCACTGCTTTACATGCAAGGCTATAAAAAGTCAGACTTTGTTACTGATTAATCTGTAGTGATTTGAAAAAATAAAGACCTTACAAAAAATAGCGAAACAGAATTAAGAACATGATGACGAATAAATCCTCTTTCAGAAAACCAATGAAAATGAACATTAGCGTTACCTGTTCACAAGTTTTCTCTTTATGTTTTGCGGTACTATTCCTCATCTCTACATCCGTCATCGACTATGCAAAAGCTGATAGGCATCAAGAGGCCGAATTAGAAAAACAAGTCAAACAACAAGCCGAAACTGAAAAAGCCCAAAAAGCCATCACGTCCCTGACAGAGCTAATACAAAATCAAATCACTCAAAAAGCTTTGATTAAAAAATTAAAATCAGAATTAAGAAGCGCCCGAGAAGACGTTAGTAAAAAAGAAATAGAAGAAACTTTAAAACAAGAAATCAAAAAAGAAGAAACCATAGAAGAACAAATATCAACATTGACTTCTGGTGTTTCCGAGCAGACTTACAAGACACAACAAACCAAAAAATTCAACCTGCAAGACGAGCTTCAAGGCCTTGCTGAACCATTTGTAAAAATGATCAAAAGCAGCACAGAAAATGCACGCCAAATTGATGAATTAAAACAAACCATCAGCGAAGCAAAACGCAGACAAACCATCGCAAAACGTGCCATCACACGTATAGAAAAATTACAAACCACGCTTCAAAAGACCAAGCCACAAAACTCAAGAAACACCAAAACTCATTTAAAAGAAGAGCTCAAACTTTGGAGCAAGAGAAACAAAGACGCGAAAACTCTAGAAAATACATCCCTACAACAGCTTCGCTTAAAAGAAGAAGCGGCAAGCTCTGACAATCTAGAAAATTACGCAACGAGCTTCATCCGCACAAGAGGTGTCAACTTGCTTCTTGCCATCCTCACCTTCGTGGGCACCTTCATGCTATTAAGAGCCGTGAGCAAAATAGTCAGTATCTTCTTTCACAAACGCGGCATCAAACATAGTTTTTATACACGCCTTACAAGATTAATTTTCGAGGCACTAACAATTGTCGTCTCAACACTTACAATGATGTTTGTCCTAAACTATTTAAATGACTGGATCCTGCTTGGTGTCGCAGGCCTCTTCACCATAGCACTGGCATGGATCGGCCTAAACATGCTCCCAGTAATCATCGAACAATCCATTTTGCTCCTTAATTTAGGTGCCGTACAAGAAGGCGAACGTCTGATGATTGATGGCGTCCCATGGTTTGTAAAACGCCTTGACCATTACACCGTGCTTGAAAATCCAGACCTGGATGGCGGGCATTTCTCCGTTCCAATTAGAGAACTCGTTGGCAGGCACTCTCGCCCGCCAGCTGATGACGAAGCCTGGTTCCCAACAAAAAAAGACGATTGGGTGCAATTAGAAAATGAAACAATCGCAAAGGTCATCATTCAAACCCCCGAATTGGTTCAACTGATTGAACTGGGCGGCGCGAGAATAACCTTTAAAACCACTGACTTTCTCGACGCTCAATTGCGCAACCTCTCAACCGGTTTCCGCATCAAGCTGGAGTTTGGCATTTCCTACAAACACCAAAAACAAGCAACAACAGAAATACCAACTCAACTCAGAAATTATATAGAAGCTGGCATCAGTAAATATATCGGCAAAGAAAACATAAGAAACGTAGAAGTTGAAGTCCTTCGTGCCGGCCCCTCTTCCATAGATTATGAAATCGAAGCTGACTTTAAAGGCAAGGTCGCCCCTAAATATGAAGACCTGGAAGCGGAATTAAGCAAACTGATGATCGAAGCGTGCAACACTTACGATCTCGAAATTCCATTCCCACAATTAGTCATTCATCATCCAACAAATCCATAAAAATCAATCATGGTGTTTATGATGTTTTTTGTGTTTCTTAGATTTTAAAATAGAAATGCCAACATCAACACCAAGGTCGATCAACTCTTTATTGACCTTCTTTTTCTTCTTGTAAATTTTACAATAACACTTGGTGCTGTTTTGTACGCACTTGCCCTTATTGCCCTTAGCATCCGAGCATTTCTTACCGCGAATGCCCGCTTTGCATGTGGACTTATTATTGTAATGTTTATGAAAACACCGATCTGGCTTATCTGCAAAAGCAGGCGAGCTTAATCCCAGTGCAACAACAAGTGAAAAAAGAACAACAAAACTTGCCATCACCGATTTATAAAAAAGAGAACATATATTTACAGAATAATTCATTACCAACTCCTAACAATCAAGAGCGGCCTCATAACCCCAAAACCAACTATACACCTACCCAGAGAATTCTCATAATCCAGTACGAAATTGAGATTAACAAAAAACCCGGCAACCAAATTAATGATTACCGAGTTAATAAAATTATGTATTTAAACATCCAAGCTGCTGCGCAAAAAAACGTAGGTCTCTGCGTGTTGTTGGTGGGCAATCGAAGAGTACATAAGGAGACCGTCAATGCTTAGGGCGGCAGCTTCGCTGCCATCACCCGTTAGAGAAATAAAAAACAGCCCTAGAGACACCAAGAAGGAATGGCGCCACTCCGGCGTCAGGACAGCGCAGCGTCAGTGAAGCCCGGCGCAATGCGGATGCTAGTGGGCATCTGAAGCACAGAAATGCGCCGCCCCTCGGAGGCTCAAGTGCATAGCACTTGAAATAGCCGTGAGAGAGAAAAACTTAACCCGCTGGGTTAAAGTGCGGTTGCCTTGTGGGCAACCTGAAGCACCAACTAAAATTTCTAACCTGCAGGGTTAGAAGGTAATGCTACAAAACCAAACTCACCGCGCCCACGCGCGATAAAGAAAATGATGTTCTTTTTATTGGTTTTCTTCAAAGATTCAACTTTCTTAACAACCTGATCAGCTGTAGAGACCTGCTCTTGCATCACTTCAACAATCACAAACCCCGGACGAAGTCCTTTTTCAGCAGCACGGCTATTTGGCGCAACTTTCGTAATCACCACACCTTTGAGTTTAGCATCCAAACGATATTGACGGCGAAGCTCTGGTGTAATGTTCGAAAGCGTCATACCAAGAACGGCACTCTCAACAGGCTTGTCAGGTTGAGCACGGCCAGCAAGTTCAGGATTATTCTTTTCAGCCGCTTCAAGGCGAGCAATCTTCACCTTAACAGTGACTTCCTTACCCTGACGTAGCAGCTTAACATCAACCGTTTTCTCAACAGGTGTTAGTGCAACAATCTTTGGAAGCTCACGTGAAGACTTCACATAATTCCCATCAAATTCTAGAATAATATCACTCGGTACAAACCCAGCCTTTTCGGCAGGCCCACCTTTTGTAACACGAGAAACCAAAGCACCTTCAGCTTTCGCCATGCCAAAACCTTCGGCAATTTCCGGTGTTACTTTCTGAATAAGAACACCAAGCCAACCGCGGCGCGTTTCACCATATTTTTTAAGTTGCGAAACAACATTCACGACCGTATCAGATGGCACAGAGAAACCAATACCAATAGAGCCACCAGATGGAGAAATAATCGCTGTGTTCACACCAATAACTTCACCCTTCATATTGAATAGTGGTCCACCAGAGTTACCCTTATTGATCGCCGCATCTGTTTGAATAAATTCATCATACGGGCCTGAGTTAATGTCTCGGTCTTTAGCTGAAACAATACCAACAGTCACAGTACCGCCAAGGCCAAATGGGTTACCAATCGCCATCACCCAGTCACCAACACGCGCTTCTGATGATTTCCCAAAAGGCACAGCACTTAATGTCTTTTTAGGAGAAACTTTAAGAAGTGCCAAATCAGTTTTGGCATCAACGCCAAGAACTTTATCAACCTTCAGTTTTGTACCATCGACAAAATTCACAAAGATTTCGTCGGCGCCTTTAATCACGTGGTTATTCGTAACGATTAAACCACTTGTATCAATAACAAAACCTGACCCTAATGAACTAACACGTTGAGCTCGGTTATTTTTCTTATTTTCATCAAAAAAATCTTTGAAGAATTTCTCAAAAGGCAATCCCTTTGGCAATTGAGGAGGACGGCCCGGTGCCCCTCTTTTATTAAAGGCCGGTTTAACCTTTTGACTTGTAGAAATGTTCACAACTGCATTTTGTAAACTATCAGCTAAATCAGCTAATGTCCGATCTTGAGTATCCTTAGCATCCGCTCGTGCAATCATCATTGCAGTCAAGAGAAACAGCGTGATCCCAAAAAGAAGTAGTGCATCTCTTAAATAGGTAGAGAAGCGGGTATCTTTCGTCTGCGCAATTGCAACAGCTCTATTATTTTGTGAAGCACGCATTAAACGAGCTCTTTTTTCTTGTGCTGATAAGTTTGAACGATTGCGAACCATCGCATTTCTCCTAAAATCGTACATATGAACGAACTTGAAAACTCTAAATTTGAAAGCAATAAGCGTCCCGCATCCATTCAACATGAGAAAATCTAAAATTGTTTATCTATTTAGCTAACTTTTCAGCTCAAAAAACAAACCCCAATAAACAAACAAAGTCAGGTCTAATAAGTAAATAACAAGCAACTTAAGTGCAGCTAAGAACTTACACCCAAAAAGCTAAAACTCAAAATTTGAAAAACTGAACTTTTGACGGCTCAATCACTTCATCTAATTAAGTAAACATTGCAAACACATTATATATAAGCCACTGAAACAAAGATACCAGATGTAAGTGCAATTATTCGTGTAAACACTCACTTCATAGTGAGGGTATTTTAAGGCAAAACAAGAGATTAAGCCAAAACTTCACAAAGAATTTAAATTCGGGCTTGTTGTACAAAATAAATTATACCAACCCCAAATGCTAAAGACCCCACGCCAATATAACGCAGGGTCTGCTCATCCGTTTTTGAAATTTGCATGATAACTTTAGCGATTGTGTGTGGGAAAAGGCCCCATAAAAGCCCTTCAATAACAAAGGCAAAGCCAATCCCCATCACAAAATCAAGCATGAAATAACCAATTCAGTTTATTCACCACTCTTTATTCGCCACTTGGCTTATTAAAAAATCTGAAAAACTCAGATTTAGGCGTAATCACAAGCCGTGTATCACCTGAAGCCAACCCTTTTTCATAGGCCTGCATAGAACGGTAAAACGCAAAGAATTTCGGATCACGATTAAAGGCTTCCGCAAATACGCTATTGCGCTCGGCATCACCCTCACCACGAATAATCTCAGATTTCTTCGTAGCTTGCGCTTTCAGCTCAATCACTGTTCTGTCCGCTTCAGCGCGAATTTTAATCGACTCTTCCTCACCTTCAGCGCGATATGTTGCAGCTTCCTGCTGACGTTCCCGCTTCATACGAGTATAAACATTTTGCTCCAATTGTTGTGGCAAGTCAGCACGTTTCAAACGCACATCAACAACATCAACACCAAAGGGTTGAACTTTCTGCTTCACGATATTAGTCACTTCACTCATGAGTTCTTTACGCTTGTCTTTAACAATATCATCAAGACTGGCACCAGAAAGAACCTCACGGAATGACGCGTTCACAAAGTCAAACAGACGACTGTCAAATTGCAAACGAGATCCAATATTTTGATAAAACTTCAGCGGTTCAGTGATTTTATAACGAGCAAACGCATCAATAATAATCCGTTTTTTACCCGCGATTAAAATCTCACGTGAAGGAACGTCAACTTCCAAAAGCTTTTTGTCAAAATAAACAACATTTTGAACAAAAGGAATTTTGAAATGGAGCCCTGGCTCAGAAATTTCTTTCTGCACAGAACCAAGTTGTAAAACCATCGCCCGCTCAGTTTGATGAACGGTGAACAAAGAAAAATAGGCAAGAACTCCAGCAGCTATGCCAAGAACAACCAAAAAGCTTAAAAATGCACGCATTAGATCTCTCCCTATCTTGCTGGTTTCTTGTTTAATTCATTCAATGGCAGGTAAGGAACAACGCCCCCAGACTTACCATCATTATCTAAAATGATTTTATCAGTGCCAGAGAAAACCCGCTCCATCATTTCAATATAAAGCCGCTCCCTTGTCACTTCAGGTGCCTTCTTATATTCAGTGTAAATTGATTTAAAGCGCGCCGCCTCACCTTGCGCTTCAGCTACAATACGAGATTTGTAAGCTTCTGCCTTTTGAGTAATACGAGAAGCTGCACCACGTGCCTCTGGTACAACCTTATTAATATAAGCTCTGGCTTCTTGAATGAGGCGCTCTTTATCTTGTTTCGCCGCTTCCACATCATTCACAGCTTTAATAACTTCATTTGGTACGTCAGGCTTGCCAATAACAACCTCCCGAACATTAATACCAGAGTCATATTCATCCAAAGTTTGCTGCATTGAAGTTTGAACCTGATCTTGGTTCTCGGCAAAGTTTTGGTTCAGAACTTCATTCAAAGTCTTCTTACCAACAACTTCACGCATCGCACTTTCAGCCACTTCTCTAACGGTCTTAGCTGGATGCTCTACATTAAAGAGGAACTTTTTCGCGTCTTTAATATTCCACTGAATGGTAAATTGAACATCAACAATGTTGTTATCACCAGTGAGCATCATACTGGCATTACGATCTGTAGATGTATTGTTGCCAAATCCACGCCCAGCAGTAAAATCACGCGTACCGCCAATATTAATCTTTTGCGCGAATTGCGGACGAATGAGATAGACCTGCTCAACTGGATTAGGGAAACGAAGGTGCAATCCTTCAGTTAATGTCCGGTTATACTTACCAAACTGGGTCACGATACCAACTTGGTCAGGGTTTACCTTAACAGTAAAGGCCAACCACCCAACAATCGCAGCAAGTCCTGCGATGAAAAGAAAAAACAAAGGCCCGCTCGGACCACCGGATTTACCATCACCGCCACCAGGCATAGCCCGTTTCAAGCGATCTTGGCTCTTTTTAAAAAGCTCTTCAATATCTGGCTGCTGGCCGCCACCTTTGTTGCGAGGTCCCCAAGGACCATCACCACCACCATTTCGACCACCATTATTGCCGTTCTGACCACTCCAAGGCATGCTTATTTCCCACAATGTTATTGACAAAAATACATAAAATTCAAAACTCTAATAAAGCTTCAAACTTTAAAGAAAACGTAACCGCAAAAAATCAAACCAGTAGCAAGAAAAACTTAAAACTGTCTCAGACTTTTACGAAAAATAATTCATATGCTCTAATTTAAGAAGAAAGATAAGAATTTAAACCCCAAAAAGCAGAATTATGAGGAGAAAACAGCAATATCTACACCAAAATAACGAAAATTATCACTTCAACGTTATAAAAGTCAGAACATAATAGTGCAATGGGAGAGAATAAAGAAAAACACAAACCTCAATTAAGGCTTTAAAAAACATACCAACCACTAAAGCCATATATAAATTGTTGACCAGCTGTGTTGCTTAATTAAAAAATCCGTTTAGCCCCTAGTCTGGAGTATAGCCTATTCTAAAGCCACCCCAATGCCGTCCATGAACTAAAATAGGCGAGCTAATATCTTTCATAGGGACAAAAACCCCGCCGCCCATATCTCGCTGATAAGTTTGCAACAATAAAGGCTCTTGATTAACACTCGCTCTTGTACCTGTTAAATCATTAAAATAGCGGTGATTTCTAGAGTTCGCCATATTCCATACCGGATCATCACCTTGAGGTTGAGACACTTTCTTTATATTCGTTGGAATATAGGCCGTATCATCGATAGCAGCGCACCAGGCAATACGCTCATCACTTGCAACGATCTCTTCAATCAATGGCGAAACTTTAGTGTCACAAAACTCTGTGAACTTCGCTATAAATTGCTCTGGATCTGTATTTGGAACAGATTGATGATCTCTATCAAATAAATCAGCTTCTGTTAGAACATTTGAAGAAAGTGCATCTTCAAAAAGTTTGGTCACACTCTTAGCTGCTTCAGTTGCTTTATGTATGATTGCAGCTTCAGCTTTATTGGTCCCGCTCATAACTGAGAGCAAAACCAATTTATCACTTTCATCAGCTACATGCCGCATCGACTGAGAAACATCATTTAATTTTTCACTGGATCCCTGCATATTCTCTGCAAGCTGCGCCGAATTTTCAGAAAAGTCATTACATGTTGAATTGACAGTTGCCATTTGTTGATCAATCACACCCGTGGTTAAATCAATCGTCTCCATGGCCTCAGAAACCTTGCCAAGAATTTCACTAAATGAGCCGGAGCAATCCTGAACTTTTAACGCTGTTTTTGAAGTGTTTTCGCTTGTTTTATTCAGCAAATCAAAACCCGTTTTAATATCTCCGAGTGTTTCTTCAATTTGCATTGTCGCTTCAGATGTCGAAGACGCAAGAGCTTTCACCTCATTTGCAACAACACTAAACCCTTTACCAGCTTCCCCAGCACGGGCAGCCTCAATCGTCGCGTTTAAAGCAAGAAGGTTAGTCTGCTTGGCAATTCCATTAATAACATTCGTAATGCTACCAACACTTTCAAGAGCGTCATTTAATTCAATTAAACGAGCTTCACTTTCACGAACAGCTGCGATCAATTTCGAAATCTCTTCATTAGTCGAAACAACAGTACTCTGAGACGCCTGTATATCTCGAGTTGCCTCAGTTGAAACAGACTTAGCCTGTGAAATATTATCAGAAATTTCTGTTGTCGTATGAGTAAGGTCCGAAATTTGTTCGACAAAAACTGAGAATTTCTGAACATCTTCTTCTGCCGTTGCTGCAATTGTTTGAACGATATCCGCCGACACCGCAACATCAAGTCCAACACGGCTCAAATTCTCACCAATTTGATTTAAACTATCCATAACAGACGTGGAGATATCAGTATTTTCACCTCCATCGTTTTCAAACGATGTAACAAGCTCTTGCGCAACATCAGTCATCAAATTATCCCCCTAAAGATCAAGCATTAAAAAGGCTACTAGAGAGGTATTAATTTACACTTACCTAAAATTTTCAGAAACCTTGCTTAAAAAAGAAATCATAGGAAGAAAAGCCAAAAATTGAAGCTAAAAGCAAGACAGTCACAAATTTAATAATGCAAATACAATGAGTTAACAAAAAAGCCGAAGCATGAAAGAATGCTTCGGCTCAAAAACAGAGGTGTTTGATATTGTTTCATAAACCACTGATAAACAAATCAGATCACAGAAGGTTATTTACCTTCCCTCACAACACAGATAGTCAATAGAAAATAATACCCCAATTGCTTACGAACAACCGTAAGCGTCGCAAAAATGGCCTACAAGAAAACAAACGTAGGAGAAAACTAAGGCTTGTATCCAACTCTAAAACCGCCCCAATGCTTTCCTTGAACCATAATCGGTGCGGAGCAATCTTTCATAACAACGAAATTCCCGCCACCCATGTCACGCAAATATGTCTGTAATAATACATCCTTTGTATTGGTACCAGAACGGCTCCCAGTCTTATCATCAAAGATCCGGCGGTTACGTGAATTAGCAGCATTCCACACAGGGTCATCCCCTTGTGGTTGTGAAAACTTCTTATTATGGGTTGGCAAATAAGCCTTATCATCAACAGCCGCACAAAAAGCAATATGATCATTCTTTGTAAGTAGCCGCTCTTGTAACGGTGTTAGAACTTCATCCGTAAATTCAGTAAATTTGGTCATGTACTGAATAGGGTTTGTCCCTGGAATTTCTTGGTAATTACGATCAAACAAATCAGAAACTTGTATACGTCCACTTTGAACAGCAGTTTCAAAAATCTGCGAAATTTCTTTGGCAGCATCTTTCGTATAATTAATAATTTCGGTATCAGAAATAGCCGCATCATGAGTGGCTGCAATCACCACAAGCTCATCACCAGCATCACAAACTTGGCTCATCTTTTTCGAAACAGAATGAAGCGCTTCATTTGCTTGATCCACATTAGCAGAAACCACATCGCCAGATGTCAGAATACCACTGCAAATATCAATAACATTAGTCATACGCATTGAGATTTGATCTGTAGCATCATCCACTTCAGAAAGTGATTGCGAAGAACCGCTTAATAATTCAGTGAACATAGCCGCTTGTTTTTCAACTTCGGTAGCTGTTGCAGTCGCATCATCACTCTGATGGCTTAATTGTTCGAAACCGTTCTTAATTTCTTCAAGTGTTTCTTCAATTTCAGCTGTAGCCTGAGACGTTGAACCAGCCAAAGCTTTCACTTCACTCGCAACAACACTAAAACCTTTGCCAGCTTCACCTGCTCGCGCAGCTTCAATTGTTGCGTTTAAGGCAAGTAAATTCGTTTGTTTAGCAATACCGTTAATAACACCCGCAATGTTTCCAACACTCTCAAGTGAGGAGCTCATCGTCGTCATCGCAGATTGAATTTTCTCAACAGAAGAGACCAAACCAGCAATCTTATCGACAGTGGTTGAAACAGTATCTTGTGAGGCCATCATTTCATGATTGGCGCCACGGGCAATTTCACTAGAATGTTGGATTTCACGAGCAATTTCATCATTTACTGTGCGTAGTTCTCTTATTTTTTCGATGAAACTTAGGAACACTTCTTTATCAGCGCTCGATCTGTCAGCGATCCCATCAATCGTACCGGATGCCTCAGCAATATCCAATCCTAAATGACTAACCCGTGTACTTAAGACATCAAAGGCCTGCTTAACAGCTTCCAATTGAGCCGCATCTGCCTGAGCTGCATTTGATTGAGCACCTTGTGTATGCGCCCCTTCATTTGATGCGTCTGTATCAACCGCATCATTCACTAATAATTGCGCACCCATTAATCCACCCCTGAATTGCAATAAGTTAAACTATGAATAAAATAAAAAGCCTCCTGCATAAAAATCTCAGCAGAAGATATAAATTTAATTCAAAAAGCTTAACTTTAATTCGTTAACAGATGATCAACCAAGAAGTGCGAATAAAGCCCCTAAAATCTGGAACTTTAGTGCAAATTAAGTAGAATTATGAAGTTTTTTTCAAAATTCATGTATTCGAGGCGCTTTTCTCATAAAAAATGTTACTAAAATCATAACAATCTTTTTCGTTAGCATTAACCAATTCACGGCTAACCTCCCGCCAAAGCGATAAATCCAATTCAGGGAAGCTTGCATCTCCTGATGGGCTTGCGTGAACCTGAGTATAATAAAGACGAGTGGCATGAGGCATAAAGGCTTTATAAATCTCAGCACCACCAATAATCATAATTTCAGTCGCATTTGTTGCAAGAGCTTCCCTCGAGCCAATCTCAAGCGCATCTTCCACACTCCTCACCACAAAAGCTCCATCAGCAGAAAACCCCTGATCACGCGATAAAATAATATTGGCACGGCCATCCAAAGGCTTGCCTATAGAAAGAAAGGTCTTACGCCCCATAACAATGGGCTTGCCCATAGTTAGCTTACGAAACCGCTTCAAATCAGAAGGAAGGCGCCACGGCAAATCATTACCATTCCCAATAATGCCATTTTCTGCAACCGCGACAACAAATGAAATATGCACGAACAAACCCCTTTAATAAAAAGATTAAACAGCTATCGGAGCTTTAATCGACGGCTCAGCGTCATACCCAATAAGTTCAAAATCTTCATATACAAATGCAAATAGATCCATCACATCAGGGTTTATTTTCATAGTTGGTAATGATTTTGGTGTTCGGCTCAGTTGCAATTCTGTCTGCTCTAGATGATTTAGGTATAGATGAGCATCCCCGAGCGTATGTACAAAATCACCAGGTTTTAATCCAGTCACTTGCGCCAGCATCATCGTCAGCAATGCATAAGACGCAATGTTAAAGGGAACACCAAGGAATATATCAGCTGAACGTTGGTACAATTGGCAGGATAACTTGCCATCCGCCACATAGAACTGAAACAAACAATGACATGGCGGCAAAGCCATATGATCAACTTTAGCCGGGTTCCAGGCACTCACAATATGTCGCCGAGAGGTTGGATTAGTCTTTAAAGACGTAACCAATTGTTCAATTTGATCAATCGTACGATTTGGATCATCTCTGGTCGGAGCTGGCCAAGAGCGCCATTGAGAGCCATATACCGGCCCAAGATCACCATTTTCATCCGCCCATTCGTCCCAAATCGAAACGCCATGCTTTTTTAAGTATGAGATGTTCGTCTCACCTTTTAAAAACCAAAGCAATTCGTGAATAATCGACTTCAAATGCAGTTTCTTGGTTGTCAGCACAGGGAACCCCTCAGAGAGATCAAACCTCATCTGATGCCCAAATATGCTACGAGTGCCCGTTTTTGTTCTATCATCGCGCATAATTCCCTCATTGGAAACCAGCGCAAGCAAATCTAAATATTGTCTCATAAGGCTAAGTTTTGACTGAATTTACCAAATAGGTCCAGCCAGTTTTAGTCACAAAACTGTGCTTACTGACAACTTATCCATATAAATTCAACCATTCAGTTACCCTTTTGACAAACAACCCCTTTTTTTTGCCATGGAGGTGCTCTATATTGAGTCTGTGGGAGAATTTCCACTATGGCGATAAACTGTCATCGTAATAAACCATTCGGACCCGGGGGCGGTACCCGGCGCCTCCACCAAAAGCCCACAAAGCCGCAAGTAATTTAGTGCAAGCCTTAGTTGAAAATTTCAATCAAAAAATCAAGAGGCAAGCACAAAACGAATTACAAACAGGCAAGCCTGTGGGTTTTTGATGGGGGCGAAATAGGATCGACGAGGGTGTAAAGGATGGTCTTTCGCTCGGCATGGTACCACCGCATCGGACCATTACAGTAGTTGCAAATGACAACTCTGCTCCAGTTGCTCAAGCTGCTTAGTAAGCGGTGACGACAACTGAAATAAACTCCTAGTCGGTTAAGCTCGGCTAGGCGCGGTTTGGAGAGCACCGGGCAACAGAAGCTCTCCATTAGTTATTTAAGAATAAATAGCTATCAAATAGGCATTATTTCTGCTTAAATTGATAGAAATAGCGACTTTTAAAACAATATAGATTTTAATAAATTTAAAGATCTAGCACTCAAAAAGTAAGACACAAAAAGAAAGAGGCCTTGCCGGTCATGAACGGTCAAACAATTAATTACGAAAACTTAGCAAAAGAAGCTCTTCGTTCCGTTGTCCATTCTGTTCTAAAGCAAGTGAAAGAAGAGGGGCTGCCTGGTGAGCACCATTTCTACATCTCTTTCCACACCATGGCACCAGGTGTAAAAATCTCCAATCGAATCAAAGCACAATACCCAAAAGAAATGACAATTGTGCTACAGCATCAATATTGGGATTTAAAAGTTGAAGACGAATATTTTGAAGTTCGTCTCTCATTTTCCAATATCCCAGAACTTCTAGTAATCCCTTACAGCGCCGTCAAAGTCTTCTTTGACCCCTCAGTTCCTTATGGGCTTCAGTTTGATCAAACACACCGCCCAGAAGCAGTTGAAGACAAATCAGCTTTCATTGAAGATCATTGGCAAATGCAGTCAGACAATGGTGAAAATCCATTTAGCAAACTTGCTATGGATGATATCAGCCATTTTGGTAGCAACTCTTCTGAGAATGAGTTTACACCAAACATCAATGTCGAAACAGATATCAACATAGAAGATGAAATCCCCAATTTCCCATCCGAGGAAGAAATCCTTGAGAGCGAAACAGAAGAAACTTCTGACAAAACTGATAGTGATAGCGCCGATATAGTGTCCTTAGATGCATTTCGTAAGAACAAATAAACAAACTCACAAATCCACACATCCAGAAATCAACAAACAATAGAGAGTCCATCTCTTATCAAACTAAGCACTCTTTCCAAATATCAATGTGGTAAAACTTACATTTTTACGAATATCGCGTTCAAAAAAGATTGATTTTCTCTAAAATTTACTGAATTGGTATGGCTTTTCTGATCATTTACCTCTATGCAATGGGGTAAATTCCAACAGAATATTCAAACAACATTTCCTTTAGCAGTTACAAGGGAGATGAATGACTAATCCATACTATCTATACCCCTTTTTGAGCTGACAAAAATAAAACGCTTTTTACAGAAGTCAAAGTCAGTGCTCAATCACATAGGTAATGGAAATAAAAAGGTAAAGCGCATCACCACGTGTCCTATTAAAAGGAGAATTTACAATGTCAACTCGCTCAGAAACAGATAGCTTCGGCGCACTGGACGTCCCAAGTGATAAATATTGGGGTGCCCAAACACAGCGCTCACTCGGTAACTTCAAAATTGGCATAGAAACCATGCCAAAATCATTGATCAGAGCACTTGGTATTGTAAAAAAAGCAGCAGCTCTTAGTAATAACGACCTGGATAACCTTGAAACCAAAATCAGTGACGCCATCGCAAAAGCAGCAGACGATGTCATTGACGGCAAATTAAATGATCATTTCCCATTGGTTGTTTGGCAAACAGGCTCCGGCACGCAATCAAACATGAACGCCAATGAAGTTATTTCAAACAGAGCCATTGAAATTTTAGGCGGCACAATTGGCACTAAAGAGCCAGTTCATCCAAACGATCACGTCAATCGTTCACAAAGTTCAAACGATACATTTCCAACCGCTATGCATATCGCAGCCGTTGAAGAAATTCACAAATCACTCATCCCGGCTTTAAAACATTTACATAAAGCTTTGGACGAAAAAGCCAACAGTTGGAACGACATCATCAAAATTGGCCGCACGCACTGCCAGGATGCAACTCCTCTAACCTTAGGCCAGGAATTTTCAGGTTACGCAGCGCAAATCGCAAATGGCATTTCACGTGTAGAAAATGCTCTTCCAAGAATGTATGCACTTGCTCAAGGCGGTACAGCAGTTGGAACAGGCCTAAATGCAAAACCTGATTTTGCCGTTAAATTCGCAAGTCATGTAGCAAAAATTACAGGCCTGGATTTCATCACAGCACCAAACAAATTTGAAGCACTTGCAGCCCATGACGCTTTTGTAGAAATGTCAGGTGCCCTAAACACCATCGCTGTTAGCTTGTTTAAAATCGCCAATGACATTCGTCTCCTTGGCTCTGGTCCTCGCTCTGGTTTAGGTGAATTAAGCTTACCAGAAAATGAGCCTGGCTCATCAATCATGCCCGGTAAAGTCAACCCAACACAATGTGAAGCCCTCACAATGGTAGCAAGCCAAATCATGGGGAATCACACCACAATCACGTTCGCTGGCAGCCAAGGTCACTTCGAACTGAACGTATATAAGCCGGTCATGGCTTACAATTTACTACAATCAATTCAATTGATTAGTGATGCATCTGTTTCATTCACTGACAACTGCGTTGTCGGCATCAAGCCAAATTCAGAGCAGATCAAACAATTAATGGGACGCTCACTCATGCTGGTCACAGCATTAGCGCCTAAAATTGGCTATGATAATGCCACAACAATAGCTAAAACAGCGCATAAAAATGGAACAACTTTAAAAGAAGAAGCGCTAAACCTTGGCTTTGTAACTTCAGAAGAATTTGATGCCATCGTTCGTCCAGAGGATATGATCGGCCCCAAATAAAACTAAACAAGCGCGGTTGTTGCTTGCGGATGCTAGTAGGCATCTGAAGCACAGAAAAGGCAATCTAAAGCGCAATTAAACAAACACGGTTGCTAGTAGGCAATATGAAGGCACATTAAAAAGTGCAACTGAAGCGTTACTAAAAAAATCTGGCTCAAATAATAAGGGTATGGAAAATCAAGCCCAATCACTTATAACTTTGAGCCAGCCCGAACTATTAAACTTGAACCCTAACCCCTCCCCGGAGTTTATAAAAATAAAGAATGCAAGACATCCCAAAGAAAAGATCTCTTACCTTAAAAGGACACCGCACCTCCATATCACTTGAAGACGCATTTTGGTCCGCCCTCAATGATATTGCCAACAAACAAACCAAATCGATTTCTGAATTGGTTGAAATAATTGATGAAAATAGAGGTGAAGCAGGACTATCCAGCACCATTCGCATTTATATTCTTCAATATTATCGAAGTCAGCTAGCAGCGAGTTAAAAAATAAACTCCCCTAAATAACGGTTGAGTTATTTAGGGGAGTTTGTTGTATCCATAAACAAATAAACTACTCTTGCAACGGCGGCAAATCAGTCCGGTTCAAATTATCGAATTTTTCTTGTTCTCTTTTAAGCCGCGCTTTTTCTTCATTTATTCTTTTTAATTCTTCTTCAGCCTGCCGGCGCTCCTCTGCTAGCCGCCGTGCCTCTTGCTCCAGTCTTACTTTCTCAAGACTGCGCAATTCTCTCTCTTTGTGTTTCAACGTTAAAAACCGCTCAAACTCATTCACATCCATTTGAGAATGAAATCCAGCAACAGATTGCAAATCTCCCCGTATCTTTCTCACAATACCAGGAACTTTTCCAATCGTTTTACGTTCTTCAGGCTGAATGCTCCAATTCCCCATCCAGCTTAAATCAACCAACTTCAATTCAGCTTGCAGTCCAATAATCCCAGGACGAATACCAAAGTCTTTTTGACGTAATTTCACATCACCATCAAGAAGCTGCAGCCCCAAATCAAGTGATTTAAATTTTAATGGTTTAACGTTCTCAACAACTGAAGCCAAATCAGCTTTCAACTGTCCAGCATCCCCATTTTCAGATTGTAAAAATCGTTCCGCCAACTGTCCTAACAAAACCGGGTTAACTTGCCGCAAGTCACCATCACTAATTTTCAAAAAGCCCTCACCAATTAAACTAGAGACCAAAGCTCTGGGGCTAGAACCAGCTCCACTTAACGAGAGGTTAAAAGAAAACTCTCCAGTGCCAATGCTTGCTTCTTCAGCTGCACCAACTTCTTCAAGTCGAGCCTTTTCAAGAGATAAAGTCCCATTTAAACCATAACCTTCACTGCGTTCTCGCAGAATACCTGAGGCATTAAAAACACCCCCCAGACTTTTACCAGCAATTTTTACAATCTCTATGTGATTAGGGTGAACACGCCACCGCACTTCAGCATCAGATAAACTCAATCGCTCAGAAAGTTGAAGATCGGATACACGAATGGAAAAATCACCCAACCGGTAAATTTCTTCTTCGTTAGAGGAAGCAGTTTTATCGTTTTTACGGATATAGAATGGGCTATTAGACCAAACAGTTTTCAAAGCATTTTCTCTACCATCAGTTTTGTTATCACCTGTCTCCAAATTGGCAACTTGCACCCTTTGTTGTTTTTCTCCATTTGCCGCCTGTTTTTGCAAAGCTCCAAGCAAAGTCTGCAAATCAAGACGCTCAGTCGCAAGAGCAAAACGATACCGCGGCTGACCATCTTTTTCTTCAAAAAGTCCTGTCCCGATAACTTGGCGATCACCGATAGCAATCTTCAAATCATTTAATGCAAATCCATTTTGAACTTTAGAAAACTTCCCCCTAGCTCTAAAAGGCTCTTCTTCATTCTTTGTGTTTAAATGAGCAAGCCCAAACAATGCCAAAACTTCACTCGATTTGTTTGAACTAATAAGAACTTCTCCATCAGAAGTTGGCTCGTTCTTCTTCAAAGAAAACTGACCGTCATAAGAAGCAGTCATCACATTATTCACTAGCTTTACATGCCCACGAAACCCGTCAGACCCAGTCCCTCTCGCAGTAAATGTCACTTTTGCTGGACCAAACTTTTTTTTACTTCCATGGCTTTCAATTGAAAACGGTAAGAATTTAGAAAGCAGCAAAGCACCATTTGAACTTTCCATTCCCCCAAAAATGGTCATAACGCCTTCTTTTTTCTCATCTCCCTCAAGAGGTATAAATACAGAAAAAGCCGTATCACTCCCCCCCATCTGGCCATCAAATCGATAATGGCTATATTCAGAAGACGTCTCACGACGCACCCCAAACCTTAAGGGATAGAAATTCTCACCAACTACATTTGAAATCTTGTAAGCCTTGTCTAAACCAGAAATCCCAACAAGTTCCTTCAGCGCTGTTTCATTAAGAACCTCAAGAAAGAACTTATCTTCTCCAGCTTTATCACCAGTCCCATCAGCTCGCCCATTTTCATAAACTAACTTCAACCCGCCTTCGCTAACACCGGATAAAGTTTCAACAAAAGAACCAGCCGCGTGATCACGCCAAACAAGCCGTACATCTTTCTGCACACTGTCACTAAATATAACTTTTTGAGCAGATAGCTCGATCGTCGTTTGGAGAAAAGCACCAGTATCATTTTTAGATGCTTGTGATGTCTGGCTTTTAAAAAATTGAGAAAATTTATCTTCAAAATCTTTCAATCCAATCTGTTCACCTAAAACATCTTCAATTCTCAAAGGTCCAGATCGCAGAGAAAGTTTCATTTCAGCTGCTCTAGCGCTAGTGTCTTTCGAGACTTTTCCTTTTTTATAAGACAAATCTCCCCGCAAAGAAGAGCGCCCCAAAGTGCCTTGCAAGCTATTTAAGAAAAAACTATCCCCTTCAGAAACAATATTACCCGAGAGCATATATTTTCCACGCCCAAACTTGTTTTCTCCCCCTGTGTAAGAATGAGTGTAAGAAGGAACAGCCCAGCGCATAAATTCCTGAAACTGCAACCCTCTCAAATAAAGAAAACCATTAAAAAATGCCCCGTTCTCTTTTTCAGTAAAATTACCAGAAACACTCATCCGGCTACTGCCAGCCATACGGCCTGTCAAATCTTCAACACGAATCTGACCATCACGGCCTTTCACCTTAAGTGAAAAATCTCGCACATCTCCTTGGCCCAAATAAATCTGCGCAACTTTCGCTGTAAAGTCGATACGTTCAAAAAACTTAGCCTGTGACAGAAGCAAATCATTTAACTTGGATAAAGCAGCGCCTGGTGCAACATAAAGAGAGGAACTCAATTGTGATGTTGGATCATCAGAAGTTGAACCAGCCAGCGCTGAGTTTAGATCAATCACCTGACCATTCGCAGTCCCCATTAAGGCTAACTCATCCCTCCAGTTAATCTCCAGCTCACCACGCACAGTCTGCGGCCGGGCCAAACTCCCAGTACGAATTAAAATATCAGTTAACTTCGCTTGAGTAGAAAGAACATGAAGTTTAGAAGTGAAAAAAACCTGATCACCCTTCACATCAGCACCAGGCAATTCAGTTTTACTTAGTGCCTTTTTATCTGAGCCAACATCTCTCGACTCAACCTTTGCCTTTATAATTGGAGGGGCAGCTCGCCCAATACGACCTAAACCTGCTTTCAAATCTCCCTTGGCAAACCAGACATCACCTTTAGCACCAACCTGTCCGTCAAACTCAATTTGCCGATCAGATTTAGGCGTCGTCACTTTTCCCTGCACAGGAAAAACCGCTTGGCTTACCTTTTGTTTGCCATCAGAATTTTTGTTTAATTCTCCAACCGCCAATCGGATGAAATGAGGCGTATCTTGCGTTAGATATTTACCATTAAAATAAAACGGGCCCTTCAAAGTAATAGCAGAAAGAACACCATCTATATTTTTCATTTCAAAAGAACGAAGCTTAGCACTCCCACTTGTTTTAGCTCGCTTCTTAACACTAGAGCGAACAACCGATTGCAACTGAAGAGAGCCATTTTTAATCTTAACATTACGAAGAGAAATCAAATTAGGACTAAGCTGAAAACCAGAAAGTGCCGCTTCTTGAACGGCCACTTCTTCTTGAGCTCCTTTTGAGCGCCCCTTCCTCTTAGAAGCTTTCTGCTGCGCACCTTTCTGGCCCACATCAAAAGAAGGACGTCCATTCTGATCAAATTGTAATAATAATTTCGGACTATCAAGTGTCACAGTGCTTGCCTCAACCACCCCCTTCAATAAAGGAGGCACAGCAACCCAAAGCGTCAGCTCTTTAACATCAAGAACCGGCTTTCCATTTTTTCCACTTTCACCAATGCGAATATTTTCCGCCCGCACATAAGGCGCTGGTAGCAAGCGGACATTTAACCCACCATCAAGCTCAACCTTGCTTCCCATAATTTCAGAAAGACGCACCTCAAAGTCAGTGCGATAATCATCCCAGTTAATCAGCAAGGGAACTGTAAACAGAGCGGTTAAGACCAAAATCATAAAGGCTGCTATTGCAGTGAGTAGATTATTCAAGGCACTGTTCCTTAAAACCGACAGGTACGTATCAGGCAATAACTAAAAAACACATAAATTAAAAATAACATTCAATTGAGCATAAAACGAACTGAAACCATCAACAATATTCCAATCCATATAAATTTCTGCATTAATAATAAACGCGACCCGTCGGTTGCTTCTTGCGGATGCCTGATGGGCATCTGAAGTCAATCTTGCGGATGCCAAGTGGGCATCTGAAGCAAAAAAAAGCAACCTGAAGGCACACTAAGATAGTATCAAATAACAATTTATATCATTATCATCTATTTCAGTCATAAATTTGAACAAAGATCAATAATCTAACAGAGCTATAGATCAATATCTGAGAGCACCATGACAAAACAAAAACACTATATAAAAAGGTTGAAATGGGCTCTAAAATACAAATCCAGAGGCTTAAAACCCGTTTATAACGAATTATACTATGATCGCATAGCACCCCACATCAGCGCCTTTGTTAAAAATAAAGACTATTTTCTATGGTTTGTTGCCCTTTTAATCGGAATTTCAGTCGGAGGCGCCACTCTTTTATTCCGGCATTTAATCGGGGCCTTCCAATGGCTCTGGCTTGGTACTGCCAACGAACAAATCGGAGATTTCTTTCAAACCACCCCTAGCTATGTCTTCTTCATAGCACCCATCATCGGTGGCATTATCGTTGGTCAAATCCTCCATCATTTCATGCCCGGTAAACGAGCACACGCGGTTGCAGACGTTATCGAAGCCAAAGCCATCAAAGGCGCGTACATAGACTTAAAAACCGGCATCTGGAGCGCAATAATCGCCGTCATTAGTTTGGGCTTTGGCGCAAGTGCAGGCCGTGAAGGTCCTGTCGTCCACCTAGGCGCTACACTCTCTTCATTCATTTCGCGTGCGTCCGAACTCACCTTTGCCCATCGCCGCATCCTAATGGCGTCTGGCGCAGCTGCAGCTGTTAGTGCCTCTTTCAATGCCCCCATTGCCGGCGTTCTATTTGCTCATGAAGTCATCTTAGCCCATTATGCCCTAAGTGCATTCGTCCCCGTTGTTCTGGCAAGTGTGGCAGGCGCCATCATTGTGCGCATCACCATTGGAGAATTCCCGGCCTTTATCATACCGGACTATTCCATTTCATCTTATTTGGAATTCCCAGCCTTCGCCGCTTTAGGGCTTTTTGCAGCTTTAATTTCTATTTTGTTTCAATTAAGCATGTCCACAACCGAGCGGATAGCCTGGAGCTATAACCTCCCCATCTGGGCGCGCCCAATAATAGGTGGTGTTCTTGTCGGCTCAATCGCTGTATTTTTCCCTGAAGTGTTAGGTGTGGGCTACGACACAACAGACAACGCCTTAAAACAAAACCTAAGCCTCACACTGTTGCTTTCCTTATTGCTCGCAAAAATCATCGCCACCTCGATCACCCTCGCCTCCAGATTTGGCGGCGGCATCTTCTCGCCCTCTCTTTATTTGGGCGCTTGTGCCGGTGGCGCATTCGGCCTCATCATAGCGCACTTTTTCCCTGGCACCGCCTCAAGTCATGGGCTTTACGCCATCCTCGGCATGGGCGGCGTCGCAGCCGCCATTTTAGGCGCGCCCATTTCCACCGCCATGATCGTCTTTGAGCTTACCGGCGGCTATGAAATGACAATCGCACTCCTGGTCACTGTCTCAATCTCAACAGCGCTTTCAAATGCAGTCTTAGGGATGAGTTTCTTTCACTGGCAACTCTCAACCAGAGGATTATTCTTGGCAGCAGGCCCTCACAAACAAATTGCAAAAACCCTCACAGTCAATGAATTCTACACACCGTTGGAAACCACGAAAGAAACGTCTGAAGAAGAACCACCACACTTACAACCAGATGAAAACGGCAAATACCCCGCCAGCCTTCACCTAACAGACAACATCGAAAAAGCATTGCGAGCCTTCAACCAAAGCGGCGAAGAAAAACTGCCCATCATCATAGACAAACACAACACCCAAATCCTGGGCCACGCCACCCACCTAGACGCCCTAAACGCCTACAACAAATCCCTCATCCATGCCCATGAAGAGGAGCATAAATAAATCTAAATATGAGAAAACATATATCTGATAGCCCTAGCATTTCAATAGATCAACATGTTCAAAATAAAATCACTAGTCTTGGGCAAAGCCTAAAACAACGCCATGCAGTATACCTCGATATGTGTTTCTGGATTCTTCTACGAGATGCATTCCAAAAAGGGACAAACAGCAATGAAAATAGACTACTAAATCTGTTACGAGAAAAAACAAAATCTGGATTAGTTTTTTGCCCAATCAGTGAATATACTTTCTTTGAATTGATGAAACAATCCGACCCAACAACGAGGAGTGCAACTGCTTCTTTGATAGACGAATTAAGTTTAGGGGTCACTCTCTTCTCAGAACAGATACTGCAATATTATGAAATAAGACACTATTTTTATAAATTACTAGGTGATAGTCAATTATTACCAATCGAAGAACTAGTCTGGTGCAAACTAAGTTATGTATTTGGAATCCTGCATCCCTCACAGACTCCATTTGATAAAGCAACCGAACTTACCATTCAAAAATCTTTCTTTGATTATATGTGGAACATTTCACTTAAGAAATTAATAGAACAGATTGATGATAAAGAATTAAACCCTATTGATTTTAAAGAGCTAGCAACATTGCTAAATGAAGGTATCAACTCTCATAAAAGCGATATTAAAAGTTATAGACAAGCATATAAAGCTGAGATCAGAGGAGCTGTTGAAAAACCTAGTGAATTTTTTCCCGAGATTCTTCAACAATGCACTGCAGATAATGGTATGAATTCGCTTCAATTTAATCCATCTAAACAAAAAGAACTAACAACCATTTTTAGAAATGCGATGGTTATTGGGCTGGAAAAAGGTAAAGCCCAAGAGCAACTCAGAACAATACATATAAAAGCAAGCCTGCATGCTTCTTTACGATGGAATAAAGGACAAAAATTAGATAGCAATGATCTATTTGACTTCCAACACGCAACTTCTGCACTAGCTTATTGCAACACTTTCTTCACAGAAAAACCACTATGTACAATGATTAAACAAAACCATTTGGAACTCGACAAGCTGTATGAATGTTTTGTAACCGCAAGTCTTGAGGAAGCAATAGAAATTATTGAAAGCTTAAATTCTACCACACAGTAATTTTAATTTTTGCATCCCTCACCCTGCCCAAAACATAAGCAACCCGACACCCAAACCTCCCATACAAAAACCTCAACCACACCTATCACACTGTAATAACAATGCTTTCCAAACACTCTCCCTTTTGGCCCATTGCTTGCAAAATAAAAAATGTTGAACTAATTTCTAAAACAGGGAGCATAAAATGCTTTTAAAAAAATTGTCTGGGTTACTTGCCGTTATTTGTCTGTTTTTTACTTTGAGTAGCACATTAACTGTCAGTGCCGTCGCAGTTGAGACAGCAAAAGCTGCCGAACATACCGTCGAGATTAAGGGCATGGAGTTCAGCCCCAAAACTCTCACCATCAAAGCCGGAGACAAAGTTAAATTCATCAATAAAGACAGCGCCCCACACACAGCCTCTGCCACAGACGGAAGGTTTGAAAGCGGTGAGCTCGCAGAAGGCCAAAGCGAAATAGTCACATTCGAAAAAGCAGACACATACGCTTATTATTGCATGTTCCACCCCTCAATGAGCGGCAAGATCATCGTTGAATAATCCCTTGCTAAAGAACAATTAGCAGTTGATCTTAATCAGCTGATTTGTGAGTTCAAGAAGCTTAGGATTATCAAGCAATTTTTTAGCTTGGTGAGCATCTTGGCAATTTCTAGCCTTGTCTGTGTTCGCAATAGCGCGTAACGCAAAAAAGGTGCCCGTTAAAGAATTATGCTTCGCTGCATTATCAATGAGCTGCGTACAAGCTTTCACAATCTGTGTATTCGGCACCTTGCCACCACCCTGTGTACAAGTTGCATAATCCTTCTCCAATCCCTCATAAGCCTGAACCTGTGAAGTTGCTAAAACACCAAAACAAAAAATTGATAGGATCAAAAAAACTCTCATAAACTCCCTGCCTTCCTCAAATTCTTTAAGTAAATCTCTGAAGCTAAAAACAAGAGTGAGCAAAATCCCGCTCAGTGTAAAGTTAAATAAGTTTAATCAAGCCATACCCAAAAACCCCAAAACCCACCTTTTATTCTCTAAAACTGACTAAAATCCTCCTAACCTAACCCAAAAGTGGATAACCTCCCCTTTTGGCCTCAATAACCTTGTGCGAATGCCCCCTCACCTTTTTTTTCCCACAAAACTCCGATAGATTGGTCTTTAAGAATCTAAAAGAAAAACCTAACTGAGAAAAAGCCTTCAATGTCATCAAATGCTAAAGCCCCATCTCTCTCTGAGCGCGCAAAAGGTAACATTGCAGCGCCAACACCACCTTATTTAAACGGGCTCAATGAGGAACAAGCTGATGCCGTTCTCACAACAGACGGCCCCGTTTTGGTACTTGCAGGCGCCGGTACAGGCAAAACACGCGTTCTCACCACCCGCATAGGACATATCCTGGCCACCGGCAAAGCCCGGCCTAATGAAATTCTCGCCGTGACCTTCACCAACAAAGCCACCAGAGAAATGAAAAACCGCATCGGCGCGATGATCGGCGGCATGGTTGAAGGCATGCCATGGCTTGGCACTTTCCACTCCATCGGTGTGAAAATCCTGCGCAGACACGCCGAAATGGTAGACCTCAAATCAAACTTCACAATTCTGGATGGCGATGACAGCCTGCGCTTAATGAAGCAACTCATCAAAGCCGAGAACATAGACGAAAAACGCTGGCCCCCTCGCCGCCTCGCCACCATCATCGACGGCTGGAAAAACCGCGGGCTCACACCAGAAAAAGTCCCCTCAAATGAGCGCGGCATTTTCGCCGATGGCCGCGGCCTCAGTCTTTATGCCGCCTATCAAAAACGTTTGAAAGAACTCAATGCCGTTGACTTTGGTGACCTCTTGTTGGAGATGAACAAACTCCTTGCAGACAACCCAGACATCTTAAAAGAATATCACCGCCGCTTTAAATATATTTTGGTCGACGAATATCAAGATACCAACGTTGCCCAATATATGTGGCTCCGCCTCATCGCCCAAGGCACTGGCAACATCTGCTGCGTTGGCGATGATGATCAAGCCATTTACGGCTGGCGCGGCGCAGAAGTCGATAACATCCTCCGCTTTGAGAAAGATTTCCCTGGCGCAAAAACCATCCGCCTGGAGCGCAATTATAGATCAACCGGCCACATCTTAGCGGCCGCCTCCGGCCTCATTTCTCATAACGAAGACCGCTTAGGCAAAACATTGCACACAGAAGATGGGTTAGGCGATCAAGTCACACTCAAAGGCGTGTGGGATGACGCAGAAGAAGCCCGCTCTATAGGTGATGAAATCGAAGCCCTGCAAACCAAACAGCATCCCTTAAACGAGATCGCCATTCTAGTCCGCGCCTCTTTTCAAATGCGCGCCTTTGAAGATCGCTTCGTCACCTTAGGCCTGCCATACCGCGTCATCGGTGGCCCGCGCTTTTATGAGCGCTTAGAGATTAAAGACGCTTGCGCTTATTTCGATGTCGTCCTCAACCCAGCCAATGACCTGAAGTTCGAGCGCATCATCAACACACCAAAACGCGGTTTAGCTAACGCAACGCTTGAGGTCCTCCATCACCATGCAAGATCCAGAGGCATTTCGCTATTTGAATCTGCAATGGAGATCGTCGATACAGAAGAACTGCGCCCCAAACCACGCGGGTCATTGCGCGCCCTGATTGAGCGCTTTGGACATTGGCGCTCACTCGTAGAGAACACACCACACACAGAACTCGCCGAACAAATCTTAGATGACAGCGGCTATACGCAGATGTGGCAAAAAGACAAAAGCCCACAAGCCCAAACAAGATTAGAGAACTTAAAAGAACTCATCCGCTATATGGGCGAATTTGAAAATCTCGCCGGTTTTATGGAGCACGTCTCACTCGTCATGGATGCCGATGCAAACAATGATGGTGACCGAGTGAACCTGATGACCCTGCACGCCGCAAAAGGCCTGGAGTTTGACACCGTATTCCTCCCCGGTTGGGAAGAAGGCTTGTTCCCGCACCAACGTTCATTAGATGAAGAAGGCAAGTCAGGCCTCGAGGAAGAACGCCGCCTTGGTTATGTCGGCATAACACGCGCCAAGAAAAAATCCCATATCAGCTTCACCCAAAACCGCCGCATCCACGGCTCTTGGGTCACCCAGCCACCATCGCGCTTCATAGATGAGCTGCCTGAGAAAAACATTGAAGTCATTGAACAAATGGGCAATTTCGGCGGCTATGCAACCTCTCGCTTTGAGAACATGCCCCAAAACTATGAGCGCACCCCAAAAGGTAACGCAAATGCTGGTAAAAATTATAATAGAAAATCAGCAAGCAATTTCACCAAAACTATCGACGCAAAAGTCATCGCCAAGAAAACAGTAACAACAGATTATGAAGTCGGTGAGCGCATCTTCCACCAAAAGTTCGGCTACGGCGCCATCACAAACATCAACGGCGACACACTGGACATAGACTTCGAAAAAGCTAGCCCCAAAAAAGTGAAGGCCAGCTTTGTCGAACGTCATTGATATAAAGAAGTGATATTAATTATGGCAGAGGCTTTAAAATAGCTGACCAATTTTTTTAATTTCAGCAATACCTTTATCAGCCTGAGCTTTGCTCACTAATCTACCTTCAAATTGCCCAAATCCTGACGGTTTCATATAAATATACAGAGTATGTCCGGGCTTAAACGCCATATCAGATAAATGACCACCGCCATGCCCTGATAAGAAACCGCTTGAAAAACGAGATGACCAGTATCCGGATGGAACGTTAAAAGTCTTGTAGCTACAGGTCTGCATCGTACCTATTTTTTTACCATTAACAACATATGTCATCGTTACGCGATTCATAGTCGTCTTAATAAGGTGATCCATAGGAACACAAAACCCATAAACAACAACTGTGGTTCTACCACCTTGTAATTTAGCAATCACCTCCGCTGATGGCTGTTTTGTTGTCAAACAACCAGCAAGACCAAAAACAGTAACAAGAAGTACAAATATAATACGATACAACATACAATTCCCCCAATAAAACATACAGAAAACTTGCCAACCAATACTGCAATAGTCAAGCAATTCATAAATATAGGTGTTAACATGATTTCATCGTTGCTGAAGAACAACATTGAGAGCGGTTTCAATCTACATAATGAAAACATAAAACCAAAGAACCACTCTAAATACCAAAATGCATTATGTAGTACTCGTTTGGAGCTTCCTTTACCTGCTGTGCATATTTCTCGATAGTACGAAATGTTTCTATCAGTGTTGTTTTAGGAGCGGAAATTATGACCTGTTTTTCTGTTTTCTCAACATCTTCACCATGTTCATCTACCTCACATTTATACCAAGGTGTCCGCAACTCCAGCGGGTCTGGACCAGCTTCCAGTAGCATGGCCCACGCACCAAAAATAGTGCCAAGTGTTTCAGCTCCCTTAGCGTCAATAATCGTCCCCCCCCACCAATGAAGACCTTCAGACGGTTTAGGCGGTAAGGCGCGATAAGGCGGTGTTAAACTATTTACCCATGGTAGATAGTCATTCAACATAGGCAATATATCGTCACTGATTTTCACGTATTGTTCAAATTGGATTGGGCCACTACGATTAATTTGAGCAAAAAATTCAGAGGTAAGATTATTCGACTTTCCAATCTCCGACTTTTGAAGGGACCATTCATCATATCGTAAAAGAAGAAAGTAGTGATAAGGTCCACAAGCCTTTTCGACTATACCCTCATCATTAAGTCCGCGGGTTTGCGAAACTATTTTATCATTAGTCATTTATAAAAACGTCGTCTTTAAACGAGCGTACAGTCTATATGGAACAAATAGAACTTGTTCACAATAATTTATTTATAGCTACAAACAAGACAGCCTTATACTAAGAAGTCAAATAAAATTAATTCCCACTGAGACCTTCCTCACGAAGAAGGAGCTCAGAGCACTTCGGGCTGAGGGACATGGCGCAGCGCTTCGCGAAGCCCGGCGCGTTGCGCCGCACCTCGGAGGCCCATGAGCTTCAGCTCATGGAATAGCCGTGAGAAAAAAACTAACAAAAATGCCACTATCTTCCCTTTATTCCTCAAATTAACCCTATCCCCTCTTAGATTATTTGCACTGGTTCCTCCAAAAAGTTATAAACAGGACTTAATTTTCAGTCGGATTATGTAATGTTTGTTGTGCGTTTTTCGCTATATTTTCAACAAATTCAGCAATATAGTTAGATTATAACTTCAATAATACAGCGTGGGCGCTTAGGGCCGGTTTCTGGTGGGAAACCTGAAGGCCCGTTAAAAAAGGCAACTGAAGCGCAGCTAAAAGAGCTAGAATTAAGCGGAGTAGAGTAATGAGTAATGGGGACGTAGCTTTAGGGACAGAGCACCCGTCGGCACATCAAGAGCAGAAGGTAAAAGGTTTTAAACGCTTTTATAACCTCTTTCGCCCGTCTAGTGCAGATGCCCGCAATAAAGAACGCACAGAGCGTAAAGCCCCTAAAAAAATCGTCAAAGAAGGCCTCACTGCCATTGATGGCCCTGAAAAAGAGCGTTTCATCCCCGTCTCTCGGCAAGCAATATTAGAATATCTAAAAAGACCAGAAGTCTGGGCCGAAGGTGAGCATAATGACGCCATAACATTCATGGACCATCTGGACGCGTGGCGCCACCAATCTTATCGCTCACGCCTTTCCGCTTTAAAAAGTTCATACCTAACTTTCAGCCCGGATAGAGACACTGTCAGATCTCTTGAGTTCACACCAATCCAGCTTCTAAAAATGCGCCATAACCTAATGGAGCATTTAGGCGATTTACTTGAGTCTGCCAATTATGAAAAAGTAACCCAAAAAGATCTGGACCTTCTTCTCACATCAGACAGCCCCTATGGCTTGCGTCTCCATGTTGACCTGGATGCCTTTGATGATGTGGTGATTTACTTCAGAGGTGCAGGCACCAAAATTGTCGAATATCGCGACTGGAAATGGGCCTACCTTAAAAAGAAAGGCGTCGAGACACCAATTTTCCAACGCCTCTTCATTGCTTTAAAATTAAAGCCTGAAGAAGAGATGATCAATCACCTCATGCTGAGGGAAGAACTCACGCACAAAAAAGCAGCCAAACTGGTAAAGAAAAATCGCAAGATGATGCCGGATGGTGTTACCAGCGATAATATCTATTTAAAGCTATTTAAAAACATCCCTCAAGATGACCTGGAGATGATGTTCCCAAATACTAAAGTCGAATTCAAACTACTCGATAAATTAAAAATCGGTCTCACAGCAGGCGGCGGCACCATCGCTGGCTTAGCAACAGCCATTCCAAAATTAATCCTCGGATTAACAGCTGCGGCTTTAAACCCTATTCTCCTGCTAACCTCTCTTGCCGGCATCATTGGCCTCCTTGTGCGCCAAGTCACCAAAATCTTCCACCAGCGCAATGAATATATGATGACGCTTGCGCAAAACTTATATTTCCATAACCTTGCCAACAACCGCGGTGTGCTCACTTTGCTGGTTGATCGAGCAGAAGAAGAAGACATCAAAGAAGAGCTGCTGCTTTATAATTATCTGGTGAGAAATAAAGACCAGGGCACAAACCTGAGCACAGCAAAAGCTGACATTGAGACGTTCTTACAAAGAGAATTCGGCGTTGATATCAGCTTTGACCTTGAAGATGGCTTCTCACGTTTAGTTCGAGATGGATTGGTTGAAAAGAAAGCCGATGGCAGCTATAAGGTGTTACCACCAGAGCGCGCTGTAACTCAACTAAAGAGATTATGGCGCGGCGTTCTTAACAGTGAAACACAAAGCTAATCTCGTAAAATTCATCTATATGAAACTTTTCAAATAAAGAGTTCTTCCAGAAATTTTGGCCGAGATGAATTAAAGAGCCCAAATGACAGAGACACAACTTTATCAACTCACCATCCGCGCTGATAAAACAATTAATGCTGAAATAGCAGATCTATTAGAAAACCTTGTTCCAGAACCACTATCCGTCAGTCATTTTAGAGACCCAAATAAAAATTGGATCACAACAGCCCATTATGAAATTAAGCCAAATAATGACGCTATTACAAAACAAATCTCAAACAGCCTAAATACCTCACCAGAGAGTTATGAGCTAGAAATCTCAAAGGTAGAAAATATTGATTGGGTCTCTCATGTTCAAAAAGGCTTGAAACCCGTCAGAGCAGGCCGTTTTTTCATCCATGGCAGTCATGACAGTGACAAAGCGGAAAATGAACCCTATTCTATCCTTATCGATGCCGCACAGGCCTTTGGCACTGCCCATCACGGCACAACAGAAGGCTGCCTCAAAGCGATTAGCGAATTAAGTGAAACTCACAAACCTAAAAACATTCTCGACCTTGGTGCAGGTTCAGGCATACTAGCCATCGCCGCTTCAATGGTCTTCAAGGGGGCAACAATCATTGCAAGTGACATCGACCCCGTGTCTGTACAAGTCGCCAAAACAAACGATGATCTAAACCGTCCGGAAAATTCGAATAACGCAAAAATCACCCACATTTGTGGCGACGCTCTCAATGATAAAACCATCGAGGAAACAGCCCCCTTTGAACTTCTCATTGCAAACATCTTAGCCAAACCTCTCATTTCAATGGCACCAGATATAACAAACGCTGTTGCACCAGATGGAACACTACTCTTATCAGGCATCCTGGATGTCCAGTCAGATGATGTAATTGAGGCTTACGTTGCTGAAGGGCTGACACATTTAAAAACAGATTTAATCGGGGAATGGACAACAAGCCTGTTCCACAAAAATGGATAATGTGTTTTATCTTGTAACTGTGTCTTTTTATTAAAAAATCAACTAACAGTAAGTAACTTAAAAAAACGGCAAAAAGTCTAACCTTACGAAGAAGGAGCTCAACCCTTTTCGGGTTGAGGGACATGGCGAAGCGCCAGCGCAGCCCGGCGCGTTGCGCCGCCCCTCGGAGGGCCTGCTGAGTAAGCAGCGCGGTTGCTTGTGGGCAATCGAAGCGCCACTAAAAAGTAATAGCCGCGAGAGAAATAAAGAGAGAAATAGATGTTCCAATCATATGAAAATCGCGGCGGACCAAAACATTGTGCAGAACGCATCAAAGCTTTAAGAGATGTTCTGAAAAAACAAAAAATTGACGGCTTCATCCTTCCTCGTAGTGACAAACACTTGAACGAATATGTTGCACCACATGATGAACGCCTTTTGTGGCTCACTGGCTTTTCAGGCTCTGCCGGTCAAGCCATTATTATGCAAAACAAAGCCGCTATTTTCATAGATGGTAGATATACCCTTCAAGTCCAAAGTGAAGTTGACCTAAACCTAATCACACCAGTTTCAATAACAGATCAACTCCCTTCTCAATGGCTTGGTGAAAAACTCAAACGCGGACAAACAATCGCCATTGACCCAACACTACATAGCGTCAAATCTTATGAAACATTTCTCGAAGTGGCAGAACAAGCTGGTGCCAAACTTATTTCTGTAAACAAAAACCCCGTTGATGAAATCTGGCAAGATCAACCAAATATCCCTGAAAACCCAGTTATCTCGCATCCAAAAAAATATGCTGGCCAGGATCCATCTGAAAAAATAGAGCTTATTCAAGAAAAGCTAAAAGAAAAACAGTGCGAAGCTTTTGTCATCACAGCGCCTGAATCAATTTGCTGGCTATTTAATATTCGCGGTAGCGACATAAGTCATACACCGATCATGCTGGCAAATGCGATCATCCATACCAGAGCAAAACCAGAACTTTTCTTAAAAGCAGATCGCCTCAACACAAGGTCATCTGAGCTAATCTGCGCAAACGCGAAACTACTCCCACCAGAACAATTTGAAGATCGCTTAAAAGTTTTAGGCTCTAAGTTTAAAAAAGTACTGATAGACCCAACAAGAACAAACAGTGCCATTTATCAAACCCTTCGTTCAGCAAGAGCTGAAATCATCAGGGGCGAGGATCCTTGCTCTTTGCCAAAGGCCAAGAAAAACAAAGCTGAAATTGAAGGTAGTCGCCAGGCCCATATTCGAGATGGTATCGCCGTCACAAAATTCCTTCATTGGGTTTCAGAAAATTCAACAAATAAAGAACTCGACGAAATCAGCAGCGCCAAAGCCTTAGAGAATTTCCGCATCGAAACACGCGCACTAAAAGATATCAGCTTCGAGACCATCTCAGGCGCAGGCCCAAATGGCGCCATCGTTCATTATAGAGTGAGTGAACGAAGCAATCGCCGGCTAAATATGGGTGATTTATATCTGGTAGATTCAGGGGCTCAATATCAAGACGGCACCACAGACATCACCCGCACCATTGCTATAGATGCCCCAACAACCAAACCAACCGGACCAATGCGCCGACACTACACACTCGTACTGAAAGCTCACATTAATTTAGCAACCGCCTATTTTCCGAAAGGAACAAGAGGCTGCGACCTCGACCCTTTAGTAAGAGCCCCTCTTTGGCAAGCAGGCCTGGATTTTGCTCACGGCACTGGTCACGGCGTTGGGAGTTTCTTATCAGTTCATGAAGGGCCCCAAGGCATCTCAAGAAGAGCCACAGTCCCACTAGAGCCAGGAATGATCCTCTCAAACGAACCAGGATATTATCGCGAAGGCGCGTACGGCATCAGATTAGAAAATCTTATCCTAGTCAAAGAACCAGAAGACATCACGGGCGGCGAACAGCCAATGATGCAGTTTGAAACCTTAACCCTGGCACCTTTTGATCGTCATTTAATTGACTGTAAATTGCTCAGCAAACATGAACTCAAATGGCTGAACAACTACCACAAAGCCGTATACAAAACTCTATCACCAGAACTAAAAGGGCCTGTGAAAGCGTGGTTAAAAACAGCAACAAGCACAATAAAGCCAGAATAAAGAAGCATAGGTTATTTGAGATATGGTATTTAATTTAATGGCAAATTGTTTTTCAAACTTAAAGCGTAGAAGAGCAATAAAGAAGTACGCTAAGAAACTGGGACCGACATTAAAGAAAAATTACGGAAGATCTAATTATTACAGTCCTGGGCAAATCAAAACAGCTGCTTCAAATGCTAATTTATCGATCAGTCATATTTGCGTTGGTTATGCTATGTATATGGAAAAAGATGCTTTTGATAAACTTCACCAAGAGATGGGGGAACAATGCAGCTATGAGGGTATCCGAACTGAAATAGGAAATCTGTGCTTTTCTGGAGATAACTCTTTTACAACATCAGAAACCATGACATATGGAGCGGATAGTTCTGATTTTACTGACGGTGTCGGGTTTACAGGAGACGGTGGAGATTAATCCACCACAAGCACAATAAAGCCAGAATAATACAGTAGACAAAATAGTTTCCTTTAATCAAAGGAATTTTAAATGTCTGAAAAACCAGTTGAAAATCTTATTATCGGCGCTGGCCCTGTTGGCCTAACAGCAGCTATTGAACTGAACCGCCGCGGCATCCCCTTTAAAATCATCGATAATGATGGTGAGCCTACCCCAGAAAGCCGGGCTCTAGCTATTAACGCACGCACTCTCGAAATTCTAGAACCAGCTGGTGTCACAGAGAAATTAATTAAGGCCGGCAATAAAGTTGAAAAAATCACAGTTAGAAATCAACAACAAACCTTATTAAATGTCGATATTACCCAAAGCCCACACAAATTTAACTACCTGCTCGTACTCCCTCAATCTCAAACAGAAACCATTTTAATAGAAACATTAAAAGAGCAAACTCAAACTATAGATTGGTATACATCACTTAACTCCATAACCCATTTGGATAATCTTTTTAAATGCAATCTCACAACCAATAATGAACAAAAAACCATCATCACTAAAAACTTAATCGGAGCAGATGGTGCCCATTCAACAGTACGTAAAGAACTGGGTTTCTCATTCGGCGGTGAAAGCAATCCAGATATCTGGAGCTTAGCCGATGTAGAAATCAGTGAATGGCCCTACCCTTTTAACAATGCAGTCATAACTTTTACAAAGGAAGGCCCCATAGCCTTTTTTCCATTCGGTGAAGGAAAAGGACGTTTAGTTTCTTCAAAACCAGATATTTTAAATAATTTACCAAGTGGTATGAAAATTTCAAAATCCACCTGGCAATCTGACTTCAAAATAAGTTACCGCCAGGTCGCAACTTATCAAAAAGGAAATGCCTATCTTGCAGGTGACGCCGCCCACATTCACTCACCAGCAGGCGGACGGGGAATGAATATGGGAATAGAAGATGCCGCAACTCTGGCCTATTTAATCAAGAGAAATCAAACGGAACGATACACAAAATTACGTCACCCAGTTGGTGAAAAAATCTTAAACTTCACCAGACAACAAACAGAAAACATCACATCCCCAGGTATCGGCCTAATGTTCGCAATCAAATATTTAGCACCCCTAGTATTCTCAATTCCACCGATTAGAAACAAACCGCTAAAAACTCTAATCGGCTTAGACACACCAAAACCCGAATGGCTCTAAAAACAAAAACTAGCCAACCAAATCTAGCCATTCTTGCTCAGTTAAAACTTTTACACCAAGCTCTTCAGCCTTTTTCAGCTTAGAGCCAGCACCAGGGCCTGCCACCAATATATTTGTCTTAGCCGAAACAGATCCCGCAACTTTAGCGCCCAGCCGTTCAGCCTGCGCCTTCGCCTCAGCCCGGCTCATCAATTCAAGCTTGCCAGTAAACACAACCGTTTGCCCTGTTACAGAAGAAGCAACTTCTTCAAACTCAACAGGCTCAGCTGTGACAACCTCAAGCAAAGCATAAACTTGCTCCAAGTTTCTCTTTTCAGCAAAATAATGAGTAAGAGAAGAAGCCACAACACCGCCAATCCCATCAATGTTCTGCAATTCCTCAAAAGCAGCACTTCCTTCATCACCGGCACTTATCATAGCTTGAAGCCACTTATCTGCCTCACCATAATGACGCGCTAGATCCCTTGCCGTTGTCGCCCCCACATGCCGGATACCAAGAGCAAAAATAAAACGGTCAAGATCAATCGTTCGGCGTTCATTAATAGCATCCCAAAGTTTCGAAACAGACTTTTCTCCCCAGCCATCCATATTTTTCAAGGACGTTAAACGGTCTTCATCCTTAGCTTCCAACGAGAAAATATCAGCCGGCGTTTTTACCCACTCAAGGCCATGAAACAATTCAACTTGTTTTTCGCCAAATCCCTCAATATCAAATGCGTTACGAGAAACAAAATGCTTCAAGCGCTCCTGGGCTTGCGCTGGACAAATAAACCCACCCGTACAGCGCCGCACCACATCTTGTCGCGTAGTTTTCGGATCGATTGCGCGCTCAGCTGGTGAACCACATGCCGGACAAACATCAGGCAAACTATAGAGCTCACTGCTCTCTAGTCGTTTATCAAGCACAACTTCCACGATCTGCGGAATAACATCCCCCGCCCGCTGTACAACAACAAAATCTCCGACCCGCACATCTTTGCGCGCAATCTCATCCTCATTATGAAGAGACGCATTTGAGACAACGACGCCGCCAACAGTCACCGGCACCAATTTAGCAACAGGGGTTAGCGCCCCTGTTCGGCCAACTTGAATTTCAATCGCCTCTAATTGCGTCACGGCTTTTTCAGCTTCAAACTTATGAGCAATCGCCCAGCGAGGGGCACGAGAGACAAATCCTAGTCGCTCCTGAAGACCAAGGTCATCAACCTTGTAAACAACACCATCAATATCATACCCAAGCTCAGAACGATTAAGTGCTATATGCTCATACCGTTCAATCAACTCATCAACCGAACAACAGATTTTCGTCAATGGATTAACCGGAAAACCCCATTGCTCAAACTGAGTTAAAACATCAGAGTGATGTTTCACACCTAAAACCTGAGCATCCCCTAAACTATAAGCAAAAAACTTTAGTGTTCGTTTTTCTGTGATTGAGCTATCTAATTGCCTCAAAGATCCAGCAGCAGCATTTCGAGGGTTAGCAAAAACCTTCTGTCCCTCTTTTTCTTGTGCCGCATTTAAAGCCTTAAAATCATCATGCGCCATGTAAACTTCACCGCGGATATCAAATAAATCAGGAAGCCCATCTCCTTTAATCCGTTTCGGTATTTCATTAATAGTCAGAATGTTATGAGTAACATCTTCACCAACACGACCATCGCCGCGCGTCGCCGCCCGTACCAACTCTCCCTTTGAATAAGTCAATGAAATAGAGAGCCCATCAATCTTCGGCTCAGCCACAATAGAAAGAAGAGCCTCATCATCAAGGCTTAAAAACCGACGTACGCGGTTGACGAAATCGTTCACATCATCTCTATCAAATGCATTACCAAGTGATAGCATCGGCACAGCATGTGCGGCCTTTTCAAACCCCTCAAGTGGCGCTGCCCCAACTCTTTTACTCGGGCTCGTCTCTAAAACTAATTTTGGGAATTTTTCTTCTATTGCCAAATTTCGTTTGCGCAGCGCATCATAGTCAGCATCAGAAATTTCAGGATCATCATTTTGATAATAAAGTTGATCATGGCGAGAGATCTCTAAGGCCAGGCGTTTCAGCTCGGACAAGGCCTGTTCTTCATCAAGGCTTTTAATATCTATGTTTGAAGTATCACTCATTGAGGCAACAGACCCATTTATAAATTAAACACTCTAAATGGATAACAGCTTTAAAAAAATCAGCAAGAGCTGCAGAACTACAGGACATAAAACAGATTATAATAAACAGAAAATTTGCCCCATAGCATTTCACAATAAAAAACCTCATGGAATTTATAATTCCACGAGGCTAAATTTAAAAAATCAACTGCTAAAAACCCACCTAAATAGGGTTCAGTTTCTTCGCTGCATTTAAAGTGTTTTTCCACGTTTTTGAGATCCAAGACCCCGAATTATTACGCGGCGCCAATCCACCTGATTTTAGCAAGGCATATGTATCTTTATACCATGGTGAATTCGGGAAGTTATGCCCAAGAATAGCACCGGCCGTTTGAGCCTCAGAAGCAATACCAAGCGCCATATACGCCTCAGCAATCCGAGCTAAAGCTTCTTCCACATGCCGAGTGGTTTGATAGTTCTTAATCACAGATTTAAAACGGTTAATCGCAGCCAAATAATTTTTACGGTTCAAATAATAACGACCAACATTCATGTCAGCAGCAGCCAAAACATCTTTCGCAACACGGATCCGATTTCGCGCATCTTTCGAATAACGACTATTAGGGTAGCGGCGCACCAATGTCTCGAGAGACTTAAGCGCATCTTTCGTCCGTTTTTGATCACGCTTTGGGTCTGCAATTTGATCAAAATAAGACATTGAAATCACATGTTGCGCTAAAGCAGATTCTTTCGTGCCTGGATGCAACGCTACATAACGTTTACCACCAGCAATCGCTTCAGGATATTTACCACCTTTATAGTTAGAATACGCTGCCATCACAATAGAGCGGCGCGCTAAAGGAGAATAAGGATGAAGACGATCAACATCTTCAAATTTCTTAGCAGCGTTCTCGAAACTGCCTGAAGTGAGAAGCTGATCCGCTTCACTATAAAGCTTTTCAGCTGGCTCAACTTTTTCAGCATCCAGATATTCTTTATTCTTGCCGCCAAACCAGCCCCCTAAAGAACTAACGGAAGAACCGACATCTGCTAAAGGAGATGATGAACAACCTCCCAAAACAGCAGTAAATAAAATGACTGTAACAAAAGCAAGTCGCTTTAGCGTCAACATAAAAATCCCCCTAAAGGAAAAGAGAAAAACCAAATATAAACAGGCAAAGGACCAAAAGACCGATCAATAACAGACTTATCGTCAAAAGCCTCATAAAATATTCCCGTCAGCTAAATCCCAAACTAATATTCGGTACAACTAACAGCGCGGATGCTCCCTCGCGGATGCTGTGTGGGCATCTTAAGCAAAGAAATGGCATCTGAAGCGCAACTATAAAACCACGGCTGCTTTATGCCGGTTGCTAGTGGGCAACTGAAGGCACACTAAAAAGTACAACTAAAGCGCAATCAAGAATTCCCAACAACAGCTTCTCAAAAGAAGCTATGAATGTGGAGATTCTATGCTCAATTATACGTCTTTTTAACGCAAATGCACAGAACTAGAAAAAAATATAAAAAATTACTTAACTTCAGTGTCTTATTTACCAAAATTTACAGTATTTTTCTTGATTTAAAATAGTCATTTGGACATCTTGTTTGATTATTTTCGTTACTAGCACGAATACCTTGCAAGCCATATGAAAACAAAGAAAGCCACAAAAGAGCAGGCATATTTTAATACAAAAAAGACAAGCACAGAACTGTACTTGCCTTTAAAAATGAACAAAATCAATGATACGATCATCAAAAAGATGTGAAAAACACCAGATTAATTCCGATCTGCAGCAAAATTAGCAGCCGAAAGAACCGCAGCACCTTGTCCGTCACCCACATGGCCGTCACTATGATGCTCAATAACATGAGCAGGCACAGCAGGTACAGAAACCTTAGTCCAAGCGTCCTTATCAGCTAAAAGGGTCGAAATCGCTTTTGCATTCAAAGCATGACCACCACGATATGATTTATAAGAACAAAGCAAAGGAGAGCCAGCTAATGCCAAATCGCCAACTGCATCAAGAGCTTTATGACGAACAAATTCATCATCCCAGCGCAAACCTTCGCGGTTTAAAACTTTATCTTTATCAATAGCAACAGTATTTTCCAAAGAAGCACCAAGAGCACGCCCAGCAGCCCAAAGACCTTCAACCTGTTCCATAAAACCAAAGGTTCTAGCTCTGGCTAATTCTTCACGAAACACACCAGGGTTCAAATCAGAGTTAAACCTCTGACGACCAATAACTGGTGTTTCAAAATCGATTTCAACGTCAAGTCTAAAGCCGTTGTAAGGCAATAACTCACCCCAACAACCATTTTCTTCAACCCGAATTGGTTTTAAAACTTTTATAAAGCTGCGCGGCGCATCAAGGTCCTTCAAGCCAACCTCTTCAATAGCGCGCACAAATGGCATCGCACTGCCATCCATAATTGGCACTTCACCATTATCAATTTCAACCAAAACATTATCAATTGAAAGCCCGCGAAGCGCAGACATAAGATGCTCAACGGTTGCAACAACAGCACCGCATTCAGAGCCAAGAATTGTACAGAGAGTTAAATTTTTAATGAAATCGCAATGAGCTTGAATTTCGACGTCTTTGCCGTCTTTCGAAACTAAGAAGTTAATTCCGCTATCTGCATCTGCCGGATGAAGAGTGATAGAAACTGGAGCCCCTGAATGAACACCAACACCAGTCATAACTACAGATTGACTGAGCGTGGTTTGTTTCGCTCCAACATATGAATTACCCATGAGAGTATACCCTCTAAATTACCCTGTCTTATCTAGACATCCAGAACGCTTTGGAACCTTAAAATCTTAACTAAAAGTCTCAAGTTCAACTAGCAATTCGGAGCCCCCCATCCATAAACCTGACGGCTGTTAAATAACCTGGTTATAATTTGGATTAAAATTCTTCAATTTTAATAATTAATGCCCACACATCACTTTGAACATCAATTTTCCAAATTCAATAAAAAACTAAATTAAAGTTTCTTATTCAACCAGCTTTATGAAACCAAAAGAACCAATGCTTTATTTTATCACAGCATTTTTATCACGGTCCTGAGCTTCATAATCTCTCAAAGTTACAATCTTACGAAACCAAAAATGAAAACAATCAAATTAAATTTCAAAAACTGTATCTAAAGCTTGTCATCATTAGTTTTTGATCAAAACAGTCCAATCAAAAACTAATTTTAGTCTTATAAAGCCAACTTAAAAATCTACGTTTCATAAGTTAAAGCTGATCTTAACAAACCCGATCTTAAAATAAGACACAAACTCATTTAGAGAGTTACAAACAACTAATCCTAAATTTAGAAAACAACACGATTAAAAAATAATCTGTAATCTTAATCCAGAACAATCAAGCCTATGGCTATCATTAAAGAAACCTTACTATAGAGAATTACGATCACACAAATCACGGTTTCTTACAGTCTGTTACCAACTCCTTAAACATATGAAAAATATACACAAAACAGGAAAATCAACCTGAAAAACTTTCAAAAAACCACCCTTTAGATCACATTTCTGAAACAAAAATCCATCCGAACGGTTTGATTCGCAAAAAAACCTCAAAAAAAAGCGGAGATAAAATCCCCGCTTATGACAAAAAAATAGCCGTATGATGAAAAATTAGCCCTTACGCTTCTCTTTTAAAAAAGGAGGGATATCAGCAATCGATTCTTCTTCATCCAAAGGTAAAGACCCAAGTCCAGATTTATTCAACTCTAAAGTCGGATAACGTTCAGCAGGTGTTTCAGGGCGAGAAGGAGCCCATTCTTCCTGGATTTGTGATTGACCTTGCACCTGAGAGTGACCTTTCAAAGCAGGGTCAGCAGCGGTCGTTTCAGACGCCGTAGAAGGATGCATTTTATAATGCTCTTCCATTCTTAAATCATACTCACCTTGCGAACTTTCTATAGGTCGTTCTGGTAAAGCTGCCCCCTTAGAAGTCTCACTTTTGACCTGTCGCTGAGGCGGTCGGCCAACAGATTGAGCATTTTGTAAATGACCTTCGTCTTGCCCTCTTTGACCTTGTCTTGTTTGATCATGTCCTGTTTGAACAGTCTCTGATTTATCCTGAGCGCCAACCCCTCTTGAAGAAACCTCTCGAGAAGGCATTTCTTGAGATGAAGGATCTGCAAATTCTTTTTCTTGATATCTAGGATCATGAGATGGACCACGTTGACCATCATACGGCGCTTGATTTTGCCCCATACGATCCTGATACGGTTCATTAGAGGCAACATCTATCATAGGTTGACCAGGTGGCTGCTCAGTTCGGCCAGTATTCAGTCGATCAGCATCAAGTCGCCCATCATCGGGCCTTTGAGGTGCGCCAAATGCACCATCATTACGATGTTGATCTTGAACTGGGTTCACTGTTTCTGCTTCTTGCTTACGGCCCCGTCCTGTTAAGCGACTAAAAAAGCCGCCCTTTTTTTTAGGCTCAGCTTCTTTAAATTGCCCCTCTGGCGCTTTATAAGCTCGCAATTGATTCTGCCCGGTTATTGGCAAATCTTCCATACTTGGCATCCGGCGCATAGAGCGATTAACACTCTGCGGGGCACCTGCAACAAATTCACGTCCCGTCATTGGGTTATTCGTACCTGGTGTTGCAGGAGGTGTATAACCAGCTTCATCATCCGGTGACATAAAACGAGGCGGTTTATTCACAATCTGAACATTACCTCTCCCACCATTTGCTCCTACATCTTGCCCTTGAGGTAAAGGTCGATCACCCTTTTGTCCAACAGTCCCTACAGGAGGTTGAGGCCGCAAACGTCCAGTTGAATTATGTAATGACGGATCACCTTGCCGACCACCCTGGCCAGCGTTTAGAGCAGCTGGTTGTTCAGAAACGGCATCAAGTGTCTGCAAACGTTCGTTTAAACCAAGTGTATTTTGTTCTATTTCAGCATCAATTTCCATGCGCCTACGGTCAGCTTCTTGATGCATAGATTCTGGATGGCCGCGATTAAGCCCCGATGCAACGAGGGAAACTCGTAAATAGCCCTCTAATTGCTCATCAAAAGTCGCACCAACAATGATATTCGCGTTCTGGTCAACTTCTTGCCTGATCCGGCTAGCCACTTCATCCACTTCAAACAAGGTCATATCCTGACCACCTGAAATAGAAATGAGCAATCCTTTCGCGCCGGCTAACGATATATCATCAATCAAAGGATTGGAGATAGCTTCTTCAGCTGCCTTACGAGCTCTACCTTCACCATGCGCAACACCCGTTCCCATAACAGCAGCGCCCATTTCAGTTATCACGGTTTTCACATCAGCAAAATCAAGATTGATCAATCCTTCTTTCATGATGAGATCGGTGACACAAGCAACACCAGAATTCAAAACAGAATCAGCCAGACAGAACGAGTCTGAAAAAGTCGTTTGTTCATTTGCCAAACGGAATAAATTTTGATTGGGAATAACAATCATCGTGTCAACATATTGGCGAAGCTGCTCAATACCAGATTCAGCAATACGCATTCTACGCTGACCTTCAAATTGGAAAGGTTTGGTTACAACTGCAACAGTAAGAACCCCAAGTTCTTGCGCAATCCGAGCAATAACCGGTGCAGCTCCTGTCCCTGTGCCACCGCCCATGCCACAGGCGATAAAAACCATATGAGCCTCAGAGAGAAGCTCTTTCATTTCTTCCATAACTTCTTCAGCAGCCCCTTCCCCAATTTCTGGGTTCGAGCCAGCACCAAGCCCTTCAGTCAGGTTAACCCCCAACTGCAAGCGAACATCAGCACCAGAAGTGGAAAGCGCTTGAGCGTCAGTGTTTGCCGCAACAAACTCCACGCCATGCAGCCCAGATGCGATCATATTATTAACCGCATTGCCACCAGCACCACCAACACCCATCACAATTATGCGTGGGCGTAATTCTTGAAAATTATGGACATTTGAACTCATTTGTTTCCCCGCTTCATAAGGAAGCACATCACTACAATAACTGATTCGGCCCATTAAATGCCAAAATCAATTTTCATATATCAAAAACTATCTTTCAGCCACGTTCCCATTCGAGACCAATATCCACCCTGATGCTGCCCTCTGGCCACTTTCATAGTAAATTCATCCGCCAAATCATACCGCTGCAAAGCTTCAAACAGCCCAATAGAGCTAGAAAATGCACCACCTAACATTTCTGAAGGCAATCCATTTAAAGCAGGCGGTGCACCTAAACGAACGGGTTTCGAAAAAATCTCAGACGCAAACTCAGCAAGACCGTTCAATTGACTACCACCGCCAGTAAGAATCAATCTTTGACCAGAATGCCCTCCAAAACCGCTATTATTAAGGCGATCCATTACAAGAGAAAGAATATGCTGCACTTTCGGCCTGATAATATCAGCCAATTGCGCGGCACTAATCTGCCCTTCCGTAACTTGCCCCTCACCAACGATAGAATATTGAATTGGTTTATCCCAATCGGTTCCCTCAAGCTTTATCCCAGCGGAAAATGCAGAGCCATAAAGCACCTTAATGCGTTCCGCCTCTTGTAAAGGACAATTGAGAGCCTGGGCGATCTCAAATGAAATTAAATCCCCGCCAACAGCAATGGCTTCAGAGTGAACAAAATACCCGTTCGCGAAAAGCGCCAACTTCGTTGTCCCACCACCAATATCAATCACTGTTGTCCCAAGCTCAATTTCACTCGGATCAGCCACAGCTAGAGCACTCGCATATGACGTCGCCATAATACGGGCCGCCCGCAAATGACACCGCTCAAGCAAGAGAGCAATATTTTTAAGAGGAGAAACATCTGCGGTAACAGCATGAAGGTCCAGTTCCAGCAAGTCTCCAACCAAATTAATCGGATCAATAACTCCAGTCGCTTCATCAAGCGTATAACCTAGCGGCATCAAATGGAGAACGGCGCGGCCATCTTCTGCCGCATAGTCGCGCCCGGCCACCATCACTTCATCAATGTGAGAAGGGCGAACTCCATTTCCGTTTAATCGAACACTCGTCGTATAATTCAAAGATTGAAGGCGCCCGCATGAAACTGAAACAACTACATTTTCAACTCGGTGCCCCGCCATCTTCTCAGCCTGGCTCACAACATCACGCACAGCATTCTCAGCAGCATCCAAGTCGATAAGAACACCTGCCTTCATGCCTCTGGCCCGTTGATGCCCAAAACCGATTATACGTAAAACTGAACCAAGTGGGCGCCGACCATCCCTTTGAGCCTGCCCCTCATCGTCATTCAGGTCAGGAGAAAGAGATGCCCCGCCCCCATAAGGAGACAAAGGTCCAGAAAGCTGAGCAGGCATAGTTCCGTCCACCCATTCACCAATTAAACAGGTGAATTTAGTGGTCCCAAGGTCTATAACCGCAACAGTAGAGCCCATTTTGCTGGCTTGTTTCGAGCGCCCAAACACAGTGCTTCAACTTTCTGTTCTAATATAATTTCAAGAGAAAAACTTTATCTCACAATTTGCAAGAACGAACTATAATTTGTCTTTACCCGTCATTTTACCGACAGAAAAATCTTCATCTCTCGAAAAAATCTTTATATTTTTGCTTTTTTTCGGCCGCAAAGTTATCCGATCCCCAATCCGCAAATCAATATGCGCCAGTTCACGGTTTAAAATATTATGTTGAGCTTGTAAGGCCCGCAACCGACTTAAAGCTCCCTCTATGCCGTTTTCTGGCAACAAAACTTTCATTTCATTATGCAAAATCAAAGTCCAACGACGTTGATCAACCCTGCGAAAACGAACAATAAGAGGTTGTAGATCATCAAATTTTGTCAAAATTTCGCGCAACTCATTGGCCACTTTCGGCGCTTCACTTCCTTCATAAATCGGAAGCTCAAAATGCGAACCAACTTTAACCTTATCAATAACCACACCCAGCTTATCGAATACATAAGTACCAGAAAGCGTAACAAAACGACCAATTGGCTGGCGCTCTTCCACATAAATATTCAAACCATGCGGAAACACACGTTGAACATCAGCCCGCAAAATCCAGGGCAGACTTTCAATTTTACGCTGCGCTTCAAATGTATTTAGTGAGACAAGAGACTGTTCCCAAATATCACCAAGACGCTCAACAATCGCTTTTTCCTTCGTAAATTTATGCCCCGCGATATGAACTTCTTTAATCGGAAATTGAACAAGGGAAACAAGCCGTTGGCCATAATCCTGGGCAACACTTATAAAGGCAAAATCATCAGGTATATGACGGCGAAAACCAAAAAACAAACCAATCCCAATAATCATGAAAAAGGTCAAACCAAACCAAAAACGCCCAAAAGAAGTCTTTTTGGACGTTTGTGGTATATAGCGTTCCGAAGACGGCGCAATATGGTATTCTTCAGCAAATTCATCTTTCACATAACAACCAATAGAAGGCAGGCTTCCTGAAGCAGCAGCTTCAGAATTAGACCGTTTCCCTCTATTCATCATCGATTGCAAGATGCATCCTCCAAAATCCAGCGCACAAGCTCATTAAAACTCCAGCCTGCTTTTTCAGCCATTTCAGGGAGTAATGACGTTGCCGTCATCCCAGGCTGAGTATTCACTTCAAGACAGACAAGAAGATCTTTCTTTTCGTCATATCTAAAATCAGCACGGCTCACACCTCTACACCCAAGTGCAGTATGTGCCGTTAGAGTCCATTTCTGTATGAATTGGTAAATATTTGGTGAAATTTCAGCAGGGAGTATGTGTTGAGAGCCACCTGGTGCATATTTAGCATCATAATCATAAAAATCATGAGCTTCAGAACGAATCTCAGTCACATCCAAGGCCCGATTACCCAAAACACCACAAGTGAGTTCTAACCCATCAACAAACTCTTCAATGATCATATCATCATCTTCAGAACCAGCTGCTAAAATATCAGCTCCAGGCGGAGGTGTTTCAATGTCTTTTACAATGAAAATACCAACGCTCGAGCCATCAGCCACTGGTTTTAAAACATAAGGCGGCAATTTCAAATGACCAAGCGCAGCTTCCCCGCGTTTCACAATCTTATCACTCGCAATAGGAACGCCAGCCGCTCCAATAATCTCTTTAGCTATTCTTTTATGCATTGCCATTGAAGAGGCCAAAACACCTGAATGTGTATACGGAATGTTCAGAACCTCTAAAATCCCCTGAATACAACCATCTTCACCAAATGGACCATGCAAAGCATTAAAACAAACATCCGGTTTCAACTCTTCTAGATGAGACGCAATATTTCTCTGCACATCAACTTCAGTAACTGAAAATCCCTCAGCCCTCAGAGCTTCAGCGCACGCCTTACCACTTGAAAGGCTCACATCCCGCTCAGCAGACCAGCCACCCATCAAAACCGCAACCTGCGCTTTCTCATCAATCATTGCGCCAAATCCTCTCCCATAACGTCAGCAACGCCCAAACGTTTAATTTCCCAATCTAATTTTACGCCACTCTTTTCAAAAACGCGTTTACGAACAGTCTCTCCAAGAGTTTCAATATCAGTTCCCGTAGCATCACCTTCATTGATTAAAAAATTACAATGTTTTTCAGAAACTTTAGCACCACCAACTTTAAAACCTCTTAAACCAGCCTCATCGATCAGCTTCCAGGAGCTATGCCCGGGAGGATTTTTGAATGTACTCCCACCGGTTCTATCTTTAACAGGTTGTTTTTCCTCACGATATGCAACAACCTCAGCATTCGCTTTTTCAATTTCTTCCCTCGAACCAGGCTGGCCTTTAAACACTGCTTCAGTAAAAATAAAATGATTGGGCAGAGCACAATTCCTGTAAGTGTGCCCCATTTCCTCAGCAGTAAAGGTGTGAATATTCCCTTCATAATCAACAGCCCGCGCTTCTTGCAAGTAATCACGAGTTTCCCCGCCATGAGCACCCGCATTCATACGAAGAGCGCCACCAATTGAGCCGGGGATCCCACGATAAAAACTAAGCCCCGCCACACCGTGTTCAGCAGCAGCACGAGCAAGTTTCATATCAGGAACAGCTGTACCAACTTTTATCCGGTTGTCGTCCAAAGCTTCAATCGCGTTAAAACCGCGCCCCAAGCGCACAACAATCCCCGGGATACCACCATCTCTAACAAGTAAATTAGAGCCAAGCCCTATAATCGTTATGGGAAGGTCAACAGGTTTGTTTTTCATGAAATAAGCTAGGTCAGCTTCATCAGCAGGAGTGAATAAAAGTTGCGCAGGCCCACCAACCCTAAACCAGGTAATCTCAGACATCAGTGAGTTCGCCTTTAAGCGTCCTCTTAACTCTGGCATTGCCTCTTGAAAGCTCTCTAAATGATCTTCAAAACCCACCGAACCCATTGGTCTCTCCAAATTAAAACGTGATCGGTTTAAAGTTTACGCAAAAAAACGATCACAACCAGGTAGAAATAAAATTACTGAATATTATACTCATGACATGAAAAATGAATTGAAAACGCTGGAAAATTAAGCAGCAACCTCTTTTAGTTCATTTGGCAAATTATGCATCCAAGTAGATATGCTACCCGCTCCTAAACCAATGATTAAATCCCCAGGTTCAGCTATTTCACTTAACAATGGGGCTAAATCACTCGAGTGATGAACATAACGAACATCATTGCCACGCGCCGCCACACCGGCGCCTAAGGTCTTATGGTCAAATCCTTCAAGCGGATCTTCGCCAGCTGCAAAAACAGGTGCCATAACCACAATATCCGCATCATCAAAACAGGCTTCAAAATCTTCAAAATGACATTGTAACCGTGAATATCTATGAGGCTGCATAATAGCAATCACACGCCCGCTCGTTGATGATTTTGAAGCCCCAAGAACAGAACTAATCTCAACCGGGTGGTGAGCATAATCATCATATAAATCAAAGTTTTGAACAGAGCCTACATGAGTAAATCGTCGTTTCACGCCAGAAAATCCAGCTAATCCATCACGAATATCAGTAAGTTCAACACCAATTTCATGTGCAACCGCAACTGCAACCGCTGCATTCAAAGCGTTATAATGCCCTGGCATCGGCAACTTAAATCCGGTCACTGTCTGGGACCCACCTCGCATATTTTCTGAAAACTCCAAATCAAACGTCAGTTCACCAGAGCCGGGAATACAATTTACAAGACGAATATCCGCGCCTGAAGGAGTGCCGTACGTTAGAATTTTCTTAGAGGTTAAACTTTCATCACTACGAAGGTCATCTACCAATTCCCGAACAACCGGATGATCAATACCAGCTAACGTAAACCCATAAAACGGAATTTGCAGTGCAAATTGCTTAAACGCGGCCTTAACCCCATCAAAGTCCCCATAATGCTCCATATGCTCAGGGTCTATATTGGTAATAATTCCAACCTGCGCCGGCAGTTTTAAAAAACTCCCATCAGATTCATCTGCTTCCGCAACAAGCCAATCCCCCTGGCCAATACGCGCATTAGAGCCAAAGGCTTCAATAATCCCACCATTTATAACTGTTGGATCAATAGTGCCAGCACAAAGTACCGCAGAAATTAATGATGTCGTCGTCGTCTTGCCATGAGTGCCTGCAACAGCAATTGAAGATTTAAGGCGCATCAATTCAGCCAGCATCTCAGCGCGTAAAACAACCGGAATTCCAGCGCGCCGCGCCGCCACAAGTTCCGGGTTATCATGTTTAATCGCTGAAGATACAACAACAACGGATGCCCCTGCTACATGAGACGCTTCATGCCCAACAAACGCTTTTGCTCCCTTAGAGACCAAACGCTCAACATTGGCATTTCTATTCATGTCACTGCCCTGAACTTGATATCCCATGCTCAGCAATATCTCGGCAATAGCACTCATGCCAATGCCCCCCATACCCACAAAATGTAAAGAGCCAATATCCAAAGGCAGTCGCATATAATAATCCCTCAATATAGCGCGGTTGCTGGTGGGCAACCTAAAGCGCAACTAATAAGCCCGGTTGCTAGTGGGCAACTAAAGGCACATTAAAAAGTGCAAAAAAGTAATTGTTTGGCACCAATCGCTTCTTGCCAACGCATTAGATTTAGTCAGGTGGCACCATAAATGCAAACAAAAAGCTCAAGCTTTAAAACAACATAACCAAAGACAAAACTTGGGATCTGACCTTAAACTGATTCAATCACTAAATCAGCCAATTCCACAACAGCTGACGCTTTTCCCACCGATTTGGCAGCATTCGCGGCTTTTTGCAAGAGTGAAGGCTCAGCCAAGAATTCATGCAATTGCCTATGAAAGCCTGTCATTGTGATATCTTTTTGCTCTAAAATCCAACCTGCACCAGCTTTTTCTAGCATTTTCGCATTTAAAAGCTGGTCATTATCCAACGCATGCGGAAGCGGCACCATTATGGCAGGACGGCCACAAACTGCCAATTCAGCCACAGTCGACGCGCCAGATCGTGAAATAACCAAGTGAGATTGGCTCATCTCACGAGGCAAATCATCAAAAAATGCTTCACATTTCGCATCAATATCTGAATATTGATAAAGAGCGCGTACCCGATCAAGGTCTTCCGCACGGCATTGTTGAACAACAGAAAGCTTTGCCCGAACCTCATCTTCAAGCTCAGCAAGAGCTGTTGGGAAAAAGTCAGAAAAAAACCGCGCCCCTTGGCTACCCCCAAAAATCAAAATTCTAAATTTACCCTCACCAGTTGCGTCATTTGCGCCTCCTGCCAACAGCTGCAAATCAAGTTCAGGATAGCGCACATCTTGAACGGCCAAAACCTTATCTCGAACCGGGTTACCAGTTAACCGCACTTTATGCTGGCAGTTTTCGGGTAAATATTTCACATCACGAAAAGACGTAGCAATCACATCAACACGATTAGCTAGCATTTTATTCGCCCGGCCCATCACCGCATTCTGATCATGTAATCCGGTTTTAATCCCCAATTGCCCTGCAGCAATTAAAGGAGGAAATGTAGGATACCCACCAAAGCCAAGTACAAAATCTGGTTTGATCTTTTTAAGCAAACCCCGCGCCGCCAGTACCCCGCGTCCAAGTGTGAGCGCCGTTTTTAAAAGCGCAATCGGGTTCTTCCCCTTCATCGTGGCAGATGGTACCACATGCATTTGATCAGCAGGACTATTTCCAACCATCTCATCTACACGCTCGTCGGTTACAATATGGACGTCCACATCTCTGCGCTTTAGCTCTTCAGTTAAAGCAAAAGCGGGGAACAAATGCCCCCCCGTTCCACCAGCTGCCAATAAAATTCTTTTTTTCGCCATGACTAAAAACCTTAGAAACTGAAACCCAAAACAAAAAACTTAGAGCCTTATTTAAAAACGCCCCATACTCAATGGGTGACGCCGCGTCAAAGAAAGCGTCATCCCAATGAGCAAGGCTGTGCCAAGAAGCGACGTCCCGCCATAAGAAATAAACGGTAAAGTCATACCCTTCGCTGGAATAAGCCCCAAATTCACACTCATATTAATCGATGTTTGCAAAGCAAACAAAAGCATCAATCCAGACACTGAAAAACGGACAAATGGGTCTTTCATTTCCCGCGCTCGCATCAGTGAGAGAAACACTATTCCTGCATAAATAAGTAGCAGTAATATACATGCGAGAACGCCGAACTCATCAGCAATCGCTGCAAAAATAAAATCATTATGCGCATCCGGTAAATATTGCTCAGCCAAACTGCCCTCGCCAGGGCCGCGCCCAAACCAACCCGCCTGCCGGAATGCCTCTAACGCCCGAGCAATTTGATAATTCTCACCTGAAGGGTCAAGAAAATGATCAATTCGCGCCGTCACATGTGGCAAAAATTTATAACCAAGAAATAAAGCTCCAACCCCGGCCGCAAGAAAAAACATCACCCAGCCCCAAGCAAGGCCAGCCAAGAAGAACATCCCAACCCAAGTCGCAGTCAATAAAAGTGTTTGCCCAAAATCAGGTTGTAAAATCAACAAGAGAGCTGAAATTACATAAAACCCAATCGCCACACCGTTGGCAGGTACATCACTTCGTTTCACCCCTTCAGAAAACGCCCAGGCCGTTAATACAATAAACGCTGGCTTTAAAATCTCAGACGGTTGCAAGGAAACTCCAGAAACTCTAATCCACCGCTGAGCCCCATTAATTTCAGGCCCAAACAACAAAACACCAATCATAGAAATAAGAGATAAAACAAAAAGAGCAAGTGAAAGACGACGAATATTCGAAGGGCTTAGAAAGGAAACAGCTAGTAATAAGAAAGATCCAAAAACAGCAAAAACAAGTTGCCTTTGTACAAAGAAAAAATGCGGTAAGTCTTTGCGCATAGCAACAGGCGGGCTAGCTGAAAGTAGCATGACAATCCCAAATGCCAGCAATAATAATGAAAGCCCAAGCACAGTCCGGTCAACAGTAAACCACCACTCAGTTAGATGGCTTCGCTCTGATCGTGACAACACCATGATTAAGCCTCTTCAGTTTCTCTAAGCGCACCGCTCATGACAACACCTTCTAGCGAGCGAACAATCTCTACAAACGCATCTCCGCGTATCTCAAAATTTACATATTGGTCAAAACTAGCAGCAGCTGGAGATAATAGAATAGCCGCTTCCCTTTCGTTTTCGCGAGAAGCCACCTCAACAGCTTTTTTCACCGCCGTTTCCATATCACCACAGAGCTCATAAGAAATGTTGGCCCCCTCTAAACTTTTAGCAAATTCATCAGCCGCTTCACCAATTAAAAATGTGTGTCGAACAGCCCCCATTTGAGAAATGAGACCATTAATGCCACCTTCTTTTGCAACACCTCCAGCAATCCAATAAATATCTTCAAAGCTTTTTAGCGCTTGCTCACTCGCCTCAGCATTAGTTGCTTTACTATCATTTATAAAGATCAACCTCTGATCCAAATTGTGCGAGCCTGAGGATTGGGCATCACAAGGTTTAAGCAAAGTAGCAATCTGTTGCATCCGGTGTTCAAGCCCGGGAAATGTCTCTAACCCCTTAATTAACCCTTCAAAATTACTAGAAACTTTTATTGCCAACAACAAAGCAAAAGCGGCATTTTGGGCATTATGCTTCCCTCGCAAATGTTGAGCCGATTTCAAATCAATCTGACGAACCACTTGAGTGTCGCTAACAATTGAAAATTTGTCTTTTTCAATCACCACACCATTTTCAATTGATGGCGTAGAACTCACAAAAAGAACTTCACTTTTCGTGGATAAACTTAAAGCAATTTGTTGGCAATAAAGATCATCAAAAGAAATCACAGCCAAATTTTCAGCTTCCAAATTGTCAAAAATCTTAGCTTTTACCTCAGCATAATGCTCAACCGTTCCATGCCGGTCGATATGATCCGGTGAAATATTTAACAACCCCGCAGCTGTCGGGTAAAGGGAGGGGGTAAGGTCAATCTGGTAGGAAGAAAGTTCAAGCACATAAATCTTGCCGTCCTCTGTTTCTGATGAGGCAAAATCCGGCATGTCCAACACACCAAGTCCAATATTCCCTCCCATCACAGCTGTTTCACCGGCTTCTTTTAATATGTGAGTCGTCAAAGCTGTGGTCGTTGATTTCCCATTTGTTCCGGTAATGACCAAAACACGGTCACGTCCACCACGATGTAAAAATTCTTCAAAGAATAACTCCGTATCCCCAATAATCGGGAGTTCCGCAGCTTGTGCTTTTTTAACTGTCCAGTGAGGTTCTGGATGAGTGAGAGGAACACCTGGTGAGAGCAGCAAGGCATCAAATGAAGACCAGTTAGCCTCATTCAGATCAACAACATCATACCCGGCTTCTGATGCAACAGCACACCGACTTTGGTTCTCATCCCAAACAACAACATTTGCACCGCCTGCTTTTAAAGCCGCCGCAGCACTTAAGCCGGTAATACCAAGCCCAAACAAGGCAACGGTTTTATTTTTATAAACAGAAATGGGGATCATAGCGCCGACACCTAAATTAGATTTCAATCATTTAAACGCATATAACATAAACAAAAAAAGCGAGTAATGTCTTACCTCTTACATTACTCGCTCACTAATTTTCTATCACTTTAACGCAATTTCAAAGTACTCAAACCAATTAGTGCCAACACAACAGCGATGATCCAAAACCGAACAACAATGGTCGGCTCAGCCCACCCCTTTTGTTCATAGTGATGATGGAGCGGCGCCATTCGAAACACCCTCTTACCCGTCAGCTTAAAAGACGCCACCTGAACAATCACAGAAACAGCTTCAAGCACAAACAAACCACCAACTATACCAAGCACCAACTCGTGCTTCACGGCAACGGCTATTGCCCCAAGCGCACCACCTAAAGCGAGCGAGCCTGTGTCACCCATAAATATCATCGCAGGCGGAGCATTAAACCATAAAAACCCAAGTCCAGACCCCACAAGAGCCCCGCATAAAACCATCAGCTCACTGGTTCCAGGCACAAAATGAATTTGCAAATAATCAGCAAATGTCGCATGCCCAACCAAATAAGCAATCACACCAAACGTAGCAGACGCAATCATCACCGGCACAATCGCCAGGCCATCAAGACCATCCGTTAAATTCACAGCATTACCAGCACCGGCAATCACTAAAGCCCCAAAACATATAAAAAAAACAGATCCAAAATTGATCATAATGTCTTTAAAAAACGGCACCGTAATCGCAGTTGAAAAAGGCTCCTTGCCAAAAGACATAAAAATAGCACAAGCAATGGCCGCGACAATCAGCTCAAGCCCTAATCTTATGCGTCCAGAAAACCCAGCCGTTGTGCGTTTAGCAACTTTCAAATAATCATCATACCCACCGATGAGACCATAAGACAGCGTAACAAACAAAATCACCCAGACATAAGGATTGCGCAAATTACCCCACAAAACCGTAGAAACAAAAACCGCCGCCAAAATCATCAAACCGCCCATAGTCGGCGTGCCTTGTTTTTCTAAAATGTGCCGTTGAGGACCATCTTCACGAATAGGTTGGCCTTTTCCCTGACGTACGCGCAAATTTTTGATTAAAGCTGGCCCAAACAAAAACACAAACAAGAGCGCCGTCATAATGGCCCCGCCCGTACGGAAGGTAATGTAACGAAAAACGTTAAACGCGCCAAACTGGTCAGAAAAGCCCACCAACTCATGTAACATCGAATAGTTCCCTCATTTATTGAGTGTTTTACGGTTTTTATTTATATTTTTCACATAATGCAGTCACGACAGAGCCCATATCACTCCCAAGTGATCCTTTTATCATAACTACATCGCCAGATTGCAAGCTTTCTTCTATAGGCTTGATAAGGTCCTTAGAATTTAAAGCAAATGCCCCTTTTTTATCTTGCGGTAACTCATTAAACATATGTGACATCATTTCACCAGAGGCAAACACTAAATCCACATCTAGCGATGCGATTAAAGGTGCAATCTCACGATGGTAATAATCAGAATGCGCCCCAAGCTCTAACATATCACCTAAAACTGCAATACGGCGGCAATATGTACTATCTTTCAAAGCGCTAAGATTTTTTAGTGCGATGTCCATTGAGGGTGGGTTCGCATTATAACTTTCATCAATAAGTAAAACTTTTGAAGAAACATCACTTTCTAAATGTAACTGATGACGAACACCCCGTCCTGGCGGCGCAATCAATTCTGACAAAACAGAAGCAGCCTGAAGCACATCACAACCAGCCAACTTCAAACACCCAAGTGCCCCTAAAAAGTTAAGCGCAATATGCTCTCCAGGGATAGAAATTGAAAAATCAATAACCTCTCCAAAACAATCCGCCTGAATAACACTTCGCTCATGGCCAAACTCACCAGTCACTAACTGAACATCCACGCCAGACGCTTTACCAAAGCTATATACATTCTGAACTCTTGCCTCTAGAGCTGCCTGTTTCAAACGATCAAAATGTCGATTGTCAGCTGGGAGAAGACAAGCCCCGCCATCCATCAGCCCATCAAAAATTTCAGCCTTTGCATCGGCAATTTCTTCTTCATTCGCAAAATGCCCAATATGAGCAGGAGCAACTGTCGTGATCAAAGCAACATGGGGTTGAATAAGTTTTGAAAGCGGCGAGATTTCTCCCGCATGGTTCATGCCGACTTCAAAAATGCCAAATTCACAATCTCTTGGCATTCGAGCTAATGTGAGAGGAACGCCCCAATGATTATTAAAAGACTTAACGGAAGCATGCGTGTGGCCAAATTTTTCAAACATCACGCGAAGCGCTTCTTTCGTGCCCGTCTTACCAGCGCTCCCAGTCACCGCAATTATCTTACCCGTGCACCGCTTGCGCGAAGCCGCCCCCAAATCTTGCAGCGCTTTAAATGTATCTTCAACACGAATAAGAATGCCACCGGAACAATCTGAACCATCAGCCCCTTCAGAGCCATCTAATTCAAAATCTTTAGAAACCAAACAAGCCTTAGCCCCCGCCTGAAAAGCCGAGCGAACAAAAGCATGCCCATCCTGACTAACCCCTTGAATAGCAATATAAAGAGCATCTTCTTCAAGTGTCCGACTATCAATTGAAACGCTATTGATACCACTAGCTTCAACACCCTGAACATCACTTCCAATGACTTCACTACCAAGGACTTCAATCTGCCCCTTAACCGCCTCAGAAACTTCACCGACTGTCCATAAATAATCCATGCACTTACCACCCAATCCCCGTATACCCAAATCAGTTGTTTTCCAAAGCCGCTTCAACTGCCTCATGGTCAGAAAAGGGAAGAATTTCCGAGCCAACAATTTGCCCTGTCTCATGCCCCTTGCCAGCTACCAGCAAAATATCGCCCGAGCTTAGCCCATCAACAGCTGTTTGAATGGCCAACGCCCGATCACCTATTTCTTGTGCGCCTTTTGCTGCCGCCATAATCTCAGATCGAATAACAGACGGGTCTTCACCCCGAGGGTTATCGTCTGTCACATAAACACAGTCAGCAAGACGGCTTGCGATCTCACCCATCATTGGCCGCTTTCCTTTGTCACGATCCCCGCCACAACCAAAAACAACATGAAGCCGGCCCTGCTTATAAGGCAAAAGAGCTTTAATGGCTGTTTCCAGCGCATCTGGTGTATGGGCATAATCTATAAAAACAGGTGCTCTTTGGGACAGTTCCTTTCCAGTCTCTTTTATAAAGTCTTTGCTTCCGGCAAGTTCCAAACGCCCTTTAGGCCCTTTTAAAGTCTCTAACACTGGTAAAATTTCAAGAATTGAAACACCACCAGCCGCCACAAGAGCTGCAGCAACCAGCACATTACTGGCCTGAAAGTCACCAACAAGCGGCAGGTCAATTTCTGAAGTACCGCGATGATGTACCAACGTCAATTTTTGAGAAAACCCATCAATTTCGCAATTTTTGAGATTTAGATATCGCCCTTTGCGGCCAATCGTCATCACATTAATGTGCCGCGCTTCGCAAACCTCAATCACCCGGCCTGCCCCTGGCGCATCAGCATCTATAACCGCAATACCGTTTTCACCAAGCAATTCAGAAAAGAGACGCTTCTTTTCGTTAAAATAAGCCTCAAACGTCTCATGATAATCTAAATGATCACGCGTGATATTCGTAAAAGCAGCCGCTGTAAAATTCAAACCATCAAGCCGGCGCTGCGCCAGCCCATGACTAGAGGCCTCAAGAGCTAAATGATCAACCCCTTGTTCTGTCAATTCTTTTAAAGCTTTATGCAAAGTCACAGGGTCAGGAGTTGTATGATCTAACTTTTTAGAACCATGCTTGGAGACAACCCCAATCGTCCCGAGACTAGCACCATCAATCCCAATCTGCTCCCAGATTTGCCTCACAAAACTGGCAACAGAAGTTTTCCCATTTGTTCCAGTAACACCAACGATTAAATCTGGTTGCGGGGCATAAAATCGTGCAGAAAGCTCAGCCAAGCCAAGACGCGGGTCAACCTGCTGCAAGAGCGGTACACCCTCCGGCAACGAACCTTCATAATTTTCATGAGTTAAAATCGCGGCAGCACCTTGTGAAAGCGCCTGATCAATAAACTTAGTCCCATCAACAACAACACCAGGTAAAGCAGCAAACAGAAATCCATCCCTAACCTCACGGCTATCAGCTGTGATACCAGTAATCTCAACATCCGGCCCATCAAGCCCTTCAATTAGTTCAGATAATTTCATAAATGCTTGTCCGCCCTCTATTCTCATTTTTGCCAAAGCACGTCATCAAAAAGTAAATGCCAGTTTATAGATAGCGCGGATGCTTTGTGGGCATCTGAAGCGCAACTAAAAATGACATTATTTTGTACCTTTATGAGTAACATAAAGGTACAAAATAATGTGGATTTAGCACAAAGCATCAACGGAAAACAAGCTAACACCCTATAAGAAAAGCCAAAAACATCACCTCCCTCAAAAAAGAATAACTAAAACAATAGAAATTGTGGTGAAAGACACTTGATAAGGAACAAATCAAACCAGTTGCTTATGCCAGCTGACACAACAATAGCTTGTAAACAACTAAAATCCGAAAAGAAACTGGAATAGCCATAAAAGAAAAAAACTCTCAACACAAAGAAGGGAGTGGCACTACTTCGGTGCCAGAACATGGCGCAGCGCCAGCGAAACCCAGCGCACAAGATCAGCCCGAACGGAGCAAAGCGAGTACGGATAAGCTGATCGCAAGAAATGCACCGCCCCTCGAAGGGCCTGTCGCCTTAGCGACAGAACAGCCCGTGAGAGAGAAAAGCCGTTGCTAGTGGGCAACTAAAGTTCATAGAGAGAAAAACTACTTTTCTAAAGAAACTCGATTTAAAATCGGATAAAACGGTTTCATCTTAAACAAAGGCGCTAGCCGAGAAATAATTCGTCCCGTCGTCGGTGCTGCATTCATACCAGCTACGGTCAAACCTTGCGCCGCCTTAGTGGCTTGTGGTTCATCCAACATAACAAACACAACATACTCAGGTCTTTCAGCAGGAAAAATACCAACAAAACTCGTCAAAACTTTCGTTTTAGAATATTTGCCCTTAACGACCTTATTTGCTGTACCGGTTTTCCCACCAACCCGATAAGGCGCAACTTCAGCCCTACGCGCTGTACCATGACGGTCAGTAACATTTGCTCGTAATAATTTTCTGATTTTTTCACTGGTTGATACAGAGATAACACGCTCGCCAGTTAGTTTTGCCTCTCGCTCACTTCGCTTAAGGAAAGTTGGCTTCACGTAAATTCCACCATTAACCAAAGCCCCAACGGCTGAAACAAACTGTAAAGGCGCAATAGACAAACCGTGGCCATAAGAAATAGTAGCTGAATGCACATCTCCCCAGCGCTTAACCGTTTGAGGGGAGCGCATCGCGCCAAGTTCTGTTTTCATCGGCTCAAGCAAATGAAGCTTGTTTAAAAAGTCACGGTGGGCTAATGGCCCCATTTGCAATGCAAGTTTAGCCGTACCAATGTTAGATGAGCGAACGAATATATCCCTCACACTCAGCTCACCCTTAACACCATGATAATCATTAATCTTATGTGCACCAATTTTCAGTGGGCCAGTTACATCTAATTTTGTATCAAGCGTGGTCTTATTCGCCTCAAGTGCCATTGCCATGGTCACTGTTTTAAAAACAGAACCAAGTTCAAACAAACCACCCGAAATTCTATCAAATCGAGCTTTATCTTTTTGTAAAAACGGACGTTGTGGATCAAGATCAGGTAGCGAGGAAAGCGCAACCACTTCACCACTATGAACATTCATAACAACACCAGCAGCCGATTTGGCCTTATAAAGGCTCAACGCCTTCTTAAGCTCTTGTTGTAAAATATAATTCGCACTAACATTTAAAGAAAGCCGCACTTCATCGATAGCCCCTTCACCAAAAACAGTCGGGTCTTCAACTCGCGCCTTATCAATAAATTTTTCAATGCCAGCCCGGCCCACATTATCAATATCAACATGCCCAAGCACATATCCACCAAGCGCACCTTTTGGATAAACACGCCGAATTTCAGGTGTCACATCAACGCCAGGCAACCCAAGGTCAAAAACTTCCTGAGCCCGCTTTGGATGCATGCCTCTTTTAATAAATACAAACTGTTTGTTCTTCGTGAGCTGACGCAGCAGATTCATTTCGTCAAGTTCTGGCAGTGCTTTTTTAAGCTTTTTAACCACCAAAGCCGGCTCCATCAACCCTGATGGATTAGCATAAAGCGATGGCGCTTCAATATCCGTTGCAAGCAAACGGCCTTCAGCATCAACAATATCCGGACGTGATTTTTGCACACCAATAGGAGATGCCAAATGCATCTTTATGTCAGTGGGGCGAAAAACAGCCAAAGACACTAAATTCCCCGCAATAAGAGAGAACAAGCTAAACAACACAAAAATCAATAGAGAATGACGTAAATGAACCGGATTAAAAAAACCAAGTTTCTGCCCATCGACCGCAGCCACATGAGAAAAATTTCTTCCTGTAAAATTAACGCGCATCAGAAACCTCCCCTTTGCCCTCAGCAACAACGGAACCAATCAATCGATCAATTTGTGAAAATTCTTCTTGATCCACCAGACCTAGCTCATCAATATCAAGTCCATTCTTAGACAATTTCACATCCATATTGACTGACGCTTTTGTCTTCAAAGCAGCAAAAGGCACATGCTGGTTTTCAGGCAAGTTATTCAGGTCTCGGTAAGAAATAATTTGTTTAGGAGAAAGAGGTTGAAGCCCAATTGAGTTCGCAAGTTGCTCAATTCGCTTTGGCTGTGTCAAAATACTCCACTCAGCCTTAAGCACGGCTAAGCGTTGGCGCTCAAGCGCAATTTTCTGCCGCAACTGCACCGCTTCAAGCTGCAAACTACGGGAATCATACTTAATCTTATAAAGAACGCCAGCCATACACAGCGTGACGAAAAAGATCGCAACTGTCAAAATACGCAACATTTTACTCTACTCAATCACTGCAAACTACAGGCGCAGTGAACTCATGAACTACAATTGAAGAGACTTAACCCCGAGATCCGCCTCAAAAAACTCATGTGGCGGAGCTTCTGTCCGAACCCCAGACCTTAAAACAGCTGATCTCGCACGTTTATTCCGTGACATCTCTTCATCATTAGCTTTAACAGCTTTAGGGTTAATTATTTGAAAACTGGGATGAAATTCTTTGTTAATTTCTGGTAAATGCCTGGATTGATTTGGCACACGCCCCGAAGCAGCCCGTAAATAATTCTTAACAATTCGATCTTCCAAAGAGTGAAAACAAACAACAACCAAGCGGCCCCCAGGCTTCAAAATACGGCTTGCAGCGTTTAATCCGCGCAATAATTCACCAAGTTCATCATTCAAATAAATCCGAAGCGCCTGAAAAGACCGTGTCGCCGGGTGAATTTTATCTTTCGCTTTTTTATAAACAACAGCTTCAATCACTTGCGCTAAATCTGTTGTGGTGCGAAATGGCTCACTTGCGCGCCGCTCAACAATCGCGCGGGCGATATATCTCGATTTTTTCTCTTCACCAAACTGATAAAGAACATTCGCGATTTCTTCTTCGGCCAAACCATTGACCAAATCAGCTGCTGTCGGACCAGATTGAGACATCCGCATATCAAGCGGCCCCTTACGTAGAAAAGAAAACCCGCGTTCGTCTTGGTCTAGTTGCATGGAGGAAACACCAATATCCAACACAACGCCATCAACCTCTGAAACCCCAAGCCCGGAAACCACCTCTTCCATTTCAGAATAACGCCCATGAACAACATCCAGCTTAGGGCCAAATTCTCGAAGCATTCCACGCGCATCACGCACAGCGTCCGGGTCCTGGTCGATGCCAATCACACGCACATCACACTTATCTTTTAAGGAGTTAAGAATACCACGCGAATAACCACCAGCACCAAAAGTACCATCAATAAATATGCGCTTTTGAGGTGGTTGTGTTTTGTCTTCATCAGTAGAAGACATTTGATCAGGCTGAGCTTTTTTATCGCCTTTTTTCAAATAACCCTGCCGGCCTTCACTAGAGTGGCCCTCTTCATTAAGAAGAGCGTCAAGAACAGGCTCTAAAAGAACAGGAATGTGACGGTCAGTACCGCCCGCATTGACATTTTTTTCAGTCATGCTCACCGTCATCATTCCTACCCCTTACTAAACTGAGCCCTTAAAGGTCTTTAAATCAAACCCGTCAAGCTCAGAACCAAACTAAAAAACAAAAGTTCACTTATCTAAACCGATATTTCAAACGTGGCCTCATTTTACACCACAAAAAACAATTCACCTAGCGCGGTTGCTTTTGGCCGGTTTCTGGTGGGAAACTGAAGGCCCATCAAAAATGGCATCTGAAGCAAAGAAAATTCAACCTAAAGCGCATATAAGAAATCTGAATTTGCCCTTTCCCTAAGGATAAATACAAAGAACTTATTCAGCAGCCCTGCCCTTGCCTAATAATTTGCGTAAATCACGCACCTTACTTCGTGCAGCATTGCGCGCATCTTCAAATTGCGATGGCTCCCACATTTGAAACTTGTCCCCAAGCCCAACAAATGTCACTTGGCTCGTAAATCCAGCTACATCCCGCAAGCGCTGCGGCAATACAATTCGCCCGTCACTATCAATCTTTAAATATTCACTCTCACCAAACAGCGCTGTTGCCAATTGGTCTTTCTCATCTGAATAAGGAGCCAAATCTTCCAAAAGCCCGCGAATATGCTTCACCAAACGCGGGCCACCAGCGTCAAGCGCGGCGCTATCAAGCGCAGGATGGCAAAATATTTCATCTGATTGTTCTTTAGCTAAAACAGCGCGAAATGATGCCGGGACAGAAACACGCCCTTTAGCGTCTATCTTATTCGTAAAGCTGGAAACAAACTCATCCATCTAACACGGCTTTCAAATCCGAGGGTCAAAACCCAATTAACAATCAGCCAATTTGAAATGATTGAGCCTCTTGATTTGGCTACATCCACAAAACGGCGTATTTCCCCGAAATTCATTTCCATCTTCAAGTTTGAGTGACTGGTAATCTCAAACTTGAAAACAAAGCCCCCGCTTCATTTCCCAAACGCTCAGCTCTTAAATATGGCCCTCAACTAAGAGCGAAAATGATGTGTCAAAAAAAGTGGGGGTGGCGGCTTCATATCCTGTGGCCTCTTTGGAAGTGAGCTAACACCATCCCCCAATGCCCCACATCATCCGAATGGGTATCTATGGGATACACTGGGATATTATGGGCGTCAATGGAAATTAATGGTTTATTTAGGTTTAAACATGGGTTCATACTGACAAAAACGCCCGCAACAAAATGACGAGAGCAGAAAACAATAAGGAAAAACAATGAATTAGAAGGATATTGGAGCAAGAAGGTCGCCTGTGGCAGTTTTACCACCAACAATAGATTTCACCGTAACTGTTGAAAAGATGAGATAAAAAACTGTCGTTTCAGAGAAAAAAACTAAAGAAAAAGCAATTATTCCAAAGAGTGATTTGCAAAAACAAATAGAAAACAAGTCTCTACTCTGAGTATTCATAACCAATAGTTGCGATCAAAAATTTGAGAACAAACTACGGAGTAGAATTGACAGAACAAGGCGAGAAATGGCACAACCTAGCTAGAGCATTTCAATAGGAAAGCCGAGTATGAGCAACGTTGCCGCATCTAGTTTCACAGTAACATCATGGGAAGAACAACCCTTTGATGGCCCATCAGATGGCCTAAAAATAACACAAGCAATCGTCACAACCAGTATTACCGGGGATATCGCTGGCGTTGGGTCTGTTATTTACATCATGAAACATCAAGAAAACGGTATGGCAAACTTTATCGGTTTGCAGCAAATCAACGGCTCGATCGGCAACCTCAAAGGAAGCTTCGCCATTGAACAAAATGGTTTCTTTGATGGAAAAGAAGCAAAGGGCACCTGCGTCGTACAAAAAGGCTCCGGCACCGGAGACTTCACCAATTTAAATGGCCAAGGCGAATTCACAGCCCCCATGGGCAAAGAAGGCACACTCAATCTAAATTACAGCCTTTAAGCTTTACTTATTCTTCCTAATAAATAAAACTCATCAACAGATTTGCATCTTAGATACAATTCACCAGTTGCTAGAGCGTCTTGCCTTTAGAAAAATTCATAAACCATGTTCTTTTAGGTTAAATTACGAAGAAGGGAGTGCTCTATTTCGGAGCACTTACATGGCACTAGGGGGATTTTATGTGAGCATCTGAAACACAAAAATATCACCCCAAAGCGCTACTAAAAAGTATCTCCCGAGAGAGTAAAACTGTTAATTCGGTATTACGAAGAAGGAGCATTGCCTACTTCAGGCAATGGGACATGGCGAAGCGCCAGCGCAGCCCGGCCCGTTGCGCCGCACCTCGTAGGGCCTGCCGCAACAGCGGCAGAATAGCCTGTGAGAGAAAATAAAGTGCGGATGCGTAGTGGGCATCTGAAGCACAACAAAAAAGCCGTGAGAGAGATTAAACCGGATCTTCAGGCGCGGTTGCCTGCATAGACGCACGCAATCTCATTTCTTGATACCAAGCAGAAAGCTCAGGATGCCGATCTCTCCATTTAAGATGAGGAAGACGGAAATCTACATAAGCCATTGCACAAGCAATCGCGATATGGCCCAAATTCAATTGAGCATCCATGCCTTTGATCATCTTGGCAGCTGCTCCAACACCGCGCGCAACCGCAATCTCATCACGAACTATTTTTTCTTTCATTTGCTTTTCAGCTGGGCGCTTACGCTCAAGCATCGAGCGAATAGCAACATCAATCATAGTGTCCGCATGAGCTTCTGCCTGCAGTACGAACCAACGACTGGCACCAGCCTCAGGTACAAACTTAGGACCCTGCATATTGCTTTCAATATAATCAACAATGAGCTTGCTATCATAAAAAGCAACACCATTCGTCAAAATCATAACCGGCACTCGGCTCATTGGGTTATGAGCAATAAGTTCTTTTGGGTCTTCAAAAGCATTTACATTTTCAACTTCAATATCATCAAAACCTTTTTCAATGAGCAACACACGCACCTTACGAACAAAGGGTGATGTTGGGCTACCTATGAGTCTCATCGCGTTTCTCCAAATTGAAGTTAAATGTTTAAGTAACTATGCCTTCCAGTGATTTGGCACCTAAGTCAAGTTCAAATCAAAATCTTTAGTCAGCTGGCCTATAAGCCGGGTTCTGTAATATCCGCTTAAAAAACGAACATTGATGACCATTCATCTAGACTTAATGTTACCATCAAGCTCAAGCAACCAACCCGGATGAAGTGAGGAAACACACCTCAAATTAATTCAAAGAATTAACCTGAAACATCCCTATTTGGTTTTGCTCCGGATGGGGTTTACCCTGCCACATCTTTTACAAGATGCGCGGTGCGCTCTTACCGCACCCTTTCACCCTTACCTGAGCATTGCCAGGCGGTATACTTTCTGCGGCACTTTCCCTAAGGTTCAGTCTCCATGCAAGCATGAAGGCCTCCCTCGCCGGGGTTTCCCCGGCATCCTGTTTCCCTGGAGCCCGGACTTTCCTCTTAAACCTTAAATAAATAAAGCCAAGCGATCATCCAGCCAGCTGACATGATATGGTGATGCAATCAATCTAAAGAAAGGTCAAGCTTTAATAATATCGAGCAATTGATCAACAAGCCTAATCGTTTGAAAATCAGGTTTCCCATCAACTCTTGATGGGCGATAATGCCGTTGAAAAGCTGTGATAACCTGCACAGTGCGCTGATCTAACTCACCGGTAACTTCAAGCCCATAACCAATAGCTACAAACTTGTTCTGCAAATCCATCAATAAAGCCTCTTGCAGATCAGGACATGCATTATCACCGCTACTCTCAGGATCAAGCCAAAGTCCAATTCCTCTTCTGGCAAGGCCCGCCCAATCAAAGTGCGCACCAGGATCTTGCTTCCTATGTGGCGCAACATCAGAATGTCCTAAAACTCTTTTGGGGTGTATTTTATGACGTTTAACTATATCAGCACAAAGCTCAGTCACGGCCGCCATTTGCGCGACACCATAGGCCGGCAAACGTGTCAGAGCAGCACCTTGATTTTGAATTTCAATTCCAATTGAACAAGAATTTATATCAGCCTCACCAGCCCATTCAGATTCGCCAGCATGCCAGGCCCTGTGTTTCTCTGCGACCATCTGAATGATCCGCCCTCTTCCATCAACCAAATAATGTGAAGAAACCCCACCTTCAGGCGTAGTCAGCAATTGAAGCGCATAATCATTCGTAGGTGTCGCCGTATAATGGAGCAACAACAAGTCAATTTTAACCGTGGGCCTTTGTATCGCCCCAGAACCAGACAAATTCACAGTCGGCCGCCGATCGTTAAAATTTACAGACGGCAACCAATCTCCATCTTTCAAAAGAGCTGTATCTGTTGGAACAGGCCGGCTTGAAACATCAATATCTTCAGACACATCAATTCCTTATTTTTTAGAGCTTTGGTTAAAGCCCGCGCTGTTTGGAAACAGCATCATAAGCCTCATTAATCCCTTGCAACCGCTCAGTCGCAATCGCGATAAACTCTTCAGGCACACCGCGTGCGATTAATTTATCAGGATGATTATCACGCACAAGCTGGCGATAATGTGATTTCAAATCATCATCAGCAATTTCCGGCTCAACACCCAAAATTTGATAGGGGTTCTCTTCTTTATTAAGCACATGCCGTGCCTGAATATTCGCAAATTCACTTTCAGAAAAACCAAAAATACGAGCAACCTCTTCTAGAAAAGCAATCTCATTTGGATGAAGAATATTATCGGCTTTAGCAATATGAAATAATCCATCAAGCACATCAGATAAAATCTGCTTATCGCCGCTCATGCAAGTTGCCAACTGTTTGGCATAGGCATCAAACCCAGCCACGTCCTGCTTTGCCAAATCAAAGAGGCGAGCCACATTCTTCACATCATCATCCGGCACCTTAAAAACTTCTTTAAAAGCTTTAATCTCATCTTGAACAACAACACCATCCGCCTTGGCCATTTTAGCACCAAGCGCAATCACACCTACCGTAAAAGCAACTTCACAATCACTTGGGCGATCTTCTTCCATCCAATGGTCCACAGCGAAATGCCCAGCCATTAAGCCAAGCACACCGCCAACGGGTCCTCCAACGGCAAGACCAGCAGCACCACCAGCAAGTTTCCCCCAAATCGACATTTTGCAAACTTTCCTTAAACAAGACGTCAGCCCTCAAAACAAGCAGCCAACATCTCCTATTCAATATAAAACGAACCGAAAAACCAAACCGATCCGCATCTCTTTTATTTTCTCTTTTATGTGTTATTTATAGTATGTTTTCACCAATTTAACAGCCCCTTTAAAATTGCCAGTCACTCAATAAAATTCACACATAAGAAAACCTGTTTTTCGTAACAAATTAAAAACAGAGAAACATAGATCGAACTAAAATGAACACCAGAGAATCCACGAAACCTCAAAAAGAAAACCTAAAGAAAAACAACAAATGGTCTTTCTGGATTGATCGAGGCGGCACATTCACAGACATTTTAGCAAAAGCCCCAAACGGCGACTTACATCCTCTAAAACTTTTATCAGAAAACCCGGAAAGCTATGAAGACGCTGCCATCGAAGGCATAAGACAATCATTTAAGCTTAATCCAGATGAGCCAATTCCAGCCCATATGATTGATACGATTAAAATGGGAACAACCGTCGCAACAAATGCTCTCCTTGAGCATAAGGGAGAACCAACTCTCCTATTAACAAGCGCCGGACTATCAGATGTCTTGGAAATCGGCACCCAAGCCAGAGCAGATATTTTCGCGTTAAACATCATCAAACCTCAAATGCTTTATAGCAAAACCTTAGCTATCGAAGAACGCATAAATGCTGATGGCACCATAATCATTCCTCTCAACATGGAAAAAACCAAAGAAATTCTACAAGAGCAATTTGACAATGGCTTGCGCTCAGTAGCCATTCTTTTCATGCACAGCTATAAATACCCAGCTCACGAACAAGCAGTCGCCAAATGTGCCAAAGAAATCGGTTACACACAAATCTCCACCAGCCATAAAACCAGCCCGCTGATAAAATATATCCCGCGCGGTGACACAACGGTGATAGATGCCTACCTCTCACCAATCTTGCATCACTACACATCCCAAATAGCTAACAAGCTAAACATCAACACATCAAATACTAACTCACCAAATATCGATCTCACCTTCATGACCTCGTCAGGCGGGTTAACCTCTTATGATAATTTTGATGGCAAGGATGCAATTTTGTCAGGCCCAGCCGGCGGCATCGTAGGTGCAGCGCAAACAGCGGCGAATGCAGGCATCAATAAAATCTTATGTTTCGATATGGGCGGCACCTCAACCGATGTAGCCCATTTTGCAGGCAACTATGACGTGAGCTTCGAAACAGAAATTGCAGGCCACCGCCTCCAGTCCCCAATGCTTCACATTCACACTGTCGCTGCCGGCGGTGGCTCCATTCTCACTTACAAAAACCAAAGACTGGCAACTGGCCCAGAAAGCGCCGGGGCAAACCCAGGCCCCATGAGTTATGGCAAAGGCGGCCCCTTAACCGTCACAGATGCCAACCTCATGACAGGCCGCATCAACAAAGATCATTTCCCGCATATTTTCGGCGCGGATCAAAACGAACCACTAAACCTTGAGGCTGTAAAAAACGCTTTCGAAAAGCGCGCCGCCGAAATTAACGAACAATCCGGGTCAGACCTCAAAGCTGAAAGCTGCGCTGAGGGCTATTTAAAGATCGCGAATGAAAGCATGGCCGCTGCCATCAAAAAAATATCTATCGAGCGCGGCATAGATGTTAAAGATTACACCCTTCAATGTTATGGCGGCGCAGGCGGTCAACATGCAGCGGATATCGCCAATCTATTAGGTGTGAAAAAAATCTTCATCCACAAACACTCAAGCCTCCTATCAGCTTACGGAATGGGATTAGCCAAACAATCTGCACGAAAAAGTAAAATGGTCACACATGCCCTATCAACCATTAATAAAGACGAGCTCAATAATTTAAGAACATCCCTAACGGGGGAAACTGAAGCTGAGTTAAAAACCAATATAAATTTAGCTGAAGACAAAGACCTCAATCTTCAGAAAACCACAACCTGTTATCTCTCCTATCAAGCACAAGAAACAAAAATTCCTGTTCTCTTAAGTGATCCTGCTTTATTCAACTCTCAAGAAATACAAAAAGAATTCGAACAGGCACACTTAAAACAATTCGGTTTTCTTCAACCCAAAACCCCAATCATTCTTCAACAAATTGAAGTTGAAGTTTTTATAAACCCAACCTCTACAGAACCAAAAACAAGACCTGAAAGCACCACTACAAGCCAACATACGAAACAAGAAACAACAAACATTTTTCATAATGGCGAATGGCATCAAGCCACTCTACATGATGAAAAAAACAAAACATCCAGAGAAGAAAAAAAGATCAAAGGCCCAGCCCTCTTGATCACAGATCATCAAACCATTCTCATACCAAAAGCCTGGTCTCTCACCAAAACCAGAGAGGGAGACATGATCATGCTGCGTGAAACAAAAACCGCCCAGCATGAAACCATCAGTACAAAAAAAGCTGATCCTATCCGCCTGGAGTTGTTTAATAATCTTTTCATGTCTATTGCGGAGCAAATGGGGGAAGCTCTAAGGGCCACCGCACAATCTGTGAACATAAAAGAACGCCTTGATTTTTCATGCGCCATTTTTGATGCTAAAGGCGCACTCATCGCCAACGCCCCTCACATGCCAGTTCACTTAGGATCAATGGACAGAGCTGTAGAGGCTGTGATCAAAGCCAATCAAAACGGCATAAATAAAGGCATGAGTGAAGGTGATGCCTATATGATCAACGCCCCCTATAATGGCGGCACACACCTACCAGACATCACGGTCATCTCCCCCCTCTTTCATGAAAAAAAGCTCGTCGCCTTCGTTGCTTCTCGCGGTCACCATGCAGATGTTGGCGGCATAGCCCCCGGCTCAATGAGCCCGAACGCCAAAACCATTCATGAAGAAGGCATTCTAATTGAAAACTTCAAACTCCTCGAAAATGACATTTTCAGGGAAGACGCCGTTTTAAAACTTCTAACAGACCAAACCTACCCCGCTCGAAATCCAAAACAAAATATCGCAGACCTAAAAGCACAACTCGCAGCCAATGCAAAAGGAATGAAAGAACTCATCAAAGCAATTGACGAAGTTAGCCAACCGGTTTTCACAGCTTATATGGAGTTTGTCCAAACCCAAGCCGAAAACGCCGTCCACAGTCTTATTGAAAATTTAGAAACCCAGCAAAAAGAAGGTAAATTAAAAGGACACTTCACCTGCCAAATGGATCAGGGAACTCAAGTCACAGTAAACATCACTCCCGATGCCAAGTCAAAAAAACTCACCATAGATTTCAAAGGCACAAGTAAACAGGCCGAAAACAATTTCAACGCACCAGAACCAGTTACAAGAGCAGCAGTTCTCTATGTCCTCAGAACTCTCATAGCAGATAAAATTCCAATGAATGCAGGCTGCCTGCGCCCGGTTGAAATCATCATCCCTGAAAAATCTCTCCTTAAACCAGAAAGCCCGGCAGCCGTTGTTGCAGGCAATGTCGAAACAAGCCAAGTGGTAACGAACTGTCTCTATGGCGCATTCGGCGTTCTTGGTTTAGCCCAAGGAACAATGAACAACCTCACATTCGGCAATAAAACCCACCAATATTATGAAACACTCTGTTCAGGCGCACCTGCTGGTCCTCCATACAAAAACCAAGAAGGGTTTGACGGTGCAGCCGCAATCCATACCCATATGACCAACTCACGTTTAACCGACCCTGAAATCTTAGAAACAAGATACCCCGTTTTATTAGAACGGTTTACAATTGATAAAAACTCAGGCGGCAAAGGGCGATGGTCAGCAGGCGATGGTATAACCCGTTCAATCCAGTTTTTAGAAAATTTAGAAGTCTCCCTTCTAACCGGCTATAGACAACAAGCAATTCCAGGGATTGAAGGTGGCGAGCCTGGCCGCAAAGGCAAAAACAGTCTCAAATCGACAAACGGAAAAACAGTGAAATTAAGCTCCACATGCTCAATCCAGGTCAAAAAAGGGGACTGTTTAACGATTAGAACCCCAACTGGAGGCGGGTTCGGCCCCCTTAAGCAACGAAATAAAGAATAAACAAACGCTTACCCATTGTTAACAAAGGAAAATAAAAAAGACTTGTATCTTTGCAAATATTAACCAATACTTTTCGTAATTAAGAACAAAAAAACACAACCATAAATTGAAATGAATAGAGGAGGAATGATATCATGAATCTGGAACGCAGCCTGGTAACAGCTACGACAATTCTAGCGTTCAGTGTTATCGCAGCAGCTATTATGGGATTACTTTAAACCAATATTCCATAATAGAAACAACTTACTCCTCCCCGGACACCCCCTATTATATTGCCCAAAATGCTTAAGTGGGCCCAGTTTTCTGCCTTTTTGCTAGGGCATAAGCAAACATAATATACCCCAAAAAAACGCTAACTATTAACTCTTCCCACACCATAAAACATAAAAAAAACACCTAAACACGCCTTAATTGGCATTAAAAAGAGAAAAACTATCCATATTTTTCAAAAACTTATCCCATTTTAAAACCGCTTTAACCTCGAATTAACTCTAGCTTCCTATGGTACCTCTAATCGCTCAGAAAGAGCGTGAGTCTAATTTTTAGTACCTAGGAAAGGGTAAGTATTATGGCTGGAGAAATCACTCTATCGAGTGCCGTGCGCTCGAATCTATTGGCTTTGCAAGACACAGCAAGCCTTCTAAGTAAAACTCAAGAAAAACTGGCAACAGGCCTTAAAGTCAACAGCGCGTTGGATGATCCAACTGCGTTCTTTACTGCAAGCTCGCTTAACAGTCGTGCTAACGATCTATCTCGTCTGCAAGATTTCGTAGGCAATGCAGTTCAAACAATTAAAGCCGCTGACGAAGGCATCTCAGCCATCACCAAATTGGTGGAAAGTGCTGAAGCTACTGCTCGTCAAGCGCTTCAATCTGCTGGTAACACAGCGTCTTCAACAGGTACTGTTGACACAACAGCAACTGGTTTTGACAGCTTCACAGCAACAAATACCAGCTCAAACACAGTAACCACAGCAAACTTCGATGATTTCACAGCTACAAACACAGGTAACGTTGCCCTAACAACAGGCAACTTCGATGACTTTGAAGCCACGACAACTGGTTCAAACGTTACTGGCTTAAACGGT
>BQJJ01000014.1 GCA_021604645.1 Methyloligella sp.
GTTAATCTTTTGTTAATATTTAAAACCAAAAACTATCCCTCCCCTAACCCATTTTTCGTCAGACCAAATCTCCAGTATTTTCTATTTAGCCACCTTAAATTTCGGCATCAGTTTCACGTGGAAAGCAACAAGCTCCGATAAATTCCAGACTAATCCCTCTAAATCATAAAAATACGATTCCGATTTTTAGAAAAAATCCCATCGGAAAAATGGAATCTTTCTTCCAAAAAGTGGGGAGGGAGTCATAAAAAATGGGGAGGGAGTCCCTTTTGCTAGGGAGGGAGTCAATTTTGTTCCAATTTTGGCCAAAAGATTCCTCCCCACCACAAAATTTTCATGTTTCACGTGAAACAATCACATTGGGGACTCAATTGAGATAAGTAAGGGGCTCATTCAAAATCTGTGGCATTTAAGACTCACTCTTACCCACATACATGCCACTCTATTTCCCGATACAAAATTCAATAAAGATTTTATCAAGCACGTCTTCAACATCAACCTTGCCAACAAGACGGCCCAATGAAAATGCCGCCTGCCTCAAATCCTCAGCTCTAAGTTCAGTATCAACAAGATCGCCTTCAATAAAATTTTCCAGATCAAGAGAACATTTTCTTAAAAGTTCGCGGTGTCGTTCACGTGTAATAACCACCGTCTCGCCCTGCCCTACTCTTTCTTGAACCGCGTCTGAAATTAGCGCAGTAAGTTCATTCAAACCCACGCCTTCAGACGCAGAAATTTGCACATCCACCAGGTCTGATTTCTCATCTGGTACATTCGATAAATCACTCTTGTTCCAAACTTTCAAAACTGGAATTTGATCATTGAAATTTTCATCTGATAATTGGAAATGAGGATCTATTCCATCGATCAAAAACAAGATTAATTCTGCTTTGTCAGCTTGCTCAAAAGAGCGACGAATGCCCTCAAGCTCAACCTTACTTTCAGTCTCACGAATGCCCGCTGTGTCAGTTACAATGACAGGCAGTCCATCAATATCCAGTCGAACTTCAATCACGTCACGAGTGGTCCCTGCTTCATCAGAAACAATCGCAACATCACGTTTGGCAAGAGCATTTAAAAGACGAGATTTCCCAGCGTTTGGCGGGCCAACAATAACCACCCGAAATCCATCACGAACAATTTCACCACGTGATCCGTCATTTAAATACTGATCGATTTTCGCTTGAAGAGCTTGAACAGTAGGAAGAGCCTCACCTGCAATATCTTCAGGCACATCCGCTTCATCAGAAAAGTCCAGAGCAGATTCAACAAGCGCAATTGCATAAATTAAATCTGCTCGCCACCCTTCATAGAGCTTAGATGTCTCGCCTCCAAGCTGGGTTAGAGCTTGAGACTTTTGCCCCAAAGTATCAGCTGCAATTAAATCAGCTAAGCCTTCAACTTCAATTAAATCAAGTTTGCCATTTTCAAACCCACGGCGAGAGAACTCACCACGTTCAGCCATACGACAATTATTAAAGGTGCTGAGTTTATTTAAAACAGAACTAATAACAGCCCGGCCGCCATGGATGTGAAATTCAACAACATCCTCACCTGTAAAACTACGCGGTCCTTTAAAATAAAGAACTAAAGCTTCATCAAGAACCGAATTATCATCAGGGTCTATCAACTGGGATAAATGCGCCACTCGATCCTCTGGTATTTTCCTACAGAGTGATTTTGTAATACTGATAACCTCTGGTCCAGATACGCGAATAACAGCAACCCCAGTTGGCCCAGCGCCGCTAGATAAAGCATAAATCGTTTCCAAACTCATTCGATTCCCCAAAATAGAAAAAACACAAAATCAAACCACGAAAGTCTAATTTAAAATCATTCTAAAGTAGACTAGTCTCCCTCATAATGATCTTTCATTTCACATAGAAGCTATCTAGTACTATACAGAAATTATAAAATTGCCATTAACTAAAGGTTTCACCTCCCATGTCATTGCCCGGAACACAAACACTGAACCAACTCGCTCAAGAAACCAGTCCCTATCTCCTGGCACACAAAGATAACCCGGTTCACTGGTGGCCCTGGGGTGAAGAGGCTTTAAAAGAAGCTAAAAAAACCAATAAACCAATTATGATATCCATTGGCTATGCGGCCTGTCATTGGTGTCACGTTATGGCAGATGAAAGCTTCGCAGACCCTGATACAGCTAATCTGATGAACGAAAAATTCGTCAATATCAAAGTAGATAAAGAAGAACGACCTGACATTGACCATATTTACATGAGCGCTCTCGCTGAACTCGGCGAACAAACCGGCTGGCCTCTAACTATGTTTCTAACGCCAGAAGGAAAACCCTATTGGGGCGGAACATATTTTCCAAATATTCAAGGAGACGGACGCCCCTCATTCAAACAAGCTTTAGAATTCGCCGAAACCATCTTCAAAAAGGATAAAGAGGCCGTAAAGCAAAATTCAGAAAGCCTCACACAACTCATTGCTGCTGAGCGCCCTAAAATGATGGGGCCGGATATCTCGGATGATATCCTCCTCAACATCAACCAACGCCTTGGCGATATGATGGATGGCAAACATGGCGGCTTAAGAGGTGCTCCTAAATTCCCGCAATATCCTATTTTTAATTTACTATGGCGCATCGGTCTAAGGTTCAAACAAGACAGAGCGAAAACCGCTGTCGAAGCCCTCCTACGTTCTGTATTCCAAGGCGGAATTTATGATCATTTAGGCGGTGGTCTAGCCCGCTATGCTACAGATGAAAAATGGCTTGTTCCTCATTTTGAAAAAATGCTGTCTGATAATGCCTTAATGCTCGAACTGGCCATCAACGTATATAAAGAGAAAAAAACACCCCTTCTAAAACAAAGAATTGAAGAGATTATAACTTGGCTTGAAAGAGATATGCTCACTTCTGAGGGAGCTTTCGCCACATCACAAGATGCAGACAGTGAAGGAACCGAAGGCAAATTCTATGTCTGGACAGTAGATGAAATCAAAGAGCTCCTAAAAGGTGAGTATGACTTCTTTTCTAAACATTACGATGTCACCACTGCAGGAAACTGGGAAAATAAAAATATACTCAATCGCCTGAAGTCAGCCGACTGGCTATCCGTCGAAGACGAAGCTCGCTTGAGCAAAGCCAGAGACATCCTATTGTCTGCCCGCAATCAAAGAGTGAAGCCAAACTTAGACGATAAAATCTTGGCCGATTGGAATGGCATGGCCATAACATCACTCACCCTTGCCTCAGACACATTGGGCAAACCTGAATGGAGAGACCTTGCAATAAATGCTTACAACTTCATCAAAAACACAATGGATACGAGCGAAGGCCTTCACCATTCATACCGTTTAGGCAAATGCTCAAGCCCTGCAATCTACAGTGATTACGCTCAGATGATCAAAGCAGCCTTGAACCTGTATAATTCAACAGGCAATAAAAACTACGTTAATGATGCCATTAAATGGACAGAAGCACTAAACGAAGATTTCTGGTGTGAAGAATTTGGCGGATATTTCATCACTGGTAAAAATAGAAAGGATGTCATCATACGCGGCAAAACCGGCGCTGACGAAGCAGCACCAAATGGCAATGCTATAATGATGTCTAACTTAATGTCTCTGTACCTTCTAACAAACGAAGAAAGTTACAGAGAAAAAGCCAAAAAAATCGTTCAGTGTTTCGGAAATGCGATTGCAAAAAACATCTTTTCCCATGTCAGTCTTTTAGCCGGATCAATTGATATTTTAGCAGCAGCACATATTGTTATTATCAAAACAGAAAAAGAAGACACTATTGCAGATGAAATGATTAGAGCAATTAAACAAGCCCCCGTGTCAGGCATTATCATTCAATCCATTGAACAAACAGAAACACTCCCGGAAAACTCTCCAATAAAAGAAAAAAAATTGGTTGGCGATAAAACAACAGCCTATATTTGTGTGGGTCAAACCTGCCAACCACCAGTCACAAATAAAAAAGAACTAATAGAAAATTTAATCAAAGCTAAGCAAGCGTAAATAAAAAAACCATCTCACTATGTTTTACATTTCTAATCAAATGTTCCTAAACGGTTTAACCCATTTGTGCCCGAGCCAATTGGGTTAAACCATTATAGCCCCAACTATCTCCAGCAACTTCATGTATCACCACATAACTCGCTTCAGCTATAGGTCCTATGATCTCTTTAAGCATCAAAGTGCTTTGTCTAATCATCTCAGACTTTTCTTCAGCAGTATTCGTCCCCTGTGTCACTTTAATATCCATATAAACAGCTGAACTTGATGACATGCTCATACGTTTGGAACCAATAGCCCAATCACCAGCTTCATAATTATCAATCCGCACTGAAGTAAGTTCCTCTTTTTTATGCATCACCTCATTCATAAGTCTTGTTGTTTCTTTAAATAATCCTTCTCTCTGTTCCTCTGTAAGTTTAGAACCGGAATGAGTAATATTAATAAACGGCATGGCTAGTCTCCTTTCTTAAACACTGTTTTAAAAAAGCTAACCCACCACAAAAGATAATAATAGTTTATTGTTTTTAAGAATTAGATTAATATAATTAATCTATAAAGATCGAATTGGGTTTTAAAAATATGACCTTGAATCTGGACATGGATTGCCTACGCACATTCATTACAATTAATAATCTTGGAAGTTTTGCAGACGCTGCAAACCATCTTCATCGCACAGCTCCCGCTATTAGTCTGCAAATCAAGCGCTTAGAAGATCAACTCGGCACTAAGGTCTTTCAAAAATCAGGACGCAAAATGGTTTTAAGCGCAGCTGGAGAAAATTTGCTTCATAAAGCGCAACAAATATTAGATATAAATGATGAGATCGTTTTGCGCTTATCCAAAAAGCCCTTAAAGGGAAGAATAGCGCTTGGTGTAATTCAAGATTATGCGGATAAATTCTTACCCTTCATCTTGAATAAATTTAAATCAACACATCCAGATGTTCACATCACAGTCAATGTGGACAGCACAAAAAATTTAACATCACAAATTAAAAAGGGAACACTGGACCTTGCCATCGCAATTGATAATAAATCAAATTTAAAAAAAGAAAAATTAAAGCAAGAAAAAACGATTTGGCTCTCCAAAGCCTCTCTTGAATTCGACCTAAAAAAGCCACTGCCCCTGGTTGTTTTAGACACACCCTGCACATTTAGAGAAAATGCTATTGAAGCATTAAACAAACAAAAAAGAAGTTGGGAAATTGTGTTCACAAGCCCAAGTCTATCAGGTCTTCATGCCGCTATCGAAGCAGGTCTCGGCATAACAGCTCGAACCAAGCTTTCATATAATGAAGAAATAACACAAACCACCAAAGCTCTAAAGCTACCCAAACTCCCAACAGTTGATTTCGTAATTTATGAAAAAAAGAAACAAACTGAAAGCACAGCAATTTTCAAAAAGATCATACAAAACGAAAGCGTGAAAATGTATAGACAAAGTATAGATGCCCTCTAGCCTTGCCATAAAGTATTCATAAGCTTAATGTACAAAGTTTGATTTTATAAATGGATTTAGAAAAACTAGTTGTCACATGGAACTTTACACACAAATCGCAGCTCTACCCTATGTCTTCACCAAAGATGAACTTTTGATTTGCTTGATCACGTCAAGAGAAACCAAACGGTTAGTCATACCAAAAGGCTGGCCGAAACTAGGTGTATCATCTCATCAAATGGCAAGAATTGAAGCTGAAGAAGAGGCAGGCCTAATCGGGCAAATTTCAAAAGACACCATTGGCACATATAATTATAGAAAAAAACTACACACATTCGCAAACATCACTTGTGAAGTAGAGATTTATCCTCTTCATGTTTCCCACCAACTTATGGACTTTCCTGAAAACAAACAACGCAGTCTTCACTGGTTTAACCCTATAGAAGCGTCAAATAGAGTTGAAGAAAAAGAATTCTCAGAAATTCTTTTAGAAATAGAAGGTAAACTGACCAACTCACATAAAAAAATAAAGACCAAAAAAGCCAGCTAAATGCACAAGACTTCACTTAAAGTTTTGAATAAATAGATAGCGCTACGTCTAAATTCCCTGTAAACAGACAAAAATTGGAAGTCTTGGTGGGGGGGAACCAAAAATGACGGATGACAAAAGTCATGCAAATGAAGGCAAAATTTCTATTCAGAAACCTTCCTTAGATAAAGATCTTCATAAACTCAGTAAATTAGAAGACGCAACGCGCAACGCTTCCCTTCACCTTGGTTCGTCTGGCATAGCATTTTTGTTTTTAGCCCTGGCCGGTATTATCGCTGCAACCCTACTTCCAAACCAGCCTCACTCCTTAATCATCATCATTGCCGCAATCATCGGCGGTTACATGGCACTTAATATTGGCGCAAATGATGTTGCCAACAATGTAGGCCCGGCTGTTGGCTCCAAAGCACTCACTATGTTCGGAGCCCTTATCATTGCAGCTGTGTTTGAAAGTGCTGGTGCTTTGCTAGCTGGCGGAGATGTTGTAAAAACCATTGCCAAGGGCATTATTGACCCCTCATTGGTCAAAGATAGCCAAACCTTCATATGGGCTATGATGGCAGCCCTCCTCTCATCAGCGCTCTGGGTAAATCTGGCAACCTATTTAAGAGCACCCGTATCAACAACACACTCAGTTGTAGGTGGTGTAATGGGCGGTGGTATCGCCGCTGTAGGCTTCAATGCAGTAAACTGGTCAACAATGTCAGCAATTGCTGCCAGCTGGGTAATCTCCCCGTTTCTCGGCGGACTTATCGCAGCCATCATATTAGCATTCATCAAAACGTTCATTATCTACCGAGAAGATAAAATTAAAGCGGCCCGCTTTTGGTTGCCAATTCTCATATCTTTAATGGCCGGCGTTTTCTCAGCCTACTTAATGACAAAGGGCTTAAAAAAGATTTGGCGCCCGTCAAGCAATGAAATCATGATTTACTCTTCACTCATTTTCATTGCAGTCTATGTAATCATGTTGCCAACAATAAAAAAACAATCTGAAAATATGGCAAATAGAAATCAGTCCCTTCGGACCCTGTTTCACTTCCCTCTCATCTGCTCAGCTGCCCTGCTCTCTTTTGCTCACGGTGCAAATGATGTGGCAAATGCCGTGGGGCCACTAGCTGCCATTCTACATGCTGTACAATTTGAAAACATCTCAGCCACTGTACGCATTCCATCATGGGTTATGCTCATAGGAGCCGTAGGAATTAGCTTAGGCTTGCTATTATACGGACCTCATCTCATCAAGATGGTCGGAGAACAAATCACCAAAATGAACCCAATGCGTGCCTTCTCAGTTGCCCTTGCAGCCGCTATCACAGTGATCATTGCTTCTGCATTTGGTCTACCAGTGAGCTCAACTCACATCGCAGTCGGCGCAGTTTTTGGTGTTGGCTTCTTTCGTGAATATTATACAGCGAAAAGTAAGCGAAGAAAAAAGTTCATTAAAAAGAACCCAAAAACTACCAAATCCGAAACAGAATTTAATATTGTAAAAAAAGAAATTCAAAGAAGAAAATTGGTAAGACGCTCTCACTTCATGGTCATTGTAACCGCCTGGGTCGTCACCGTGCCAGCAGCAGCAGTGCTGTCAGCAACCATCTTCTTTATTCTGAATACGTTCGCTCGATATTAAGGTCTAGATCATAAATTCAATTGTTTCATGTATTTATGATCTATCACTGAACATTTAACCATCCACGATAAGCAATCAAACGGCCCAGAAAGGGCACAGACAGATCAATGTCAAAGGCATAACGCCCTTCATCATCTACAAACTCTTTTGTCTTACTTCTGGGTGCAAAAAACTTTGGCAAGGGAATGTGAAAAAACCACCAACGATCAATGCTCCAAACCACCGTTTTATCTTCAACTGTTAAAACAATACCGAAACACAAGGGACCAAATCGTTCTCTTAAATAAAACCCATCTTCAGCAGTTTCATTTTTTTCATCCAAATATAAAACCGTACTAAAAAAACTTTTACCAAAATATCGAGCCCAGCTTTCACCCAAACCTTGTTTTTCAATCACTAATTTAACTGGAACTTTTGACGTTGGTGGCAAGCGAAGCAAAGTTGCAAGTGCCTGCAAGATTATATTACTCCCACGAATAACTTCAGCTTCTCCTTTAAACTCATGATGCCCAATCGCAGTATGAAAAATTTGCCACGGCTTGGGCATACTCTGAAATTGAGTTTTAAACAGTCTTTCAAACAAGGAAGTATCTAATAAAGACATTTGATTTAATGAAACTTCATTCTCAGTAAATTCATCCATCCTGTCCCACCAATCTCTTATTTAATTCAGCAGTTGGAATAAGGCACACATCCTGTTTCCCAAATAATACATAACGGTTTCTAGCAACCCGCTCATAGAGAAAGTTGAGCAAAAACTTAGGTAAAAATTTAAAGTAAGATATGAACCGCCACGGATATCCAACAACATTGAAAACACAAAACGCTGCAAACATCTTCTCATAAAGCTGCCCATCAACGATCACTAAATTCGTTTCATAATTTTCTGGGTCCAAATTATAGTGATTATAGAGAGCCCGACCTAACTCAGATTGAGCTGTTGCAAACACAAAGTGTTCTTCTTTATCCCGTGCTAAAACCCATTGTGCAAAAAAAGAACACAAAACACAGACTCCATCAAAAACAATTAATGGCCGTTTTCCATCCCAATCATAAAGCTCTAACTCATTCATATAACTGTAAGATTCGCGTTTCACAGTTGGTCCCTCTCAAAAGTGAAAAATAAAAAAACATACCCTGCGGCAGAATGTCGCAAATTTAAACCGTGACAAGGTCTAATTCAATCGGTAAAAACCGCTCCGCTGCTTAAAAAAATGGCTGCGTCATCCTCTAACGGCGTTTTCAAGTCACTAAGCAGTGAACTTAAAATAACGAGTTTACTATCACTGATTTTAACTTCACAAAGAAGAGATAATGTTCAAAAAAACAATCCTTACCGGGATCATCGGCGCAGCGATGTTCGTCATGCTGTCTGCCGTTCCATCTGCAAACGTGTTTACAACTCAAGCCCAAGCTGCTGGCACTGGATGTCTACCAGCCAGCATCAAAAGCCGCTTACACCAAATTAGAAAAAAGTTTGGCAAAATCCGTATCGTATCAGCACACCGCCCAGGCGCGCGCATTGCTGGTAGCGGCAAACGCAGCTATCACGCGTCATGTCGTGCTGTAGATTTCCACCCACCACGTGGTAAATATCGCGCTGTCGCAAACTGGCTCAAAAAAGTACACAAAGGCGGCGTTGGTACATATAGCTGCGGCATGCACCATATTCACATTGATAACGGACCAAGAGTTCGCTTCCATCATTGTGTAAACAAGCATGGATCTCCCCTCAGAAAAGGACGTAAAAAACGTTACTATTCAAAAAAGAAATACAAAAATAAAAAACATTACGCTAAGCGCAAAAGTCATCAAAAACATTATTCACTTGGTGCTAAACATAAGAGTGCTAAACATAAAACCTATTACCCAGCACCAAAAAGCGTTTATAAAAAAACATATGTTATTTATAACTAAAAGATTAAATACATTAGGTCACATTCGAAAAAATGTGGCCTAATTTTTTATACATATTATCTGACAGCTTCTTACAAGTTCTTTTAATCTTTACTCAGATCTAGCACTTTCTGACACCCGCCAATTTTCAATTCACCTATGATTTATGAAACAACATTCATAGGAGAACAATCATGAAACTACTCATCACTTTGGTATTAGGAAGTTTAAGTCTCTCACTTATTTCCAGCTGTTTTGCCGCAGAATATAAAGACCAATATGGAACGACAAATCCAATAGAGGAAAGCATCGAGTTTCAATTAGAAAATTTAAAAACATCCCCTCACAATGGAACACTCACAGTCCTATGCTGGAAAGCTCACGAATTGAGAAAAGCCAGTATGAATAAAAGAGCTCTTCCAGTTCTTTTAGAATGCGCAAAAAGAGGACACGACATATCAATGCTAGATTTAGCAAGTATGTATGAAACAGGCGCTGGTGTTAAAAGAAGTAATCAACAAGCTGCTAAATGGCTCAAAAAATCAAGCGATCGTGGTTTCAGCACAGCTCAGCTATATTATGGAATTGCTCTGTTAACCGGAAAAGGTGTTAAACAAAACATAGCTGAAGGCAAAGCACTCATTCATAGGGCAGCTGCACAAGCAGATCACCTGGCCATCAATCTCATCAATTCAAATTATGATATTGAAAGCATCATTCCAGATGGTGATGTAAAATCAAACCAAACAGCTAAAACACACAATATAAATTAAGAAAAAAAGCCCTCACTTGAAAAAGAGTTTGTAAAATTATTGTTCAAACTCTTTTTTCAAAATCAAACTCCATTACAAGCCCACCTATAGAATATTTTACAAGTTCCAAAAAAGGAGTAAGGTCTCCACCAATAATAATTAATCTTTAAAAGGTGAAACTTGCTCAACTCACTAACCCTCATATTATGCTGTCAACTGGCTGGTGAACTCACCGTAAAAGCCACAGGCATAACCGCACCAGGCCCCGTCATCGGCATGCTCTTTTTACTGGTCATCTTATTATTAAAAGGGTCCGTTCAAAACGAACTAGAAACAACAGCAAATAGCCTATTAAACAATCTCTCTCTTTTGTTCGTCCCTGCCGGTGTTGGTTTAATGCTGCACTTTCAACTCATCGGAAAAGAATGGCTTCCAATCACAATTTCACTAATCATCAGCACCATCCTAACCATCGCAATAACCGGACTAATGATGGTTTGGCTAAGCAATGACAACAGCGATGAAACTTTAAGTAAGCAAAACAATAAAAATAAAGGCTTAAACGAATGAATGAGTTCGGTGAAATTTGGGTCTACTTGAGAACCAACCCTCTCATGCACCTCACCCTCACATTGGTAGCCTATCAAATAGGAAACTGGATTTATAAAAAAACAAATCTAAACCCGCTTTTCAATCCAGTGCTAATCGCAATGATCATCATAGTGCCCGTATTGCTAATTTCAAAAACAAGTTACGCAGACTATTTTCAAGGTGCTCAGTTTGTACATTTTCTATTAGGCCCAGCTACAGTGGCTCTAGCCATCCCTCTCTACCAGCAATTCGAAAAAGTGAAACAATCAGCCTTTGCGATTACAGTTAGTATTTTATCCGGCTCCATAACAGCCATGCTGTCAGCCATTTTTATAGGAAAATTGCTAAACAGCTCAACCACAGCCCTCATATCATTAGCCCCAAAATCAACCACCACACCTGTTGCTATGGGCATCACCGAACAATTGGGTGGCCTGCCATCACTAACAGCCATCTTAGTAATTTTGACGGGGATACTTGGCGCTATGATTGGGCCGCTTATTTTAAATTTTCTAGGAATAAAAAACAAAAAAGCAAGAGGTCTTGCAATTGGAACTGCCAGTCATGGCATAGGAACAGCCAGAGCTTACCAAATCAATAAAACAGCCGGAACATTCGCAGGTCTGGCTATGGGCCTTAACGCCCTTGCCACAGCACTACTATTGCCACTTTTATGGCATTGGCTATTTTAAATCGCCAATTCATAGTAATCAGGTTTAGATGCCACCTTAAATTGGTTTCGTCCCTGCTCCTTGGCTTCATACATCGTCATATCAACAAGCTTAATAAAAGCAGCAACATCTGTATTAGATTTAGGAAAAATAGTAGCAGCTCCAATGCTAACGGTCGTATCCAAAGCACCAATATCAGTTTTCATCTTTAAATTTTGAACAGCTGACATCAATCGTTCTAAAGCTAAGTATAAATCCCGTTTTTCACATCCAGGCAAAATGATCAAAAATTCTTCACCACCCCAGCGACTAACAACATCAAAAGTTCTCAGCGAACCAAGCAAAGTCTCAGAAACTTTTTGCAAAACCTGATCACCAATACAATGACCAAAACTATCATTAATCTGCTTAAAGTGATCAATATCAACCATAGCAACAGAAAGAGGTGTTCCGCGTCTAACGGCATAATCCCATTCACGGTCTAGTAAATTTTGACCACCCGCTCTATTCCATAGACGAGTTAATGGATCAATCAAAGCTGCCCGTTCAGCTTCCTTTAAATCGTGAATGAGAGAAGAGTGTGCCTCGGTTAAAGCAATATTATTTAACTCAGATTGAACCATGGCAGCCAAATCGCTTAGTAACAAAATTTGATCATCAGTCATCTCTCTTGGCGCTTGGTCAATGGCACACAAACTACCAATACGAAAATTATCACCTAACGTTAAAGGACAGCCCGCATAAAACCGAATTTTAGGATCACTAGTCACCAATGGATTATCAAAAAATCTCTCATCTTTTAGGGCATCTGGAACAATCAATACCTCTTCTTGAAGAATAGTATGTCCACAAAAAGATACTTTTCTTGATGTCTCAGAAACATCTAAACCTTGAATAGATTTGAACCACTGCCGCTCACTATCAATCAATGAAATTGCAGCAATAGGAACATCAAGTGCCTGACAAACAATCCGTGTTATTCTCTCAAAACGTTCCTCAATCGGCGTATCTAACAGATGTAATTTTTTTAAAAACTTGAGACGCTTTTCTTCATCAATCGTATTATCTGGCTCAATCATTAAATATCCCAAAATTCACTTAGAGCAATAAAATAACTTGCTAAATCAGTTAGATATAAAATTAAAATTCTTAAATATAGTCAATCCTCAGTCTACGCATTTTTTCTGAAAATATCAAAATTAAGAAAAGCAGCTACACTAACCCAAAGCAAATAAGGAATAAAAAGATAAGAAGCGACAGGAACGAGTTGGTAGGAGAAAATAATAAATAACAAAATAACGAGCCATAAAATTAAAATATCAATCAACCCAAGAAACATTTTCTTTCGGCCAAAAAATATAAAAGACCAAGCCATGTTTAAAATCAGCTGTAGTACCCAGAGAAAAAGAAGAAATCCAGCGTCGTGTTCTTCCCAAACAAACCAGCCGGCAAAAGCAATAAAAATATAAAGAACACTCCAAACCACGGGAAACATCCAGTTAGGTGGTGTCCAACTTGACTTATTTAAAGAGGCATACCACTCACCAGGTTTAAATAAACTACCGGTTGATGCAGCAGCCAAGACAAGCAACACAAAAATGAAAAGAGAAAGATAAGCCATAATCAAATTTCCCGCCCAAAAAAATCACTAAACACGGGCATTCCACCTTAAAGTGAGCACCGGTTTTAGGATAAAAGGAATGGTTCAACAAAAAATTAGAGCATTTCTTTGAATTCATCAAAAAGAGGAATGCTCTAGAAAATATAGCTTACAGGATTTTTTAAAGATGTCGAAATCATCATCCATTTAAAAATTTATCTGTGAGGCCAGCAAAAATAAACATGGTAACAAGCGAGACCAACGCTGTGAGAGATAAAACCGAAACACCCGAGAGCCCAGCCCCGACACTACAACCAACGGCCAGCACCCCACCAAATCCCATTAAAGTCGCCCCAATTAAATAACGCACAAATCCGCTTTCTTTCGTAAAGAAAGCAAACTTAAACTCTTGAGCAATCAATGAAGCCAATAATGATCCGATAAAAACGCCACCTATCATTCCAATTTCAAAACCAGGCTTAAAAGGAATGAAAGCAAATAAGCTATTTAAAGCTTCAACCGATGGACCAATAAAACTAACAGATTCAATACGAACAATATCAAAAGAAACAGACGCATGTAGTCCGGTTAAAACCCAACCTAAAATAACAGCCAATCCAACACCAAAAGCTGTCACAAATTGCCATATGCTAAGGCGAGCTTTCACTCCAAGATAAAACGCAAAGCAAAGCAAAATCAGCCCAAAAGCTAGACCAGACCCCTCAGGCAAATAAAGAGACATATCTCGAACTGAAGGTGAGATGGAAAACAATCCTACAATAAATGAACGAGAAGGTGCCAAAAACCCACGAATGGTTTGCTCAGCCGCAATCGCGATGAGAAACCAACTTAGCAAAGCACGAAAGTTACCTGTTGCTGATAAAATCAACAATCGGCTCGCACAACCACGGGCCAAAATCATTCCAATACCAAAAATCGCTCCCCCAATAAGAGCACCAGATAAAGAACCAGAAGCATTCAAATACCCAATTTTTGAAATATCTATTGATTGATTAAAAAGCTGAAGTTGAGTGAGAAAAAATGCAAATGAAAAAGCTAAAAGCCAGATAGGGACCATACGTCCCTTTTGATTGCGCCAAAATTCAACGACCGCAGATCGCAAACAAAAACGACTTTGTTGAGCAAAAACACCAAACAAAGATCCAACAAATAAACCAATATAAAAAGAAGAATAATCAGCCCCTAAAAATTCTGTCAAAGCTTCAAATTCACTAATCATCTAACGATCCAAACTCACAAATAAAATTATAAACTTAACCAGTACGAAACCAGATAGCTCTTTAGTTAAGAAAAAAGGGAAACTAAATAGTTATGAGAGATTAGTCAAATATTCAATATTCTCTAAGTAAAATAGATGGTAGAGTAAAAAAAGATAAAAAAACGCCCGGAAGATTATTCCAGGCGTTATTCATTTAAAAAGAAAAAATAATAATGCTCTAAGCATTCATACTATCAAAGAAATCATTATTGCCTTTCGTTCCCTTTAACTTATCAATCAGGAACTCAATACCATCCATTGGCCCCATAGGGTTCAGGATCCGGCGTAAGACATACATCTTCTTCAATTGCTCATCAGGTACTAGCAATTCTTCTTTCCGTGTACCAGACTTAGCAATATCAATCGCAGGGAACACCCTCTTATCAGCAACCTTACGATCAAGAATAACCTCAGAGTTACCAGTACCCTTAAATTCTTCAAAGATAACCTCATCCATACGGCTACCCGTATCAATAAGAGCTGTTGCAATAATAGTAAGAGATCCACCCTCTTCAATATTACGAGCAGCACCAAAGAAGCGTTTCGGTCGTTGCAAAGCATTTGAATCAACACCGCCTGTTAGAACCTTGCCAGAAGATGGAACAACAGTGTTATAAGCTCGGCCAAGCCGCGTAATCGAATCAAGCAAAATCACAACATCCCGCTTGTGCTCAACAAGACGTTTAGCTTTTTCAATCACCATCTCAGAAACCTGAACGTGACGCGATGGCGGCTCATCAAAGGTGGAAGAAACAACTTCACCTTGCACAGAGCGCTGCATATCCGTCACTTCCTCAGGACGTTCATCAATAAGAAGCACAATCACATAACATTCAGGATGGTTCGTTGTAATTGAATGAGCAATATTTTGTAGAAGAACTGTTTTACCAGTACGAGGCGGCGCTACAATCAAAGCCCGTTGGCCTTTACCCATTGGTGAGACAATGTCGATCACGCGAGCAGACATATCTTCTGTTGGTTCTTCAATTTCCATCTTAAGCCACTCATCAGGATAGAGAGGTGTTAAATTATCAAAATGGATTTTATGTTTACCTTTATCCGGCTCTTCAAAATTAATGAGGTTAACTTTTAAAAGAGCGAAATAACGCTCACCTTCTTTAGGACTACGAATTTGTCCTTCAATCGTATCACCTGTTCGCAAACCAAAGCGACGTATTTGACTAGGGCTGACATAAATATCATCTGGCCCAGGTAAATAATTAGCATCAGGCGATCTTAAAAAACCAAAACCATCTTGCAAAATCTCAACAACACCAGTGCCAATAATTTCAATATTATTGGAAGCAAGTTGTTTTAAAATAGCAAACATCAATTCCTGTTTGCGCATAGAACTGGCATTCTCAACTTCAACTTCTTCAGCGAAGGTTAAAAGTTCAGTAGGTGTTTTGACTTTAAGGTCCTGGAGTTTCATTTGATCCATGGAAAGGACTCCAAAAAGGATGAGAGTGATTAAGGTGAGGATGCTTAAGTAGTGGTAAAGCGCTAAATCTGAATATAAAACCAGATAAAAGCACAACGCCGATAATAGGTCTACTTACACATATTTAATGAGAATTACGATAAGATCATTAATTTTTAGTTGACAAGACCTTACCAAAATATGTGCTCCTAGAAAAGGGGCCATTCGAGGTAAAAATCAATAATTCGATGCTAATTAACCATTAAAACGGTTTAAATATCACCAAAACCACAATAATGATCATCAAAACCGTGGGCACTTCATTAATGATTCGAAAAAATTTATCTGTCCGTTCGGATCGATCTTCAGCAAACTCTCGGCGATATTTTGCAAGCATCATATGAGCGACGGTAAGAAACACAACGAGAAGCAATTTTGCGTGAAACCAAGGCTCACTTAGAAAGCCTTGCAAATATCCAGTGAGTAATCCCGCCACCCAACTAACAATCATAGCCGGGTTCATAATATATCGAAGCAAGCGATATTCCATCACTTTAAGAGTTTCAGAAAGCTCTGAACTTCTCTTCGTCCCAGCATGATAAACATAAAGACGGGGAAGATATAAAAGCCCGGCCATCCAAGAAATCACAGCCACAATATGAAAGACTTTAGTAAAATCAGCCCAAAAAGAAAGATCCATAATCAACTCTCAAAATGATAATCAAAATCTTCGCTTAAACTATCTTCGAACCAGTTTAATAAACTGCTCAACATGTTCAAGCGGTGTAAATTGCTGAATACCATGTCCTAAATTAACAATAAATGGTCCACCAGTCCAAGCTTCAAAAACCATATCAACCTGTCGTTTCAAAGCATCTCCCCCAGCCATCAAAGCCAAACTATCAACATTTCCTTGAACAGTTACCTTAGATTGCAAATGATCCCGTGCCCATTTTGGATCAATGGTTTCATCAATGCTCACACCTTGAACATCAATGGCTTCAATATAACGAGCATAAAGAGGCCCTGCACCACGAGGAAACCCGATAATTGGTATATGCGGATATTTAGAACGAAGAGCATCAACAATCCGAACAGTTGGCGCAATTACCCAGCGCTCAAATTGATCAACAGGTAAACTTCCAGCCCAACTATCAAACAATTGCAAAGCTTCAGCCCCAGCTTCAACCTGACGAGATAAATAATCAATCGACGCTTCAACCAATATATCCATTAAAGCTTGAAAAAATTCAGGATCCGAATAAGCAACCGACCTAGCCGGTGCTTGATTAACTGTTCCCTGCCCAGCAACGATATAAGTTGCCACAGTCCAGGGAGAACCGCAAAATCCAATTAATGCTGTCTCATTTGGTAAGCCTGCTCTTATCAATTTAACAGTTTCAGCAATTGAATTAAATTTCTCATCAACTTTGGAAAGATCTAACTGTTTTAATTCTTCCAAATTTGTAATCGGATTTAATCTAGGACCTTCCCCCGTTTCAAATCTAACTTCTTGTCCAAGAGCGTCAGGAACAACTAGAATATCTGCAAACAAAATAGATGCATCAAACCCGAACCGTCTTATCGGTTGTAATGTGACCTCACAAGCTAGCTCTGGATTGTAGCAAAGCTTTAAAAAACTACCTGCTTGCTCTCTTACCTTGCGATATTCATCCAAATATCGTCCAGCTTGTCTCATCATCCAAAGAGGTGGCTTATTTAAAACTTCACCTTGGAGAGCTTTTAGAAAAATTTTATCTTCGATTTTTGTCATCATTACAATTCTTTTGGTTTCGATAACCTTCTTATCCGATGAGCTGAGCGACTTTTCAATATAAAAATAAAAGAATTTTTTTTAAAAATTGTAGTAGTTTTTATTATGCCGTGGATTGTGAATATTAAAAATAATTGAAACCTTCTTAACAATTTTTCCAATTCATTAAATTTTAAAATTCAAATTTCTAATAAATTTATTAAAACAAAAATCAAAAAACAAATTAGCTGAATGGATTCAATATAATTAGATCACAAAATAAAAGTGAATGATATGTGGCAAAGAATGTGTAAAACTGATTGGATAAATTCTTTACAAAAAGAACAAATCACAGGAAGTGTAAAACCCATTAAAATTTAATTCACAAGTGATACTTTGTGGGTAACTTTTTGGACAAGTGTGAACTTCGTGGGAATAAAATAAACACCCCCAATCAGTGTGGGGATAACATAAGACTTATCAACATATGTTAACAGGTAATCCAAAATTCTTCCATTTGCATCTGGTCTCTGACGCAACAGGTGAAACATTAACGGCAATGTCAAAAGCCGTCACAGTTCAATATCCTGGTATAAGGGCAATAGAGCACATTCACCCCCTTGTGAGAACCAAAAGACAACTAAATAGAGTTTGCCAAATCATCGAGGCACAACCAGGTATTGTCTTACATACAATTATAAATACAGAATTATCCGCCGAACTAGATAAACTTTGTAGTGACCTAAACATTCCAAGTATCGCAATTCTCAACCCAATTTTACAAGTTTTTGGCTCTTATTTGGGAGCACCATCTGAGCCAACAGTTGGTGGCCAGCATAGTTTGGATGCAGAATATTTTAGCCGCATCGATGCACTGAACTTCACACTGATGCATGATGATGGCCAATTACCTGAAAATTTAGATGATGCTGACCTTTTACTCATAGGCATTAGTCGTACATCAAAAACTCCAACAAGCATCTATCTGGCAAACAAAGGTTATAAAACAACAAATTTACCACTTGTCCCATCACTCCCCCTGCCAGAAATTTTGGAAAAACCAACAACAGCATTTATTGTTGGACTGATAGCAAGTGCTGATAGAATAGCCCAAGTAAGACAAAATAGAGTTATAGAAATGGGCGATAGTGATTTAAGTGACTATGTTGATAGAGATACAATCGCTCAGGAAATCACATTTACCCGCCGCCTATGTAGCCGCCATGGTTGGCCAATTATTGATGTCACGCGCAGATCAATTGAAGAAACTGCTGCAGCTGTGATTAAATTATACAGTGATTACAAACGATAAAATTCTAAAAAGATGTAAAATCAAGTGAGTAAATCTTATGTTTGAACAACAAAAGACAAAAATCATTTTAGCTTCAAATAGTAAAATACGAGCAGAACTGCTTGAAAATACCGGCCTTTCATTTGAAATCCAACCAGCAAATGTTGATGAAGCTTCCATACGAGAAATTTTTAAAACGGAAGAAATGGATCCAGCTGATGTTGCTGAAGTTTTAGCTGAAACGAAAGCCACAGAAATTTCGAAAAAAAATCCAGATGCATTAGTTATCGGTTGTGATCAAATTTTGGCGCTGGGCGATGAAATTTTCGAAAAACCCAAAAATAGAGATGAAGCTCAAAATGCGCTTTTCAAATTAAGAGGTAAAACTCATACTCTTATTTCAGCAATTGTTCTTGTAAAGAATAATGAAGTTATCTGGCGTTATAGTGAAAATGCTAATTTAAAAATGCATGAATTTTCTCCTGAATTTTTAGGTCAATATATGGCCCTTTGCGGAGATAAAATTCTTTCATCCGTCGGTGCTTACCAACTTGAAAGTTTCGGCATTCATCTATTTGAAGAAATAAAAGGTGACTATTTCACTGTCCTCGGATTTCCAATCCTAGCCCTGTTAAAATTCCTACGCTCTAAAGGCTATACTAAATCATGACAACAAAAATTAATGCTGGAGTTATTGGCTGGCCGATTAAACAATCTCGCTCACCTTTAATCCATGGCCATTGGTTACAAAGCCATAAAATTGACGGATCATATGAAAAAATTGCCGTCGATCCAAGCGATCTTCAAAGCTTCATAAAGAACTTAAAACTAAACAATTTATCTGGTCTCAATGTCACCGTTCCTCACAAAGAAATGGTTTTTAAATTTGCAGATGAAGTTACTGATGATGCAAAAGCCATCGGTGCAGCTAACACACTTTGGTTTGAAGGTGACAAATTAATTGCAGGTAATACAGATGCTTATGGATTTATCACGCATCTAAAACAAAGTGCACCTAATTGGGAAATTAATAAACCAGCTCTAATATTAGGAGCTGGCGGCGCGGCTAGAGCGATACTCTATGCACTCATAAATGAAGGTGTTCCTGAAATAAAATTAACAAACAGAACAATTGAGCGCGCAACAAATTTAGCCAAAGAATTCGGCCCAAAAATTAAAGTCATTGAGTGGGGTGAAAAAGAAGATCATCTTGAAAATTGCGGTTTGTTAGTAAACTCAACAAGTTTAGGTATGACAGGAAGTGCACCCTTGAAAATCAACATTAAGACACTTCCAGATACGGCCATTTGTTATGATATTGTCTACGCACCCCTAGAAACCCAATTGCTAAAAGATGCAAACACATTAGGGCTCGGCACAGTTGATGGCTTAGGTATGCTCTTACATCAAGCAGTACCTGGTTTTGAAAAATGGTTTGGCGTTCGGCCAACTGTTACAGATGAGCTACGTCAAATCATTTTAAACGATCTGAGATAAAGAGTAGAAAATATGCTGATCATCGGACTAACCGGTTCAATCGCGATGGGAAAATCAACGGTTGCCAAAATGCTTTTGAAAAATGGAATTCCAATGATCAGTGCTGATCAAATAGTACATGACCTCTATGAAGATGAAGCAGTACCTATTCTTGAAAAAGCCTTTCCTGGCAGCACTGAAAATAATCAAGTAAACAGAGAAAAACTTTTATCACTTCTATTGAAAGAAGAAGATGGTTTTAAAAAATTAGAAATTCTAATCCATCCGCTTGTCCGCCAAAAAGAATGGGAGTTTATCAAAGAAAATAAAGATAAAGGCTCTAATCTGGTCGCCATAGAAATCCCTCTCCTTTTTGAAACGGGTGCTGAGAAATTAATGGATGTAGTATTACTTGCAAGTGCACCGGCTGAAGTTCAAAAACAAAGAGTCATGGCCAGACCAGGTATGACAACAGAGAAATTTAAAACATTACTAGCCAAACAAATGCCAGACGCAGAAAAAAGAAAAAAAGCCGACTTTATTGTTGATACGTCCTGTTCCCTCTCAGAAACAGAAGACCAACTCAAAGAAATTATTGTATTACTAAAAAACAAACAACCAAAAGCCTATGATCTATGGTTGCAGATTGAAGATGCTTTATAATCATTTAAAGCAACAACAGTAACTGTACGAAGAAGGAGCTCAGCCCTTTTCGGGCTGAGGGACATGGCAGCGTGAGCTGCCCGGCGCAAGTGCCGCCCCTCGGAGGCCTATGAGCTTCAGTTCATAGAATAGCCGTGAGAGATAAAGAGTGAAATTATTCAGCGATTAAGTCCGTAGGTAACAGCGACGGTTGCCTAGTGGGCAACTGAAGGAGTACTAAAATGAGAGAAATTGTACTTGATACAGAAACAACAGGCTTCAATGCTGATGGAGATGATAAAATCATTGAAATTGGTTGTGTTGAACTCATCAATTATATCCCATCAGGTGAAAATTATCACATCTATATCAACCCAAAGCGCGATGTTCCAATTGAAGCTCAAAATGTTCACGGCATCACAACCGAGTTTTTAAAAGACAAACCGCTGTTTCGTGAAGTTGCTGATGGCTTCCTTGAGTTCATTCAAGAAGACACACTCATAATTCACAATGCATCTTTTGACGTTGGATTTTTAAATGCTGAGTTAAAACGAGTAAGACGCCCGATCATCGAAATGAACCGCGTATTAGATACCTTGGCCCTGGCAAGAAGAAAATATCCAGCAGGACCAAACAGTCTTGATGCTCTATGCCGCCGTTATAATATTGATAACTCAAACCGAACATACCACGGCGCACTGCTTGATAGTGAATTGTTAGCTGAAGTTTATTTGGAATTAAGTGGCCAAAAACAAGCCAAACTCGAATTGGCCAATGATAAAAAATCAAATGATGATCAGTTTGCAAGTGAAGGGTCAAATAAAATCCGAGCTAGAGAAAATCAACTCCCCTCAAGGCTAACCACTGAAGAAGACACAGCTCATCAAGAATTTTTAAACAGCTTCAAAACAGAACCCCTTTGGAACAAATATTCTTAAAAATAGCTCCGGTTGTTGGTGGGCAACCTAAAGCGCCACTAAAAAGCAATAGCCCGTGAGAGAAAACACCTCATAGTTGACAACACGAAGAAGGAGTTCAGCCCACTTCGGGCTGAGGGACATGGCGAAGCGCTAGCGTAGCCCGGTGCCTAGCACCGCCCCTCGGAGGCCCAAGCGCCATAAGCGCTTGGAATAGCCGTGAGAGAAATCAAGCATTACCCGTTTGAGCTTCAGTTTGCTTGCGCTGTTTATAAAGGCCAGCAAAATCAATCGGATCAAGTAGTAGCGGAGGAAAACCACCTTCATGCGTCATATCAGAAACAATGCGGCGCAAGAATGGGAAAAGAATAGATGGACAGTTGATCAGCAATAAAGGCTCAAGTGCGTCAGCTGGAATATTTTTTACGTTAAAAGCACCCGCATAAACTGCTTCTACAACATAAATGGCTCCATCATCATTAGTGGCGTTGCCTTTAAGTTCGATAGCGCTTTCATAAACATCTTCGTCAAGCTTCTTAACACTAACATTCAAATCAATTTGAAGGTTCGGGTTTTCACCAGGAGCTTTTAAAGACTGAGGAGCTTTTGGGCTTTCAAATGAGAAATCTTTTAAATATTGTCCAAGAACTTGAATACTTGGCTGTGCGGCACCGCCGTCAGCACCCGCACCATTTTGTGAACCATTTTGTTCATCAGCCATTAGTTAGCACCTCTAAAATCATTGAAAAAATTGAAAAAAGACCAGTACGGTCCATAGTCTTCCAGCTAACATGCAAACAATGTCTTGGCAAGAAACGAATGAAATACAAATTATGCTAAATCAGATTAAGCTTACCTAGAAATAAAGTTTTTAGAGTTTATTCAGCACTGTAATTAAATAAATCACTATATAGTCATCGATAAAATAAGTTGGGTCGAGATACCATATAGAACCAAAAGACTGATACTCATAAATAGGCCTCGTAAACTTTCATTTCCAGAAATGTAACTGTATGTGTAACCAAGACGAGCAAGAGGGAAACTCAAGCACCAAATCCAGGTCGATAGCTCAGAAGCTGAAACAAGTAATAAAATGAATGCTAGAGCAATAAAGTAAATTGTATTTTCAGTCGTGTTACGATGAGCATTATGCCTTTTTTCTATTTCCCTGACGCCTTCTATAGGAGCATCTTCAGCTGTTACGTTATTTTTATCTCTCTCTTCAGGCGTAGCAAACATATTAAACTCAACACGTGTAAGTTCAGTCGTTGTCATAAGCCAGGTATGATTAATAATTAAAAGTAAAACAGCAATCGTGAATGCTTGAATTTGACTGGTGTTAGGTAAGGCAACCAAAATCGGATTAATGTCTAAGATAAAAAAATTAACACCTAAAGCAATTAAAATAAGTACAAAAGGGTAAAGCGTAATCATGGTGATGACCGCTAATTTGTTCTTTTTTTCTATCATAAAATAATTTCCAGCTAATAAAATTACTTATGCTTATTCCCTAAATCTTCATTATCATTCCAGGGAGATCCTAAACGAGATTTATCAGAAGGGTTTTTAGATTTTTTAGAGTCAGCTTCAGTAAACTCACCATCAATAATCGGCCCATCATCCATTGAATTGGAATGACTATGATTGTTGTCCTGAAAATGAGTATCTTGAAAGTCATCTGAGCTATATTGAGAATGAGTGCCTGAAAAGGAAGCACTATTAGCAAAAAATGTGGTGCGGGGTAAAATATATTTTTTAAATACAGTGGTTGCTAAAGTACGCCGAAAGGGCGGAATAAAGAGCAAAAACCCAAAAATATCCGTGAAAAATCCTGGTGTAAGCAATAAAGCACCAGCAATAGCCAGGCAAATACCGTCAATCATTTCATCAACAGGGATCTTGCCTTCTTGAATCATCGATTGGGTGCGGAATAATACGGTCATGCCTTGATGACGCAAAAGCATAGACCCAGCAATGGCTGTCAAAATAACGACACCAAGTGTTGGCCACAGACCAATTAAAGAGCCAATTTGCATAAAACCGACAATTTCAATAATCGGTACCAGCAAAAATAAAGCAAAAAAGACCAAACCCATCAGGTAAAAACCTCAGTTAAACGGTAAATTACATCAAATATAGAATTTAAAGAGTTATAAATTATATAAACTTAGATTCTTCTTTTTAAAGTGTTGAATGAACGAATAAATCTCACAATCAAATCCAAGTCATATATTTGCCAAAGCAAAGAATAATGATATGAAAGATGACTGTCAGTTTTTATATCAGAAATCAAAATGATGAAATAAAACACTTTCCTACAAAAGAGACATATGGAAAATAAGAACAAACAACATATATATTATGTCACATTGTATAACCAACGAACAATGATCATCTGATCATTGGAAATTTTAAGACGAAACGACCAAATAGGGTACAGGCAAAAAAATGGACAATAACGGCTTGGATATTGTTAGCGTAATATTTTTAGGTATAGCAGTCGTGATATTTTTATATCTACGCAGCATTCTAGGTAGCCGAACAGGCAATGAACGTCCCTATAATCCAGATACATCAGATCAAACTCAGTCAAAACGAGATGACAATGTTGTCTCAATGCCGACACACCATCGTGAAAACAGAGAACCAGTACATGAACAACCTGAAATTGATATCGCTGAGCAGATTAGAAAATATGCTGAAGATGATACAGTTTTAAGTACTGGCCTGCATGAAATTGCAAACGCAGATAAGAACTTTGATCCTGAGCAATTTATGCAAGGTGCAGAACGCGCTTATGAAATGATCATCACAGCATTTTCTGAAGGTGACAAACGAACCTTAAAGAAACTACTTGCGAAAGACGTGCTAACCGGGTTTTCAGCTGCGATTGATGAGCGTGAAGGCAAAGGCCAAAGCATGGCAACCCAATTCATAGGGTTTGATAAAGCTACAATGCTGGAAGCTGAAATTGAAAATAAACAATCTGAAATTACAGTGAAGTTTAAGTCCTCTCTCATCAGAACAGTATATGGCTCTGAAGGTGAAATCATTGAAGGTGATGAAAAAGAAATTGATAAAGTCACAGATATTTGGACATTTGCTCGTGCCGCAAATGGCCGCGATCCAAACTGGAAATTGATCGCAACTGAATCAGAATCATAAAATGATGGAAAAAAGCCGGTTTCCTCTTCTTTTAAAACGTTTAAGGGAAAACAATTTTTTAAAAAAAAGAGGAGTTGTTATGGGGGGACTGGCTGGTTTTATTCTTGGATTTTTCTCACTCCTATTTTTCTATCCAGATTATAGTTCGAACAATCGCTCAGAAATTAACGAGCAAAAAGCTTCAAAACGAATACTGAAATTGAAGGTAAAAAGAAGAACAATGAAGCTAAGACCCGTTAGGTTTCAAACGTTGCGCGGATGGCAACAAGATGATCATTTAGCCGCCTTCAAAGCATTTCAAAAAAGTTGCAGATATTTTCTAACCAAACAACTTCGCTCCCACTCACCAGTTAATCTCAAGCGATTTGAAATTTGCAAAAAAGCTGTTCGCTTGAATTTAACTCACAAATCTCAAGCAAAAAAATTCTTCGAAAACTATTTTCGACCCCACCGTGTTTTATCATCCAGCTCACTTCTCACTGGCTATTATGAACCCGAAATCAAAGGCTCAAGGATAAGATCAGCTGAGTACAGCATCCCTGTATATAAACGTCCATCAGATCTAGTTTCTTTAATCAATGATAAAGACCGCGCTGCAAAAAATCATCAACTCACCTTCATGCGAAAAAAGGGTGAAAAGTTAGAACCCTTTCCAACAAGAGAAATGATCGAACAAGGCGCCTTAAATAACAAAGGTCTCGAACTTTTGTTTTTAAAAGACCAGGTCGATAGTTTCTTTATGCACATTCAAGGCTCTGCACGTATTAAACTGGATGACGGATCATACATTCGAATTGGCTATGATGGTAAAAATGGTCATCCCTATTCATCAATCGGCCAACATTTGAAAAAGGCCTATAAGTTCCGCGGTGAGCAATTAAAATTAGAATCTGTGAAACAATGGCTTAGGGACAATAAGTCAGAAGGCCAAAAGGTCATGTGGCATAATAAGTCATATATTTTCTTTCGCGAATTGAATGATGCACAAGCAGCTGACGGCCCCTTGGGCGCTGAAGGCGTGAACTTAAGTCCACGTAGAAGTTTAGCTGTTGATGGCAGCTATCATCAGTTAGGCTTACCGGTCTGGCTAGATGTTGGCAGTTTAAGCCATCACGGAAATTCAGGCTTTCATCATTTGATGATTGCACAAGATGTAGGATCTGCCATTAAAGGACCAGTACGCGGTGACATATATTGGGGCTCAGGTGACAAGGCCGGACTCTTAGCCGGTGGCACAAAACACAAAGGCCAATTTACAATCCTTTTACCGCGTTAATAATTATACAAAAAAGCAATTATAATTCTCCAGTAATCTTATATAATCATAAGCATGTCTAAGAAAGATGATCATACAGGCCTCAGTTCTGAAGATGCCGCCCTATGGGAAAAAGTCACCAGAACTCTGTCTTCTTTTGGCTCAAAAGCAAAAAGTAAAAAAGATAAAATATCTTCAAAGACCCAGCCCAAAACAGCATCAGATAGTGAAGGTCAAGATCAGTTAACGAACCAAGAAGACTTTGCAGCGCTTTTATCAGAACAACAAAGTTCTAAAGAACAAAAGAGTGAAATCACAAACCAGGTTGCAATATCTGAAGATGAATTGAAAAGCACTTCAGTAAAACAAAATAAGAAAAATCCAACACCAGCACCAACAAGAGAAGATTTCGCCGCACTGCTAGATGATCCAAATGCAGTGATTTCTACTGATAAATCTACTAAGTCAGAAAAAAACCAAAAAACCAAACCATTCATGCCTCCCTTTAGTCCGTCTACAAATCAAAGCCAAAATAAAAAATCACAACCAACCATCGAGAGCTTCAATCAAAGAGATGCCAGAAATATTTCTTCTGGCAAACAAACCATTGATGCAGCAATTGACTTACACGGATTAACTCAAGCCCAGGCAGAAACAGCTTTAAAGACCTTTTTAAAGCGCGCTCACCTTGATAATAAAAAAACGGTTTTGGTCATTACCGGCAAAGGTCAGAGCAGAAAATCCCACGAAAGATCCTTTGAACTTGGGGCACCTGAGCCAGGTATTATTAAAAGGTCAGTACCAAATTGGCTCGATGATATGCCAGATGTGGTTTTGAGTTACACCACTAGCCATTCAAGACATGGCGGTGAAGGCGCGTTATATGTGCGCTTAAGACGCTTTTCAAAACCCGGTCAGTAATAACCTCACAAATTCGTTATCAGCAGCCAATTTGATAAAAAATTAACCTTGAAAATTGATAATGAGCTTCATAGACGCACTACTAAACAGCGCGGCTGCTAGTGCGGATGCTCTGTGGGCATCTGAAGCAAAGAAAAGGCAACTTGAAGCGCAACTAAGTGAGTGCGATTGCTTCATACAGGTTTCTGGTGGGAAACCTGAAGGTCCACTAAAAAAGGCAACCTGAAGGAGCTTTGCGGCGGTTGTTAGTGCGGATGCTCTGTGAGTATTTGAAGTTAAGAAAAGACAACTGAAGCGCAACTAAAACAGCGCGGTTGCTGGTGGGCAACCTGAAGCGCAACTAAAAGAGTCTTATGATACTAAGTAGTGCTGGCTTTGCACCTAACCTTACTGGTCAAAATGGATTTCAATCCAAAAGTAGTGGTGAAGGTGGAGAGCAAAATAAAAGTACAGAACGACTAAACAGTCAGGTCAATATCCAAAACGCTACAGAGCAAACTCTCTCTAGCGCAGTCTCTCCTGTTGTCAAATCAGAGAGCCTACAAAACAATCAAAATAAAAACATCAATAAACAAGCAATAGATAGCTCTCAATCGGCTCAGCTCTCAAAGCAAAATTCAAGCCCGCTAGCGGCTCCTGCAGAAGCATCCAGCAAATCTAAAGCTGACGATACTGAAGCAGTAGAAGAAAGCGGTCCAGAAGATCCTCAAGAACTAACTGAAGAAGAACAAAAACAAGTTGATGAATTAAAAAAGCGAGACGCTGAAGTGCGCGCCCATGAACAAGCACACGCAGCAGTTGGTGGCTCCTATGCCAGTGCGCCGACCTATGAATTTCAGACGGGACCTGACAATAAACAATATGCAGTAGGCGGTGAAGTTCAAATTGATGCAGCCCCTGTTCCAAATGACCCCAAAGCAACTATAGAAAAAATGGACATTGTCATCAGAGCAGCACTAGCTCCGCAAGAGCCCTCAGCCCAGGATAAGAAGGTCGCTGCTGAAGCACAAAAAAACAGATCAGAAGCCCAAGCCGCATTGGCCAAACAACAACAATCCGAACTGGGCGGTGATGATGAAGATGAAAGCCTGAAGGCTCAAACCACCAAATCAGAAGAGTTAAAAAAGGAAGCTGAAAACAAAGCTGCTAATAATAATGATCAAATACTTTCCGCCATTTTAGCCTACAATTCTGCCTCAAATTTAGGCATTGGTTAGATTTCCTGCACATATTTTAAGAGATCATTCCGATCTAACTCATTCACACTTCACAACAAAAAAACTATGGCTTATAGAGAAAGAAATGAGAGTTTCTTCAGTATAGAAAGTCCCTGTTTTCATAGGGGTTGCCTTGTGGGCAACAGAAGGAGCTTCTAAAAGAGTGGAGTAAAAAGTAATGTTAAATGTCACCGATCAGGTTTTAACAAAAGGTAATTCATCTCTGAGGTCAAAGGGTACATATCGGCCAAATAACAGCCGAGATAAATTTTCACTCGATAGTTTTACAACACCGTCTTTCAGTTACAAAAAAGCACTCTCACTCGCAGAAGCCAGCAAACTAGCCTATGAAAATGAATCGATAATAAAAACCACAGCTGAAACTGGTTGGGGTTTTTCAAATTGCGATTTTATTACTGTCGGCAGCACGCAACTTTTCGTGGCTCAAACAGAGAATATCATCTTGGTAGCGTTCAGAGGAACGCAAAGCAATCTGGAAGATTGGCTTGGCAATATGGATATTCGCACCGTCTCTAAAACTTATGGCAATGTCCATAAAGGCTTTGAAGCTCACTATGTAAATATCAAGCAACAGTTAGAGACAATCCTTTCAAATTCAAATGCAGCAAATAAATCCATCTGGTTAACAGGTCATAGTTTAGGCGGCGCCATTGCAACCATCGCAGCAGCTGAACTTATGTCTAGCTATGTCATTTCAGGCATTTATACCTTTGGCCAGCCTCGCGTTGGTTTTGAAGGTTTGAGAACATTCATGGAAACCAATTATGCCGATAATTTTTTCCGGTTTGTAAACCAAGATGATCCAATCACTTTACTCCCCTGGAAAGGTGCAAGAGATTGGCAGGATGTTGGAAATCTCATTCATATGAGCGGAACAACAGCCATTTCACCGTCCATTCAAAAGTCTAGCAAGGTTGCTGGCGGTGCACCATCTCTGAGCCCAACAGAGTTTCAAAATCTTCTAAAAACCATCACGAAATTCAAGCAAGAGCTAAAAGCAAAACGCTCAAGCTTCACCCGCCCAAAATTGCGCGATAAGCCAGTTGATTACAAATGGCCAATGGACAACACAAACAAATATAAAAAGATAAAAGAAACAAAGATGAAAAACTTCGGCCAAATGAAAGGCCAATATCTAAGCGTAGACGACCACAGCCTAGATAATTACATAGCTGCGCTACATAAGCTTAGTCTGATTCAGGTTTCTTAATTCAAAAAAAGAAAAAGCCATGCTCTTCCACAGAACCGCCTCAAGGAAGAGCATAAGTTAGCTCAAAACTATCTAATTCTAGTACTATCAATCTGCCGAAGACGAAAAACGTAGGTGCACCGCACCGTCAGCGCCTAGCGCTGCCCTGCGGAGGGCGGGCACTTCGTGCCCATCGCCCGTGAGTAAAATTAGAGAATAAACTTCGACAAGTCGGTGTTTTTCGCCAAGTCGCCAATGTTTTTCTGAACAAAGTCACCATCAATAGTCACGGTGTCTCCATCCATATCAGATGCATTAAAACTCAGCTCATCGAGAACCCGCTCCATCACTGTCATGAGACGACGCGCACCAATGTTCTCAACATTCGCGTTCACCGCCACAGCAATATCAGCCAGAGCATCAATGGCGTCATCAGTAAACTCGAGGGTTAAGCCTTCCGTTTTCATCAAAGCGGTATATTGCTTGATCAAGCTAGCCTTTGGTTCTGTTAAAATCCGTCTGAAATCATTACGCTCAAGCGCTCGAAGCTCGACGCGAATAGGAAGCCGGCCCTGCAGTTCTGGTAACAGATCAGAAGGCTTCGCCACATGAAACGCACCAGAAGCGATAAACAGAATATGATCAGATTTCACCGGACCATATTTCGTAGAAACGGTTGTTCCTTCAATAAGTGGTAGAAGATCACGCTGGACGCCCTCACGAGAAACATCACCGCCGCGCTCTTGACGAGCACAGATTTTGTCTATCTCATCAAGAAAAACAATGCCGTCATTCTCAACCAGCTCAATGGCTTCTTGAGCAATGGTTTCATCATCAATGAGCTTGTCAGATTCTTCTGCAATAAGCAGCTGATAAGAATCGCGAACAGTGGTGCGTTTGGTTTTTGTTTGTCCCTGAAAGGCTTTGCCAAGCATATCGGTTATATTGATCATGCCCATTTGCGCGCCCGGCATACCAGGAATATCAAAGTGCGGCATGCCGCCACCAGTGTCAGCAACTTGCACATCAATCTCTTTTTCATCGAGTTGACCATCACGAAGTTTCCGGCGGAAATTCTCACGTGTCTCTGGTTTGGCGTCTTCACCAACTAAGGCATCAAGCACTCGTTCTTCCGCATTAACATGCGCCTTGGCTTTGACTTCAGCACGCTTTTCATCGCGAATAATACTAATGCCAGCTTCAACCAAATCCCTAACGATTTGATCAACATCCCTCCCAACATAGCCAACTTCAGTAAACTTCGTGGCTTCGATTTTGATAAAAGGAGCGTTTGCTAATTTCGCAAGACGGCGTGAGATTTCTGTTTTACCAACACCCGTTGGGCCGATCATCAGAATGTTTTTAGGCAAAACCTCTTCGCGCATCTCATCGTCAAGCTGCTTGCGTCTCCAACGATTACGAAGCGCAATCGCAACGGCGCGCTTGGCAGCAGCCTGGCCAATGATATGGCGGTCAAGTTCTGAAACAATTTCTTTTGGTAAATAATCTTTAGATTTTGTCATGGATAAGTCTAAACGCGTCCTTTAATTGGCAACAGGAGGAAGTTTTTCAAAGAATTTTTGAGATGGTAAAAGTGAAAACAAGGCTTTGCGCAAGCTATACCAGCCTGTGCCGAGAGAGAGAATAAGAGCGGCTATTAAGATCATAGTAATGATCAAAGCAGCATTTCCTTCAAGATCGAATTTATAAATAATAAATCCAAGCGCTGCTGCTGCATAACCAAGAGACGATATAAGCAAAGCACGGCGATCAATGATGAGTGCGACAAGTGAGAACAGCACGAACATGGAAAGAACAATGACGACCATTAAATTAGGATTTGTCTCAGCTGTTGCTTCGTTGGCTGAAATCAATGGCTGCAAGCTCGTCCATAAAACGGAATGAGTGATGATAGGAGCAGCCAACAAATGCAGCCAAAAACCCTGGTCACTGGTTCGCTTGGTGCGATGCGGGTCTTGAACGTCAAACCACATAGCTGCTGCAAAAACCGAAAGACCAATTGCTAAGGTTACCCAGCGCAAATAAGGAGTGATAATATCTTTACCAATCAGGGCCATGGAGCCAGCAAGGAAAAATACCGCAATGGAACCAGCAAACAATAAAACAGAAAAAGGTAATTTAAACCGAAGGAAAAATGCACCCATCGCAATAACACCAAGGCCACATATGGAAATTATACCAAGCGGCGTTGCTTTGTTTGCATTTTCTAGAAACAGAAACTCATAGCCATTAATCAAACTGTGCGAAACAAAATAAGCAAAGAAAATCGCAATGATAATACTTGGAAAATTGATACGTTTGTAAGCGGTGAGCCACTCACCAAGAAGCCAAAAAATCAGAACAGCAGTGACAGGAGCGACAAAGTTCATAAAGTCATCTCCCTTGCCAACAAGAGCAACCGCATATTTCAAGGCAAAGCCTAAAATGGCAACCCCCATGCCAATGAAAATATCATTGAAAGAGCGAAAAAATCGCGGTGCTTCATCTTCTACAGTTTGTGAGTGAGAAGCTGATGCAGCTTCAGGAGATGCGAGTGACTTTAATTCTTTCAATTGAGCATCAGTGATGATGCCATCTTGAACGGCTTTCGCCAATTGGGCTTCATTCAGCATCGAGGCTCTCCACAATCACATTATCATTGGTATAAACACAAATTTCACACGCAATCTTCATGGCGCGCCGCGCAATGTCTTCAGCGCTTAAATCTTGATCAGCCAACGCTCTTGCAGCAGACAAGGCATAATTACCGCCAGAACCAATGCCCATCATGCCCTGTTCAGGTTCAAGCACATCACCCGTGCCCGTGAGAACAAGTGTTGTTGATTTATCAGCCACAATCATCATAGCCTCGAGGCGGCGCAAATATCTGTCGGTGCGCCAATCTTTGGCCATCTCAACAGCCGCGCGCATAAGTTGCCCGGGATATTGCTCCAATTTGCCCTCTAGTCGTTCAAAAAGAGTGAAGGCATCAGCAGTCGCACCTGCAAAGCCGGCAATCACAGAACCATTTCCAAGAGGACGAACTTTTCTCGCATTCCCTTTAATCACAGTCGCGCCAAGGCTCACCTGGCCATCACCAGCAATCACAACTTTATCACCTTTTCGAACGGTAACAATGGTGGTGCCTCGCCAACCAGTTGGGTCATTATTCATCTCGGACATTAAAGGTCCCTCTCAATTAAACACTGTATAGGGGTTATCCCTAGATATTGGATGGAAATACGGCAAGGTCAAGGACTTGGCCAGATAAAAAGTTAGATAGATTAAGGTCTAAACCTAAAATCAGAGCTATTTATAGATTAGTTTCTTGTCCTGCAACAATGAAAAAGCCTAAAAATTAATTATTTACCAAATTTACTGGGTTATCACAAAGACAGAGTAACAAACTATATGATATGTAAGGTCTAAATTTAGAGCACAATCCGACCGGAGTACAACGAGGATCGGTAAAAATGTGCGCCAAACAAATGACTAGAGCATTCAATCGGTTCCATTTGAAAAGATTATGCTCTAGCTATGGGGCTTAGACCCTATTCGGAGAAGAGTGAAATGCGATCAGCGACAATAGAGCGTAAAACCAACGAAACAGAGATAAGCACCACCATTAATCTGGATGGAACAGGTCAATATGACATTGAAACAGGTGTTGGCTTCTTTGATCACATGTTGGAACAATTGGCGCGCCACTCCCTAATGGACATAACACTGCGTTGTAAAGGTGATTTACACATTGACCAGCACCACACAGTTGAAGATTGCGGCATCGCCATGGGCCAGGCATTTACGAAAGCGCTGGGTGATAAAGCAGGCATTACGCGCTATGGTTCATGTGATTTGCCAATGGATGAAACGCTAACACGTGTGGCGCTAGATATCTCTGGCCGGCCGTTTTTAGTGTGGCAAGTTGAGTTCAGCAAAGACAAAATCGGCGATATGGACACAGAACTCTTCAGAGAATGGTTCCAGGCCTTTCACCAACATGCAGGGATCACATTGCACGTAACAAATCTTTACGGCGATAACAACCACCACATCGCCGAAAGCAGCTATAAAGCCCTTGCAAGAGCCTTGCGTGTTGCCCTGACTATTGACGAAGCCCAAAAAGATAGAATACCTTCAACAAAAGGAACGCTTTAGCGCGCAACTACAAAGCGCGGTTGCTAGTAAAAATTGAAGGTGCTCTAAAAGAGTTAAAAAACAAAACAAGCTTTCCGATGAAGGAGCTCAGCCCATTTCGGGCTGAGGGACATGGCGTAGTCCGGTGCTTAGCACCGCCCCTCGGAGGGCCCGCAGCGAAGCTGCGGAATTGCCCGTGAGAGAGAATATGCAAACTTATACAATACATGCCCCGATGGAAGATAGCCGCTCATTAGAAGAACGCGCACTAGACTATCAATTCATCAAAGAAGGCTTTTCAATGTGGGCTGCACTTTTCGGCCCATTTTGGTTACTGATGAAAGGCATGTGGCTTGAAACTCTAGGTTATTTTCTGGCGGCAATCGGCTTGGGCTTAGCCCTGCAACTGTTAGGCTTCAATGAAGAAGCCATCTCAGCTTTCATATGGGCCGCGAATTTCATATTCGCTCTCTTCGCGCGCGATATTGAGCGATTGCATTATGAAAGAAGTGGGTTTAATTTGATCGGAGTGGTCAATGGCAAAACGAAAGATGAGTGCGAAGCCCGCTATTTTCGTTCATCTAATTTTCGTGTCTTAAACCCAAATGAAACAGATCAAAACAATCAAACTCAAATTCAGACAAACAATAATAAAGAGGTCTTAGAGACATGACCTGTGTCATCATTGACTACGGCTCTGGTAATCTTCACTCCGCACTAAAATCTTTTGAACGAGCATCAAACGAGAGCGGTCTAAATAAATCCATCACCTTAAGCAACAATCCTGATGATATCGCCAAAGCGGATCACATCGTGTTACCAGGCGTTGGCGCTTATGCTGATTGTCTAAGTGGTTTGGAGGCGATTGATGGTTTGAAAGACGCGCTTGAAGAAGCCGTGATTGAAAAGGGTCGCCCCTTTTTCGGCATCTGTGTTGGCATGCAGCTTATGAGCACTGAAGGCCATGAGTATAAAATCTCAAAAGGCTTAAACTGGATCCCAGGGCTCGTCGAAGCCATAGAACCAAACGACAAACACTTAAAAATCCCCCACATGGGCTGGAACACGCTCTCTGTACGCCCCTTCAGTTGCCCACCAGCAACCGGGGCTGATACACACCCTGTTCTTAAAGACATCAAAACAGGTGAAGATGGCCTGCACGCTTATTTTGTCCATAGTTATCACTTCATACCAGATAACCCAGCGCATATTTTAGCCACTACAGAGTATGGCGGCGAAATCACAGCGATGGTGGCTAGAGATAATATGATCGGCACCCAGTTCCACCCAGAAAAGTCTCAGACCCTGGGCTTAAAGCTGATCAGCAATTTCTTAGGGTGGAAGCCATAAGTGATTAGCCCATTGCATATCAATGCTTTCCAAGCTACAAGCTAAGCCTTAAAACTATAACCCCCTAATAAATAGGCTAGCCTATGATACTTTTCCCTGCGATTGATCTTAAAGATGGAAACTGTGTGCGCTTGATTAAAGGCGAGATGGACCAGGCAACTGTGTTTAATGAAAGCCCTGCAAACCAGGCCAAACAGTTTGAAGATCAAGGCTTTGAATATCTGCATATTGTGGATTTGAATGGCGCCTTTGCAGGGGAACCAGTTAATGGCGGCGCGGTTGATGAAATTTTGGCGGCTATCAAAATGCCGACCCAGTTGGGTGGTGGCATCAGAGATTTAAAAACCATTGAGATGTGGTTGGAAAAAGGCATCAGCCGGGTGATCTTAGGTACCGTCGCCGTGAAAGATCCTGAGCTCGTTATTGAAGCATGCAAAAAATTTCCAGGGAAAATTGCAGTAGGCATTGATGCAAAAGACGGGTTCGTGGCTGTAGAAGGCTGGGCCGAAGTTTCTGAACTCAGCGTCATTGAGCTGGCGAAAAAGTTTGAAAACGCCGGCGTAGCAGCGATTATTTATACAGACATTGCAAGAGACGGCATCTTGGCAGGGCTGAATATGAAATCAACAGTTGAGCTTGCCAATGCGGTCTCCATTCCAGTGATTGCTTCAGGTGGTCTGGCTTCAATTGATGATATTCATGAACTGAAAAAGCCAGAAAATGCGATCTTGGAAGGTGCCATCTCAGGCCGCGCCCTCTATGACGGTCGCCTCGACCCAGCAGAAGCCTTAGCTGTGCTGAAAGCATAATTTTCAAGCACTGAAAAAAATATAAATTATCTATACGAAGAAGGAGCATTGCCCTTTTTGGGCAATGGGACATGGCAGCGCTAGCTGCCCGGCGCGTTGCGCCGCACCTCGTAGGCCTGAGCGTAGCGAGGAATAGCCGTGAGAGAAAATAAACTTTCTTTCATAATGTATTCCTGTAAATTAAAAGTCAGGTTTAATGATATTGGTTCGGGGATTGATGATTGTTGAATTTTAACTTTCTAGCAAAGGCCTTAATTATTTTAAGTCTGAGCCTATGTTTTAGTTTCACTAATATAAGTGATGGTCAATCCAAACAAAGTGCTCGAGATTTTAAAAAACAATTCCAAACCTTTACAAAATCAGATGATGGTCAAAAGGGAAACTGGTTAGACAAAACCTCACCGTGGGCGCCTTACTTTAATTCAATAAACACTTTAGAGCGATCCAAAGAACAAATAAGTTGGGAGCAAGAAGGACGCTGCCAAAAAGTTTTAACAGCTATTCAAGCTGCTTTCATTAAAGCTCATCCAAAACTAGCAGTCATTTTTTTTAAAGGGCCAATACGACTTAATTTTGAGCGAACAATCATCCCCTATCACTCCCCTTCTTACAAACGATGTCAAATCTGGAAGAAGTTAAACGTGGTGATCGAAACAAGCAGGCGAGCAAATGTGAACTTAACCGACCCGTTTGTGAATTTACCTTACATATATTTAGGGGAAGAAAAGCCAACTAAAAAACCAAGTCAGAAAAAGATGAAGCCTGAAGATGTCAGATTGTCTAAAATTTATAAAAAAGCGGTGATTGATCTTATCTCACTAGCTACTTGCAAAAACGATAAAATGGCTCTGAGAGATATAAACGAACTTGATATGATGAGTTATTCGAGAGTTTTTACTGAAACTGAGGCTTATTTTTTAGATGCGATTGCACAATCAATGTCAGTTAAAACAAACCTTTATCAAAATGTAAAAATACGGTTGAGTAAAAAATACTCGCAAGATCGAGCATCTTATGACCCTCAAAAACTTTTTTTTCTGCAAACCCATCTACAAAATAACGATATGGAAAAAGCAAAAAAGTTAGTTCCTAATCTTACTAGGCACTGTAGGTGATTTTTGAGTATCTAAAAATGATAAGCTTGCTTTACGAAGAAGGAGCATTGCCCTTTTCGGGCAATGGGACATGACGCCGGGGGCGTCCGGTGCTTAGCGCTGCCTCTCGGAGGCCCATGAGCTTCAGCTCATGGAATAGCCGTGAGAGAGAAAAGTAAAATTTTATTTCATAAACGGCACCATGCTGCGCATTACACACACATAAAAAGCAAAGTGGCACCAAAAGGGTGTGACAGTTTTTAACTTGCTGCATTTCTCAAAATCACTCAGACAGGTAAAAGGCTGACTATCAAATTTAATGGCCTCTTCTTTGGTGAAGGGCAGTTTGGTCTCCGCTCTTTTTTTAATGTTCTCAAGCCGCGTTAAAATTTCTTTTTGGCTGTGTTTTGGGAGTGATAAAAAATTATCAACTGTAATCAAATCTCCATCAACCGCATTTTCGAGAGTGCGCAGTTGGGTTTCAAAAACTTTTAGGTTAAATTTCTGAGCTTTTAAAATCTTCGGGGCAGATTTTTTCTCACTGGCTTTTTTGATGGTTTCAGCAAGCTTCTGTATGGCTGGTAATGATATTTTTCTTGTTTTCAAGCCTGATACGATTTCATCGTCTTTGACTTGTTTTTTCTTAGCCATATGGCCTCCCAAAAAAGAACTTCTTTTAAAATGATATGAATAACACCACTGGTGTTAGCTTATATTTAAATTGAAAATATGAACCAGATCACAATCCATAACAAATAATTTGTTTCAAGCCAGAGCAATTGAAGGTTATGCTGTTTAAAAAATAAGCAATCACGAGGGCTGCCTAATGTTAAAAACAACAACAGAACGTGTCGAATTCACTGGAAGCACCGGAGAAAAAATCGCCGGTAAATTAGACAAACCCATTGGGCCCATTCGTACCTATGCTTTATACGCTCATTGTTTTACCTGTACAAAAGAGTTCATCGGATCACGTACAATTTGTGAGGCCTTGGCCAGTCACGGCATTGCTGTTCTTCGGTTTGATTTCACAGGGCTTGGCTCAAGTGGCGGAGATTTTGGTGAAACAAACTTTCTCTCAAATGTTCAAGACCTCATCGCGGCGTCTAAATTTATGGAAGATGAGTTAGAAGCACCATCCTTACTTATTGGGCATTCATTAGGAGGTGCTGCAGTTCTATCAGCAGCAAAACATATTGATAGCGCAAAAGTCGTTATCTCTATTGCTGCGCCAGCTGATGCCGATCATGTCATTCACAATTTCGCAGATCACGTTGAAGAGATTGAGACCAATGGATCAGCACAAGTGAAACTAGGCGGAAAAGAGCTGACCATCAGCAAGCAATTTCTAGAAGACCTCAGAGCGCAAAATGTGACGCAAGGCCTCTCAGATGTTCGCAAAGCATTTTTGATCATGCATTCACCAACAGATAATATGGTCGGGATTGAAAATGCAGGACGAATATTCGCTGCCGCCAAACACCCAAAAAGTTTTGTGTCATTAGATGAGGCAGATCACCTTCTAACCAAACCAGAAGACGCGGCTTATGTTGCTGCGAATATCAACACATGGGCCAGCCGCTATTTACCGCGTCCTGAAGATAAGAGCCAAAAATGGGAAGGCCATGTCCGCGTCTCGGAAACAAGGGCAAGTAAGTTCCAAAACTGGGTGCAAGCAGGGCCGCACGGGTTTATGGCAGATGAACCGAAATCTTATGGCGGGACTGAAACAGGCCCAACTCCTTATAACTTGTTAGCAGCCGCGCTGGGTGCCTGTACAAACATGACGCTCCGAAACTATGCAAGCTTGAAAAATTTAGAGATCGGTCAAATCAATGTTGAAGTTGAATATAGCAAAATTCATATTGAAGATTGCAATGAATGCGAGCAAAGCGAAAGTGGAAAAATAGATCAATTTGAACGCCGCATTGAAATTAAAGGCTTGAGAGACCCTGAATTAGAACAAAAACTACTCTCAATAGCAGATCGATGCCCTGTTCATAGGACATTGGAAAATCAGGCCCATATTGTAACAAATACAAAGAAAAAAACTTAAAAACACCTGATTTAATCATATCGAAAAAGAGTGTGATCTAAATCACTGGTTTTGCTTGTCAAACCAGGCCCTATGTTTGATAAGTAAGAAAATGGATTAAACCAAGCGTTCTAAAACAATACTGGAAGACTGAAATGCTTAAAATTAGGGTGATACCCTGCCTTGATGTAAAAGATGGCCGGGTAGTAAAGGGGGTTAATTTTGTTGACCTTATTGATGCAGGCGATCCGGTAGAAGCTGCAAAAGCCTATGACGCAGCAGGTGCTGATGAGCTCTGTTTTCTAGATATCACAGCATCATCCGATAATCGCGGAACGATCTTAGACGTCGTGCAAAGAACAGCTGAAAATTGTTTTATGCCTCTCACTGTTGGCGGAGGTGTAAGAGAAGTAGCTGACGTTCGCCGCTTACTGGAAGCAGGCGCAGATAAAGTCTCCATTAATACAGCAGCCGTTCATAACCGCGATTTTGTAAATGCAGCTTCAGAAAAATTTGGTGCGCAATGTATTGTAATTGCAATTGACGCAAAAACTGTCTCTGAAGAGGGAGAGCCCTTGCGCTGGGAAATATTCACCCATGGCGGCAGAGAGCCAACAGGTATCGATGCTGTTGAATTTGCCAAAGATATGGTGGCAAGAGGCGCTGGTGAAATTCTTCTCACATCAATGGATAGAGACGGCACCCGCCAGGGCTTTAATCTACCTCTTACCAAAGCTATCTCGGACGCAGTTTCTGTGCCTGTCATAGCATCCGGTGGTGTCGGCGATCTTGATCATCTGGTTGAGGGAGTAACAAAAGGTGGAGCAAGCGCAGTCTTAGCAGCGTCGATTTTTCACTTTGGGGACTATACAATCGGCGAAGCAAAGAGTTATATGGCCAAAAAAGGCATTGATATGCGCTTAGATGGGATCCATGCGGATGCTTAGTGGGCAACCTGAAGGTCATAACAAATGTTTGGTTGCTAGTAGGTAGCCTGAAGTTAGAATAGAATTGTACGATGAAGGAGCTCAGCCCATTTCCGGGCTGAGGGACATGGCGAAACGCCAGTGTAGCCCGGTGCCTAGTACCGCCCCTCGGAGGCCCAAGCGTTTAGCGCTTGGAATAGCCGTTAGAGAGAACAATGAAAACAACATTAGAACAGCTTAGTGAAATCATTAAAGAGCGTAGAAGCTCCACCGCTGAGAAATCATATACAAAATCATTGATTGAAGCTGGAACGGGCAAATGCGCTAAGAAAATGGGCGAAGAAGCCGTTGAAGCTGTTATTGCTGCAGTGAGTGAAGATGATGATGCATTTAAAGAAGAAACGGCAGATTTGTTATATCATCTCTTAGTGCTTCTAGAGCAAAAAAATGTTTCTATGAAAGAAGTTGAAGATATTTTAGCCTCTCGTATGGGTTTATCTGGCCATGAGGAAAAAGCCCAACGCACACAATAAAAAGCGGTTGCTGGTGGGCAATCTAAAGCGCATTAAAAAAAGAACACTAAAAAGGTCTCAATCAGTATGCAAGACCCTATTGAATTAGATAAATCTCCCTATTTGATCATGCACCGCGATGAATGGGCAGAGCAGCGCCGTGATACGCCAATGACATTAAGTCCTGAAGATGTTGAGCGGTTAGGTGGTTTGTCAGAGCGTTTATCAACCACAGAAGTTGAAGAGATTTATCTTCCCCTTTCAAGGCTGCTAAGCCTATATGTGTCGGCTTCTCAAGAATTACATATGGTAACCAACCGCTTTTTGGGCCAAAAACAGCAAAAAATGCCCTTTATCATAGGTATTGCCGGCTCTGTTGCCTGCGGAAAAAGCACAACGGCCAGGGTCCTAAAAGCTTTGCTTGCAAGATGGCCAGATCACCCGATGGTTGATCTTATTTCTACAGATGGTTTCCTTCTTCCAAATAAAGTTTTGGAAGATCGAGACATTATGGACCGTAAAGGCTTTCCTGAAAGTTTTGATACGAAAAAATTATTATCCTTTTTAGCTGATGTGAAAGCCGGTAAACCATCGGTAACAGCGCCAGTATATTCACACTTTGCGTATGATATATTGGAAGACCAAGAAGTGGTCATTGATAGACCTGATATTTTAATCGTTGAAGGTTTGAATGTCTTGCAGCCCGCACGTTTGCCAAAAAATGGCAGCGGCATTCCCTTCGTTTCAGATTTTTTCGACATCTCGATTTATATTGACGCAGAAACTGACCATATTCAGGACTGGTATGTTCAAAGGTTTTGGAGATTACGCGCAACAGCGTTTCGTGACCCTGCCTCATATTTCCATAAATATTCTCTTCTTGATGAAGACGAAGTGGTCAACACAGCCACCGGAATTTGGCAAAACATCAACCATAAAAACTTGGAAGAAAATATCCTTCCAACAAGGCAAAGAGCAGACCTTATCTTGAAAAAAGCGAAAGATCATTCTGTAGAAGAAGTGATGTTACGCAAATTATAAAACTGTCAAAAACATCACTTGCGTTTTTTTTCTAACGAAATTTCACTGAGCATCGGCAAATGGTCAGAGCCAATTGAAGGTCCTGCTTCAAAGCGGTGTTTTTTAATTTTCCATAGATCACTATCTCTAATAAACACATGATCAATTAAAAGGTGAGCAAACGGGAAATAAATGTCAGCATTTTTTGAAGGCCAAGATCGCTCAAACAAGCCAAACTTTTTCAACTTGTTTTCTTGAGAAAATTTCAAAAGAGCATCTGACCACGGCGTTAAATTAAAATCACCAACGAGTAGTATGGGGTTTTTAAGAGGTGTTAGATAGTTTGATAACCACCCAAGTGCATTTGTCTTAAGTTGAGCATTATATGGCCAGTGTAAATGCACTGCTATGAGCTCAATTTTTGTATCGCCAACAGTGAGAACACCATGTGCCATAGGTGGGTTATTATTCCCTCTGTTCCAGTGTTTAAAACTTTTGAGCTCGAAGGGAAGTTTTGAAAAAATATAAATATAATTCGGTCGTTTTGTAGTTTCATCAAAAGGTCCAGAATATTGATAGTCAGACTTTAATAAGTTAACAACATCTTCTGAAATTCCTAGAAACTCTTCTAATATTATAACATCCGGTTTTTCTTTTCTGACAAGGTCAATAAAGCTATTTGAGTCTTCATTTCCAAAATAAGCATTGAAATTCAGTAACTTAATTTTCTGACTATTCTGATTTTTTCCAGTTTCGGCAAGCGTTTCAGAAAAACTAGAATAGAAAATAAAACCATTTGATAGAAGCACAAGTAGAGCTAGTGAAAGCCAAACGGGTTTCTTAAGCCATAAAAACACAAGAAAAGCAAAGCCAGCACAAACGAAATAATGCAATCTTAAATGATCGAATATATCGAAGGACTGGCTTTGAAAGGGACTAAATGAAATGAGTGTTAGGGCGAGTATAAGGATTGTCCCAAGACAAAAAATAAAAGAAACTGCTTTACGCATAACACTCTCATTTCAAAAAAAAATAAACTTATAGCAATTCATTCTTTTTAGCTAAGTCCACCAAATTGGCTTCTGGACGTGCCCCAATGTGAGAAATAATCTCACTTGCGGCCACTGCCCCAAGAGAGCCGCAAATGTCTAGATTTTTACCTTGCGTAAAGCCATATAAAAATCCAGCTGCATAAAGGTCACCAGCACCCGTTGTATCAACGACCGTTTCAACAGCAATGCTAGGCGCTGCCATGGTTGCATTACCATGTAAAATCATAGAGCCTTTGGCACCTTGAGTAAGCGCAGCCAGCTCCACATCATGACGCACCTGATCAGCTGCATTCGAGAAATCATCTGTTTGGTAAAGTGCTTTAATTTCATCTTCATTCGCAAAGAGAATATCAACATGGCTTTTGATAAATTTTAGAAAATCATCGCGGTGACGATCAACACAGAATCCATCTGACAATGAAAGAGCCACGCGTTGCCCAGCCGAACTTGCAATTTCAGCAGCTTTAAAGAACGCTTCTTTCGCACGAGGCGGGTCAAACAAATAGCCCTCTAAATACGTGATTTTTGCTGACTGAACTTGTTTTTCAGAAATTTCTTCAGGGCCAAGCTCGACGCATGCCCCAAGGTAGGTATTCATTGTCCGCTCACCATCTGGTGTCACGAATACAAGGCAACGAGCAGTTGGTGTGTTGCCTTCATTAAATGGCGTGTCGAATTTTACGCCAATGGCATTGAGGTCATGGGCAAAAACTTTACCGAATTGATCATCATCAACAACACCGATAAAACCGGTTTTACCACCAAAAGCACCAATTCCAGCGCACGTATTCGCAGCAGATCCACCAGAAATCTCAACCGCTGGCCCCATCGCATCATAAAGACGATCAGCATCGGCAGCAGAGATCAACTGCATATGCCCTTTTGGCAAATCAAAATCTTGTAAAACTTTGTCATCACATTTAGCAATAATATCAACAATAGCATTGCCAATTCCAAGTACATCAATATCAGACATGTTACCCCGTCAATGAGCCAAATGCTCATTTCTCAAATTGAAAATCATTATTAAATTCCACCCGTTATAGGCCAGACAGCCCCCCATAAGTCAAGTCTTGAAAGGCGACTAGTCTCAAAGCTAGCCGAAAGTTTTACAAGGCTATCAATTAAAATACTCTCGGATAAAGGCGCAGTATTGTTTTTATGAATTAACCAAAACAATTTTTGAACCCTCATTACGAAGAAGGAGCTCAGCCCATTTTCGGGTTGAGGGACATGGCGAAGCCCGGTGCAAGCACCGCCCCTCGGAGGCCCAAGCGCCATAAGCGCTTGGAATAGCCGTGAGAGAGAGAGACCCTAGCTGACAACTTTCTCATCAAAATTACAAACATCAGCAACCTCACAACGCACACAGGCCGGTTTTCGAGCTTTGCAAATATAACGACCATGTAAAATTAGCCAATGATGAGCATGAAGAAGATAATCTTTTGGGACCCGTTTTTCTAAAGCCAGTTCAACTTCAAGTACATTTTTACCAGGCGCTAAACCAGTTCTATTAGAGACCCGGTATATATGTGTATCGACAGCTATTGTCGGATGCCCAAAAGCAACATTCATCACAACATTGGCAGTCTTGCGCCCAACACCAGGTAATTTTTCAAGCGCTTCCCTGGTTTGTGGGACTTGGCCCTCAAAATCATCCAGTATCATTTGCGACAGAGCAATGACATTCTTAGCCTTATTGCGATAAAGCCCAATAGTTTTGATATGGTTGATAAGCTTTTCTTCGCCCAAGGCGACCATTTTTTCTGGCGTATCAGCAATTTTAAAAAGATCTTTCGTCGCTTTATTCACTCCAACATCCGTTGCCTGAGCAGAAAGAGCCACAGCAACAACCAATGTATAATCATTTGTATATTGAAGCTCGGTCTCAGGCTCAGGAAGAGCCGTAGATAGGCGTTCAAACAGAGTTTCTATTTGTTTTTTGGTGAGTTTTTTAATTGTCATCTTTTGCCGCGCGAAATTGTGAATGTCTCAAGACTTGCCAGATCGGTAACTCTGAATATACTGAACATTATGAGCGATTTTACAAGACGAAATTCAGGAACAAATGAAAGAGAAAATAAACTTTCCGCGCACTCTTCGAGAAAAAACGATGAAGAGCGATTGAAAGTTAACACTCATGAGTTCTCAGCCATGCTCACCCCTAATCGCTCGTTAAGCCCAAAAGGCTTCATCATTTTTATGATCTGCATTTCCATAGTGTGTTTTACAACAGGACTAGTTTTCACATTAGCGGGCGCTTGGCCTGTGATGGGTTTTATGGGGCTAGATGTTTTACTGATCTATCTTGCGTTTCGAAAAAATTATAATGATTTAAAAATATTTGAAACCATAAGCCTTACCTCAAATGAACTGATATTAGAAAGAGTATACCCTTCTGGCCGTAGCCAGTCTTTTCAATATAACCCGTTCTGGGTCAAAGTGGGTATCAAAGAACATTCAAGCGGTGCTACAAAAATGCAGCTGATTTCCCATGGTAAGGTTCTTAATTTTGGTAATTTTTTATCCGATGACGAACGCCGCGAATTCGCTTCCGTTTTAAACAGAGAAATCAACTTAGCCAAGAAAAGCCTCAACGCGAATATATAAAATGTTTAATTTCTCTCACGGCTATTTCAAGCGCTAAGGCGCTTGAGCCTCCGACGGGCGGCACTCGCGCCGGGCAGCTGGCGCTGCCATGTCCTTACGCCGAAAAAGCGTCACTCCTTCTTCGGATGGTGATATTTTTTATGAATTCATAAACACACCTAAAATTCTTCTATCCGAAGAAGGAAGTGCTCTACTTCAGAGCACGAACATGGCGCCATAGGCGTCCGGTGCTAAGCACCGCACCTCGTAGGCCCGCTGCATAGCAGCGGAATAGCCGTGAGAGAGAAAACAAACCTATTAAAAAATACTTATTTTTTAATAGGTTCTTGCTGAAATAAACCCCAGATGTGGTCCTGGCGAAGCCAACCTTTAATTTTTTTATTCACTGCAACATGACACCAATCCCCTGTGCAGGTGATGATATGAACAATGACCCCCTTGCCAATTTTAGCAAGCGATGTGCTATTTTTTGACGAGCTTTCAAAAAGAGAAAAATACTCAAGGGCTTTATCTTTGGGATTTAGGGTGACACCAGTGCGCCGGCGTGAAAGTAAGCTATGAAATACCCATCCCTTAGCTCCGGTTTGATCTTCAATTTCTCGCCAATTTTCGTATTCAGAAACGATTTTGACCGGTAAACCGAGTTTCTTAAACACCCATAAAATCTTATGATTACGCCCAGGTCCACGGCGCACATTCACCAAATCAGACTTTAAGCTAACAAAACGCGGGACAGTTTCACCGCTAGGGCCAATGGTTCTCTCTAAAGCATTTGCACTTTTGCTGTAAGGTATAGAGAGCAGAAGCAAACTAGATATAAGGACAATAGCTTTAAGACGGATCATAAAATAGCAAACTTAATCGTGTTAAATGATTGAGAAAAAGGTAAATCAGAGCATCATATCAGGCCGGTTGCGAAGTAGGCAACTAAAGGCCACAACAAGCACCAAACTAATAATATAACTATGACCTTAATAGGACAATAGACCGCCTATTACAATGAGCACAGATATAAATAAGATGTGATATTTGATATTCATTCATAATTTTCTCTGTAAATTAATAAATGATGTGAAAATGCCTTTCCCCAAATCAGTTCCATTTGGTACAACAGTGATAACATATAACTCATAAAATTAAATAAGGGGGGAAACCATGAATAAAGATCCACTTGTCATTGTTACCCGCAAATTACCAGATAGCATTGAAAGTCGGATGGCAGAGCTGTTTAACGTTCGCCTAAATCCGACAGATCAACCACTTTCACAAGCTGATTTAGCTGAAGCAGTGGCAGCCGCTGATATTCTGGTACCAACAGTAACAGATAAAATCACCTCTGAGATTATTGGTCATGCAAGTAACAATCTAAAATTAATCGCAAATTTTGGGGCAGGCGTTGATAATATTGACCTGGATGCCGCAAAAGACGCAAATATCATTGTCACCAATACACCAGGTGTCTTAACTGAAGATACGGCCGATATGACAATGGCATTGATGCTAGCAGTCCCGCGCCGTCTTTTAGAAGGAGCAATCTTTCTAAATGATCCAGCAAATAAATGGGGGGGCTGGTCACCGACCTGGATGTTAGGGCATCGCTTAAACGGTAAAGCTCTTGGCATCATTGGTATGGGACGAATAGGTCAAGCAGTGGCAAGGCGCGCCAAAGCCTTCGGTTTTAAAATAAACTATCATAACCGTCGTCCAATCTCTCAAGACATTGAAAAAGAGCTCGATGCAACATACTGGGAAAATCTCGACCAGATGCTTACACGCATGGATGTGATCTCGGTGAATTGCCCCTCAACACCTGCGACCTATCATCTTTTGTCAGCGCGTAGGTTAAACTTGCTTAAACCCACAGCCTTCATCATCAACACCGCCCGCGGTGACATCATTGACGAAGAAGCGCTGGCCACTATCATTGAAAATGGAGCCATTGCTGGCGCTGGGCTCGATGTGTTCGAGCATGAACCGCAAATTGATAAACGGCTCTTACATAATGAACGGGTTGTTGCCTTGCCTCATATGAGTTCAGCAACTTTGGAAAGCCGTATCGATATGGGCGAAAAAGTCATGATTAACATCAAAGCTTACATTGATAATCATGCGCCACCAGATCGTGTTTTTCCAGCTTGTCGGCCAGTAAAATAAGAAAAAACGATAAACTATACGCATTTGTAATGTTTCTACAGGCTTAAGCCCAATTTTAGCCCTTGTTTGGTCCCGTTTTCACCAAGTCATCATGGTTTTCTTAAACAAGTAAATTATTTGTGAGAATGCGGTTGCTAGTGGGCAACCTGAAGCATAAAAGGGAACCATTATGACAATGCGCAAACAAGTCTCAAATTTAGTGCTTAGCGTGCCTAAAATTCTGGGCGTCGTAGCTCTAGCAGCTTTAGCCTTTACCACCACAGTTCAGGCATCCGAAGAAAGAGAGAGTTCAGACATCAAGCTTAGAACAGAGCTTGGTCAAAATTCTTACCTGGGTGACAAGGGACAGAAAACCTATCTACGTATTGACCTAGAAGGCATCCGAAAAGAAAAAACTGAACGTACACCCGTTAACATTGCTATCGTTATAGATAAGTCAGGTTCAATGAACGGGAGTAAGCTTGCTCAAGCAAAAGAAGCCGCGATCATGGCAGTCGAGCGTTTGGGACGAGATGATTATGTATCAATCGTTACATATAGCAGCAAAGTCGATGTGTTGATGCCGTCCACAAGGGTGACAAACACAACAGAGTTTCGCCGTCGCATTAGCTCGATTAGATCAACAGGGCAAACGGCACTATACGCAGGCACAAAACGTGGCATCCATGAACTTGAAGCATTTCTAGATGAAAATCGCGTCAACCGTGTCATCCTACTCTCAGACGGTTTGGCAAATGTTGGCCCCTCAAAACCAAGTGACTTGGAAGCGCTGGGTCAAAGGGCTGGTGCTAAAGGCATCTCTATTACCACAATTGGATTAGGACTTGGCTTTAATGAAGATCTAATGACAAAACTCGCTTACGCAAGTGATGGTAACCATGCGTTTGTAAAACATGAGCGAGACTTGGTTGATATTTTCAACAAAGAGTTTGGTGATGTTCTTTCTGTAATCGCTCAAGATATTGAAATCATCATAGAATGCGAAGTTGGCATTCGCCCCATCCGTTTAATGGGTAGAAGAGCTGACATAAATGGTCAAACCATACGTGTAAAATTAAATCAGCTTTATGGTGCTCAATCGAAGCACCTGATTATTGAAGCTGAGCTAGATGAGACTTATGACGAAGGCGATCATAAATTTGCAAGAGTGACCATCGATTATCGCTCGCTGCAAAATAAATCGAGAGAAACCTTAAAGGCAGAAGCTAAAATCAATTTCACAAAATCCAAAAGCCGTGCAGCAAAAGCCGTGAATAAACGCGTGATGAGTGATGTGATCGAGCAAATTGCAACCGAGAAAAATGAAGAAGCTGTCAGCCTTAGAGATAAAGGTGACATAAAAAGAGCAAAAGAAATTTTGCAGGGCAACGCAGCCTATCTAGCAAAAGAAGCCCAAAATCTCGGTGGAGATTATGCCCCGAAATTAAAAGACCTCGCTAAGAAAAATAGAGCAGATGCAGAAAACTTAACCGGCAACAAATGGCGCTCATCCCGCAAAGAAATGAAAGCCAGAGCCTACCGCCAGAAAACACAGCAGTCATACTAAGTGGCACTTCTTCAGCGCCAGGACATGGCGCCAGGGGCGTCCGGCGCGTTGCGCCGACCCTCGGAGGGCTTGGCTGTTAAAGCAGCAGAATAGCCCGTGAGAGAAAATAGACCAAATAAAAAACCCCTCGTGATTATATATATCACGAGGGGTTTTTTTATTTTTAACAAGTTCAAAAAATCAGCGATTGCTAATTAGAATTCTCAACTTGGATACCAAACATTTCCTCGACATTAATGCCATGCGGATAGTGTTTCCATCCAATAAAAAGTGCACCAAATATAATGGCTGCTAGAATAGCACCAGTAATTGGATTTCCGCTAAAAATGATATTAATGAAATTACCAATAAATGCGGCAACCAAAACCAATACAGACAATGTAATAACAGTCACCCAATTAATTTGTGACCAATCAATAAAATCCATGAAATTTACTCCTATCAACTTCCCCAATCTAGGCATGATCTTATGTCAGACGTGTGAAGTTGTCACATGCTTTTAACCACCAGACGTGGCTATTTGAACCCATATTGGAAAAATTTAAGTGAAAAAGAAAACACCATTTAGTTATTCTTATGAAATAAGAGCCTCTTTGCAGAAAAAAAAGACCAAAATTTTAGAAAAAACATTCCAATACTACTTTATTTTCTAGAGCCATCATATTATGTAATAATATAACAAATTTTTGTATGGAAACTATTCGATTAAAGGTCTAGGTTCTAACATCAAAAATAAATAACCAGTTTAAGTCCTTTAGAGACCAATTTTCTTAAACACTCTTTGGCTGTAAACACGAATTAAATCAGGGTAACCAATTGAGTACGCTCAAAATTCTTGAAACCGTTCAACTCCCAACAGATCATGGGCACTTCATTATGTCGATCATTTCTTATGGAGATGATTTAGAGCATATTGTCTTAGAACGCAGCTCAAATGTGAGTGAAATACCGATAATACGCATTCATTCAGAATGTATGACCGGCGATGTCTTTCGCTCGCACCGCTGCGATTGCGGGGAACAGCTAGAGAAATCATTAAAAAAGATTGGTCAAACTGGCCACGGTTTTGTTTTTTATCTGCGTCAAGAAGGCCGAGGCATCGGCCTATTGAATAAAATGAAGGCCTATAATCTTCAAGAACAGGGCCTTGATACAGCAGAAGCCAATGAAAAATTGGGCTTTGACATTGATTTGCGTGAATATGACATCGTCGCATCATTTTTAAAATCAAAAGATGTGGGTCATGTGAAACTGATCACCAATAACCCTGAAAAATGTGATGCATTGAGAGATGGCGGTATTGAGGTAGATCGGATCCCCTTACCAACGACAACCCATAATGCAAATGAGCGCTACAAAAGCACAAAAATGAACAAGCTCGGTCACTACGGTCACTAGCGCGGTTGCTTAGTGGGCAACTGAAGCGCCACTAAGAAAGCGCGCTTGCCGCGCTGGTTGCTTAGTGGGCAATCAGAAGGAGCGCTAAACAAGCGGACAATTGAAAGTTCAATTTTTCCATACGAAGAAGGAGCTCATCCCCTTTCGGGATGAGGGACATGGCGAAGCGCCAGCGCAGCCCGGCGTAAGCGCCGCACCTCGTAGGCCTATGAGCTTTAGCTCATAGAATAGCCGTGAGAGAGATAGAGAAAAAACAACCCTAAAACTCTCACTCTCCTATCTAACTAAAATCGCATGATTATCCCACTGGAGATGACGGGCTGTTTCAAACCGTTTAGAAACTTGAGTGCTTAAGCTCGTTTGTTCAACTTGGCCTGTACCGCTTGTTTGTACAAATTCGCTCTTAGAATGTGTTCGGGCGACCCCGCATCCATCTATTAATTTTCGCGTCCCAATAAACGTCCGATTAACGGCATCCCAATAAGAAATAAATCCGCCACGTGGATGCGATGCAGCGATAATCTCACCTGAATTGTCAACCGTAACGGAGCCAACATAGTTTTTCATATCACGAAGAACTTCTTTGGGCGCTGCAACCAATTTAATCTCGTGCCCTCGATCATGAAACCCAATGAGAGGAGGTTGGTTTGTCTTCGGCCCTTTAAATTGGCCTCCAAAAACAACTCGGTTTTTACCAGCAACAGTAAGATGCCGGATAGACAATTGATGAAGCAAGGCAGGCAGTGTTTGCTTCTCGATCAGGGTTCCAGTGCGGCAGTCAATATAAACCAGAGACGGCTCCATCTCAGTTAAATTTAAAATCTGTCGTCCCGTCTCCGGGCTTGTCTCAAGCCCACCATTGGCAATAACAAGTGTAATGCCATCATCAAGCAAAGCCATATCATGTGGGCCAATACCAAAACTGGAAAATTCACCAATTTGCTTATAACCTGCCGTTGCATCACGAATGCCTATAACACCAACACCATTTTCAAAATCATTCTCAGTGGTAAACAAGAGCTTCCCATTCGGAGAAAAAACACCATGACCATAAAAATGTCGATCCTCTTTTGCAAAAAAATGAAATGGTTCTCTCGCTCTGTTTGTTGAAAAAGCAACAGCAAACCGTCCAGGGCGGCGTGCAAATGCAACGACTTCTACAGGCTGGGTAATCCGTTCGCCAAGTCCATGCGGCCGCACAGCAACATCATGACCACGTCCAGGTAAAGCAACAGATCTTAAATCACCTGCGCTCGTAAAAAGAGCAGCCGAATATGAAGCGCTTTCCCCATTTGGTAGATGACGCCGGGCAGCGGCAAAAAGTTCTTCTGTCTTCTCTGAAGCTTGTACAGTTGGAGATAAAATAAATGCTGGTAAAGCACCGGCACTAACTGCCAAACCAGATCGGATAAAGTCTCTTCGATTAATCGCCATCTGATGCATTAAATCCTAAAGGCAAATCAGCTGCGAGCGCAAAATAACGAGCAAAGCCAACATTTAAATGTGATACGGTTTTAGCAATATCTTTGAGTTGGCTTTTCGCGTTTTCATCAGCTAATACATTAAAAATCAGAAATGATTTTTTCTCAAACCCGTCGAAAGAAGCATAAATCTTTTGAAACATTTTACGAACGTGGAATTGTAAATCGACGGGCGATTTATCTAAAAGAAGTTTAAAGCCACTTTTTCGGACAAAATGATCCATAGCTTCAATATTGGTTTTGATAACTCGCAAGGAAAGTCCCGAACGCCAAAAAGCAGCACGTTTTGGTTTCGTGGTTTTTCCCTTGCGCCCAAACAGCGGTTGAATTTTCAAATCATGAATCTTTTTCATCTCAACGGTAACGGATTGATAAAATTCTAGAATGACTTCCTTGCGGTTACGATAATGTTCATTGGTGGCTGACGGGTTTAATAATTCTTTTATTGTCGCATTCTGCTCTTTCCAACCATTATAGACCTCTGCAGAAAGTTGCTGAATATTAGCTGTTAATCTAATGCCATAATCACAACGAAAACGACCCTGTTCGTCAGCAGTAAAAAGATTTTTAAAATCTTGTGTATTACCATTGCCAAAGAGAACGAACTCAAGTGCAGTTAACCCCTGCACCGCAATCGACTTTTCAGAAAATTTTTGAGGCGAGAGAGCTTGTCTGTCCTTAGCTTTTAGTAAACGCCGAACAGCTCTTAACCCACGCCCTTTATGGTCTGGCCAATAGGCAAGCTTCTCCAACCTATAATTTTTTACAATTGGCCCAAAATGAATATGTTCAATCGCTGCAAATGAAATCACGGTGTTAGTAAAATTCTTTTTAACCAACTCAAATTGTACTGCGCTTTGGTCTGTACAAAATTGGATCATACTCGACTTCAATTTTTGGCTGTTCAAAAAGAGAGCTTTATAGCGAGGTAAAATATGTTTCGTATATGAGTTATAAGCTAACGTCTCCAAAACCTCATCACTAGTAAGCTCACTATCAGATTTTTGAATAGGTGTTTTTGTCTCTGTCGCTGCGCTTATAGTGAAAGGCATAAACATAAGACTGATAAAAAAAACAAATAAAAAAGAGCGAAAATTTTTAAAACTTAAAACAAGCACAATGTGCCTCATAATTTTTGTTGAGTTGAAGAGAAACTATAGCAAACCTAAAAATTTAAAGCGATCGAACAAATTCCACCAGCCACATACGTTCTGCTTTGCTAAGCTTGGAATAAGCCTCACGTGTCTTTAAAGCTTCACCACCGTGCCAAAGAATAGCTTCTTCAACAGAGCGTGCACGACCATCATGTAGAAGGTTTTCATGACCATTAACTGTCTTGGTGAGACCAACACCCCATAAAGGCGGTGTTCGCCATTCAAAACCATCAGCTTTGCCCTCAGGTCGGTGGTCAGCAAGTCCTTCCCCCATATTATGTAATAACATATCCGTATAAGGCCAAATCAACTGCTGAGAGAGATGCTTATTTTTAGGTAGTGGTCCAGTTTTAAACGAAGGCCGATGGCAAGAGGCACACCCGATAGAATGAAACAAAGATTTGCCCTTTAAAACGCTCATCTTTTGCGGATTTCTTCTTTTCGGTACTGCTAAATTAGAGGCGTAAAAGGTGACCAAATCCAGCATTTGATCGGTGACTTCTACACCAGATTTTTTATCAACACCGTGTGGAGCTTTCAGACAGAAAGTTTGATTAGGTGTGCAATCACCTGCTGCATTTTTATGCAGTGAAGTTGATAAGCCGATATCACCTGAAAATGCAGCTGCAGATTGTTCTTTGACAGAAGGAGAACCAGCTTTCCAACCAAACCGACCAAGCATTATTTTTTGCTTTAAGTCAGACCAAACCATATTAGCCTTACCAGAAATTCCGTCACTATCCTGGTCATCAGGGTCTGCTAGTTTTAAAATTTCTTGAGCTGGAATTGCATCCAGCAAGCCAAGACCAATCATGGGAGGTGTAAGCCGGGGTGATATCAAAACATCCTTTTGCATCGGACCGTATTTGAGGTCAGTTGCTGAATAGTGTGGCCGTCTGAGTTGAACGGTCGTGCCATCATCTAGGGACACATCAAAATATTCATAGCGAATGTTCATATGACCTTCGCCTTGATGCCCCTGAATAGATAGATCTTGGAATTGTCCGCCATAAGTTGGTTCGGGAATAACAAGAGCACGGCTGCTTGAAATTAATTTTTTTTGCTCAACAGTTTGCGGTGGAATTGAAAGGCGCAAAAATAGTGAGACTTGCGTGTCCTCAGGCCAATTAGCTTCGGGTGTGTGACCGCGCCCATCTTTTAAATGGCACCGTTGACATGAGCGTGCATTAAATAAAGGTCCTAAGCCATCTGATGATTTTGTCGATGAAGGAGAGGAAACCCATAATTTTCTGAAAAGCCCATTGCCGACCTTAAAGAGAAGCTCTTTTTCAAATCCCATATTTCCAGATGAATGGGAAAAGGCATTTTTATTCTTGAAACTTTTCCGCGATGTAGCTTTGCCACCCGGTAAATGTTCACCAGGTTCAAATGGAGCAGGCACAGTTTCAGCTCTACTCTTTTGTGCCGCAATCGCTTTTTGAGCGAGTAACTCTATATCATTTAGCAGAAAGTTAGAGCAGATAAAAATAGTGGCTCCCGCAAAACTTGCGAGAGCCACCATTATCGAAACATTCAATTTTTTAATAAAGGTCATAAAACCCATTAGAAAAACGTTCCTAAACTAGTCTTAAGTCAGACGATATTGAATTAAAAATCAATACGTGCACCAGCCATGATTGTGTAGAAGTCTTCTAGACCAGGTGCAGCAACTGCATTACCAGCTCCATCTACAACATCTAGATCAACTTCATAGTGACGGTAGCCAACGTAAAGTTGCATTTCAGCAGCATCAATATGTTGAACGATACCAAAGCCAAATACTTGAGCTTCACTACCAGTTACTGAATGCATAGCATTACCAGTGATACCACTTGCATCATCAGTTGCAAAAATGTCGTCAAACTGACCAAATTCACCGTAAATTGCTGTTTTACCTAGTGAATTATACTGTTTAAGAATACCACCTTTGAAGTAGTAGAAAGTAGCTTCATCACGACCAGGTTCATTGTTGAAATCTCTTTGGCCAGCAGCAAAAGTGAAGTTCAAACCTGTTGGGTTATGAAGTACAGAAATAGAGCCGTTAAGTGTGTCTAAGCTTTCTTTAGCTCCACCATTATCGCCATCTCGGTTTTCTCTGTAAGCAATGCCAGCGGCAACTTCAAATTCACCTAGCTCTTTTTCATAAGCTAAAGCAACGTCCCACATGTCATCTTCACCCCAAGATGCTGAAAGAACAAAACCAGCAATCGTAGGTGTTTCATAGCGAATGATGTTAAATGTATCACCATTAAGGTTATCAAACACATCACCAATAGTTACACCAGAAAGGGCACCATTAGAAAGACGAAGTTGGAACCCACCAGCAACATCAGGAACTGCAGAATAAGCAACATTTTCAGTACCAGAAAGATCCATTTCAGGTGCGCCATCAGAAGATTGGTCAGCAAAGCCCCAAGTCACACGACCATATTGCTCACTTTCAATGAACATGGCTGATTGAGCAAGTTCAATAGCTGTGTCGCCATCGTCGTTAGTTTGGTCAACACCATCAGAACCAGCAGCTACGATTTCAAGTTCAATCTCATAACCAGCTGTCCAGCCTGGACGGATTTTTGCTTCACCAGAAAAGTTAATAGCACCAAGGTCGTTACCATTACTTGTTACATAAGCGTCGCTCTCGTCGCCATCATCCCAAACAAGAATGTTTTGGTTCATCCAACCAGAAACTGTTAGAGATACTTTACGATTACCTTTACGAGCAGCAGTTGCTTCAAGAGTTGCAACACGCTCTTCAAGGTCAGCACAGCAATCACCACCAAGATCTGCCGCAAGTGCTGAAGAGCTAGACAAAGTCATCACTGAAAGACCAGCAAGTGCGCATAGTCCGGCAGCAGCATGTCCCCAAGCTTTGGATTGTCTAACCATAGTTTGTCTATAAGACATTTGAATTCCCCCAAATGGTTAAATTTAAGACGTTAAAATACTTTGAATATAAAAAATTTAAGAATGTTATAGTATTACAAAAGCGCAATTGTCCACCCAGTAAATTTTAAAAACGACTCAAAGTGGTATGTTAGCCTCAATGTGGTGCAAATTTGTTTATGCAAAAAATTGAGGCCTGATCAAGGGCAAGAATAGGTCCCCCCTTGATCAAGCTTTCAGTCACGAATGAAATTATTCGGCTGAAACTTTTGAAGGATTATCAAGACTGTCTGATCCTTCAAATTCAATAGATTTCAAGTTCAAAGCAGCAACAGCTCGTTGAATAGCTTTGGTTTGATTTGTTAAACCATCGATACTTGCTTGAACAACAGCGTTGCCTTCTTTATTCCCTTCGCCAATCATTTGGTCATAGGCTTCAACAGTTTCTGCACGCTTCACCATAGCTTTCATAGCTGTGATCGTTGCAGCAAGCTTAGCTGTTAATTCTGCATCAGCTTTCGCATCACGCGCTTTCACCAAATCAGAAACACTTGCCCCTTTAACAACAGAGCCATCAACACGCTTGTAAGTGCCGAGGTAAACATTTTGAATGCCTAAAGCGTCATAGTAGTGAGAGTTATGAGTGTTATCTGAAAAGCAATCATGCTCTTCTTCTGGGTCGTGTAAAATCAAACCAAGTTTCATGCGCTCTCCAGCAAGCTCACCATATGAAAGTGAACCAAGACCAGTGAAAATGGTTGAAAGTACTTCATTGTCACTCTTAGCTAAAAGGCCAGTACGAGCAGCACCTTTCTCACCCCATTGAGCAACCATCCATTTTAGATCATCAATCAAAAGATTTGTTGCAGCAGTTAAGTAAGCAATACGGCGGTCACAATTGCCATTTGTACAATTTTTCAGATCGAAATCAGTGTGAGGGCGATTACCAGCACCTTTCTTAGTGCCGTTTAAATCTTGTCCCCAAAGTAAAAATTCAATGGCGTGATAACCTGTTGCCACATTAGCTTCAACATCACCAGCTTCATGTAATGTTTCAGAAATCAGCTCTTTGCTGATCTTAGTTGTATCAACTGTCTTACCACCAATTTTGATAGATTTAGCTGAAACAATATTCGCAACATAAAGGTCATTTTCATCAGATTCTGTTCCATAATCTTTAGAAACGTAATCAATCAAACCTTCGTCTAGTGGCCAGGCATTCACTTTACCTTCCCAGTCATCCACAATCGCATTCCCAAAACGGTATGCTTCAGATTGTTGGTAAGGAACACGTGAAGCAATCCAGCTCAGACGAGCAGCTTTTAGTGTTTCAGCACTTGGAGCTTTAATGAATGCGTCAATTTTTGCTTTTAACGCTTCAGCTGTTTTTAAAGAATCTTCATATGTTGCCTGAGCAATATTCGAATAGGTTGTGACGATATCTTTTACTTTTGGTTCAGCCGCTACTACAGCACCAGAACCAACAAAGCTTGAAAAGAGTGCAACAGCAACTCCTGTAGAAGCTTTTTGAAACAGTGTCTTTGTCATTTATAAAACGTCTCCTAAATTAAAGTAGAAATAAAATACTAATTGGGAAAATGAGTTGGCTCAGCTGCCAGATGGGTGAGGGGCTGAGCAATTGAGTTAATTTGTAAAATCTGGCCTGCATCAACAAGGCCATCTGCAAAGTCTTGGGCTGCCAGTTGAGGTAAATCTATTTCGGCAGCTTCTGTAATGGCATAGACACATGCCTTTAGGGCCGGACATTCACTGTGCTGGCAAGCGGCAATCATAGAAATAGCCACCACTTCATCATAACTAAACCCGGGCGTTACAATTTTTTCGATTTTGATCGGGCGCTTGGAAATTTTGTCCAAAGCATTAACCCAACTACCGAGTTTAGTTGATAGAACCAAGCCATCTTTCAAGCCAAAAGCTTGGATATATTGCCGGCTACACACATCGAAAAACCGGGTATCATTTGTTTGAACGCCGCGCACCCAACACCGAAAGCCAAGTCCAACCAAACGTTCAGGTGATGCATTTAGCGTTATTGAAGTACCGCATCTTTTAACTGGCACATTTACAGGCCAATCAGATGTTAAGTCAGAAGATAAATCTTTATCCATTGATTGATGCTCATTTAAAAGAGCATCTTGAGAAACTTTATTTTTCAGTCGCATTATAAGGTCACCATAAAATCAAAAATTTCAGGTAGACGCTAAGAAGATGGAAGGTCGCTTATATATGGATAGGATCGAATTAAGTACAAAGATCAAAAACAACAACAAACCAAAATCATACGTCCAATAAGTTGGTTTTAAATAACGCGGTTGCTGGTAGGCAATCTGAAACGTTATTCAAAAATGATTGCTCGTAGGCAATCTGGAGCGCAAAAACTTAACTGCTGTTATTTGAAGGTGAACGGTCAGATCGAAGCCATGAAACAAGAGTTGCCTCTCGAAGATGTAAACCCTGATTGATAAATCCACGTTTGCTAAACCCAAAGAGGTCTTCATTCAAAGCTGATTTAATATGATGTAATGAAAAAGAAAGCTCTGAGAGTAGAGCGAGAGGTCGAAGGTCGACGCTTTTAAGATTAGTAAAGTTGAGACTAGTAAAGTTAAGACCAGAAAACGCACCCCTGGTAAGGTGATAAAATCTAAACATTTTTCTCTCCAATAATCAGGGTTCAAGGCCCTGGTATTAGACTAAATTAGCGCCCCAATGACTGCGACACTAGCTAGACATAATCAAATATTCCAAACACAGTCAAATAAAAAATCAATAAAACCAGCAGTTTAGAATTAATATAAATTGAAAGTAAAATTTGTAAAACTTGACAAATCGAAAATGCTAAGTTGATATGAACACCGAAATATAACCCGCCAAAAGAGGGGTTATATCTGATTACGGGACCTTGAATCTCGTCTATTGGAGAGAAAAATGTTTAACGAATTTTTGCAACGCACACCCAAGGTGCGTTCGGTAATCTTGCATTCAATTTTGTTCTTAAAACAATTATTTGAATGCATAATTAGGCAATTCCACTCACTAACCAAGGCCTATATGGCTACATCATTTAGCATGTCTCTCAGTATAGCGAGGGCAAGCAGATGAGTGTTGAAGTAACCCATCATGTTTTAGACAAAATAAATCAGGAAAGAACACCGATTTATTTTGCTAAAAAGCCTCAAATTAAAAAATCTCCCGAAGAATTAGTCGGCTTAGGTTTTCGTTTCTGGATGGCTGGTTATCAAAATAATGATTTCGAATTCTGGAAAAAAACCTGGGATCATTTTAACCAAACAATCGGCACATCAGCAGCAAGGACAACAGTTTCAGAGCTTGCCTCTTGGGCCCAGACTGTACAATCATCAGCACTTAGAGACATTGAAGTCTCACTAACCGAACAAGAACAATTCGGCAGAGACGAACGTATGGCCATCACCATGGTGGCAGCTGGACAGCACAATGCTTGCCCGGCCCTTCAAGCCTGCGCTGGGGCATTACTTGGTGCGGTCGAAGTTGAAAATGTCGTTGAAGCATCAACCAATTTTGGTCATCAATTACTTGAAAAAAAATTACTACTCACTGATATAAAAAAACTATAGTCGCGAGAGAATACAACTTCAATTTATCCGTACGAAGAAAGAGCCCTGCCTTTTCGGCAGGGGGACATGACACCATGGGTGTCCGGTGCACCAGAGCAGCCCGGAAGGAGTGAAGCGAGTACGGATAAGCTGATCGAAAAGAATGCCTCCCTTCGTAGGCAGATAGTGCGGATGCGTAGTGGGCATCTGAAGCACAGCGTAGGTAAACAGTGCGGATGCGTTGTGGGCATCTGAAGCACAGCAAAAAGCCTCGAGAGAGAAAGAGAAAACCACAAACATTCGCCTTTCGTTGAATGTTGCATCACCTTCAAACATCGGCATGCGAAAAACTCATTTTTCACAAGAGGCTCCCAAAGATAATCTGAAAAGTAAGACTAATCTCTACTATCAAAATAAACGAAACAAAGATAAACATGCATTAAATATACATGTATATGTTTTGTCTTGTGACATTTGTCTGAAAAATAAAAAAACAAAAATTGGACGAATCTACAAGTGTTATTTAATGCAAAAATATGCAATATTTACAAAAATTAGGTAATCTAGGGAAGAAAACTATGGATCAGATTGTTAATACCCCAACACACGCATTAAATTTTCTTAAAGAGAAAATGAAACTAAAACCCAGATATGACAACTTTATTGGCGGTGAATGGGTTGCCCCAACAGACGGGAGATACTTTGATAATATCTCACCAATCGACGGAAATATCGTTTGTCAAATCGCCAGGTCTTCAGCAGCAGATGTAGAAAAAGCATTAGATGCAGCGCACAAAGCCAAAGATGCCTGGGCTGAAACATCACCAGCAGATAGAGCAACTGTTCTCTTAAAAATTGCTGACCGGATGGAAGCCCACTTAACAGAAATCGCGACGATTGAAACCATCGATAACGGCAAACCAATTCGCGAAACAAAAAATGCCGATGTGCCTCTAGCCATTGATCATTTCAGATATTTTGCCGGGTGCGCAAGAGCACAAGAAGGTGGGGTCTCAGAAATTGATAAAGATACTGTGGCCTATCATTTCCATGAGCCTCTAGGTGTAGTCGGGCAAATCATTCCATGGAATTTCCCATTGCTGATGGCAGCATGGAAATTGGCTCCCGCTCTTGTTGCAGGTAACGCAATTGTATTAAAACCAGCTGAACAAACACCATTTAGCATCATGGCTTTAATGGACCTGATCGGTGATCTCATCCCACCTGGGGTGTTAAACGTAGTAAACGGTTTTGGTATTGAAGCAGGCAAGCCACTTGCCACTAGCCCACGGATTGCAAAAATCGCATTTACAGGTGAGACATCCACTGGTCGTTTGATCATGCAATATGCATCTGAAAATATTATTCCATCAACTGTTGAGTTGGGCGGTAAATCACCAAACGTCTTCTTTGCAGATGTGATGGAACAAGATGATGCCTTCTTTGATAAAGCATTAGAAGGCTTTACATTGTTCGCGCTAAACCAAGGTGAAGTATGTACCTGTCCATCAAGAGCGCTTGTTCAAGCGTCGATCTATGATCAGTTTATTGAGCGTGCCATTGAGCGAGTGAATAAAATTCAAATGGGTAACCCACTTGATGATACCACAATGATCGGTGCGCAAGCCTCATCTGACCAGTTAGAAAAAATTCTCTCTTACATAAAAATCGGTAAAGATGAAGGCGCAAGTTTGCTAACTGGTGGTGATAGAGCGATGTTGGGTGGTAACCTTGACACTGGCTATTATGTTAAACCAACGGTTTTTGCTGGTAATAACAACATGCGTATTTTCCAGGAAGAAATTTTCGGCCCTGTGCTTTCGGTTGCAAAATTTGAAGATGAAGCAGAAGCACTGCAAATCGCCAATGACACTATCTACGGTCTTGGTGCCGGCGTTTGGTCAAGAAACGGTTCAACTGCTTATAGAATGGGCCGAAACATTCAAGCTGGCCGCGTCTGGACAAACTGTTATCATCTCTATCCAGCCCATGCTGCGTTTGGTGGTTACAAACAATCTGGCATTGGTAGAGAAAATCATAAGATGATGATGGATCATTATCAGCAAACCAAAAACTTACTCGTGAGCTACAGTCCAAATGCACTGGGCTTCTTCTAAACTTAAATTATTTAAGGCGAGACCATATGGTCTCGTCTTTTTTATGAATTTGAGAATAAGGAGATAAATAAAAATGAAGACAGTAAAACTTGTCTCTATCACTGATGAAGCAATAGAATTAGTAAATGAATTAAGAGATGCACATGGTGATTTAATGTTTCATCAATCAGGCGGCTGTTGCGATGGCAGCGCCCCAATGTGCTATGTTAAAGGTGAGTTTAAAACCGGTGACGCAGATGTCTATCTTGGAGAAATCGCTGAGTGCCCTTTCTACATAGGCCGTCAACAATATGCCGCTTGGAAACATACTCATCTTATCATCGATGTTGTAGAAGGCAGGGGCAGTGGCTTTTCTCTTGAAGCCCCAAGGGGTGTGCGTTTCTTGACAAGATCAAGATTATTCACTGAAGAGGAACAAGAAATTTTAAAAGAGCAAGAACTGGCCTCACTTTAAATTTTCGATTATTTTAGCTGATCTGAAAGTAAGATTATAGCGATAAGCCCCAGTGAGTTCATGATGCCCCTCCTTTAATTTATCAATGCCATGATAGGCAAGACGAGACGCACCGCCCCATACAACAACATCACCGTGAGCAAGCTGTGTTCTTAAAGGTTTATCTGATCGTTTTAGGCCACCAAATAAAAATTTGGCCGGTAAGCCTAGAGAGACAGAAACAATGGGCTGAGAAAAATCATCCTCATCCTTGTCCTGATGCAAAGCCATCTTCGCCCCAGGCTCATAACGGTTGATCAAACAAGAATTAGGAGTGAAGCTAGAAAAACCAGACTTTTTGGCAGCTTTCTCTGCTAATGATGAAAATCCTAAAGGCATAGAAGGCCAGGCCGTATTTGAAAGAGGGTCTAAATGATCATAGCGATAACCTCTTTTGTCAGTGATCCATCCTGCCAAACCGCAATTGGTCATAGCGACAGACATCTCCCGTCCACCCGGTGTCAACATATGACGAAAGGGAGCTTCACTTGATACAGAATGAATAAATCTCATAAACTCTTGTTCTGAAGAAAGAGCAAACGCCTTTAATAAATAGGCTCCATCCTTAAGCTTTAAAATTCCATCATCAGTGCCTTCAAATAAATCTCTCTGCATGAACTCAAACTCTTTTTTACTTAGCTTTGAAAACAAGAATAACACAGCTCAATGGGTATCTGCATCTCGCTTTTAGGAAAATTCAACAAACCTCTTGCCATACGAAGAAGGAGTGACACCTCTTTGGTGTCAGGACATGGCAGCTTAGCTGCCCGGTGCACAAGATCAGCCCGAACGGAGCGAATCGAGTACGGATAAGCTGATCGCAAGAAAAACACCGCCCCTCGGAGGCCTAAGCACTTCAAGCAGCGCGGTTGCTGGTGGGCAACCTGAAGCGCCACTAAAAAGAAATAGCCGTCAGAGATACAAAAAGGCCGTGTAATCTTTTGAGGGATTACACGGCAAGGTTTTGCTGCTTCATAGATGAGGAGAGAGCGAGTTTTAAATCCTATCCGTTCAATTGGGGAAAGGTCAGATAAAAAATAGTCACCCCTCAAAGGAGATAATGCTTAATCAGAGGAGGTCGATTAAATGCATTGACCAGACAATGCCAAAGAAATATAATTTAGTAAAATGAATTATTAAAAAGGTAATAGATGCATATTGTGCATCATAAAAAATATGCATTTAAAAGAATTAGACGCTAATTTAATCGTTGTCCTGGACGCTCTCTTAATGGATGCAAGTGTCACGAAAGCAGCCGCTCGTCTTGGGCGAAGCCCTTCAGCCGTTAGTCATGCATTGGCCAACTTGCGTTATATTTTCAATGACGAACTTTTTGTTCGAGCCGGTCAGCGCTTAGCGCCAACAGCCAGAGCAAAGGAACTCGCTCCGTCGGTTCATATAATAGTTTCAGGTTTGGAAAGTCTGTTGCGAAGCAAAGAGCCATTTAACCCAGGCACTCAAGAACGCACATTTCGTTTTCACTGCCCAGAAATGGCTGAACTTTATTTCCTACCGAAATTACGCGCGCTTATTCAATCCGAAGCTCCAAACATACACATAGAAAGAAGTGTCTCTAATACAGAAATTATGTATGAAAATCTAAGGCGCGGGCAAACGGATTTTATCCTCATAGAGAATGAAATCATGGAAGATATTGTTGATATGTCTTGGCTGAAACTTAGCGAAGAGCCATACATAACACTTGTGAGTAAAAAGAGTGAATGGAAAGATAAAAAAATAACGTTAAAACATTTCCAAAATTTACCTCATGTCATAACAGATCAATCAGGTAAAAAAGCCGGAATTTTAGAACGCACTTTCATTGAAAAAGGGTTAGAGAGGCAAAATCTACTCAAAGCATCCTCCTCTTTAGCTGGTATATTAATGGCAATTGAAATGAGTGTTTTGGTCACAGTGCCACATCTTCATGCCAAATTATTGTTAAATCATGTTGCCGCTTCAGACGTGGTTTTGCCATTTAAAGTGCCAAAAATGAACATCCAACTTGGTTGGCATAGAAGCTTTGAACGTGATGAATGCCACCAATGGCTCCGAGAGAAAATAGAACTGTGCTTAAGAGAGCCAGAACATGCTTAGGTAAAATAGATAATGAAAATAACATGTCATTGCGAAAATATAAGTTTAGAATTCAATAAAGAGGTTGATGAGATAGAGTCTTTGACCGAATGCAATTGTACGATTTGCAGACGTATTGGTGCGTTATGGTTTGGTTTCGAACCATCTGATGTTGTTATAACGTCAAAAACAGAGCCAACCGTAGCTTATTTAAGATCAGCCGGTGAGTTAGCTTTTCATCATTGTCCAAAATGCGGTTGTACCACCCATTATGAAACCACTGAAAAATGTTCGATCAACAAAATAGCCATAAATGGCAGACTTTTAGACATGAAAAACAGAGCGAAAATAAAGGTAAATAAATTTGATGGAGCAACCAGCTGGAAGTTTGTAGATGAATGGCCTGAAAACTTAAATATTGAGACCTGATCCTATAGTCCGTTCTTTACAAAAGGGGGCACCGGTTTTGTGAAATTGAGGATGCTTTGTGGGCATCTGAATGCCAGACTTTTTTTTAATGTGGGTCTAGACCCTAAAAAACAATCATTTAGAAAATTATTTTCTAAACTTCTTATTCCATTCCCTCTATAAGAGACAGGAATAATGACTAAATTTTCCGCAGAAGAAGAGTTATAAAATCCAATGCGTTTCGTAGATTATAGTGCTGCAATTTTCGGCTTAATCTTTCTATCTCCAATTATGGTCCTCTTAGCCATTTTGATTAAATTGGATTCCAAAGGTCCTGCATTATTCAAACAACAAAGAGTTGGTAAAAATGGAACAATTTTCACCTGTTTGAAATTTCGAACAATGGCGGTTGGAACAAAACATGTGCCCACTCATCAATCAAGCACAAACAGTATAACAAAAATCGGAAATATTCTGAGGCGTTCCAAACTAGATGAGTTACCGCAACTTATAAATGTATTGTTCGGCCAAATGGCACTTGTTGGACCAAGACCTGGTCTGCCTAATCATGAAGAACTAATCGAGGCCCGCATGAAAACCGGAGCATTGGATATCTTGCCAGGTATAACAGGGCTTTCTCAAGTTGAAGGACTAGATATGTCGACACCAACTCTCTTGGCTGAAAGAGATGGTGATTATGTAAAATCCAAAAATATCTTTTATGACATAAACATCATCTTCAAGACCTTGGCCGCCATCGTAAATAAAAAATAAAAATCACCATGTAAATATTCTTGCCACAAACTTTTTATATTCTGAACGGCTTTGAGAATTTCCAAAGTAAATTGTTTTCTTACAAGAACGAATTACTCATAAAGCTGTTTGTGGGAAAGAACTAAGTTTAACGAAGAAAGAGTGACGCCTCTTTAGCGTCAGGACATGGCGAAACGCCAGCGTAGTCCTGTGTTAACGCGGATGTTTTGTGGGCATCTGAGCGTCACTAAAAACGTCGCTCCTCGGAAGGCCGGTCATTTTAGCAGCGCGGTTGCTAGTGGGCAAGCTGAAGCGCCACTAAAAAGCAATAGCCGTGAGAGAAAAATTATGAAAGAAAAGACGCATGTTTATCCGGGTATTTGAATTTTTTGAAAAGATGATTGACCCACTAACAGTGGCAAAAAATCCAGCCCCCCCCATAGGGTTAAAGGAATTTTACAAATATTTTCTAGTGCAAATTTGGCCTTTGATTTCTGTCGCTTGTGTTGTCTCGGCTATTGGTGCGTTCATGGACGCACTGCTCCCTGTGACCATTGGCTGGTTGGTCGATTTATTTAGCAAAACAAGCACTGAAACAGTTTGGCAAGATGGCAAAGGCATATTTTTAATTATTCTAGCAATTGTTATTATTCGCCCATTAATTGGGTATATAGAATTACTTATTTCACTGCATGCTGAATTCCCTGGCTTTACCAATTTGATAAGGTGGCAAAGTCACCATCACGTCTCACGCCAATCACTGCATTTTTTCCAAAGTGATTTCGCCGGTAGAATTGCGAATAAAGTGATGCAAACAGGCAATGCCTTAAGATCATCAGTGATGTCAGTGCAAGACAGCATCTGGTATGTGGTGGCTTTTTTATTTTCAGCACTCTTCTTCATGGGGAATGCGTCTATTTATTTAACCATTCCAATTCTGCTATGGTTAGGAACTTATCTGAGTATTCTTGGTTACTTCTTACCGCGCATTAGAAAACAAGCAGCCATTATGTCTGAAGTGCACTCAATGCTCACGGGGCGTTTGGTGGATAGCTACACGAACATTCAAACTGTAAAACTTTTCGCTGGAAATGATTTTGAAGACAAATTTGTGGCCTCTGGTATAGAGGAGCACACAAAAGAAATTCAAAATTTGTTCAGATATTTTACATCTATGTGGATGGCTCTTTTTATAATCAATGGTGCACTTCTAATTGGTGTCGGTGCCTTGACCATTTATCTTTGGCAGAACGCTATCATAACAATTGGTGAAGTTGCAATGGTCTTGCCTCTCACATTGCAATTGAAAAACATGGCCACCTGGATGATGGAAATCGCAAATGGTGTGTTTGAAAACACAGGCACTGTCGAAGAAGGAATGGAAACCATCTCCAAACCGCTTACGGTAACAGATGATTTGGATGCCAAAGAGTTGAGTGTTTCAGAAGGAAAAATTGAGTTCAAAAATGTTGGCTTTAATTATGGAGATTACCAGACATCAGATGATGATAAAAACTTAGCAATTATTAAAGACCTTGATTTAACAATTGAGCCAGGACAAAAAGTCGGATTGGTGGGTCGCTCTGGTGCGGGCAAATCAACCTTAGTCAATCTGGTCTTACGCCTCTATGATTTAAAAAGCGGTCAAATTACCATTGATAACCAAGACATAGCAGTGTGTAGTCAGCAAAGTCTGCGCCGTCAAATCGGTATGGTGACGCAAGACACATCACTGCTTCACCGCTCCATCAGGGATAATCTAACCTATGGTACGAAAGAAGCGACGCAAGAAGACATGATCAACGCGGCTAAAAAGGCCGAAGCTCTTGACTTTATCGAAGGTCTCTCTGATGGCAAAGGCGGTACAGGTTTTGATACGTTAGTGGGTGATAGAGGCGTAAAACTATCTGGTGGCCAGCGCCAGCGTATCGCGATCGCTAGAGTGTTATTAAAAAATGCACCGATCTTAATTTTAGATGAAGCAACATCAGCCCTTGATTCTGAAGTAGAGGCAATGATCCAACGCCAGCTTACAAATATGATGGAAAAAAAGACGGTCATCGCTATTGCTCACCGCTTGTCAACAATCGCAGAGATGGACAGGCTGATCATTATGGATCAAGGAAAAATTATCGAAGATGGCAGCCATGATGAGTTAATTAAAAAAGAAAACGGAGTTTATGCAAAACTCTGGGCACGTCAATCTGGCGGGTTTTTAGGAGCTGAGAAAGAAGAAGAGTTGGTTGACTAGAAGTTTGTCGGCTAATCGCCCTTCAACATCAAAAAAATGAGCATGCTTTGACACATTTTAGAATTTATCCTTAAATGTTCACCATCTTACTTTTTGAGATGGTGAAGGCAAGTAGAAGCATGTCGATAAAAAAATTTCTCTGGACCATTTTTAAAGGTCTTTGTTACGCGTCACTCTTTTTAGTGAGCGTTGGAGCTGCAGCTTTATTTTTCCCGTTTATTTTTGACCTGTGTCAGAATAAATCCGGGGGCATTATAGCATGTACGACCCCTTTCATCAGAACGATTTATGAATTCGGCTTCACCGTCACTTTAATGTCCATCTATACGGGCTTTCCACTATTCCTGGCCTTAGCCGGTTTCGTTTTTGCTATAAGACGACTTTTTAGATAGTCGAAATTACCAACATCCCTTAGGAGTAAGTGAAGCAAGTTTGTAAAGGTGTGTAAGAGATGATAGGTCACGCTTTGGACCCTTAAAACGTTTTGGAGGGTGTGGAAGAAACTCGGAATTTGTCGCCTTTCCAAATACATATGAAAAAGGATAAAAAGGCGCAAAACCAATCCTGAGGTCTGAAATTTTAAAACCCTGTTCACTGTTTTGATATGTATAAAAACCGTTTGTAAACCATTCAAACCGTTTCACTGAACTCGGCAACTCCTGGTTAGAAAAGTAGTCCGGAAGCTTAGTTAACCGTGGGTATGATTTTAAATCAAGTTCACGACAACCACTTAAGACACTCGTTGCCGCAGTATAAAATTTTGTATCGTCAACAGCTAAGACCTGCCAGTACAGAATGTTAAAAGGTGTTGGTTGAACATGAATACGCTTGCCAGCCAATTGCGGATGTTCAGAAGCTTTGTTTTTCACATATAAATGAGCACTCATTCCAAGAAAGAGATAAAAGCTACTAAGCGCTAAACAAACTTGAACCAGTTTTTGAGCAGAAGCTTGTTTCTTGCGAATAAGAAATAAAAATCCAATCACACCAATCAGAAGTGTAAGCGTGTAAATAGGGTCAATGATAAAAACACTAGGAAACGCAACAGGAGAGCCAACGTCTAGTGGCCAAAAAATTTGCGTTCCATAGGTTGTTAATGAATCAAGCAAACTATGAGTGATTAAACATAACCAAACCGTAAGTAGCATGAATGAATATGAAATTTGCTTACTTTTAAAAATAAAGTTCGCAAAAGCTGCGATGAAGGGGCTAACAGCAGTTTGTACAAACAAGGAATGACTAAATCCACGGTGATAGGTGACAGAATCAAGTGCATTCTCAAACGGGAGAAATGAATCTAGGTCAGGCAAGGTCGCAACCACCCCACCCAAAGCAACAGCACGCAGGCCAAGTTTTGGACCAAGCAGTACAGCAGCAACGGTTGAACCCAGAACAAATTGAGAGACAGAATCCATAAAAGTCAAACCCTTTACATGTGAAAGAAATCAATTGATAAAAGGGCTATCATTTCGGCAATCATATGGCGAATAAAAAAGTTAAAATCAAAAATGTTTGATGAATTTAAGGTCTACACGTACTCATGCCAACTATTCTATATAACGGGCAAAAGCGAATAAACGCCGTCAAAATGAGAATAACCCCAACAATGTGAGCACCATAATAAAAAGGTTGGCTTTCCCAAATATCTGATACATAAAAATAAGGCGTTGCGAGAAGAGCAATGCCAACAACAATACGAAGAATTTGATCTAACCGGCCAACATTTGCTGATTTAAACATAGAATTTTCCTAAAGTTTCTTTTCGACAATGAAATAGTGAAGCAAATAAAAGAATACGGCTGTAACTTAGTCACACAACAAGGCCTTAGGTCAAAAAATAATTAGCTGCAAAAAAAGATTAAAAAAATGGAAATCACAATAAAAGCTCTCGGTCCTCGCGGTGATGGGTATTACGAAAGTGATAAAGAAACGAACTCTAAAAAAGATGGGTTTCGAACGAACCGAATTTATGTCGACCGCAGTGTGCCTGGTGACAAGCTGGAAGTAAAAACACGCCGTAATAAAGAAGGTGGTATTCAGGGCGAAATCGTAAAAATTATTGAGCCATCGAAAGACCGAGTGAAAGCACCTTGCCCGTCTTATAATGTATGCGGTGGCTGCACACTTCAGCATGTGAGTGAGACATTTTATAAAACGTGGAAGCAAGAGCTTATCATTGAAGCCTTAAACCGCCAGTCATTAGAGCCAAAGGTAGTTTTAGAGCCAATTTATATCGGTGAAGGCAGTCGTCGGCGGGTTACTTTCAGCGCCTTTAAACAAAGAGACAAAGTCATTTTGGGTTATAAAAAAAGGCGCTCAAAAATGATTAACGATATTGAAAATTGTTTAATCGCTGATCCTGAACTGATGAAACTGCAACCCATTTTAAAAAAGCATTTAGCTGACTGCCTGCAAGCAGGTCGCGTCGTTGATGTTTTGATCCAAAAAATAAATGGCGTTTTTGATGTTGTCCTGACAGGTGAAGTTGGTAAAAAAGGAAGTCCTGATCTAAGTGTAATGCAAATGGCAGCTGACTTAATTCAAGATACCAAAATCTCACGCCTTTCCTGGCGCGAAAAATTTCATGATGAATGTGACGTTATTGTCGAAAAAGAGCCAATTAAAATCATGTTTGGTAGTCTGGAAATAAAGTTACCTCCAGCCTCATTTTTACAGCCAACTGAAGCAGGTGAAGCAGAACTAATTAAAGCGGTAGTAAATCTACTTCCTAAAGAAGGTCGGTGCGCGGACCTTTTCTGCGGCTGCGGGACCTTTACCGGACCGATGCTAAAGAAATTGAAGAAAGGGTCTGTTGATGCCTTTGAAACAATTCAATCGGCAGTCGACGCATTAAACAAAGAAGCGAAATTTAAAGGCTTACCTTTAAATGCCATAGAGCGTGATTTATTCAAACTTCCTTTAAATTTAGATGAGCTCAATAAATATGAAGCTCTAGTGTTCGACCCTCCAAGAGCCGGCGCAAAAAAACAAGTCGCGTTGTTAGCTAACTCAACGATTAAAACCATTGTCGCTGTTTCTTGTAACCCCATCACCTTTGCACGAGATGCTAGAGTTTTAACAGAAGGCGGGTATGAATTTGAAAGCATTCAGCTCATCGATCAATTCACTCAATCTCACCATGTTGAAATGGTCGGTGCTTTTAAAAAATTATGAGGGAATAATCAAAACAGGCTAGCCTGTAGCCAGCGCATTGGATTGGTGGGCGGCAATGCGCAAACAAAAAAGTGGCGTCCCCGAGAGGATTCGAACCTCTGGCCCCCAGATTAGGAATCTGGTGCTCTATCCAGCTGAGCTACGGGGACTTTAAAAGAAATGAAAATTCTTAAATTTAGATAAGCGTCTTACAAATAAAAGGTCAAGACTGATTATAATGTAATATGTTTTTTAAGGACTTTTCCCATCGCGAGGGGCAGCTGCCACTGTTAGTCATTGCAAGGAATGTTTCCATAAAAAATTATTGCCATCTTCTCAATGTCTATAGTACGATTTCAAAGGTACTTTGAGACGTGTTTTCATATAAGTTTCGTGTAAAACAGTCTTCAAATTTAATTCTACAACTCAGCCATGAGCCATAAGAGCATTCAAGTGAATCTATCTAAAAAGAGGAATGCACTATATGACGGGTAAATACATTCAGTTTTTTATTGTGGGTATTGGCTTTCTATTAATCACATCAAAAGCAGCTGTCTCAGAAGAAAAACTACCAACTTGTCTCCACCTTCCTGAAAATTCCGGTGTTGTTAAAAACATCACGAAACAAAACAGCATCATACTTTATGATGGAAGAGAGCTAGTGCTGGCAAATGTTTATCTAAAGAAAAAAGAAACCCATCACTTCATCAAGGAAACCGTGTTGAATAAAAAGATTTCTTTCTATTCATCCGGAAGATTGAAAGATCGATACAATCGATTAATTGTTCAATTATTTTACCAACAAGAAGAGAAGCCAGCCTGGCTTCAAGAAACCTTAATTCAAAAAGGTCATGCTGTTGCCATGGCTTTGCCAACTAATTGGCTCTGTGCGACTGAATTACTTTCAAGAGAAAAAAATATTCGCGAGAGAGATGAAAAAAGTAAAATCTTAGAGTTTAACTTTCCAATAATTCGAGTTGAAAATACACAATTGCTAAACCAAAAACAGCAAGGTTCTTTTCAAATTGTAAAGGGTCGAGTTTTCTCTATCAGCCGAACAGCACAAAACACATATATTAATTTTTCAAAAAATTGGCGTAAAGATTTCACAGCAGTTGTTAGCAATCATCTATTGAAACGAAAAAAAGGCCGGTGGCCAAAAGTAAAATTGTTAAAAGGAAAAATCATCATTTTAAGGGGGTGGTTAGACCATTATAATGGACCGCTAATCCGCTTAGAGACGCCAGAGATGATAGAAATAATCAATTAAAACAAAGCAAAATAAAAAAGAAGAATACAACTATGACAATGGAACAAAAACCAAAATTAGTTATCGATCATCTAACAGTAACAGCCGCCAAATTAGAGGACGGCGTTGACTATGTTCGTGAGTGTTTAAATGTTGATATTCCAGTAGGAGGTAAACATGAACTTATGAGTACTCATAATCACTTACTTCGTTTGGGGGAGAGCATATTTTTAGAAATTATTGCGATCGATCCAGATGCAAAAAAGCCAAATCATGCAAGATGGTTTGCCCTTGATGAAAAAGGTGATGAAGAACCTAAATTAGCAGGCTGGGTAGCAGCCACGAACAATATTGAAAGAAGTCTAGAGCTAGCACCGAAGGGGGCTGGGAATTCAACAAGAATATCTAGAGGAGAAATCTTCTGGCACATGAGTATAACTCAAGATGGCTCAATGCCATTTGAAGGCGCATATCCAACTCTAATCATGTGGCCAGACGGGCCACACCCGGCCACTAGAATGGAAGATAAGAACTGTACTTTGAAAACATTTTCTATTGCCCACCCTAAGGCAAATGTATTGAAAACTTACCTTGATGGTCAATTTGAGGATGAACGAGTAACCATTCTGGAATCAGATGATGTACAGCTTAAAGCAGAAATAATCACACCTAGCGGCGTAAAAATACTGTTGTAAGTCCAAAAAACAGCGAATAAAAAACGCCCGGAAAATTTCCGGGCGTTATCATTTTCAAAATCAAAAACTGCTGATTAAGCTGCAGCTTCTTCAGAGTCTGAAGAACTATCACTATCAAGAGATTTATCTCTATTCGCCTGAGCTGCTTTTGAAAGCACTGCAGTGATTTTTTGAACGGCACCAGCTTCATCAAGCTTTTCAATAGCTGCAACTTCACGAGCCAAACGTCCAAGAGCCGCTTCAAATAATTGGCGCTCAGAATAAGATTGTTCTGGTTGCGTATCGCAGCGATAAAGGTCGCGAACAACTTCAGCAATAGAAATCAGATCGCCAGAATTAATTTTCGCTTCATATTCCTGAGCACGACGTGACCACATAGTCCGTTTAATGCGCGCTTTGCCTTTTAAAGTTGTGTAGGCTTTTTTCACAATGTCTTCTTCAGCAAGCTTACGCATGCCAACACTTTCAGCTTTCGCTGTAGGAACACGGAGAATCATTTTGTCTTGCTCAAATTCAAGAACAAATAACTCAAGGCTGATACCTGCAACTTCTTGGGTTTCTATTTCAAGAATTTTCCCAACACCATGAGAAGGATAAACAACATATTCATTGATTTTAAAACCGTTTTTCTGAACTGATTTTTTACGTGCAGCCATACTCTCTCTCTCTTCAAAGTTAACCTAATTGCGTCTCAAAAAATGAAATAAACAATTAAGTTTTAAAATCTCACAGCAAGTTTTAGATGACACACAGCCAAACTAAAAACTGCCAAAGTCGATTCTGTCAAAGTCGATTCTGTGAAGGGAAGAATAAGCGCAATCATTGAAATCACATGTCATTAAATCAAGCAACTAAGCTTAATCTAATAATCGCTTACCCCGTGACATTTCCCTCTGTCCCACTTAATTTTTTTAAATTGCCAAAATGAATTGAGGATTGGCTCATTTATTCAGTGGGTAAAATTTATTGTTAATGAGCACAAAATAGGTCTTACTCTGGCTCGATTTTTGGACCATAAACTAAATCTAAAGACGTGCTTCTAAAGCTAAAGTTTATAATCATAAAAGTTTCAAATCATTTAGGTAAAACAGCCTCGTCAGAAAAGAGCCTCAAACATAAGAGAACTCTTTAACAAGGTTGGACCAAAGTTAATTACGCATAGCAAAACGCGCAAAATCAGCGGTTCAAAAAACTGTTTGCCAATAAAATTAATATCTCAGTTGCGAATATAACACATTTTTAACAATTAGAAAAGCTGTCCAGCTTTGATTCCATGAAAATTGTTATAAAAAGTAAATATTTCAATATCAGCTCAACTAAAATTAGAACCTTTAAACCGGAAAACCTACACTCTAGGGCTATTTAAGGTTATCGATGGCTATATCAAGCCAAACTCTCACATTATTAAGACGATTAAGCATCATGGGGAAAAGCTGGTTTTTTCAGTTAAAATCACTCAAATCATCCAGTTTACTTAAAAAATCATTTGAGCACATCCAACTATTTAGCAAATTAACGCATGCATGAAGCTTCAAATCTTTTAAGACGATTGGTAGCTGATTTTTTATTCTCACCGAGTTGAATGAAGAAATTTCCGATATCAGAAACTTTCTGCTTAAACTTGATTTTGTTCTCCATACACGAACAGTAGGATGAGCATTTTGGCGCTCCCTCACATTTGCTACGGCATGAGGATGAAAAAAACTTGATAGCAGTTTGTCCCGAACACTGAGAAATAAGAGCTTTGTTTTTCTGGGGTTCACTGAGGACTTTGTAAACGTCAGATTTCTCAGCTTTTGCCTCAACATGTCCTCGGACACATTGACAATATGAGGTGCAAAAGGCCTGTTCGCCTTTTTTCTTCATACATGATGTTTTACAAGAGGTCTCAACAATGCCCAACAGCTCTTTTGTTTCTGTAGATGGTTTTGAAAAAGCAGAGGAAGTTGAAAGAAGACAAAAGACGAGGCAAAGAACACTACGAAACAACGCTTTAGAATAAATAGACATCTATATCTCTTTATAAGGTGACTCAAAACAAAACCCTAAAAAATCAAAAAATATAGATCCTAAAGAGCAATAAGCTTTTTATATATCATATGCTTATGCAGGGAAATACAACAAAAATGTCACGAGCACTATAAAATCAACAATGTGCAATAAAAAACGGCCATTCCAAATAATTTGGAATAGCCGTTGAGATTTGTAAGTTTCAATAGACAAAAAAACTAAAGCCTAATCGCCCTCACCCGGCGCTTCTGAGAAAAATTGCTCAAATTTATTTTCAACTTCAGCATATTTTTCTGCGTCTGCCGGCGCATCTTTTTTCAAAGTAATATTTGGCCACTTTTCAGAATAGTCCCTATTCAAATCGAGCCATTGCTCAATTCCTGGCTCAGTGTCCGCCTTAATCGCGTCAACAGGGCATTCCGGCTCACACACACCACAATCAATGCATTCGTCAGGATGAATAACTAGCATATTCTCCCCTTCATAAAAGCAGTCAACCGGACACACTTCAACACAGTCCGTATGTTTGCATTTAATGCATTTATCATCGACAATATAAGTCATAGTTCGCCTCAAAATACGAATTGCAACAGCAATTCATTAATTTCTATCAAATGTAAAGAGCTCGAAACACTGTCTTCAAATCACTTCGCAACCCATGAGTACCAGCTAAGAATTGGATTTAATTTTTCAAGCTGGTATCGCGCCAAGCGTTTAAGAGCAAGAGCCCTATGTTTAGTTGCTATTCAATATTGCAAAAAAGAAAAGAGAGCAATCTGAAAATTCGAGGTCTATGCTCTACCTCATTCCTAAAAAGAGTACAAGCGGCGAAAAAGAAATAGTTTTATCCATTTTTCATAAATCTTGAGGATCTGGTTTTATAGAATCGTACTTCCGGCGGTCTTTTTTCGTCGGACGCCCTTCCCCTTTAGGACGACTTGGCGTTTTAGCAGCAAATTTTCCTGGTTTAGGGCGAGGAGCCTCTTTTGGGGTGATGTCATTATAAAGGCCTTGAGCCTCACTAGCAGGGCCGCGGCGCACACCAAGCTCCAAAATCTCAATGATCCTTAAATCTCTGTTGATCATTGATGTAATGACATCTCCCTTACGAACAAGAGATGATGGTTTGCTCACTTTAACCTTATTTACCCGTAATTTTCCGGCTTCAACCAGACGTCCAGCCAAACTACGCGATTTAACCAATCGCGAATAAAAAAGCCATTGATCTATGCGTCGTTCAGTAACGTCCTTACTCATCTAGCCTAACTCACCCGGCTTTGTTATCTATTTGATCTTTAAGAGCCTGCAATTTTGCAAATGGAGAATCTGGGTCGATTTTTTTCTCACGTGCCGGGTTTGGCTTTTTACCAGAATGGTTTTTAAATCCATTCCCATTTTTCCCTGCAGACCCCTTGTGAGATTTCTTCCCACGATATTTATTCGAAGAACGATTGTTGTTCCCCTCATTATCAGCTGATCTATCGCCCTTTTTATGACCTTGTTGGGAACGCTTATTCTGTGACCGTCTTTGAGCATTACCTTGAGAACGATTAAAGCCAGTTTTTCTGCGCGGGCGCCAAACCAGTACAATAGGGTCTTCTTCTTTATCTTTAGATTGCGTTGTCTCGTCTTTGGTCTCGGTATCTTTAGGTTCTGCCTCTTTAGTTTCAGTATCAAGAGACTGGGCAGCAAGAGGAGCCTCTGTATCCCTTGTTTCAGATTCTAAAGTTTTTGAACCAGCCTCTTCCCTTTTTTCCGAGGAAGCTTCTTCAGATGAAATTTGAGCTGAGCTGTCTTTTTTATCTTGCCTAGGTGCGTGTGCTGGCTTTTGTTGGTCAGATACAAACCCAAGTGAGCGCAAAACAACACCAAGTTCATCTGCCGAACAACCCATAATCGACATCATTTCAGGTATGACAATAAATCCACCATCACCTGTTGCACCATTGGGTTGTTCTACTTCAGAGGTGTCTTTTGATGAAACTTCTTTAGAAGAGACCGGTGATTTTTCTTCAGGCTGTTTATTAGATGAGGCGGCGCTTTCCTCTAAAACCGGTTCGCTTGTTTTTAAAGAAGAAGTCTCTTCTGTAGATGACACTTTAGATAAAGCAGTCTCTGAGACTTTATCTTCAGGCCTGACATCAGCGGTCTCTACTTTAATAGTCCCAATCTCAGCAGTCTTTGTCTCTGTAGTCTCTGCCCCAGTGTTCTTGTCAGTATCTGTACTCTTTTGAGGCTCTGAAGGCGTTTTAACTTTTTTAGGCTTACGCCAAGATACCAAAGGCCTGATTTGATCAGCCAAACGCTCCAGCATATCAACACGCACAACCCTGTTACCACAAACATGAAAGCCAGCAGTACGGTAATAAGCGGCATCAATATCAGCAGTATGAGGCGCTGACGTAAGTCCAGCGCGAGGCAACTCCCACTTTTCCTGATTGTCGATATTGTCAGTAAATAAAAGCCACAATAGACAATTCAATTCAGCAGCAGCAGGTTTTAAAAGAAGTGGGAAATAAATATTAAACGCTCCAAAGCGTACACCAAACTTACGCAATTGCTTGCGGGCTTCTTGATCAAGTTGGCGAATATCTTGAGAAATCGGCTCTCGCTCAAGTGTTCCCAAATTTTCAATCAGTTGAAAGGCAATTCCACGTGCCAAGCCATTAAGCTGCTCATCTTTTTCCAAGTTGACAAGCGGGGCGAGTTTTTCAGCGATTAAGTCATTCACAATCGATTGAACTTTAGACGCGGTTTCTTCTCTTTGAGACCCATTGAGCTGTTCATCTGCTTTCAAATGTGCAACAGGCCTTAATATATGCTCCCCCTTTTGTAGGGTCGCAACCGGTGTGTCTTTCCATAAGAGTTCGCCCTTTTGAGAGAAGCTAAACTCAGTCTTGTCAGCAGATAATAATTGTTCTGAACGCATAGCCAATTCTTTAGTCAATACCTTTGCAGCCGCTGCTCGTGCAGCCCGGCCATCTACTCCAGTACTATCGCTATCAGGCGTAAACTGGAAACCGGAAATTTTTCCTATCAAATGATCTTCGACCCGTACGTGCCCTTGATCATCAATCTCAACAAATAAGTCGTCACTATCACGTAGTCGCTTCATCAGTGTACTAGTGCGCTTATCAACAAACCTCTTTGTTAACGCTTCATGTAAAGCATCAGACAAATTGTCTTCAATCTCTCTTGTCTTCCCTTGCCAATAGGTGGGATCGCTCAACCAGTCAACCCTATTTGCAACAAATGTCCAAGTGCGTATATGGGCCAACCGAGTTTGTAAAGTATCTATATCACCTTCAATTCGATTGTGCTGCTCAATTTGTGCAGAAAACCAATCATCGGGAATGAGACCATTGTCATTCATTATGAAGTGAAATAATTGCCGTGCCAGTTCACTATGATCCCCAATACCGATCGTGCGATAATCTGGTAATTGGCACACTTCCCAAAGTCGCTGAACGTTTGCCGGCCCCTGGGCTAATTTTAAAATATCTTGATCCGTTGAAAGGGCCTCAAGAGCAAGCACATCATCAGCATCTCGCGCTTTTTGCAAATAAGGTTTTTGCGGTGAAAGTTTCAAAGAGTTAAGCAAGCGAGGGACAGAAGCAAAATCGAGTGTCCGTGCCCGCCATTGCAACGCTTTCACTTGTTCAAATTCATGCGCCTCAATAGAATTGATTAATTCAGAGTCAAAAGGGGGAACGTCACCGGTCACCCCAAAAGTTCCGTCTGTTAGGTGGCGGCCGGCACGGCCAGCTATTTGAGCAATTTCAGTTGGATATAGTTCACGGTGATGGATGCCATCAAATTTACGATTGCCAGCAAAAGCAACATGTTGGACATCTAGATTTAACCCCATACCAATCGCATCAGTGGCGACAAGAAAATCAACTTCGCCAGATTGGAATAGTTCAACTTGGGCATTGCGCGTACGTGGGCTCAGCGCACCAAGAACAACAGCTGCTCCGCCCCGTTGCCGTCTGATGAGTTCAGCAATTTCGTAAACATCACGTGCAGAAAAAGCAACAAGTGCTGTGCGTCTCGGCATACGGGAAATTTTCTTAGGGCCAGCGTAACTCAGTTTGGATAGGCGCGGACGAGAAATGAAATTAACACCTGGCAATAGGACATTAAGCGTTGTTCGCATTGTCTCGGCACCAAGTAATAAAGTCTCTTCGCTACCGCGCGCATGAAACAACCGGTCAGTAAATACATGGCCGCGCTCAGGGTCAGCAGAAAGCTGAATTTCGTCCACCGCAACAAACTCAACATTCAACTCACGTGGCATGGCTTCTACAGTGGAGACCCAATAGCGTGCATTTTTGGGTTTAATTTTTTCTTCACCAGTTATGAGAGCAACGTGAGATGGACCAATTCGAGCAACAATCTTGTCATAAACTTCTCTAGCCAATAGTCGCAAAGGCAGGCCAATTAACCCGCTATGATGTCCAAGCATTCTTTCAATCGCCAAGTGGGTTTTACCCGTATTAGTGGGACCAAGAACAGCCGTAACGTTAGAAGCACCAGGGACGCCATATAGATCAGAGGCGTTGGGGTGTGAAGACATAAGAGTTTCTCAATTTTTACAAATCAACCAACAAGTTAGTTTGCCAGTATTAGTTCAGTATCAAAGTAGGCAGTCAGTGCATATTTAGTGGACGCAAAGCTAACTACAGAGAGGTTCGCTAAGAGCAAAAAGATGCAGAAAACAAACCCTTTCTTACAATGAACAGGGATTTAGGTAATAAGTCCAGCTCAGAATTACAAATACTTTCGTACCAAGTAAAATACCACATGAATAAATTACCATATGACAAGTGATATTCAAAACTGAACATATTAACCAGCGTTTATAATTATAATTTGCAACAATCAAATAACAACATTTTAAAAAGGCAATGATTGGGCAAATTAAGCAGGTACGTTTATGCAACAAAGAAGAAGCACTAAAGGTTCAACTCTCATCAGATTATCGTGAACTCCTCTCGTAATTTTTCTAAAATCACCTATTCTTGTCCATAGAAATTGAAAGTTTCTGTGCGGCCAAGAACTATAATCAGGAACTAAAATCATACAGTCTAAACGGGCTTGAATAGAAAGAGATGCAAGATGCACCAACTTCCTAGAAAAAGGCGCTATTTCCTTAAAGTTGTCGGAGTGATGTCACTTCTGGTTATTGGATATATATCGGCAGTACGAAGTGAGCAAAAAGATAATGTTATAAAAGTAGCGCCTGAAAAAAAAGCAGAGCAAAGCTCTGATGCAAAAACGGCAACAGCTATCTTTGCTGGAGGATGTTTTTGGTGTGTTGAATCGGATTTTGACAAAGTCAAAGGGGTGCTAAAAACCACGTCCGGTTATACAGGTGGTAAAACAGAAAATCCCACCTATAAAGAAGTGACGTACAAAAATACAGGTCATTTTGAAGCTGTTGAAATTATCTATGACCCAAGCATTGTTACCTATAAACAATTGCTACACAGTTTTTGGCGCACTGTAGATCCAACCGATGCAGGTGGTCAGTTCTGTGATAGAGGCGCATCATACAGAACAGCCATTTTCCCAACCACTGAAGAGCAGTGGAAAGTCGCAAAAGAGTCGAAAGCTCATGAGCAAACGAAGGGAAAACTAAAAGGGAAAATCGTAACCCCAATTCTTAAAACAACATTATTTTATAAAGCTGAAGGCTACCATCAGAACTATTATAAAACGAACCCGATCCGTTATAATTATTATAGATATAGCTGCGGCAGAGATCAGAGAATTAAAAAACTATGGGGCAATGAAGCTCATAGCGGCCTCCAAAAACTAACTCACTAGCGCGGTTGTTAGTGGGCAACTAGAGCGCCACTAAGAAAGCGCCGATGCTAGTGAGCACCGAAGCATTGCAAAAACCTCACAATACGAAGAAGGAGCTCAGCCCACTTCGCGGGCTGAGGGACATGGCAGTATAGCTGCCCGGTGCTTAGCACCGCCCCTCGGAGGGCCCGCAGCTAAGCAGCGCGGTTGCTAGTGGGCAACTGAAGCGCCACTAAAAAGTAATAGCCCGTGAGAGAGAATATGCACATTTTGACGCAGTAAATTTTGCATAGCTGCCAAGCCCTTACCCCTCTACCTAAAAACGAAATAACGAACTATCTTCAGCTTAAATATTTGCGTTGAAGAAATACCCAGAGATCAAATATCCCGTTGGTTTGGTGTTTCATGAGACCTAAAATTATATTTAAGGAGTCCTCCCCATGACTAAAAAAGTAACGAATAAAACATTATTTAAATGTGCAGCAGCCGCCCTTTTAAGCGCAATCGCTTTTGGGCCAGTTCATGCGTTTGAAGCTAAAGAGGCCGTTACAGTGAAACCAGGTAAAGGTATGAGTTTCAAAGTCGGTTCAAAAAAAGCAATCACTTATTTCAACGAAAATAGTGGCCATTGCGATGTGACGATTATGTTAAGTGAGCTTAATCCAGTGGTTGGCAACTCTTATCAATCTGCATCAAAAGTAAAAGTACAGCTCGTACCAGGTAAATCAACTTTGGTTGAAAGCGCAGACGGCAAAGCGCTTAGAGTTTCTTGTAACCAGGATGCAAAAACAATGACCATCCAAAATCAAAAAGTAAAACTTACTGCTCTTACGCAATAGATTAGATATTACATAATTAAAAACATAAAAAACCCCACCTGAGTTTTGTAAATTCAGGTGGGGTTTTTTATTATCTAAAGTTTGTAATCTCTCGTTTCTACAATTGAAGAGAAATTCGAATTTAACGTGCTAAAGCAATGTTTCCTGTTTTAGAGCCAGAGATCCGAAAACTTGCTAATTCAGCACTGGCTGTACCAATCATAATTGGAATAACAATTTTATAAGGAACATACATTTTTGCCTTAGGCAGCGGAACGAGCCAAATCTCTAAACCCTTAGAATCCGCCATATAAGAAACAGCTTTGTTTTTTCTCTTATGTCCAGCAATAGGTCTATATTTAGCACGGCAAACAAAAGCTGTTCTCGATTGACCATTTGAAAGTTGGGCATAAGCCTTACGCTTGAAACTCAAAGAGACATTAAAACGCTGACGACCATCAAAAATCTTGATACTGCGATTACAAGCCCTCGTGCCATCAGTAAGGCTTGGTGCTTTGTCAGTAAAGGCAAGCATAGCACTCAGTGGGTCAACAACATTTCTCAAATGAGATTTGTTGACAGAAATTCGTTTTGGATGAGGTCGATTAGGTGGCACAGCCTTAATCTTTTTAACGCCGTTTCTTGAAAAATTCATACGTATTGCTTCAGCTTTTTTATCACTGCGAGCTGAAAAGGCGTAGATATTAGGACGTGGTTTATATCCGTATATATAACCATTACTGGCAACTGAGCTCTTCCACTTATAAAAGCCAAGAAAAGCTTTAAATTTAGCAGACCCTTGCATTTTATAGCGATTGCCTGATTGAGCAGATGCAAAATGAAATTTGCCACTCCCGACAGGAGCATTAATTTTGTAAACAGCCTGAACTGTCGTCTCACCGGCATGAGAGGCCGTCATTGTGAACGGAATGAGTGAAACAAGGAGTGAAATTGGAAGAGATTTAAGAAGTTTACTTGCAATCTTATCTCTATTTGAACTTTTCTTAACAGCGCCCCAATTGAAAACGTCAGTTCTCTTCAGACAATTTTTCATAATATATTACCCAACCAAAAGCTGAACTCAGCCTATTACCATCACAAATCATTTATGAAACCTAATCAATCAAGACGAATTAATTAGCAAAAACGATTATGGAACACTAAATCTTAAAATTTAAAAAACTTTACCAACAGTCCCACCTAAAAAATAAACCAAATCCAATTCGAGTTTACGGCAGTGAACCAAACGTTTTTAGGCTTTAAAAGAATCTATACGATGTTTAACAGCCCTAAAGCGTGATTTGGTCAAATATATGGCTATTTAAAATCATTAAACAGGCCATTTGTGAGTAAATAAAGTCATAAAAAGTTGATCTCTCACTCAAGTGTGCTTCAAATGAGCTAGTTAAAATCTCTTTTTCCATAAATACTTAACAATATTAAGAAGTATAGACCTCTCATATGACAAGAACATTGAGCAGAATGAGGGACTTATTTATGAAAAAATTGCGAATGAGACACATTTCTGGAGGGAGCTGTTGAAAAGCTTTTGATAAAAATGACAAAATGGCTGCTGGAAACCCTTGACGGTGAGGGAAAAAGTGCATTATAAAGGGCCGCTTATGCACAAGAATATTTCTAATGCATATATTTTCTCAATAAGACATACCAAGCTTATTTGCTTTCGAAGTTCGTTTTTCGAAAAACTATGTCGTTTTAGGCTGCATCCATCACTTACTGGATCGCATATAAACGAATTAAGCCCTTAATTGAGAATGAAGATAATTTTAAAAGCACAAATATCAGTGCGGCACTACTTTATTTTGACAAAGGAAACTTTTTAAAAGGGAAGTCTTTTTTAAAAGGTACCATTTCAAATAATAAGATAGTGCAAGTTTATAAGGATTTAAGAGATGTCACGGCGCTGTGAATTAACAGGCAAGGGAGTGCAGTCAGGCAATAATGTGAGCCATGCGCACAATAGAACTCGTCGTCGTTTTTTGCCAAATCTGTGCAATGTAAGCCTACAAAGCGAAAGCTTAGGCCGTAAATTCAACCTTCGTGTTAGTGCGCACGCACTTCGCTCAGTTGAACACCGCGGCGGATTAGATGAATTTCTAATCAAAGCTCGTAAAACAGAGCTTTCAATTGCTGCACGTCGCATCAAACGCGAAATCGAAAAGAAAGCTGCAGCAGCAACTGCTTAAGTAAGCTTTTTATGAAATGAAGTTAAGCCAGGCCTTCGCGCTTGGCTTTTTCTGTTGCAACCCCAGTTGCCAGCACGGATGCTTAGGTGGCAACAGGACATGAGCAGTGCGGTTGCTGGTGAGCAATCTGAAGCACAGATAAGAGCTGCCCGGCGCTGGCGCTACCCCATCGGAGGGCTTTTCGCGTTTGACGCGAAAAAATAGTTCGTGAGAGAAAATATAACACTATTAAAAATAATTACTTCCAAGCAACTTTCCAGTTTTTAGGCAAAGCAAATTGCATCAATAACGTTCGCTGAAAGCCGTTGAAGTTATCATCAGAAAGCAGAGTAATAATCGTCTCACCTTTTTTATTGGTGTGGGCAGAGATGCCCTCCATATTATCAACCACATGGTCATGATTATTGGCTTCGAGCACAACCCGCCCTCGAATAGGCCGATTAGAAAACAATTCAGATTGCTTAACATAGCGTACACGAATATTGACTGTTAAGAATTTATAGCGTCGCTCGAGAAGTAGTAGGTCACCATTTGCAAGGCTGACAGCGTCTGTAATGCGGTATTTATCAAGAGGAGGAGGTGTAAATCGGATCTTTCTGATTTTTCCTTTCTTTACAATCCAGCCAATAAAGTTTCTGTTCTTGTCCTTTTTTGACTGGGCAATTGCAACAAGCGCTCCTTTATTCTTTCCCCCCCTTAAAATCGCCATGGCTTCAAGACCAGCATTTCCTCGGAGCCGGCGGGTAATCGAAGGCAATTTCAAATAGCTTGGGGCAGAATTAATCCCGTTTTTGCCAATTGAAAATCGGCCGATACGGTGATTATCTTCAAATGAGATGAGAGCCTTCCCAAAAAATTTATCACTTCTTAATAGCGTTATGGCTTCAGCGTCCCTGTCTCGACCGCGTTTTAAAGGTTTGCCTTTGCTTGAAAGAAGCGGACCAACCAAAGCTTCTTTGGGAGGTTTTAAATGTTTGGAGGCATACTCAAGCTCAAGCATGGCCCAAAAGCCCGCGTCAGATACAAGAGCAAGCTTGTTTCCTTTGTTTGAAATCGCCATACCAGATAATCCTCCCCAATAGGGAGAAGGAGAAGAAAGTGAAAACCCGTTTTTAAAAATCAAAGATCCAAAAATTTTACGCTCAGTTTCACCTCGCTTAAAGGAAACAGGACGCGCTTTTAAGGTGATTTTCTGGGGTGTAAGTTTCGTAACATCAGGCTTGGCACCGGCCATGGCAGACGGTGTCACGGCAAAAAGATGAAACAGGACAACCATGATGGACATCATAAAATAAGAAAAAAGAGGTGTCACAATTGAAATACGTCTCATTAAATTCACATCTCCATAGCGTAGCTAATCATTCTTTGTCAGTTATGAGTCTAGGGCCTAAACAAAACATCCCAAATATACAAATAGGGCCAAATATATAAATAAGTAATGACACCTTTAAGGCAATCAGTTGATTGCTAATTATATTGAAGGAAACGGACCAGGCAAGAGAGACAAAGAATAACCAACACTCAAATCTAAAGTACTCTAGAAAGTAAAACCCGCTACCCGAAGAAGGAGCTCAGCCCTTTTCGGGCTGAGGAACATGACGAAGCACCAGACCGCAGACCGGTATCTAGCACACACAGTGCGGATGCAATGGGCATCTGAAGCGCCACACAGTGCGGATGCGTAGTGGGCATCTGAAGCACCACACAGTGCGGATGCATAGTGGGCATCTGAAGCACCACAAAAAATGTAGGCCCATGAGCTTCAGCTAATGGAATAGCCGTGAGAGAAATAAAACCGACAACTGAAGTGCCACTAACAAACAAAACTATTTCTTTTTTACTTTTTCATCAAAAAGCTCTGTGAGCTTATCAATCATTGCACCCGCCAAATCCTCAGCATCTGTGATGGTTACAGCCCGTTTATAATAACGTGTCACATCATGGCCAATGCCAATTGCAATCAACTCAACTTTTGAGCGGTCTTCAATTTCTGCAATTACATTGCGCAAGTGCTGTTCGAGGAAATTGCCAGGGTTGACGCTTAAAGTTGAATCATCAACAGGCGCACCATCAGAAATAACCATCAGGATGCGTCGTTGTTCAGGCCGCGCCAATAAACGCTTGTGAGCCCAAGTGAGCGCTTCACCATCAATGTTTTCTTTGAGCAAGCCTTCACGCATCATCAGGCCCAAATTATTGCGAACTCGGCGCCACGGGCTATCGGCTGTTTTATAAACAATATGCCGAATATCATTTAATCGACCAGGTTGGCCAGGTTTACCGGCCTCTTCCCAAGCGCCGCGCGCTTCGCCGCCCTTCCAGGCTTTTGTCGTAAAGCCTAAAATTTCAACCTTCACACCACAGCGCTCTAGTGTGCGTGCAAAAATATCAGCGCAACTCGCCGCGATCATAATAGGCCGGCCACGCATCGAGCCAGAATTATCGATTAAGAGTGTTACAACAGTATCACGAAACTCTGTGTCAGCCTCTTGGCGAAATGAAAGAGGAGAGAGAGGATCGGTTACCACCCGAGAAAGGCGCGCTGCATCCAAGGTCCCTTCTTCTAAATCGAATTCCCAGGCTCTGTTTTGTTGAGCCAATAATTTTCGTTGTAATTTATTGGCAAGACGAGAGACAGCCCTGTTTAAGGTTTCTAACTGCCGGTCGAGTAAAGTGCGGAGCCGGTCTAGCTCACTAGGCTGAGCCAAATCTTCAGCTGTGACAACTTCGTCAAAACGTTTTGTATAAATTTTGTAACCAAAAGCTTCAGGCACTTCTAGAACTGAAAAATTAGGAAGAGCAGCTTGTTCTTGCGCTGGGTTAGTCTGTTGTTCAGCTTCCCCATCACCCATGGAATTGTCGTTAAAATCCGTATCTTCGCGATCATCACCTTCGCTATCATCAGATGGATCCGCCTCCCCTTCTGAACTATCTTCATCAGGAAGACCCCCATCTTGGTCTTCAAGCATGTCGTTCTCATCTTCGCTGATCGTTTCGTTTTCAGACTCTCCTTCATTGGAACCAGGTTTTTCAGTGCCAGCATCTATGTTCAGGGATTTTAAGAGATTGATCACTTCTGAGGAATAAGCATCTTGGTCATGGATAACATCTAATAAAGATGAAAAAAGATTTTCCGAATTTTTGCTTAATTCTTCACGCCAATGTTTTGCGACGTCCTGTGCTTTTCCAACAAGTGGTCTATCGAGCATGGCTTCGCGCGCCAATAAGCTAAGGGCCGTGTGAAGAGGTACATCCTCAGTACTAAAAACGGGATTAACATATTGTGTTTGGAGTTCTTTTTGCTGGCGAGCCCATAAATTTTCTTCCATACCAGCCATGCGCTGAGAGCCAACCATTTCATAGCGGACTTCTTCCAAAGCATCATAAATCATTTTAGCTTCAGCATCATAAGGCGCGCGCTTTTGATGTGCACTAGCATCATGACAACTGGCCTTCAGGCTAAGGCTGTCTGTCATTCCGCGCATGACCTGAACGTCAGTGTATGTTGGCTTTAAAGGTAAGTCAGGAATTAAAGCAGTGTTACCAGTCATAGTCGGGCCATCTTGGCCAAACGTCATCTGCAATTCGTCATTACCCGAAACTGCGCGTGCGCAGCCTTTCAGGGCTTCACGAAATTTTTCTTTCGCAGTATTGTTCTGATTTGTAGACGATGGCATTAATCAATCATCCTAACTGAAGAGCAACAAAAATCCTTCGGTGCTTTTTTTCGGGCCGGTTTCTGGTGGGAAACCTGAAGGCCCATAAAAGAAGCCATCTGAAGGAGCATTACAGCGCGGATGCTTTGTGGGCATCTGAAGCGCAGGTAAATTGCGACGGTTGCTGGTGGGCAACCGAAGGAGCACTAAAAAGTGCTTAACTTAAAGCTAAACTTGATGTTGATTGCGGAAGGTCTTCATCAAAACATCTCTGATAAAATTCAGCAACAAGACCTTTCTCAAGCTCATCACATTTATTCAAAAAGCTAAGTTGGAAAGCAACGCCAATATCCTCAAAAATAGCTGCGTTTTCAGCCCACGTAATCACCGTCCGAGGGCTCATCACTGTTGAAAGGTCGCCATTCATAAGCGCACTTCTTGTCAAATCAGCCACTCTAACCATTTTGGAAATATCATCTGAACCAGTTTCAGTCGAAGCGAGGTCCTTGACTTTGGATTTTACAATCTCAACTTCATCGTCGTGCGGCAAATAGTTGAGGCTGGCGACAATCGACCAACGGTCCATTTGGCCTTGGTTGATTTGTTGCGTGCCATGATAAAGGCCAGAGGTGTCACCAAGACCAATTGTATTGGTCGTCGCAAACAAACGGAACGCTGGATGCGGGCGAATAACCTTGCTTTGGTCAAGCAAAGTGAGCTTGCCGGAAACTTCTAAAACCCGTTGAATAACAAACATCACATCAGCACGGCCCGCATCATATTCATCAAACACCAGAGCGGTATTTGATTGTAGCGCATAAGGTAAAATGCCTTCTTTAAATTCTGTAATTTGTTTGCCGTCTTTAAGAACAATCGCGTCCTTACCAACCAAGTCAATCCGGCTCACATGACTATCAAGATTAACCCGCACACAAGGCCAGTTTAAGCGAGCAGCAACTTGCTCAATATGTGTAGACTTACCCGTACCATGATACCCTTGCACCATGACGCGGCGATTATGTTTAAAACCGGCTAAAATCGCGAGTGTCACTTCACGGTTAAAAAGATAATCTTCATCAACTTCAGGAACATGTGTATTCGGTTCGCGAAAAGCTGGCACCTTTAGATTACTTTTAAAACCAAAAAGGTCTTCAACTGAAACTTCACTATCAGGCATCATTTCTTCAGCAGGGATATTCATAGCGGTCATTTAACAAAAGTCCATTTCTTGAGCTAACCATTTAGGGTTGAAACCCTAGCTTCTTAAATTTTTATTTCTTCAAAAGATCTGTATTTATAGATCACTCTACAGAAAATTATCAACTCTTTGAGCTTAATTTTACAGAGAAAGTACTTTCACAATGAGATAAGGAAAAGCTAATCAAAAGTTGAGATAAGATTTTACTTAAACCATCCCAACTTTTTTCAAATAGTTATAAGCATTGATCACTTCGGCCAGTTTCTCTTCAGAATTGCGATCCCCCCCATTCAAGTCAGGGTGGTGCCGTTTGACAAGTTCTTTGTAGCGGGTCTTGATATCATCCTTAGAGGCACTTGCTGGTAAGCCAAGGTCATCAAGAGATTTACGCTCCATATTGCGAAGGCGTCGGCCACCAGCGGTCTTGGGCGCTGTATCAGCTTCATCTTCATCAATAAAGTTTAATGGGTCATGGATAGAGCGTTGGCCTTTCTTGAGAGCTTCTTTCTCTTTGAAGGCCCAAGTAGGACGATGCCCAGTTGCATTTTCCTTTTGATAATCGACAATATCATCAGCATCCATGCCAACGAAATAGTTATATTTCTTATTATATTCGCGCACATGATGTTGGCAAAAAAGGTAATATTCACCTTCCTTGTCGCGCCCTTTCGGGGCAGGAAATTTGCCAGGTCTCTCGCAACTGCGCCAGTTACACTTAGCGCCTTCTTCTTGGCGAGAGCGGTCATCTTCAGGCTTAACACGAATAGAATCAAAATATTTAGATGTGAGTTTCATAAAAACCTATATATCTGGTTGTCTAAATTTTCGTACGTTAAAAACACAAGAACCAACTTTATAAAATAAAATTTTGGCCAGAGCTTGGTACATAACCCAGAGCTTCGCACTTAACAAAGGGCTTGGTACTAGTAAAGAGCTTGAATAAAGATTAAAGAGCGCTCAAAATTTTAGTTCTTGGGACATCACTCAGTCATAGTCTTTACAGCTACTGAGGCAATGCCTCAGCCAAAAATCAGTAGATCAGTTCTAACAGTGATCATTTTCAAATAGTGTGTTATCTAGTTCACAAATGAAAAACCCATGGTTCGTAAATATGGAACGTAAATAGGAACCGCGGGTATGACCTGTGAGCAGGAATTCAGAATTAAACTTTATCATTCGAGATTATTTTACCACAAAAGCGGGTAGTTTCAGTCTCAAAGGGCGTCGCACTATAGCTTAATTTTGCTGATCCGAAAACAAAAGAACGAAACAAAACTTATTTTTTTGAAGTTTGAACTCAAATAAACTACCTGCCGAGAGTTTAGGCTCAACAGTTTAGGAAAGAAAAAATGTCAGCCAATCACTCAGACCAGGACTCTGTTGTCGATATCATTACTCGTAAATTAGAAAAAGCCCTGGCACCAAAGTCATTAGAAGTCATTAATGAAAGCCATCTACATTCTGGTCATGCAGGTTCGCCTGGAACAGGAGAAAGTCATTTCCGAGTGAAAGTGACCTCAAGTGACTTTGCAGATAAATCGAGGCTACAAATTCATCAAACAATCAATAAAATTTTAGCAGAAGAGCTAAAAGGGAAAATTCACGCACTGGCGATTGAGGCAAAAGCACCCTAAAATCGCAAGATATCTTGATAGCGCTGAAATCCAGAATTTTCAGCTTTTATCGGGGGCTGAAAAATCCATAAATTACCTAAAAGGCGAGTATTTTGCCTGAAAAACAAAATATTTGTAAAATTCGAAAATTAAATCGCGACAAATCACCTAAAAGCAGGGTCGAGCGCTTGACAGCAGAAAATGGCAAGACTATGGTCCAGCGCGCTGAGGGAGCTGTGATCAGACATGATCAAAGACCTGAAAATGAGGTATCAATGCCATCTCCATCTGACCAAGATGAAAAAAGCACCAAAAAGGGAGATAAAACCCTTGAGGACAGATTTGGTCAGCTAAAGGATCAAATGGATACCATCCAAGAAAGTAAGGCAAATGAAACGCCTGAACGGGATGGAAACGCCATAGGTAAAGCTATGCGTATGGGTACCGAATTTGTGGTTTCAGTTCTTGTTGGCGCATTTTTAGGATGGCAATTTGATACGTGGTTTGATACGAAGCCACTATGGCTCATTCTATTTATGCTATTTGGCTTTGGCGCTGGTGTGAATAATGTCTTGCGACTAGCTAAAAAAGAACAAGAAGCTGGTTTGATGGATGAAAAGGATCAAGGCCAGTAAATCTCAGTGGCAAATTATGCACCTGAGGCACAAATTAAAGATATAGTTGCTTTTGCGGATGTTTGTTTGCAGTTTCTGGTAGGAAACTGAAGCCATACTTAAAAGATAACTGAAGAATAATATTGCGGATGCTTTATGGGCATCTGAAGCACAGAGATGGAGATGCAACGTGGCAAGTGAACAAGGCGGTTTAGACCCAATTCACCAGTTTGAAATTAAGACGTTATTTCCAATGGAATTTTTTGGTATTGATGCCTCTTTCACCAATTCAACACTATACATGGTGCTGGCTGTTGGTTTGAGCGCTGCTTTTCTTATCTTTAGCATGCGCGGTAGAGCTTTGGTACCAGGTCGCTGGCAATCCGTCGCTGAAATGATGTATGAATTTATCGCGAATCTCGTTCGTCAAATTCTGGGGTCTGAAGGAATGAAATTCTTCCCCCTCGTATTCACCCTCTTTATCTTTGTCCTTTTCTGTAACGTCATTGGTTTATTACCAACAGACCTATTTGGCATTATTCCTGTGCCACATGCTTTCACTGTTACAAGTCACATCATCATAACCTTTGCGCTAGCTATGCTGGTAATGACGGTTGTAGTTGGTTACGGCTTCTTTAAGCATGGATTTGGATTTTTAAAATTATTTATTCCTGATGTACCTGTCGTATTGTTGCCAATCTTGGTGCCGATTGAAGTAATCTCTTTCCTATCACGTCCTATTAGTCTATCTCTTCGTTTATTCGCGAACATGTTAGCCGGTCACGTCGCAATGAAAGTGTTTGCTGGTTTTATCATCAGTCTTGGATCGTTAGGAACATTAGGCGTGTTGGCAACTGTCATGCCTTTTGCAATTGGTGTGGCATTAACCGCACTTGAGTTTTTGGTTGCGTTCTTGCAAGCCTTTGTGTTTGCAACGCTAACCTGCATTTATCTTCGGGATGCTATGCACCCGTCGCACTAAATTTTTAAAAGTTTAGAGCATTTCAGCTAAGTGAAAAATAGATGAAATACTCTTTAAAGAATTCAATTTTAACGAATTACAGCTATTTCGAAACTAAAGGAGCCTAAAATGGAAGTTGAAGCAGCTAGATTTATTGGTGCTGGTATTGCGTGTCTCGGTATGGGCGGCGCAGGTATTGGTCTTGGTTTGATCTTTGGTAATTATCTTGCTGGTGCACTACGCAACCCTTCAGCAGCTCCAGGTCAATTTACAAACCTATTGCTTGGTTTTGCGTTGACTGAAGCACTTGGCATTTTCTCGCTTGTTATCGCGTTTCTAGCGCTATACGGCTAAGCCAAAAAATTCCAACTGGAGCTTTAGGGACAATTCCTTAAAGCTCCAGTTGTTTTTATTTTTACGATTTTAAAAATCGAACAGCAACTTTGTGCTGAAATAGAATTAATCTAGGGTTTATCTTATTCATTAAAAACCGAGATCATTCTGTTAAAAGCAAAGACAAGAATTCTTAAAAGCCCTCGAAAAATCGAGAGGCAGACAAACACGTAAATCGTGTTAATCTAAAGAGACTTAGATATGTCGGGTGCTGAAATAAAGGTACATGACAGTGTCTAGTGACAAGCTTAGGATAAGTGACCGTGGCAGAACATAGCAATACTACTCACACTGAAGTCCCGGCAGATGGCCATAAAGCGGTGTTCCCACCGTTCGATAGCTCAAAATTTGAAGCTCAACTTGTTTGGCTAGCCCTCACCTTCATCATTTTATACGTTGTAATTTCTCGTATGGCATTGCCACGCATTGGTGAAGTACTTGAAGAGCGCCAAGATCGTATCCAAAGAGATATGGATGAAGCCAATCGCTTAAAAGAAGAAACTGACAAAGCGATTGCAAATTACGAAGAAGCATTAGCAACAGCTAGGAAAAAAGCAAACGGTATCGCAGAAGAGACCCGCGCTAAGCTAAAAGCTGAAATCGACGCTGAGCAACAAGCTGTAGAAGATAAAATTAATAAAAAAGCTGAAAGTGCTGAGAACCGCATTGCCAAAGCTAAAGAAGAAGCTTTTGGAGAAGTGAGCAAAATCGCACAAGCAACAACAGCAACGATTGTTGAAAAGCTAGTTGGAACAAAACCATCAGATCAAGATATTGAGCAAGCTTTAAAATAAGCAAAAGACCCAAAAAACGGTATAACGATTGTTCAAACACAAGATCTTAAGAAAGGTCGCAAAAAATGAGTATTTTCGCTGACGCATCCACATGGGTCTCTATTTTCTTTTTCACATTTGTAGCCATTCTGGTTTGGAAAAAAGTACCTGACCTAATTGGTGAAGCTTTAGATAAGCGCTCAGCTGACATTCAAAAAGAGTTGGATGAAGCACGCAAACTTCGTGAAGAAGCACAGCACATTTTGGCCGAGTACCAAAGAAAAGCAAGAGAAGCAGAACAAGAAGCTGAAAGCATTGTTGCTCAAGCAAAAAAAGAATCAGAAAATTTTGCTAAAGAAACACGAGAAAAATTAGAAGAAACATTAGAGCGTCGCTCAAAAGCAGCTGACCTAAAAATCGTTCAGGCTGAAGCCAAAGCAGTAGAAGAAGTAAGAACAGCTGCCATTGATGCAGCAGTTAAAGCGTCTGAAACACTACTAGCTGGTCAGGCAACAGGCTCTAAAGGTGATGACTTGATTAACCAATCAATCTCTGAATTGAAAGATCGTATGAATTAATTTTCAGATCTTAAAATTAATAATTTCGAACCGGGTTCTAGAGATAGAGCCCGGTTTTTTATTGTGTTGAGTTTTTTCTTTTCAATGAATGAGATAAAATGCAAATGAAAAAGCATATAATGGATGAATTATCATGACTGAGAAAACTGACAATGAACGTTTCGAAAGAGGCCATGCCCTTTTAAACAAAATTCACGGCACTACAGGCAAAAATGTATTGGAAGGTATTAGTGAAATCTCGCCAGATCTAAGCAAGTTCATCACAGAATATGCCTTTGGTGACATTTACTCAAGGGAAGTTTTAGGGTTAAGAGAAAGACAAATCGCCACCATCGCGTCTCTCATCACTTTAGGTGATGCTGCGTCAGAATTAAAAGTCCATATGAAAGCGGGACTAAATGTAGGGCTTACCAAAGAGGAAATCATTGAGATTATCTTACAAATGAGCCTCTATGCCGGTTTCCCTAGAGCAATTCATGCCATAAAAACCGCTAAAGAAGTTTTTGATGAACTAAAAGAATAATCCCCCCAAAAAAAACGCCAGACCAATTTATGCATAGAAGCGTAAATCTGATCTGGCGATTTAGAAAAAACATAGCGTGTCACCTAAAAGTGGATTCCGGTTTTAGGAAAATGACACGCTTTAAACATAGACCCAGCCAAAATTCGTCTGAGGGGGAGGGAGGGGGGGTAAAATCTCAGCCCGATCTATATTTAAAAACTCTGTGCTTACGGAAGCTCAGGGTAAGTAATGCCATGAGCATTATCAAAAGTTTCAGGGTACTGAATGCCAAAAGTATTTTCAGTCTCTCCAGTCACAGGAATACCAAATGTAGAGTTGTCACCAGCAAACGCT
>BQJJ01000015.1 GCA_021604645.1 Methyloligella sp.
TTAAATTTTCTGCCACCCTGCTTCGTGCTGTGTGGCTTGCGTTGAAAAGAACATGGACCATCGGAATAAGAAAAAAAAGAGCACCTCACAGCCCCGTGAAATCGTTTGATAATTGCGGTGGAAAGAGAGGCGTTTCGTGATCAGTTCTCACGCTGGCGTGAAGATCTCTCACATATGCGGATGCTTTGTGGGCATCTGAAGCACCAAGAAAGCCATCGCCCGCAAAAGATAAAAAAAGCGCCACCACTTTGTAAGCGGCAGCGCTTTTAATTTTTAATAGATGAGAAAACTTACTCAGCAGGTTTTTCTGCTTCGCCTTCTTCTTCATCGTCAGGTTTACTACCAAGAGCAGCACCAAGGATATCACCAAGTGACGCGCCTGAATCAGTCGAGCCATATTGAGCCACAGCTTCTTTCTCTTCAGCAATCTCAAGTGCTTTAATAGAAAGGTTCATCTTACGACCTGATTTATCAAGTTGTAATACGGCTGCATCCAAAGTTTCACCAACTTGGAAACGCTCAGGGCGTTGTTCGCCGCGATCACGAGAAAGGTCAGCACGCTTAATGAAGGCAGAAACATCGCTGTCTCCAACTTTCACTTCAATGCCACCATCTGTGATTTCGAGAACTTCAACAGTAACACGCTGGCCACGCTTGAAAGTCGCAACTGATTCAAATGGATCATCTGAAAGTTGTTTGATACCAAGGCTGATGCGTTCTTTATCTGGATCAACTTCAAGAACAACAGCTTTAACAACATCGCCCTTCTTATAATCCTGAACAGCTTCATCACCAGAGCGGTCCCAATCAAGATCTGAAAGGTGGACCATGCCGTCAACATCGCCATCAAGACCAATGAACAGGCCAAATTCTGTGATGTTACGTACAGCGCCTTCAATTTCAGCACCTTTAGGGAATTTCTCAGCAAAGCTATCCCATGGGTTGTCTTGAACTTGTTTAAGACCAAGTGAAATACGGCGTTTGTTAGGATCAACTTCAAGAACCTTAACTTCAACTTCCTGGCTAGAAGCAACGATTTTACCAGGGTGAACGTTCTTCTTAGTCCAGCTCATTTCAGAAACGTGGATCAAACCTTCAACACCAGGCTCAAGTTCAACAAATGCACCATAATCGGCAATGTTTGTAACAGTACCTTTAACAACAGCTTCAAGCGGGTATTTGTCATTTACAAGTGACCAAGGATCGCTCTCAAGTTGTTTCATGCCAAGTGAGATACGTTGTGTATCTGGATTGATGCGAACGATTTGAACTTTAATCGCGTCGCCAACATTCACAATTTCACTTGGGTGGTTCACACGGCGCCATGCCATGTCCGTAACGTGAAGCAAGCCGTCAATGCCGCCAAGATCGATAAAGGCACCATAGTCAGTGATGTTTTTAACAACACCTTCTGTTGTTTGGCCTTCAGCTAGTTGAGAAACGATCTCTGTGCGCTGTTCAGCACGAGACTCTTCCAATACAGAACGGCGAGAAACAACAATGTTGCCACGGCGCTTGTCCATTTTCAGGATTTGGAAAGGTTGTTTCACATTCATTAAAGGGCCGATGTCGCGCACAGGGCGAATATCAACTTGAGAACCAGGTAGGAACGCAATTGCGCCATCCAGATCAACAGTAAAGCCACCTTTAACTTTGTTGAAGATCACGCCTTCAACTTTTTCTTGTGCTTCAAATTTCTCTTCGAGACGGATCCAGCTTTCTTCACGGCGCGCTTTTTCACGAGAAAGCACAGCATCACCAAGCGCATTTTCAACGCGCTCAAGGTAAACTTCTACTTCGTCGCCAATTTCAAGGCCAGCAGGTTGTCCTGCCATAGAAAATTCTTTAAGTGGAACACGGCCTTCAGTTTTAAGGCCTACATCAATAACGGCGAGGTCTTTTTCAAAGGCAACTACTTTGCCTTTAACAACACTGCCTTCTTCCATTGAGGAAGTTACAAATGATTCTTCGAGGAGTTGTGCAAAATCTTCCGTAGAAGGAGTTTGCGAAATCTCAATTTCTTGAGTTGATGTCATAAATTAATGTCTCTTACGATCAATTGGCTAAAATTGAAGGTCATAAAGGTGTTTTGCATCACCAAAAAATTCAAGTGAAGTAAGAAATTTTCATCCATTTTCATGAGAAAACGCATATTACAGAAAAAATCTAACCGCTTTGAAACGGTGAAAGCCCCAACGCTTGATGCGAAATAGACCTAATAAATTCAGCCAGGTTAAAGTTAAAATTAATCTGCTGTGAACAGGGTAGTTCAGCAATAGTTATTAAAAACAATAAGTTATGGTGTGTTTTTAAACCGCATTTCTGAAATTGAAACTAAAAAAACTTAAGGTTTTAGCTTAGATCTCAGGTTTTATTGCTTGATTTACCAGATAAACAGCAGCGTCCAAGGCTTTTTCTATATCTAAATTTGTCGTATCTAGCAAGTGCGCATCTGCAGCTTTTATCAAAGGAGCAGTGCTTCTAGAGCTATCTCTGGCGTCTCTACGCTCTATTTCAGCGAAAATATCGTCGTAGGTAACATCCTGCCCCTTAGAGAGTAGCTCTTTATAACGCCGCTCTGCACGAACCTCTGAACTCGCCGTTACAAACAATTTAACGTCAGCATCAGGGCAAACAACAGTGCCAATATCGCGCCCATCAAGCACAGCACCAGGCGCCGTTTCAGCTTTGTCGCGTTGATAACGAAGGAGTGTTTCGCGAACAGGAATTAAACTCGCGATTTTAGACGCCGCTTCCCCAACTCCAGGTTCTCGGAGGCGAGGATCAGATAAAACATCATCTGGCAGTGAGGTGGCCACTTGTGAAAGAGCAGTTTCATCATCTAGAGGAATATTGTCATTCAGAGCAATCAAAGCAACAGCTCGATAAAGGGAACCTGTATCCAGATAATTCAACCCAAAATACCGCGCAAGCCTGCGTGATAATGTGCCCTTACCAGAAGCAGCAGGCCCATCAACTGCTATGGTTATTGTATTGTTAGTCAACTGAAGTCTCCATTTGAGCTCAACTTAAATGAGTTGAGCAAAATTTAATAGTGGAGAGAAGGATGAAATTAACAACACAAATTAAACATACCGAAGAAGGGGGACGCTTTTCGGGCCCTACAGTTGATCACTAATAATGCGGTTGCTTGTGGGTAACTGAAGCACCACTAAAGATAAATAGCCCTAAGAGAAAACAAAACCTAACATTACGAAAAAGGGAGTGCTCTACTTTAGAGCAAGGACATGGCAGCAAAGCTGCCCGGCACCTAGTGCCGTCCCTCGGAGGCCTGCCGCTTCAGCGGCAGAATAGCCGTGAGAGAAAATAGAGTTACTTAAATCTCGCTCCCAAGCTTTCCATCAAGCCAATAAAACTCGGGAAACTCGTTGCAATCATGCGTGTATCATCCACAACAATAGGATCTTCGGCCGCAAGGCTCATAACAAGGAAACTCATGGCAATCCGATGATCAAGTTGGGTTTTAATAAAGCCACCGCCAGTCACTTTGCCATCACCATGCACAATCAAGTCATCTCCTTCAATCTCAGAAGAGACAGACACCATCTTAAGGCCGGCTTGTGTCGCCGCTAAACGGTCGCTTTCTTTCACGCGGAGCTCATTCAGGCCGCGCATGCGTGTGGTGCCCTTTGCGAAACCTGAAAGACAAGCAAGCATCGGATATTCATCAATCATAGAAGGAGCGCGCTCTGCTGGCACATCAACGCCGCTAAGTTGGCTATGTTTCACGCGGATATCAGCAATCGGCTCGCCGCTTTCTGTACGCTCATTCTCAAAAACAATATCAGCACCCATTTCTAATAAGGTTTTGTAGAAACCAATGCGTGTTGGGTTGATCAGAACACCTTTAATGGTGATATCAGACCCAGGGCAAACAAGAGCCGCTGCTGTTAAAAAGGCAGCTGAGCTCGGGTCACCTGGTACAGCAACTGGCGCACCGTTCATCTCAGCATCTCCTTTAACAGAGATTAAGCGCCCACCTTCTTTTTCTTCGACAGATACTTCAGCACCAAAATATCCAAGCATCCGCTCAGTATGGTCCCGTGTAGCTTCTGTTTCAAAAACGGAGGTCACTCCAGGAGCAAATAACCCGGCAATGAGAATGGCTGATTTTACCTGAGCTGAAGGCACAGGCAATTTATACTCAATTGGCATCAAACGCTCGGGCCCATGAAGAGTGAGCGGTAAATGGTCAAATTGTTCATGCCAGTTAAGTCCCATTTCATGCAATGGGTCTAATACACGGGCCATAGGCCGCCGCGATAAACTCTCATCGCCAACAAACTTGGCTTCAAAATTATGACCAGCGATCACGCCCATCATTAACCTGGCTGCAGTTCCAGAGTTGCCAAAGTCAAGCGGAACGCTCGGCGCTTGAAATCCACCAACACCAAGACCGCGAATAATCCAATGCCCAGACCCCTTATGTTGAACTGAGGCTCCCATATTGCCAACCGCTTGAGCAGTGGCAAGAACATCATCTGCTTCTAAGAGGCCATGAATTTCCGTCTCACCAGTTGAGAGCGCGCCAAAGATGACAGCGCGATGTGAGATAGATTTATCGCCAGGCACCTGAACAGTGCCGCTAAGATTTTTAGAGTTCAGGCCAGAAAGAGATTTTATCATTTTGGAAAAATACCGAAGAAAAAATTGCAGTGCGAACCAAGGATATACGTGTACAAACCCCTTGCGTCCAGTGGATATTGGTAAGATTGGGGCACAAGAAGCATAAAAAAGCCGCTTCGATGCAATTTTTTTTGAAAAACATGGAAAAACGGCTTTGACAGGGGGCGGTCAATCATGTCATGCAGTTTGTTTCATGAAATTAAGAAATATGTTCGAGGGCTAGCATGGCTGATAAAGCAAAACGTGGGACAAAGAGAACATGCGGTGGTTGCGGTGCGAAATTCTATGACTTGAATCGCGAACCTGCAATTTGCCCAATGTGCGAAACTGTCTTCGAAATCAAAAAACCTGAACCAAAACCTAAAAAGGAACCGGTAAAGGAAGAAGCTCCAAAAGCTGAAGCTGAAACAGAAGAAGCTGATGCACTATTGGAAGGCGAAGATGATCTAATCGATATCGATGATAGCGATGATGATACAATTCCATCAACTGAAGATGATGATACATTCTTGGAAGTGGAAGACGACGCCGAAGGCGCAGTCGAAAGCATCTTGCCGGTGGCAGGTGTTGGTAAAGACGACGAAAGTTAATATCAAAATTTAGGGGCTTGCATTTTCCAATCCAAGCCCCTAAAAACTGACAATGTTTGAGGGCTCCCAAAGCCTGAGAACAGATCTTGAGAAAATGTGGGCAAGTACTCCGATAGAGTGCTAATTGCCAAAACCACAGTTCTTGAGGATGAGCTCTTTTTATAAGCCAACATGAAAGCGTGATCTGCGCCGGATAACAGCGACGGTTGCTAGTGGGCAACCTGAAGGAGCACTAAAGAGAGGGGCCATAGCTCAGTTGGGAGAGCGCTTGCATGGCATGCAAGAGGTCGTCGGTTCGATCCCGTCTGGCTCCACCATTTCTTAATTCCATTCATCACTAAGTTACCACACCCAAGATTGTAATTTTTAGCCCCAGAACGATTTTAAAAGTGCGATTTCAAAAGAGCGATTTCAAATCGAATTAAATAATATGATTTGACAAATTAGGACAATTGACCTAGTTATTGTTGAATGTTTAGGTCGATCGTCCTAGTGGCGTGTCTCGATTGGCAAGTTTTTAAGCATTAATTTTTACTCGATGAAACGCTTATGAATAAAAGAAACACGAATGTTACCGATACAAAAGAGCGGATCATAGAAGCCGCTGATGATCTTTTTTATGAGAATGGGTATGAATTTACCTCCTTTAAAGACATTGCTGATGAGGTAAAGCTTTCTCGCGGGAATTTCTATCATCATTTCAAAACCAAAGATGATATTTTAAAAGCAGTTATAGTACGGCGAATAGACAAAACAAAAGACATGCTAACTTCCTGGGAAGAAGAAACGAAGAGCCCAAAAGGCCGTATTCAATGCTTCATCAAAATTCTGATCGCAAATCAAGCCAAGATCAAGCTCTATGGTTGTCCAGTAGGAACCCTGACAACCGAATTGTCCAAACTCGATCATTCTTCCAAAGAAGATGCCACTAAGATTTTTACAATGTTTCATAAATGGTTGAGCAAGCAGTTTAGAGAGCTCGGTTTAATAAAAGAAGCTGACAGTTTAGCCATGCATTTATTAGCCCTTAGCCAAGGCGTTGCGACTATGGCCACGGCCTTTCCAAGTGAAATTTACATCAAGCAAGAAGTGAAGCAGATGCTCGAGTGGCTGGATGCAAAGCTTGCGAAAAAAGAAATGTAAGAGATAGAAAAAACAAATAATTTTACGAATTAATCTAAGTAGGGTGTCAAAATGTATATCGTATTTTTAAGGTTTGCGGAAAACAAAGCTAATGCGCCTCAATTTATGGAGGGGCATAAAAACTGGATCAAGCAAGGACTGGCCGAAAACGTGTTTTTATTGGTTGGTAGTATCGAGCCGAATGCTGGAGGCATGATTTTGGCCCACAATGCCGAGGTGGAAGAACTTGAGGAAAGGGTCAATCAAGATCCATTTGTAAAAGAGGGAATTGTCTCCGCTGAAATCACAAAAATCACACCTGCTAAGGCAAATGAGAAAATGAAATTCTTATTAGAGTAGAAAAATGTTTCGAAGAAGCAACACAGCTTCATTTGTTTTGCCAATGAGGGCATAAAAATACCTTTATCAAAACTTTCAGATGTCAGAATTTTACTAGTTTAGCGCTAAAAAAGTGACGAATTTGGCAATACATCAATCTATGGTTGTGTTAATCGTAAAAAATTAATGAATTAATCTATCTAATCATATACTTATGAAATCGTTAACACGTAGTCAGATGTTTCTTAAAACATTAAAAAGCTTTCTCTCTATATACTCCCGTGAAATGATGAAAAATTCTATTCATTGAAAATAGAAAAAATCATAATTAAAAATTACAAACAGTAATACCAAGGAGTACGATCTATGCTGAAGACAATTCGTGCGCAAATCGCAATGTTGATCGTGATACCCATGCTAGGCGTTGTCTTTTTCTTGAGCACAACGCTTTATGATAAATATATTGAACGCAAATATAATTCTGAAATGCAACCTCTAACAAGGCTTGTTGAGGATAGCGGCGTTATCATTTACCAATTGCAAAAAGAAAGAGCCAAATCTGTTGGTTTTGTCAACTCTAACTATGACCAAACTTATTTTGAGAGAGTTAAAAAACAACGAGTTAAAACCGACAAAGCGGTCAAGGTATTCGATAAGCATTATGTAACACTAGATCTTCACGATAAGCTTTTAAGTAAAAAGCTAGAGAAAATTAATAATGCTATTCACCAAATTGATGACATACGTAAAAAAATTGATGGTAAAAGCTATGACGCTAAAAAGTTAAAGGCAAAATACACTGAAGAAATCAACATACTGATTCATTTGGTAAGTATCGTTGTTGAAGCCAGCCCCTCCCAGGCCATTACGACAGAGTTGCTACCCTATTTCTCACTTGTGCAAATGAAAGAAGCAGGTAGTAAAGAGAAATCATCCGGCTACACACTGCTAAAAAAGGCTGAAAAAGGTGAGTTCAAGTTTAAAGACTATTTACAATATTCAAAATACCTTGGCGCAGAACGTGCGTATCTTGAGGAGTTCAATAATATAGCGACAGGCGAACAAATGGAATATTTCAAAAAATATTTCAAAGGCCCGTCTCTCAAGGAAGTCGATGCAGCGCGTGAGGTTTTAACAAATCTCCCAATCAGTCAGGACCTTAAAGGCCTAAATCAGGCCGCTTGGTTTAAATCCTCTGCTGAGCGTTTGGACATCATAAAAAAACTATCCGAGCATTTCGTTCACAAAGCTGAGAAAATAGCAGATAAAGAGGTCGATGCGCTTACAGTTGATATATACATCTTACTCGCCATTGCTACTGCCGCTATTCTAGCAACGCTCTTTATAACATACATCCAGATGCGTAATATCATCAACATGCTCAACACGCAAAGTGACACAATCACTAATCTGGCAAATGGTGATACGTCGGTTAAAATTCAATATAACGAGCGCCAAGATGTGATCGGTGACATCTCCAGAGCTATGAAAGTCTTCTTGCAAAACATGATAGAGCGAAATTCTCTGGAAGAAAAAGCAAAAATTGCACAAGAACGAGATCGCCAGCGCCAAGAAGCTTTGGAAAAACTCATTGAGAATTTCAAAAGCAACATTGCGTCATCGATCTCAAACGCAAGCTCGCATTCAGAAAATATGAAGCAAGCTTCCGAGCGCATGTCATGCCTTGTAGTCGAAACAGCAAATGGTGCAACAACAGCTGGTGAAATGTCAAACGAAGCGTCGCAAAATGTGCAAACAGTTGCGTCTGCCACAGAGGAATTATCAGCCTCTGTTCAAGGGATTGCAGATCAAACTCTGAAATCCACTGAGCTGGTTAGTGTTGCCTCGACAACAGCAAATGACACCGAGCGTGAAGTTAGTTCGCTTCTCGTAGCCGTTCAGGAAATTGGAACAATCACCGAGCTTATCCAACAAATTGCTGAGCAAACAAACTTACTTGCACTCAACGCAACAATAGAAGCGGCAAGAGCTGGAGAAGCCGGTAGTGGCTTTGCTGTGGTTGCTGCTGAAGTGAAAACTTTGGCGAACCAAACAGCTAGCGCAACTGAGAAAATAACCGAGCAAATTCAGGAAATTCAGTCTTCAACTGAAAATTCAGTGAACTCAGTTCGAAACATTGCTGAATGCGTTGTTGAAATACAATCTCTCTCAACAGCTATTTCTCACTCAGTAGAAGAGCAAGATTCTGCAACGAAAGAAATTGCTCAATCTTTGGTCTTGGCGTCTAAAGGCACCAACGGAGCTGCTGAAAATGTAACTGATATGAATGAGAAGTTGAATGTCACTTCAAGGGAAGTTGACACAGTCAATCAAGCATCAGAGCAATTGGTTGAAACGATCGAAGCTATCACTCACGAAATCAATGATTTCATTGAAAATGTGAGTGAAGAAAGCGATGGATCTAAAGATCAAAAAGCAGCGTAAACTACGCTAACAAGAAAAATTAAAAAACTCACTTTCCAGGCTGGAAGGTGAGTTTTTTTATGATTAATTGCATGCGCAAATAAAAAATGTTTTATTTAATATCAATATGTTATGGTGTTTGATTCTTGTAATCTCTTAGCTAAAACTTATATCTAATTCGGATAGAAACAATTGCAAAGGGGATTACCAATGGCTTTTGATCCAGTTAGTTTAATAATATTTTTGGCAATAGGTGCTGTGGCCGGTTGGCTGGCAGGACAAATCATGCGTGGTGGTGGATTTGGCGTCTTAGGGAACATTATTGTGGGTATTCTAGGCGCTGTGGTTGCCGGTAGGCTCTTCGCCGGAATGATCCCAGGCGGCTTCCCAGTTGCTGATATTATCAGTGCTACCATCGGCGCCGTCGTCTTGTTGTTTGTGATAGGTCTCGTAAAACGAGCTTAGAATGTAACAGTATAGTGAGGTTGCTTCTAGCGGATGCCTAGTGGGCATCTGAAGCAGAGAAAAGGCAACCTGAAGCGCAAATAAAAGAGACCGCTAAAGAAATTTAGCGGCCTCTTTTATTTGTTTTAAAGATGGTTAGAACCAAAATCTTGTGCGTAAAAAGGCTGATTTATTTTAAATTGATAATAAGAGTTTTCTCTAAAATATTACAAAGTATAATGCCAAATAAAAGAAGCTGAATATGATTTGATAATATATTGAATAAGTTCCTTAAAAAATGCAGAAAAAAACTCTCTCTTTATTTATGGCTATTTCAGTTAAAAAGAAAACTTAGAAAAGCTAAAAACTTAAGAGATAAGAACCATTATCCATCAAGGTGGTTATCAACAGCATCTTTGGTGAAGAATGATATCAATGGATATCTGAAGTATGAAGGCAAAAATGATGACCAAAAAGAACTTCTAAAAGTTTTGTATGGGTCAGTAAAAGATATAAACTCTAAATTATCTAAATACTTAATTTTCTTTGTTATATTCAATATATATATTGTGAATTATACTTTTGACTTGGGTTTAGATTTTGCGATTGCGGGGATAAAGTTAGATAGCAAAATTGAAGTATTAGCAGGTATGCTGATTATATGCTTGTTTATGCGTTATTTTATGGCCATTTTAAGTTATAACCGCAAAGTAATAACTACCTCTATAAAAGCAATTTTAGATAGTTCAATTGATGTCCAGTTGATAGGAACTTACAGAAGTGCATATTTATATTTTGAAAACGCTGAAGTTTATAAGCCTGGTAATGACCCAGGGCTTATACCTCAAACGCTATTTATGCTTTTGGCATTAATTTTCATAGTTTTAGCGTTAGCTACCATAATGTTAATAGAGATTAGTATTATTTATATCTATCTAAAGGCTTTAATCCTAATCATAGAAACTTCTAAGTGGCCAATGTTCTTGAACTGGATTTTGAGTGCAGGGTTGATAGGAACATTGGGAGCCTCTTTATTTTTATCTTGGTATTCATACTCTTACTTGCGTTATACTGATTGGACATCAACATCAAAAATAAAATTATTACAGCAGATCGATGAGAAAGAAGCTGATGCTTTCAGAAAAGAAATTTATCAAGAGGAATGTAGAATTAGTATTCTTATTGATTGCTTAGAGAAAAGAATAAAATTGCTGTAAACTAAGCTTTCTTATAAATCTCAATTTATAATCCATTGACTGGGAAGTCGATATCTCCAAATCCCCATCAACAACCAGCAGAAGACAAAAAACGTAGGCCGAACGGCCGTCAGCGCTTAGCGCTGCGCGTCGCAGGGCGGGCACTTGTGCCCATCGCCCGTGAGACAAAACAGAGATAAATATTTACCCGAATCCGATTTCGGTGTAAGGCAGAGGCCATGAGTAAGAAGACAAAAGACAATAATGCGACCACTGGAGATTTAGTCCCAGAGACCATTGAGCTGCGCACCGCTTTAGAAGAGCGCTATTTATCCTATGCCATGTCCACAATCATGCACAGGGCCCTGCCAGATGTGCGTGACGGGCTAAAACCAGTGCACAGGCGGCTTCTATACGCCATGCAGCAGCTAAGACTAGACCCAGAAGGCGGTTATAAGAAGTGTGCTCGCGTCGTCGGTGACGTCATGGGTAAATTCCACCCCCACGGCGATCAGGCGATTTATGACGCCATGGTGCGCCTGGCGCAGACATTCTCTGTGAGATACACGCTAGTTGAAGGTCAGGGCAATTTTGGTAACGTGGACGGTGATAACGCCGCTGCCATGCGTTATACAGAGGCCAAAATGACCGAAATGGCCATGGCGCTTTTAGACGGCATCAAAGAAGACACGGTTGATTTCAGAGAAACCTATGACGGGCAAGAAGAAGAGCCAGTGGTTCTCCCCGCCAGCTTCCCAAATCTGCTCGCCAATGGCTCATCAGGCATCGCAGTGGGCATGGCAACCAACATCCCACCTCATAATGTGGAAGAGCTCTGTAACGCAGCGCTGCATCTGATTAAATTCCCCAATGCGTCGACTAAAAAGTTAGTGGAACTCGTCCCCGGGCCAGATTTCCCAACTGGCGGTGTGATTGTTGAAAAACAAGAAGCCATTGAAGAAGCTTACGAGACCGGACGTGGCGGCTTTAGAGTGCGTGCAAAATGGGAAAAAGAAGAAGTCTCTAGAGGCAATTATCAAATTGTTATCACAGAAATCCCATATCAGGTGCAAAAATCTCGTCTGATTGAGAAGATCGCTGAGCTAATGTCATTGAAGAAATTGCCACTGCTCGCTGACATTCGTGATGAAAGCGCAGAAGATATTCGCGTTGTCCTGGAGCCAAAGAACCGCTCAGTTGATCCGGTTGTGTTGATGGAAACGTTGTTTAAAACAACAGATCTTGAGAATAGAATTTCTCTCAATATGAACGTGCTATCACAAGGGCAAATTCCAAATGTGCTTGGCCTTAGAGGCGTTCTGACAGAGTGGCTGGCCCACCGCAAAGAAGTGCTGGTGCGCCGCTCAAACTTCCGCAAAGGTAAAATCGAACACCGCCTCGAAATTCTCGATGGCTATTTGATTGCATATCTGAATCTCGATGAAGTTATTCGCATCGTTCGGGAAGAAGATGAGCCCAAAGCGGTTCTGATGAAAACCTTCAAGCTTAGCGATGTGCAAGCCGAAGCCATTTTGAACATGAGATTGCGTGCCTTGCGCAAGCTTGAAGAAATGGAAATCAAAACCGAGCACAAAGACTTATCAAAAGAGCTGAAAGAACTCAAAGCGCTTCTAGCATCTGATGAGTTGCAGTGGAAACGAATTGCAGAAGAAATCAAAGACACCAAAGGCAAGTTCGGCAAGAAAACAGAAATGGGCAAACGCCGCTCTAACTTTGAAGACGCCGTTGAAATCGACATCGACCTAGACGAAGCCATGATCGAGAAAGAACCGGTCACAGTGGTCGTCTCGCAAAAGGGGTGGGTAAGAGCTTTGAAAGGTCATCAGGATGATCTCTCTAAAGTGACGTACAAAGCAGGCGATGAATTGAAATTCGCAGTTCAGGCCATGACCACAGACAAGCTTGTGCTGTTCGCCACAAACGGTAAGTTCTTCACGCTCGGCGTTGATAAATTGCCAGGTGGCCGCGGCCATGGTGAACCAGTTCGTATCATGATCGACCTTGAAGCCACTTCAGACATCGTCACTGGCTTTATCTATACAGCAGGCCGCAAACGTCTTGTTGCCTCACATCAGGGTAACGGGTTTATCGTCGGCGAAGATGAAGTGATCGCAGGAACCAGAAAAGGCAAACAGGTTCTTAATGTCAAGGAGCCAGATGAAGCCGTGAGCTGTTCTATCGTTGATGGTGATATGGTCGCTGTCATTGGTGAAAACCGTAAAATGGTTGTCTTCCCATTGGATGAGCTCAATGAGATGACCAGGGGCAAAGGCGTCCGCCTACAGAAATATAAAGATGGCGGTCTCTCAGACATTAAAACCTTCCATAAAAAAGAAGGTCTCACCTGGGTTGATAGCGCTGGGCGAAATTGCAAAGCGGATGGCTTAATCGAGTGGCAAGGCGCAAGAGCGTCTGCAGGAAGAATGCCACCAAAAGGCTTTCCTAAAACAAATAAGTTTTCTCCGAAATAGGTGAAAGAACAGCGCGGATGCGAAGTGGGCATCTGAAGCGCAAGCAAGAAAAGAACAGCGCGGATGCTTTGTGGGCACCCGAAGCGCAAATAAAAAAGCACTCTCATTGAAATGAGGGTGCTTTTTTGTGTTTGGAGCAATCTAATGAATTGGCTTGAGTAGAGAAGAACTCTGTGTTACAGAGTAACTCTGATTTACAGAGTTTTATTGTTTTTTCTGATTAAGATAAATAGCCAGGGGGTACTTCAGAGCATGGGAAATACACTTCATATTACAAATGGCGATGGAGCTGGCAGCTTATTAAAAGCTGCAAATATTGAGGGTGATGTGCTCCCCTGGCGCGATACCATGCAGTCAGGTCCGTTCCCAAAAGGTCTAAGCTTAGAAGAACATTCAAAAATTAGAGCGGAGTATTTCTCAGGCCCGGCAATGCCAGTGAGCGATGTCACGCGCGACTTCGAAATTAGAGATGAACATTTAAAAGCTTTTAACAATTATGAAGAAGTCATTCTTTGGTTCGAACATGACCTACTAGACCAATTGCAAATTCTTCAAATTCTACAGTTTTTTCATGGGCAAGATTTAAAAAGTACAAAACTAAGTCTCGTCTGCATAAATGAATATGAGGGCATAATTCCATTCAGAGGTCTCGGACAATTATCACCGGAACAAATTGAGGCACTAGTGCCTATAAAAAGGCCAATTACTAAAGAGCATTTAAAAATCGCCAATGCAGGCTGGCAAGCTTTTTGTGAACCAGACCCAACTCATCTAGAAACATATATCCAATCTGACTTATCATCACTTCCCTTTTTAAAAGCCGCTTTAAAGCGCCACTTGGAAGAATACCCGTCTCTCAAAAACGGATTAAACAAAACACAAAATAAAATTCTAGAACTTGTCAGAAATGGCGTCACCAATCCAGTGCAAAACTTCATAGAATTCATGAATTCTGAAACCGTTTTTTTCATGGGCGATTGGACGCATTTTAGAGAAATCAGCAGGATGTGTAATGGTGAGCAGCCTCTCTTATCGTGCAGTCCAAACGGAAAATTCTTAAGTCCACCAGATCATGAAATTGATATGAAAGATTTCAAATCTCAAACACTCTCTCTAACAGAGTTAGGTGAGAAAGTCATGGATGGAAAAAGGGATGCGGTAGAATTAATCAAGCTAGATCAATGGTTTGGCGGCGTTCATCTTGAATGCACGAAACCACGATGGCGCTGGGATGAAAAGACAGGTAAGCTCTTGAAAACCGAGGCGATAGCATGAATACCCTGCCGGAGTTTGATCCGCTATTTCATCAACCGGTGCGAACAAGGCTTTCAATCTTGCTCTATGTAAAAGGAGAAAGTTTTGCAGACCTCAAATCAAAGCTCTCAATTACAGATGGTAACCTTGATGCGCATTTAAAAAAATTAAGTGCAGCTGGTTTTATTGAAAGCGAGATGGTAATCGGCGATACGCAAAAAAGCACAAGGCCATATACAGTCTATGAACTCTCACCATCTGGTAAAAATGCGTTTAAGAAATACCTGAAAGGTCTTGAAGAAATTCTCAAACTAACTCAAATAAAATAAAGCTTTAAAGGTCTTTAGCGCTTTCAACACGCACCCATTCGCCATTAATCAAATGATCCTGCGGCATGAACTTCACCTTATAATCCATCTTTTGCGACCCCTTAACCCAATAGCCAAGATAGACATAAGGCAGGCCAACTGATTGCGCATAGTCTATAGTCTCTAAAATGATGTAAGTCCCAATGCTTCGGCTATGAAGGTTAGGTTCAAAGAAACTATAAACAAGTGAAATGCCATCACTTAACAGATCACATAAAGCCACAGCAATAAGGTCTGAAGAGGCTTTGGGCTTGTAAGTCTCACTACTTAGAGAAAAGCTGTAACTTGTTTCTTTAGGCGGTTGCATACCAGATTTTGGCGCACGATATTCTCGTAAAAAACTATCAACAAAACTATCTTCAATCATGGCTTGATAGTCAAACAAAGTCATGTCCGCCATGCCGCCATCACTGTGCCTGGCCTCAACATAAGCTTTAAATAAAGCATATTGCTCAGCACTTGAAAGCGCATCCATTCGTGTAGTGACGAGAGATTTATTATTGCTCCACACCCGTTTTTGAGATTTGCTCCGTTTAAACTCATCAACTCTGATGCGAACAGAGGTGCAAGCTGAACAATGCTCACATTGCGGGCGATAAGCAATGGTCTGGCTGCGACGAAACCCTTCCTGGTGAAGGTAATCAAAATCAGCAACAGAACCGTCCGGCCCTAAATGAGTAAATAATTTCCGTTCATCACGGTCAGGCAAATACGGGCAGGGCTGCGGCCTTGTCAGATAGAATTCTGGAAAGTCCTTTCCCTGTTTCGTCATAAATTCAGCTCAAATCATAAGTTAAAATAAAACGGTGCAAATAAAGAATATGCAATCCAAATAAGGAAGATCAATGGCACACCGCCGCGTAAGAAATCACTAAAGCTATAATTCCCTGGTCCCATAACAATCAAGTTTGTTTGATAAGCAATAGGCGTTGCAAAGGAGCAGTTTAGTGCAAAAATTAATCCATAAATAAACGGCATCGGATCTGCCCCAATTTCACGCGCTGCGCTTACCACAATCGGTGCCATAAGAGCAGCTGTCGCCGCATTGGATAAAAAGTTAGTCAAAATAGCGGTTAGCAAGAAAAAGGCTGAGAGAAGAGCAACGGGGCCATAGTCTGAAAATGTGCTAACAACACTGGTCGCAACATATTGGGCGCCGCCCGTAATTTGCAGCGGCGTTGCCAAAGCAAAGGCAGTACCAACAAGAAGAAAAACCCGCCCGTCAATTGCGCGTGCCGCTTGGCGAACATTCAAACAGCCTGTCGCAATCATCGCAACAGCCCCCATCATTGCCGCAATAGCAATAGGGAGAACACCAGTAGCAGCAAGCCAAATAGTTATCCCAAAAATAACAAGAGCATTTAAAGCATGATGAGTTTGCGGTAACTCTTCAGTAAGCCAATCAAGCAGCAGTAAATTCCGATTAGAGCGCAAACTCTTAATGTCGTTTCTTTCGCCAAGTAATAAAATCACATCCCCAGGTTCTAAACGGATATCCTCAATCGCGCCGCGTCCCATGCGGCTGCGCCGTTGAATGCCAACAAAATCCATTCCCGTTTCAGCATGAATAATCTCAGGGTCTACATTCGCGCCCACAAGCCGAGACGCGGGTGCCACAACAGCTTCCGCTATAGATAAAGACTTACGGCGCGGCGTACGGCGATCAGCTGACGGATCAGTAGCTTCCTCATCTTCATCAGATTTAGTTGCAGTTTGATTACTTGATGCCTGGCTGCTGGATAATTGCAAAGAATCAGAAAGAATTTTACGGGTCGCCGCTAGCACAACAACATCGCCATCTTGTAACGTCACATCATCAAATGGAGGTACAAAAGTCTGAGCCCCGCGGCGTACCATACGAACCGTGATGTTTTTTAAGTCAGGGAAAAAACCGGCTGCACTTTCATAGCCAAGCCAAGGGTGGCCATAAGTTAAGGGGATTTGAGCAATAAAATGTTTACCCGCATCCGACTGTTGCGCATTAGCGCCCTCATCTTCTTTCGTTCCCATAAAGCGCGGGAGGATAAAAATAACATAAAGCGCACCAATACTAGCAAGAAACAAACCTGGGATCGTGAAATCAAAAAATCCAATTTTAGGGATACCGTTTTGCTCAGCTATTGTCGCGGCGATCAAGTTGGCACTAGAGCCAATTAGGGTAGTCATACCACCAAGAATACAAATAAAGCTAAGAGGCATCAGGGAACGAGACGGGTTCATGCCCATATTAGCTGCAACTGCCGTAATAATCGGAATGAAGATGACCACAACTGGCGTGTTATTCATAAAAGCTGAAACAGTGCCGGCGATAATATATGCAACAGCAAAAGCAAGCCAGGGCCCAATACGGCCAAGCTTAGCGATCACATTCGCAGGGCCTTCAAGCGCACCAGTATTATAGAGCCCTTGCCCTACAACCAGTAAAGCCATAATCGCAAAAACAACGGGGTTCGCGAAACCTTGCAACAATTGCGAAGCACCAAGTTGGTTTTCACCATCACTCCCGAGAATTGGAAAGAGTTCAAAATAAACCAGTAATACAGCTACAACTCCAGTTGAGCTTAACTCAAGGGGAATGCGGTCGTTGGCGAAGAGTAGTATCGCACCGCAAATGATAAAAAATGTGACCCACATATGGGGATTTGAAATTTCTGGCAGATAAGACAGCAAAAGATATATCCTGATTTTAATCTACGTCATTTATGTTTGGTGTAATTTTTCAGCAGCTTGTTTTGCAAAATAAGTCAAAATACCAGCAGCTCCTGCACGCTTAAAACCAGTAAGGCTTTCCATCATTACTTGTTGCTGATTAAGCCATCCATTTTGGCTGGCTGCGAGAAGCATAGCATACTCACCAGAGACTTGATAAACAAAGGTCGGACATTTAAACTCATCACTGATACTACGCACCATATCAAGATAGGGCATACCGGGCTTGACCATAACCATATCAGCCCCTTCGCTGAGATCCATCATCACTTCTTGCAAAGCTTCGTCTCTGTTAGCTGGGTCCATTTGATATGTTTTCTTATCACCCTTTAAGTTAACATTGGATCCAATCGCATCCCGAAAAGGGCCATAAAATGCAGACGCATATTTTGCGCTATAAGCCATGATTTGCACATTTTTAAAATCTTCAGCTTCAAGTGCATCGCGAATAGAACCGATCCGGCCATCCATCATGTCTGAAGGAGCAATCACATCAGCACCGGCCTTTGATTGAGCAAGGGATTGCTTGATGAGAATTTCAACAGTGCGGTCGTTGTCAATAGTTTCATCAATGAGAATACCATCATGTCCATGAGATGTGTAAGGATCAAGTGCAACATCACAGATGATACCAATTTCAGGCACATGAGATTTAATCTCACACACAGCCCGGCAAATTAAATTGTCAGGGTTGTAAGCCTCTTCAGCCAACTCTGACCGTTTTGCCGGGTCAGCATTTGGAAAAAGAGCAATCGCAGGAATGCCTAGGGCTGCAGCGTGTTTGGCCTCCTTTACAGCAACGTCGATGGAAAGCCGTTCAACATGCGGCATTGAGGCGATTTCTTCTCGTTCATTTTGCCCCTCAATAACAAAGAGCGGCCAAATCAAATCATGAGGGCTTAGAGCCGTTTCTCTAACTAAATTGCGCGCCCAAGACGTCTTGCGGTTGCGGCGAAGACGAGTGCGAGGAAATGTACGAGAGTGTAATTGTGTCATTAGGCTGAAGTATTATCTCTTATAGGTTTGTTTTTATGAGAAGGATTGCTCGTATCGTAATAATTTGCAAGAGTTTAGCACAACTACAGGCTGAACGAAGAGAGAAGAAAAACAATTAGTAGTGAATATTTGCGGAATAATCTTGGATAATTGCTAAAAATCAAGAATTTTCTGAGAGAAATGCGAGCTTACGTCGCAGACGAAAGCGCACTGGTCGCCATCGTATAGTCCCGCTCAACTTTCACGACACAAATGCGATAATCTTTAAAAATACTGGAGCGGCCTTGGAGTTGAGCGTCCTTATGGTCTAAATTTGCTTTCCAGGAGAGAATAGAGGCTTCATCTTCCCAGAAAGAAAGTGAAAGCAATTTGCCCTCATTGACCAGAGATTGAAACCGTTCAATTGAAATGAACCCTCTGGCAGTGACCAATTGTTCCCTTAAGCGTGTAGCTATAGCAAGATAATCTTCTTTTTTCCCGTCTTTCAGTTCAACTTCAAAGATAACGGCATGCATAGTTGCACCTATTTGTAAAATCTGTGTCTGGTTGAATTATTCACAAACCTTATACCGGCCAATATCAAAGTGAAAATGATTTTTATGTGCTTCATTAGCTTCAGGGCCTAAAACGACAACAAAACTCTCACATGCAGAGGCGTGCACAGCTTTTAAAAATGTCCCTAAATCACCTTCTTCATCCCAATGTTTTAAAACAGAAACAATGGTTCCGTTTTTTAAGGTAAAACCGGCAATATCAAGAGCGTTTGCCAAAGCATGCTCTGATAGTTTGCGTTTCTTATCATTGTAACGGTGACGACAAGAGTATGATGCAACATTGTGCACCATAGCAACCGGGCTGTTTAGATGTTTCATTGCTAAGGGTTGTAATTTCTCATTGGCCCATTTCGCAAATCTTGCTGTGTATTGGCAGTTGAGCGTTGCTGGCGGGTTAATTTTAATTTTTTGTTCGCTCTTATGCTCCCCAACTGCTTTAAGCTTTAGGGGAGCTGGTGTCCCGCAAGCACCGCGCCGAATAGGCTTAATGGGCGTAACCGTGGCGTCAATACCTTTCATAAGAACCTGACAAACAAGCTGTGCATCTTTAATTTCTTTAGGTTCCCAAAACGTCACAGGTGGAGGCACAACAAAGGCCGTTTTCTGAACTTTACCAGTGGTTGCTTCATCCTCTTTGTCTTTAGACTGTTCTTTTTTCGCGGCGGTCTTTTCGCCCTTTTCAATCTTTAAACGCTGAGCCTGTTTCTTTTGGTCAAATCCTTTCGGTTTTAAACGCGGCAAAGGCAGTCTCACTGTTTTTGATAAGAGATTGGTTTTCGGCGAGTAACCAGGCGGGCCGGCCACCTTCGGATTGCCAAGTGCTCGAATGTCTTTAGAATTTTTCGTCAAAGGGGCTTTACGATAAGTCTGGCTTTCATAAATGGCACCATCTTTTGTCTTCTTTACACGGCGTAAATTAGGCTTTTTAGCCGGAATTGGAGGACGAGGAGACGCTTTTGTTCTTGTGCTTTTTCGAGTTTTGGCTTTGGTTTTATCTGTTGTTACAGGCGGAGAAGAGACCTTCCCATCCCAGTCAGTAGGCATCTGGATTGTTGGAAGCGGGGATTTTGATTTAAAAAAGTCTTTCTTCTTCTTTATACGAAGTCCCTCTTTGGAGCGCTGGGCATCCAGTTTTTTTTGCTTTGCCGCTGGATCATTCGCCTGAGCAATATAAACCAGTTCTTTCAGAATCTGTTGTTGGCGTGAAGACGTATCAGCAACATCTGCTTCTTGCAGTTGATCAGACAATGAGGCGTTTAAGGGCGCATCATCTACCATTGCAAAAAGTGGGTCTGGTAAAAAGAGTAAGGACACGAAAAATATGACCATACGCAAAAGGGATTTCATAAAAAGGTTCTTTCAGGTTTAAAGCACTTCATGTATAGCTCAACGAGCTAAAACATCAAACGAGTTGAGATAATGATGCACAATATAGATGCTACGCTGACCAATAGTGACTGTGAAGACCTGACTTGTGAAGAATTGGCCTGTGAAAAACAAGGTCGCTTGGGGCTCGTCACCATTAATGCACCAAAGCAGCGAAACGCAATAAATGTTGCAATGCGCCAAAAGCTAATTGGGGCCTATAAAGAATGGGTTGAAGACCCTGATATTTATACAATCATTATCCAATCAGAGGATGCACATTTTTTTTCTAGCGGTGCAAACATCAAAGAAGTCTTTGAAAAAGCACAGAAAAGTAAAAGTGCAGCACTCGATTGCTTTAAAAATGAATATGAAACAATTTGGGCCATAGAATGTTATACCAAGCCTCTTGTTGCATTAATTAACGGGATTGTTATGGGCGGCGGCGTCGGTATTAGTCAATATGGAACTCATATCGTTGCCGGTGAAAATTATAGTTGGAGCATGCCAGAAGTAAAAATCGGCTTATTCCCGGACATTGCTGCAACACAGATTCTAGCAAATATGCCGGGCGCAATTGGCACTTACCTTGGTCTAACAGGCTCAGCTGTGAACAGATATGACGCAGTATATTTGGGCCTCATAGAATTTTGCATCAATGGGGAAAAGTTTGAAATCATCAAAGACGCCATTAGAGAGGCTGAGCCAGTTGATAGATTGCTTGATGATATGAACCAGGTAATCAAAGCTAATGATCGTGAAAAAAGTGATATTGAAGAAAAAGAACCGCTCATCACCAGAGTGTTTTCAAAACCAACAATCGAAGAAATCATAACAGCTTTGATTGAAGTTAGTGAAGATGAACCAGAAAATAAAGAATGGGCGCTTCAAGCTCTTGGGAATATGAAAGAAGCTTGCCCCCTAAGTTTGAAGATAACACTGAAAGCGATCCAGAAATCAAAAGGCATGGGCGTTGACCAAACTTTGCGACAGGATTTGACGCTTGCAAACCATTTTATCGAAGGGGAAAACTTTTTACCTGCCATTGAAGCTAAACTAATCAATAAAACCACGCCTGTTTGGCAACCAGCCACTCTAGAAGAGGTTAGCGAAGAAATGGTTGAGCAGTATTTTATTGAAACTCACGAAGAAAAATTAAACTTACCCCCCCGTGAATTTGGGGTTGATCAGTAAAATTAGCCAAATTGCACAAATTAAACAGCATTTATCGCAAATTTTGTTACATTTTTAGATAAATGCGAAAAAATTTAACTTAAAATTAAGGGCGTTATTTAATCGGATTTTAGTCTCTTCTCGCTATGTTAGCTACTGTCACTACAGGGTAGGCGTAACAACAAATGAGGCAGAAATGACTTATGCCCAAAATAAGCCGGAATTAGAGACCTCAGAAGTGGATGACTCACTGAAAGGTGAGTACATGTCATCTCTGAGAATGATTGAACGACTGCACCGTCTCCTTCTTGACGTCGTCAAGGATGAGTTTGAACGGAACGGTTGTTCAGAGATTAATAGCATCCAGGCTTTGCTTTTATACAATATTGGTGAAAGCGAGCTATCGGCCGGAGAACTACGTTCTCGTGGATATTATCTTGGATCTAACGTTTCTTATAATCTTAAGAAACTTGTTGATATGGGATATATTCATCATGAACGCTCAGACTCAGATCGCCGTTCGGTACGGGTGAAATTAACTGATAAGGGACAGGAAGTCTGCGACATCATTAATGGTTTGTATGGGCGTCAGCTCAATGCACTAGAAAAGGTGGCTGGGATTTCTGAAGGAAACCTCTCTGAGGTTAACAAGTCTCTTTTACAATTAGAGCGCTATTGGACGGATCAAATTAGGTTCCGTTTGTAGGGTTTGAGTAGTAAATATCAAAAGTCTCAACGTCCAAATAACCTCGGTTGCCTAACGGCACCGGGGTTATTCTTTGCGCGGTTGCTAGTGGGCAATTGAAGCGTAATTAAAAAAGTACGAAAAAACGCTCGTGAGATAAAATAAAGCAATATTCATCCATTCCAAACATAAAAACGCCTAAAATGTCACATGTTCTATAATTTAAATATTAAGCGCTGTGATTGAGCTTGTCTTTTTTTAGGGAATTAGTACAAATTCAGCCACATGCGGAAATGTAAACATAGAGTACAATCTGACCGTAGCGCATGTTTTGAACAACAAATGCACACAATATGAAGCTGAAACTGAATGTTTAATGAACTTTAACTATTTCTCGGTTAGTTTAAGTTAACAAATCTTTAAATTTAGCTCGCAGAATTGTGACTGGAAAACATTTGATAGAGACGTAAACTACGATAGAAATCTGTATGGTTAAATTGGACGTTTAAACTACAATTTATTCATACAAATAAATCTTTTAAATATGTCACGCTGTCATGCATTAAGTCTGTCTTGAAATATTTACAAGCTGACTTATATAAGATGCGAAACAAAACAGTTTAAAACAGTGTGCTGGCTTTTATTAAATCTTCTGTGAGGTTTTAAAGGTAAATCGCTCAGAAGAGATAGAGATCATAACTTTTGAATTATTCACAAATGCTTGGACATTTAAAAAGAATGAAAAAGAGAAATACACTGCAAAAAAAATGCGCTAGTTTCGCTAAGTTGCTAACTTTATCTGGAGTGCTAGCACTCTCGCATAGCGGCGTAGCCCAAGCTTATGACAGTTGGTATGGTGGCAACGAAGATGGTGTCGGATGGGATCAAACATTTGACAGGTCGGCCGCCAGGGAATGGGAAATAAATCCACCCAAAGGGTTCCCAACTCTCGACAAAGCTAACATTCCTCTTATGAAGGAAGCGGTAAAACGCTACGCTGCAATTGTATCTGCGGGTGGCTGGCGCCAATTGCCTAAAGGTAAAATGGGACCGGGGAATAGCGGGCAAAAAGTAGCTCTTTTACGCAAGCGCCTGGAACTTACTGGTGACCTACAGAAAAGTTCAAGCTATTCGACTTATGATTATTACGTAGAGCGTGCGGTTAAAAGATTCCAGGTTCGTCATGGGCTGACACCATCAGGCATGGTCGATAGAAGAACATTAATGGCTTTAAACGTACCAGCTTCAGTTAGACTGCGCCAATTACGTACTAATATTGCACGTCTCAATGGACTGACACGAAGCACAGCCAAAAGATATGTGGCAGTGAATGTGCCTGCTCAGCAAATTGAAGTTGTTGAAAATGGACGCATTGTCTCTCGTCACGCAGCTGTTGTTGGTAAAATTGACCGTCAAACACCACGCCTGCGCAGTAAAATTCACGAAATCAACTTTAATCCTTATTGGAATGTACCTCGAAGTATTGTTCGTAAAGATTTAGTACCAAAAGCACGCTCTGAAGCCAAGCGTGGCAGATATGATCTGCTGGAACGCTTTAAAATTTCAGCATTAGATGGCAATGGCCGGAAGGTTGATCCAAGAAAAATTAATTGGAATTCAAATTCTGTTTATAACTATCGCTATCGCCAAGACCCATGGAAAGATAATTCAATGGGTTTTGTGAAAATCAATTTTCACAATAAACACGCTGTTTATATGCATGACACACCATCTAAAAGCTTATTTGGCCGTAATCTAAGAGCAAATAGCTCTGGCTGTATCCGTGTGCAAAATGTAAAGCAGCTTGTAACATGGCTTTTGAAAGATAATAAAGATTGGAGCCGTGGCCGCGTCGATCAAATGCAAACGAACGGCGAGCGTAAAGATGTTCGCTTGAAAACACGAGCACCAGTTTATTTTGTATATGTAACCTCTTGGGCAACCAGAGACGGCACAGTACATTTCCGCCGTGACCTATATAAACAAGACGGTGTAGGTGCAACAGCATCTAATTACTAAAGGGTTTTACCCCTTTGATAAGATAATTAACTAAAGGCTGCCTCTGACAATTCAAAGGCAGCCTTTTCTATTTTTAAAATCACATACTTTTTAAATTTAAAGAATCTTTCTATAATCAGCTCCACTTCTCACCTTTAACTGTACTGAAGATTTAAGGCGTACTGTGAGAGAAAAACTAAAACCGTCGTCCCGAAGAAGGAGCTCAGCCTCTTTTTGGGCTGAGGGACATGGCAGCGAGCTGCCTGGCGTTTAGCGCCACCCCTCGGAGGCCCACCGCTTTCAACAGCGCGGTTGCTAGTAGGCAACCTGAAGCGCCACTAAAAAGCAATAGCCGTGAGAGAAAAAAATGCCAAAGAATTTAAACCATGCAGGGGAAATTTACATTGAATTTCAAGTTGTTGGTCACAGTCAAAAAGTGACAGCGATTGACGCAAGAACAGGCATGGAGGCAACAGTCATTGGGCCTGCAAAAGTCACCAAAGAGCATATGACCAATTTAGCGGTTAAAAAATTAAAACGCAAAATAGCTCAAAGTGTGAATTAATCGCCTCTTTAGTATGCTCAATTCTTCACATATCACAGATCACTATCACTTGATTGGGATTAAAATTTTTCATGAAAGACAAAGTGCATACTTGTTGTACGTGAAACACCATGCTAGAGAAGGGCTCGTTTCAATTAAGGCTCTGTAAAGTCATCTAAAAGGACAGTAAAGAGCTTAAAAAGATCGAACCCCACAATCAACCTGGTTGAGAGCTTTGAGAATGAAAAAAAGTTCACTCAAAAAGGCAGAATACAACGCCATCACCAGAATAGATCAAATATTGGGTTTGAACAGGAAAGGTCTGAAATGACATCTATTTTCACACAAAACCTAGAACAAAGTGATCCGGCTATTTTTGACGCCATTACAGAAGAATATGGCCGTCAAAGAGATGAGATCGAACTGATCGCTTCAGAGAATATTGTCTCAAACGCCGTGCTTCAAGCCTCAGGCTCTTTGATGACAAATAAATACGCTGAAGGTTATCCAGGTAAGCGCTATTATGGTGGGTGTCATTTCGTTGATAAAGCAGAAGAACTAGCCATTGAGCGGGCCTGCAAACTCTTTAATTGTGAATACGCAAATGTACAGCCACACTCAGGTAGTCAAGCAAACCAAGGTGTATTCTTAGCACTGATTAAACCTGGCGATACGATTCTAGGCTTAAGTCTTGATGCAGGCGGCCACTTAACTCATGGATCGCGACCGAACCTTTCTGGTAAGTGGTTCAATGCAGTATCTTACGGCGTTGATAAAGACACGCACAGAATTGACTATGATGACGTTGAACGTTTGGCAAAAGAACACAAACCAAAACTCATAGTCGCTGGTGGTTCAGCCTATCCACGCCAAATTGATTTTGCCCGCTTTAGACAAATTGCAGATGAAGTTGGCGCATATCTTTTAGTTGATATGGCTCATTTTGCTGGACTAGTCGCAGCTGGCGTCCACCCGTCACCGTTTCCGCACGCACATGTAGCAACAACAACAACACACAAAACATTGCGTGGACCCCGTGGCGGCATGATCCTCTCAAATGATCCAGCCTTGGGTAAAAAATTCAACTCAGCTATTTTCCCAGGTCTTCAAGGGGGGCCTCTAATGCATGTTGTTGCTGCAAAAGCTGTAGCATTTGGTGAAGCGTTGAGACCTGAGTTTAAAACTTACTCACAAAATGTACTTGATAACGCCAAAGCTCTTGGTGATACCCTTAAAAAAGGCGGCTTTGATTTGGTTTCTGATGGAACAGACACTCATGTCGTTCTGGTTGATTTGCGCCCTAAAAATCTAAAAGGGAATGAAGCCGAAGAAGCGATGGGCCGCGCTTTCATCACATGCAATAAAAATGGTATTCCATTCGACCCTGAAAAACCAATGGTCACATCAGGCATTCGTCTGGGATCACCAGCAGGCACAAGTCGTGGCTTTGGCACCGCTGAATTTGTTGAAATTGGTGAGTTAATCACTGAAGTGCTCGAAGGCTTACAAAAAGCCAATAGCGCTGAAGGTAATGCCACCTGTGAAGCAAGAGTGAAAGAAAAAGCAATTGCGCTAACAAGCCGGTTCCCAATTTACGAAAAAGCACTTTAAATCGATAAATTTGATTTAAGCAGTTGTTATAGAAGTTGAAATAGGAAGAGCTTTCTCTTTTTCTCTTGTAAATATAAGAGGGAAAGAGATGTAACGGCTCTTCCTATTTTTATTCGCACAGTTTAAAATATCTCTCATTAACTCCCCAAATTTATATTTTAAGCATTTATCCCATTTAAGGATCTAAATCATGCGCTGTCCCTATTGTGGCAATAAAGAAACGCAAGTGAAAGACAGCCGCCCTGCTGAGGAAAACCAATCCATTCGCAGGCGTCGTTCATGCTCAACATGTGGCGGACGCTTTACTACTTTTGAACGGGTCCAGTTACGTGAACTTTCTGTCGCCAAAAGAAACGGACGCACAATGCCGTTCGATCGCGATAAGCTCTATCGCTCTATTCGCATCGCTCTTCGCAAACGAAAAGTAGATGATGAACGGGTTGATCAGTTGATCTCTGGAATTGTACGCCAACTAGAAGCGTCGGGTGAATCTGTAATTACTTCAGATATGATTGGCGGGCTTGTTATGGATGGTTTAAAAGTACTTGATGAAGTGGCCTATGTGCGCTTTGCATCTGTATATAGAAATTTCAGAGAAGCCGCTGATTTTGAAGGTGTGCTTGATGAGCTTTCTGATAAAGAAGATGATGACTAAAACCATCACAAAGACATCCCTTTAAAAGGGAGCACTACAAAAGGGAACGAGTTGTCAAGATGCAGCTAGAGCACGATGAAACATATATGCGTGTTGCCTTGCACATGGCGAGAAGAGGCCTTGGCACAACCAGTCCCAACCCGGCCGTCGGCGCCGTAATAGTCAGTGATACTCCAGGCGGTAAGCAAATCTCGGCAAGAGCTGTAACCGGTGTCGGTGGCACTCCGCACGGCGAACCCCAGGCTATATCTCAAGCCGGCGAGCAAGCAAAAGGCGCCACGCTATATGTCACCTTGGAACCATGCAACCATCAAGGCCGCACCCCTCCTTGCACAGAAGCTATAATTAAGGCTGGTCTAAAACGAGTGGTCGTTGCCTCAACTGATTTAGATGAACGAGTTAAAGGAACTGGCCTTGAGCGCTTAAGAGAGGCCGGCATTGAAGTTCTCACAGGCATTTGCAAGCAAGAAGCTGATACGCTGAATAAAGGGCATTTCCTGAGACAAACAGAAGATCGTCCCTACACAATTGTGAAAATGGCAGTTTCTAAAAATGGGCTTGTAGCCGCCGCCTCTGAAAATTCACCAACATGGGTCACATCGCCTTTGGCACGTAAAAGAGGGCATTTGTTAAGAGCTGAAGTGGATGCCATACTTGTGGGTAGAAAAACTGCTGAACAAGACAATCCAACCTTAACTTGTCGTTTAAATGGCTTGGAACACAGATCACCAAGACCGGTTATCATCGATAGAAACCTAGCTCTCTCGGCTGATTTGAAAATCTTTAATCCGAATATTGTTACACGGCCTTGGGTGATTACAAACTCGGACCAATCAAAACAAAAAATCTCTAAGTATCAAGAAAGAGACTGCGAATTGATCCATGTTAATAAAAGGCAAGCTGAAAATTCGGAGCAAGAGAGCCTGGACGTTAAAGAAATAACCAATATCTTAGCCCAAAAAGGCATCACTCGCTTGTTAGTAGAAGGTGGCCCAACCACAGCACAAAACTTTTTAAAAGCAAACCTGGTTGATCAGGTGAATATCTTTAAAGGGGCAAATCCACTATCAGGTCAAAATCTTCTTCCCTTTGGCTCACATTCCTTAAGCTGGCTAGAAGACGAGCTCGGCTTCGAGTTAGATCACAGCCAAAAGCTCGGTGACAATCAAATGGATCAATTTCTAAAAATTTAAGTGAGTACTACCAACTATAGGCTGACTATTTATAAAACAAATAAGATTCAAAAATGGGCTGTCTAGGGTATGAGAGCATATTTATAGACGAATTAACCTTAAAACATAAGCTTGAATGATAGGATTAAACACATAACTTAGAGTTATGGATTTGCAATCAACGCCTTTCGTGAAAAATCACGAAAAGGGTAAATAAAAGCCCTTGCACCATACTTCACATATAAGGCATAACAGCTAAATGTTTACCGGTATAATCACAGATACAGGCACATTGGTCAGCAGAAATGCAGGTCAATTTAAAATTGCCTGCCATTATGACAAAGAGACAATCCTGTTAGGCGCATCTATCAGTTGTGATGGCTGCTGCCTAACGGTCACAGATCTGGCAAAAGCTGAGGACGGTGACACGGTTTTTAGCGTTGATGTATCACCAGAGACTTTAAAGATGACTACGCTAGAGAGCTGGCAGGTGGGGCAGAAAATAAATTTAGAACGTGCCATGAAAATGGGTGAAGAATTCGGTGGCCATATCGTCTCTGGTCATGTCGATGGTGTCGCAGAAATATTATCTAAAAAGGCCGATGGTAATTCACATAGATTTGTTTTGAAAGTGCCAGAAGACTTAAAAATTTATATAGCCACCAAAGGCTCTGTGACCCTAAACGGTGTGTCTCTAACCGTGAATGAAGTGAACGATGATGAATTCGGCGTGGCGATCATTCCGCACACGCTTGCAGAGACGACATGGCACTTATGCGAAGAGGGAACAAAGATGAATATTGAAATTGATGTTCTCGCCCGCTATGCCCTTAGAGCAAACTCAGTACTTAGCCAAAAGGTTCTTGGAGAACAAGAGCTCGGTAGCAAGAAATAATGACAATAATTAAAGATCAAAGCAACGTCTTGGAAACAATAAAAATGAATACGAGCAACTCTGGAATCTCACCGATTGAAGACATCATAGAAGATGCACGGCGCGGTCGCATGTTTATTCTGGTCGATGCTGAAGACAGAGAAAATGAAGGGGATCTGATTATCCCTGGAGCCTTTGCAAATAGTGATGCCATTAATTTTATGGCCAAAAATGGTCGTGGACTTATTTGTCTAGCGCTCGATTCTGAGCGAGCAAATAAGTTAAACCTTGATTATATGGTGCGCCACAATCAAGCAAGAAATCAAACAGCCTTCACAGTATCCATAGAAGCAAGAGAAGGCATCAGCACAGGCATCTCAGCCCATGACAGAGCGCACACAATTTCAGTTGCGATCAATGAAGAAACCAATGTAAATGACATAGTCTCGCCAGGGCATGTCTTTCCGTTAATCGCACGAGATGGTGGAGTACTGGTAAGGGCTGGGCACACTGAAGCTGCTGTCGATATTTCTCGTCTTGCCGGGCAAAACCCATCTGGCGTGATTTGTGAAATCATGAATGATGATGGCTCAATGGCCAGATTGCCGGATTTAATTGAGTTTGCAAAAATTCATGATCTTAAAATTGGCACGATTGAAGATCTCATAGCCTACCGCCGCGCCAATGATAGCTTGATTTATAAAACATCTGAACAAGAGATTACGTCACCCTTTGGCGGAGAGTTTACCTGCCGGGTTTATCGCTCTAAATTAGATGGTGTTGAGCACCTTGCTTTTATAAAAGGTGAGATTGATCCTAATGAACCAACATTGGTGCGCATGCATGGCTGCAATGTTTTACAGGACATCATCGGCATTAACAGTGAAATGTCTGGAGCTGAAGCCGTTCAGACTTCAATGAAAATAATAGGTGAGCAGCAGTCAGGTGTTATAGTTCTAATCCGTCATGGTGAAGCCAAAAATTTAATGGCAACCTTAACGTCAATGGACTTAACATCAAGTGACAATAACAATACAGATGGAGCCTCAGATCAAAAGAAAACAGAGCGTTTGGTCGAATATGGCTTGGGTGCGCAGATCTTATCTGACCTTGGCTTACAAAAAATTATTTTATTAAGTAACTCCAAATTACCAAAAATAATCGGCTTGGAAAGCTATAACCTTGAAATCGTCGGGCACCGGCCATTAACTGACTAGACCTAAATAGAAGTTACGCGACGAAAATAGCTCTGTCATAATGATCTAACTTAGGTTAGAAGAGTGCAATTGTAATTTAAGCAAGCTAAAAACGAGCATCAGCTCGTGAAACCGCTCAATTCAGATCATTAAATAAGATCGTATAAAGATACTAAAAAATCATGACAAATAAATCGTCAACCAAACATATCCTAATTTTAATTAGCCCTTATTATGCCGATGTAAGTGCTGAATTATTAAAAGGGGCAAAACAAACATTAGCTGAAGCAGACGCAACTTATGAAGTGTTTGAAGTGCCTGGCGCGCTCGAAATTCCTCAAGCCTTAGGCGCCGCCATTGATAATGGGTTGTTTGATGATGAACCAGATACATATTTTCACGGCTGCGTAGCTTTAGGTTGTGTGATTAGAGGCGAAACCACTCACTATGACATCGTAGCAAATCAACCAGCTGCTGCTTTGATGAAAACCAGCATCAGTGAATCAATCCCTCTGGGGAATGGAATTCTCACTGTTGAGAACCATGAGCAAGCTATGGTGAGAGCAAGTGTTGATCAAAAAAATAAAGGCCGTGATGCCGCAAATGCGTGCCTCAGAATTATTGAACTAACCGACGAGTTCAGTGAAATAGCTGATGATGAGGACGAGCAAAATGCCTAATGCTGATCAGCCCGTTTCTGCTAAAAACCGTCGGTCTAGTGCAAGACTTGCAGCAGTGCAAGCGCTTTATCAAATGGATGTTGCTCAAACAGACCTGGATGAAGTGATGAAAGAGTTTGTCTCGTTTCGCTTGGGCAAAGAAGTTGAAGGCGAACATATGAGCAAAGCCGACACTGCTTTTTTCCAAGACCTGTTAGCTGGTATCGTAGAAAAGCAGCGCGAGCTAGATCCTATCATTGATACTCATTTAGCATCAAAATGGCGATTGAACCGTATCGATAGTACTTTAAGAGCGATTTTACGAGCCGGAGCCTATGAGCTAACCAGCCGAAAAGATATTCCTCACGCAGTGGTCATTAGTGAATATGTAGATGTCGCCCATGCTTTTTTTGAAAAAGATGAACCCAAAGTGGTGAACGCAGTTCTGCAAAATATTTGGAAAACAGAAAATGCAGCCGACGCCTCATAAGAGTAAGGCAAGAACTACAAAAAATTGAGCTAGCCATACGAAGAAGGAGTGATACCTCTTCGGCGGCAGGACATGACGCCAGGGGCGTCCGGTGCTTAGCACCGCCCCTCGGAGGCCCAAGCGCTATAAGCGCTTGGAATAGCCGTGAGAGAAAAAATGCTAACTGAAACCAGCTTTATCGAAACCTATTTAAAACCCCTTTGCTCATCAAGGGGAAGCCTCAATTTATCTGACGACGCCGCCATTCTAAGTCCTGATCCTCAACAAGACATCATCATATCTAAAGATATACTAATAGCAGGCCAGCATTTTTTCGAAACCGATGACTCCGAAGACATTGCTTACAAGGCCTTGGCCGTAAATCTCTCCGACATAGCCGCAAAAGGCGCAAAACCTATTTCTTTCATGCTAGGCATCGCCTTTCCAGAAGCACCAGAAGCGAAGTGGGCAGAGAGCTTTGTTCAAGGCCTGAAAATGGCAATGCAGCAATTTGATCTAAGCTTGCTTGGAGGAGACACAACAGGTACAAAGGGGCCGTTAGTGGTCTCAATAACCATATTTGGTCAAATTGAAAAAGGCAGAATGGTAAAAAGGTCTGGTGCAAATATTGGTGACCAAATCTATGTAAGCGGAACATTGGGGGATGCAGCTCTTGGGTTTAAATTGCGTGCAGCTAAAGAAGAAACCAAAAATTGGTCATTAAAAAACGAAGAAAAAGCTGAGCTTCTTGAAAAATATTTAAAACCAAACCCAAGATGCGCACTTTCAAAACTTATAAAAGAATATGCCTCAAGCTCAATGGACCTTTCTGATGGGCTCGTTGCAGATCTTGAAAAATTATGCGCAGCTTCAAAACGCGGGGCGGTTATCGATTATGATCAAATCCCACTTTCAAAGCCAGCTCAAAAACTGTTCTTTGAGGATAAAGTTTTAAAGTCTCATTGTCTTGGATGGGGAGATGATTATGAAATTTTATGCACCATCCCACAAAAAGACAGTGAAACTTTCACCAAAGCCCTAAGGACAATAGAAATCCCGATGACCAACATAGGTCAGATCGAATCTATAGAACATGGCGTAATTTATAGAAATGAAAACGGGGACGAATTGAGCCTAAAAGGACAGAAATTTAGTCATTTTTGAAATGATTAAAAAATATGCACGGAAAAATTGTCATTTTTTAGCGCTTTAGTGGCAAAGAATCCAACTTTCCCACAATTACCACCTTGTCAGAATTGAATCTTAATGCCTCAATAGCGGTGTAAAAAGAAAACGCTAAACTATATGGGGAGTTACCTACATGGACATGGTTTTATGGGGGGTCATTGGTTGCGGTGTGCTGTCAATACTATACGGGGTTTGGGCAATCCGCTCCGTACTTGCAGCAGACCCGGGCAATGAACGGATGCAAGAAATAGCTGGAGCAATTCAAGAAGGCGCTCAAGCTTATTTATCAAGACAGTATCGAACAATCTCAATAGTCGGCATCGCAATTTTTGTGTTGCTGACTTTTTTATTATCTTGGCAGGTTGCAGTAGGCTTTGCCATCGGCGCTATTATGTCAGGCGTTGCAGGTTTTATTGGAATGTTGGTTTCTGTACGGGCTAATGTGCGCACAACACAAGCCGCTAGTTTCAGTTTGGCAGCAGGTCTAAACGTTGCGTTTAAATCAGGCGCCGTAACAGGTCTTTTAGTGGCTGGTTTGGCTCTATTAGGCGTAGCTGTGTATTACCTGGTTCTTACAACAACAATGGGATACGCCATTACAGACCGCGTTGTAATCGATAGTCTAGTCGCCTTAGGTTTTGGTGCCTCACTTATCTCAATCTTTGCTCGTCTCGGCGGCGGTATCTTCACAAAAGGTGCTGACGTTGGCGCTGACCTGGTTGGTAAAGTTGAAGCCGGTATTCCAGAGGATGATCCAAGAAACCCAGCAACCATTGCTGACAATGTAGGCGATAATGTTGGTGACTGTGCCGGCATGGCAGCTGACTTGTTTGAAACTTATGCTGTGACCTTAGTTGCAACCATGGTGTTGGCCGCGATTTATTTTGCTGGTCAAGACATTGTTGAAAACCTAATGCTCTATCCATTAGCCATTGGCGGCGTTTGTATTTTCACATCCATCATTGGCACATTCTTTGTCCGTTTAGGCGCAAATGGCTCTATTATGGGGGCGCTCTATAAAGGCTTTATCGCAACAGGAATTCTTTCTCTCATTGCTATGTATCCTTTAACAGACCATATCATCGGTCTGGATACATCAATGACAATTGGGGAATCCACCTTTACAGGCATGGATCTATTCTATTGCGGTGCAGTTGGTCTGGCAATTACAGCCTTGATCATCGTCATCACAGAATATTACACCAGTACTGAATATCGCCCTGTGCGCAGTATCGCAAGTGCCTCTGTGACAGGTCATGGTACCAACGTTATTCAAGGTCTTGCTGTTTCATTAGAAGCAACAGCTCTACCAGCTTTGGTGATTATCATTGGTATTATCGTGGCTTATGGTTTAGCTGGCCTATTTGGTATCGCCATTGCTGTATCAACAATGTTGGCCCTAGCCGGGTTTGTGGTGGCACTTGATGCGTTTGGTCCAGTGACAGATAACGCTGGCGGTATCGCTGAAATGGCAGAACTACCTGAAGAAGTGCGCAACACAACTGATGCACTCGATGCAGTTGGTAACACCACAAAAGCTGTAACCAAAGGTTATGCCATTGGCTCAGCCGGTCTTGGTGCTTTGGTACTCTTTGCAGCTTACACTGAAGACTTAAAGCACTTCATCGCAAAAGCGAATGAAGCAGGTGCAACAAGCTTCTTGTATTTCAAGGATGTAACGGTCGACTTCTCACTATCAAACCCATATGTGGTTGTGGGACTTTTCTTTGGTGGCATGTTGCCGTACCTCTTTGGTGCCATGGGCATGATGGCCGTTGGCCGTGCAGGCGGTAAAGTCGTTGAAGAAGTGCGCAGGCAGTTTAAAGAACATCCTGGCATCATGGAAGGCACTGAAAAACCTGACTATGGCCGCGCTGTTGATATGCTCACCAAAGCTGCCATTAAAGAGATGATCATTCCATCACTATTGCCGATTTTGTCACCAATCATTTGTTTCTTCGCAATTGATGCGATCGCTGGCAAATCAGCGGCCTTTAGTGCCTTAGGTGCGATGCTACTTGGCGTGATTGTGAACGGGCTTTTCGTAGCTCTGTCAATGACAGCTGGTGGCGGTGCCTGGGATAACGCCAAGAAATACATCGAAGATGGTAATTTTGGTGGCAAAGGCTCAGAGGCTCACAAAGCAGCTGTAACAGGTGATACGGTTGGTGATCCATACAAGGACACGGCTGGACCAGCTGTTAACCCAATGATTAAGATTACAAATATTGTAGCCTTGTTATTGTTAGCAATTTTGGCTCATCTCTAAACCAAAACAAAAGTTGAAAAAAACAAACAAAAACTTGAAAAGCCCTGCTTCAGCGAGCGGGGCTTTTTTACCTTTAATTTCAATAAAATATCTAAAATTAACTCAAGCAGAAGATTATCAAAATCAATCAGTAAATTTCTTCAGATAAACATTAACATTTTTTTTATTTGGTTTATTCTGATTAAGGAATGTATGTAAGGGGCCTAAGATAAGAGCCACCAAGAAAATACATCAATAAGAATTGGTGAGTGGAGGAACAAATGAGCAGTTATAAAGCAACCTATGATGCTTGGAAAAACAACAGTGAAGAGTTTTGGGCCAAAGAAGCTGAGAAAATCACCTGGGATAAAAGATGGGATAAAGTCTTTGATGCCAATGATGGCCCTTACGGACGCTGGTTCCCAGGCGGGAAATGTAACACATGCTTTAATGCTCTAGATCGTCATGTCGTTGATCGGCCAGGTCAAGCTGCCATCATTTACCACAGCCAAATGACAGGTGAAGTAAAAGAGATTTCTTATGAAGCTCTGCTAGGTGAAGTTGAGGCTTTTGCAAAAGTCATTCAAAACCAGGGCGTTGAAAAGGGTGATCGTGTCATCATCTATATGCCAATGATCCCAGAAGCTGCTATTGCAATGCTGGCATGTGCTCGAATTGGCGCGGTACACTCGGTGGTGTTTGGCGGCTTTGCAGCTGAAGAATTGAGTGTTCGTATCAATGATTGCACGCCTAAATTAATCATTGCAGCATCCTGCGGCCTCGAGCCAAATCGTGTTATTGCTTATAAACCTCTCATCGACAAAGCCATTGAAATTGCAGACCATAAAGTCTCCGGCACCATAATCTTCCAAAGAGAAGGTCAAGATCCGAGTGAAATGGGAGCAATCGACAAAGATTGGAAAACCTTAATCGATGAAGTGAAGTTAAAGGGGGAAAAAGCTGAATGCGTCTCTGTTGATGCAACAGATCCTCTTTATGTGCTTTATACATCTGGAACAACAGGTAAGCCGAAAGGTGTGGTGAGAGATCATGGCGGCCATATGGTTGCTTTGAAATGGACCATGAAAAACTTCTACGGGATTGAACCAGGTGAAGTGATGTGGGCAGCCTCTGATGTTGGCTGGGTTGTGGGGCACTCATACATTGTCTACGGCCCATTGCTCCAGGGTGCAACAACCTTAATTTTTGAAGGAAAGCCTGTGGGCACACCAGATGCTGGTGTCTTCTGGAAAGTCATTGAACAACATAACGTCAATGTTCTCTTTACAGCACCAACTGCCATCCGTGCCATCAAGCGCGAAGATCCAAATGGCGAGTTGATGGAAAAAGCAGACTTAACATCTTTCAGAGCTTTGTTTTTGGCAGGTGAACGTGCTGACCCAGACACCATCAATTGGTCAGCTGAAAGCCTAAAAGTTCCAGTGATCGATCATTGGTGGCAAACAGAAACCGGCTGGGCCATTACAGGCATTCCGTTCGGCCTAGAAAAATTGCCAACTAAAGTCGGCTCATCAAACTTGCCAATGCCAGGATACCAAATCGATATTTTGGATGAAGAAGGAACCATTTTGCCCGCTGGTGAAATCGGAGCAATCACGGTCAAACTACCTTTGCCACCAGGTTGCGCGCCAACACTTTGGGGCGATACACAGCGTTATGTTGAAAGCTACTTAACTACATTTGATGGCTATTACGAAACAGCTGACGCCGGGTATATCGATGAAGATGGCTACGTTTATGTCATGGCAAGAACTGATGATGTGATCAACGTAGCTGGGCACCGCTTATCAACTGGCGGAATGGAAGAAGTTGTTGCCTCACATAAAGATGTCGCCGAATGTGCTGTTTTTGGCATGAATGATAAACTAAAGGGGCAATTGCCAATTGGTTTCATTGTGCTAAATAGCGGAGTGGTGCGCTCAACTGAAGAGATTGAGGGGGAAGTTGTAAAGTTGGTGAGGGAAAAAATTGGCCCTGTCGCAGCTTTCAAAACAGCCGTTTCAGTTAATCGTTTGCCAAAAACACGATCTGGTAAGATTTTACGAGGTACAATGCGCAAAATCGCCAATGGTGAAGACTTTAAGTTGCCGGCCACAATCGATGATCCTGCCATTCTGGATGAAATCAAAGAGGCACTTGGCTCACGAAATATTGGTTAGCGACGGTTGCTTTTGCGGATGCTAGTGGGCATCTGAAGCACAGAAATGGCAACCTGAAGGAGCACTCGCGACGGTTGCTTGTGGGCAACCTGAAGGAGCACTAACAAAGAGTTTAGGATATTTCATGCCGCTAAGTGGTAAAGTTGCAATTGTAGCAGGTGGCGGTCAAGGCATTGGTCGCGCCACAGCTCATCGTTTCGCTCATAATGGGGCAAACATCGTCATTGCTGATAAAGATGAGGAAAATGGGCAAACAGTTGCTTCAGAACTTAAGACAGCAGGTTTCAATGCAGAGTTTATTCATTGTAACGTTGCTGAACGCCTTGATGTCTTAAATCTAATGGCCGCAACACTAGAAGCCTTTGGCCGCGTTGACATTCTCCTAAATGCAGCAGCTATTCGCGATAATAAACCTTTCGTAGATCTGACAGAAGATGAATTCAGTTCAGTAATCGACGTTAATCTGAAAGGCTCATTTTTGCTTGGTAAAACAGCGTCAAAGCAAATGATGAAACAAATTGAAGCTGAAGGCGCTGATCCTCAGCCCGGCAACATTATTTTCATCACATCCACCCACACAGTTTTAGCAGAGCCCAATGCCGTTGGTTTTTCTGTCGCGAATGGTGGGCTGGGTCAGCTAACAAAAGCGATGGCGCAAGCAATGGCCCCTTACGGCATCAGAGTGAATGCAATTGGTCCTAGCAATGTCATGACACCCATGTTGGCTGAACTTGCCAAAAATGACAAAAAGCGAAAAAAAGCATTAGAGCGCTCACCCATGGGACGGTTCGGAAATCCAACAGAAATTGCTTCCATTGCAGCGTTCCTTGCCAGCGATGATGCAAGCTACATCACCGGCCAAACCATCTACGCCGACGGCGGCGCCCTCTCAATGAGATGCTCAAGACCTGACGAAGATGAAAGTTCTGACGAAGAATAATTCAGTTTCAGGGCTAATTATTTAGTAAGTAGTTACAGCGTGCAAGTTATTCTGATAACAGGCTGAAAGCGTATTATAACACTTGCTTTGATAAGTCATGATTTTCACCAATCTCTCCACTGACTAGCAATACCTTCTCCCGCACCGTATTTGCTGCTTTCAATACCAGCTGCTTTAGCAATCTGGTCAAATAATTCACATAAATCCTCTCGCTCCCCTGTCTCTATAAGTGAACCATCGGTCGCGTCGTTTAATTTATTTAGTGACAGAACTGCAATTTTGAATTTCTCCACTTTTTGTGCTTCTTCAGCATCTTCACCGAGCGAAATTAAATTTGAGATTAAGCTGTTGAAAATTGCTTGTACTTTATTACAGTTTTCTTCTCTATATTTATCTAAAAGATGTTTTAAATAATATCTCCATCCATTAAATGAATTATTTTTTCTACATATATATAGTGGATGTCGATTTTTACTGGCCTCAAATTTTTCAGAATAACTCATTTTAATTCCAATTGATTTTATTTCATTAAGGTAAGTATCTTCAAAATGATATTTGGGGGCGACAGAAATTTCCTGAGTAAATATCGAAATAATAATTATGCTATATAAATTGCTCATATTTGAAATCCGTTTAGTTAATGCCCTTATATGAAGAAGAGGTTTAGTCCATCCCAGACTAAGGACATGGCATAGCGCTAGCGAAGCCTGGTGCCTAGCACCGCATAGTGCGGTTGCTAGTGGGCAACTGAAGCACAACTAAAATGTAGGCTTATGAGTTTCAGCAGCGCGGTTGCTTGTGGGCAACCTGAAGCGCAACTAAAAAAGTAATAGCCGCGAGAGATAATAAGCGGATGCGTAGTGGGCATCTGAAGCATCAGTGAAGACTAACTATCGCTACCAGCTTTGTCATCTTTAGTTTGTTCGCCAAAAACACTCTCGATAGAAACTTCAGCCTCGGGAGCTTCAGTCACGCTGCCTGCATCAGGTAAAACATCACCGCCAAGATCAATGGTTTCTTCACTTGGTAGAAGTGTGCCTGTTTTTACAGGAAGTTCAATGCCTTGTTCTTTAGCTTCGCGAGCAAGGCGACGAGCCGCTTTTTGAACCGCGGCGTCAAGTTCCGTTTGACTGCAAAGACCTAATGTAACTGGATCTAGCGGTTGCAAGTTAGATGAGTTCCAGTGAGTGCGCTCTCTAATGGCTTCAATTGTTGGCTTGGTTGTGCCAACAAGACGCATAAGTTGGCTATCCTTTAACTCAGGATGGCGCTTTAAGAGCCATAGAATCGCATTCGGGCGATCTTGACGACGAGAAACCGGCGTATAACGCGGAGACCGTTTTTTCTTAATTTCAGGTATTTCAACTTTAGATTCTGATAGTTGAATATGGTAGCTGCTATCTTTTTGAGCGCGTGCAATTTCTTCACGGCTTAACTGACCAGATGAAATAGGGTCCATGCCCTTAATTCCATGGGCAACATCCCCATCAGCAATGCCCTTAACTTCAAGAACATGCAGGCCGCAGAATTCTGCAATCTGTTCGAAGGTCAGCGATGTGTTATCTACAAGCCAAACAGCTGTTGCTTTCGGCATTAATGGTGTTTTAGACATAAAACAATTCTCCGCCCTTACTTGTGGTGATGAGGTTGATGGGAATTTACATCACCGATAGGGCTAATCAATAGTACGAATACCCCTCCAAAGATTTTAATCAATACAAACTGATACAAATCTTAAAGAGAAGACCTCAATCCTCTAACAAGGATCCCACTTTCCCTGAGTGGTGAAAAAAGGCTTATTAATAGAAAGGCACTCGCAGATGGCTCCATACCATATTCAAAAAAACAGGTGCGATTGTGCCCATAATTGCCGATTTTTTCACATCTAGTCAAGCCGCTGCATCAATATAAATGTAATAAATTCACTTTTGAGTTTCATTTCACTCAATTTTACATGTTAATTCGGCAAAACAAGGGCCTATATCATTTATTAGGCCTTAAAGACCTTGTTGTTTAAAGGTTCATATCAAGAATCACTTTACCAACATGAGCGCCGCTCTCAAGAAACTCATGCGAGGCTTGTATGTCCTCAAGAGCAAAACATTTAGAAACAACAGGTTTTATCGTTTTATCTTCTAGTAATGGCCAGATTTTCTCCCGCACCTCAGCAGCAATACCAGCCTTTGTTTTATTATCGCGGGCCCGCAAGGTTGATCCTGTATGAACAAGGCGCTTCATCATCAAACGCATATAATTGATTTCAACCTTGGAGCCTTCAAGAAATGCGATTTGAACAATCCGACCATCAACACTTGCCGCTGAATAGTTCTTTTCAATATACGAACCACCGACCATATCAAGAATAACATTGACACCTGCCTTAGCGGTGGCTTCTTTAGCCACTTCAACGAAATCTTGAGTTTTATAATTAACCGCCACATCAGCACCGAGTTCGAGAACAGCTGAGCATTTCTCATCAGAACCACAAGTTGCAATGACTTTGGCGCCAAATGCTTTCGCCATTTGAATGGCCGTCGTGCCAATGCCGCTTGTCCCGCCATGCACCATAAACCACTCACCAGCCTTCAGACCGCCGGTTTGGAATACATTGTACCAAACTGTAAAGAAGGTCTCTGGCAAGCCGGCAGCTTCTACGAGAGAAAGGCCTTTTGGAATTGGAAGAGCAGAACCACTGTCAGCTAAACAATATTCGGCATATCCGCCGCCATTCACCAGCGCTGTTACCTGATCGCCGAGTGCATGGGCTGTTACATCAGAGCCAAGCGCTACAATTTCCCCAGCCACTTCGAGACCTAAAATATGAGAATGCCCCTTTGGCGCTGGGTAAAGACCGTCACGCTGAAGGATGTCTGGTCTGTTAATCCCGGCTGCACGTACTTTAATCAGAATGTCAGTGGGGCCAACTTCAGGCAAAGCTTCAGTGACGACTTGAAGACCAGCTGCTCCTTTGGTCTCTGAGGTAGGAACACAGCGCATAGTTTCTGGCAAAGACATGGGACACAATCCTTTAGTTCAAAATGAAACGATACACAAAAGCAGTGCTTCATTTTAATCCACAATTTTATTATTCTGACTTGTGTACTCGAATTTCAAAGCCAGGAATAGTAGAAATTTAAGGAATAATTTTATGGATGAAGAAGAGTTTCAACCAAGAAAAAGACAAACGGCTGAGATCACAGTTGGAGAGGACTTAACTCAATTTTCAATCGAGGAATTAACCATAAGACTTACAGCTCTGGATGAGGAGAAAAATAGAGTTGAGGATATGATCAAGGAAAAGAAGGCCCAAACAAGCCAGGCTGAAAATTTATTCAAAACAGATGGTTAGTAAGTAAATATTAGGCATAAACTAGCCATTTACAGTAGTCAGAGTAAAGATTTCCTTATCTTCTGCTTCATAAGAATCACTCGAAAACTATTAATTAATACTTAATTAACTGATTTGGGTTATGTTTAATATATTCAGTTAATTCTGAACAACAGAGCTTACTAGCTGCTCTGTGACGCCTCCCTGTTAACTTCCTGAGCCGCCTAATTGGCGGCTCCTTTTTTGTTGGCCAAAAGGAAAAAAATCGTTCATACTTGTGAGAGAGTTATTGCAATGCGGATGCTAGTCGGCATCTGAAGCGTGTAAATCTGAAAACTGGCCTTATTTTTGCTCCAATATTTGAGCTTAGCTAGCTTCAGTAAGTTGATTTGTAATTTGAAAGAGTAAATATGTCTCGCGTAATTGATAGTAATGTAAAAGAGTCCGAAACCATTTCTTTCGGGGAACGTTTCGTAAGTTCTGAGTGTTTTAATGAGATTTTTAAAGAGGGCATGTCTCTCGTTGAAGAAACAGCGAACTATCTAGACACAGATGGCCGCAGAGAAGCAAAAGCTCTATCTCAAACATCATCCCTTTCATATGCAACTGAAAGCATGCGTCTAACCACTCGTTTGATGCAAATGGCTTCATGGTTGCTTATCCAGCGTGCTGTGAACGAAGGCGAGATGACAGAAGAACAAGCCTCAGCTGAAAAGCACAAAGTTAAAATCCAGGCGTCTACAAGAGCAGCACACATCAAAAACTTCAGCGAGCTACCAGCCCGCCTACAGCAATTGATTAAAAATGCAGAACGCCTGTTTGATCGCATCCACTCTCTAGATCGCATGATCCACGAAGAGCCAAAAACAAAATCAGTGGCAGATAACCCGCTAACAAAACAGTTGCAAATGCTACAAAACGCATTCGGCGCAGAAGAAATCACCCTTCCACGCTCATAAAATTTTTCTTTCAGAAAAAATGCGGCAAAAACAGCCGGGCTATCTCAAAAAGATGCCCGGCTTTTTTATTTTGAAAATCATAGTAAAAATTATTGAAAGTAAAAAATGTCGAAATATAAAAGTCCGATTAACCTTCCTGACGAACATATGAGATTGGTTGGGATAATTGCTGCTCATTGGGAGAGCGTAAATCTAGTTTTGGATGGTTTCGTAGCATTCGTTACAATGAATGAAATAGAGAAAGTTACAGTGCTTACTAAAGAAATGTCTTTTGGAAATAAAATAAATTTGATCTTAGCTTATGCGCGACAATATAAGGCAACAAATCCGGAAATATGGAAAGAGTTTACTGAAGCAATTGATAAAGTAAGAGAAGCTAACAGTCATAGAAATGATTATGTACATGCTACATGGAAAGTCGGTTGTGCAGATGAGGCTCCTCAGCGATGGGTTTTAAGTTTAAAGAATGGAAAACTTAAAGATGAAGTCCTTGTTGTTGAAATAGATGAGTTAGAGAAAGCTGCACAATACATATATGATGCTGGACAGGCTCTTACTGATACAATGTCAAAAGTAGGCATGAAGTCATTTGTATTAGATGATTAAGCTTCATAGAGAAAAACAAATCTCACCATACGAAGAAGGGAGTGCTCTACTTCAGAGCACGCACATGGCGAAACGCTAGTGTAGCCCGGCGCTTAGCGCCGCACCTCGTAGGCCCAAGCGCGTCTAGCGCTTGGAATAGCCGTGAGAGAAAAAAACTAAAAAAAAAGCCCACAAGGCGCTTTAATCACCTGTGAGCTTTAATTGATTAAACCAAAAAGAATAATCTGCACTACCCGAACCCCTTGTCTGAAAGAGGAGGGAATTTCTTTTGGTCATTAAATAAACCTAGATAGCTAGGCCTATAGAAAACCGTCGAACTTTTTCTTAAACTTAGAAACACGGCCACCACGGTCAACAAGATGCTGGCTACCACCAGTCCAAGCTGGGTGTGTGTTTGGATCAATATCCAAAACGATCCGGTCACCTTCAACACCATATGTTGAATATGAATCTAGTTCTGTACCGTCTGTCAGTACAATCTTTACCTTATGGTAATCAGGATGAATATCTGCTTTCATCGCTCAAACACTCGCATATTTACGCCTCAAAAGCTGTGTCAATACAATGACATCCAACCAGCTCAAGGCCAAGTTATAATAATGTATGGAATTCAAAAAAGAACCTATAACCGATATTAGTACACAGCGCAAGGGATAGAGGGATAAAAATATCAACTATATTGCTCTTTCCCAGATACCCGTTTTTTTATAGTAAACGAACAGAATTCTAAGAAAGTTTATCTTCTAAACTAAATACACGAAGAAGGAGCTCAGCCCTTTTCGGGCTGAGGGACATGGCGAAGCACCAGCGTAGCCCGGCGCGTTGCGCCGCCCAACGGAGGGCCCGCTGTGGTAACAGCGGAATAGCCCGTGAGTAAAATAAGCAAAGAAGGAGCTCAGCCCTTTTCGGGCTGAGGGACATGGCAGCGCGAGCTGCCCGGGGCAAGCCCCGCCCCTCGGAGAGCTTTTCGCTATTTCAGCGAAAAAATAGCCCGTGAGAGAGAATAGCGCGGTTGCATAGTGGGCAACTGAAGCGCCAATAAAAATCACCCCTTTTTCCCCTTTGCTTTTAGCCCGCGTGAAGGGTCATAAGCATAAATGGCTAGCCCTAGGGCAATTACACTCGTAACAGCCACCACAAGGGCTCCTTCAGCATAAAACTGGCCATGCAGGGCAAAGCGAATGAGCTCGACGGCGTAGGTAAACGGGTTGTAGGTGCAAAATTGGTAAAATGTGTAAGAAAGGTCCTTAATGCGCCATAAGGGGAACAAGGCGCTCGAGATGAAGAACATTGGGAAAATCACAAAATTCATCACACCCGCGAAGTTCTCAAGCTGCTTAACGGTTGCTGAAAGTGCCATGCCAAGCGCTCCAAGCATGAACCCGCAAATAACCAATGCGGGTAGAACCGTGATGTAGCCAATAGGATCAATATCAAGTTCCAAAAATTCAAAATATGTAAAGAAAAATGCGATGGCTAAAAAGGCATAAACTTGCAGAAGCGACACGGCAACGCCCGCAAAAAGCCGAGCAACCAAAATAAACCAGCGGGGCAAAGGCGTGGTGAGGAGTACGCGCATGGATCCCATTTCACGGTCATAAATCATGGAAAGCGAGCTTTGCATCCCATTAAACAATTGGATCATGGCACAAAGCCCAGGGATCATATAAACCTCATAAGGAATATATGTCTGATATGGAGCATAAGGCGCAAGACCCTGGGTTTGCCGCCAGCCGGCAGAAAAGACAAGCAGCCAAATCAAAGGCCGGACAAGTGCTGATAAAAAACGAGCACGTTGTTGGAAGAAGCGCAAAAATTCGCGGTATAAAATGCCATAAAGAGCGCGGATCATCAAACCGTCTATCATTTTAACCGCTCCTCTTCTTGAATAATAATACTCTCAAAAACATCACTCACAGAATTCGCCTCATTCTTAGCCAGAATTTCTCTGACAGTACCGTCTTCGATGATCTTCCCCTTATCCAGAACGATTAAGTGATCCTCATCCCAAATTTCATCCATTAAGTGGGTCGTCCAGAGAACAGCAACATTGTCGGCTTTTGCAAGATTATGAATATGATTAACAATGACGCGGCGAGTTTGAATATCGAGGCCAACTGTCGGTTCATCTAGTAAAAGCAATTTCGGCTGATGCAACATGGAGCGAGCAATCTCAACACGGCGGCGATGCCCGCCATTTAAATCTCGAACCCGTTCATCAACCCGCTCAAACATTTCTAAGGCTGAAAGAGTTTCTTCAATTCTTTGCTTTGCAAAAGATGAAGACATGCCGCGCAATCTGGCAAAGTATCTTAAATTCTGCCGGACAGATAAATCGAGATCTAATGTTGTTTGTTGAAAGACAACACCAAGTGGCGCCAGTGCTTTTGAGCCATGTGAGGCAAAAGATTTCCCGTCAATAGAAATGGTACCATCGGGTGTATCAAACAAGCGAGTGATCAAAGACAGTAAAGTTGACTTGCCAGCACCATTTGCACCAAGTAGCGCTGTAAACTGCCCTGGCAACACCTGAAAGCTCACATCATCAAGCGCTTTGCGCTTCCCGTAATTATAAGAAACCCCCTCGATAGAAATCGCCGCAGTTGGAACCATTTCGGAATGAGGGGACTGATTTGAGAGAGTATCTGTCATGAATTAACTTTCGAATAATCAGCTGTTGCCAAGTGAGGCATTAAATTTCTATTTCGCAAAGCAGCTTAGGTCCAGTGTGGATGTATGTAAAGATTTGAAGACCCGTAATAAAATGATCATTTAGTTATATGACATGGGCTTAATCAAATTCACTGAACCAATTAGAGCATTCAAAGAAAAAATCCAGGCAAATTACTTTGCCTGGACTGATATAATTTATAGGTTTTATTTGCTTGGAACGTAAACAGCGCCCCAAGGGTAACGTCCAACTTTAATAGATTTAACAACTTTTAATGTCGATAAATCAACAACTGAAACATCGCCTGAAACTCCATTTGTTGTATACATCTGCTTACCATCTGGTGTCATAGCCATATGCCAAACACGGCGACCAACAAGCAGGTATTTAGTCACTTTAAATGTTTCTGTATCAACAACAGCAACGCGGTTTGAAGGGCCAAGCGCCACAAAGGCTAGCTTGCCATCTTTAGAAAAACGAATACCAACAGGTTGCACACGGTCTTTTGCAATGCCGGCAACCTCAAAATTGATCTTTGTCACTTCGCTTTTGTCAGCAACATTGAAAACACTCACAGTGCCGCCAATTTCAGCTGAAACCCAAAGACGCTTGCCATCTTTCGTAAACTCAGCATGGCGAGGACGTTGGTCGACAAGAGAGTTGTGCTCAAGTACCAATTTTTCAACATTGATCCAGTGTACGAAATTTGTTGTCTCTGATGTTGTGATAGCCCATTTGCCATCTGGGCTCACAGCCATACCTTCCGGTTCAATGCCCACATCAATTTGTGCAACGACTGTTTTTTTCTGTGTGTCGACAACAGTGGTAATCGCATCATCTTCATTTGCAATAAATAAAAGACGGTTATTAGGATGCAAGGCGAATTGCTCAGGGTCTAAACCAGAAGGCAATTCATGCAAAATCTTATCAGTTGCAACATCCATCACCTGAACAGTGTCAGAGTCAGACGCGCAAATGAACAAATGTTTGCCATCCTTAGAAAGAGTGATGCCACGTGGTCTGTCACCAACAGGAATGGTTTTAATAACTTCTAATGTCTTAGTGTCGATAACACTTAATGTGTCGTCTTTTTCATTTGTGACATAAATTTTACCGGCATGAGCGGATGTTACAAAAGAGGTTTGTAAGCTTACTGCGCCTAAAGCCATCAATGCGGTAAATGCCAGTTTCGGGGCAGCTTTACCTACACCTTTACTCATGGCTTTAATTAGTCTCATGTAAACTCTCCTTATTTTCAAGTGACTAAATAGTTTTAAACTTCAGTGTATCAATCTTCGCCAGAAACGAGGTTCTAAACGAGGGCAGAAAAGAAGGCCAAAAGAGGGCCAAAATAGGGAAGGGCGGGCAACGATGAGGACGTTGCCCCGCCCAAGGACATATGCACAAAAACACATGTTCAGAAACTTATGATTGAACCCGGCACTTAGCTTGTCCTTCATCAATACCAAGTGTATCAAGTTCAGTTTTAGGATGAAGAAACCCTTCAATAGGAGAAAGCTTGATCACAGCACCTCCCGCATGAATTAGAGGTATAGTTTGGCGCATTTGACCAGACCAAGGGCGATAGCTCATAGAGCGTCCTTTAAACATGGCCAGACGAATTTTAGGTCCCAAAATATAATCTTTTAGTGTGGGAATTTCTGTTGTTTTGAGGCGAGTAACACCTTCTGCAACAGTTCGAATAGCCGTCCAGGAGGCATAATCTTTTTGTGCCATAGGGCGAGTGGCCAGTTTTCTAAAGCGGCTTTGCAACTGAGCAGCACCCCATTGCTCAACAACACGGTGCCAAGCAACAGGCTCAATACCGTGACTACCTACAATAGGGCGTGGCAACCACGTGTGATATGAAACATACTGTCCAAAATCTTTCACTTCATCAGCAATAAAGACCACATCATAATCAGAGCCCTGTGTGAAACTAGGCACTTCAGCCGCTGCATTGCGGCGCATATCAGCCCCTTCAGCCCATTTTTTATCAGTCACAATTTTTAAACGGAACTTCTTAGCTGAAATTCTGAATTGCTCAGCAAATTCTTTATCACCTCTTTTAAGCCCTTCAATGAGGAACACTTTTTTCCAGTTCTTTTTTATAAGAAACTGAGAAAGTCCGTCCGTAAGCATACGGCGACTAGGGATTGTATGAAGCAAATTCGGTCTGCATTTATTAATACGAAGATCAGTATTGAGAGAACCCGCGTTGAAGACTAGCCTCTCTTTGGCAAGAGGGTGGTCAGTTAACTGAAGTAACTTGTCAGCACTAAGGTTGGCGACAACAAATTTGTTCGGATATTTTTTCAAGGCCTCATCAAGTCTAGCTTTGAAATCTTCGTTATGAGCAATAACGACTTCATCCATTTTATAGGTGTGTTTTAAGAAACGACCGGTGGTATTGTTGTCTTTGATGCCTAATTGGGCGCCAAGTAAACCATCGTCTTCTGGTGGCGCAACTAAATTAGATAATGTAGCAGGGCGTTTTTCCTTGCTCTCAATATAAAGGAACTCAATGGAGAGCTCTTTAGCACTAGCAATGCTGCCTAAAAAGGCTGTTGCAGTAAAAGTGAATAGCGTAACTAGACTAACTAATTTGACAGCTTTGGTGACAAGAAACTTCATACTCGACTTACTCTCCCCATTATACATAAATTTTAGCTCCAATCCGGATCGCTATGAAACGATATAGAAAGGATAAAGTCATCACAAGTTAGATCGTCATATACAAAACTAACAGCAACTATTGAGAAAGTTATGAGAGAAAAATGAGGTTAGACGAAAGAACAAGGGAAAAATTAAGCATTAAGATCAATAGTTCCAGTCAATTTTTCAACATATATCATATATAAGATTTAATTAATGAACTATGTTTTTAATTTAAGAAAATAGATATGTAATAAGGAGATAAAGCGTCTTCTTATTTGTTAACTCTTATTAATAAAAACATCATAAAGTAAAAATAAGTGCACTAAAGCACAATTTAGAGCGGCGCATTGTTTGACTATGTTGCGTCTCGGGTATGCGGGGCCTTAGAACCACGCCAAGGGAGAAGAAATATATGCAAATTGCTAGATTAGGCATTGCTTCATTTGTAATGATAGTAGGAATTTTAGGTTTTTCATCATTAGGCTTTAGCCACGGTGACGTAACACCTCAGGCAGTAGATACAGCTGGTATCACGCCATTGGGTAAAGACTGGCTAGTAGAAAACCCATTTACTAAAAAGACAAAACCAAAAGAAATCAAGCGGATCATCGAAGTTGGTTGTACAGCTTACAACCAAAACTGTGCACGTTGTCACGGGTTAGGTGTTGTATCAGGCGGTACAGCTCCAGATCTACGTTATCTTGAAAAAGATGCATATGGTGATGAATGGTTTATCAGCCGTGTTCGTAAAGGTTACCACCAAAATGGCACAACAAAGATGCCAGCTTTTGAAGGTTTAATGCCTCAAGAGGCTATGTGGGCTCTTCGCGCTTATATCAACATCCGTCCAGAAGATGATGATGAAGCCGCTGTAAAAGGCACAGGCGGAAGTTGTGCAGAACTTGATTTTGATAAGATCTTAAAATAAATTGATGCTTATGATTAGGTTCCTGAAAAGAAACAAAAAAATGCAAGCAGGCTTCACCCTGCTTGCATTTTTTTTTATTGCGCTTTCATTCTGCCTAACGGCAGGTAAGGTGTCCGCCCGTCCTTTGGACGATGTTATTGAATCAAAATACATTCGTATCTTTGTCTATGAAAACTTCCCACCATATTCATATATGGATAAAAATAAAAAGATGGTTGGGGTAGATGTTGAGATCGCCGAAAAATTAGCTGAAATGCTCGGCGTCAGGCTTGATCTTTTTGTTCGCGGTGCTGATGAAACCGTTGATGATGATCTTCGCAACAATGTCTGGAAAGGTCATTACATAGATAGCCGTATAGCAGATGTAATGATGCACGTCCCAGTAGATGATGAATTGCGCAAGAGAAACCAACTCACTGTAATTACCGGCAGGTACTATACTGAACGTATGGCACTTTTGTCAGATCCTGAAAAAGTTGGCCGCTCTGAAACTTTAGCTCCTTTTCTCAGTGCTAAAATCGGCGTTGAATTAGATACATTGGGAGATTTTTATCTCTCGTCTCCAACAACTTTAGGCGGTAGATTAAGAGCCAATGCTGCTCGTTATAAAGATTTTGCGAGAGCAATGGCAGGCTTAAGAGCTGGTGAAGTGGCAGGTTTAATGGGACCAAGAGGTCAGTTAGAAGCCGCTATTAAGGGCTTGAAAAAAGAATATCTAATCTCAAGTCCACCATTTCCTGGCATGAGTAAACCCCGATGGGATATTGGTGTCGCGATTAATCATGATAGCCGTGACCTTGCCTATGAAATAAGTGACAAACTCTTAGAGTTACGCAAATCAGGTGAGCTTAAAAAAATCTTCAATAAATATGGCTTGAGCTACTACAAAGATTTTCTCGATTAAGAATTTAAGCATTTGAGAAAAATAAAGATAAAAAAACGCCCTGATAAATTTTATCAGGGCGTTTTTTTATGAATTAAATTCATAAAATTAATTACGACCAGCTATCAGCTTAGACTTAGGTAAAGTGCCAGTAAGTTTTGGCCAAATCTCCGTTCTGAATATGGTTGGAAATGCTAGCATTACAGGCGTCAGGATCAGAGTGATAATCGTCGCAAACCCAAGACCAAAGATAATAGCAGTTGAAAGTTGCACCCACCAAATAGAGGTAATTGAGCCAAACTGCACGGAATGATCAAAGAAATCCAAATTGATCTGAAGCGCCATGGGTAACAAACCACAAATGGTCGTGATGGTAGTTAATAGCACAGGCCGCAATCTCTGCGCTGCAGCTCTTAGAGAGGCATCAATCGGGCTAATACCAAGTTCCATCAAACGATTATAAGTGTCGATCAGAACAATAGAGTTGTTCACGACAATCCCAGCAAGCGCTACAACCCCCGTTCCTGTCATAATGATAGAAAAGGTTTGCCCTGTTACAATCATACCAAGAAGCACACCAATAACCGACATCACCACAGTCGAGAGAGTAAGGAAGGTTTGATAAAAACTATTAAATTGGGTTAGCAAGATAATAAACATAATGAAGAGAGCACCGATCATTGCTTTACCAAGAAAGGCACCGGCTTCTTGTTGTTCTTCATCAGCCCCGCGAAACCTAAACCGCACACCTTGAGGCCAATTTTGAGACTTTATCCATTTATCAAGCTCTTGAACTTTTTCATTGCCGTTAACGCCAGTTTTAACCGCAGCTTTAATGGTCGTTACAAAGTTGCCATCCTTGCGAATAATGCTATTCACTTTGGGCGCCGGAGATCTGGTAACAAAATTTTCAATGGGCACAAGACCATTGGTTGTTCGTAACCGTAACCCATCCAAACCATCAAGTGTCCGCTCATTGCGAGGAAGGCGCGCTCTGATATCAACCTCATCTTCCGAATTATCAGGGCGATATTGCGCTATGAGAAATCCATTGGTGACAAGCTGAATAAGCCCGCCAACAGATGCCACATCAGCGCCAAATCGTCCGGCTTCCTTTCTATCAACTTCCAAGACCCATTCAATTCCAGGTAGAGGCCGAGTATCTTCAATGTCTCGCAAACCTTCCATAGTAGTACTCATGTGAGAATTTATTTTTGAGATTACATCATAAACTTGAGGTCGTGAGGGCCCATAAACTTCAAGCTTAATTGCTTTGCCAGTTGGGGGGCCATCTTCACGTTTGCGAACTTCAATTTTAATGCCTGCAATATCTTTTGTGCGTTGTCTTAATTCTTCAAGGATAACCTTGCCGGGCCGCCTTGTCGCAAAATCGGCTAGCTCAATTGTCAAAAGCCCAACTTGATCAAGCGGAGCGTCGGTAACACCAGAGCCAAGTTCTGGCCCGCTACCGCTACCACCGGTTGTTGTGAATACGGAGGCAATCCCTTTCACATTGAGAGCGATATCTTCGACTTCACGAACCAAAGCTAGTTCTTCTTGTGCTGAGATATTGCCTCTTGCGGAAATGAAAACCAAAGCCTGCTCAGGTTCCGTATCAACAAAAAACTCAACCCCATTATTCACTTTGCCAAAAACCGCAAAGACACCATACATAAGGGCAAAGGAGACAAAGAGCACCTTAAAGGGGTGGTGAATAAGGCGCTGTGCAAAACGAACATAAAGCCCTGAGAAACCAGGGACTTCTTTGTAGTCCATCTGCTGGCCGCCAGAGAGTTTTTTTGCTAATTCAGTCTGCGATGGATCAGAAACATTTTTACCAAACAAAGATCCAAGCGCTGGTAAAAAGATCATCGCTGTCAAAAGAGAGGCGGTGAGCACAAAGATAACAGTGAGCGGTAAGTAGCTCATAAATTTACCAGAAACCCCTGGCCAAAATAACAGAGGTAAGAAAGCGGCGAGTGTTGTTGCCGTAGAAGACGTCACCGGCCAGAACATACGTTTGGCAGCAAGAATATAAGCCTCTTTACGTGCAAGTCCTTCAGCCATTTTCCTGTCAGCATATTCAACAACAACAATGGCACCATCAACCAAAATACCAACTGTGAGCACCATGCCAAACATCAGCATCATATTCACCGTTAATCCCATAACACCGATGAGCAGAAAACCTGTCATAAAACTAGCTGGAATTGAGAGGCCAACAAGCAAGCCAGAGCGAAGGCCAAGCGTGGCCACAACCACAATCATCACAAGTAAGATAGCTGAAATAATCGAAGCTTGAAGAGAGCCAATAACTTCAAAAATGAACTTTGATTGATCAAGCGCAAAATCAATTTTGACAGTCGATGGCCAGTCTTTAGTAAACTTGGCCACAACTTCTCGAACCTTAATGTTGTTTTGAATGATGTTCGTGCCCTTGCGTTTGACAACAGAAAGAGCAAGGGCAGGCTTGCCATTGTAGCGACTAAAACTGGTCGCATCCTTAAAGGTGCGGCGTATGAGGGCCACGTCATTTAGCGTTACATCCCCGTCTTTGCCGGTTTTCAAGGGGATGTTAAACACGTCTTCTTTTGTGCGAATAAGTCCAGGCACTTTCACATTAAAACGACCAGCACCACGGTCTAATTGTCCTGCAGTGATCAGTTGGTTGTTGCTTGTAAGTCGCTGCCCTAAAACTTTCGGGTCAATCTCATATGCCTCTAACCGGGTCGGGTCAATGAGCACTTCCAAGAGTTCTTCTCTATGGCCTGATAATTTAGCTTCGAGAACTGTTGGTATGGCCTCAAGTTCATTTTGTAATTTCTTAGCCATGTTAAAAAGTGTGCGCTCGGGCACATCGCCAGAAAGGGTGACGATAATGGTTGGAAACAAACTAAAGTTAAATTCGTCGACAATCGGTTCTTCAGCGTCAGTTGGCAGTTCAGCTTTCGCCTTATCGACTTTCTCACGAAAATTAACACCAGCTTTCGCTAAGTCCATGTCAATTTGGAATTCACCAATCAGGGTAGCGTAGCCTTGGCCCGCAATAGCTGTGAGCTCTTTCAAGCCTTCAAGAGAGCGCAATTCTGTTTCCATCGGCTTGACAAGAAGGCGCTCAGAATCTTCTGGTGAAATGCCTTGCAATATAATCGTCGCTGAGAAAACCGGCACATCAATATCCGGGTCCGCTTCTTTCGGAATTGAGATATAGGTCGAAATCCCGGCCAAAATCATAACCACCATGAGGGTTAAAACAGTTTTCGGGCGGTTCAGAATTGTCTCAAGAATTGTGTTCATTGGTCAGTTCGCCATTTGCTCATTTACTCATGTAATCATCTGCTCATCAATTCATTAAATTATATGATGAGTGTTCTATTCAGGATCCCGGAGTTCCTTTTGCATCAGGAGTGCTCTGCTTAAATTTTGTGTCTTGAACAGCTTCAACCTTCTGTCCGGCTTTCACAAAATCTTGGCCGACTGTAATTATTCTTTTAGTTGCCGGTAAGGCTTCAACCCAAATGCCGCTATCTTCTTCAGACAGAATTTTTACAGGTAAAAATTCAACATTACCCACGGGCGAGACTGCACGAACACCAACCTTCCCATTATCATTTAATGTAAGAATGCTAGGAGGTAGTTTCATGGCTTTTCTTGGAGCCAGAGGAATTTCTATATCAGCAGTAACGCCGCTTTTCAGCAGCCCATCTTTATTCGGGATCAATAAATCAATACGAAAAGTCCGTGTTTCATTTTCTGCCCTGGCGGAAATAAAATGAATTTTTCCCTTAGCCGAAACACCCGTGACTAAATTAGCAACACCACTCATACCAGTTTTAAGTTTGCCAATATCTCTCTCTCGAACAGCCCCAATGACCATTAGTGGATCTAAGGCAACCAGTGTGGCACAAGCCCCACCAACAGAGAGAAAACTACCGACCTTTGAAGGCAGCTGATCAATATAGCCATCAAATGGAGCCTTAATTTTAGTCCGTGCCAAATCAAGCTCAGCTCGTAGAAGGGTCGCCTTTGCCCGGTCCACAAGAGCTTTGTTCTGAAGAACTTTCAAACCAGCCGTATGCCCGCGGCGCTCAAGGGTTTTCGAAGCTTTAAAGTCCGCTTCAGCTTGAGTAACCACAGCCTTGGCTTCTAAAAGAGCCGCCGTCCTCCCGCCATCTTCAAGGTGACAAATAAGGGTGTCTTTTTTAACAAAATCACCTTTTTCAACCTCAAGCTTCGTTATGAGACCCGCTGTTTCAGCCTTTAACTCAACTTGATTGTCAGAAAGAGTGCGTCCACGTATGACGAGCTTTTCTGGATGTTCAACAACAGGAAATTCCGCCGTGCGCACACGAAAAGAAGTGCCTTCAGTCTTATCTCTTTTCGCCTTTTCAGCCAAACTCGGGCTTTCAGTCTTCAGAGAGCTTCCGCCCTTAAAATCTCCGGTCACGATCCAAGCTGCAATAAGTAATGTAAAAATCAATGCCCACATAATGGAGGATGAAATTGTTACTTTTTTGGGCTTTGGTAGTTTAGAAGAAAGGGTTTGATCTTTTTTTGCGTCTGTTTGCTTATGATCGGGCATCGCCCAGCTCCGCGTTAGGTTAATCTTTGTCTGAAAGGCTTTCTGTGGCTTCTTTTTGAGTGGTGTCAAAAGAAGCCAAATATTTTTTTAAATAGTCAAGAACGGCTTTGTTCATCGCAACCCCATACCCAAGTGCAAAATGACTTGGGCCATGGTCACAACAATCATTGGCCTTTTCAAGGCTCTCTAGTGTGTCTCTTGTTTCAGCGATTTTACGAACCAATAATTTCCTAAAATCACTGGCAGGCATTTTATCTTGAAATAAGCTGTAAAAAAGAAATTCAGATTTAAATCGGTCAGGACCAGGCTGTTTATTTAATGTTTCAAATAAGTGAACACGTCCCTTTTCCGTAATTGAATAAATCTTGCGTGGTGGTTTGCCATCAAGGGCTTCGTCAGTAAAGACAACAAACTCATCTTTGGTTAATTGAGAAAGTGCGGGGTATATCGAACCGTAATTTGCTTCACAAAAATGACTAAAATTCCCCTCTGCAGCAAGTTTACGGATGTCATATCCGGTCATTTGCGCAAAAGAAAGGATTCCAAGACATAGGGTGCGAACATTCATCAGCTTGTTACAACTTAAATTCTAAAGCGTGTTGCGTAAAAGTGGGCACCGGTTTTACGAAAAACAACTCGCTTAAACAAAAAGATAGAGCGTGTTGCGTAAAAGTGGTTACCGGTTTTACGAAAAACAACTCGTATAAATAAAAAGATATAGCATTTCATTAAATTCATCAAAAAGCGAAATGCTCTAAAAGACAGAACGACGTATATATCAAATATAAAATGTATTCAACAAAATATATCAATTCGATATATGGTCTAGCTGCACTTAATGGCAAGACTATGATTATGGGGCTAGTGGAGTTTAGAGCGGAGTAAGAAAACAAAATTCCAAGGAAAAATATAACTTTAAAACCTAAAATGCCTGAAATTTTATTTTGATTGAGGTTTTGTTTGATAGTTAATGTAAAAAATAAATCCACAAGAGGGAGAAATGTAGGAGGTATATTCTAATTGGGGCCTGAAATCTATAGCTATATGCTTCCCTGAGGCGATCCGAGGTAAATGCGTTTTTTATTTTCAAAAAGCCCTTTAGAATTAGCTAAAAACAAGCTATCTGATAGGGAGAAATGATCTTCATATTTCCTCAGCCCAACAGACGTTTTCTGTGAGCGAGGTCTTAAAATAATGAACTGGTTCAAAACTCAATGAAATTAAGCCACTTACAAGAGCTTGAAGCGGAAAGCATTTATATCATCCGCGAAGTTGCAGCCTCGTTTGAAAAGCCTGTTATGCTTTATTCAATCGGTAAAGATAGCGCTGTCTTGCTACATTTAGCTTTAAAAGCATTTTACCCGTCGAAACCTCCGTTCCCAATTCTTCATGTCGACACGACATGGAAATTTAAGGAAATGATCGAGTTTCGCGAAAAAATGGCCGCTGATACCGGCGTTGAGTTGCTGGTTCATATTAATGAAGACGGCGTAAAACAGGGCATTGGTCCTTTTAGCCATGGTTCTGCAATTCATACGGATGTCATGAAAACTGAAGGATTAAAACAAGCTCTGGATAAATGGGGCTTTGACGCAGCTTTTGGCGGCGCGCGGCGCGATGAAGAAAAATCAAGAGCGAAAGAAAGAGTGTTTTCTTTCCGCACCAAAACCCACCGTTGGGACCCAAAAAACCAACGTCCAGAACTATGGCACAACTATAATAGCCGCGTTCATCCTGGTGAAAGCATCCGTGCGTTTCCTCTTTCAAATTGGACAGAACTAGACGTCTGGAATTATATCGACGAAGAGAACATTCCTCTTGTCCCCCTATATTTTGCAAAAGAGCGCCCAATTGTGATGCGTGATGGCGTAATGGTTATGGTTGATGATGATCGTATGCCATTAGAGCCAGGCGAAACACCAGAAATGAAAAAGGTCCGGTTTCGCACACTTGGTTGCTATCCATTAACAGGCGCTGTCTCTTCTGAGGCAGAAACCGTTTCAGACATCATTGAAGAGCTCACTGTTTCCAGAGTTTCAGAACGCCAGGGCCGAGTGATTGATCATGACGAAGCTGGTTCAATGGAAAAGAAAAAACAGGAAGGTTATTTTTAAAAAATGACTGAACTGACAAAAGATAAGCAGCAAGAAAAAGAACAAGAGCAAAGCGCAGTAGAGTTTGGCCAAGCTATGAATGATAACAATATTGGACAAAAAAGCCTATTACGGTTTTTAACATGCGGCAGCGTGGATGATGGCAAATCAACCCTCATCGGGCGCTTGCTATATGATAGCAAGCTGGTCGCGGAAGATCAGCTGCAAAGCTTACAAAAAGATAGTAAAGCCCACGGAACGCAACATGGCGAACTTGATTTGGCTCTACTTGTTGACGGCCTGCAAGCTGAACGCGAGCAAGGCATCACCATTGATGTTGCCTACAGGTATTTCTCAACTTTAAAACGCAAATTCATCGTTGCTGATACACCAGGACATGAGCAATATACCCGCAATATGGCCACAGGCGCCTCAACATGCGATATGGCTGTAATCTTAATCGACGCACGTAAAGGTGTCATTACGCAAACCAAACGCCATAGCTGCATCGTCTCTATGCTTGGTATTAAGAATGTGATTTTGGCTGTCAATAAGATGGATCTGGTCGAGTACAGTGAAGAGCGATACAATGAAATCGTTGCAGATTACATTGAATTTGCTGAGAAATTAGAGCTGGATGAAATCCATCCGATCCCAATCTCTGCGTTAACTGGCGAGAACGTCACGACACAAAGCGCATCTCTAGAATGGTATGAGGGCCCGACTTTACTAGGCTTCCTGGAAGAGTTTGATGTACCAGATAAACGCGCTGCTCAAGCTTTGCGCTACCCAGTGCAGTGGGTCAACCGACCAGACCTAAATTTTCGCGGTTTTTCAGGAACACTGACAAGCGGACAGGTAAAAGTTGGCGACGAGATTGTTGTTCTACCATCAGGTAAAGAATCTATAGTTGATCGTATCGTGACATATGATGGTGACTTGGATGAAGCTAACCCAGGTCAATCAGTTACGCTAACATTAAAAGATGAAATTGATATCTCAAGAGGCGATGTGATAGCTCACAAAGAAAATCGCCCCTGTATTGCTCAACAAATTGAAGCGTCGTTAATTTGGCTAAGCGAAGAGCCATTACAAATTGGTCGTGCCTATCAGCTGAAAGCAGGCCATCAAACAGTCATTGCAACTGTCTCTCGTATTGACCATAAGCTCGATGTCAACACACTAGAAGAAGTTGAAGATAAACAATTATCAACCAATGATGTCGGCGTTTGTGAGCTAAATTTGAGCAAGCCGATTGTGTTTGATCCATACACAAACAATTTGGAAACAGGTAATTTTATCCTGATTGATCGCTTAACCAATGCAACTATTGCAGCTGGCTTGGTTAAAGGTGCAGATAGGCGCGCTGATAACGTTCATTGGCAACATATGGCCGTTGATAAAGACGCACGCGCCTTGGCTAAGGGGCAAAAGCCGTGTTGCTTGTGGTTTACAGGGCTCTCAGGCTCTGGCAAGTCAACAATCGCAAATGTACTAGAGAGTAAACTGCACTTGGGTGCTCATCATACCTATCTTCTTGATGGTGATAATGTCCGTCATGGTCTCAACAGAGACTTAGGCTTTTCAGATGAAGATCGCACGGAAAACATCCGCAGAGTGGCAGAAGCAGCCAAATTAATGGTTGATGCTGGCCTAATTGTTATGGTCTCCTTCATTTCTCCCTTTAAGGCAGACCGACGGTTAGCTCGATCTTTGTTTGATGATGGTGAGTTCATTGAAATTCATGTCGACACACCTCTAGATGTGTGCGAAGCCAGAGATATCAAAGGCCTTTATGCCAAGGCAAGAGCCGGTGAAATCAAGCAATTTACAGGCATTGATTCGGCCTACGAAGAACCAGAAAATGCAGAAATCGTGTTAGCTGGTGCCGAAACACCGCCAGAAGACTTAGCTGATGAAGTTATGAACATTCTTCGACGCGAAGAAATTATCTAAAATTGAACAGCTTTCTCTCTAGTCTGAGAGGGCTGAAAGTAATATTATCAAAGCTAACAAGTTAGAATATGATAATGAAAATTATTATAATTTAACGAGTTGGCTTTGTTTTGCTTGTGCCAAGTTTTTCTTTTGATAAACTATTAGAGAATATAAAAACAATCGTAAAGATTTTTGAGTAAGGGTAAAAAAAGACCAACTCAGTTTATCTGTCAAATCAGTTTGTCAGAAAAGGAAAGAGAACAGGGAATGCCAGGCGACTTCGGTGATAACCACAGGCGCAAAACTGGTATGGAGGGGAGAGAATGCAAGGAGAAACAGCAAAGGTCACAAAGATCAACAGCTAAAGATGAAGACTTAAGAGCTCATTCAACAAAGAACCATAAAAAAGAGAGCTTAAAAGAATTCGCACAAGCTTCAGCTAAATCAAGACCTGTGAAAGCTAGAGAAGAAACCGATCGCCAAACAACATCTGGTAAAAATGATGGTTCATTTCGGCGACATGCTGTCTCGGAGCTAAAACAAGAAACTCCAGCTAATCAAGAGCCTTCTGCCAATAAAAAGGCCTGCAAAAATATTAAAGCAGGCCATAGTGCAAATAAATTAAAACCAAAACAGGGGAATAAAACAAAAGCTCCCGTTTATGGTGCCTTAGATCTTGGTACAAATAATTGCCGGCTCCTATTGGCACGCCCTAACCGCCAGGGTTTTCAAATTGTTGATGCTTTCTCACGTATCATCCGCTTAGGCGAAGGAGTGAGTGAAACAAATTATCTCTCCAATGATGCCATGGCACGCACAATTGATGCATTGCAAGTTTGCTCTGCCAAACTTGCCTTCCACAAAGTTAATCGAGCCAGGTTGGTCGCAACCCAAGCGTGTCGTGCTGCTGGCAATAGCACTCATTTTCTAGAAAATGTTGCCAGTAAAACAGGGTTAAACCTAGAGATTATCTGCCAGGAAACAGAGGCTAAATTGGCTGTTTCAGGCTGTGTGCCACTTATAGATAGTAATTGTGATTATGCTTTGATTTTTGATATCGGTGGGGGCTCTTCAGAGCTGATCTGGATTGATATACAAAAAATCCGAAATGATCCTTCCATGAATTGTATAAACGCTGAAGAAGCCATCGTATCATGGATTTCACTTCCCGTTGGTGTCGTAACGCTGGCTGAAAAATTTGGCGGTAAACATGTCGACAAAGATGTGTTTGCTAAAATGGTTGCTTACGTCAAAATTCTCCTTGATGGTTTTGCAAATCATATCGACGAGACAACAGATATAAATAGCTCAAACATCCATTATTTAGGCACATCAGGTACAGTGACAACCTTAGCAGGGGTTCACTTAAGCCTGGAAAGTTACGACAGGCAAAAGATCGATGGCATCTGGATGCACACTGATGAAGTGACGAATGTATCCAACAGATTAATGAACTTAAGCTTTGAGGAACGCTCTGCCATTCCTTCAATTGGTAGAGAGCGCGCTGATCTGGTAATGGGTGGTTGTGCAATTTTGGAGGCAATGTTAGAAACATGGCCGACGAACCAGTTACGTGTAGCTGATAGAGGTCTAAGAGAAGGCATTTTAGCTAAGTTAATGGCTGAAGACGGGTTTATAAAACCAGGTCAAACTTGGACAAGCCAACCCAAAAAGAACCACAATAAAAAGGGTGTCTACAGGGGCCACAATAAAAGTCAAACTAAAGGCAAAAATAGATATATGTCGCACCGCACAAGTAACACTAAAAAGACACGCACTTAACAACCAGCTAAGAAAATGTCCTAAAACATGAGGGCATGAAAGCTTTAAGCAATGAATAAAAAGAAAACACCTTCAAGAGCCAAAAATAAAGAGTCTGGTAAACAGTCTGTGCCTTCAAAAAAACAAGAAACTAAAATCCAAAGTAGTGGCAAAAACCAGGGCGGCTCTCCAGCACAGGGCAAGAGAAACCTCAAGGTAAAAGTAAAGTCAGCAAGAGGGCGCAAACTCTCTTCGACCATGTGGCTCCAACGTCAGCTAAACGACCCTTACGTAAAACGAGCCAAAGAAGAAGGCTTTCGGGCTAGAGCTGCCTTTAAACTCACCGAAATGGATGATCAGTTCGACCTGATCAAACCAGGCATGGTAATCGTTGATCTGGGAGCAGCCCCAGGTGGGTGGAGCCAGGTCGCAGCAAGACGCGCAAAATCAGAAGAAGGCAGATCAGAAAAAGGTAAAGGCCAGGTTGTCGCCATTGATATTTCAGAGATGGAGCCAATCGCCGGTGTAGAGATCATCCATATGGACTTTATGGAAGATGAAGCGCCAGATGAATTGAAAAAAGCACTAAAAGGTAACGCAGCCGATATTGTCATGTCTGATATGGCTGCCCCATCAACAGGTCATAAACAAACGGATCATCTCCGCATCATCGGGCTGGCAGAAGCCGCACTTGAGTTTGCCATTGAAGTGTTAAAGCCAGAAGGCGCCTTTCTAGCAAAAGTCCTACAAGGTGGCACTGAGCATGAATTGCTTGCGTTAATGAAAAAACACTTTAAAAAAACCCGCCACGTCAAACCAGATGCCAGCCGAGCTGATAGCTCGGAACTATATGTCATGGCAACCGGCTTTAAAGGAAGAAGTAGCTAATTAGCTGTTATTAGGGTGAGAAATACCCACCCTAATATTATGAAAAAGACGCACCTCTTATTACAAAGAGCGATGTGTTGGCTTCGGTGGTTCAACGCTATAATCATAAAAGCCTTTGCCAGTTTTGCGACCAAACCATCCTGCTTCTACATATTTTACCAAAAGAGGGCACGGACGATATTTTGTATCACCCAAACCATCATGCAGCACATTCATAATTGATAGACATGTATCAAGACCAATAAAATCAGCCAATTGCAAAGGCCCCATCCGGTGGTTCGCGCCCAGTCGCATAGCTTCATCAATACTCTCAGTCGTACCAACACCTTCATAGATTGCATAAACAGCCTCATTTATCATGGGCAGTAACAGGCGGTTCACAATAAAGGCCGGAAAATCAGCTGAATTCACAGGAGATTTTTCAATGAGTTGAATAAAGCCTTTGGCTGTCTCGAAGGTTTCATCATTAGTCGCAATGCCGCGGATCAGCTCAACCAATTTCATCAAAGGAACAGGGTTCATAAAATGAATGCCAATGAACTGCTCAGGCCTGTCTGTTCCAGCTCCAAGCTTGGTGATAGAAATCGAAGAGGTGTTAGAGGCAACAATTGCTTCTTGTTTCAGGCACGGGCATAGCTGGTCAAAAATTTTGGCCTTTAATTCTTCCTTTTCTGTGGCCGCTTCAATCACCATGTCAGTCTGTTCAAAAAGTTCATAATCTGTCCCCGTATCAATCAATGAAAGCGCTTGTTTCGCCTGGTCTTCAGTGATGATCTCTTTGCGCACTTGTTTCCCAAGGTTCGTCTCAATCTCTGAAAGAGCCTTATCTAATTGAGCAGAGTTAATATCAAGGAGTTGGACAGATCTGTTTGAAAGAGCGCAAACATGAGCAATTCCGGCCCCCATTTGCCCTGCCCCAATAACTCCAATTTTTTCTAAATTTAATGGCATTAAGTAGTCCTATTACATAACGAAAGAGTGTTTGTTGAACAAAAGTCTTAGGCTGAAATAAACATACAAAATCGGAATAATTATTGCAGACAATTATTGCAGTATGAACAAAATAATCTAAATAAAGCGCTCTCTTAGCCAAGGTTAGTCAAAATGGGAGAAAATGGGCGGTTAAAGCTCGAAAATTAACGCCATTTATAGGTTTTACGCCGTGAAATGAGCTAGAGTTCGATAATTCTATTCTCTCCCTTTTCTTTTGCCAAACAAAGTGATAGAAGAACGAGCACATCAGGATAATTTTTGAGGATCCGATGCTTGCACGAAGGAAATGACAAATGGCCTCTCACTCTGATTTTGGCTCAGATTTGAATAACTTACCAACCTCCCTAACATTCGATGACGTCTTATTGCGCCCAGGCCCTTCCGAGGTTATGCCCGGCCAGGTAGACCCGTCGACTTATCTGACAAGTAAAATAAAGCTGAATATACCGATTATCTCTTCAGCAATGGACACCGTGACAGATGGCAATATGGCCATCGCAATGGCACAAGCCGGCGGTCTAGGGGTAATTCACCGGAATTTCACACCAGCCGAACAAGCAGCAGAAGTTGCCAAAGTTAAAAAGTTCGAATCAGGCATGGTCGTTAATCCAGTCACCATTGAGCCAACAGATACTTTAAGTGATGCGCTAAATTTAATGGATAGTCACCGCATTTCCGGTGTGCCTGTTGTTGAAAAATCAGGAAAATTAGTGGGCATCTTAACCAATAGAGATGTTCGCTTTGCTGATAAAAAAGAACAGCCCGTATCAGAATTGATGACCAAGGAACTGGTTACCATCAAAGAAAATGTGAATATGGATGAAGCAAAACGTCAGCTTCACCAACACCGCATTGAAAAGCTGCTTGTGGTCAACGATGATTACCATTGCACAGGCCTTGTCACTGTAAAAGATATTGAAAAGGCAAGACTACACCCAGACGCCACCAAAGATGAACAAGGCCGCCTAAGAGTGGCAGCTGCCACAACCGTTGGTGATGATGGTTATGAGCGCACAGAGCGTTTGCTAGATGCAGGTGTTGATATCATCGTGGTTGATACTGCACACGGCCAGTCTAAAAAAGTTCTTGATGTTGTTAGTCGGATTAAAGACATTTCAGGTGACATCCAGGTCATCGCAGGCAATGTCGCCACTGGCGAGGGTACAAAGGGCTTAATAGACGCTGGCGCAGATGCGGTAAAAGTCGGCATCGGTCCCGGTTCTATCTGTACGACAAGAATTGTTGCAGGCGTTGGCGTGCCACAATTGACAGCAATCGTAGAGGCCGTTGAAGTCGCCAATAAACATAGCATTCCGGTGATTGCAGATGGCGGTATTAAATTCTCAGGTGATATGGCCAAAGCTCTCGCAGCTGGTGCTGATTGCGTGATGGTGGGCTCACTCCTGGCGGGAACTGATGAAAGCCCAGGCGAAGTTTTCCTATATCAAGGCCGCTCTTATAAATCATATAGAGGTATGGGCTCTGTTGGCGCAATGGCAAGAGGGTCAGCTGATCGCTATTTCCAACAAGAAGTCAACGATCAACTCAAGCTCGTTCCTGAAGGTATTGAAGGCCAGGTGCCTTATAAAGGCCCTGTTGGCTCAGTGCTCCACCAAATGGTCGGCGGCCTAAGAGCTGCAATGGGATACACCGGCGCTGCCACAATCAAAGAAATGCAACAAAAAGCAAGGTTTGTGCGCATTTCAAGCGCATCTCTTCGTGAAAGTCATGCTCATGATGTGACAATCACAAGGGAAAGTCCAAATTATCCAGGCTCCTCTTAAACAAATAAGTTGCCTGTCTTTCCTTGTAAAAAAGCCGTACATTTCAAATGCAAATGGGCGGCTTTTTTTGTGCGTGAAAACCATCTCACAAAAAGAGACTTGTAAAATTAAAGTTACTGACGTAGTTTAATCTCTCAGACGGTAAATATTTTGTTGAGGGAGAGAATAGAATGAGTTTAATCACGCCATTGTTGGTGCAAATTGCCTTGACCTTTTTAGTGATGTTCACATTAGTCAGATTTCGCATTGTTGAAATCTTTTCAAAAAGAGTGAATGAAGATGACATACCGCTTAGAAAAGTAGAATGGCCAGAAAAAGCCACAAGGGCCGATAGTAATTTTCTCAGTCAATTTGAAATGCCAGTTTTATTCATCGCGCTAGTGATATTACAAGTGGTCACCAAAACAGACGATCAACTACAACTCTATTTGGCTTGGGGCTATGTAATTAGCCGCATCCTTCATTACATCTTTCATATCTTCATCTCGCAAAATGTTATGCGCACCGTTTTTTTCACTATTTCAAGTTTCATCCTAATGGCAATGTGGATTCGTTTTGCCATTGCTTTCTATGCCTAAAAACATTGCATACTTAAAAATTGAGGAAAAAAATATGGAATTACTACCCCCACTATTCGTTCAAGTCGCTATTACCTTTGTTTTATTGTTAGCAATGGCATTTTTACGGGTGAAATCGATTAAATCTGGCAAAGTTCATCCAAAGGATGTAGCGCTCGGACAGCCGAATTGGACGGAAAAAGCCACAAAAGTTGGCAATTCTTATCATAATCAATTCCAAATACCTGTTTTGTTTTATCTGTTAATAGGGTTGTTGATGATTACCAATCTTGCAGACAGCACATTTCTTTATTGTGCATGGGGCTATGTTGGTTTACGTCTTCTGCATGCCATCATTCATGTCAGCAATAATAATATACTAATGCGGTTTTATGCATTCGCCGCCTCCAATGTCCTATTGATGGTTATGTGGGGCCGATTTGGATTAGCCGTCATGTAAAAAAACGGAACAATAATATGAAACTCCCAGGCCGCTTAAGCGCTGCAATCGACGTTCTTCAACTCATTGAGGAACGTCACCTTCCTGCAAAAAATGCGTTAGCGGAATGGGGGCGAGCTCACCGTTTCGCTGGTAGTAAAGATAGAGCCGCCATCGGCAATCTCGTCCATGATATACTGCGAAATAAATCTTCACTGGCCTGGGCTATGGATGATGACAGCCCAAGGTCATTAGTCTTAGCCGGTGCTGTTTACAATTGGGGAGAAGAGGTCGATGCTCTATCTCAAAGCTTTGAAGGTGATAAATTCGCCCCAGGTGCGATCACCGAAAAAGAGCAAAAAGCACTGACCACGAAAAAAGAAGATGTTGCACCAGCCTGGGTTAATGCGAATATTCCAGAGTGGCTCTATAATACCATAAGCGCTCAGTTCAAAACAGGTTTCGAAAAAGAAGCGGGCGCTATGTTAAGTAGGGCGCCGATTGACATAAGAGTAAATGCCCTCAAATCAAAACGAGAAAAACTCCTAAATGCTTTCTCAAAATATAATGCCAGAGAGACAACCTTTTCTCCGTTTGGCGTGAGATTGCCAGCAGGTACAAAGGATAAAAAATCACCCAACATAGAAGCTGATGCAGAGCACGGTAAGGGATGGTTTGAAATCCAGGATGAAGGATCTCAAATAGCAAGCCTTCTGACAAATGCCAAAGAGGGTGATCAAGTCTTAGATTATTGCGCCGGCGCAGGAGGTAAAACGTTAGCATTAAGCGCAATCATGAAAAACAAAGGGCAAATCCACGCCTATGATGCTGATAAGCATCGCCTTCGCCCAATTTTCGAGCGCCTAAAACGAGCTGGATGCCGTAACGTGCAAACCTTAGAAGCAGGCAACGAAGCTCAACTTGAAATGCTCAAAAACAACATGGATATTGTACTGGTTGATGCGCCATGCACGGGAACAGGCACTTGGCGGCGCCATCCGGATGCGAAATGGAGATTATCAGAAAAATCATTGGCAGACCGCCAAACAGAGCAACACGAAGTTTTGAGAAAAGCGGCCGACCATGTGAAACCTGGAGGAAAATTAGTCTATGTCACTTGCTCACTGCTCCCCTCAGAGAACAAAGAACAGATAGAAGCCTTCATAGAAGAAACACCAGTCTTTAAACCGATTAAGTTTAAAGACCAATGGCAACAATCTGGAAACAATGCTGAGTTAAACTCTGCCAATGGTGATGAAACCTATTTAACGCTCACACCAAACACCCACAATACAGACGGCTTCTTTATTTCCATTCTTGAAAAACAGAATTGATCATACAGATGTATAAAGAGGTGAACTAAAGAGAGATAGAGTAAGGGAAGAGGGCATGACTGATACTGCAAGTGCAAATGTTGCTGAAGAAACAAAGAAAGAAACCCCTTTTTTGCTTAAAGAGCAAAAGGGAACAACATTGCATATCACTCTGAACCGTCCCAAAACATTAAATGCACTCTCGTTAGATATGTTAAATGCCTTTCAAGAAGCTCTTGATCCAATAACTGATGATCACACAATCAAAGCGTTAATCATCAAAGGAAGCGGCAAAGGTTTTTGCGCTGGGCATGATTTAAAAGAAATGCAAAGTCATCGCGGCGATGATGACAAAGGCAAAGCCTACTTTGATGAACTCTTTGCAACCTGCACAAAAATGATGCTGACTTTAGCCAAACTTCCCATACCAGTGATTGCTGAAATTCATGGCGTGGCAGCCGCAGCCGGTTGTCAATTGGTTGCCAGTTGTGATCTGGCAATTGCTGAAGACAGCACAATCTTTGCAGTAAATGGAATTGATGCAGGCCTGTTTTGCTCAACACCTCAAGTGGCATTGTCGCGAAACATCCCAAGAAAAGCCGCGTTAGAAATGTTGATGCTGGGCGAGCGAATAGATGCAGAAAGAGCCTTAACCCTTGGGTTATTGAACCGAGTTGTGACAAAAGAAACTCTTGCTGAAACAGCTGAGGATTTTGCAGTCAAAGCGGCCATGCGTTCACGCACTGTCATTGCGCTGGGTAAACAAGCATTTTACAAACAAGTAGAGCTCTCACTTGAGCAAGCTTACAAAGTGATGGGGGAAACCATCGTTGATAATCTAATGATGCCAGATGCGGCTTGCGGCATGGAAGCATTTATTGAAAAGAAAAAACCTAACTGGCCATCAGAAAATCAATAAATAGTAGGTAGATCGCGCTGTGAGAACAAGTCGAAAAACAAAACGAAGAAAAACACGCGAGCGCGCACTTAAGAAAACTCAGGCAGCTAAGGTAACAAATATAAATCACAGCGCGTATAATGATGCCTATCTGAGCCAAATTTTAAAAGAAGTTCAATCCATCGCCCTTGTTGGCGCAAGCAATAAAACTGAAAGACCCTCAAACGAAGTTCTAAGATATCTATTGAACGCAGGCTATAAGGTTTTTCCCATCAATCCAGGTCTTGCAGGGCAAGAAATCGCAGGGCAAAAAGTCTTTGCCACTCTAGGCGATGTTGACCATCAAATTGATATGGTCGATATTTTTAGAAAAAGCGATGCGGTGTTCAGCATTGTTGAGGAGGCTATAAAAATCTCTCCTAAGCCAAAGGTTATCTGGATGCAGTTAGGGGTAGAAGATAAGGAAGCTGCAAAGCTTGCAGAAGCGAATGGAATGAGGGTGGTTATGAACCGCTGCCCCAAAATTGAATATGGGCGCTTAAAGCATGAATTGGCATAACAGACTATAATTGCTATAAAACCATTGAAAAATTCGTCATTTTGACGTAACACCCTCCCATGACAGAGAATATCCTAATTATTGATTTTGGCTCCCAGGTCACCCAGCTCATTGCGCGGCGGGTACGTGAGGCCGGTGTGTACTCGGAAATCGTTCCTTTTAATGCTGCTGTTGAAGCATTTGAGAAGCTAAACCCCAAAGCGGTGATCCTCTCAGGCGGACCAGCAAGCGTTACACATAGTGACACACCAAGAGCCCCGGAAGCCATATTTAAAGCCGGTATTCCAATTCTAGGCATCTGCTATGGCCAGCAAACCATGGTGGCTCAGTTGGGCGGTAAGGTCGAGACACACGATCATCAAGAATTCGGACGAGCCGACATAGAAATCGTAGCAAGCTCTCCCCTCTTTGAAGGCGTAGAAGAGTTCTCTAAAGCAGCTACTACAGATGCCTCAGACACCACAGAACAAACACCCCAAACACCGAGCGAGCAAATTAAAAACACGCTACGCGTGTGGATGAGCCATGGGGATCGGGTGACGGCGTTGCCTGAGGGCTTTGACATCATCGCAAAATCTGAAGGCGCTCCTTATGCAGCAATCAGTGATGAAACGCGCAAATTTTATGCGGTGCAATTCCACCCGGAAGTAATGCACACGATTGGCGGCGCAAAAATTATCCAAAACTTCATTCACAAAATTGCAGGCTGCAAAGGTGATTGGACGATGGCGGCTTTCAGAGAAAGCGAAATCGTCAAAATCAGAACGCAAGTTGGTGATAAGCGGGTTATCTGCGGATTATCAGGCGGTGTTGATAGCTCTGTGGCAGCCGTCCTGTTGCATGAAGCAATCGGCGATCAGTTGAATTGTATCTTTGTCGATCATGGGCTGTTGCGCATGGACGAAGCGACACAAGTGGTGAAGCTGTTTAAAGATCATTATAACATCCCGCTTGTTCATGTTGATGCGAAGGATAAATTCTTAGGCGAACTCGCTGGCGTTTCAGACCCAGAAAAAAAGCGCAAAATCATCGGCAAACTTTTTATTGATGTGTTTGAAGAGGAAGCCAATAAACTTGGCGGCGCTGATTTCTTGGCGCAAGGCACCCTTTATCCAGACGTGATTGAAAGTGTATCATTCACAGGCGGTCCCTCAGTGACCATCAAATCGCACCATAATGTTGGCGGCCTTCCAGAGCGCATGAACATGCAGTTGGTAGAACCTTTGCGTGAATTGTTCAAAGACGAAGTGCGCGACCTTGGCCGCGAACTGGGCTTGCCAGACGCATTCATCGGACGGCACCCATTCCCAGGACCAGGATTAGCCATTCGTATCCCGGGTGATATCACGCAAGAAAAAGCTGATATCCTTCGCAAAGCAGATTTTGTCTATTTAGATGAAATTAAAAAAGCCGGGCTCTATGATGAGATCTGGCAAGCTTTCGCCGTGCTCTTACCAGTTCGCTCCGTTGGCGTGATGGGGGACGCAAGAACCTATGATTATGTTCTTGCGCTACGAGCTGTCACATCGACAGACGGCATGACGGCAGACTACTATCCCTTCGAACACGACTTCTTGGGCCGCGTCTCAACCCGCATCATCAACGAAGTTCGCGGCGTCAATCGCGTCGTCTACGACATCACCTCAAAACCCCCCGGAACCATTGAGTGGGAGTGATAAAGCAATGTACTGTATTAAAGTAGATATGCCGCAGGAGATATGTGAAATAGATGATGAGTTAAAGGCGATTTATCATAGCAAAGATACAGTTTGTATTTGGGTTTTTAAAACCAGAGACGATAGAAACAAGTTTATGGATGAAACCGCTGGAATGCTGAAATCTGAACGTGAAAATCACTATGAAAAAAAATACTTAACCTAAAACTCAAAAAAATTTAAGTCATTTATTTTATGTAGAAAGTTTTCTAGGAAAGAATGACTGTGAACTGGCTCCTTTCTAGAGGTATCTGTAGCGCAAAAAAGAGTAATGGAAATCATGAGTAAAACACTTCCAAAACAACTGGTTGAGCAGTTTTATTATGATGTGTGGAACAAAGCAGATGAGAGTACAGCTCATAAAATTCTGACTGAAGACTTTATTTTCAGAGGATCTTTGGGGGAAGAAAAAGTCGGCATAGATGGCTTCGTAGATTATATGAGGTCTATCCATAAAGCTTTGGGTGACTATAAATGTATCATCGAGGATCTAATCATCACAGAAAATAGAGTTGCAGCTCAAATGGTTTTTAAAGGCATTCACCAGAATAGTTTTTTAGGATACAAACCCACACAAAAACTAGTTCAATGGAATGGTGCGGCTTTTTTCACAATCCAAAATCAAAAAATCTCTGAACTTTGGGTGTTGGGTGATATCGATGCAATCAAAACCCAGCTTAATAATGATTAAGCTGGGTTTTGAATAGTCTTACAATTATTACACTTGTGAGCTGTTGGATATGGTGTGGCAATTTACGGAGCTTACTTAAGAGAAAATACCCGTAACATATTGTTGTTTGGCTTTTTGAGTTTAAATGCGGCATATGGTGCTTAAATTTGGCATTAGCCAGTGCAAAAAAATATAACCTATAGTCATGCGTATCAGCGACGGTTGCTGGTGGGCAACCGAAGGAGCCTAAAAAATGTCTCTATCCCAATGGACTGCCGTAGATAATTATTACAACAATTTGCTCCTACCTGAAGACGATATCTTAGATAAAGTAAGACAGTCAGCGATTGACGCTGAATTACCTCCCATCGCTATCTCAGATGCCTTTGGAAAATATCTGGAATTATTAGTGCAGATATCCGGAGCCAAGAGAGTTTTAGAAATTGGCACATTGGCTGGGTTTAGCGCTATTTGCATGGCAAGAGCTTTGCCGGAAAATGGCAAATTGATCACCTTGGAATATGAGCAAAAAAACGCTGATGTCTCTCGCGACAACTTCAAGCAAGCTGGCCTTGAGGGGAAAATAGAATTGCGCCAAGGAGCAGCATTATCAAGTTTGCAGGATTTGATTAGAGAAAATTCTGAGCCATTTGATTTCGTCTTCATTGATGCGGATAAAGAAAATATCCCGAACTATCTTGATTTGTCTTTAAAGCTCTCTCGCAAAGGCACTGTCATTATTACAGACAATGTGGTGCGTGAAGGCGAGGTCATCAATATGGACACAGATGATGAGATGGTAAAGGGTGTGCAAAAGGGAAATGAGTACATCTCGAAGCGATCAGGTGTCTCATCAACGGCGATCCAAACCGTCGGCGAAAAAGGCTATGACGGCTTTTTACTCACCGTTGTGGAGTAGCTCGTTAGGGACAAAAACTAATTAAAACTTGATCCAGAGATCCGAAGAAGGAGTACTGCCCTTTTTCAGGGCAGTAGGACATGACGCCAGGGGCGTCCGGCGCTTAGCGCCGCACCTCGTAGGCTCGAGCGTAGCGAGGAATGGCCGTGAGAGATAAAACATGAGAAAAAAACTAAAAATCTAATTTCTTAATTCCCAAACACATTTGTCTTGGCACCAAGACCGCGGAATAATTGATTGATCAAACCAGCTTCCTGACCATGAGACGGTGTCTCGCGCGTAATAAAGTCAATGACTTTACCATCTTGTAGGCCGTAATGAGCAACCCGTTTAACCGTATCAATCTGCGGCGCAAAATAAACGGCCACAACCCGGCGATCAATCTCTTTAGCCGGCAAAAATGATTTTGTTTCCATTTTTGAAGAAATGTAATAAAACACATCGCCCGTATAAGTTGCTGTTGTATCAGGTGTGCCAAGCAAGAATTTGACTTGTTGTTTGGACATACCAACTTGCACTTGAGCCAAGTCAGCCTCTGTAAGCAAATGACCATGTTGTGAAATTTGAGAGGAGCAAGCGGAAACCGTACCAAGGGCCAGTGCAGCAACAGCACCTTTACCCAAAAGGCTCAAAATATCTCTGCGATGAAGTCCCTCTGATGTAGCAGATTGGACGCCACAAGGACGATCTTGTGTTTCAAGAGGATCAAAATGATCATCAAGACCGCTTTTTTGTGATTTTTTCACGCCAATAGCTCCCAGTATAGATTGTATAGATTGCAGCTTGTTGTTTTTTGTGGTCTCTGCAGACATAATATTTTACCAATAAGTTTGTGGGGTTAGCCCAAAAATATAAAAAATCATGAAACCTAAACCACTGATTAAACTGATACCTTGAGTTAGCCTTAAATGCAAGCTAGCTATGCCTGTATAAACTTAAGAATGAAGCGGAACAAGAGATAGCATCATGTTCAAATGGCTGAAAAATCGGGCAGAGAAAAGGCAAAACGCCAAAAATCTCTTTTTATTAGCCTCTGAGCAGTCTTTGCACCCTCATTTTTATCACGCATATCAAGTCACGGATTCTGTTTTAGGGCGCTATGAGATGCTTTGCATTCACATCTGCTTGGTTTTAGAGCGGTTACGCCATGAAGATAATGAAAAGCAAATTAGTGAACTACTAACTGAAATCCTGGTGGAGGAGTTGGAATTGCATTATAAGGAAGCAGCTCCAAAAGATGCCAGTGAAACGGAAAAAATAAACAAACTTATTGCTGGATTTTATGAACGCTCAGCTGATTATCAAAAAGGCTTGCGCTTAGGCAAAAAGCAAAAAATCATGAAAGCACTTAGTCATCATATATTTCAAAGTATGAACAGTGGTGACGAGCGTTCAAATGATTTATCAAACTATATGATCGCTGTTCATAATTATCTTAACTCGGTTCCATTTCATGATATAGAGACAGCAAATTTCACCTTCGTTGAGCCTTAAAGGTTACGGCAGGGAGAAATATTGATTTAACAATGACTACAGAGAGAAAAAATGTCTTTTACTGAAAATTTTCTAGGGCCTATCAACCTTGTCATACCAATAAAAGATATTGGTGACAGTGGAATAGAACGAACTCTTGAGCTTGATGAAGCGCAAAAAACATTTTTTATCAAAGAGCTGGATTTGAGTGCTTTTGACGCATTTGAGTGCCATTGGCAGTTAAAAGCACTTCACAAAAACCGCTATCGCCTGACAGCAGAAATTAATGCTGAGATCACACAGTTAAGCGCGCTTTCACTTGAGCCAGTGAAGTGCAAAATAAACGAGAGTTTCAAAACTGAATTTTGGCCAAGCAATCAAAATGACCCAGACAAGTCTCCTGAATTAGAAATTGATTATATTGATGAAATTATTGAGTTTTATGAAAAAGAAGAATTTAACATTGGCCAAATCATTTATGAAAACTTCATGATCGCAATCGAGCAATTTCCAAGGAAAGAAGGCGAAGTTTTTGAATGGGAAAATAATGAAACAGCAGATGAGGAAAAGCCAAATCCCTTTGCGGCCTTAAAAGTTCTAAAAAATAAAGATTGAGGTGTTTTACAACTCAAAATAGAAAAACAGCACAGTTTTGAGCGCTAAAGCATAAAAGGGGCTTGTCTACTAGCGAGGAACCTTTATGTTGGCCAGTTCATAAAAAATGATTATAAAAATAGTGTTATCAGGGGGAACTATTGAACTGAAAAACCTGGATCAGGTATAAAATGTTCAATCTACCTTCATGAAAAGCAGTTAGGCCTTAAGTGGGTTACCAGAGATGGATTATTAAGTGAGCTCACTTAATATCGAGGCTAATTGCTTGGGATTTTAAAAATTTGAAAGTGTAAATTTGGCGTTTTGAGGCGCAAACATTTAATAAGCCTCACATGATCAAAGTTAAAATGGTCTGGCTAAATTAAGGTGAATAATTAATGACTGCGCCACTACGTATATCTTTGGACGCCATGGGGGGGGATGCCGGGCCAGAAATGGTAATTGCTGGCGCAAATAGATCTCTTACCCATCACCCAAATACACAATATTTGCTTTTTGGTGATGAAGCCAAAGTGCAACCAGAATTAAATAAATTCCCAAATCTTTTAAAAAGATCAACAATCATCCACACAGATATTTCGGTTGAAATGGGTGAAAAACCCAGCCAGGCCCTAAGGCGTGGTAAACGAAATTCCAGTATGTGGAAATCAATTGAAGCTGTGAAAAAAGGGGAAGCCGATGTCTGCATCTCAGCAGGCAACACAGGCGCCCTAATGGCCATGGCTAAAATTTGCCTGAGAACAGTCGCTGACGTAGAGCGCCCTGCAATTGCAGCTCTGTGGCCAACTGTACGCAGGGAAAGCATCGTACTGGATGTTGGGGCGAATGTTGGAGCAGATGCTCAACAGCTAGTAGATAACGCTGTTATGGGCTCTGCGATGGCAACGGCTTTATTTGCAAAAGAACGTCCATTAATTGGTCTCTTGAATGTTGGTGTTGAAGAAATCAAAGGTCTGGATGAAATCAAAAAAGCCGCGAATGTTTTAAAGAATTCTGATTTGCCATTTGATTATCATGGCTTTGTCGAAGGAGATGACTTAGGCCGCGGAGTTGTTGATGTTGTGGTGACAGAAGGCTTTACCGGAAATATTGCACTAAAAACAGCTGAGGGGACCGCAAAACAAATCGGCACCTACATCAAAGACGCAATGACAAGAACACTCATCACTAAATTAGGAGCTCTGATTGCTTCTAATGGGTTTCGCGCATTAAAGCGTAAAATGGACCCGCGTGGCATGAATGGCGGCGTCTTTTTAGGCTTAAACGGGTTGGTTATAAAAAGTCATGGCGGAACGGATGCAAAAGGTTTTGCAAGTGCCATAGATCTTGGCTATGACATGGCATCGAATAAGTTGGTTGAGCGGCTTTCTAAGGATATTGAGAAATCACATGAGCTTTTAGCAAATGATCTGGCAAAAGAAGCTAAGCCCATTTTAGCAAAAAGCGAAACCGCTTCAGAAAAAGAACAAATAAACGAATAAGAAATCAAAAAGAATAAATGGGGTTAGCCCCACTATATAGAATTAAAGGTTGCGTAAATTGTCTCAGTTTCAATCCATAATCCGCTCTGTAGGCGGCTACCTACCAGAAAACAAAGTAACGAATGAAGATTTGTCAAAGATGGTCGATACATCTGATGAATGGATTAGGGAACGAACTGGTATCAAAGCGCGCCACATCGCAGCTGAAAATGAAATAACCTCTGACCTTGCTTTAAAAGCGGCAAAGCAAGCGTTGGAGCGGGCAGAAATGCAAGCTGATGAGATTGATCTCATTATTCTGGCAACTTCCACTCCAGATCAAACCTTTCCAGCAACTGCTGTGACCATACAAGCCGAGCTCGGCATTACTGATGGCGCAGCATTTGATATGCAAGCGGTTTGCTCAGGTTTTGTATTCGCGCTCACCACAGCTGATCAATATGTTAGATCTGGTCAGGCAAAGAATATTTTGGTTATTGGCGCTGAAACTTTCTCACGTATTCTCGATTGGGAAGATAGAACAACCTGTGTTTTGTTCGGTGATGGCGCTGGCGCCGTTGTCGTATCATCAGAGCCAGTGGGTGATGAAAATCAACGAGGAATACTAACTTCAAAATTACGCTCTGACGGCCGCTATAGAGATAAGCTCTATGTAGATGGTGGACCATCAAGCACAAAAACCACAGGCCACTTACGAATGAATGGCCGTGAAGTTTTTCGTCATGCTGTAACTAATATTTCTGATGTGATTAAAGAGACATTGGAACAAGCCAATTTAACAATTGCTGATATTGATTGGTTTGTCCCCCATCAGGCGAATGAGCGGATCTTGAACGGAACAGCTAAAAAAATTGGCTTACCCTTTGAAAAGGTCATTATGACAGTGGCTGATCATGGCAACACATCCGCAGCTTCAATTCCACTTGCCCTGAATTATGGAGTTGAAACTGGAAAAATAAAACAAGGTGACATGGTCTTACTTGAAGCAATGGGTGGTGGTTTCACGTGGGGTGCAGTTCTGGTTCGTTGGTAATCAGCATACCCTCAGGGCCATCCGGTTTTATGCCAAATATAAACGAAGATGCCACCTTGAGCTAAGAATTGTATTAAATGCTGCCTCATAACAAGAAAAAATACCACAAATCATAGCTAAATCCCGAAATTTACAACAAAAATTGCAATTGCCCATTGACCAATTCATCTACCTTAGATTAGCATTTCAACCAGAGAGTCAAATCAATAAGAGGGACAAGCGATGAGCGAGAAAACATTAACTCGCGCAGACCTGGCAGAGGCAGTTGTCAAACGCATAGGTTTGCCGCGAAATGAATCCGCAGACTTGGTGGAACTCGTTCTTGCTGAAATTAGCAATAGCTTGCAAGAAGGCCAGCAAGTAAAGCTATCTTCTTTTGGCTCCTTTGGTGTGCGTGAAAAAAAACAACGCATCGGACGTAATCCAAAAACGGGTGAAGAAGTGCCAATCACACCAAGACGAGTTTTAGTTTTCAGACCAAGCGCCATCATGAAAAATCGTATCGATGCAAGCATGAAAGCACGCAGCAAAAGAACCAAAAAGAAAAAATAATCACTCTTAATAAAAGCCGTGAGAGTAACAGAATAGGTTTGTTTTATACGAAGGGGAAATTCTCTCCGATTTAAGGGAGCATAACATGGCAGCCAAGCTGCCTGGAGTACAAGATCAGCCTGAGCGGAGTTGTTTAGCGAGCGCAGATAAGTTGATCGTAAGAAACACCGCCCCTCGGAAGCCCAGGCGCCATAAGCACTTGGAATAAATGTAAGTGAAGAAAGTGAGCTATCCGAAGAAGGAGCTCTGCCCTTTTCGGGCTGAGGGACATGGCAGCCAAGCTGCCCGGGGCAAGCCCCGCCCTTCGGAGGCCCAAGCGCCATAAGCGCTTGGAATAGCCGTGAGAGAGAGAAATGAAAAAGTCATCTGATGCTTTACGCACCATTAGTGAAGTTGCAACAGACCTTGATATACCAAAACATGTGCTTCGTTTCTGGGAAAGTAAGTTTACTCAGATCCGGCCTATGAAACGTGGCGGTGGTCGTAGATATTATCGCCCTGCTGACATTGAGCTTCTCAAAGCTATTCGTCATCTTTTATATGGAGAAGGTTTCACCATTCGCGGTGTTCAGCAAATCTTCAAGCGTGAAGGAATTGATTATGTTAAAAGTTTTGCCGGTGAAAACACTGGTGATACAGCAATTCTTTTGAATGCTAAGACAGAAGAAAATCCATCAGAAAAAATTGCCAACACACATTTAAAAGTGGCAATTAAAAAGGAAGGTTTTTCAGCTAAGTTAGACCCGAAGCAAAAAGTGCTACTCTCAATTCTAGATGAAGTTGATGAATGCAGAAAAATATTTGCTTAAAAACCGATCTAAAATCACGAACGCATAACTTCCTGAATTTAAAAAATATCACTTGACGATTGGCCATAAAAATTGAGAAAAGGTCTAGTGGCAATCATTATTGATGCTGGTTAATTCCTTATCTTGTCGGAGCGTGGCGCAGCCCGGTTAGCGCACTGGTCTGGGGGACCAGGGGTCGTAGGTTCAAATCCTATCGCTCCGACCATTCTTTCCAAATTAATACAGCAAGTTAGATATCTCTCACAAACGAAGCTGCTTTCACTCCTCGAAAGCTTACCACAGCTCTTAGAGTTCCTCTCCTCAGTTTAGTCAAAAAAGCAGATCTGTTCCTACTGATCATTAAGGTTTAAGATAGAGAGAGGGGCTGCAGCACGAATAAAGAGTATGGCTAATGAACAAAGAGAACATAAAAAAAATTGGGTCCACATTAATCAAATCTTTAATCGCTGGAGTGATTTTTTATATTGTCTGCAGCAATCTAATTCTTTGGGCACATCACTATTATCATTCTGAAACCAAAGTTATTAGCGACGGAGCCAAAGTGAAAAGGTGAACAAAGTTATCAGGGTCACTTAAAATCTAACAAAATGATTGTGTAACTTTTAAAAGACTAATCTCTTATCCAAGTGACATGTAAGCATGTTCTATAATAACGATAATCTATCAACTCTCTGAATGAGAAAGTCTCATAAATTGAACTTTGTTTAAAAAATCCCTTAATATTTCTGTTCTTACAAATAAATTAGTTGAACTTGAATAATAAATTTGAATATAAGTATAAAAATTGAATTTATTGAGCGAGCTGATAACAAATGCCGAAACCAATTGAAGTTCAACTAGTCCCCCATGATCCATTCTGGCCAGATATAGCAGAAGATGAAATGGCCCAATTAAAGGTTGCCATAGGGGAGAACTTAAGCGCAGCTCATCATATTGGTTCAACTGCAATCTCTACCATTAACTCAAAGCCCATCATTGACCTTCTAGGAGTTGTCCAAAACTTGGATGAACTTGATAAGGTCCAAAGCAATGTTGAAGCCATTGGATACGTTTGGTGCCATGAAAACGGAATTTCTGGTCGTAGATACGCATATAAAGATGATGCCGAGGCAGGCAAGCGCTTATTTCAAGTTCATTGCTTTCAAGAAAACGATGCCGCAATAGCACGGCACTTAGCTTTCAGAGACTATCTTCGTCTGCACCAGGATATCGCGCTAAAATATCAAAATCTAAAAACAGAATGCCAGTTAAAACATCCAGGCGATAGCCATGCATATGGTGAGTGTAAAAGTGACTGGATAAACAAGTGGGAACAAGAAGCGCTAAAGTTCTTTAACTAGCGCTAAGCAGCCAGAGCGGAGGATTGTTTTTTCAACGAACGATCCTCATATTGATAGTAACCATAGGCTCCCCAAATAAGCCCCATTAAAATATACAGCAACCGCCAGTGGTCACTGTCAATAATATAACTCTCCACTGCCAAACCAACAAATGTACAATAAGCAATGCCGTGGTAATGCATCCACTGGCTCTCTCTAAGCATTATCTTCGCACCAAAATAAAGCGTGGCTCCCGTTAAGAATAAAAACAGTGCACCGCCAATCCAGCCAGTGCTTAAGAACATGCTTAAATATAAATTATGTGGCAATTCATGATGGTAAAAATAACCAAAATAAAGCGCGCCAATGCCGATTGGGTTCTCGGAAATAATCTTGGCAGCTTTTTTATGTCCTACGAAACGCCCCTGATCTCCAACATCATAGCTTTGATTTAATGAAGCTCGCTCACTCCATAATGCTTGAACCTTTGGGGATTGCAGGGCAACAGCAATAATGCCAATAAATGCAATAAGGCTTAGGAGGCAAAGAGTGATGGTTTTAACTCGTTGTCTGTTGTCTCGTGCTGTGAAGAAAAAGAAACAAATATAAAAAGCACTTGAAAATGCAAAGAGCATCCAAGCTCCTCTGGAAAAACTCATCAAAATAGCAAAGAGAAATAAACCCATTAAAGCAGTTGCGATGAGGCCATCTCTGAAGTTTCTAGTAAGAAGTATATGGAGACAATAAAGAAAAGCTGGCACAAGGTAAGGGCCCAATACATTCGGATCTTTAAAGGTTCCGCTGGCGCGTTGAAATTTAGTAAAGAGTTCAAAGGCGCCGGGGAATAAATTAAAATAACCAACAATCCCTGCAAGCGCCGCAATGATGGCCCCGCAGACATAGCCATTCCAAATGACTTTTAAATTCTGTTCAGGGGCTTTTGATACAAAGGCCGCTAAAGCAACAGAAAACACCGCTAGATATAGTGAAATAACCATGTGCTTAACAGAGACATAATAGAACTCATGTGTCCCTGCTGCAATAAACCCACCTGCTATAATGATGGCCCAGCAGGCAAGAAAAAGAGCGTGTAGAGGAAGAATGCGAACCATGCCAAAAAGTGGCATGATGACCACAAAGACCATCATGAATAGATCGCATGGTGCTGGCTCTTTGATAACAATGGCATTTAAAAAGAACGTTAGCCAAACAAATAAATACAGCGCCTGATGAAGCCTGTTCGAGAGAGCTATATGTTGTTGATCAAATGTTGTGGTAACGCTCATGTTAAACTCAACTTAATACGCATTGTCTTTATCAAAAAGCAAGCTATATGGCGTGCAAAGCATAATATAGAGATCTAAGAAGATGGACCAGTTTTCTATGTAGTAAAGGTCATGCTCAACACGTTTTTGAATTTTCTCTTCCGTGTCAGTCTCACCTCGCCAGCCGTTAATTTGGGCCCAGCCAGTGATGCCTGGCTTCACTCTGTGACGAGCAAAATAACCATCAACAACATCATGATAACTTTGGCTAGCAGCTTTAGCAGAGAGAGCATGTGGCCGAGGGCCAACAATAGAGAGCTCACCTTTTAAAACATTAATAAGCTGCGGGAGTTCATCAATACTGCTTTTGCGAAGGAAACGACCAACAGGAGTTACACGCGGGTCATCTTTAGTAACAAGCTTAGATGCATCAGCGTCAGACATGTCAGTATACATGGAGCGAAATTTATAAACCTCAATCAGCTCATTATTAAAACCATAGCGCTTTTGTCTGAAAATAATCGGGCCTTTGCTGGTGTATTTCACAGCAATCGCAGCAGCAAGCATAATAGGAGATAAAAGAATAAGCGCTAGAATGGCAACCACTTTGTCAAACATCCATTTAAGAACAAAGTCCCAATCAGCCATCGGTTTATCAAAAATATCTATAAACGGAACATTGCCAATATAAGAGTATGCACGAGGACGAAATCTTAGTTTGGTCGTGTGTGCGGCAAGACGAATATCAACCGGCAGCACCCATAATTTTTTCAAGACACTCATAATCCGACCTTCAGCTGTAAGAGGCAGTGTCACAATTAAAAGGTCAATTCTAGATTTCCGGCCAAACTCTACAAGCTCATCATAATTGCCGAGTTTCGGGTAGCCTTGAATATGAGTAGGAACGCGATCATCACTACGTTCATCAAAAACGCCGCAAATACGAATGTCAGTGTTTTCAGAACTTTCAAGCTCCTTAATCACAGCAACACCAGGATCACCGCCACCAACAATAACAGCCCGTCGATAAATACGTCCTTCAGCGCACCATTCTTTAAGAACAGCTGCAAAAACAAAACGAGCAAATAAGAGAGAAAGAACACTTAAAATATACCAGGCGCCCAACCAAAGGCGTGAAAATGTATCACCCATTTTTAAGAAAAATAAGCCGGTGACAAACAATGCAAAGACTAAAGTCACACCAAGCCATAATTTAGGTGTTTGGCGAATAGGGGAATTGAAAGCTTGAATGCTGTATACGTTCACAGTGTGTAAAACAAAGGCAAGCATCACGCAAACAATAGAAATACCAGATAAATAATGGAAGAAGTTTAGTGAACTCCCCTGATCAACATAGGCATAATAGCCAGCAATACCAATGCCCATAACAATAAGCATTTCTAGAAGGCGGTAACAGCCATTTAAAACGATAGGAGAGATAAGCGAAGAGGTTTCACCTAAATTCAAACTATGTAGTTTGGGATTATCATCATTTGAAGCTACAATCCAAGGAGCTGTTCGTTCCTCTTTTTTTTCTTCAAATTCATTTTCAACTTTTAGATTCTGATCAGACATACCGATCAACCCCTTTACGCAACTGAGCCACCAAAGGCAGCTTTACTAAACTCAAAACACGAGAGTGGCTTCACCATAAGAAAAAAAACCTTCAAACAAATGAAAATATTTAAAGGTAAAATTAATTTCTCTCGATCTTTAAAAACATAGTTAATAATTCGTTTGTACAACAGTTAAAAATCTATGAAAATCAGTTAAATACACGGTTTCTTTGACGGGAACTATCAAACTTAGTCACAAATCTGCGAGAAGTGGCCGTTTTGCCCCAGTTAATTTTTGCTGTTTGGAATAATCAAGTTATGTTTAGGGAATATGAAAAACAGCAAAGAGTTGGAAGTTTCGGTAAAATTCAATGTTATTTAGAAGAGTAAATGCCGAGAGTTTATCTCTTCAGGGCTGATAAATAAAAGTCAGTAATATCTGAAGCCATCCGTTCTATGGTAAACTTCTGTTTTATGGATGTTTGCAACTGTTCAGCCTGTGACATCATTCTCTCAGGTTGAGAAAGTGAATGTTTCATTGCTGAATATAAATCATCAACATCTTCAGGTACAATAAGTTCTGTTGAGGTCCCCGTTACAATCTCAGAAATACCACCAACATCAGAACAAATGAGTGGCTTCAAACCAGCGCCTGCTTCAAGAACGATATACGGAAAACTTTCAGCTCTTGAAGGAACAACCATAACAGCCCCAAGAGCAAAGGCATCACGGGCAGGCAGCCGTCCATGAAATTTAACTTGTGAAGAAATTGAGAGGCTTTCTGCTTGGTTCTGAAAAAGTTGCATATCCGGGCCGTCGCCTACAATCGCAAGTCGAATTGAGGGAGTTTCCTTTAACAGAGAAGCAAAAGCCTCAAGTAAAAGATCAACCCCCTTTAAATGACGAAGCTCACCAATAAACAAAAATTCAGCCGCATCAGGATGAAGGGGAACAGAAATAAATTCATCAGCTTTAAGGCCATTCGGAATAACTTTAGTTCGGCAAAAACCTCTGCCAACAACATCATGATAAATATTTGAAGAATAGGCGCTCTCAAAAATCAAACCATTCGTTTGTTTGGCTAAGGTACGTTCCAGTCCTAAAAACAATTTCCCCTTTATACTCGAGGGTGAGTAATGCAAACTGCCACCATGTGGCGTATAAAAACTAAGACAAGGGGTCTTGCTTTTCTTTAAAGAAGAACAAGCAAGTCTCGCATAAGCCCCCCCCTTGGCCCCATGTCCATGCAGAATTTGAGCGTCCGTATCAAGGGCAAATTTTTTCACAGCACGAAAAGCTGTATAATCACTGAAATGCAACAAGCGCGGCATTTTTACAGATCGAACACCAAGAGAGCACCGCTGATTTAACAGTTCAAGTTGCGGAGTGATAGACGGGCTAACTGTAGAGCTGTCATAAATGACCCCCACTTCATGTCCCACCAAAGATTGTTCAACAGCCAAGTCAACAACATGTCTGAATAAGCCGCCAACTGGGGCGCGCAAACAATGGATTATACGCAAATTCCGGCTCATAAAAACGCTCGCATATCAAAATAACTTTAAAATGAGTATTATATTCCCTCTATTTAGAGCGTTCCGCCTAAAAGTGGTGACCGGTTTTAGGGAAAAGGAACGCTAAAACAAAACGCTAGAGCATTTTCTTTTATCAAAAAAATGCTCTAGAGGAAATATAACTATCTCATAATGACATGAAATAAATAAGTTTAAGTGCAAATGAATGACTTGCAAAAGCAAATCAATTAAAAAAATCTTTCTCGCACATAAACGGTATCACCTGGAAAAATCGGGAAGTTCTTGAAAACCAGTAGAGTATAACGGCGCCCCTTATAAACCCGGCTGACACGGAACTTGCGCTCATTTGCACGGCTGGTAAATCCGCCAGCAATCGCAGCAGCAACCTCAGCAGTCATGCCAACCACATAAGGATATTGCCCGGCTGTCTGTACTTGTCCAAGCACGAAAAATGGACGGTAAGTTGCAACTTCAACTGAAACTTTGGGATCCCGTAAATATTTCGCTTTTAATCGAGCAGCAATACGGCGCTGAACTTGTTTGGTGCTGACACCGCGCGCCTTAACTTGTCCAACAAGAGGCACAGAAATATAACCGCTGTCATCTACTGTATAAGTACGAGTTAATGTCCGCTGACTATAGACAATCACACGAAGGCGGTCGCCCGTATCAAGACTATAACTAAGAGGCCATTGCCCGGTACGCCGGTACACTTCCACGGGGTTGTAATTATTTGAAACGGATTTAAATTCATCCCGGATAGCATGAGTATAGGATGTATCCCAACTTTTATCTATTCTACTCGGGCGAATGGCATGAGCAACACGTGTGCGCCAGCCAACAGTTTCCTCAGAGCTAAAACTCTCGCTAAGCCCAAAACGAAATCCACTATCTTTAAGGGAACTTATTCGCGAGCTATGATCAACCGGCTCAGGAATAACATCTTGATCACCAATCAATTCAAATTGGTTCTTAAAGTCTCCATCTCTATGGCTACATCCTGAAAAAATGACCATAAGAGAGATCAATAGGCAAAACCTAAATACACTCATAACGCTACAAACCCATACAAATACAATTAAACTTAAAGGTAAAGATGGAGCAACATAGTTAAAATTTATCTAATATTGTTCTAAAATTATACGAATTTAAAGTTTTCTCGACTTTTATACTGAACTGTAACCATTGGTAAGCTAATTAAGGTTAAGAGATGTCATGTTTTGGTGAATAAACCATTTGGGTTGATATCACCAGTGAATAGCTAGAACGGAAATTACAATGTCAAACGCAAACGAACTCAGTATTAGTAGCCTCTTCGATGCCATTAAAAAGTCTTGGATGAAAATGGTCTTGCTCAGTTTGCTTTGTGCACTCGGCACATTCTTTCTCGCAAACAGTATGGCTCCTCGCTATGTATCTGAAGCAAGAGTTCTGGTTGCCCCTGTCGCAAGTTATCAAAATCCCGTTGCCGGCAGAAACCCTGAAACCACGTTGGTTGATAAAGCTTCTATCTTTAGCCAAATCCAGGTCATCCAATCTCGAGATATCCTGGCCAAGGTCGTCGACGAATATGGTTTTTTGAAAAATGAAGATTTCCTTGAAAGCCTAAAGTCGAAAACCAGCGGCATCCTTTCAATGATTAAAAACCCAGGCCTGCCTAAATATGAAGATATGAGCGACGCAGTGAAGCGCGAATTCGCCATCGATATGATCAGCCTTGACATCCAGGTTGTGCCATTAGCTGAGTCAAGAGTGATCGGCATTCGCTATCACAGCTCAGATGCAAAAGAAACAGAAGCCATCGCTAATGGCTTGGCCAAAGCCTATATAGAATGGCAGCGCTCAGAAAAAGTTTTACAAAGCCAAGATGACTCAATTCGTCTTGCCCGCTTGATTGATGACTTCAAAAAAGAAGTAAAAGCCTCAGAAGCAGCTGTGGCCGAATATCGTGCAAAAAAAGGTATTTTTAAATCCAGCAGTTCAAACGTCACCCTTGATCGTCAGCAATTGACAGAGCTAAACAGCCGTATCATCGCAGCAAGAGAACGCAGAGCCGATTCAGAAATTCGTGCAAAACTAGTCCGCGAAATGTTAGAGCGGGACGGTGAAGTCGCCAATGCTACAGAGACCACACGCTCCCCGCAAATCCAGCGCTTGTTCGAACAAAGAGGCCGCATACAGAGATCTTTAGCAGAACTCGGTGCGACATTGCTATCCTCTCACCCGCGTCTCATTCAGGTGCGCTCAGAATTGCGCGGCGTGAACTTCCAAATCAGAACCGAAATGCGCCGCATTGTCCGCACAATGGAAAATGACGCAAAAATCGCCAGAGCCAGAGAGCAATCTCTAGTTAAAAGCTTAAACGATTTAAAAAACCAATCCACCCAAACTGATGGCGATGAAATTCAACTCCGTGCACTGGAGCGTGAAGCCCGCACAAACAGAGACTTGTTAAACACATATCTTGCCCGCTTCCGTGATGCCCAGGCCAGAAAAGACAGCGCCATCGCACCAGCTTACGCAACAATCGTCTCTAAAGCGCATGTGCCAAGCCTGCCATATTTCCCAAGACCATTGTCGTTTAGCCTCTTGATCTTTGCTGCCATGTTCCTTGTTTCAATGGCCCTCGTCATTCTAAGAGCCGTCATCTCAGAAGGTGAAGATGATGAAACTTCTGAACAAGAACAAAGAAAAGAAGGCACACTAGGCAAAGAAGCTGATGCAGAAGCTTAAATAATCTGAAACAAAGTATATTTCTGCGCATCACTATAAATTCACTCAACCAAACCAAAAGTTTGAGTGAATTTATCATGGAATATTAAGACAGCCGTGCTACAGTTGGGCCAATAATAAATAAAAAACTTAAAGCACCCGCTTTAAATTCCAATTTTTAAAAAGTTGAATAGCTGTTTAAATGATGAAACCAGAAGTCATTTTAACAATTTGAGTGATCAATTGACAGAAGTAGTATGACATAAGTTTTATGTCATATGGCATATGTCATCAGTCGTATGATGTAAGAAGTTTGACGCAAGAGTTATGGCAAATATAGTTTTAGTGATATATAAAGCTGCGTTAAACGCCCTCTATTTCAGTGGGCTATATAAACTGTTGTCGCCTGCCACCCGCGGCGAAGGCATCATCTTCACCCTGCACCAAATCAATAATGACAGAGTAGAAGACTTCTCACCAAACTCAATTCTAAAAATCACACCAGAATTTTTAGAAACCACCATCCAAACCGTAAAAGCTGAAGGCTATGATATCATCTCACTAGATGAGCTTTATGAACGCCAAAAACACGGTAATAAACCCGGCAAACCATATGCCGTTTTCACAGCTGATGATGGCTATAAAGACAACCGCGACATCGCCCTGCCGGTTTTGAAAAAGTACAACGTACCGTTGGCGATTTATATCGTCTCAGATTATAGCAATCATCAAGGCGAGCTTTGGTGGTTTGCATTAGAAGATATCATCAAAAACTCAAGCTCGATCCAAAATCCATATAACAAAGGCGAAATGCTAGAGGCGGTCACGACCGAGCAAAAATACCGCGCGTTTGATAAAATCTATTGGCCCATGCGCAAAAGCAACCAACAAGAACAACGCGCAACCATTCGCGAAATGGCAGAGACCCATGATTATGACATCGACGCCTTAAGCAAAGAGCTCGTAATGACATGGGAAGAATTGCGCGAGCTGAATAAAGAACCGCTGATCACACTGGCCGCTCACACAAAATCTCACTTCGCTATCGCAAGATTGAGCGAAGATGAAGCGGTAGAAGAAATCCAAACAGGCATGGAGATCATGGAAAAAGAGCTCGGCGAGAAGGCCACTCATTTTTCCTTTCCCTACGGCAGCAATTGTGCCGCGAACAGCCGAGACTTTGAATTGGTAAAACAGTTCAACTTCAAAACAGCGGTCACCACAAGAAAAGCCGTGCTCTACGAAGAGCACAAAGATCACATGATGGCCCTGCCACGCGTATCCCTCAACGGCGAATACCAATCTGGGCGCTACATAAAAACCTTCCTCTCCGGCCTGCCTTTTAGATTGAAGAATAAATGGCAAAAACTGGATGTAGAATAGCAGGCTAGCCTGTCTGTTTTCTCTCACGGCTATTTCAAACGCTATCGCGTTTGAGCCTGCATTTTTGTGGTGCTTCAGATTGCCCAATAGCAACCGCACTATGCGGCGTACAAGATCAGTCCGAACGGAGCGTAGCGAGTACGGATAAGCTGATCGCAAAAAATTCCGGGCAGCCCTGCTGCCATGTCCCTCAGCCCGAAGTGGCTGAGCTCCTTCTTCGTATAGTTAGCCTTACTCTCCCTCGTCATCCCGGACTTGATCCGGGATCCAGTGTGGCTTGGTGGGGATGATAACCGTTTGCGGTGAGTTTAGTGGAGTGTGGTGGGAGGGCGGAGTGCTGAGTTTTTAGTTCTGAGTACTCACTATAAACTTATTCCCACGGGTGTTATCTCCCTTTACGAAGAAGGAGTGATGCCACTTCGGCGTCAGGACATGGTAGCAGGGTTGCCCGGGGTGAGTGCTGCACAGTGCGGTTGCTTGTGGGCAACTGAAGCACAGCAAAAAAGTAGGCCCGAGCGTAGCGAGGAATAGCCGTGAGAGAGAAACTATCATCCCGTATTCCTCCAACACACCCTCATCCAGTCAAAAATTTACAACACTCCCCCAAAATAACGCCCCTCAATACTCTAACCATTTGACATCAATGCAAACTTTACTTTGAGTGAAAAGTGATGTCGTAATTTTAACCATTTATTTAAAGAAATAATTTTATCAGCATGTCTAAAACTTTGAAACGGTTTGTTACTAAAACAAGAGAGGAATGGAACAGTTGGGCTAAGGGGGTTTTATCTAAAAAAGAAAAATTAGTAAAAGCTGGAAAGTGGCATGTAACCTATGACTATGATCAGTATGGTAGGATGGCTACAGTAAGTGCAGATAAATCAATTCCAGAAATACAAAATATTTTGAACGACGCTTATGCGGACTTTTCAGGAACAAATATAAATACGTTTACAGGTGAACCGGGTGCAGGTGGTAAATGGGAAGAGCATAGCTTAGCAAATGGTAAATATATTATCGAGGTTACAGGGATAGAACCTAGAAGCTTCAATGGCTATATTTTCCCTGGAGATGTTAGTTTTAAAGATACTGCTTTTGAAGACTGGACGCAATTTGATAGTGCTAGGTTTCATGGTTTATGTGATTTTACTAGAGCTAAGTTCAAAGGAATTTCAATCTTCAATGATGCTAAGTTTTATAAAAACACTAAGTTTTCAGAAACCAAATTTTTAAAAGATACAGACTTTTTGAATTGTCGTTTTTATGAGGGGGCTAATTTTTTTAAATGTGAATTCGTTGGAGAAGGCAATTTTAAAGAAAATATCATCCATGGTTTTTGTGATTTTGGACAATCTAAATTTATTAGAACCTCTGACTTTAGTAATGCCAAATTTGAAGGCCCTGTATATTTTCAAAAGGTTAATTTCGAGAGTCATTCTGATTTTAGTCTTTCACGTTTTTTAGATGTTACAGACTTCGAAGCCATACAAGCTAAACGTGGGTTTAATTTAGCTGAAGCAGAATTTACAAGCAATATCCCTAATTTAATACAAGCCAATTTTACTGAAAGCCCGCGTCTAGATAATGTGAAGATGATACCAGCCCCAAAGTTATTGAGAAGTCCATTTGGTTGGCAACGTTATTTTTGGACAGAAAATTATCTTCCGTACTTAATGCGACTATCCAATAGATATTTTTTTCAATATCCAAAACACATCTGGAACCAATTCTGGAACACCCGCCGCAATCCAGACGAAGAAGCCCACTACCGCGCATTAAAACGCCTCGCCATTCAGGCGCATGATCATGAAAATGAAATGAAGTTCTTCGCCGGCGAAATTCGTTCGCGTAGACACATCACAGATTTTGCAAACTTTCTAACCCACAACTTCGCCAGCTCAATGCGATATTGGGCAGGGGTAGCTTATGAAGCCTTCTCAGATTTCGGTCGCTCTTTCATCCGCCCCGCCCTCTGGTGGTTCGCTTGCCTTTGGCTCTTTGCAAACCTAACCCTCTCAAATGCAGGACTAGAAGATACAACCAAATGCCACAACAGCCAGCTCTCCCCAAGAGAAGCCGCCTACACAATCGGCCTGAAAAACTCACTGCTCATCCTAGGCCTCACCAAAACAAACATCGTAAAACAAGCCGAGCTCTGTCTATACGGACTTAATAAAAACGGTGTAGCTAAAAACAAGCCCAAGACATACAACCCAAAAATCAAAAGAACCTATCAGGCGAAGTCAACGAAGGGAGAAGTCACAAAAACAGACATTCCCTTCAAAGCAGTTTGGCAAGGAATAATCCACTCAGGCCTAAGCCTACTCTTCATCTTCCTGCTACTCCTAGCAATCCGCAACCAGTTCAAGATTAAGTAAAAAACAGCCTAGCGAGATAGTGCTATACGAAGAAGGAGCCCAGCCTTTTAGGCTGGGGGACATGACGCCAGGGGCGTCCGGCGCGTTGCGCCGCACCTCGTAGGCCCATGAGCTTCAGCTCATGGAATAGCCGTGAGAGAAAATAAAAGCTAGCTATACGAAGAAGGAGTGACGCCACTTCGGCGTCAGGACATGGCAGCGAGAGCTGCCCGGCGTGAGCGCCGCACAGTGTGGATGCATCGTGGGCATCTTAAGCACCACAAAAATGTAGGCCTATGAGCTTTAGCTCATAGAATAGCCGTGAGAGAGAGAAACCTGAGAGATCAACTTCCATTCATCCACTTAATAATATAAGCCGCCGGTAAAACCCAAATTGTCCCAGCCACAGCCATAAAGATAAGCTGAATACCCTGCGATGTGCCTGGCAAAAGGCCATAAGCCAGCGCGATAACAAGGGTAATATGAAAAATAAGAAACAGCGCAAATAGAAGTGAGCCGATTAATCGTTTCAGTCGAGGGTTCATAAAAGAAAAGGCCTTTAAAGTAAAAAAATGGTCGAAATATAAGTTTAGCCGCTCCTCTTATAATGAACAAGTCAGAACAGCACCACCCTAATAATAGTGCATTCCGCCTAAAAGTAGGTAGCGGTTTGGGAAATAGCGCGGTTGCTTCGGGCCGGTTTCTGGTGGGAAACCAGAAGGCCCACCAAAAGAGGCAACCTAAAGCGCCACTAATTAGCGCGGTTGCTTGTGGGCAACCTAAAGCGCCACTAAAAAAGCCCGCGCCATTTTGCCCCACCATAAAAAATACGGGATAAACCTATACGAGACCAAAACACTGCGCTATAAACCCAATCTGTGAGGAAGTTAAAATGTTTGCTCTAAGTTAAAAAGACCAAAGCAAACAGATGTTTGGGATGTAGTTGTAATAAATGTTCCGGATGCATAATGAGCATCTGAAGGAACGCAAAAATGTTCCGGATGCACAGTAAGTATCTGAAGGAACGCTAAAATGTTCCGGATGCGTAGTGGGCATCTGAAGGAACGCTAAAAGAGGTAAACCGCCGAATGGTACTGTCTTCAACCAACACTCCAACAGAAAAACAAATCAAAGCCCGTCCCGCCATTCAGCTATGGCTCTTTATGATCTGCGCACTTATTTTTGCAATGGTCATCGTTGGCGGTGCCACACGCCTCACCGGCTCTGGACTTTCGATTACTGAGTGGAAACCAATTGTCGGCGCCATTCCTCCTTTGAATGTCGAGGATTGGAACGATGCCTTTGAGAAATACAAACAAATCCCGCAATATACTAAAATAAACCAAGGTATGAGCCTTAATGAGTTTAAATCCATCTTCTGGTGGGAGTGGGCACACCGCTTTTTAGGCCGCTTCATTGGCGTCGCGTTTTTGCTCCCCTTTTTATTCTTCCTTTTTACCAAGCGCGTTGAAAGCTCACTAAAACCAAAATTCTGGCTGATGTTCCTCGGCGGCGGCCTGCAAGGTTTTGTTGGATGGTACATGGTCGCAAGCGGTTTAACCGAGCGCGTTGATGTAAGCCAATACCGCCTCGCCGCTCACTTAGGTCTAGCCGTGCTGTTGTTCTCTTATATCTTCTGGGGCGCTATTGGACTTAGACGTGATGATGTTGCGGCGGTTTCTGGTGGGAAACTGAAGCCGCATCAAAAGAGTGGGCAACTGAAGGCGCACTTAAAAAGCCCGGCCTATTTCATCACTGGTTTAATCTTCTTTCAGATCATTGCTGGTGCCTTTGTCGCTGGTCTGAAAGCTGGTAAAGTCCACAACACCTGGCCGCTAATGGATGGTCGTTTCATTCCAGAAGGTCTGGGTGTCATGACACCTTTTTGGAAAAACCTGTTTGAAAATGTCCTCACTGTTCAGTTCAATCACCGGATGATAGCATATGTGATCGCCATCGTCGTGCTCTTGCATTTCATCCAGTGCCTGATCTCAAAAAGTGAATTGGCCATCAAAGGCGCAATGCCGTTGCTTGTCCTAACTTTTGCGCAAATCGCGCTGGGTATCGTAACTCTCTTGCAATTCGTACCCCTAGACCTCGCGCTCTACCACCAAGGCGGTGCAGTCATCCTCCTAAGCGTCAGCCTCTGGCACAGCCGGAATTTATACAGCGCGGTTGCTTGTGGGCAACCTGAAGCGCCACTAAAAAACGGTTGCTAGTGGGCAACCTAAAGCCGAACAAAAAGGCGGTTGCAAGTGGGCAAATGAAGGAGCGCTAAAAAAGCATTGCCGTGTGAGAAAAAAACAAACTAAACAACAGGCGTCTTCCCCGCCATCACTTCCTGGTAAACTGGGGCATCAACATTCGAGCCAGACAAAATAACTCCAACGTTCTTGCCAGCATATTCCTCTTTTTCACGGATCAATCCGGCAAGGGAGGCCGCCGCTGCAGGTTCTGCAATGTTATGAGTGTCAGAATAGAAATAACGCATCGCATTTGCGATTTCATCTTCTTTCAATTGAATAACCCGCGACGCACCATGCTTGATAATTTCAAAAGCGCTTTTATCTGGAGCGCGGCAAGCAATGCCATCAGCAAAAGTTGAAACCGTATCTGTTCCAATGATTTCTCCCGCATCAAACGATAAGCCATAAGAAGGCGCGTTCTCTGCAACAACGCCGATAATTTCAGTCTCAAGTCCGAGCAAGTCTCGCGCTGTTATCAAACCGCAGATACCTGAGCCCATGCCAATAGGAACGTAAACGGCAGCAAGCGGAGGGGCTGATTGAAAGAGTTCATAAGCATAGGTGGCAACCCCTTTCACAATATCAGCATGAAAAGGAGGGACCATATGGAAACCACGGTCTTCACCAATTTGAGCAGCAACGACACGACTTGCTTCAAAGTCAGCGCCAGCAATGATTAGCTCGCCACCAAAAGCGTCCATTGCTGCGTTTTTCTCAAGAGAATTTCCCTCAGGCACAACGATCACACTCGGTATGCCATGTTGTGTAGCCGCTAAGGCAACAGCTTGCCCGTGATTGCCGCGAGTAGCAGCCACTAAACCTTTTAGGGGAGCACCTGATTGAGCAAGTTCATGCACAAAAAGCGGGACGCCGCGTGCTTTAAACGCTCCAATCGGCGTATGGTTTTCATGCTTCACATAGACGTTTACCCCAGTACGTTTTGTCAAAAGAGGCCAATGATGGGTCGGTGTAGGAGGAACAAGCTTTTGAACAAAATCTATGGCTTGGTGTAAATCATCTAATGAAAATAGAGGCATGATAAAGCTCCGCGAATTTTGTAACTAAGAAGAATTAAAAGTAAATCATCTAACAGAAGAAGAGAATAAAAGTCTTTCAAAAAACAGACCTGTTTTTTTAGGGCTCTCTTGCATTGTACAAATGAAAAGAGTTAGAATTTTAAAATCATGCAACACTCAAATGAAACAGATCATCGAGACCATCTAAGGAAAAGGCGGATTCAAATCCCGCGCATTATGACTGTAGGGGATTTTGAACTCAGCCTGCTACCACCAACCAGCTATGATGTGAAATATATCCCGTCAGATCCAATCATTGGTTTTGCCTTTGATAGTCAGGAGGGTATGCACGGTTTTGCTTCTGATAAAGTGAAGCCTTTTCGAGCAAGAGCTAATGGCGTGGCGTTTCTACCTGCAGACTGTGAAGTGATTTCACGATCAAAAAAGGGTGGAGAATATTTAAATATAATAATAAGGGGAACTCCGTCGAAGGAGTTGCAGTTACAAAATCAATTTACTGATCTTGTTGATTCTATAGTTATTCCAACAGCTGAATGTCTCAGGCGAATGATGATCTCAAACTTGATGTTTGATCCTCTTGAGTATGATGAACAAATAACGAAATTATGTGCCTACATTTCAAGTTCATCAGAGATGCAGAGAGAACAATCATCAGCAAGGTGGATGACAAAACGTAGATTGAAAAATGTTGATGAATTTATCGAAGTTGAAATGGCAAGCCAATTGAAGGTAAAAGACGTCGCAGGTATGTTGGGTTTATCAGAAGGTTTTTTTAATAGATCCTTCAAAGCCGCAATGGGCAAAACCCCGCACCGTTATATTTTAGATCGGCGAAGAGCAAAAGCAAGAGAGCTAATTATAGCAACAAATAATAAATTAGCGGATATAGCCATTGATTGCGGCTTTTCTTCTCAAGCTCATATGACAACCCAGATTAAAAGATCTGTAGGTTTAACTCCTGCTGAATTGAGGAACGAACGAGTGAGATAGTCTGTTCGTAAAAGAATAATCCCCCAAAAAAAACGCCAGACCAATTTATGCATAGAAGCGTAAATCTGATCTGGCGATTTAGAAAAAACATAGCGTGTCACCTAAAAGTGGATTCCGGTTTTAGGAAAATGACACGCTTTAAACATAGACCCAGCTAAAATTCGTCTGAGGGGGGGAGGGAGGGGGGTAAAATCTCAGCCCGATCTATATTTAAAAAACTCTGTGCTTACGGAAGCTCAGGGTAAGTAATGCCATGAGCATTATCAAAAGTTTCAGGGTACTGAATGCCAAAAGTATTTTCAGTCTCTCCAGTCACAGGAATACCAAATGTAGAGTTGTCACCAGCAAACGCT
>BQJJ01000016.1 GCA_021604645.1 Methyloligella sp.
GAATGCCCCTTTAACTTTTTATCAAAAGGAAGAGATACACCACATAATATAATTTCATTCCCATCTTCAAAGGCATGAACATCAAATCCATGCCCAACACGCACATCCATCATGTCATTCAAATAATGTTCTCCCCTTTTAAAATCTTCACTTGTCGTAATTTTTATGTTTCGTTCTTCACCAGTTATAATATCAATAGTGGCACCATGCCACTCAGCTATTGAGCAATCATCAGTAAACTCTATTTCAGGTGCATGAGTGGCTGCTTTATGTGCATTATAAATAGTTTCAAATTTAAAACATTGAGGTGTCTGAGCACGCCAAAGATTTGAACGATCTACAGTTTTCACTACCTTTTTTTCTTTGGAAAGTTTGAGTGTATCCGTGACAGGAAGGGCAGGTAGCACAGCCTCAGATGTTGAGAGTTGAACAAGGAGCTTGTCTATTAGATCCTGCGAAAAACAGGGACGCGCACCATCATGAATAAGCACTGTTTCAACGTCTTGAGTTTCAGAGATCTCCTTAAGAGCTTCTAAGCCTTTTAATACTGAAGCTTGCCGCGTTACACCACCAAATACAGGCGGAAGAAGCCTATCTGAAAAGTTTTTGGCAATATCTTGAAAAATATCCACATCTTCAGCATGAATCACTGGTAATATGCCATCAATAGCTTCATTAGAGTGAAATTTAGTCAATACATGATGCAGAACAGGCTGACCTTTAAGCAAAACATACTGTTTTGGTAGGTCGCAATTTTCTTGTATTGCTCTGGCCCCACGGCCAGCTGCAACAACCAAAACAAATGTACCCTTTGTCATAAATAGTTCCTAGTTGTGAAAAGTTCTCAAAGTTTACGGCATATCGAACAGCTGAGTTTATTAAATGGTCCAAAACACAAAAATTTTCGTAGAGACCAGTAAGTTGACTAACAAAATTTCACAATAATAGAAATGCCCACCTAAAATTTTTTATGCAAGAAAACACAGCTCAAAAGAGAGAGACAAAAATTAAATAAAATTGGCTTCATATTTGCAAAGAACATACTAATATTGACTAAATTATACGCAACAACAAAAAATGCACATATTTTAAACAAAGTGAAGCCTTTATGCATAATATTTAATCATGAGCGGCCTATTTAAGGGGCATTAACCAAAGTTTTGAGCCTGTATTATTAAAGCAGGTCAGCGTTTCGATGAATTTATAGGCATTTAAAGAGGTGGTTGTTAATAGGCAAGCTAAAGGACCACTAAAAATTCCAGTTGTTAATAAGCAATCTGAAGGAACACTAAGAATACCAGCCTCCATAGGAGGCATAATATACAAAGGGGGCAGCCCCAAAATACAAGAAAACGGTGGGTATGAACGATAAAGCTATAAAAATTGGTAACTTTAACCTAAGCGGTAAGGCGATTTTAGCGCCAATGTCTGGGGTTACCGATTTTCCTTTTCGAAAATTAGCCCATCAATGGGGCGCTCCGTTAGTCGTTTCTGAAATGGTGGCTAGCGAAAGCCTTGTTAATGCAAACAAAGATATGAGCCGCCGTGCCATTGGTGAGCACTTAGCCCCCTTCGTAATCCAGTTAGCTGGCAGAAAAGCATTTTGGATGGCAGAAGCTGCCAAAAGAGTGGAAGACCTTGGCGCTGATATAATCGATATCAATATGGGCTGCCCTGCAAAACAAGTTACAAAAGGACTATCCGGTTCAGCGCTAATGCGCGACCTTGATCACGCCCTTACCTTAATTGAGGCCGTCGTCAACGCCACAACAAAACCGGTGACCTTGAAAATGCGACTTGGATGGGATGACAGTACTATCAATTCACCGGAACTTGCCAAAAGGGCCGAAGACGCCGGCGTGCAGGCCTTCACTGTACATGGTCGAACCAGACAACAATTTTATAAAGGTCAAGCAGACTGGTCAAAAGTAAAAGCCGTCAAAGAAGCCATCTCAAAACCTCTTTTTGTAAATGGAGACATCTGCACACTAGAAGATGCAAAAGCTGCAATGGCAGCCTCTAAAGCTGATGGCGTAATGATAGGAAGAGGAGCATATGGTGCCCCTTGGCTCCCAGCGCAAATGTCAAGAGAACTGAATGGCCAAGAACCTTTAAAGCCATCTCTTGTCGAGTATAAAAATTGCGTTCTCGAACATTATGACCACATGCTTAGTCACTACGGCAAAAAGTTTGGCGTCAAGAGCGCACGCAAACATTTGGTTTGGTATGTCGATCATTTTGAAAAAAACGAAATAGAAGCCAAACAATGGAGACAAAAACTTTGCTCCACAGAGAACATCACCGATGTCACTAAACACCTCAATTCATTTTTTGAAGAAAGAGAGTGCTGAGTAAAATTAAAAAATAAAAAAACATCAAAATAAATTTTCAAGCAGGACACTATAAAACAGGACTTTTAAGCAGGACTAGGGATGGATAACAATCAAATACTAAATGCAGTTCCCCACCCCATCATTGTGATCAATGATGAAAACGACATTACTTATGCGAATGCAGCAGCTGAGTTGTTCTATCACTCGGGCCTTGAGCTACTAAAGAAAAGCAAAATTGATGACCTTCTTCCTTTTGGCTGTCCCATCCTGACGGCCATAGATCAAGTGCGACACAAATCCTGCAGCTACAATGAATATGGCATCAATATCGCCACACCAAAATTAAAAGAAAATTACATTGTTGATGTGTTTTGCGGGCCAATTGGGGAGAGCACAACCAACAAAACAAACAATAACAGCACCGCACGCTCAAATCACATTCTCATTCAATTTCAACTTCGTTCAATGGCGCAAATGATTGAGAGACAAATAAGCTATAGAGGGGCTGCTAAAACAGTGAACGGCGTCGCAGCTGTCCTAGCTCACGAAATTAAAAACCCACTATCAGGCATCCGAGGTGCGGCACAGCTACTAGAAATGGCGGTCACAGAAGATGACCAAATGCTAGCCCGTCTAATTTGCGAAGAAACAGACCGCATAAGAAAACTAGTAGACCGTATGGAAATATTTGGTGATGAACGCCCAATTCAATCAATTCCAATTAATATCCACTCAGTCCTCCATCACGTAACCGAGATTGCAAAAAATGGTTTTGCCAGCAAAGTACAAATCGAACAAAATTACGATCCAAGTTTGCCAAAAGTCGCTGGTGAGAGAGACTTCCTCATCCAGCTCTATTTAAACTTAATAAAAAATGCTGCTGAAGCCTTAGAAGACAGAGACGATGGAGTTATAACACTAGAAACCTCCTTCCGCCCTGGCTTCAGACTGACATTACCAGGCACAAAAGAACGCGTCATTCTCCCATTAGAAATTGTCGTCAAAGATAATGGACCAGGTGTCAGAGAAGATATCCTACCTCATTTATTTGACCCATTTGTCTCGAGCAAAGCAAAGGGATCAGGTCTCGGCCTCGCTCTCGTTGCTAAAATGATTGCAGATCATGGCGGAACAATTGAATGCGAGAGCAGTGAAAGCGGAACCATCTTCCGAACAAGATTACCCATTGCGGAAACAGACGACATAAATGAAACCAAAACGATAGAGCAACACACGCAAGTATGAATTCGTTTTTGGAAATAGCTCGGTTGGTGGTCGGCAACCTGAAGCGCAACTAAATTAGTGCGGTTGCTTGTGGGCAACCTGGAGCACAACTAAAATGAGGAAATAGGCAATGCCCAATAATGAAATATTAATTGCAGATGATGATGCCGCCATTCGCACCGTACTCACACAAGCGTTAAGCAGAGCCGGCTATTCTCCTCGAGCAACAAGTAACGCAGCAACACTTTGGCGCTGGGCTGAAGCTGGTGATGGTGACCTCATCATAACGGATGTAGTCATGCCAGACGAAAATGCCTTTAATCTCATCCCCCAAATCAAAAAACAGCGCCCAGAACTTCCTATCATCGTTATGAGCGCTGAAAACACCATCATGACAGCAATCAAAGCATCAGAAAAAGGTGCCTTTGACTACCTGCCCAAACCTTTTGATTTAACCGAATTAATGAATGTCATCGAGCGGGCCCTGGAAGAACCCGCAAAACCAAATATCAAAAATGTCGTTGAAGAAGATAATGAGCAATTACCACTGATTGGTCGTTCAATTGCCATGCAAGATATTTATCGCATTATCGCACGCGTAATGAAAACAGATCTTTCAGTTATGATACGAGGTGAAAGTGGGACCGGTAAAGAATTGGTAGCAAGAGCCTTACATGACTTTTCCAACCGAGTTGCCGGGCCATTTGTTGCCATCAATATGGCGGCTATCCCAAGAGAGTTAATCGAAAGCGAATTATTTGGCCACGAAAAAGGGGCCTTTACCGGGGCCCAGGGCCGCCATATAGGCCGTTTTGAGCAAGCTGAAGGTGGTACATTATTTCTCGACGAAATAGGCGACATGCCCCTCGAAGCTCAAACTAGATTATTGAGGGTTCTCCAGGAAGGGGAATACACCAGGGTTGGCGGACGCGTCCCTATTAAAACAAACGTAAGAATTGTTGCCGCCACTCACAGAGATTTACAAAAACTCATCCTTGCCGGAACGTTCCGAGAAGACCTTTACTACAGATTAAACGTGGTCCCAATTAAAGTCCCTCCATTAAGATCAAGGCTTGATGATATATCTGACCTAGCTCACCATTTCTTACGCAAAGCTGAAGAGCAGGGCTTGCCAGTTAAACGTTTTGAAGCTGATGCGATTAAGCGCATGCAAAACTATCAATGGCCTGGCAATGTGCGCGAATTAGAAAACTTTGTACAACGCATTACCGCTCTGCACCCAGAGGAGGTCATTACAAAAGTCGTGGTGGAAGAAGAACTTTCAAGTTCAATTTCTCCCTCAGAACCAGTAATGAAAGAAGAAAAATCCTTACCCGGGTTTGTAGCTAACCATCTGCAAAATTATTTTACCACATTTGGCGCAGATCTTCCCCCACCAGGTCTCTATGATCGTGTGATAAAAGAAGTGGAAAAGCCCCTTATTCTGGCCGCATTGGCAGCGACAAATGGCAACCAAATTAAAGCTTCTGACCTCCTTGGTATTAATAGAAATACCTTGAGAAAAAAAATCAGAGATCTGGATATACAATTTCATCCAATTCGTCACTAAACAGTCACATAGCAACGACAAATTACATTTTGTAGAAAAAGGGGCTTGTTGGGTAAAAAAATCCCAACTGCCCTTTTTGTTGCCATAATATCCCAGTTAGTGTCATGTAAACATCATAGATTTTCTGTTAATCATCTTTCACAAATAAAACTTGTGTTTCATGGGAAAAACTGTCACTCATTAGCAACAGGAAATTGTGATGCTTTCTGATCACAGTTAGATGAAAATTTCATGAGAAATTATCTAACAAACAAGAGTACACAGGCAGATATCTGAAGTCAGTATATCCAATGTGAATGTATCTGAATTTATGAACGGTAAAGAGTTTCGGTCTTATAAAATGTCAGAAGAGAAAACAAACATAAATACCGAAAAGGCGGACCCCAAAAAAGAAAGACCAGAAGAAAACAAAATTCTTCAAAAAGGTCAAAAAGATCTTAAAAAAGATCAGGGCTCCCTAAAAAAAACTGCTCGCCTTACCAAAGTTAAAGTTCAAAAATCAGCAAAAAAACTCATTAAAGCAAGCAACATTGTCTCTCATGTAGATAGACCTCTTCTATTCAAAGCTGGCCTGATCACAGTCGTCATGGCTCTTTTATCAGCTGTCGTCACTTTTCTTATTCTCACAGGTCTCACACCAATTGCCCCGTCTAATAACGTAGTCATTACAGTACTATTGATAAACTGCGCCTTGATCCTCGCTTTGGTGACAATCGTTCTCTGGCAAATTTATTTGTTATGGCAGGATAGAAAAGGTCAAACGGCAGGAGCAGAACTTCACATTCGCATTGTGAGTCTCTTTTGTATGATCGCAATGCTACCGGCTATCATCCTTGCTATTTTCGCCAGCTTTTCACTCGACCAACGTTTGGATTATTGGTTCTCAAAACGAATTGCTGCCATCATTGATACATCCGGCGATGTTGCTCGATCTTTTCTAGACGAACATGGCCAAGTCATCAGATCAGACATTGTAGCTATGGCCACAGATTTGGACGAGAGTTGGAATACGGTCAATGGAAATAGAGAAAAATTTGACCAACTTTTAACCTCTCAAACGGCGTTGCGCTCCTTGCAAATGTCATATGTTTTTGATGCTGATGGAGTGGTCTTGGCAAAAGCAGCCACTGAACCAAACCGTTATTTTTCACAACCCAGTAATGTTGTCATGGCAACAGTGGATAATAATAAAGTTTCGATCATTCCACCTGGATCAACCAATGAATTAGCCGCTGTTAAAAAGTTAGAAAAAATCCCTGGCGCTTACCTTTACGTATATCGCCAAGTAAATCAAAATGTGATTAAGCACCTAAACCGAACCAAAGAACATATCGCCGCTTATAAATCTCTACAGAAAAACAGAGCCGGAATTCAAGTCGCATTTGGCTTAATGTATGTCCTCATCGCATTAATACTCCTGCTAGCAGCAGTCTGGTTGGGAATTTGGCTAGCTAATCGCATTATCTCACCAATTAGAGACCTCATCAGCGCGGCTCAAAAAGTGTCAGCTGGTGACTTGGACGCAGAAGTACCTGTACACAAAAGAGATGGTGACGTCGGTCATCTCACCAAAACATTCAATAATATGACCGGGCAATTGCGACAACAACGCGATAACTTAATGGAAGCCAATTTTACCATAGATGAAAGACGGCGGTTCATCGAAGCGGTTCTCTCAAGTGTTAGCGCTGGGATCATGGGGGCAGACTTAGACGGCAAGATAAACCTGGTTAACAAAAGCGCCGGCGCACTCCTTGTAAAAAATGAAGAAGACCTTGTCGGCAATCCATTAAGCACAGCCGTTCCAGAAATTTACGAAATTTGGCGTGACTTAAAACAAGAACAAAAAACAGATTGCGAAAGACAAATCACACTGATGGCAGGTGATGTTGAACGCAGCTTTGCCGTTCGCGTAACAGAAGAAAGTTCGGAAGATCAAGATTACGGATATGTCATTACCTTTGATGACATAACAGAACTCGTAAGCGCAGAACGAAACAGCGCTTGGTCAGATATCGCTAGACGTATCGCCCATGAAATCAAAAATCCGCTCACACCAATTCAACTTTCAGCTGAACGCATTCGCCGCAAATATGGTGATAAAATTCAAGATGACCGTGATGTCTTTGACAAATGTACAGACACCATCATCAGACAAGTCGCAGACATCGGCCGCATGGTAGATGAGTTTTCATCATTCGCAAGATTACCAACACCAACCATGGAGTTTCAAGACATCCGTGAAGTGGTGAAGGAAGCTGTATTTCTATTCCAGGTCAGCGAATCCAATATAAAAATTAATGTCGATGTACCAAAAGAATCCGTCATAGCTTATTTCGACAGACGGTTAATTAATCAGGCCGTGACGAACCTGGTGAAAAATGCAAGTGAAGCAATTGAAACCGCGAAAGAAAGTGGCATCGATGTTAAAGGTGAAATAGAAACAACAGTTCGTATCAAAAACGAAACGGTTTATATCGATGTACTTGATAATGGTTGCGGCTTACCCAAAAACAATCGAAACAGACTAACCGAGCCATACATGACAACAAGAGCCAAAGGAACCGGCCTTGGGCTTGCAATTGTACAAAGAATTACGGAGCAACATGGAGGCTCATTACGCCTTGCTGATGCACCAACAACTGCCAAAAGAAAACATGGCGCAAAAATTAGTCTGGTTATTCCGTTAAAAACACCAGCTAATCATAAAAAAGAGAAACCAGAATTAGGTGAGGTTATCTCACAACAACAATCTGGAAACGCTGCTTAAAATAAAAACGAATTAAATTTTGAATTGTAAACAATAAAACTTTAATACCACTTTTGTTAATAGGGCTATGACATGATTTCAGACATTCTGATTGTCGACGATGAAGCAGATATCCGAGACCTCATTTCGGGAATTCTAGAAGATGAGGGGCACAGCACTCGTCTTGCCAAAAACAGCGATGAAGCTTTAGCTGCTGTCGAAGAAAGAAAACCGCATTTAGTCATTCTAGACATCTGGCTGCAAGGCAGCCGCATGGATGGTCTGGAAGTTCTAAACCAGGTTAAAAAACGTCATCCTGATCTACCCATTGTAATCATCTCAGGTCATGGCAATGTTGAAACAGCGGTTACCGCAATTAAACTTGGTGCTTATGATTATGTTGAGAAGCCCTTCAAAGCTGATCGCCTGCTGCTCATAACAGCAAGAGCTCTAGAAGCATCAAAACTGCGCCGCGAAAACAAAGAACTAAAAGAAAAAAACCCACAAAGCACTGAACTGGTAGGACTCTCTGCCCCCATGACGTCGCTAAACCAAAAAATTGAAAAAGTGGCACCAACAAACAGCCGTGTCATGTTCACCGGCCCCTCAGGCTGCGGCAAAGAACTCGCAGCCCGTGTAATGCATGAAAAATCGCTACGGCCAACAGGACCATTTGTAGTGATTAATGCGGCTGTCATGGCTCCAGAACGAATGGAAGAAGAATTATTTGGTATCGAAGGTGAAGGCGGATTCGCACGCAAAGTCGGCGCACTGGAAGAAGCTCATGGCGGCACTTTATTTGTCGATGAAGTCGCAGACATGCCAATGGAAACACAGGGGAAAATTCTTCGGGTTTTGGTTGAGCAAAAATTCCAAAGATTGCGCGGAGATAGAAAAGTTGAAGTTGATGTGCGCATCATGTCATCAACCAGTAAAGACTTAAACAACGAAATGCAAAGCGGCAATTTCAGGGAAGACCTTTATCATCGTCTATCTGTCGTGCCAATTAAAGTTCCAGGGCTTGCAGAGCGAAGAGAAGACATCCCCGGCCTGGTTGATTTCTTCATGAACCAAATTTCCATCTCATCTGGTTTGCCAGTGAGGCGTATTGGCGATGACGCAATGGCGATTTTACAAACCAATGAATGGCCAGGCAACGTTCGCCAATTGCGCAACATGGTCGAGCGCGTCATGATCCTAACAGATGGTGAAGCAAGCGCAGTTGTAAGCGCTGACATGCTCCCTGATGATGCCGGAAATTCAGCTGGTTTTGCATCAAGCGGCAATAATGGCGAACATTTCATGTCACTGCCATTAAGAGAAGCAAGAGAAATTTTCGAACGTGAATATTTAATGGCCCAAATCAATAGATTTGGTGGTAACATTTCAAGAACAGCAGAGTTCGTTGGAATGGAACGCTCAGCATTACATAGAAAGCTACGTGCACTTGGCGTGAATTCATCAGAGCGCCAAACAGCAAAAGCAGAAACCAACTAAAATAATAACAAGGCCAAAATGAAAGTAATAATATGTGGCGCAGGTCAGGTCGGTTACGGCATCGCAGAGCGGTTAGCTGCTGAAAACAACGATGTTGCCGTGATCGATAACTCGCCTGAATTGGTTCAAAGAGTAAATGACACACTTGATGTGCGCGGTTATTTAGGCCACGGCGCTCACCCTGTCACACTCGATGAAGTTGGTGCCAAAGACGCCGACATGATTATTGCTGTCACCCTTTATGATGAAGTGAATATGGTTGCCTGTCAGGTGGCTCATTCACTCTTTGGCATTCCAACAAAAATCGCCCGTATCCGTGCTCAAACATACCTAGAACCTCACTGGCAAGATTTGTTCACAAGAAATCATATGCCAATTGATGTTATCATCTCTCCTGAGATCGAAGTTGGTGACATGGTTATGCGCCGCCTTGGGCTGCCTGGGGCTTTTGAAACTGTAAATTTTGCTGAAGGCGACATAACCTTCATTGGCGTAAATTGCACAGAAGAATGCCCAATCATCAACACACCTTTACGCCAATTAACAGAGCTGTTTCCTGATCTAAAAGCCCTGGTTGTCGCTGGTACGAGAAATGGAAAATTATTTGTCCCTTCAAGTGATGATGCGCTTCTCCCTGGTGATGATGTTTACCTTGTTGCTAAAACAACAGAAGTACAACGAACATTAAAAATCTTCGGCCATACAGAGAAAACAGCACAGCGTGTCATTATCGCTGGTGGCGGTAACATTGGGCTTTATGTTGGTAAAAAACTTGAAGAAAGCACAAGTAACAGACGCGCAAAAATAGTGGAGCTTGAAAGAAGCCGCGCAATCGAAATTGCTGAGAAGCTCGACAGAACAGTCGTGCTAAATGGCAGCGCGCTCAATGAAGAAATTTTAAAAGAAGCTGATGTTACCTCAGCAGACACGTTAATCGCTGTCACAAATGATGACCAGGTCAATATACTTTCCTCTGTTCTGGCGCGCCGTTTAGGTTGCGAGAGAAACTTATGCCTTGTGAACAACATGTCGTATATGCCTCTTGTGCGCTCGCTCAATATCGGAGATAGCATCAATCCAAGAGCCATCACCGTATCGAAAATTTTGCAACACGTAAGAAGAGGGCGCATCAGGGGTGTTCACTCCGTTCATAATGGTACAGGCGAAGTAATTGAGGCTGAAGCTCTAGAGACATCACCATTAATTGGTGTGCCACTCAAGAAGCTACAATTACCGCATGGTATCCGCATTGGCGCCATTCACAGAAAAGGCGAAGTGATCATTCCAAATGGTCAAACAGAAATCATCGCCAATGACAGGATCATTATTTTTGCTCTCACAGAAAGTGTTCGACAGGTTGAGCATCTATTCAGAGTTAGTCTTGAATATTTTTAAAGAAGACAGTCCCATTAGGGCGATGTAAACTGCAGGTCAAAGATTTCTTAAAACATCATGGATAACAAATGAACGGCCATGCACTAGGATATATATATGGATGGGGCTTAGCACTCTTTTCGTTAACAGTTATCCCCCCGCTCATCATAGCGCTTGCAAACAATGAAGCATTACCACTAGCCGCATTTTTAGTAACAGGCCTTGCATCCGGTTTCTTTGGCGGCTCACTCATCATCGCCTTAAAAGGGCGTGAGATTGAAGTTTCCCGTAGAGAAAAAATTGTACTGGTAATTGGGCTTTGGACAACCTTTTGCCTGATTAGCGCTATCCCCTTTGAAGCATCAAACGCCATTCCAAGCCGATTAAACGCTATATTTGAAGCAACCTCAGGCCTCACCACAACAGGGGCCACCCTCATTGAGCAAATATCCAATTTGCCGCAATCCATCATCTATTGGCGCGCACAGCTGCAGTGGGTAGGCGGCTTCATGACCCTCTTTACAATCACCTACGCATTGGTCCGTTTCATGGGCGCTGAGCGTGTAACAAAAGAAATATACAAAACATCAAGTTCACCAAATGATGAAAAGTTACACCTCTTCACAACCCTTAGATTAATCTTACCTATCTATTTAGGCTTAACCGTCACCTTGTTACTAGCACTGTTATTGACAGGAATACCCATTTTCGATGCCGTCTGTCTCACTCTCTCAACGGTCTCAACCGGCGGTTTTATGCCAAGAGATGGTGCGCTCTCCACATATGGAAACATCAACATATTATGGATCATGAGCATCTTTATGTTTCTTGGAAGTGTCAGCATTCTTTGGGTCAGCTATCTTGTCAAACACGAATGGTCAAACTTAAAAAAATTCAGTGAGCCTTTATGGGTCGGCGGCTCGATGTTGGCCCTAACACTGGTTATGGTCTTGCTTAAACTAACCTTCGATGACGGACGAGAGTTCTCTGCCATAACCAAAGAAACAACAACAGCGCTTATGAACGCTGTCTCCTTAATTTCTACAACAGGCTTTGCCGCAAGCACATATAGCTTCGAGCATATCTCTCCAGCCATAGCCATCATCTTAATGTTAATCGGGGGCGGCGTCCTCTCAACAGCTGGTGGTGTTAAATTCACACGAATTATAATGATGTTTCGTCAATCAAATAGAGAGCTTCGCTCACTAATCTATCCCCATGAAGTTCGCCCGCTTTATTTAAGCAATGAAAATAAAGACCATCTGTTTATCTCAACCGTCTGGGTGACCTTTGGCCTAACCATATTGGTCATCTCTTTGTTAGCTGCCATTCTATCATTTCACGGTATGGGATTAGAAGAAGCCTTCTTTGCAGCCACAGGCGTTATATCAAATTGCGGAGCCTGCTATCAACAAATGTCATTTGTTCACCTAACAGAGACCATTCCATTAATTGAAATCGCCAAAACAGCAAAAATCGCCATGATCATCGGAATGATTATAGGTAGACTCGAAATACTTATCATAATAAGCCTCTTCAATATCTCCTTCTGGAGGCATTAATCTAGGACAAGATTAGCAATGAATATTATTTCATACTAACTTTACGAAGAAGGAGTTCAGCCCCTTTTCGGGCTGAAGGACATGATGCCAGCGCGGTTTCATGTGGGTAATCTAAAGCGCATATAAAATAGCGTCCGTTGTTGGCACCGCCCCATCGGAGGCCTTTTGCTTTCAGCAAAAGAATAGCCGTGAGAAAGAAGAATGACTAGAACAATTTACGTCAATGGTTGCTATCAACCGTATAACAACGCACTGCTTCACGTAGAAGACAGAGCAACCCTCTTCGCAGACGCTGTTTATGAAGTTGTTGAAGTAAAAGCAGGCAAACTTGTTGATCAAGACGCGCATCTAGAAAGATTGGAACGCTCTTTAAGTGAAATAAAACTGGTCACGGATTTCTCAATTAAAACCATTCCGTTCATCATAAGAGAAAGCATTCGCCGAAACAGAGTGAAAAACGGCTATGTCTATATCCAAGTTTCAAGAGGCTCTGGTCAAAGAGATTTCATTTTCCCAAGTGCAAATGAAACACCAGCAACCCTCATCATATTTGCACGCTCTAAAAACCCGCTTAAACTTGATGAAAAATCAAAAAAAGGAATAAAAGTAATCACCCATCCAGATTTGAGATGGAAGCGGCCAGATATTAAAACCACAGGGTTATTGGCTAGTGTGTTAGCTCGTCAAACCGCCATTGAGCAAGGCGCTGAAGAAGCCTGGTTATACAATGAAGATAAATTCATCACAGAAGGGGCTGCAAGCAATGCATGGATAGTAACAAAGCAAAACGAACTAATCACACATCCAGCCAATCAATCCATATTAAAGGGAATAACCCGTGAAGGCGTAATTCGTCTGACAAAAGAGCTAGATCTGACCTATATAGAACGCCCCTTCACAATTGAAGAAGCAAATGACGCAAAAGAAGCATTCATTACTGCGGCTACAAATTTAGTAATGCCAGTCACCCAAATTGACGAAAAATCTGTGTATGATGGCAAATCAGGACCAATTTCTTTGAAATTAAGAGAAATATTCCATGAATTTGCCCAAATATCCTATTAAGCAAGGCTAAATTCACAGAAAAAATCACTGTGAAGGCTTTTCAAATCTCAAACATCAGAGATACTAAGCTAATGATTTGAATATAAGTTTTGAATAATAAACCTAAAGATATGAGTTTAGACAAAAGTAGTTTGAATAATAAAAATGGACAAAGAAATTTAAATCAAATTAATATTCTGTGTTCCTAAAGTAAATTGCCACAACAAATAAACGGAAAAAAACATGGCTAACGATAAAAATCAAAATCTACAGGACGCATTCTTAAACAATGTGAGAAAAAGCAAAACTCCACTTACAATCTTCTTAGTGAATGGAATAAAACTGCAAGGTGTGGTCACATGGTTTGACAATTTTTGTGTACTCTTACGCAGAGATGGTCATTCTCAACTGGTCTATAAACATGCCATTTCAACCATAATGCCAGGCCAGCCTGTTCAAATGTTTGAAGGTGAACCAACAGCTGAAGAAACAAACGAATAGCTGTTTCGTCGCATTTAAACAGGCGAAAAGACAAATATTCAGACCATTAACAAGCCCCATAACTTAAGAAAAGCAACTTAAGTTTTGTGGCTGTGGATTTTATTTGGTCAATCCTCAATCATATGCTTAAATTTAATCTGCACAAATACAAACCATTCTTTTATCTGATCAACACCCCCAAAAAAAGGGTAAGGTCCTCACTTATAAGCGAGCAATAAAATAACCAGCACAAGAGAGAACAAAAGTCCCCAATCTAAGAACCAAGTTTCTAAAAAGAAGGGACAGAACAATCATACCGTTCAATTTCAAATCGAAGAAGAACCAGCTGTACAAACAACGTTGCTCGCCCCTTACGATAATAAAAAATCCAAGTCAAAATCAGCCGAACTAGATCCAAGACCGATCGAAGACCGCATGGAAGAAGCGCTGGGTCTAGCAGAGGCCATCGAACTTGAAGTCAATGCGTCGATTGCAGTTCCGTTAGAGACCATCCGTTCAGCAACTCTTTTCGGCCAAGGCAAGGTCGAAGAGCTAAAACAAATCATCCATGACAATCACTCAGAACTCGTAGTCATTGATCATAGCCTAAGCCCTGGACAGCAAAGAAACCTGGAAAGGGAATGGGATGTAAAAATACTTGATCGTACAGGTCTCATTCTTGAAATCTTTGGCCGCCGTGCCGCCACAAGAGAAGGACGTTTACAAGTTGATCTAGCTCACCTTAATTACCAAAAATCTCGCCTTGTTCGCTCCTGGACACACCTAGAGCGACAAAGAGGTGGTCAAGGCTTCATGGGCGGACCAGGTGAAACGCAGTTAGAAGCTGATAAACGCCAACTTCAAACTAGAATTATGAGTCTCACAAAAGAGCTGGAGAAGGTCAAAAAAACCAGGGATCTACACCGCAAAAAACGCAAACAAATCCCATATCCAATCATCGCTCTCGTTGGATATACAAACGCTGGCAAATCAACACTCTTTAACCTCTTAACCGGCGCGGATGTTATGGCAAAAGATCAGCTCTTTGCCACACTAGATCCAACTATGCGTTCGATCCTCTTACCATCTGGCGCAAAAGTCATCATGTCTGACACAGTTGGTTTTGTCTCAAACCTGCCAACGCAGCTCGTTGCAGCCTTCAGAGCAACCTTGGAAGAAGTTCTTGAGGCCAACATCATTCTTCACGTTCAAGATGCCTCTAACCCCAGCAGAGACCAACAGCGTGTCGATGTCATTAAAATCTTAAAAGAATTGGGCATCAAAGAAGAAGAAGACAGCGCCCCCATTTTTGAAGTGTGGAATAAAATCGATCAAATCCCTCAAATGAATGAAGAGACTGATAAAGAGACCCATACAGAGATAGGCCAGGACTTTATACAAGACGCACCATCATCATCCGCTTCAAAATGCGATGACACAACCCCATTTCTTATCTCAGCCAAAACAGGAGAGGGCATAGATCAACTTCTGGAAGCGCTTGACAAACAACTCGAAGAACATGAGATCAGCTTAGAATTAAAGTTAAAAGCAACTGAAGGCATGATCGTCAATTGGCTTTACGAAAATGGTCAGGTCACACAAGGCGAGACTAATAATACAGGAGAAACTGAATATTCAGTCACACTCCCCAAACGCCTCGCCGGCCGCCTAGAAAAAATGCTAAGTACAAACTAAAAACTGGAGCACTAGGTTTATGAAAATGTTAAAGAATAAAACTTGTATTTTTCAAATGTTCATAGCCTGGTTCTTCTTAAGCAGCGTGTTTATTCTACCCCTAAACGCCAAAGAAATCCTCACAGCAAAAAAATTTAGCAATCGCTATCTAGAGCTTGTAAAAAAACAGCACCCAAATATTAAAGTAAAGCGTCTCGATGCTCTTGGTTTTAAATTCACCAGCACCAAAACAGGAGAATTCAAAGCCTTTTTGGATAATGCTTACCGCGAATATAAAAATTCCCCAGATCAAATTACAAGCATCCTTCAACGATATGTAGACATAGCTTTTTCAGCAAACAAATTAACAAAGTTAGTACCTAAACGGGATCAAATCGTACCGCTCATCAGATCAATCGATTATATAAATCAAATCAAAAAACTAACTAAAAGTGCCAAAAAAGAAAACTCACTCATCTATAAAGAATTTGTCCCTGGGCTGGTTCTATTATACGCACTAGATAGTCCCAAATCAGTCAGAGCGATGGTAAATTCTGATTTGAACAAACTAAAAATTCACAACAAAGAATTGCTAGGACAAGCAACTAAAAACTTAAATAGAATTGTTTCTAATGGAATGAAACGTCAAGGAAAAGAAGGACTTTTCGCCGTAACAGCTGGCGGAACATTTGAATCATCACTAGTTCTTCTTGATGACATCTGGAATAAAAAAAATTTTCCCGTAAAAGGAGATTTCGTCGTTTATATTCCAGCAAGAGATCAAATAATTGTCACCGGGTCTAAAGATAAAAAGGGTTTAGCTGAAGCAGCTAAGTTTGCAAAAAAAGATTACCAAGTTGCACCAAGGCCTTTATTTAATAAGCCGCTCATTCGGCAAAATGGTAAATGGATAATCTATAAAAAATAAAAGCATAATATCTCTTCTGCGCTACACTTGCTTCATGCCATTCCTTATCTAAGAAACCAACACTCTTGTGTTTTTCATAACAGTCATATTTTACAACCTTACAAATGCGCTTCCTTTTTCATTGCCCCGGTTAAAAAATCAAGAAAACATTTCAGTTTCGTTGAGACAAAACGGTTCTGAACATAAACCGCATGAATAGGCATTTTCTTCTTATAAGCGGGTAGAAGATGCACAAGTTCTCCCGTTTCTATATAAGGCATCACAAACCAACGAGGCATCAAAGCAATACCAGCATCAGCTAAGAGCATGTCTAATAATCCAGTTGCATTATCACACTGAAAATTCCCCTGTACTTGTTGAGAAACACCAGGCACTGGCTCTGAAAAAGACCATCTATTCAGATCCGGTGAGAGGCTATAAATCATACAATTATGCCCCTCTAAATCTTTCAATTCGTTCGGCTCTGAATGCTTAGATAAATACTGAGAAGACGCTACAATAATAAGCTCATCCTGCCCCAGTAATCGGGCAATCATAGAGCTATCACTTAGTTGCCCAATTCGAATAGCAACATCAACACCGTCTGCAACCAAATCCACCTTTCTCTCGCTCAGTAATAGTTCAAGAGAAATATCAGGGTATAAATCCAAAAACCTCGGAACAAGGGGAGATAAAAACAAACTTCCCATCATTAAGGGAGCTGAAACTCTCAAAAAACCCTTGGGAGATTTAACACCGCCAACAGCTTCACTTTCAGCTTCATCAAGTTCATTTAAGATAAAGCTAGCCCGCTCATAATAGCTCCGGCCAGCTTCAGTCAATTTATGCTCACGGCTTCCTCTAATAAGCAGCTGGGCACCTAAATCTCCTTCAAGCGCAGAAACTCGTTTACTTATCGTGGCTTGTGTCGTGTTAAACTCTGCTGCTGTCGCAGAAAAACTGCCCGTCTCAACAACACGTACATAAGCCTTCATTGATTGTAATTTATCCAAAGCATCATTCCTATTTGGAATACATTCTATTCATAATAGACACCTTATATTCCAAAGTAGCATGAGTTATATCTTTTGAAAATACTGGAAAACAATCAAAAGAGGAAAACATCATGAGCCAGCAACCATTAAAAATCATAGCAAAATCAGACCTTCCAGAAGGAGGTTTTGCTGGAATAATAGAAACAAGAATGGTTATGAACCCTGATATGTGGCAAGACGCAACAAACCGCAAAGACATCTCTCATGGCTTTGAAGACTTTCTCTATCTTGCAAATGGTCATTTCAAGCCAAATGACGGAGCACCAATGCATCCTCATGGCAATGTCGACATTGTTAGTGTCGTTCTAAACGGCAGGATCGGTCACAAAGGGTCATTAGGTGATGGAACAGTCATTGAAGGGCCAGGAGTTCAAGTTCAAAGAGCTGGCTCTGGTATCGAACATTCAGAGTTTAATTTAGACGACAGCAAAGCAGAAATCATCCAAATTTGGTTTCGCCCTCCAACCAAGGACCTAACACCTGCCTATCAAGAATTTAAACTCGATGAAAATAACTTAACCACTGTCTTAGGTGGTAATGATCCCGAACGCTTTGATAGCAATATGACTTGTAAAGTCGGTGGATTGAGTGAAGGGGAGAGCATGTCTCTCAATGGTAAATTCATTGCCCTCATTACAAACGGCAAAGCACAAGCAAATGGCCTCTCTGTAAAAACAGATGATCTGATCGAAGGAGAACAGCTAGAGCTAACTGCAATAGAAAAAACCAACCTCATTATCATTCAGTCAAACAACTAAGTAGGAGATAAAGCGATGAAAGTCACAGCATTTGGCGCAAGCACAAGTAAAAACTCAATCAATAAAGCCTTAGCAACTTACGCAGCTAACCTAACCGAAGCAGCAGAAATCAACATTCTAGATTTAAATGATTATGACAATCCCATTTTCAATGAAGATACAGAAAAACAAATAGGAAAATCCGAAACCGCTCAAAATTTCATAGATGAAATTGCGTCGAGTGATCTTGTCATCATTTCATTTGCGGAGCATAATGGCACCTATACGGCCGCTTATAAAAATTTATTTGATTGGGCTTCACGAATTGAGCAAAAATTCTTTCACAACAAACCTATGATTTTTCTCTCTACTTCACCAGGGCCAGGAGGTGCCAAGAGCGTGCTAAACACAGCTGTAACATCAGCTCCATTCTTTGGAGCAAATCTTCAAGCAAGCCTCTCTATCCCAAGTTTTTATGATAATTTTGATCTAGAGAAAAACGAGCTCAGCAATCAAGAATTGAAATCAGAACTAAATGAATTAATAAGTAATTACAATTCGTTAACCAAACAAGCATGACTTAGATCAAAGCCAAAACTCCTAAAATCAGATAAATACAATCCAGTTTACTAGCGATTATTCGAGAAAAGTCAGCTCCCCTGACTGACCTTTCTCGAAAAAGTAAAACATGAGTTTCTTTACTAAAAGGATTGTTTCTGATGAATAAGTTAATTGATTTAACACGTGAACAAGGCCAGGATTATGGAACCGGACTGGTTAAATTCAATCATCTCCTTAAAGAAACAGGGCTTTTTGACGATGATAAATTAGCCGAACTGATAGATAAGACACCCAGAGAATTTTACATGATCACCCACATGAATGTGGAAGGTAAAAAAATGATCTGGCGCAATGGTGACTTTAATGGCCTTTCTGGCAAAGAGGTTATAGAAGCCATCAAACACGGACAATTGTGGCTATGCTTGCGTGGCATAGAAACCTTTTCACCAGAGCATCACGAAGTGATGGAACAAGCCTTTGGAGAAGTCGCAAACGTTACTCCCCATATCAAAACTGATCGCTCACAAACTCATATATTAATTTCTTCGCCCAATGCCAGTGTTCTCTATCACACAGACATTCCAATCATTCATCATTGGCATGTCCGCGGGAAAAAGCGTTTTTACCTTTGGGATGAAAAAGACAAAACAGTGCTTCCAGATGAAACATTAGAAGCCGTCATTTTAAGAGAAACAGAAGAAGAAATTCACTATGAAAAAGATTGGGATAAATTTGCATCCGTAATTGATCTGGAACCTGGTATATCTTGCACATGGCCTCAAAACGGGCCGCATAAAGTCGACAATTTAGATGGTCTAAATGTATCCGTTGTCGCCGAATATTTCACTCCTCAAGCCAAGAGAAAATACGGCGTGTATTATGCCAATGGTTTTATGAGACGATACCTAGGCTTAAAACCGAGTTCAACTTCAACTGAAGGACTAGCAGCATATGCAAAGTGCGCATTAGCACTGCTTCTAAAAAAGATCAAATTCGCCCAAGCCAAAGAACGGGAAATGATGCTTTCATTTTTGCTAGATCCAAAAAACATCGGCGGGATCATTAATTTAAAACAGAGCGAACACAAACCAATAACTCAGCTTTAAATATCACAAAAAAAGACAGACACCCCTGAACATAAAAGATCATTCATGTAGCTTGGCTTCATCCCAAAGTGCGTCCATCTCCTCAAGGCTCGCATCATCAAATGAAACACCGCGCGCTTGAAGTTCTTTTTCAATATAGAAAAACCGAGAACAAAACTTATTATTCGCACTACGTGCCGCATGCTCTGGCTCGATCTTTAAATGCCGAGCTAAATTTGTGATGACAAATAATAAATCACCAATTTCTTCAGTTAATTTTTCTTGAGATTTCGTAGACAGCCCTGCATCTGTCTTGTCCTTCTGTGCTTCATCAAAAGCCTCTTTGACTTCATTTAATTCTTCTTCAATTTTATCAAAAACAAACGAGGCATCCGGCCAGTCAAACCCAACTTTTGCAGCTTTATTTTGCAACTTCACAGCACGGCTAAGTGCTGGTAATCCTACAGGCACGTCATCTAGAATAGAGGAGGAGGCACCACTAATCTTATCCCCCTTCAAAGATTTTTCTTGGAGCTTAATCCGCTCCCACATACCCTTTATTTCCAAATCACTCTTAAGGTCATCATCACCAAAAACATGTGGGTGCCGGCGAACTAACTTTTCACAAATAGCCTGGATCACATGCTGAAATTCAAAACTCTCTTCTTCAGATGCCATCTGAGCATAATAAACTACTTGAAAAAGAAGGTCTCCGAGCTCATCGCAAAGGTCATCCTTATCACCACGATCAATTGCATCAACAACTTCATAAGCCTCTTCAATTGTATAGGAAGAGATAGATTTAAAGTCTTGCTTCAAATCCCAAGGACACCCACCATCGGGGTTCCGCAACTGAGCCATAATGGCAAGAAGGTCATCTAGTTCATAAGTCTCTTTGATGAAAGACTGTTTACTATCAGTATTGTTCATAGCAACTAACCCATTTCTGATTTAAACGTAAAAAAAGAGGCCATTCATTGAATGACCTCTTTATAAACGAAAGATTGAAAAGCACCATAATTCCATTTTAAAAAAGAGAAAAATGGCCCTTATAAATAGGAACTAGCTCCTAAGCATCTTTTTCTTCTGTTTCATCAGATGCATCAGCTGAAGCATCTGCAGCTTCACCATCTTCAGAAGCCTCATCTTCTTCAGTTGGCTCAGCGCCTTCTTCAAATACGTCTTCAGCTGAAAGAACTTCTTCTTCATCTTCTTCAACTTCTAGTGTCACATCTTCGCCGCGAGCCTGACGTTCAGCTTCTTCTTCTGTGCGGGCAACATTGATGTTAACATTAACTTCAACTTCCGGGTGAAGGCTAACAAGCACTTCGTGCACACCAAGAACTTTGATAGGGCGGTTCAATAAAATCTGGTTACGATCAACCTGAATACCATTTTCACAAATCGTATCAGCAATATCTCTAGAACTAACAGAGCCATAAAGTTGACCAGTGTCACCAGCTTGACGAATAGCAATAAATGTTTCACCAGCAATTTTTTCACCAACCTTGCTAGCTTCACCTTTTAGCTCAAGGTTACGAGCTTCAAGTTCAGCGCGTTGGTTATCAAAATGAGCTTGGTTTTTTTCATTCGCCCGAAGAGCCTTGCCTTGCGGAAGAAGAAAGTTACGTGCAAAACCGTCTTTAACTGTAACAGTTTCACCCATTTGGCCTAATTTACGAATACGTTCAAGAAGAATAACTTTCATAACAGTCTCTCAATTCACTCACGAGTGAGCTTTGTAAATTTTTGAATTATGAAAGGGGGAGTAGTGAATGAGAAAAAAGAGCAAGTTAAAACCATTACTCTTACATTCGCTGTCCCGCTTTCGCGGTTAGAGCCAATAAATCGGGATGATAAATCCAAAAATGCGGCTCAACTAAACTCTTCAAAAGAAAAGTTTTTAGACTGACCCAACTTATAAAATTGGGTCAGTCAATAATCTATCTAATCAAGCTGATTAGCTAATTGCATTTAGCTGATTACATAAGGAATCAAACCAAGAAAACGCGCACGCTTGATAGCTTTTGCAAGTTCGCGTTGTTTCTTAGCAGATACAGCTGTAATCCGAGATGGAACAATCTTGCCGCGCTCTGAAATAAAGCGTTGAAGTAATTTCACATCTTTATAATCAATTTTCGGAGCACTCTCTCCTGAAAATGGGCAAGTTTTACGGCGACGATGAAAAGGACGGCGCACTGGTAATTGAGCTATATTTTGCATCTTTTATGACCTTCCTCTGAAATCACCACGATCACCGCGATCATCACCACGTCCACGAGGACGGCGGTCATCACGATCATTCTTACGCATCATTGGAGATGGGTTTTCATCATGTTCATCAACACGAATGGTCATAAAACGTAGCACATCAGTTGAAATGCTCATTTGACGTTCCATTTCTGCAATAGCAGCTGGTTCAGCATCAATGTTAAGCAATGTGTAGTGTGCTTTACGGTTTTTCTTAATTTTGTAAGCGATTGGCTTGATGCCCCAATATTCATTCTTGAGGATTTTACCATTACCTTTTTCAAGGATCGTCTTTAATTCTTCAATCAACGCATCTACTTGCGCAGTTGAAAGCTCCTGACGACCAAGGAGAACATGCTCATAAAGTGGCATGAAAGAGCCTTTCTGTTTTAAATGACATGAACCAGTCCAATGCATAGCCTTCGACGAGCCCTGTGAAAGGCCCCAGCACTTTTTTAAAATTAATATGCTGACGCTTATGGCATCTAAAGCATAAGAAATATCAATTAAGCACAAATAAATCGTGTGGATGCTTTGTGGGCATCTGAAGCACAATTAAAAAGTCAAACTCGTATGGAGTGAAGACACCTAATAAGAAAACTTAAAAGTTCAGCCTTCAACTGTACTGATTCAAAAAAGGTTATATATGAGAAAAAAACAGAAAAAGCAAAGGAATTTTGCATAAAGATGACTGATCCAGGCAGTATTTTAGCTGGATTTCATCAAACAGGCATCAACTATCACTTGCTTTTTAGGTGGAGAGACGATTAATAGAGCAAAATTAAATTTAGTCGAACTTAAAATGGTAGGAATAATATGTCCATAGCATTCACATTTCCAGGGCAAGGAAGCCAACAAGTTGGCATGGGTAAAGATCTAGCTGATGAATTTCAGGTCGCCCGTGATGTCTTTAACGAAGTCGACGAAGCATTAGGCAAAAGCCTTACAAAAATCATGTGGGAAGGCCCTGCTGACGAGCTAACACTAACTGAAAACGCCCAACCAGCGCTCATGGCCGTCTCTATTGCCGTCATGCGCTGCCTGGAAAATGAATTTGGTCTGGATTTAGCTTCAAAAGTTAAATATGTAGCCGGTCACTCATTGGGAGAATATTCTGCGCTCGCAGCAGCTGGAACCTTCACTTTAACCGATACTGCCCAACTTTTGCGAATTCGCGGTAAATCAATGCAAGCGGCTGTGCCTGTTAATGAAGGCGCAATGGCAGCGCTCTTAGGTCTTGACCTACCAGACGCGATTAAATTAGCTGAGAAAGCTAGCATAGCAGAAGACGGATCAACTGAAGTCTGTAACGCAGCAAATGATAATGCACCTGGACAAGTCGTTTTAAGCGGCCACAGAGCAGCTATCGAACGTGCCGTAGAACTTGCAAGTGAATTTGGCGCACGACGCGCTGTTCTACTAGATGTAAGCGCACCTTTCCATTGCTCCCTAATGCAACCAGCTGCTGACGCAATGAAAGATGCCCTTTCAAATACAGAAATGAAAAATCCTGTCGTTCCACTAGTTGCAAACACCTTAGCTACTGCAATCACGGACGCTGATGCAATCCGCGAAGGGCTAGTTAACCAGGTCACTGGTCAAGTCCGCTGGAGAGAGTCAGTTGAATTTATGGCAGCCAATGGCATTACCACTCTTTATGAAATTGGCTCTGGCCGCGTCTTAACTGGTCTTGCACGCCGCATTGAGCGAAGTTTAGAAGCCAACTCAATTGGCGCACCAGACGATATAAAAGGCGCAGCTGAAACATTCGGTGCCTAATTAATATTGAAGGTCCAACTATCATTTCGTGGACTTTCAAAGCAAAAATGAAAAAGTATTATAATAGTAAAGTGAGAACCAAATGTTCGATTTAACAGGTAAAACGGCTCTGATCACAGGTGCTTCAGGTGGCATTGGCGCTGCAATTGCTAAAACTTTGCACGATCAAGGCGCAACAATTGCTATTTCCGGCACACGCCGTGAGAAATTAGAAGAAGTGGCAAACTCACTTAATTCAGATCGCGTCTACATCACACCTTGTAACTTAAGCGATCGTGATGCTGTAAATGCTCTGACCGGTCAAGCAGAAGAAGCTATGGGTGGAAAGCTGGACATTCTTGTAAATAATGCGGGTATCACCAAAGACAATCTGTTCATGCGTATGAAAGACGAAGAATGGGATGATGTGATTGCCGTTAACCTGACAGCCGCATTCACACTAATGCGCGGAGCCCTTAGAGGCATGATGAGAAACCGATCAGGGCGCATTGTAAACATCGCATCAATCAGTGGTGTCATTGGTAACCCAGGACAACCTAATTACTCAGCAAGTAAAGCAGGCCTTGTCGGCATGTCAAAGTCACTAGCTAGAGAAATCGCACCGCGCGGTATTACAGTTAACTGTATTGCACCAGGTTTTATCCAAACACCAATGACAGATGAGTTAAACGAAAAACAAGTTGAACAAATAGCCCAAGCGATCCCAACAGGCACATTTGGCGACCCAGATGACATTGCAGCAGCTGTCCTATACTTAAGTTCAGATGAAGCAAAGTACATGACAGGCCAAACATTGCACATTAATGGGGGAATGGTGATGGTTTAAAACCAATCACCCTCTTGCGCAAAATTTTAAATGGTGCTAGCGAAAGTACCTGAAACAATAAGAAATACTCAAAATATGGCCTAAATAATAAAAAATGGCACATTCTTTAGGGTGATTTTTGCTTCAAAGGCGAGAAACGTCATTAAATAAATTATTTAAATTGATTTTGGGGGGCCTATAAAGTAGTCAATCTTTATAGACCAATTAACTGGAATATCTCAAAGACTTCAAACCAACTTAATGTTTCATAAGTTGGAATTTAAAAGTTTTTGAAAATGAGCGAAACCAAAAGGGTTATCTGAACTTGATTTATTAAATTCAGTTCTCATTTGGTTTTAAAATACAAAGACCTTAAATAAATAATCATGAGGCAGAAATATGAGTGACATTGCAGGACGCGTCAAAAAAATCGTCATCGAGCACCTAGGTGTAGAAGACGAAAAAGTTGTCGAAAATGCGAGCTTTATCGATGATCTTGGCGCTGATAGCTTGGATACAGTTGAGCTTGTTATGGCTTTTGAAGAAGAGTTTGGATGTGAAATTCCAGACGATGCAGCTGAAACAATCCAAACTGTTGGTGACGCTGTTAAGTTTCTAGAACAAGCTTCTGCTTAAGATTTAAGCATGATTGATGAAGGCCCGAGCTTTAATAAAAAAGCTCGGCGCCTTTTTCATTTTAGTTCTTAAAACGAAAAAATTTAAAAACTTTGGGCCTTTATTAAAGACCGCGCCAAACTCTAAGCCTTAGTAAAATTCTAAGTCTTAAAATTTAACTCAGGCGCATAGAGCTTATACCTCTTAGTTATAGAGAGCTTATACCTCTTAATTTAAGAGACTTTGCCTCTTATAGGTGCGCATAAATAGAAATTGCCACCATATTAATGGTCTTAAATCATTGCTAAAGGTCAATCTTCAATAATGAGAGGGAGGACAGTCATGCGACGTGTCGTTGTCACAGGGCTTGGAATGGTATCGCCACTAGGTGTCGGTGTTGATCATTGTTGGGATAGACTAATAAAAGGCGAAAATGGTGCAAAACCCATCGATCAATTCGATGCGTCAGATCTTGCCTGTCAAATTTATTGCCCAATCCCTAGGGGTGATGGCGAAAACGGCACTTACAATCCCGATAATTATTTATCAGCTAAAGACCAGCGCAAAGTAGACGAATTTATCACCTACGCAATTGCAGCTGCTGAAGAAGCAATAAAAGACGCTAACTGGCAATCAAATTCAGAAGAAGAAAGTTTCCGCGCAGGAACGTTAATCGGCTCCGGCATTGGTGGTCTACAAGGCATTGAAACAGCTTCACTGTTATTTGCCGAAAAAGGCCCGCGCCGTCTGAGCCCATTTTTTATACCTGGCCGCTTGATCAATCTTGCCTCAGGTCACGTTTCTATTCGCCACAATCTCAAAGGCCCAAACAGTTCTGTGGTCACAGCCTGTTCAACAGGCTCACACGCAATCGGTGACGCAGCTCGTCTCATTGCTTTAGATGACGCAGACATGATGGTCGCTGGTGGCTCTGAGTCTCCACTCTGCCGTCTGGCAATTGCAGGTTTTGCCTCTTGTAAAGCCCTCTCAACACACTTTAATGATACCCCTGAAAAAGGATCACGCCCTTATGATCAAGACCGTGACGGTTTCGTGATGGGTGAAGGTGCTGGCATTGTCGTTCTTGAAGAATATGAAAAAGCCAAAGCACGCGGTGCTAAAATTTATGCTGAAGTTATCGGCTATGGTTTATCTGGCGACGCCTATCATATCACAGCCCCATCTGAAGATGGCTCAGGTGCCTTTAGATGTATGGAAGCTGCCCTTAAACGCTCGGGCGTTCAAGCAAGTGATATTGACTATGTAAACGCTCATGGCACATCAACTCCAATGGGGGATGAAATCGAACTACGCGCAGTTGAAAGATTGTTCGAAGGCGCAACAGACAATTTACATATGTCATCAACAAAATCAGCAATTGGCCATCTCCTTGGCGCTGCTGGCGCTGTTGAAAGCATCTTCTCTGTCAAAGCCATTGAAAAAAACATCGCACCGCCAACATTAAACCTCGACAACCCATCAGTTGAGACAAAGATAAACCTTTGTGCTCACGAAGCAGTTGAAAAGGAAATTAATATTGCCTTGAGTAATTCCTTTGGATTTGGTGGAACAAACGCATCACTTATCTTCAAAGACGTGAATTAATTGCCTCAATATAACCAATTAAAGCCAAAATTTAAAATTGTCGAAAAATAGACTTATTTTTGGTCCTGACTAACAAAATGGGATAGAATATTACATCGGGCAGTTTTAAAAATTAATCACACTAAAATCATTGTTACAAAACAACTGGTATCTGTGCTAAATAAGCTGTCAGAAACATATCTAGAAGGTCATATTAAACCTTCAGTCCAATACCCGTTAACAGAGTTAAGAGTAGGTCATGTCTGTAAACAAAGGTTTTGATTGGGATAATTCAGGTGCAAATAATGGTCGTAGTACGACCAGAAAACAAGGGCGCCGTGGTTATGGAACAATGCCGCGCAGCCCAGCAGAGACCTTGGAACCAATGCGCGCATCAGAACCCCCTGTTATTTCCCGTAAAAAAAGAGAATACCACCAAACTCTTGTCTTCATGAGTGGAACTTTAACAACGCTTGTGCTGATCTTTGTTGGCTTAGCTGCCTCGTTTGCATTTGCAAAATACATGTTTGACAAACCGGGACCTCTTCCACACTCAGACGTTATCGCCATTCCGAAAGGTGAAGGCTTAAGTGCCATCGCCAACAGATTAGAGCGCAAAAATATCATCATTGATAAAAGATTGTTTAAAGCGGCCGTCATGTATTTCGGTGTTCAAAACAAACTAAAAGCTGGTGAGTATGAAATTCCCAAACAATCCTCAATGCGCGAAGTTATCGACCGGCTTCTTGAGGGTAAATCAATCCTTCACTCACTTCCATTCCCTGAAGGAATGACCAGTCAACAACTGGTTGACCGTATGAATGCAAATACAATCCTCACTGGTGAAATAACGGAAATACCAGCTGAAGGCAGCATGCTTCCTGACACATATCGTTTTACTAGAGGCATGGACCGCACAGAACTCATAAAACGCATGCAAGCAGCCCAAGAAAAATTCATCAATAAAATCTGGAATGACAGGCAAGCAGATCTGCCAATTAAAACGAAAGCTGAAGCTTTAACACTTGCTTCGATCGTTGAAAAAGAAACAGGCATTGCAGGTGAGCGGCCTCACATTGCTGGTGTCTTTATGAACCGTTTAAATCAAGGCATTCGCCTTCAATCAGACCCAACGATTATCTACGGAATTGTTGGAGGTGTTGGCAAACTAGGGCGCGGAATTCGCCGTTCTGAAATTGATAGACACACCCCCTACAACACCTATCAAATTGATGGACTACCACCCACACCGATCGCAAACCCAGGCCGCGCCGCTATCAAAGCTGTATTAAATCCAAAAGCAACTGATGACATCTACTTCGTAGCAGATGGAACAGGCGGCCACATTTTTGCTAAAACTCTCAAACAACACCAATCCAATGTACGCAACTGGCGGCAAATTGAAAAAAAGCGAAAATTGGAAGCTGAAAAGAAGAAAAAAGCAGAAGAAGAAGCCAAAAAACTTGATGCTGATAACAAATCATCTAATAAGCAAAACGACAAATCATCCCTAAATAAGCCAGAGCAAGAAACTTCTAAAATCAGTTCCAATGAAAACATCTTCCAAAATTTAGAAGAAAATAAAGAGGAAGCTGTAGCTTTAAGCGTCCAAAAAACACAAAATCAGACAGAATCAAATGAGAATTCATCAGAGAACGCCGTTGTCGCCAATCTTGTGAATATTCCTTTGCCTGAAAAAAAGTAAAAAAAATCGCAAAAAACTAGCCAAAGGTCTACCAATTGCCACCTTTTGACCCACCCAATTTGGGTTGAGTAAGTTCTATTCCAGCGGTACTCTTTAATAATAAAAAAGAGGGATAGAGATTAATAATGCCGCTTAAAAGTATGACAGGCTTCTCAAGAGCAACCGGCTCTAATGAAGAGGCTCAATGGATAATTGAATTACGTTCGGTCAATGGACGCGGCTTAGACATGAGAGTGCGCCTGCCTAATGGCATGGAAGCCCTTGATAGTGAGTTTCGCAAACAAATCTCAAACAAGCTCTCACGCGGCAATATCACAGTTAATTTTAACATAAAGAAGCATCAGTCTGAAAGTTCCACAGAACTGAATAAAAATGCCTTTAATGACCTTCTAAAAGCCGCCAAGCAAGCGTCTGAAATATCTGGTCTCCCCATGCCAGACCTTGGAACCTTACTAACCTCACGTAACATTTTAAAAGAAGCTGAACGCCAAGAATCAGACGCCAAAACAAGAGAAATGCACACCCGCATTATGAAAAGTTTTAATGCAGCTCTTGATGACCTAGTTAAGGCAAGAAAAGCTGAAGGAATAGAACTGGGGCAAACGATTAAAGACCGCTTGGCAACCATAAAAAAACTAACTGAAGAAGCTGATAAATTAGAAGAAAGAAAACCTGAGGCTATTAAAGAACGCCTGAAGCAATCCATAAATCATCTGATTGATCAACAAATCCAAGAACTCGATGAAAACCGCCTTCACCAAGAAGCTATGCTAATAGCAACCCGCATAGATATCGCGGAAGAACTAGATCGTATTAAAGCTCATGTTGCTCAGGCTGAAGAATTACTAGAAAAAAATGATCCCGTTGGTCGAAGATTTGACTTCCTTTGTCAAGAATTTAACCGTGAAGCTAATACTATCTGCTCGAAAGCAAGCGTAAAAAAATTGACTTATATTGGTTTGGAATTAAAAACCATTATAGATCAATTGCGAGAGCAGGTACAAAATATTGAATAAAACATACACCAATTCAAAAGACATCGAACGTAGAGGGTTAATGTATGTACTCTCATCACCCTCAGGCGCTGGAAAAACATCAATTGCCACAAAACTAATCGACCAAGATAAAAACATCGATATGTCGATTTCCATGACAACAAGAAAAGCACGTCCTGGCGAGATTGACGGCAAAGACTATATTTTTGTAAACGAAGACCAATTTAACAAAGCCATTGAAAACAACGAGCTTCTTGAATGGGCCGAAGTGTTTGGCAATTTTTATGGCACTCCAAGAAAAGCTGTTGAGCAAAAATTAGAAAATGGACAAGATGTTCTGTTCGACATTGATTGGCAAGGAACGCAGCAACTCCATGAAAAGGTCGGAAAAGACCTTGTGAGGCTTTTTATTCTCCCTCCATCAGTTAAAGTCCTGGAAGACCGTTTAAAACGGCGGGGCCAAGACGAAGACCATATTGTTGCTGCCCGCATGAAAGAGGCCGCGAACCAAATCAGTCATTGGGCAGAATATGATTATGTCATCATCAATGAAAACCTGGATGAGAGCCTGGGTGAAGTGCAAAACATACTTAACGCTGAAAGACTAAAACGAGAAAGACGTGTTGGTCTATCAGCCTTTGTAAGAAACATGACAACCAAAATGGAATAAAAGCCTCAGGCACAATAAACAGTATATAGATGGCGGTTGAGCTTATGCGGATGCTCGCTCGGTTTCTGGTAGGCAACCTGAAGGGCCACCAAAAGATTGAATATCTGAAGCACAAAAAAGGACCGCCCATTTACATATGAGCAGTCCTAAAAAACAATCAAATAGATGAAGTCTAAGCAGCAGTATCTTTTAAATAGGCAGCTGTTGATTCTCTATTTGCTTCCATGCCTTTTTGTCCTTGTTTCCAGTTTGCAGGGCAAACTTCGCCATGTTGTTCCGTAAATTGGAGCGCATCCACCATACGGATCATTTCTTCAACATTTCGGCCAAGTGGAAGGTCATTAACAACCATATGACGAACAATACCCTCAGCATCAAGCAAATAGCTCGCACGATAAGTAACACCCGCTTCAGCTAAAATACCAAGCTCAGATGAAAGCTCGCGTTTAATGTCAGCAATCATAGGGAAGTTCACTTCACCAATACCGCCATCATTAATTTCTGTTCTGCGCCAAGCGGCATGACAATGTGCACTGTCAACAGAAGCAGCGATCACTTTAACATTCCGTTTTTCAAATTCAGACATCAAATGATTGAAAGTAACAATCTCGGTTGGGCAAACAAAGGTAAAATCAAGAGGATAGAAAAACACAACTGTATGAGATTTCTCAGCATAATCATGTACATTAAACTGGTCAACAATTTCACCATTTGTGAGAACAGCAGGCGTGCTCACTTCAGGGAATTTTCGTCCCACCATAACCATAATAAATTTCCTTTTAATTGAAGAATTTAGCGCAAAATTAGACAAGTTGATTTAAAAAGACAACCACCTTTTTACAAGGATAAACAGATCAAAAGTCGCAGCTTATTGCAATAAAATGAGAAGAAATAAGAGAGACTTAATCGTAAATTTTCGTGTCTTAGGACAGATCCTCTAGAGCCATCGCCAAACGGCAATAGTCTTGCCATTGAAGCGTTTCAGCACGTGCCGTTGGATCAATTTCAAGCTCTGTTAAAATTGAAACAATGTCTTTTGAAAGTGATTTTAAACTAGCACGAAGCATCTTGCGTCTTTGTCCAAAAGCGGCCGCTGTCACTTGCCTAAACATTAAAGGTGAGGGCGTATACTCTAGCGTTTCTTTCGGACGCAATTGAACAATAGCTGAAGAAATTTTAGGAGGTGGAGTAAAAGCATCTCTTGGCAAACGATAAACAATTTCAGTATCACAACGCCAATTCGCCAAAACACTAAGGCGGCCATAAGCTTTACTACCAGGTTTGGCAACAATACGTTCAGCAACTTCTTCTTGAAACATCAAAGTCATGCATGCAATCGGTAAAGGCCAATCCATCTCAAGCCAATTCGTCAACAATACAGTCCCAATATTGTAAGGTAAGTTTGAAACCAGCTCGATAGGACCAGAAAGATTTTCTTCTAAAGAAAACCCCAGATTTTCAGCAGCCCAATCAACCTTAAGGGCATCACCAATCTCTACAGAAACTGTCCCAGGAGAATGCGCTGCGATTTCTTTTAATATAGGAAGAACACGTACATCCCTCTCAATAACGAGCAAACGATCAACACCTTCCATTAATAGGCCGCGCGTCAATCCGCCAGGCCCAGGTCCAACCTCAACAAAAGAAGTCCCAGCGCGGGCATTGGCCAAACGAGCTATTTTCCTGGTAATATTCAGATCAAGTAGAAAATTCTGACCAAGGGACTTTTTCGCGCGCAGTTCATGCTCATGTAAAATATCTTTTAAAGCTGGCAAATCATCTAAAGCCATATCATTCATCCATTGCCAGCATTTGTAGAATTAATACTCATTTCAGCTGCCATCTTAAGAGCTGCTATAAAACTATCAGATCGAGCTTCCCCAGTCCCTGCAATCTCAAGTGCAGTGCCATGATCAGGAGACGTACGTATAAAAGGCAGACCTAATGTCACGTTCACTCCATCATCAAAACTAAGGGTTTTAATTGGAATTAAGCCTTGGTCATGATACATCGTAACTGCGGCATCATATTGCACTCTCGCTCTTGGATGAAAACATGTATCAGCTGAAAAAGGGCCTGTTACATTTAAACCAGACGAGCAAAGTTCTTGAACGGCGGGTTCAATCACCTCAATTTCTGTCCGTCCAATGGTTCCATCTTCTCCAGCATGAGGATTAAGCCCTGTTAGAATAATATTTGGTTTTAATAGGCCAAATCTATCTGTTAAATCCTTGGATAAAATTTCGACGGTTGTGCAAATCAACTCTTTTGTCAAAAGAGACGGAACATCAGCTAAAGGAACATGGATCGTAACTGGAACCACTCGCAATTCATCCGACGCCAGCATCATAACAGGTTGGCATTTAACCTTATAAAATTCGTTGGTTAAAAAACCTAAATATTCCGTATGACCGGGAAATTTAAAACCAGATCCATATAAACTCCCTTTATGCAAAGGGGCGGTAACCAGTCCACTAGCAGTACCTTCAAAAATATCCTGCACAGAACGTTTAATGGCCTCAATAACAAAAGGTCCATGTTGTTGCGATAATTTACCAGCACAAACATTTCCTAATGGCAAACTTTGAACAACAGGCAAAGAAGAAGAAAATGTCTCTAATACAGCTTGACTATTCGCACTCCCAATATCTTCAATATCTACTTTAAGTCCTAAAGCTTCAGCTCGTTCCCTTAAAACACGTAAACAACCTTGAACATAAAAAGGGGGGAGTGCTCTTTGTTCTCTCTCAGAAAAAGCTGCTAAAATAATATCTGGGCCAATACCTGCCGGATCACCAAGTGAAACAACAAGGGGCTTTTCTAATTCAGTCATAAAAGAGTTTCATTTCGCGTTGAAAGGAAAACGATAAAGACAGTAAATCCAAGTTCTATAAAGATGTGCTGTAAGTTTCAGTCAAATATCAATGATAAAACAATATAGCAGTTAGATTTTAATCCACAGCCTCTAATTCAGCTAATCTCTATATTCAATATGGGCATCTTGACGCAAATCACTCATATAACGCTTTGCACGAAGTTGAAAAGCCTTCTGTCTCATTTCACCAAGGGCTTTACGACGTTTAGTATCATCAATCGCTACCGATTTACGTTCACAAACGGCATACATCTCAAGACCTTTAGAGGTCGGTTGAGGAGGTGTAATCTGTCCAGCTTTCATATCACCTAAAATGATATTAATGGGAGAGGGGAGTTGATCCAGTGTCTTACGTCCCAAATTTACATAAGTTGCATTTTTATAAGGAGCAACAAGTGATTTCATATTAGAACAACCACTAAAGCGATTTCTAATAGCATCAGCTTCAACATATTGCTTCACCACTTGAGATTGATCTTTCTGACTGGCTACAGCTAAAATAATTTGAACAAGTCTTAATTGAATCTTTTTATTCTGTAACTGCTCCTGATTTAAACCAAGTTTCCTCTCAACATCACGATCTGAGAAAGAAACATCACGTCCAAATTTACGGCGAACCAATTGCTGCCAAGCTAAAGACGCCCGAATTCTTTCTCGAAATGTAGAAGAGCCAACTCCTCGAGCAGCGAGTGTTGCATAAAATTTTTTCTTAGCTATTTCAGGCTTATCTTTTTTATTATTACGCTGGGCAATCCGTGTAATTTGCCCATCTAAAACAGTATCACTAATAATAATATTTTGTCGTTTCGCAACGCTAATCTGTAATCTTTCATTGATTAACTCTTCAAGAGCCTTCTTTTTCAAACCAGAAGCTAAACCACGTCTAGCTTCATTCTGTAAGCGCTTAACAAAACGTTTTTGCAACTTCACAACTTCAGCTTTGTTTGTAGGGCGAGCTTCTTGAATATAAGAACGCCAGCGCTTTTGAGTTGATTCCGATTTCATCTTGGCACGCAAACGCTTCGTCAATTCAGGAGACGACATCAAATGAAGATTAACTCTTTGGTTGATATGAAAATCGGTAATAGGACTATCTTCTACCAAAACTCTAATCTTATGTGCATTTCCTGCAAAAGACACAGAAGCAAAAAAGAAAAACGTAAACAACGATGAAAATAGGAAATTAAGAGTTCTCATATCAATCCAGAAATAAATAGCACATTCAGCCACTAGCTATGCAGATAAAATTAAAAAAATATAAGATAATTTATCTACAAAACAATGTCCACACAATGGCAGGCTTACAGTGACAAGCAAAGACTTTTAACTAAACCAATTGATGTTAATTGCTAGAGTTTCCAGATTTAGAAGAGTTGCTAATACCCTGTTGTGTTCCAAATGAACCAAGGTGTTTAAGTGTAAAGAACACTTTTACAGATTGGTCAGGATCAACATCACGATCATCAATAAATGATTCATTATATGAGACTGATAGAGAGAAACATTCATCAGAATATTCTAAACCAACATAATCAGAAACTCTAAAGTCATCTTCGATATCATATCTGATACCACCAATAAGAGACCAATATTGCGTTAATTTCAATCGAGCATTCGCCAAAATCTCCTGCTCATCAGAAATTACAGAGGTACTTGTTGTATCACCTTTAACAAACGCGTAGTTCAAACCGCCGCTTAACGGACCAGCCCTAAAACTCGCATAAACATCCTGTCTTTGCAGTTCGAATTCTTTATCATCAAAACGGCTTTGTGCAACAAGAGTTAAATTATCGTTTGGTTTAAGATAAAGACCACCAACAAAATCAGACTCGTCTCTTTGTAAACCTGAACGATTAATTTGTCTATTTGAATCAAGAGCATAAGCATTATCACCATCAAGATGGTAACTCTGACCAAAAACAGCTCTCATATAACCGCCAGTATAGTTCTGCAATGTATATTGAATACCAATATTAGCACGCGTACCTGTTTCAATACGGTCATACCCAGAAAATTTATCTAAATCAAACAGCAAAGTATCATCAAAAACTAGACTTTGTGCATCTTCATTAGAAACATCTAATTGATCTTTCCGGCTAAGGTCAGTTCTTGTCACGACTTGCGCAATAGGCTCAAGCACATGAGATGCCCCTTGAGTATGAGCAACCAATGGGAACCGATATTCTAAACCACCAGAAGCAACACCACGTGTTTCCGTGTCATCACTAAAGTTACCAGTTTCAGGGTTCCTATAATTATTCCCAGTGTAAATATCACCACGCAATTTAGCAAAAGGCGTAATAACTTGACCAAGACCGTCCACAAACTTACGGCGCCATGAAATATCAGCGCTCAGACGACTACTATCAACACCATCATCATCACGAGTTAAGCTTAAAGCATTTGCATTGAAGCTTAATTCTCCACCTAAAACAGGATCAGAATAAATATAATTATAGTCTATAACAGGATGAACAATCGACTCAGATTGAGTTGTATCATCAGCTAACAACCCACCGAATGAATAAGCATTCGCAGAGAAATAATTACGGTCTTTTTGTCCAACGAGATAAATCTTAGAAACACGATCTTCCCGTTTGATATTATCAAGTTTATAGAAGCGACGGAACGTATCATCGCTTTCATAGGTAACATCCCAACCAAAATCCCAATCACTTGCAATCTTGAAATCACCTTCAGAGACAATAGAACCTCTAAATTTATCATCCGATGGTGAATCATCCGGACGGTCAGTTTCTGAAATACCAGCAACCTTGATATTATAGCTACCGTTTTTCAAACGATGACGCCACTCACCTTTAAGTAAGAACCCACGCTTAGAAAGATAACTGGGGCTAAAAGTAAAATCATAATTCGGTGCTAAATTGAAAAAATAAGGAGTTTCAATCCCGCCACCAAGATCTTTAGAGTAAATTGGGCGAGGAATTAAGAAGCCGGATTGGCGCTTAGCTGTTTGATCTGGATGTTTGAAAAAGGGCAAATAAGCAATAGAAGTTCCAAAGATATCAAAAGTAGCATCTTCATAACTAATTGTTTTTTCTTCTTTGTTATGAATAACACGCTTCGCTTTGATCCGCCAAAGTGGCGCTTTCTTAGGGCTATCTTCGCAAACCTTACAAGGTGTGAAAACACCATTCTTAAATTCAGTAACATTGCCTGGACGACGAATAGCCTGTGTGGCACCAATACGAGTTTCATCAGTCGTCACAACTTGAAGGGATCTAATAAAACCTTCTTTAAAGTCATCAGTGAGTACTATGCGCTCAGCTTTAACTAAAGCACCATCAGGTTCTTTAATACGCACATTACCATCAGCAACAAGTTTACTTGTGCCGCGGTCATAAATCACATCATTTGCTAGAAGAGTGTAGTTATTATAGTAAATTTCAACATTGCCACGTGCAATCACACGGTTGTTCTTATTATCATAAATAAGATCATCTGCCTGTATAAGCATTGGCTTGTTTTTATCAACGCTTGGAATGAGTTTCTCAACAGTCGGGTCATCAGATTCCTGAGCGCCAACAGTCGGAACAGTCGAAATTCCCGTTAAGGGAGCAGCAAAAGAAAATGCCACGGCCAAAAGACCGCCCTTTACGATATATCTGTTCAATAAAGTCATCAAACCCCTGATATTAAGAAATAATCACACATTTAGCCTAAAAACGTAAAGTGAATCCAAAACTTAAGAAATCACCTCAAATAGGCATAAAACGTCTGATTTTCCCCCTCATCTATAATATTCATCCCAGTTTCTAAAGAAAGCGAAACATTCACATCCAAAAAACTTAATTGATCTTAACCGTCTTCTTGAAACAATAAAACAGTAATAATCAAAAAACTCCACGCAAAAAGAGGCACCCAAGTAGCTATTTCCGGCGCAACTTTACCTGAAAGTCCAAATTGTCGAGATGTTTCCGCAAAGATAAAAAATCCAATCCCGATACACATCCCTAAAATAATCATGGATTGGATGCGACCTAAACGAAATGTTCTCAACGAACAGGTTGCTGCAATTAGCACCATAATTGCAAGTAAAAAAGGCTTCGAAAGCAACAATTGATACTGAATCTTATAACGTGTTGCAGGTAAGCCAGCCTTATTCGCAATTTCAATAAAATTAGGCAACGCCCAAAAAGAAACGGTTTCAACGCTTCCCATACTATCTGTTATCTGAGTCGGTGTTAAATAAGTACTTAATAAGTAATTTTTATGAAATTTAGGCTGTTGACCAATACTAGAGACCCAAGCATCCCGAAAAACCCAATGTCCCTCTTCAAGATCCGCTCTTTTTGCGTCAACTCGTTCAACAAATTTAGAATTTTTCGAATATTGGAGGGAAGTAACGCCAACAAGACTATGACCATGATTAGCAGAAGCCCTTGCATTCATAACAGAGGGGCCATCTGTCCCATCCTGGCGAAACCAAATTTGATTATTCGAAGAGCGCAATTGTGACTTCGATCCACCAAATAATTTCGCATAAACCCGCTCTGATTCAGCTTTAGAATAGGCCGCCAGCGGATTATAGACACACATCGCAAATATTCCAATGCCTATAGCAACCCCGAGAGGAGGTAATAAAAAACGCCAAACAGAAACACCTGCCGCCCGGATAATTATAAGCTCAGAGCTCCGCCCTAACATTAAAAACGCACCAATAGTGCCAACAAGAACAGCAAAGGGGATGGTCAGTTCAGCAAAAGAAGGGATACGTAAAAGTGCAATGTACAACACATCATTGAGAGAGATGTCGCCGGACTTACTGGATTTCCTCAAAAGCTCAATAAAATCAATAAGAAGGATAAGCAAACAAAACAACAAAAATACCATAATTATGGTAACCAAAAATTTCAGAGACATATAGCGATTGAGGATCTTAATCACAGTTGAACCCCGCTGTTCTTCACTTTCCCACCGCTTGATTTTCTTCCACCCGGGAGAAATTTAGAAAACACTTCAGGAGCCATATTTTTCCAAATATAGAGGATACATAAAAGTATGCCACCAATCGGTATGCCATAAACAAGCCAAACAGCATGCGGATTTACCTTCAATATATTAATTGAGGCAAGTCCAAGCATACGGGCGCCCATTCCAACACAAAAACCAATAACCAGTAATTTAGAACTATTTTGCCGCGTTGAACGGGCCACCCCAAGGGCCGCAACAGCAATAAAAGCAAATAGAAGAGGGTAAAGGGCACTGGAAAAACGGTTGTGAATTTCGGCACGAATTCGCCCTAAAATTTTAGGACGATTAATTTCCGACGCTGGCGGGTTTAATAAACCAGGCAAATACCGCGCACGCGGTTTATAAAGTGCCTTTCCCCCCTTCGCCTTACCAAAGTCAGTTAAGTCAAAAATATACTGATCAAATTTAACAATCTGAACATCATCTTTGCCTGCTAATTTACGGTGAATATGCCCATTGGTCATTTTCAGATAAACGCTACCATCAAGCTTAATCATCTCGCCTTCTTCAGCCAAATAAGTCAGTTGAACTTTAGGATCACGTTCATCACTAACAAGCAGACCAAGTAAATCGCCATTCTTTTTTCGGTCACGAATATGAAACGTCATTTGACCCGTTGGGCTCGAAAACTTTCCAGCCTGCAACACATGCGTGATCAAATCAGCTCGAACTTGGGTAATATAAGCTCTCAATTTCTGCAAGCTAGCCGGTTGTATAAATAGGTTACTGGCCAATACTACAAAACTTACAATGAGCCCCAGTGCAATATAAGGCATAATAAAACGCCAAACCGTAGCGCCACTGGCTGTCATAATGATGAGTTCACTATCCAGATTAAGCTTATTGAGAGAATAAAGACATGAAATTAAAAACGCTATGGGCGCGACAATCGCCATAGCCTGTGGCATAGCCAAAGTCGTCATTTTGATAAAAAGAAAAAAACCACCGGACAAACCTTCAAGCTGTTTGAGAGATGTAGCAATCCATACAATCGCGCTCAAAGACCCTACAATCATAATAAGGGCATTTGAAACTTGCATAAAAACGTAGCGACCAAATAAATCCATAAGAAAATCTACAATTTCTAACTCATAAACAACAAGACAGGATTAATGCCATAAACTAAAGGACATGACAAAACGAAAGACAAACTGAAATACCATGTCATATCTTAGAGAAAATCAAATTCACAAAACCATAAATAGAGACACATGGAAAGAAATTCATAGCAATTCCCACAACACAATCTCTAATCTAAACACCTAAAAACCCAACAAGGCTAAATTGAGACTAGGAGTTCATTCAAATTTTATGTTGAGCATAAAAATTCATCATGGCCACATAAGCGCAAACCTTGTGCGAAAGTCTGATATCAAAGCAATCAATAAGGCTAAGAGAAGGGCTTTAAAGTTAAAATGAAAATCACTAAATAATTACCGTCTACTCTATTGAGGCTCCTTGAGCTTCATATGCGAACAGTTTAACTTACAGTACAACCCGACCGAAGCATTGCAAGGATAGGAAAAATTATACACCAATACAAATAACTAGAGCATTCAATCGTTTCCTTTTGAATGAATTTTGCTCTAGAGTTGCAACCCAAACAAAAATCTAAAATGAAAAAAGCACATATCAGTTTTTAAAAGAGGCTATGAATGAACAAAACCGCAAAAATAAATTTTGAAAAAATAAGCTTACCAAATTCAGGCACCATTGTTCTGTTTACGACAAAATCAAACAAGCTCTCTGACCTTGCAAAAGAGCTCGACACAAACAACAATAAGTTCATTACTAAAGCCATTAAAGCTGCTGATTTCAAAAGTGCAAAATCTTCAATTCTAGAAATTATCTCACCTACAATAACAGATCCAAAATCAGCCAACTATGATCGCGTCATCCTGGTTGGATTAGGTGAAAACAAAGATCTTACTAAAGTTGATTGGCGTCATCTTGGTGGGACAATTTGTGGGCACTTACTGTCTAAAAATATCGAGAGCGCAACACTGATCACTGAAACTGAAGAAGACGCGGAGTTAATTGCAAATCTCGGTTTCGGCCTTACATTGCGTCAATACAAGTTTGATAAATACAAAACATCAAAAGCAAAAGATGATGCTGAAAAAGAGAGTGAACTACAAAAAGTTTCAATTCAATCAAGTGATGCGTCTGCGGCCAAAAAACATTTCACTAGCAACTTAAGCCCCATTCAACACGGCGTTTTCGCAGCCCGTGACCTAGTCAACGAACCAGCCAATATTCTGGGTCCCAATGAATATGCAAAACGTATAAAAGCACTATCAAGCTTAGGCCTAGAAATCAAAATCCTATCCGACAAAGAGCTAAAGGCTGAAAAAATGCACGCGCTATTAGGTGTCGGTGAAGGTAGCCGCCAAGGATCGTATCTTGCCATCATGCAATGGAAAGGTGGACCAAAATCAGAAAAACCAGTCGCAATCGTCGGTAAAGGCGTCACCTTTGATACAGGCGGCATATCCATTAAAGGTGCCGGTGGTATGGAAGATATGAAAGGCGACATGGGCGGCTCAGCAACTGTTGTCGGTCTAATGCAAACACTCGCCAAAAGAAAAGCCAAGGTCAATGCAATTGGCGTTGTTGGTTTGGTTGAAAACATGCCAGACGGACAAGCCACAAGACCAGGTGATATTCTAACCTCCAAATCAGGCCAAACCATTGAAGTCATCAATACAGATGCAGAGGGCCGTCTCGTTCTGGCTGACGCTCTTTGGTACACTCAAGAAAAATTCAGCCCCAAATACATGATCAACTTAGCCACTTTAACCGGTGCGATCATGGTGGCATTAGGCAAAGAATATGCAGGACTGTTCTCAAATGATGACGAGCTTGCAGACATGTTGGTAGCTTCAGGCAAAGATACAGGCGAGCAAGTCTGGCGGATGCCGTTAGGTGAAATTGGTTCATCATATGACAAACTCATCAACAGTACTTTTGCTGATATGAAAAACACAGGCGGCAGATGGGGAGGGGCCATAACAGCTGCTCAATTCTTGCAGCGATACGTAAATGAGACCCCATGGGCCCATATTGACATCGCTGGTGTCGCCATGGCTTCAAACAAATCTCCTATCAGCCAAAGCTGGGGCTCTGGTTATGGTGTTGATTTGCTCAACAACTGGATCTCAGAAAACTTTGAAAAATAAGATTGTTTAAAAAACTTCGTAAAAATTTTAAAAGCCATCAGTTACTAAACTGATGGCTTTTTTAATAATCACTCTTCAAAGTTATTATCTCTTGGACCGTCGCTGATTTTTAATCGCAAGCTTCATCAACCGTTGAAACTTCGGACATTCAAAATGAGTGGGAGCAGAGCAGTCTGCAGCATGCTTCAACCCATCGCGCAAACTTGTTAGTTGCTTAATCGTTTTATCAATTTCATCGGCTTTTCTCATGAGTTGTTGCCTGTCAATTTTAGGACCATGTTCTGTAAAAATTGAACCTATCTCATCCAATGAAAAGCCAGCCTGACGACCAAGAGCAATAAGTGCCAAACGTTCTAAAATACCATCATCAAATACACGTCTCAAACCATTCCTACCAATGGAATGAATAAGGCCTTTCTCCTCATAAAAATGTAAAGTCGAAACGGGCAATCCCGAATGTTTTGCAACAACCCCAATATCCATAATTACGTCTCCAATATTTCTCTTGACCTCAAGTTGACTTTAAGTTGCATACTAAAGCAATAGAAGAAACAAAGAAATTTTAAAGGCATACCCATGGACGAAAATTTTTGGCATGAACGCTGGAAAAACAATGAAATTCCATTTCATGAAAGTGAAGCAAACAAAAACCTGGTCAATAATTTTGATAAACTTCAGATCAAAGAAAAAAGCCGTATCTTCATTCCCCTCTGCGGTAAGACACTAGATATCGGTTGGCTCTTATCAAGAAGGTATAGAGTAGTGGGGGCAGAATTAAGTGAATTCGCCATCAATGAGTTATTCAAACAATTAGAAGTAAAACCAATCATTAAAGATACGGGTTCGCTTAAATGTTACAGCGCCCCCAATATTGATATCTTTGTTGGAAATATCTTTGAACTCACAATAGAAGATATAGGGCTGGTCGACGCTATATATGATAGAGGAGCCTATGTAGCCTTACCCAAGGAAATCAGGTCCAAATATAGCCAACATATGAAAGACATAACAAAAAATGCGCCACAGCTGCTTATAGCTTATGAGTACAATCAAGATCTCATGAAAGGACCACCATTCTCCATCCCACCAAAAGAGCTAGAGAACAATTATAATGACGCTTATGAAATTACAAACCTAAACAGTAAAGACGTAGAAGGTGGTTTAAAAGGCATATGCGCAGCTAAGGAAAACGTATGGCTCTTAAAACCCTAAACTATAATTCCATTATTAAGGCAGTCATCATAGCCAAGCAGAAAGAAAGCGATATAAATACTAACACACTGAATTACCTAGAGTTTACGATATTATGGAAACAAATATTTTCCATAATATATATTATGCGAATAAATGGGTGTCCAAAAAAACACTCTGACAGCTCACAAAACCATCAAACATAACACCAAGAGACGCCCTCTATTTCTAACTGCGCCAAGCAATAACAATGGCACAACGAAACGGTTGCAGTAAATTCTCAAAGTTAGAGCCAATCCGTTTGATAACCTTATTCGCTTCGGCTCTAATTTTCTTAATATCGTCACTGCTATAGTTTTTTTCCCGCTTTAACTGAAATGAGAGTAATTGAGAAATTTCAGCAGCTGTATCCCCTGCACCCGTTGCTTTCCAGATTTTGCCATTAGATCGTAGGTTTAAATTATGCATCAAAGGGTCTGGGTCATATTTTTTAATGATCGGCAATTGTGAACCAAGAGTACGCCTTACATATTCATTCAAAGCAACTGTTGTATTGTTAGCTCGTGCTAATCCCAAACAGCCATTATTGCGCGGCGATGTAAAATCACAATTCTTATGTGTGAAGGCATCTCCAAAATTTTGAATATCAGTGAAACCAACAACCTCTAGTTCAAATGATTTTTGCAATGAGCGGCGCGGCAACAAACTCCGCAACATTTTTTTAAATTGCAATTCAGCTGATGATGAAAGCTGAGCACCAGCTGTACCAAATAAGTTCTGAATAACAACAACACGGCTCTTCTCTAGATCAAACGCAACACCTCTGAGCGGCAAACGCCCAGATCCAGTTAAAACTTCAATCGTCTCAACATACTCAAAAGGCTCTTTCCGATAGACAACATTGATGGTGTCATCTTTCGGAATTTTAATGGCTTTAACGCGAGCCTTCATACGGTCCCATTTTTCAATGAAACTTTGAATATCTCCTGCATCTTCTGCTGCGACGACGACAACAGAACTAAAATTTAAAACCATGAAGGTACTGAGCAGTAAAACAAGAAACTTATCTCGGCAGTGCATTACTCAATTCCTCAAGCTTGTTAACAGTCGCATTAAAGCTATCAGTTTGCCCAAGCATAAGAACGCCGAGTTTTTTCTGGTTTTCTTGCGCCAATGTGAGTTGGCTATCAAGAGCATTCAACGTCTTTGAAGCTTCGTCAAAACGTTTAATCATTGCCCTATAACGTTCATCAAAAGCTTTATCTCTCTGAATAAAAGCTTGATCACGTTCAATAATGGCTTGGTTCCTCGAAATAATTGCCTGGTCACGGTCTTTCTTAGCTTGCTCAAGCATGACTTTTCTTTGAGCAACTTCTTGGCTGTACTGATATTTTGCCAGATCACGCTCTTGAACTATGCGGTCTCGCTCCTGCATAACACGTTGCAAATTATCCCCTCCAGGAATTACTTTCCAAAGGACATAACCAAGAGTAAGGATTAGAACCAAGTTCAGTAAACTCATAAACCATACCCAGGCAGAAATTCTCCAACTACCACCCATCTGCATATCATCAGATTGATCAATTTGCGCCATTACCATCCCCACTCTTAAACCATCAACTAATTATTTTTCATAGTTATACTATACATTTACAATCATATTATAATCTAATTTATAATAGAAATGAGGCATTAAACTGATAATCAACAAGAATAAGGAGCTCTATAACTGCCAGGAAAACCAAACCAAAAAACTTGGGAGTACAAAGGGGCAGTGATCTGTAAATTCTTTAACGCTCCTCATATTCAAAAAACTATCATTCTAACAGATCTTCCAATATTTAAAAAAAATGATCAAACATACGGTTTTCAGCTAAAATGTAGACATTCTGTCTAAATTCGGTGTCATAATGTCCAGTTTAAAAAGAGTGCAAAAATTAATCCCTCAAGAGTCCAAAAAAAGACCCCCAAACCACTTGTTTTGTTTTTAATTCCACTTCTATACTTTGACTAAAGACTAAGCATGAAGACTAAGCATAGAGGTGAACCATATATGAGCCCTAAAATTATTGAACCAAATCCAGAGAATAAAGAGCTCTATCAAGACCTCGAAGCATTGGATCACACTGGCTCACTAATCAGCGCTCCTATCATTGAAGAACGTCCCCTCACTGTGTTCCTCAATTCTCGCGAAATCGTCACACTAATGACCATAGGAGATTATCCAGACCTTCTCGCTGTTGGTTATTTATTCAACCAAAACATGCTGCCAAATGCAGATGAGATCACAGCAATTGACTATGATGAAGATATAGAAACAATTGTCATTCGCACAAAAACAGAAACTAATTTCGAGCAGAAATTAAAGCGCAAAATCCAAACTTCAGGCTGCGGCCAAGGTACGATTTTTGGCGATTTAATTGAAAACATTGAAGGCATCGAATTAGCCACAGACACCCCCATTCATGTCTCAACACTTTACCCTCTTTTAAAAACCATCAACCAAACACCAAGACTATACTTAAAAACCGGCGCCATTCATGGCTGTGTCCTTTGTAAAGGAGAAGAGCCTCTCATTTATATGGAAGATGTCGGCCGCCATAACGCCGTTGATAAAATTGCCGGCTATATGGTCATGAATAACATCAACCCGGATGATAAATATTTCTACACAACAGGACGTCTAACAAGTGAAATGGTCATCAAAACCGTGAAGATGAGAATTCCGATTTTAATCTCCAGATCTGGCTTCACAGCGTGGGCTGTAAAATTAGGCAAAGCTGCAAACCTCACCCTGCTTGGCAGAGCCAGAGGAAAAAGATTTGTCGCCCTCTCGGGTTTTGATCGTCTTTGCTTTGACAATGAAACAGATCAGGTACAATCCAAAAAAGCAGCTGTTTAACTTAATTCTCATTTGACACTGTCATTCATTAAGAAAAAGCCTCCAGCAACAAACAACATATCTTAAGAAAGAATACCCCTACATGAAACGCCCTACACTGAATAATAACATGATAACCGGTGTAATTCTGGCCGGTGGTCAATCAACACGAATGGGTGGTGGAGATAAATTCTTAAAGGAAATCAACGGTAAAACGATCTTAAGCTTAGTCATTGAGAAATTCGAAAAACAATGCAGCTCAGTGCTAATAAGCGCCAACGGTAATCCAGAACGTCTAGAAGCTTACAACAAACCAATTATCAAAGACCCTATTATAGAAGCAGAGCCCACTACTAACAAAGAGGTCGAAGGCACATTAGCCGGACCGTTAGCTGGCATTCTGGCAGCAATGAATTGGACCAAGGAAAACCAACCAGGCCATACACATATCCTCTCGGTTGCAGCTGATAGCCCTTTATTCCCAGATGATTTCTCAAAAAAAATGATCCACCACTCCAATGACTTAAATGAAAACTCCATCATCCTTGCAAAGTCTGGTGGCTGGCATCATCCAATTTTTGGTTTATGGCCAATTGAGCTTGCGTCTGATTTAGAAACACAACTCAATGCAGGTGTAAGAAAAATAAGAGCCTGGACAAGCACTCATCCAAACAGCGCCATAGAGTTTGAAGAGCAAAACATCAAAGGCACGAAAATAGACCCCTTCTTTAACATCAACAAACCAGAAGACTTTGACACTTTCACAGCCTTATCTAAAAAGATCAAAAGCTAAGCCATAAGGTTGATAATCAAAAATCTCGCTCAGAAAAAAACTTATTTCGCCTTTTTACCTTGGCGCCGAATATTAAGATACTCAATAAACGCAGCATACCCCATAGCAAAATAAATATACCCTTTAGGGATATGAACATGGAAGCCTTCTGCGATGAGCGCCGCCCCTACCAATAAGAGAAAACTCAGAGCAATAATCTTACTAGACGGGTGCTCTTCAATAAAATCTGAAATTTGTTTGGACGCAAAATACATAACAATCACCGCACAAATCACAGCTGTAATCATAATCTCAACATGGTCAGTCATACCAATCGCGGTGATAATCGAGTCTACAGAAAATACCAAATCGATAAAAATGATTTGAAGAATGATCAATAAAAAGAACCTCGAGGCACCAAAATGATGTTCTCCATCTCCTTCAATATCATTGTGAATTTCTTGTGTGGCTTTTGCTAACAAAAACAATCCACCGCCAATCAGAATGAGGTCTCTCCAAGAGAAAGAATAATCAGCAAACGAAATCACAGTTTCTTTCAAGCCAATAACCCAGCTAATCCCAAGTAAGAGAACAATTCTCAAAATCAAAGCCAGGCTAAGACCAATTTTACGAGCCAGTTCACGTTTTTTTCCATCTATTTTTGCAATAATGAGAGAAATGAAAACAACATTATCAATACCAAGAACAATCTCCATGGCAATCAAAGCCAACAAGCCACCCCATATATTCGGGTCTAACAGAGAAAAACTTAATCCTAATTCCATAACCAAGCACCCCATACAAAAACTGACTAGCGGACATAAAAAAAGGCCTGGCGGCCTCATAAAACTAAAAATCAAATGAAGATTGTCTAATTCTCAAACCTCAAGTCTCAAGCCTTAAGTTAAGCATGGCATAAAACCCAGGCTAATCAATAGACAAATTCTTAAACATCCATACTTAGAACTTGTGCTTCAATGTACCTTTGATTGAAAGGTCATCCGCCTCACTCTGACCAACAATGCCAGTCTCTTCTTCATCCCGATAGAGTAGCTCTAATCCAAAATTTAACTTTGGCACCGTTCCTACAACACCAAACCCAGGAATACGTATAGACATACGCTCATCCTCACCTGAGACAACAGATTTAGGCGCATTAAATTCAGATTTGGATTTCTTGATAGAACCACTCACCAAAGGCTGTTCAGTAACAACAATTTCAGTTTCCTGAAAAGCGAATACTTCTGAAACTCCAAAGGCAGAAGCTGCACTAAACGCAAGTGCACTTATAAATACTAAAGGTTTCACGAACCTGACCTCATTACACAAATTACAGACAATCACCCCAATCCCCTGTGCCTATAAAATGCGCCTAATTTACCATTTTTGCAAGAAATTAGTTAAACAGCACAAACCATTGAATTACAATTAAAAAACACAATTCAAGAAAAGATCCGCCCACAGAGAGTAATAAATTTACAACAGAAACATGTCAGATGGTCATGTTTCTGCCTTATTTAATTTGCAGCAGAATCAAAAAAGGGTTCCCAAAGATGGGAACCCTTCAATCAATTTTATATGTTCTAGTAATTAGAACTTGATGCGAGCACCAGTAACAACAGTTACGAAGTCTTCAGTTGCAACACCATTGTTTAGGTCAGCTTCATAATGACGGAAGCCTGCATAAAGTTCCATTGCAGCAGCGTCAACTTTTTGAACAACACCAAAA
>BQJJ01000017.1 GCA_021604645.1 Methyloligella sp.
CTTGACGAAGCTTGGATTAGTTTCTACAAGCTTTTGTTCCAGCATTTAAAATTCATACCATTGTGGCGGGGTAGCTCAGCTGGTTAGAGCAGCGGAATCATAATCCGCGTGTCGGGGGTTCAAGTCCCTCTCCCGCTACCAATACTTTCAATAACTTAGCTCATTTTCCACAAATTGAAAAATTTGCATAGCTACCTGAGAGCTACCACAAATGTGCAAAGAATTAGGACTAATTGCGTAGAAAATTCCGTGTTCCTGAGTATTTTTCCACAGGCTCAATTTATCATTTTAGCAATTATATCACAGACGCTTGCCATGATGACACGACCTGATTTGTTTTAAGATTCGTAATTTTAAAGTGTCGAAATGCTGGTTTGTTGATACTTCATATTTTTAAAGTGTCGGATTTTCATAAATTCAAAATTTAAACGATGCGGATTGATGAAATTTCATAAATATAGATTTTAGATAATTCACCAAGTTGAATTATTAGTGTGTCGGAATTTTATAATTTTAATTATCTGACATTTGAGATTGTCAGATTTGCAACAGTCCTTATTGGTGAAACTTCTTATCGTCTAGACTTCATCATTACGACGCGTAAGACTTTCACCTATGAAAAAAATTGCAGTCCTGGCCCAAAAGGGAGGTGTTGGAAAAACAACGCTTTGTTTGAACTTAGCTATCGCCGCTAAATTAGATCGTAAAAAATCCGCTGTGATTGATATGGATCCGCAGAAAAGTTCGTCTGAGTGGGCGAAGACTAGATCACAACAATGGCCACAAATTAGAGCCACGAGCATTTCTTATCTGCCCAAGATGCTATCTGTATTAAATGAGCTAAAAACTCATTTTGTTTTTATCGATACACTTCCCAAAGATGATGACCTCACAGCCATGGCTGCTGCCCAAGAGGCGGACATCATTATCATACCTGTTGGAAAATCTATCTTAGATGTTCGAGGCATTGCTCCGACTGTCAAAATTGTGCAAGCCTCAAACAAACCAACTTTCTTTGTTTTAAGTCGTTTCCCTTATGGCACTGCTAGGAAAGAAAAAGTGATCAAGGTGCTTGCAAACAAATATCCCAATATTCCTATTGCACCGATCTGTTTGATTGAACGCCCCACCTATGATGCCAGTTTAGAACATGGCCTTGGTGTTATTGAGTTCAAGCCTAAATCTCATGCCGCGTCAGATATGAAGACTTTATATAGATACCTCTTAAAACAAATGAAGGAGTGCGGATCGTGAGTTCTAAAGAAGATGAGATGCTTAAGGCTTTGGATGAAATGGAACATGCTGTTCTCAGCCAATCGCAAGATCCAACTGTAAGCATTGAAACAAACATACCTGAAACTCCCTCAGGTGAGACCACAGGCTATAATGAAGATAATAACGATAAGACTTCTAAGAGTGATGACAAAACGGCTTTAGACGGTGTTAGGTTTAAGCAAATTGGAGGGCATTTTCATATTGATGTTCATAAAGCTATTGCATTGATCGGTGTGAATGAAGATCGCACCATCCAATCACTTGCAGCTGAAGCCTTTGAAGACCTGCTTCAAAAACGTGGGTGTGAGAATGCAATTCTAGAACTGACAAAGTTAACGCGGCCTACAAAGAAATGATGCGTCAGGATCAAAATTTATAGTTTATTTTTTTAAGTTAAATTTCAGATTAATTGATTTTTTTTCATAGCTCCTGTAGGACAGTAGCTACAAAATTAGGGAAGGGAAGTGCTTGGCTCAGCCGACACGCCAGAAATTACAACTTATAAATACTGCAACTGAGTTGCTCAATAACCCTTACCCTACATATGATCAAATGATCTTTATGCCTAGTGATCTAGCGCAAATAACATTTCCTCATTCTGACCCTGGTGACGTGCCAATTTGGACGCGTAAAAATGGTAATCAAGTGTTTTTTATTCGGCCCGCCGCTAGCCAAGGTAAAATTATTGGCTATCCATATGGACCTATTCCTCGTTTGTTAATGCACTGGATTACAACGGAGCTTCAACATAGTTCTGAACCGGTTTTGTCACTTGGTGATAACCTTTCTAGATTTATGAAAGAATTGGGCTTAGATCCTCATAGAGGTGGTGTGCGAAGTGATCGTGTTCGTTGTCAAAAGCAATTACAACGTTTCTTCCGCTCAGTTTATAGCAATGAATATGATCACTCGAAACACGGTAAAAAAGGATTTGAATATAGTGATGTTCAAATTGCACCGAAGGGTAAGCTATGGTGGGAATTTAACGGGGATGAAGAAAGTGTTTTTGATGGCACACTGAAACTATCTGAAGAGGCTCTTGAGATGTTTCGAAAGTCTCCTATACCCGGAGACCTCAGAATTCTAAATGCTTTGAAAAGTTCTTCTTTGTGTCTTGATTATAATGACTGGCTGCATCTCAAAACTTATATTGCTAATAAAAAAGACTTACCACAACGAGTTCCCTGGCGCGGTTTGATCATGCAGTTTGGTGGAAGTTATGGTGCTGAGGAGACTATCACCAAAAGCCATATCAGTAATTTTAGGCGTAAGTCAAAATGGGCGATCCAATGTGTTACCCAGTTATGCCCTTATTTGGATATTGATTACTTTGATGGGGGTGTGATTATAAAGCCTGCAACGTTACCATTAGATATTCAAAGAAATTTATCTAAGTAGTTTATTTTCAATCACTTACATATGCTGAATATGTACTCCCCTCGCAAAAGTCGAGAGTGTGGATAGTTTGGCTTATCCACGCTGAATAGGTACTCCCTTAATTCTCGGAATTAAAACAGTTGCTTAGCCGACAAATCAAAGACTTACCTATGCTGCAAAAGTACTCCCCAAATTGGTGGTAATGATTTCAATTAGTTAGATTGAAAGTGATGGAGTTTAGATAAGCTGTAAAGGTACTCACACCCTATAAGAAACCCTATAGAAAAATTGGCCTTGTAATAGACGGGCACAAATTGTGGGTAATTTTTATCTGCTCTTGGGGCTTTGCCCCGCCGCTTAGGCATCCCCAGATGTTCAGAGGGATACCGTAACTTGTTTAGTTATCTAGATTAGCCCTATTTTTATTTATAGCCGTGGATAAAGTGTTTTTTTGAAAAGATAGCATTCAATGATTTCAACTATTGAGGGTAATATTAATCGTTCAAAACTAATTCAGTTGGTACATGAAAAATGATGGATCCATCTAAAACTGAGGACTACTATAAAAGGCAACAAGATTTTGGGCTTTTGTTGGCTAAATATTTATCTCCTGCAAAGGCTATTAGTTCGCTTGAATTTCTTCGAGGAAGACAGGAACAATTTGATTCACTCAGAAAAGCGCTTTTTAGCCCTGGTCGGCATGCTTTAATATATGGTTTTCGAGGGGTTGGAAAATCATCTTTAGCGCAAACCATTGCTTACCATATTTCTAATTCATCATCTGATCCAATTTTACTTAGCTGTGAAGATGGAAATAATTTTGAAAAAATTATTTGTGACTTATGGGAAGCCGCATGTGATAAAGACCCTGCATTCTCAGAGCAGACAGTTGAAAAAAATATTGGAATTAAATTACCATTGTTAGAAGCTAACAAACGTGATGAAACTCTATCCAAAAAAATTAATCACTTTGATTCTATGAATCAAGTTGTTCGATTAATTCGTCACCTTTGTAAGAATATAAACGGTGACTTAATCGTTATAATTGATGAATTTGATCAACTTACAGATAAAACAGAGCAACAGAAATTTGCAAATTTAATAAAACAAATATCTGACCAAGGTATAGCAGCAAAGTTTATATTTTGTGGTATTGGTGAGAGTGTTGACGCTTTTATGGATGCTCATGCAAGTTCCAATCGTTATTTTCATAATGTACATTTAGAACGCCTTTCTTATGAAGCGCGTAGAGAAATTGTTGAGGTTGCTGCGGAAAATCTTGATATTGAAATTGATGATACAACATTGTGGAGAATAGTGAGAATTTCTGATGGATTTCCCCATTATGCACATTTAATTGCAGAGAAACTTTTTTGGCAAGTATTTGAAGCTAATAATGGACTGAAGGTAACTGGTGAGTTGTTTGAACGTGCAATGATTGATGCATGTGATGCAATGGAAATGAAATTTAAAGGGCCATACGAAAAAGCTACAAGAAAATATACAAATGATTATGAACCAATTCTATTTGCAGTAGCTGATGATCATGAATTACAACGTACAAGCAGTGATATCTATTGTTCATATTGTAGAATAATGGAAGATCTAGGTAAAACTCCCCTGGTAAGATCAAAGTATAATTCACGGATAAATAATTTAAAGAAACCTGAATATGCAAATATTTTAGTTGGAAGTAGACAGGGATGGTATGAATTCAATGAAAAAGTTCTCCGAGGTTATGCTAGGTTAAGATCAGAACGTTTAGGAGTTGAATTAGAAAGAGATCATCCAAAAGGCAAAAGGCGAGTAGCGTAAATTTATAATATTTAGTTTTAATAAACGCTCCCGTAGGAGCGCCTTAAGCAACTTTCGTTACGTATATCCACAACCCTCGGACATCATTCGTTAGGCTGCTCAAGAATGATAGGTAAGAGGTCAATTCAGGTCAATGAAACTGCTTATTTTTCGAGCAATTTAAAACAAAGCTCTCACTCACTAAAATCAATATTCAAGGCGGTTTTCTTTCAAAAGACTATCCCTCTAATCCCAACCACTAAAACGACCTCAAATCGCCATACAGCGCGTTACGGTATCCCTTTGAACATCCGGGGGTCTGGGGGCTGGCCCCCAGGGGTACGCTCTACTTTTTTTGGTCAATGCATCGTATACGTTTATGAAAAGCACGCTGTTAGACATGCCCGCGCGATTTTTTGTGATTAGAAAAGTTGCATACTACTAGCACTCGAAATTTTTTGAGGGTATTTGACTGTGTGTTGTAAAGGAAACAAAGCAGGGAAGGTGACTACAGAGAGACTATTTAAAGTGCAACTATACATCGCTGCGCGACATAGGTGCTTTGCTGCAACAAAAACAACAATCAAACCAGCAAAATTTTTATTTAAGCGAATTGTTTTCGCAAAACCGGTATCCACTTTTGCGCAATGCGCTTTAGCTAAAGAGAAATAATGATTGATTGACAAAATAAAGTGACCAACCCCCACTTTAATATAAAGACCATATCGCGCTCAGACGGGACTTGGTTTTCTGCGGTCAAGGCAGCGTCTTATATTTCTGGTGAGCGGCTCTATGATGCGCGCGCCAAAGAATATGCTGATTATGGCTGGCGGAAAGATGTGGCTCATACTGAAATACTCGCACCTCAAGGCACACCAGATTATTTGCTTAATCGTCAAACCTTGTGGAACAAGGTTGAAGAAGCTGAAAACCGCAAGGACAGCCAGCTTGCACGGTCACTTGTTATTGGAATGCCCCATGAGCTTAACCATCAAGAACGGGTCGAGTTATTGCAGGGCTATGTGAAAGAAAATTTTGTATCTAAGGGCATGATTGCCGATATTGCCCTGCATAAACCAGACCTTGAAAAATCAGCAGATGAACGCCACCATCACGCCCATATTTTATTGACCTTAAGGCAAGCCGATAAAAACGGCCTGTACCGAACCAAAACACGTGAATGGAACTCGAAAGACAACGTCATAAAATGGCGCAAGTCATGGGCTGAATGTCAAAACCAATCTTTTGAACGTAAAGGCCTTGTGTTGCAGGTCGATGAACGAACCCTCAAACCCAAGCATGAAATGGCTTACGGCCATGAGAATTTCCCTGACCAATATCTGTTTAAGCTCAAGCCAGAACTTAGAATGGGTATGAAGAACAGTCCTGATTATCGCCAGACCTTACGTAAAAATCAAAGCATCATCGATGACAATATCGGCGTTATTTCAGACATGTACGAGAAAGCAGATAAGCGCCTGAACAAAATTGACCGTATGAAAGACCGCCTCAAAAAACAAGAAAGACAGAGCCAACCTAAGCAGCGCTCTCTTAGAACACCTCCACACCCTGAATTTAATAACATTGGCCAAACCTTACAGCAGATTAAAAGTGCTTCACGCCGTCATCAGCGCTTGCGCTTTTTAGCTAAGAAATCCGATGAGCATTTCCAGCTCATGATTTATTTGCATGGGTTTAAAGCGGCCCTGACTCACCGTAAGCAGGACTTGAAGAAACTAGAGAAGAATTTGCGTTATATTGATCATTTGAGTGGTAGGCTTGAAAAGTTCTTTAGTAGGGTAGCTGAGCGAGAACAAGAGCAAGCACGCAATGAATCCTTCATTCCCAAGAAAGAACCTGAGTTGAAGTCTAAGGAAAACAAGAAGCCGCATGTTAAAAATGTTCAGCAAGAAAAGAATGTACTGAGACGCAGGCAAAGGAGAAAAGAGCCATCTTAAGCCGTTTTTATCTGAAATGAAGGTTGGTGCGCCTGACTTGACATAAGAAAAATAAATGAATTATATTTACTTTTCTTGCTTTGTATGTAGGTTTTATTGATATTTTTCCTTTACAAAGAAAAAATAAAGCGCAAAAATTTCTTTTGCTGATAGATAAAGAAAAGATAAATCATGACGGATACGACAAATACGCGGTTGGGAAAATATATCAAGTGCAGTGTCACTGGAGAGGCTTATCAGGCATTTTTACCATCTGATCTACCGCCAAACCCGCCTGTTGACCTTATTCCTTTGCAGGCTTTGCTCGCAAAAGCCAACCAAGCGTTAGGTAAGTTAGATGCTGTATCAGACATTCTACCAGATCATACCTTGTTGCTTTATTATTATGTGCGCAAAGAAGCCGTTTTGTCGTCGCAAATCGAGGGAACACAATCCTCACTTTCCGATTTATTGCTTTATGAAAGCAATGAAATTCCTTCTGTGCCGCTAGATGATGTAGCCGAAGTTTCTTCCTATGTTTCAGCTTTAGAGCACGGCTTAAAGCGTGTTCAGGATGGGTTTCCTTTATCATTGCGGCTTATTCGAGAAATGCATAAACTTCTCTTATCCACGGGCAGGGGGAGTAATCAACAACCGGGCCAGTTTCGCAGTTCGCAAAATTGGATTGGAGGATCAAGACCTGGCAATGCAGCCTTTGTGCCTCCGCCTGTTGAGCATCTCATGGATTGCTTGGATGCGTTTGAAAAATATCTCCATCTTGAACAGCGCCCCTATAGCTCATTGATTGATGCGGGGCTGCTTCATGTGCAATTTGAAACCATTCATCCATTTTTAGATGGCAATGGTCGGATTGGTCGATTGCTAATTACCTTTTTTCTCATGATGATGGGGGATTTGCGCCAACCTAATCTATATCTCAGTCTTTATTTTAAAAATAATCGAGCCGCTTATTATGAACGATTAAGTGCTGTTCGCAGTTCTGGTGATTGGGAAGGTTGGCTTGAGTTTTTTCTTAAAGGGGTTACAGAAACGGCGAACCAAGTGGTCCAAACCAGTCAAGCTGTATCGAATCTGTTTAAAACGGATATTGAGAAAATCGCAACGCTAAAACGGGCAGGCATTTCAGCTGGCTACGTTCATGAATATTTACAACAAAAAGCCATTTTGAATGCAACCAATGCTGCGAAAATTCTTGATGTCACTATACCAACAGCAAGAGCTGCTTTGAAAAACCTCAAAGAGCTTGGTATTGTTCATGATATTAGCGGTTCAGGTAAGGAGCGGCTTTATATCTATACGGCATTGATTGATCTCTTGGAAAAGGGTACTGAGCCCATTGCTTATTCACAAGATGAAGAAAATAGATAAGGCTTGTTCTAAGCTGCCTCAGTGACAATTTGTTGGCTATCAGATTGCTCTGTAAAATCATCAGCTAAAATAACATTGTGATGCGGCGGACGACCATCCCACAAATCATAGAGACCCTTAAAGAAGCTATGAGTGTAATGCATCTTATCCGCCAAAATCGGGCGCATGCCTTTTTGCAGCACAATACATTGATGCTGTTCCATAGCCATAATCTCATCGGCCGTCATTAGCGGTCGTGAAGCCTCGCCCGTGCCGCCATTGATAGAATTTGGCATGACATCCGTCACTCCGTGATTATGACCGTTTGAGCGTGTTTTAACCGTTTTAACGCCTAATGTATCTGAGAGCTTTTTTGCTTCTTCAATTTGGTTGATACCAAACACGATCTTTGTATTACAGTTGGCCTCGAAGCTTTCCCAACCATTACCATAGACCCGTTTCGCTTGCGCCATATCTTGAACAAAGAGACATAGCTGAATGCCAGCTTTTCGCGCGATTGAAATCGCCGTTTCAAATGGCTTTAGCCGTCCTAAATTTGAAAACTCATCAAGCATAAACGTCACCCGCTTTGGGTGTCTGGATTGAGCGCGATTAATCTCAGCCAGGGCGACACCCGTCATCATGGCAAGAGCTGGATAATACGTTGCCAGATGTTCAGGCGGCACCACAAGGTATACGGTCTCGGTGAAGTTTCTTAAATCTTTAAAACGAAAATCTGACTTATTCGTTACAGCGTTTAAAAGAGGGCTATCCCAAATGCGGGTTTTGCTTTGCACAGTTGCCATTACATTGCTACGAAGCTTGCTCTCTTGATTTTTCAGCATGTGGGCAACCCGCGTAATAATGGGATGACCATAGTGAATCATGCCAATCAGCATCTCGTCAAAAGCTTCTTCACTCAATGTTAGAAGGTGCCTGACTTCTGCAAGAGTGCGTTTTTCCTCTTTTCGTGTGTAAAGCACGTAGAGGATGACCCCCATCAACACCTCACGCGCTTGAGAATTCCAAAAGCCATCTTCTGAATTGGCGCTATCGGGAACTATTAAGGATGTAATCAACTCTACATCATCCCGTTCATTCGGTGTGCCAGCACGCACATAATCAAGTGGATTGTATTTATCAGAAAGAGGGCTAAACGGCGCCCACAAATGTACACGCCCATATTCGCCGCGTGTTCGTTTGGTTGCGGCCCAGCATTCACCATTAGGATCCGTTACCACCGCCGATGTCTCGCCTAATTTAAGAAGATTGGTAATTAGAAAACATGTGGTTTTCCCTGAACCAGTAGGCGCGGTTACTAAACTATGGTCATCAGTAGGCGCATATAAACGCTCGCCGTTAATTTCCCCAACGATCAAGCCTTGACCATTAGAAAAGCCGTTTTGTTTAAGCTCTGATGCATTTGAAAACCGTGCAGAGCCAAGAGTTTTTGGTGCTGTGCCAAATATGTAAATACAGGCCTTACCTAGCCAGCTAAAGACAACGGCCACGCCCTTTAGAATGTAGTAACTCAGGCTAAACGCAGCCAATATAATATTAAAACTTAGGTTAAAAACCTCGCCTATAATCCCCATGGCTATATATGATGATAGGGAAGGGAAGCAATGGCAATCATTGCACCCCACAAATGAAAAGCCATTGCGTTATTTCTAACACATGAGCATGACCGCTCTAATATCAGATTACCAAAAGCTAAGGGGCGCTACATAGCCAAGACTATTTTGACTATCAAAGCTCTTATCATCGATTTATTAATTTAGTGCAATAAATCGATTTTATAGAGAAACATCTATTTTAAATGTCGGCTACTAATTTATCTTATGATTGAGTAAATTTTAACTAACTAACAAAGTCAGATTAATGCAGAGAGGCAACATTTAGTTTAGTCGGTAGCAAGGCAGGGGGTATCCAAAATTTATACTCAACTTTGCTTAATTTTTAAAGTCGGAATAAAACTTCCTATATTGGTGTTCTGATCGTAGATTATAAGCGGTAAATCAGCTTTTGGCATCCAGACACGTCCCACTTCGACAGCCGCAGAAATAGGCAGCGCAGGAAAGACGTGGATAGAAACATCCTCTCCATGTATGGCTTTTATGCGATCAAAAATTTTGCGCAAACGCTGTCGAAACATTACTAGATGGTCCGAATTTCTTATAATGTCATTGTGTGGATATTCAACAGTAATAGACCAAACAGAGACATCATCCCCTAAGACTTTATGGATACGTTCATCGTTAACGGTAGCACTTAAAGCCAATTTGAGAGCAATGTTTTTTGACCCGTGTTTGCCTTCTGAAGTAAGGAGGGTAATTGGTTGGCTATCTTCCACCCAGCCCCACCCTTTTGGCTCCCGCTTGAGTTGATGAATATTTGCGGGACAGATATCGCATAATAGCCTGCCTAGCTCAATCAACAATGGCTGCGGTGCTAAAGCAAAAACTGATAAATGCCTGATCTCTCCCGTTTCAATTTTCCCTTTTATTTTATCCCGGAATTGCCTTTGTAAATTTTCTTGCTGGAAAGTCCAATATGATTCTTCATGGTCTTCGTATTGACAGCCTATTAACTCAAGCCCAATAGAACGGCCATCAGCAGGATAGTGGTCGGGCAAAACAACTGTACGAACGTTTTCAAATGATAGTGGTGATTCATTCGATCCGATCTTAGCTCCGTATCGAATGACATGTGTTTGTTGGTCCTCAGTCAAATCGCCGAGGGTTTCTATGCGCCGTTCATGAGAAGCCTTCATTTCTAGCAATCTATCCTCTGGATGCTCAGCAACTTCATCGATATCAATCAGTCGATGATGATCGTAACAAAGAAGCATAAGATTCTGTATATCGTCTACTAGTTGGGGAGAACGTATGTCGTCACCACGGGGTCCGTTCTTATCCCCTGCTATGATGTGGGCTACAAGAGCAGCATTGATATCACGATTCCCTGAAATAAGGTCCCCAATTAAAAGACGATTACAGTTTGAATATTGACACCGACCAGCTGCCTTAGCCCATAGGATTTGCCTTGTTTTATCTCGTACTTTTCTACTACCTGATGTTTCAGAGATACCTGCTTTACTCATGTGGCCTCCTCTCGAATTGTTTCTTCATCTGGATGTCGTCCTCCGCCTTTCCATTTTCCCGTAGCTAACCACGCTTCATAAAAAGAGAGCCATCGTGATGCCCAAGGTACTGTCGTTTCTGAAATCCAATCACTTGGTGACCACTCAGACTTGTGAGGGTCGAAAAGGCAAAGATAAGGAAAAGAGGCGGTGAGTGAACTTGTATAGACATGTGGGATAGGTCCCTCTTCATATTCAGGATGCCTTTCCAAGACGGGGTCGAGAACTTGAACACGAGGTTGAACTTCAACCAACTTGAAATGCTCTATAACCAGAGGTTTTTTATAGGAGATCGTTAAAGTATATTTTTTGCGTTGGGGAGTAAGTGTTCCGACCCATTTAACACAACTCTTATCTCGGTCTTGGACCTCAAATTGCGGGTATTGCTCAGACATTTTTGTTATCTGTGCATCAATGCTTCTTATCATTCTTTAATTGCACCTCCGTAGAATGTATTGGGCTTTGCAATAGCAGGTGTTGAAGCAATTGAAGCGCCCGCACTTATGAGAGAAATTCGTCCATTTTTGTTATGAGCAATTCTATTTTGTTCGCCATGCTTAGCCAGACGGTCAATATATCGATTAACAGCTGCTTTCGCTGGCGATTCTCCAAAAAGACTTTCAAGAAGTTTGCCCATTTCATCCAGACTGAGATCGCCAGACCTTAACAATTTAATCTTTTCTACGAAATTATTCAGATCACCAATGAATTGCCCCTGCTCTTGCAAATTCCCAGGCCAACGATCAGTAAATTTATCTTCATGACAGCGTGGATTAGATACATCAATGAGCTGGTTGCGAGCTTGAGCATCTTTTAAGCCTCTAAGGATGTATCTTGCCTGGACAAGTAGCTCTTCACTCAAACTTTTTGCTCTACCTGTTACATCGACTACCATACAGGATATCATTACAGTTGAAGGCATACGCCCAGTACGATTATCGTAAACCACGTTCCTGTGCCTTTTTAGGAGCTGTAATGCAACTACCGACAAGGATTTAAGATAGGCAGGCTCAGGATCAGGAACAGGTTCCGAATCTGCATCTAAGAGAAATTCAGCCTGCATTGAGCGTTGTCCGAAAGCTTTTGCAAAATCTGGATCCAACTGCATATTTTCATTAAAGTATTCCGCAAACCCCCAAGGGTTTCCTAAAAGAGTTTCATGCTTTTCTAAAGGTTCATCTTCATGAGCGTGGAAAAGCCAACTGGTTCTTGGATCAGCCACTTCCGTGGTTAAAATCATAGGAGTAATATCGACGTGCATACCATCAGCGTAGTGAATCGTAATGCAACGTGTTCTCCGCTCAGTCATGTCATAATACTTTGAGCCCGGCTCTCCTCGAATTGATTTGTAAAGGAGATTAAGAACATAGGCAGGCGGAGTACCAGGAGGTAGTAAGATTTCCGCGACTTTGTCTATATCGAACTCATCATTTTTAAGTCGAGCATTGATTGTCGTCCCCGTTGCCATACTACCCTGTGCATAAAATAAGGCTATAAGCCCTTGTAGTGGGCTACCCTCACGCTCCATATGCCTTTGTAGAGCTTCTGAGCGCTCAATGGCCATTTTATGTTTTCCAGGGGGGAGTTGAACGCTAATTGCCACATCAGCTAAAAGCGCTTCTGCAATGTCCTCAAATGGATTACTCGGAATGTTTTTATCTGTGGTTTTCATCAGTGTATTATTCCTGTTGTTTTTCTTCACCTCCCAAGAAGAACTAATTTCGTTCTATATAGCGAACAAATATTCTCTTGTCAAGTACGTTTGTGTTCGGTAATATCGAACAAATATTTTTTGAATTTAGAAAGGAGATAAAAATGCCGACCACATTAGGGCAGAAAATAAAAAAACTCCGCCAAGACAAAGGGTATTCTTTAGACGATCTAGCCCGTGAGACTGAGACGAGCAAAAGCTATCTTTGGGAGCTTGAGAACCGGGATGAGAGAAAACCTTCAGGTGAAAAACTTACTCTTATTGCTCAAGCTTTAGACGTAACCGCTGATTACCTACTGGATGAAAAAGCTAACCCTGATGAGGCTGTTTTACGAGAAGCGTTTTTCAGGAAATACAACAAGCTAGAAGCGGATGATAAGAAAAAAATCAAACAAATGATTGATTTGTGGGGAAAGAAATAATGACGCTGCCAACCACACCTGAAGGCTGGGCAATTAGACTTTCACAGGTTGTGAGAATTTACCATGAGACACACAAACTTGAGCGCTTTCCTATAAAAGTCGCAAGTCTTGCGAAGGAATATTCAAAGCAAGTATTTCCGAGTGAACCCATCACCATGATAAGTGCGGATGAGTTAACTGATGGCATAGAGGGGATGCTTGTGCCCAAGCCTGATGAAAGCGGTGAATGGGGAATTATTTTCAATAATTCTTCCAAAATTTCCAAAGGTCGGATCAATTTTACACTTGGGCATGAACTAGGTCACTATTTACTACACCGCGGGCGATCACCAAAAGGCTTCAAATGCACTATGCGAAATATGATGGAATGGAATTCGGAGGTTGGCCGTATGGAGGCGGAAGCAAATAAATTTGCCTCTTATCTGTTAATGCCCCTTGATGATTTCCGCGAAAAAATAAAGGGGCAAGAGGTAAGTATGGAACTTATGCGCCATTTAGCGGATCGTTACGAGGTTTCTATCACAGCAGCAATCTTAAAGTGGTTAGAATTTACACCCAAAAGAGCTATGCTTGTATTTGGTATGTCAGGTTTTATAGATTGGGCTTGGTCAAGCACACCATTGATCAAGTCTGGAATTTTTTACCCAGCTCGTCAAAAAACAATACAACTTCCTAGTAAATCCTTAGCAGCTACCGGAACTCCTTATAGTGATTTTCCGGATGGCTTTAAGCATCCTAAAGGCGTATGGGCTGGTAATGAACCTGTGCATGAAACAACGATTTTTTCACCACAGAAAGAGATGAGCATAACTCTTCTTATTTACTCTGACTATTCACCTCAAAACTTATATAAGGGCTCTGCTGATTATGAGGAAAAACGTGAGTGGGATACATTCGATCAATTTAAAACGAATAGCTAAAACTCACACTTACTTACTGAAGGTCGCTATGTTTCTTCAGACTGGATAGCTTTGACAAATGACATCAGCAGCTAGTCATGAGCTTTCCTTTTTATCCGAATATAAGGTGTCCGTCATTGACGTGTGCACGTGTCTTTTAAAAAATCCAGTAACAAGTAGAAAATTGCACACAATCTAAGCATGTTAGATGCAGGGATTCTGTGAGAGTGGTAGTCTTCGCCAATCCATTCGGATAGCAACATCTTATTCATCTCGTTTTTTGAACACGCCAGGTTTTTTGGCGTAAATGATTTGTTGTGACTTTCTTTCCCTCTGTTCCTGAAGGAGACAGTACATGTCTGACAAAGATTATAAACCTGATTTTAATGTCTACACCATCACTGGTGAAGGCAGGCAGAAATATTGGAGTAAAGTTGGTGCTGCCTTTGCGCATAGCGATGGCAAAAAGGGATATAACATTATCCTTTCTGCTTTGCCCCTTGATGGTAAGCTTGTGCTTATTGATTATGAAGAAGATGAACAACGCCGACTTGAAGCTAAAGAGCAGCCTAAGACGACTAAAAAAGCAACGGCTGCTTAAATAAGTTTCGACTGACCATCTAATTTAAGACCGCTTCTTTATAGGGCGGTCTTTTTTATATTTAAAACTAAACGTTTTGCATTCTTGTCTTTCGCGTTACACTTAAGAGCCATGGGAAACCGTGACAGGGAGTAACTACCCTTTAATCGAGCGGCTGGTATTGCCGTTAACAATACCGCTTTCGGTATGACCGCGAAGGCGGTACTTATGTTCAGGCGAAAGCTAAAAGGTATCGCTCCATTCTCGATAATGGTTAGTTAACTTCGGGTCGCTTTTGCGGCCTTTGTTCAATAATGACAAGGAGTGACATGCCAACTAATACTCATAAGATTCTCAACATTCAAATAGGCCACCGTATTCGCAAACAACGGAAAATCTGTAATAAAAGTCAAACTGATCTAGCTGAAGTGATAGGTGTCACCTTTCAACAAATCCAAAAATATGAAAATGGTACCAATAGGGTGTCAGCTGCCACCTTGTATTCAATCGCTAAAGTTTTAGAATTGTCTATCACGTATTTTTACGGTGATGTGGCCGACATCATAGAGACATCCGAGCTAGAATGTATCGTAACTCGTTTTAATAAGCTTTCATATGAAAAGAAAATGGCTTTTCTCCAATTATTATCCTGAAAGCCTGAACCCCACCAGAAAACATGGTCGCCAGTTTCCCTTCACCTGTCCCCAGTGGGCGGAGCCATGGGACAGGCTCCAGGAAACTTGGCTCTAATGATCACTATGGATTTTGATTTAACCTTCTTTCATGAAAATCACTCAAGCTAATAATTGTGTTTTGATTCATGAATTCAATAAGAGGTTCGAAATTAATCGGTAGTTTGTGATTTTTTATTTCCTCATGAAAACCCTCAATATTGGAAAATCCTTTTTTTAAAATACCATCAAATGAACCAAGCTCTCCTTGATAATCATTTAATCCATTTTTTGGTTTTTCTTGTACGTGACAAGCTGAATCTAACCGTGCAAAACAAATTGGTGAGAGCTTAAATTCTGTATGGGTGTTCGCTGTGTAACCTGTCATATAAAAAGTAGACTTTTTTGGTGTTGAATTTGAATTCAAAATCATCAGATGAGATCTGTCACTGAAATTTCTCAAAAATTGAGAATGAGGCAGATGAGAAATAAAAATTTTATTGTGCCCCATTGCATAATGAATTCCACCCACCTCTTGTTTTGTTATGTCTGTTCCGTAGAGTTTTTCTCGGCCATAATAATGAAGAGTAAAAGCATAATAATTTTCAAGAGACCCCAGACACATAATGACGACTTGTGGAGAGTGGTTATGTGGATTTAATCTTATGCCTAGATACAAGCCCCTCGGAGCTTGATACTCGGTTAGATCTAATGAACTTGCTTTTTTGATAGACCCTAAAACATTGAACGGATCGGCATATTCAGATTCTGGCTCAGATAGTAATTTCTTAATGCCACCATTTTGATCGACAAATTCAATAATCGCTTTTATGCGTTTATCTCGGCGTTTTTTACCCGTGCTGCCTTTTACAAAATTTTGCAGATAAACATCCGTGACTTGAACACCAACTAACTGTAAAGCCATTTCTTTATAGCTCATAACTTCATTGAGTACTTTTAGAGCCCTTCGATATTGATTGATCTGTGCTTCGCTGATTGTCAAATAATCATAATTCATTTGATTGAACCTGGGTGATTTGTTCTGGCCTATACGCCAAGTAAATTTCAGTAAAAAATTCTTGCCAAACCTTATCGATTTACTTGCTCGATTTATAGCAGTTTTTCAGACACCCTATTAGCATCACTAACCGTTTAGAGAAAGTCATGCAGATGTCTAATAACCTTCAGAATGTTGATTCGTATTTCAATACCAAAGAAGCAGCTCAATGCCTCAACCTTTCACCGCGCACTTTAGAACGTATGCGGGTGAGTGGTGGTGGACCGCAGTTTTTTAAAGCCGGGCCTGGCAAGAGGTCCCGTGTGCTTTATGCCAGATCAGACCTTGTCAAATGGCTGGAAGCGCGTTGCTTCGATAGCACCTCAGAATATGAGACTCTTGGCAAGCTTTAAGCCATCCAAAAAATCGGATCAGGGCCTTTACTTGATACTAATCGAAACATCAGGTCGTTTTGAAAGAAAAACAATGACAGAAAATAACCAACCCCTACATCATATCACACCATCAGGTAAGCATCGCAATTGGCGCAAGCATCGTTTGCAATCAATTGCTTTGGGGGCAGCCTACAAACGATTAGGGGTTGGTTTCCAGAAAAAATCAGAGCGGGTTTTTAATTGCACGCGGCGCATAGATTTTGCCAAGCCAGAAGAAGGACAATTGGGTCAAACAGTTATCAATCGTTACGGCTGTAAAGATCGTTTGTGTCCAGGGTGTCAATCAACCCGTTCTCGTAAAAACTTCATGGAATTAATGGGGCTTTATCAGCATTATAAAAATTCATATCCGGCAGATCGGGCTGCCATGTTAACACTGACCATGCCAAACGTCTCTATCGCCACCATGAAAGAAGATATCAGTGCGCTTTTAACCGGCTTTCGCAAGCTAACCCGTCGCAAACCATTTGAACAAGCTGTGCGGGCCTGGTTTCGGGCTTTGGAAGTTTCTTATAATCAAGAAACCGGTCTTTACCACCCCCATATTCACGCATTGCTTCTGTTTCCACCTCACTATTTTGATAAGCAGCATAATTTTTATCTCAATCATCAACAATGGTTGAAGCTCTGGCAGCAAGTCATGCGCCGTCCTGATATTAAGCATCTCGATATCCGGATGCTTAAAGCTCACCCCTTATCAAACCCTGAGCAGGGCAAAGAATTAGCTATGGGTAAAGCAATCGCCGAAATTGCCAAATATGCAACCAAACCAGCAGATATTTTCATACCGAATGGTGGCGGCTACACGGTCGATGAACAGGTCATCTTTGCCTTGGCTTACACACTTAAACATCGGCGACTGATCGCCTTTAGTAAAGTCTTTCGTGAGTTCCGCCGCGAACTCACACCCTCAACAAAAGAATCCGAGATAGACGAATTAGATGTCTATGTCTGGTTGGAGCAGCCGGACGTGCAGACGGTTGATTATTTCCTCCATGAATTCTGCACATAATAACTCAACTCTCAATTAAGGAGAAACACATGCCGCTTATGTTTCAAGGAAAGATTAAAGGGATCAAACCTAAACAGTTCGACAATGTTAAAACTCATATATTGCAATTCATTGAAGACAAGCCTGATGGGTCGTTTGATACGATTCAAATAAAGGTATCAAGTGACGTGCCAATGACTGAGTTCAAAAAAGAACAAACTGTGTCTGTGCCGGTACTCTTGGCCAGTATGGATAATCAGATCTATTACCGGATTGATGCAGAAGTTTACAAACAACAGCTTGCTCGACGGTAAACAGATCAGTCATGCAGAGATCAGCTTTACCGGAAAAGATGCATCAAACATTGATCACTGCCACCAATAAATAAGTTGGACAGGCTTATGCGCAAAGTCTGTACAGCACCTAAATTCCGGAGATTAAAAATGAAATTTGAATCAAGATTGGACAGAGCCTATCAAAACAGGGTCGGCTTGATCATTCTTACAACGATGAGAGCGCAGGCCTGGTTAACACAGAGCTTTATTCTGGCTGTTCTGAGTTTCGAGCTGCATGGTTCACATGGTTGGGCTGTCGTTGTCTTTTTTATCAGCCTGTTTTGCTTATTTGGGCACAATTATCCCTATTGGGAACTTTTTCTAGGTCCCATACTGTATAAGAGAGGTTATTCTGCAACCCCACTAAAGCTTGCTCTTATTAAAACCTTCTTCCCAATTGTTCTGATTTACACTTTGCCTGAGTGTAAAAAGTTACTCTACCGCCACTATAATATCGGCCAGCAATGGATGAACAGTTCCAAAAAACTTACCCTATTAGAACAGACAGAGACACTTGCTCAAGAAAATGAGCAAAAAAGAGATCGCTTAATTAAAATTATCGATTGGGGAATGAAACGCTACCAAAATCAAAGCATCCGTAAGTTTGCTAATGCTATGAGAGCGATTGGCCAACATATAGATGCGCTTGAGCCTCATTATGAATGGGGTGCAAGTGAAGAAACTCTATGCAATTTGTTTGAGCGCTATAATTATGGTCTTCCAAGTCATAAGGAACTGATTGAAGACAGGTATCGCAATAAAATAGCTCCAAGCTATGATGGTAAAAACCTACCTGAAATTTCACCACAACAATCAACCCGAGAAGGCAAGCTCTTATATCTTGCTGTGCTCATCAGGGCTGAAAAAGATAAACATTATAATCGGCTGGATTTTAAAAGATCTGATTTTAATAAGGGCCGTTATGTTTACACGTCTGATCGTAGTGCTATTGATATGGTGTATTGGAATAGACACTTGCCTGCTATCAATGCTTACCTTGGCGGTGAATGGATGATAGAGCCGATAGATGGCACCTCACTCACGCTGTTTCAACTGCAAGAGTTACCACCGGTCATTCCGTTTCAGCCAGAGTTTTTACAAGATGGTAAAATCTTCTATGGCTTTAATGTCAGAACAGGGGAGCGTTATTATAATGATCTTGATAAATTCCCACACCATCTTATCGTCGGGCAATCGGGCTCTGGTAAATCAGTGTTTTTAAACCAAGTGATGGCATCTGTCATTCACAACATGGATTATTTTGAAAAGATTGTCCTGATTGATTTAAAAGGCGGTGTAGAACTTGCGAAATATGAAGGGCTGCATTCTAAAATTCATTTGGTTGATGATTATGATGATCTCTTGGGGAATATCGAAAAAATCTATGCGCAATTGAAAGAACGCCTTAAACTTATGAAACAAAAAGGTCATACCATTTATGATGGCCCGCATTTGTGTATGATCGTTGATGAATATGCTCAAATCCAACAGTTTGAACCAATCACAAAACAAGAGAAAGAAGCTTATAAGCTTTTACTCTCCTATTTAAATCGCATTTCAATGTTGGGGCGTGCTGCTCGTGTGACCATTTGGGCGCAACTTCAAAAAGCAACCGTGGATAATATCAGTGCCAGTTTCAGAAATAATCTCCAGACTAAAATTTGTTTCAAAGTCCATTCTAACTCAGATGCAGCAATTGTATTTGGTAACGCTGCTGATTTGCCAGGCATAGCTTCATTAAGTGGGTTCAAGAATATGCCGAAGGGTCGTTTTGTCTTAAGTGATGATGTCACAGGTGAAGATGTGTATATGCAAGCAGCGATGTTAGATGACGGGTTTCCGCTGGCCCGTCTGCTTCAGACGGCTGGCGATGCGCGAGTGGTAAGTGAGGAATAAGTCGATGCGCGAGTGCGTGAGGCCGAGTGAGCGGAGCGAAAGAGGGTGATCAAACGAGAGAGGAGGGCTTGTGACAAGCGTCCGCGAGTGCATCGCCAGAGGATCGATAGATCGCCAGCGGAAGCGCGGCGGATGGCAGATCTCTCAAATGAAACAATACAGCCTTGAGCTCAGTGGGAAAGAGATAAGGGAGTGAGACGAATTTATGACCACAATTAAAGTCAGCAACACACAGCAAAGAGGCCAGGGTTTTATTACTCTGGCCATTCTTATTTGATTTCATTTAAAACCAACCGCGTCGGGCTCTTTTCTTAGCGCGGCGTTGTTTTAACCAAGTGGCGTAAAATCTGCGCAACTTGGCAAACAGGTGCATCGACACATAAAGAATAAAAGCTGATTTCCAAAGTAGTAGTTCAAATTCCATAATTATTTCTCCTTGTTGTTGATAGGAGTAGTATGGCGGAGATCTCTAGCCTTTTCACAGCCGAGGGGCTCCCGTCTGCAAGCGGAATATATAATAATACCCGAAGGGTTCTATATCCGCTGAAGATGGGAAACGGCTTGAAAAGGCTAGAGATGTAATAGAATGCCCCATGAGAGCCTGGACTAGGGAGCAGCCCCTAATTAGCTAGAGACCGCTGGCCAGGCATCTCTCATGGGGGAATAAATAACTTAAAAACACTTGTCTAAGGACAAGTGTAGATAAAGTATTTTCCAGCAATGGTAACTTCTGAATGGTCCATTGAAAGGTCGTAAGCCATGGCATCATAGTCGATGTAGTTAGCAAGTGATGATGGAATATCACCGTAATAGCCTTCATCGACAAACTGTTCAGCGAGTTCTCTTAAAGTATCACAATGGTAGATGATGACTTCAAAGTCATCGGGTTTGACTGTTTGAGGATCAAAGTCGTACCCGACTTCACCAACGGCAATGATGAAGCATTGTTTCTCATGGAGTTCCCAATCTTCAGTAGCTTTAAAAAAGCTCTCTAGAGAGCATTGAGATAAGCCCCAGGCATGTGCCAGTGCGACATCAATACTTTCGCCTTCTATAAACTGAATTTCATATTCTTCAACGGGCTGATTGTAATCATTTCGGTTGGCTTTGGCTTGTTTGAGATAGTCCTCTGCATTGTCGAAATAAAAGCCCGATGCTGAAATGTCGTAAGGTTGAGCGAATAGGGTTGTCATGATTGTTTCTCCTTTTGTTTTCAAGACAGCGGAGAGACAAGCCGGGTGCTGAGCGCCAAGGGTCACTGACAGCTTTGCTGGAAGGAAACGGCCAACACGGGCTTCTTTAAAGCTGGTGCGGGCAGGCCGTTGACCCTGCGCTCCAACCGGCTAGACAGCAGCACCTTGAATAAACAAAAGGAGAAATAATCTGATAACAATGCTCGGGACTGATCGGAATTCATCTGACAAAATGAGACAACAGTGGTCTCATGGCCTTCAAGCACATTAGAAATTGCTTAAATTAGTTAGGTGAGAATTTATCGGTTTTAAAAGAAGGCAATTAAATGATTAGCGCCTTCAAGTGCTCAAGAACGGCTTCTAGGCTTAATGTTTTCATAACATCTGATTACAACAAATGCTTAACAGAATTAGATGCTTTTTTCTGACATGTGGACTTGCCGTTCAAGTCTCTTCTTCAGTAACTCCCCCAATATCTGTATTGTTTTTGCCGCTCCCTTTTCAAGCAACAGCTCCAAGCTGCCTTTCGCTTTGCAATGGTGCGTAACGTGCTTCCCGTCTGGATGCAATGAGCTTCCGCACCAAGTGACCGAGAAGCTATGCATCCAGCCGCTCAGCACGTTCTCTCCCGCACCATCGAAAGGCAGCTGTAACTGAGCTGTCTCAATTTTTGAAAAGGAGAGCTCTTATGAAAAAAAGCAAAACAGATATTTATCAGGCCGTGACTGATCAGATTATCAGTTCACTTGAGCAAGGCACAGGTGAGCCGCAAATGCCCTGGCAACGCATCGGGTTTAAAACAGGATTACCAACCAATGCTTCCACCCAAAATGAATATCAAGGCATTAACATACTTTCATTATGGGCTTCAGCAATGACACAACAATTTGAACAAGGGCTTTGGGCCACTTATCGCCAATGGCAAGCCATTGATTGCCAGGTTAAACAAGGTTCTAAAGCCAGCTTGGTTATTTTCTATAAGGAATATGAAGCTGACCCAAGTACTGTGAATGAAAATGCAGGAGATGATGGCAAGCGCCGTGTGGCAAAAGCCAGCTATGTCTTTAATGTTGCTCAGGTTGAAGGTTATAGCCAAGAACAGATTATTGAACCACAACCTCCAATGGATCGTATTTTAAAGGCTGATCAATTTATTCAATTTTCTTCTGCCACCATTCAACATGGTGGTGATCTTGCCTTTTACCAACCAGCCACCGATCATATTCAAATGCCAGATGAACATCTTTTTATTGGTTCTGAAACTTTCAATCGTCAGGAAGCTTATTATGCTGTGTTGCTTCATGAACTTACCCATTGGACTGGACATAAATCACGCCTGAACCGTTCATTCAGTGATCGCTTTGGTAGTGAAGCATATGCAATAGAAGAACTGGTTGCAGAACTTGGGTCTGCTTTTCTCTGTGCCGATCTAAATATTACACCAGAGACCCGGCCAGATCATGCTAAATATATTCAATCATGGCTTAAAGTGATGAAGGCGGATAATCGTGCCGTTTTTGCTGCTGCTTCTAAAGCACAAGAAGCTGTGCGTTTTTTAAAACAGTTGAAATAGACGTATAAAGAGACGGTGGAAATCCGTCTTCTAGTTTGAAATAACTTAGTGGAATCGCTTTAAAATGAAATCAAGTATTTAGCTGTTGTATAAACTTGTCGCAAAAAGGCAAGATTCGTCTATTCTTGGTACGATAACGACTATCGTAAAATAAGAAATTATGGTCACTTCATAAACCATAGTAAAATTTGTTTATTGTCACAAAAATTAGAAATCTAACTCTAAGTCCTAGACAAGTAATACCCATTATTTACCTTCTGATTTAATTCAGTTTCCAGTGAATATTAATTGTGCAAATTAACGTGGCGCAACCGCAAGGCGTTTGCGATTACAGAGACTGAAGATAAACTCATCGCAGCAGCTGCGATCATAGGAGACAATAACCAACCTGTTAGTGGATAGAGAATTCCTGCAGCTATAGGAATACCAGCCGCATTATAGGCAAAGGCGAAAAACAGGTTTTGTTTGATATTGGTGATAGTCGCCTGCGACAAGTTTCGAGCGCGAACAATTCCATCCAGGTTACCTTTTACTAAAGTGAAACCAGCACTTTCAACCGCTACATCCGCTCCAGTTCCCATAGCAATACCCACATCAGCAGCAGCAAGTGCAGGAGCATCATTAACTCCATCACCTGCCATAGCCACATAATTTCCTTTTGAATGGAGTTCGTCAACTAAAGCTTTTTTATCTTCCGGTAAGACATCAGCACGGATTTCATCAATACCGAGCTTTGAAGCTACAGCCATGGCTGTGCGTTTGTTATCACCCGTAGCCATTATTATTTTTAAGCCAGCTGCATGGATGGCTTTTATAGCTTCAAATGTAGAAGGTTTAATCGGATCAGCGACAGCAATCAGACCAGAAAACTGGTTATCAATCGCAATAAACATTGCTGTTTTACCTTCATCACGAAGTTGATCAGCCTGGTGATGAAATGAAGTTATATCAAGGTTTAGTGCATCCATCATTCCTGTATTTCCAAGAGAAACTTTTTTTGTCCCAATCTTACCAGTAACACCTTTGCCAGTGATGGCTTCAAAACCTTCTGAATTGCTAAGTTTGTGGCCACGATCTTCAGCACCCTTAATTATAGCCTCAGCTAAGGGGTGCTCTGACCCTCTCTCAAGTGAAGCTGCAAGAGTAAGAAGTTCATTTTGATCAATTCCATCGACAGGTATAATATCTGTGACCTTTGGCTTGCCTTCAGTGAGGGTGCCCGTTTTATCAACAATCAAAGTATCAACTTTTGCAAAAAGCTCCAATACTTCAGCATCACGAACCAGAACACCTGATTGTGCGCCGCGACCGGTTGCTATCATAATAGACATGGGGGTTGCTAGTCCTAATGCACAAGGGCAAGCGATAATTAAGACTGAAACCGCGACGACTAAAGCATGGGCTAAAGCTGGCTGTGGCCCTAGCAATGCCCAGATTACAAAGGCGATAGAAGCGACCAGAACAACAATTGGTACAAAATAACTCGCAATTTTATCAGCCAGACCTTGGATAGGTGCTCTGGATCTCTGAGCAGCTGCAACCATGTTTATTATTTTTGCTAACATAGTATCATCGCCAACACGCTCTGCCTCCATGATGATTGAGCCCGTTCCGTTTAAGGTGCCACCTGTCAATTTATCACTTTCAGATTTTTCAACTGCAATTGGTTCGCCTGATATCATACTTTCATCTATAGAAGACCTACCTTCCAGAACAATTCCGTCAACGGGAACACTTTCTCCAGGGCGCACCCTTAGTCTGTCACCCACAAGAATATTCTCAAGCGGGACATCTCTTTCAGAACCATCAGCATTAATTCTTCTCGCCATTTTAGGAGATAAATCAAGAAGGGCACGAATAGCTGATCCAGTACGTTGCCGGGCACGAAGCTCCAAAACTTGACCTAGGAATACGAGTGTCACAATTACAGCAGCTGCTTCAAAATAGACAGGCACCGTGCTATCTATCTCTCTAAACGATGCTGGAAATATGCCTGGGAGTAGGGCTGCAATTAGGCTGTATCCATAGGCAGCACCCACACCCAGCATAATAAGAGTCCACATATTGGGACTTTGATTGAGTATAGAATTCCAACCTCGTTTAAAGAATGGGATGGCTGCCCATAGAATAACTGGTGTACTAAGTGCTAATTCAATCATTATCGTTGTATTTTCCCCTAACCATTCGCGGATATTTAAGCCTATCAATGGTCCCATAGTCAGTATTAAAAGGGGAATAGAACAAATTGCTGATACCCAGAAACGCTGAGTAAAATCAATTAATTCTTCGTTAGGCTCATCGGTTGGTATGCCTTTTGGCTCTAGAGTCATTCCACAAATGGGGCAATCTCCTGGATGGTCCTGTATGATTTCCGGGTGCATGGGGCAAGTATATTCAGTTTCGGCACCAGCAGTTTTTGTTTTTAGTTTGTGCGCACCAGATATATAAAATTCAGGATCGGCCTCAAATTTATCATGACAATTTTCTGAACAAAAATGATAGGACGTCCCCTTATGGACATGTGCAGGTTTATGCTTATTTTTATCAACACTCATACCACAAACAGGATCAGTCTCTTTGGTATCGTTAACATTCTGATTAGAATGTGTTGCATTATTTGAATGATCACATTTGCTATCTTGTTTGGTCATTGAGGACGTTCCTTTAATTCATTTATTATGCATAATACGGTTTCCGGTTACTGGAAGGTCAAGAGCTTCATCGGAGAACGTTTATTTCTTCGCTAGATATAATAAATACCAAAATGATTTAGTCATGAGAGTTACTATTTAACTGTTATCACTCTGATGAGTATAGTTTCTGTGTAGAAATAAACGTTCTCCGATGAAGATCAGAGCTATTCCGAAAAGTGCAGCATAAATCACCATCAAATCCGTTTGTACTTTGACCATTAAGAAAGCTCCAAGCACAATGACATCAAAGATAATGGCAGAAATTAGCACAAAGCCATTGGCATTGATTTCCTTGCGTAAATAGCGGAACACTCCCCAATGCACGGCGATGTCCATGGTGATGTAGAAAATGGCACCGAGTGAAGCGATGCGGCTTAAATCAAAAAATATGGTGAGAAAAATGGCAATCACCACCGTATAAACCAGTGTATGTTTCTGAATACTTCCCGGCATTCCAAAATGGCTATGAGGTACCAGCTTCATATCGGTGAGCATGGCAAGCATCCGTGATACGGCAAAGACGCTGGCAATCACTCCGGAGATGGTGGCAACAATGGCTAGCCCTACAGTGAACCATAGGCCAAAATCACCAAATGCTGGGCGTGCAGCCTGCGCTAATGCATAATCTTTAGCGGCAATAATTTCGATAATGCTGAGATTGCTAGCTACCGCGAAAGCGACTAATGAATAAACCACCACACAGACGATAATAGAAATAACGATAGAACGACCGACATTCTTATGTGGATCAATGATCTCCGAGCCGCTATTGGTGATGGTAGTAAATCCCTTATAGGCTAGGATGGCCAGTGCCATGGCTGCTAGGAACCCGGTTGCGGAAGTACCTTGTACAGCTGACTCGTTGACTTTAAAATTAAAATTAGCCAACCATAAACCACCCGCTGCAAATATCAGAATTCCAGCAATTTTAATGAAGGCCATAATCAGTGAAAAAAGGCCGATCATACGATTGCCGGAAATATTAATCAGAAAAGCAAAAATCAGTACAGCAACACCCAGAGCGGTTACAATCCAGCTGCTAGATGGGATATCGAATAACTGTACGCTGTAAGTGCCAAAGGTACGCGCCACTAAACTTTCATTTATCACCATCGAAAAATACATCAGCAATGCACTGGCAGCAGTTATAGTGCTTCGACCATAGGCCTTTTCTAAAAACATACCAATGCCCCCAGCGGATGGAAAGGCATTGGACATCTTCACATAAGAATACGCACTAAAAGCGGTGACAATGGCTGCAGCCAAAAATGCCAATGGAAATAATGGTCCTGCAAGCTCGGCAATTTGACCGGTCAATGCTAGAATGCCAGCACCAATCATCACGCCAGTGCCCATCGACACTGCGCTAATAACACTCAGGCTATTCTTTTGGTATTGTGCTGATTGCCCGTGATGTGATTGACCCTGCATGCTTTACTCCATATTGTTATTTGTCCGCTGTTCTACTCATCGTGTTTTCTCTTTCAACATCTAATTCCATGCAGCACGAGGGTTTAGCTTCTTTCTTTACCTTAACTTTCGACTTTACTTTTTTCTTTGAGTTGCAGCAGCAACCATCGGATTCTGGCTGTTGCATGGTTTGATTTTCTTGTGTCTTTGTCATGATCCATCTCCTTTTTTAATTGTTAAATAGAGTGCTCCATTTTGGAATAAATCCCGGAACATGAGCTTTGTAATCGTCCCACGCTTTGCCAAATCGCTGTTGAGAATCACGCTCTTCTTTTTTTGCTAATCTGATATACATATAGGTGAGTATCGGAAACAGGACGAGTGTCAGGATCGTTGGCCATTGCAGCAAGAACCCGAACATAATGGCAATAAAGCCGATATATTGCGGATGCCGAATTTTCTTATAAAGCCCCGTCACCGCCATTTTTCCTTCACGTTGCGCTTTATAAAGCACTTTCCACGCCGCTGATAGAACCCAAAACCCACCGCCAATGAAGACAAAACTTAATATGTGGAACGGTCCAAAATGAGGATTACCTTCCCAACCAAACATCATCTCCAAAAGATGACCTGAATCATGAGCGAACCAATTGATATCAGGGTAACTTGTTTGTAACCAACCGGAGAACAAGTAGATGGTCAACGGAAAGCCATACATCTCAGTAAACAGTGCCAATAAAAAAGCCGAGAACGCTCCAAAGCTCCGCCAGTCTGTTTTTGTCTGTGGCATAGCAAAGCTGAACGCAAAAATAATAAATATCAGCGAATTTAAAATGACCAGTGACCAGAGGCCATAGGATCCCACAGCATGTTCCATAGCTTACTTCTCCTCTTCATCATCGGAATGTTTTTGGCTACCATGTCCGCCGTGACTTCCGTGCATAAAGAAGTGCATTAATGGACAGGCCAGTAAAATCAACCATATCCAGTTCTCACCTATATGCGCGCTGTGCTCCTTGGCCAGGAAATATCCTCCGACAAAAAAGAAGAAAATTACGGTCATACCAAATGATGTCTTCCACCATGGCTGTTTGTTTTTTGGCCTGTGATAATCTTCGTGATCTTGCATCATTTAGACTTCCTAATTCAGTGTTCGTGTTTTCCATGACCTTTATCTTTGTCATTTTGCCCATGCATCATGCCTTTTCCTCCCATCATGGTTCCCATCTGTTTCATGTGTTGCATCATACCGCCCATATCAATATGCATTTTTTGCATATTCTTTTTCATAGTCGGGTCTTTCATCATCTCCATCATACCCTGCATATCAGTCATCATACCGCCCATCTTGGTTTGCATCTTTCCCATTTGGTCTGTCATTGAGCATTTTTCCCCTGATGTACACATTTTCATGGAGCCCATTTGCCCATTATCATGGTTACCAGCGCTAGCTACTATCGGTGATGTTAGTGCCGTAGCAATCAGTAGGGTTTTCAATATGTTTTTCATCTCTAATCTCCATTTCTAAGATAATTAATTTGATATTGATCCGAACAAAAATGGTAGGTTGTTCTCACGTGGTCATGATTTGTTTTTATGTGAATGATCATGTTGGCCATCTTGCTTGCTCAGATATGAGGTACCTATAATTTGCTTAAGGTTTCCGGTGACTGGAAGGTCAAAAACTTCAATACAAAATATTTTAAACGTATCCGCCTAAATACATCTCCCTCTCAGTAAGTAAAAGAAACTATGCTGAGAGGTATGATGAAAGTACGCAACAGTTCTAGGTAAATTAACCTCCCTCATCTGTAGATATATCCAGATCAGATATAGAGTCTTCCTTAACCACAATGCTATGATCTATAGTGTTATTTCGACTTGTAAATTTACTAATATCCTGAACGTTTACCGCTGCAATAGCATTTGCCGGGACTAAAATTAGAACAGCAATTATCATCGTTTTAAAGGTCTTGTTCATTTTGAACTCCTATTAATTAGGTTATGTAACTAATACGGTTCTCTAGGAAAAAGCCCTCAAAATATTTAAAATTTTGTTGATTATTTCATATCGTTAAACTTTATATCACCCTTCATTCCGGCTTGATAATGGCCAGGCACATTGCAACCGAATTCCAGCATGGCTGTGTTTTTAAACTTCCAAATCAATTCCTTTTTCTCACCAGGATTTAGATACAATGCATTTGGATCATTGTGTTCCATTTTGTGACCTTCATTTGAATTCATTGCTTCCATCATTTTGGACATTTCCTTTTGATGGGCGACTTGAATTTCAGGAGTGCCAATTGTGAAGTCGTGGGCAGACTCACCTTTATTGATAAGAACAAATTTTATGGTTTCACCATCACTCACTTTCAAAGAAGAGTGACTAAATTTTAAATCATCAGTGGCAATAATTTCTATCGTGCGATTTATCTCTGATGCTTTGCCAGGCTGTCCTCCAACAGTCATATGTGCTTTCTCATTATCATGACTATGATGACCTTCATGAGCTTTGCCAGCAGCATGAATAGGTGAAATCAGCGCTATGGTTATAACTGTTGTTGAAATTAGTGAAATGCCAGATTTTTTGTTTTTGTTCAGTAAGTTAAACATTTTATACCTCATAATACATTGATTTGTTTAAATAAATATCCGTTAATCATTGACTGGATTTACTAGAAAATTCCATTCTCTCTTTGTATCTCCCTTATGTAAGAGATGATTTTTTCTACATCTGAACTAGTTACACCTTTGATCGGCGGCATATTTCCAAACTGCCAATGGTGGGGTCTAACTCCATTTTTTACTGCAAGAAAAAATGAACGATCAGAATGGTGATTGGGCTCATAATATTTATGAATAAGGGGAGGTCCTTTTTGGGTGCCGCTTCCAGACTTACCGTGACAGCCCATGCATTTTTTCTCAAAAATTTGTCGACCCTCGACAGCGACCTTCGAAAACTGTTTAGGTAGTTTTATTTCTACAGCCACATCTTTTTTCTTAAATGTTAAGGATATAAAAAATACCGTGATGAGAATAAATCCCAGAAATACAAACCATTCATATTTATTCATAGTTGCCTCCTATATTTTAATTCCATCGCGATTGAAATCTTCAGTCGTGGCAGGTCCTACCAATGTTCCACTAGGTGGCTCATACCAACCTGGGTCGTCATAGTTTTTAATGTCTTCACGGACTTTAAAAACAGTGAACATACCACCCATTCCGATGTAATCATGAAGACCCTGAGTGCCCACCATAGGGATGCTATTTTCTGGCATGTCCATATGCTGAGCATGCTTACCCATATCTCCCATACCATTTGCTCCCATGGTCATATAGCCAGGCAATAAATCACCAACTTTCTGATCCAGTCCTGTGGTTTTAATACCAACCATATTTGGTAAACCATGTCCCATTTGGTTCATCGTGTGATGTGTCATGTGGCAATGCATTGCCCAATCACCGGGGTTATCAGCGACGAATTCAATATTTCGTGTCTGTCCAACGGAGACCAAAACGGTAACTTCAGGCCACTGTCCTGCTTCAGGAATTTCACCTCCATCTGTTTCAGTGACCTTGAAAGCATAACCATGTAAATGGAAAGGATGATGATCCATTGCTGATAGATTACCAACCCGGATGCGTATTTTGTCGTTTAGCTTGCTGACGAGTGGGGCCGTTCCGGGAAAAACTTTTGCGTTAAGAGTAAGGGTATTATATCCACTGGAAACACTTGTGTCAGGTCTGTATGTCCCTGGCTTTATGTCCCACTCAGACATCAAAAGTACAAAATCACGATCGGGACGTTCTCTCTTAGGTTTACGGGGATGAATAATAAACATGCCCATCAATCCCATACCTTCCTGGGTCATAGCGTCTTTATGTGAGTGGTACATAAAGGTGCCATGTTGAACCAGTTTATACTCATACTTAAATGTTTCTCCCGGTTTAATTGTACGTTGTGTTAGTCCAGCAACACCGTCCATCCCCATAGGTAAAATTAAACCGTGCCAATGTACCGTCGTTGGTACGGCTAATTTATTGGTGACATAAATACGAATATTATCACCTTCAACAGCTTCAATAACAGGGCCATGTACTTGTCCATTATAACCCCAACAATGCGACTTGAAGCCTGGAGCAAATTCATGGAACACCTCTTCGGCAATTAAGTGAAATACTTTAATTCCGTCGACGATTTTAAATGGAAGTGTGCTTCCATTCGGTACGACAACAGGAGTGTAATCTTTTATAGGTTCCCCTGGATTATATGTCTCTTCTGGATCAATTGTTCGTGCATAAAAAGCATTCCCGGTCGGCGTGCTGTATTTTCCAGATCCTGTAATTTTTGAGGCTGGCTTTTTAGTTTGTCCCATATCCATTTTATGACCTGAATGGGAGCCTCTCATATCATGCCCTTCATGCTTTCCTTGAGCCAAAAGATCTTTGCTAGCCAAAGTCGCACTTGCAACTGCAATGCCAGATGTGGTTAAAAACTGTCTTCGAGATCTATCCATTAGTGACCTCCTCCTTCTGCATTATTTGTTGATGAAATTGTGCTATTTGATACTGCGCCGCCTGAATTGCCAGGTAATCGACCATGAATTAATTGCTTGATGGCAATACGTGCGCGCCAATAGTCTTGTTGTGCTGCTATGTATTGTTGACCAGAAGATATTTGTTGACGTTTTGCGGTTATTAATTGAAAAACGCCGGCCTGCATTGCGTTATAATCACGCTGCATTCCAGAAACGATTTGTTTATTTTCTGGCAATATGGTCTGCTGATAGTAAGCTACAGTTTTGCGAGTCGATAATAGTTTGGCACGCAACAACCTCGCGGTAGACCTAATTTGAATACCTAAAGACCAATATTGATTTCTTAATTTTTTAATCTCTAAGTTAGCTTTGGTGCGTTTGGCTTCTCCCATATCAAATATAGGAATTTCAATTTCAAATGTTGGTCCAAACTGTTTTTCACCATCATCTCGTTCATACTCTGCCCCTACTTCAAGATCAGGTAATAAAGATTGTTTGCGTTTTAATTGATACTTAGTTGCAAGTGTTAAGAGTGATTGTTTTACCTGCGCCAGGTCCAAGCTGTTCTCAATGGCCGTTTTTTCTATATTAGCTGTTTTAACATCATATCTAGGCAAAACGGGCAATCTGTTAGGGGCTCTCCAATTTATATCTTTGCCAGATAATCCCATCAAAACATTCAGTTTTTCTTTCATCTCAACTGCATTTGCTTCAGCTTTGGCTAAATTAAGTTTAGCTAAGGTCAAAATATTTTTTTGTTGATCAAATTGAAGAGCGGTTATATTGCCAGCTTTTCGTAGTGCACTGGCTGCCTCAACTGTAGCTCTCGAAGATCGAACAACTTGTTGGAATAAGTTAATCTGTTGGCGAGCGGCAATATAATCTATGTAAGCTGTGTGCGTTCGTGCAACCATATCAATTACAATACCGGAAATTTCTAGCTTCACAGTTTCAAGTTCGGATGTTGCTATCTCTCTTTTTAAAGGAATCCAAAGGATCTCAATAAATTTAACAGCAAGTCCAAATGTAAGATTAGGCGTGCTAATTCCTTCAGGAAAGGTTATGGCTCCATCTAAAATTGGATTGCTTAATAGGCCTGCCTGTACCAAATCTGCCTGAGCCACTCCTAACTTTGTATAGGCAGCTTGTAGGTCTTTATTATTGAGTAGAGAAATCTGTATCGTATTTTTTGCCGTTAATTGACGTGACAAAACAGATTTCATAACACCCTCAGCCTGAAGGTCTTCAGGTGAGCCCGAGTTCCACAAAATCTTTCGACCTGTTCTCTCTAAGACATCATCTGAAACATCTAAAAAAGCTTGTTCCGCTGATAATTGAGCGCAACCAGCTAATCCAATCATGCTAATCAGAATTAGTACTGTAGGCTTTAATTGTTTAATCATTCTTCTCTCCCACAGGCTCAATTTTTATTCATCTGATGACCGGAATGATCATTTGATGGCAGCTCTTTAAGTTTACGGTTTGTCTTACCAAGCTCTGGTTTGATATCGTAGAATTCGGTCTCTAATGCTTTTGAAATTCTTATTGGCGCACCAGATCTAGCGTCTGGATCAGCAGGATGACCCACTGGTAAATAGACTTCTGGTGTTTCTCTTAAACAGCCTGATAAGCCGATAGTGGTGACAAGACTTAATATTATTGGACGTAGCACAGCGTTCCCCCTGAGTAATTTATCGAGTGCGATAAATGAAAATTGCAGGTTAATTTTCAGCCAATGATTTTAAAAATCACCGGTCGAATGATATTTAAATTTTCAGGAGGAGTGAATTAAAGGCGCAATCGTTTTGTCTGCCTAAGAACAGAATGAAAAATTGTTGACTGCAACTCTATAAAACGATCAGTAAATTGCGACCGTTTAGAATATGATTGTAGGGCTGGGATGTTGGAAAAAGAATAAAATTTATATTCTTTTTCACCTGTAGAAATCACATTTTTGGGAAGTTTTTCAGAAAATGAATTGATAGCAATTTGCTGGCTACAATCAAGTGAATTATGATCGCAAGGGTCGTTAGAATTTTCGGATAAATCATTGCTGTTCTCATGATGATTAGCATGATTATGTTTTTTATCATGTATCTCAATACTCTTAGTGGTAAGACTGTTTTGATGATGAGAGTTAAACGCAAAAGCAGAAAAAGCACCCGTGCAGCACGAGCCCACTAAAATAGAAAAAATTATAAAAACTGCTAATAATCTGCTCATATAACCAAATATTTTTCTATGCGAATCTAATTCCAAATTATACCAGATTCTGTTATGCCTTCTAATTTAAAAGTACAATTTTAAGAATGCAATCTTAGTGATTGTTGTAAATAAGTTACGACTTCATTATATCAATTTAGTATTATTTAGTAGCGCACCCTTGATACCAGGGCGTATAAATATGCGTGTGAGGCCTGCGGTATCTATGGTTTCTACGATGGTGTTTTGTCATAGGATTATAACCAATTCCGCAAGTCCGAGAGGCATTGTATCGTAAAAAATGTTCCGGGTTATTCTGCGGAGTGACATATGTACTGATGAGTTTAATTTTATTCATCTTAAATTCGACTTTTCCGTGTGCAAAGGTTGAATTCACAAAAAAAAATAGACGTAGCTAAAACAGATAAATGAGCCAATGCAAATACGTTCATTTCCAAATATTCCTTAAGTCTTAAAAAATAGGTTCAGATACTACTACGTGCAAATTCTATTAATCCCTTAAAATAAGTTTGATAATTTTTCAGATAAAATTTTTCTGGCTCTATAAACTCTTGTCTCTATAGTTTTAGGAGTTACATTCAACAACTTAGCACATTCTTCTTGCGAATGATCCTCAATAGTAAATAAGACCAATGCAGTTTTGAGCTTATGCGGCAGGTTTTGCATTTCCTTTTCAAGAGCACGAAGTTGATCTCTGGAATCAATTAAATTTTCAATATTTACTGTGGGATCCTCAATTGTTTCTTCAATACTTTTTGAACTATCAGGTGAAACATAAGCGTTTAAAGAAATAAAATTTCTTATCTTCTGTTTTCGTCCCCAGTCACGACAGAGGTTCATGGCAATTTGATAGATCCAAGTTGAAAATGTGAACTTAGGATTGTAAGTATTCGCTTTTGTATAAACCCGAATAAACGTCTCTTGTAATAAATCATAAGCAACGTCTTCATTTCGCACATACTTAAATATAAAAGAGAATAATTTAATCTTATAGCGTGCCATAAGTTGATTTAGCGCTGCCTCATGGCCTTCTGATAGGTAACAGATGAGATCTTTATCTGAAGATTGTTCATTAAACAGCGCTTTTTTATTTATTTTCGAGCGCATCTGAAACCATTTTTTCCAATTTTAGATTTTGACCTTCAGTGAGGATTGGGCGCATTTGAAAGAAATGCTGCAATGTGGCCTTTTGCAACTCACCCATAGCCTTATGGATTTTATTGGTTGCTTCCTGGACTTGTAGACTAAAAGTTTTATCCTTTTTTATAGCTAGTGCTAATTCTTTATTTGCTAAGTATATTTGTTTCTCTAATGCTTGGCGTTCAGTATGAAAACGGTTTTCAATTATCAATAATTTTTTTGCTTGATTTGGTGTAATATTTAATTTTTCATGTAACTTCTGGTGCCAATGTACAAAATAAGTATCACGTTCTTTGCTTTCAAAATGTAAATAATTTTGACCAATATAAAGACCAACAAATGTAGTCGTTAAAAACAGCAACAAAAAAATTATTGCATTCAAATAGCGCTGTTTCATTTTATTTTCCAATTAAATTAACTGCTAGGTATGGGCTGTTCGCACTGAAAAGTGTCAAATCTAAAGTGTGTTGATTTACCTTAGAATTTGGTGAAAATTCGAAATTCGATATTGAACTCAAACTAATGCCAAATAAGAGAGCAAATGCTAAAGCTGATACTTGAAATTGCGGTATATTAAATACCGAAATGATTTTTTGTTGCCATGTAAGATCGTATGCATGGATTTTATGCCAGACATCATGTTCCAACCTATTTAATTTTCCAGTATTAGGATCTTTATTTAGAAGTCTGGCTAAATGGTCGTCTAAATTATTTTGAGACATTTTTTATCCTCATATTTTATATCTTAAGAGTTAATACGTGGAAAAGCCTCGTATCCCTCAAAAATATTTTATGATTAATTAAATAACTTACATAAATTTTATTGAGAATTAAGAAACAAATGTTTTTACTTCTCAATTTCTGCTTTGTGCCGATTTTGTTGATTTAGTCGGACTTGATTACTTTTAGTGATTGTGATTCCATTTCTTAAGAGATTTGCTTAGGAGATGAGATGATGATGAGACTGCAATCTGAACCAGATCAACTTTTCTATGATTTTTGCCTCAATGATCATGTGCCTGAAGATCATCTCCTGCGCAAGATTGATCGTTTTCTTAATTTTGACGATCTTAGACAAAAACTAAAACCGTTTTATTGCTCGAATGGACGGCCTTCGATTGATCCAGAGCTGCTGCTCAGAATGTTGCTTGTTGGCTACTGTTTTGCCATTCGATCAGAACGGCGCTTGTGTGAAGAGGTTCATCTCAATCTTGCCTATCGCTGGTTTTGCCGATTAGGACTGGATGGGAAAGTTCCAGATCATTCGACATTCTCTTTGAACCGCAATGGACGCTTTCGTGACAGTGGTATTTTGCGTCATTTGTTCGAAGGCACAGTGTAGCGCTGTCTTGACGAAGGATTGATCGGTGGTGAGAGTTTTGCTGTGGATGCAAGTCTCATTCAAGCTGATGCTAACAAGCAGCGATCATTGCCGGGTGATGAATGGAATATAGAGACCTTGCCGGAAGATGCCGGGCGGTCCATTCGAGACTATATTGATACGCTGAATGATGCAGCCTTTGGTGCTGCCAGTGATAAGCAACCAAAGTTCATCTCGCCATCTGATCCTGCAGCACAGTGGACAGGAGCGCTTCGTGGCCCTGCCTTTTTTGCTTATGCGACCAACTATTTAATTGATACCGATAATGCTGTCATTGTTGATGTTGAGGGTACCCGCGCTATCCGTCAAGCTGAAGTTGGATCAGCTAGAACAATGATTGAACGCACGATAGATCGCTTTGGTCTTTATCCAAAAAGTTTGGCAGGAGACACTGCTTATGGCGCTGCTGATATGCTGGACTGGCTGGTCTATGATAAAGGCATCGAACCGCACATCCCTGTTTTTGATAAATCTAAACGGACGGATGGCACCTTCTCACGTGAGGACTTTACATTTAATCACAAAGACAATGTCTACATTTGTCCGGCAGGTAAGCGGTTAAAGAGCAGTGGAAAAATCAATTATGACGATACGTACCGCTATGTCGGCAGCACCTATGATTGCCGCCCATGTCCTCTTAAGTCACGCTGTTGTCCTAAGACACCGCAGCGTAAAACCCCACGTTCTATCCACGAGGGAGCCAGAGATATGGATCGTGATATTGCAAAGACTAAAAGCTATGAGGTCTCTCGAAAGAACCGTAAAAAGGTGGAGATGTTATTTGCTCATCTCAAGCGTATCCTGAAGATGGGGAGATTGAGACTGCGCGGACCCAACGGAGCAAAAGATGAGTTCCTTCTTGCAGCCACAGCTCAGAACCTCAGGAAGCTTGCTAAACTCAGACCAGAACCACCACCCAAAATGCAAACGGACTGAGAAATCTGAAAAATAGGAGGGCAGATATGAATGAATAAGCAGAATTATCATCAGACCTGGCCTAACGGTCAGGGCAAGAAGCCTGCTTCTAAAAAGAGCGAGAGATGTAGCTTGATAAATTTTGATTAAATCAACAAAATCTGCCCTGAACAGAAGTCAGGAGCGTATGCTTACTTAAGTTGCGCTGAAAAAATATTAAGAGTCAGAGAAAACCATTTTCTGACTCTTAAAGTTGAAATTTTTCAGTTGATTAAACTCACTAGTCTTTGCAGCCTGGTCGCCAAGGCACATTAGGATGGACATGAGGTCTTTTATATCGATGATTACGGCGATGTTGCTTGCTCATAGGGTTATACCCTTTGCCACAGGTGCGCGATGCATTCCCAGCGATGTTATAGTGATATGGATTAGTTTTATATGTAACATAGGTGCTATTATAATTATGTTTAGTATTGTTGCGATCCATCATAAATTCACTATGACGCTCATGAGCTTGAACATATCCTAAGGTCGATATTTGAAAAAATAAAATAGCAACAGCAGCTATAATAAATTTGCTTATATTAAACATTGATTTTTCCTTAAACTAATAAATTTCTAATTTTTAAATAATAAAAAAAAGTAGGTGCTATTTCATTTGTTAAGGCATTTTATAACGGACTTGAGATGAATGACCGTGTGGATCAGTGAGGGTTATTATGACGCGTGCGCCATTAACATTTGAAATTGAATCAGTGCTCTGCAAATATTTTTCATCAACACTTAGAAGTTTCAAAGGTCCCTGCTTACCCTGTGCACTTAAAATCATAGCAATAGCCGTGAACCCTTTCGTGGCAACGTCTTTACCATCATGATCACTTAGGAATAATTTAATCTTCCCATCATTGAGAACCAATTCACCATGATACTCATCAATTTCTAGAACAACACCACCATTAGCAGCTTTCGGGTGATGCTTAGCATGTTCGTTTGCTCCCTCTTTTGAATGATCATGTTCATGCTTTTTACCCTCAGCGGCATGATCGTGACCTTCATGCTTTTTACTCTCGGTTTCATGGTCATGACCTTCATGTTTTTCTTCCGCCAAGGTTGGAGTAACCGCCCCATTTTGCACCGCTGTAAAGAACAACGCGAGAAATAGCAGACTTGCCAATTTTTGTTTTTTCATCAATTTTTCCTTTTATTAAAACTTATTTGCAGTTGGGATGTTTTAGGTTTTGTTTGTCTGACTTATTTCCTTTCTGTGTACAAGCCCGTACAGAACCGGTAACACAAGTAATGTTAGTAAAGTGGAAGAAATAATGCCGCCAATTACAACTGTTGCAAGTGGACGTTGCACTTCAGCACCGGCTCCTGTTGCAAGAGCCATTGGTACAAATCCGAGAGAGGCAACAAGGGCTGTCATTAATACCGGGCGCAGTCGTTTTCTTGCCCCTTCAATAATTGCTTCGTCCAAAGACATACCTTCACTTCGCAAGCTATTTATAAATGATATGATCACAAGCCCATTTAAGACAGCTACACCTGAAAGAGCGATAAAGCCAATTCCAGCTGATATAGAAAGCGGTATACCTCGTAACGCAAGAGCGGCAACACCGCCGGTTAAAGCAAGAGGGACACCAGTAAAGACAACTGCTGAATCTTTGATCGTGCCCAAAGAGGTAAAAAGCAATAAAAAGATCAAAGCCAATGCCACTGGTACAACAACTGCTAGCCTCTTTGATGCTGAGATCAATTGCTCAAACTGTCCGCCCCAAGTAATCCAATACCCAGATGGCAGTTTGACATTTTTATCGATAAGCGCTTGCGCATCTTGTACAAAACTGCCCATATCTCTTCCTCGAACGTTTGCCGAAATAACGATCCTGCGTTTGGAGTTTTCTCGACTAACCTGATTGGGGCCTGGAGCCAGTGAAATGTCTGCAATATCTTCAAGCAGAATCATTCGAGCCATCTTATTAGTCGAGTTTGCATAAAAAGCAGAAACGACAGCGGTGTCTTTATCGCTGGTTTCCGGAGGAAGAGGGATTGGAAGCGTCCTAATTGTATCAATATCAGTACGTAAATTCTCAGCTAAACGAACCACAATATCAAATCGCTTATCTTTCTCAAACAGGGCACCAGCGCTCTTTCCACCGATGGCAATCTGTATGTTTTCTTGCACATCCATCACAGAAAGCCCAAATCGAGCCAGCTTTGCCCTATCGGGTTTTATTGTCAAAAAGGGTAATCCTGAAATTCGCTCTACATTTACATCAGCAGCACCCGGAACACCCCGCAGCTGATCAGCTATTTGATTACCAGTTGCTAAAAGTTTATCAAGATCATCGCCAAATACTTTAACTGCAATATCGGCTCTTACTCCTGCTATCAATTCATTAAAACGTAATTGAATAGGTTGAGAAATCTCATAATTGCTGCCAGGTATTTCATTAGAAGCAGACTGAATCTCTTTTACGACCTGAGCTTTTGATTTAGATTTATCTGGCCATTCACTTTTTGGCTTTAGCATTACATATCCATCTGAAATAGACGGTGGCATAGGGTCAGTTGCAACTTCTGCCGTTCCAATGCGAGAGAAAACCTCTTTCACTTCAGGTATTTTAATCAATCGTTTTTCGAGCATATCCTGCATTTTAACAGATTGGGTAAGGCTGGTGCCCGGCCCTCGCAAAGACTGAATTGCAACATCGCCTTCATCAAGCCGAGGAATAAATTCACTACCAAGTTTAGTGGCCATAAGACCGCTGAGAATGAGCAGACAAGCTGTGGCCGTTAAAACAACTGATTTATTATTCAGCGAAATTTTCAGAATTGGGTCATAAAGATGCCGTGCTTTACGTACAATTAAATTTTCTTTTTCAGCAACCTCACCAGTAATAAACAAGGCAATGGCAGCCGGCACAAATGTAATGGAAAAGATCATTGCCCCAGTGAGAGCTAGCACAACTGTGAGTGCCATCGGTGTAAACATTTTTCCTTCCACTCCAGTCAAAGTTAAAATAGGAAGGTATACGACCATGATAATAAATGAACCAAATAGGGATGGTGTGATCACCTGTAATGTGGCTTCTTTTACAGTGGAAAAACGCTCTTGAAGACTGAGTAACTTGCCTCTTTTATGTTGTTCTTCGGCAATCAAGCGCAAACAATTTTCAACAACAATGATGGCACCATCTATGATGATGCCAAAATCAATAGCACCAAGGCTCATCAGGTTGGCGGAAATTTTATATTCAACCATACCTGAAATTGCAAACAGCATCGACAGAGGGATCATTATTGCTGCAATCAGTGCAGCACGAAAGTTTCCTAAAAATAAAAATAAAATAATTATTACTAATAGGGCGCCTTCGAGAAGATTTTTTTCAACCGTGTGGATGGTTTTATTCACCAGATCTGTGCGGTTATAAACCGTCCTTAAGAAAATTCCTTCCGGCAGGCTTTTTCTTATCTCAGAAAGCTTTGAATGAATTCGATCTGCAACAGCTCTGGAATTTTCACCCAGTAACATTACAGCAGTCGAAAGAACAACTTCATCGCCATTATATGTCCCAGCACCTGTGCGCAATTCTTTTCCTATTGCAACTTCGGCCACGTCTCGAACATGAACTGGTGTACCACCATGGGTTCCAACAGGAATGTTAAGCAGATCTTCAATCCCGCCTACCTGGCCGGGAGAGCGTACCAGGTACTGTTCGCCGTTTCGCTCAATATAACCTGCACCAACATTATTATTATTTTTGCTGATCGCATCCATCAGAGCGTTCAGGGATATTTTAAAGGAATTCAATTTTTCCGGGTCTGGAAGTATGTGATATTGTTTAGTAAAACCACCTATCGCATTCACTTCAACTACGCCTGAAACCGTTAGAAGTTGTGGTCGGATCACCCAATCATGCAAGGTGCGTAAGTCTGTGGGTGTAACAAGAGAACCATCTTCATTGCGCGTGCCTGGTTTTGATTCAACTGTATAAAAATAAATCTCGCCAAGACCCGTTGAAATTGGACCCATCTCCACGTCAATACCGTTGGGCAACTTGTCGCGTGCCTGCTGAATACGCTCGTTTACAAGTTGACGAGCAAAATAAATATCGGTTCCGTCTTTAAAAACTACTGTGACCTGAGAAAGGCCATAGCGAGATAGGGAACGTGTATAATCAAGGCCGGGTAATCCACCTAACGCGGTTTCAATCGGAAAGGTTATACGTTGTTCAACCTCAAGGGGGGCGTAGCCTGGAGCATTTGAGTTAATCTGCACCTGCACGTTTGTAATATCTGGCACTGCATCAATGGGCAGTTTAAGAAAGTTATAAATGCCAAAAGCCGCAACACTTATGGCAATAAACATAACCAGAATGCGTTGGGTAATAGAGAATGATATAATTTGATGTATCAATTTGTTATTCCTTAATGCGAATGTGCGGCCATGCTTTTAGATAGCTCAGCTTTCAGCATAAAACTGTTGTCAGAGACATAACGTTGATTAGGGAGCACACCGAAATAAATCTCTATGTAATTCTCATCACTAGGTCCTAACTCGACATTCTTAGGAATAAATTTGCTACCATCCTTCGTTTGTTCCTCTATAAAAACAACAGGCTTTCCTTCAATATATTGCACCGCATTTTTACGCACGGCGACAAAAGCCTTTTGTTCAGCTAAAAGCGCTTGTCCGGTAACAAATAATCCGGGTCGCAAGTTGCCATTTGAATTATCAACCACAGCTCTTGCAAGCATGCTTTGAGTATCACTGACCCCAATTGGCGAAATATATTCAATCTTTGCCTTGGCAGTTGGGCCAAGGGATAGCATTGAAATTTCAACATCTTGATTGATTTTTAATTTCTTAAAATCTCTTGGATAAACTCTAAAATCGACCCATACAGAACGGAGATCTGCTATGATCATTAATTTATCATTGAGATCAACATGCTCACCTAAACTCACACGTCGATTTATGATGGTACCAGCCATCGAAGAAGTGATTGTATATTGTTTTAGGCTCTGATCACTTTCAATAGTGAGAAGGACATCACCTACTTCAACTCTACTCCCAAGACGTTTATTTATCTTTTTAACAACACCAGGATAACGTGGACTAACATTCACAATCGTTTCTTCATTTGGCGTGATAATGCCGTTAAGCAATAATTTTTGTTTCAAGGCAACTGAGCCCGCTGTTTCAATAGTAAGACTGGCATTTTTGAGTTTGGTTTTATCAAGCAAAACCGCTTCACCCATTTCGCCGTTTCCATGATCATCATGGCCGGGAGATTTGTTTACTTCTTTATGATCACTGTGGCCTTCATTGTCTTTATGACCTGAATGGTCACTATGTTCTTCAGTAATAGCAGATTGAGTGCTTTCTGCTGAATTTATAAATAATGCAAGCATAGCTGTAGCGCCAATGATGCTACATATCACAATGAACTGCAGTGAAGTCTTGATAACTTTTTTAAAAGTTGTTGATGTATCTGCTGTTTCTCTTTTAGAGCCAGAGTTTTCAGATGGATTTTTCATTACTAAAACTTTCTACCTTTTACGCACAGGGCCAGTGAATGGATCAATGCCGGATAACAAACGGAGTTGCATGGCAGTAACCTGGCAATTCACTTGAGATTGAATTTGGACTGATTGTGATTTTGTTAAATCTGAAATTGCATCAAGAAGAGCTACCACGGTATATCGCCCGCCAAAATAACCTTCTTTAATTGTTGTAACTGATTTTTTAGCTTTTGGAACAATTGAAGATGCGTATCGTCTTGCCCGATGGCATTCACGATGTAAATTGCCATAGCTGGCTGTTACTTGCTGTTTTAAGCGCCGCATTTCCTCAGAGCGTTCAAGGCTGGATTTATTAATACGTTCGGCTGCAGCATCTATATTTCCACGGTTCCTATCGTAAATTGGTAAAGGGATAGAACCTTGAGCAACTATGGCCATATCATCAGCTTCTTCAGACCATCGCACGCCAAGTCCTAGAGTGAGGTCTGGAATAGCTTGTGATTGCTGAAGTTCGAGTTCAGAAATGCGGGCTCTTTTAATAAAATCCCATTGTTTAATTCTTGGGTGGAATTTTAAATTGGAGATAATTTTATCTATAGGAATGGCTTCGCGGCGTTGCAGTTTTATTTGACCTGACGCACGAATATTTGGTTGTAATAAACCATTCCAGTTGGAAGCCAGTTGACGGCGTGTTGTATGGAGTTTAATTTCAGCTGATTCTAAAGCTACATAAGATTCCTCAGCCGCAATTTCACCCCGAACCAAGTCCACTTCAGGAGAACCACCAGCTTCAACACGTTTTTTTATAGGCCGTAAAAGATTGATAAATTCTTTCTTTTGAGTCCTTAAAAGATCAACCTCTCTTTGAGCACCCAGAACCCTGACAAAATCTACGCCTGTTTGGAAAACAACAGCTTGACGGGCTGATTGAATCACAGCTGAAGCCACATCTTCTTTAGCTGCACCTGAATTTAGACGAGCTTGTTTTTTACCTCCCAACTCAAATTTTTGAGAGAGAGAAAAGGTAAGTTCACTTTTCTCAAATCCGCTAAATTCTCCAGATCCAAGAAAATTCTCAACTTCTACACCCAGCTCAGGATTTGGAGAGCGCCCAGCTTGATAAGTCTCAGCTTGTTTTGCGATAAGTTCAGAACGTTTTAATTTTATACGAGGATCATTTTCTAATGCTTTCTTAATGGCTTGATTGAGTGTTATTTCAGCGCCGATAGATTGAGTTATAATTCCTAAATTAAGACTCAATGCTGCAATGATGATCAAGGAATAATGAAACACATAGAAAGAATGTTTTTTTAAATTTGACATAATAACTGCCCGTTTTATTTGAATAAATTCAACAAAACTGAAAATTTGGTATATCAAAATATGGCGAGGCATTCAGCTATAGAAAAATAGATTTTCTTAAGCTGTCACAACCATGCAACGCACATTATTTTGCTAACTAATATGAATTTTCAGAGGATTTAATTAAATTATCCAAAAAGCCGGGGGGGCTTTTTAATAGATTCAGCTGACCTGCCATTAAAAACATCAGCATAGCTGTAATGTTTAGTCGATCTAACCAATCTCTCATTTGTTAATTGGTTGTCTCCAACATAAAGATGGTAAAACACATGGCATGTTTCACAATGAATATTTTCTGATTGTTCACCTTCGTGTTTATCATCAATTTCATATACCGCTTGGGCAATTGTAGAAACTGTAATATCAGAAATATTGTAAGAATTATTACTAATTTGATCTTCATGAAAAACAGGAAAAATTGTAGCGACAAGCATTCCAGTAATAACCATCAGTGATAATAGTTTTTGCTTTGTCACAACAATTAAGTCCAATATATAAAATAATAATAACTCATAACCATTTTGGTCGAATCGTGTTACCGTCTCATAAATAACTATAAATATCAAGAAAAGATTATCAATTTTTTGTTATAAATTAGAAAACTTGAGATCTATACAAATCATATATAGAGGATACATTGACTTAAAATTTATTATTAATGCCAATGAATTAACATAAAACACCATGCCCACTCAAGGCACAAATCGGACTATATTTGACAAAGAAATAGTCCCATTGTTGTACCAGCTAACGTTAATTGATATTTTTTAGCATTAAATAGAAAATATTTAGCGGGTTAATAACTTTTGGTGCGCAGAGGAAGATACAAAATCCCGCCCACTGATCCTTAGTTTGTTTTCTTAAATATTTTTCATTGTATCTTTAATTAAACCTCCCACTGTTTCATTTAGTTCCTTAATAGGATTATTAGCTATGTGGGTATAACGTTCAGTGGTCGTAGATTTCTTGTGCCCTAATAATTTTCCTATATGTAATAAGGAAGCGCCGCTTTCAGCTGCGATAGAGGCGAATGAATGACGGATATCATGTATTCGAAAATCATCTAAGTTTGCAGCTTTTCTCACTATATCCCAAGGTTTAAAGATGTTGACCATCGGTTCTCCGTGAACTTTTCCTACTATCACATATGGGTTGCTAATTTGCCTGGGTACTATTTCTAGCACCTTTATTGTTGGTTCATTCAGATTGATAACCCTGGCACCAGTTTTAGAGTCAGGTAATCTGATGACTTGTTTTTCATAATCAATATATGCCCATTTTAAAGTAAGGATCTCACCACGCCTGGCACCGGTGAGAATGAGTAAGCGAATGGCAGCGGCGGCATAGGTTGAGATTTTGCCTGTGTTCTCAGCTTCGTTTAAGGCTTTCCCTAACCGATTTAGTTCTTCTTTAGAGAGATAGCGTTCCCGTTTGTTTTCAGTGAATTTCTTCATGCCTTTACATGGATTGCTATTTTGTTCTCGATAGCCAAACTCTTCAGCCCAACTCATTATGATTGAGAGCACCGCCAAAGCCATATTTGCACGCCGTGGTGTCTGAGCAAATTTGTGATGAAACCTTGTCACATCAGCCCGGGTGATCTCAGCAATTTCCAATTTGCCTAATGTAGGTAGGATTTGTCTTTCCAGAAGCGAGGTGTAGTCCTTTCTAGTGCGTGGTTTGATATTTGGATAGTGGGCGAGTTTAAAAGGCTCTGCTAACTTGAATAAGGTTGGAAACTCTTGCTTTTTCTGATCAATAGCTGATGGATCCAGCTTGTAGGCCATTGCCTGTTTGCGGGCAGTGTCCGGAGTGTAAGGGCTGTGCTGGCCGATTGTTATCCAACGCTGTTTGCCTCTAATCCTAGTCTTTAGAAAATAGCTAGCCGTATGTTTTTGTCGGCGTGCGCCAAAACCTTTTAACTCGGTGTCCCAGACACAATCTCCACTTTGAAGTCGCTCAATAACTGTCTTTGTAATGCGTGCGTGAAAACTATTTTTACCGTTCATGTCCGTACTCCTGTAGATACCAATCAGAGTACCTGAATAGCTACCTGAGAGCTACCACAAGGCCTCATATTCAAGCGTAATATTGATTAGGCATGCCGTTAAGATGTTGTAAAAAAGAAGGTATTTCAAGGTGTTTAGTAATGATGGAAAGTTAGGAACGCGGAATCATAATCCGCGTGTCGGGGGTTCAAGTCCCTCCTCCGCTACCAATTATTTAGATAACCTCTTGTAAATAAAGGGGTTATTTTTTTGTCTTAATACAGCCCCACATTTAGCCCCACATTTAGGTTATCCTTAAGATCGAGGAAACAGATGAATACACCCGTAAACAGGGAGCATGCGGTAGTGCTGACTGAGGGAGTGACTGAGGGCTAAGTAAGCTTATTAGGCGTAGCGCAGCGGAGCGTAATAAGCGTTAGCCCGAAGGAACGAGCGAAGGAGAGTGCTAAAAGCATGCTCCCGGCATTATAGCTCGATCATCTGCATGCCTGACGACAATCCCTACCACGAATAGAAATTAATGGTTAGATGTGGACTTTAT
>BQJJ01000018.1 GCA_021604645.1 Methyloligella sp.
ATTTCACAACACGAGCTGACGACAGCCATGCAGCACCTGTCTCACAGTTCCCGAAGGCACCAATTCATCTCTGAAAAGTTCTGTGGATGTCAAGAGTAGGTAAGGTTCTTCGCGTTGCTTCGAATTAAACCACATGCTCCACCGCTTGTGCGGGCCCCCGTCAATTCATTTGAGTTTTAATCTTGCGACCGTACTCCCCAGGCGGTCTACTTAGTGCGTTAGCTGCGCCACTAAAGTCTCAAGGACCCCAACGGCTAGTAGACATCGTTTACGGCGTGGACTACCAGGGTATCTAATCCTGTTTGCTACCCACGCTTTCGCACCTCAGTGTCAGTATCAGTCCAGTGAGTCGCCTTCGCCACTGATGTTCCTTCCCATCTCTACGCATTTCACCGCTACACAGGAAATTCCACTCACCTCTACCGTACTCTAGCTTGCCAGTTTTGGATGCAGTTCCCAGGTTGAGCCCGGGGCTTTCACATCCAACTTAACAAACCACCTACGTGCGCTTTACGCCCAGTAATTCCGATTAACGCTTGCACCCTCCGTATTACCGCGGCTGCTGGCACGGAGTTAGCCGGTGCTTCTTCTGCAGTTAACGTCACAGCTTTGAAGTATTAATTCAAAACCTTTCCTCACTGCTGAAAGTGCTTTACAACCCTAGAGCCTTCTTCACACACGCGGCATGGCTGCATCAGGCTTGCGCCCATTGTGCAATATTCCCCACTGCTGCCTCCCGTAGGAGTCTGGACCGTGTCTCAGTTCCAGTGTGGCTGATCATCCTCTCAGACCAGCTATAGATCGTCGCCTTGGTAGGCCATTACCCTACCAACAAGCTAATCTAACGCGGGCTCATCTAATGGCGAAAAAACTTTCCCCCGAAGGGCTTATGGAGTATTAGCTCCGGTTTCCCGAAGTTATCCTCCACCACTAGGTAGATTCCCACGCGTTACTCACCCGTCTGCCACTCCCTCCGAAGAGGGCGTTCGACTTGCATGTGTTAGGCCTGCCGCCAGCGTTCGTTCTGAGCCAGGATCAAACTCTTAAATTTTAAAAATTTGATGCCTGCTTTTCTAAATACCGAAGTATTTAGACGTCGCTTTGCGTTAAACAAAAAATTAAACTTCAAAAAATCTGCACAACATCGTAGTGACATAAAATGTCATCACAACGTCACACAAATCATATGAGGTCCATCACATAAGTTTTTAACAATACCCAATAAAGGATACCATTAAGTAACATGGTGTGTTGTCTAGAAAAACGCGCGACTGCAAGAGTCTCGTTTACTCACTGTTCACAAATCAGCAAATTAATGCTAGATATTGATTCGAGAGAGTTAAGCCAGGACACCGCCGCCTGCGTTTCTCTTTCTTATATATTCAATTGTCAAAGAGCCCGATGGATAAGGGATTGAAGAATCAATCCATCCTCGATTGTATATAGATCAAATTGTGAGTTGTAAACCCCTAATAAAGACAAAAATAAAAGAAGGGCTTCCGTTCAATCCGGAAAGCCTAACTTTCTCTCTTTGTCTTTCAGCTTGTCTGCGTTAGCCACTTTCGTGTGTCCCGCGTCCCCGCTGCTGATGTCGCTATTAACCCCATAACCGCCCTCAGAGTCAACGGCTTTTTTAAAAAAAGTTCATATTTTTTCAAAAAAAATGCTAAGCGACTGAAAATTATAGAGTTTTATTTATATCTTTTTTCATCTCGAATATGCCCTTGCGGTACCCCCATACTCAGCCTTTTTCATTTCATGGAAAAACCCGATAAAATGGGCTTTGATTTCTCAATTATGCCCCATTAAACAGCCCAAAAAAGAGCGATTTTTTTTCATTTTTTTTTAAATTGATACGATTCCAAGGAAAACTTGATCACAAACAATGAAAACAAACACCACAAAACCCATTATTTCCTGTTTATGACATCTGCAATCACCCCATTTCTATAAGGCAAATACGCATCCATAAAGAAGCGACCAATATAAGCCCTATATATAGACCAATATAAGCCCTATATATAAATGTATAGAGCACGTTTTTTACAGCCCATTTCACAGAGCTATTTCACTAAAATATATTGCCCAATGATCAAATCACCCTATCTAAAGAATATTCAGTATTGAGAAATCAGCAAATTAATGTCAGAGACAGGCATAAAAGATTTTCGTCTGTTTAGCTTTTTGACAAATTAATCTTTTTGAATGACACAATTTAATATAATTTAGGTCGTACTCATTTATGACAACTTATTCAGGCATACCTTATTCTTATTTTTAATCGTGAAACGATGTGTGAAAAGAACAAAGGGAACTTGAGGGGGAATTAAAGGTTGAAACATCGCAGAACGAGAGCCCCAAGGCATCCTAAGCAAAGGCTTCGTCAGCAAAAAAGCTTGGTTCCAGCCAAAGGTAATTCCTTGCCTGAAGTTTACCTGTCCAGAACACAAGCCGGTTCATCAAGCATATTTGACAAAGATCATTTCGGCACTCATGCCAGCGCCAAATTCAAATGGCTGATTAGTACATTGATCGCAGGCACTGTTGGTGTCGCAGCTTTAGGCGTGGCTCTTTATGGAGCTATGAATGTTGAAGACGGCTCAGGAATGGTCGAATCTCTCAAAAAAGCCAGCGTCGCTGCAATGTCTCCCTTTAAACCTAAAACAATGGATGACAAACAACTCACTTCATCTTTTGGCAAAACGGATCGCTTACCATCGACAAGCCAGGGCTTATCAACCAAATACATCATCCACGATTCAATCGTTCAAAAACGTAACGATCGAGAATTCATCGCAATCAAACCTTATGTGCGCATAGTCACGCGTCTTGCTACAAATGTTGAGCCCAATAAAGCCATTCCACTTTTTAACCCATTTAAGCTTTACGCAAACCTCAGTCCAATTGCATCCAAAAGTAATTCACGTTCCAAAACCATCACAAGAGTAGAGATGCAATCTAAAATCGTTGAGTTGAATGGCGGTATCCTACCAACAGAAGATGGTCAGGAACTAGATGATAAGGAAATTCATCAACTCGTCTCTAATGAATATCAAGATGAGAATTTTGCACTAAGAGCAACGATCTACAACGACAAAGATAATTCAGATGTCCCAGAAGAAAAGGTAAAGAAAGCCGCTCTGCCTCTAACGAAAAACACAACAGTTTTAGAAAAAACAATTATCATTCCAGATGAAGACAGCTTCGAAGGCTTAGAGACACATATTGTTGCCGTTCGTAAAAATGATAATCTGCGCACTGTACTAGCAAATGCAAAAGTGAGCAGTTGGCAAGCTCCAGCCATTGCTGAAGCCATGGAGCCAATCTACTCCGCAACAAACATTAAGCTCGGCCAAGAACTTCATTTGATGCTAACTCCCTCTCTTACGACAAACAATGAGATGGATCTTGTTAGAGTGAGCATTTACGAAAGCGGTGCCCATGTGGTGACCATTGCCAGGAACTCCGCCGGTGAGTTTATCGCAAGTAATCACGGAGCACACTCAGCACTCCTGGAGCAACTTGCCTCAAAACAAAAACAAAGACCAACAAGCCTCTATAACAGTTTCTATCATTCATCCATGAAACAATCGATTGATCACAAAATGATCATGAAGGTCCTGCGCATCCACGCCTATGACACTGATTTCAAACAACGAGTTGGACCAGGTGACGGCTTTGAATTGTTCTATGATGTCCAAGGTGATCAATCCACTACCGAAGCAAAATTAGGCAATCTGCTCTATACCTCTTTAACAATTGCTGGTGAAACCCGTAAGTTTTATCGCTTCCGCACACCAGATGGCGAAGTCGACTTCTATGATGAAAATGGAGATAACGCTAAAAAATTCCTAATGCGCAAACCAGTGCGTGGCGGTGGAGCCAGGTTAACATCCGGCTATGGCATGAGATACCATCCGCTTCTTAAACGCCGTAAAATGCACAAAGGTGTTGACTGGGCAGCAAGACCGGGCACACCAATCTTCGCTGCTGGTAACGGCCGAATTGAAGCTGCCAAACGTCATGCAGGCTATGGTAATTACGTCCGCATCAAACATGCCAATGGATATAAAACAGCTTACGCCCACATGCTTCGCTTCGGAAAAGGCATTCGCTCTGGCGCTAAAGTTCGCCAGGGCCAAGTCATTGGTTATGTCGGCTCAACCGGTCGCTCTACTGGCCCACACCTGCACTATGAAATCCTTGTGAACAACCGTCACGTTAACCCAATGCGCATCCACGTACCTCGCGGCCGTCAATTAAAGGGCAGAGAAATGGCTGAGTTCCAAAAAGAAAGAACCCGCATTGACAGCCTCATGCGCCGAATCCCGGTTAAAACCCGCGTCGCCCAGAATGAGAAGTGATCGTCGAAAAATCTCATGTTAAAATAAAGTTGCCGACAAAATTTAATTGCATTACAACAGCTTAGCGTTTTTATGTTTTTTATATGAAAAACTATTTCGTTTAGAATCCACAGCAGAAAAATACTGTCTTCCAAATTTCCGTATTCTTTGAATGTACCCATTCCAGTTGTTGCACAATTATTCGTTAGCTCTTCTTACTCAGTAAGTGTTCTCGCAACGCGAAACCCGCTATTGCTGAACCTGTAGGTTGCGATACCATACATGCGCTCAGCAGAGCGGAGATCTTTCGGTCGTTCAAACCAGGAGCCTCCCCGTAAAACGGGTTTTGAACAATCCCCCGCTTTTGTCCATGCAGTTCCATCTGTTGGTGCGCCATGATAGTTATCATGCCAGCAATCCTCGACCCATTCCCAAACATTGCCATGCACATTATAGAGCCCAAACTCATTGGCCTTAAAAGAGAAGACAGGCACAGTTTTTTGACGAAAACTTTCTTCTGAGCCCTTAGAGTTATCATGGCCATTTTGCCCGTACCCTTTATAATTAGCCCCATTATAATTAGCTTGAGAAGTCAAAATTGATTGCCCCCACCAAAACGGCGTGTTTGTTTTGGCTCTGGCCACATATTCCCATTCCGCTTCAGAGAGAAGCCGGTAATTTTTCTTCGTCTTGCGGCTTAACCAGCTTACATAGGCCTTGGCATCATTCCAGTTCACACAAACGGCTGGATGTGTATCATCTTGATGAAACCCTGGGTTTTTGTAAGACATATTGGGCTGATTCTTTTTCCATCTTCCCTTTTCAAAAATCCAGCATTTCCCCACATCATGCCCAGTCTCAGTAACAAAGGCAGCAAATTGAGCGCGTGTTATTTCAAATTGTCCCGCAGCAAAGACCTTAGCAATCGTGACCTTACGGCGTGGCCCTTCATTTATATCACGGTCTTTCTCTGACTTTGGCGCCCCCATCATAAATTTACCTGGCGGGATCACCACCATTTCCGGGCACACATCACAATCTTTAAAAATGTCGCCCGGCTGCATGATGCCTTTGGCAAAAACAGAAAATCCAATGAAAAGACTAAAATTGATAAAGCTCAAACTTACTAAGAAAGAAAAGAGAAATGCTTTGTTCTGCATTTTAAATACACCCAACCCATAATGATTTCCTTCTAGATTTAGAGACCAAAGTCTCCAGTTTTGGAAGCACATCATAAGTATAAAGCATTATAAGGTTTATCACTCTTAAAACGGACTAACGCCCCGCTCACCAACATGTACAGGACTGTCTGTGGCACAAGAAAATCCATCAACCAAACGATCCGCTGCATTTTGCGCAATCTCATTAGCACCTTTATTGGCGAGCGCATCAACATAAGCCATATGGCACGCTTCAGAGCCTTCAAGTTTGGTCACAACGAGTATTTGCCCCTTGCGGCCACCACTCCCTGTCTCAGTGTAATAACGAAGGATAGTCGCAATAGGTCGGCCATGACGCAAACGCCATTCCATTTTCTTACCAACAGTATTAAAAGGGCTTAATCTTTGGGAAAAAGACTTCTGATTTAAGCCATTCCGGCCGTATCCTAATGAGAAACGTAAGTCAGCCTCAGAAACAAAGACTTTTTGGCCAGCATACCCCCGGCAAATAAAAGTCGCCCATTCTCCTTCACCTTCTTCAGCTTGCGAATGCAAAGAGCATTTCTTTAAGTCAGTATCAGTGTAAACACTATTTCCATCGGCAAAGGCCATTGAAGTAAATATAAATGCATTAAGCCCAAATAAAACAGCCAAACCAATCAAAAAACGTCTAATCATTTCTTTCACCTGTATTAAAATCTACGTCAAAATCAAAAAATTCGGGTGTTTTTACAAATTATCCCGTATCTGATGCTAATTTAGGGGTTGTCGCCAAGCTCAGTCCGGCCTAGAACCCACTCATATGATTAAAACATACGCCATTTAGCATCATAGCTGTTGGCCAAAACTAAACAAGGACCCCAAATGCGTATTGATGAAATAGCTGTCGGCAAAAACGCTCCTGATGACATTAATGTCATTATTGAAGTTCCAATTGGCGGAGAGCCTGTAAAATATGAAATGGATAAACCTTCAGGAACCATGTTCGTTGACAGATTCCTATACACCTCTATGCGCTATCCAGGAAATTACGGCTTCATCCCTCACACTTTGTCAGATGATGGAGACCCAATTGACGTTCTTGTGGTTAACAACCGTCCCCTCATTCCAGGCTGTGTGATCAATTGCCGTCCAATCGGCATTCTTCAAATGAAAGACGAAGCCGGCATGGATGAAAAAATCATTGCTGTGCCCTCTCATGAAGTTACAGCCATGTATGATAATGTGAAAACAATCTCAGACCTTCCCCAAATGCGTTTAAGCCAAGTATCTCACTTCTTTGAAAGATACAAAGATCTCGAATCTGAAAAATGGGTGGAAATTGTTGGCTTTGAAGGCTCAGAAGTTGCTAAAGAATACATCCAAAAAGCATTAGACGCTGTAAAGTAAGTGTCACGACGATAAATTGAAGAATAAAGGGTTTGAAATGACCAAAATGCGATTAGCTGTAATGGGTGCCGGTGGCAGAATGGGCAAAGAGCTAACAATTGCTGCCATCGAAAACGAAAATACAGAAATCGCAGGAGCCACAGAATATGAAGGCTCGAACCTTGTTGGTGAGGATATTGGGCCCATCAACAATCTGGAACCACTTGGCATCACAATCACAGATAACCCCTTAGATCTTTTCACCAAAGTGGATGGCATCCTGGATTTCACCAATCCAGCTGCCACCATTAAATTCGCTGAATACGCAGCACAAGCCCGCATCGTACATGTTATCGGCACAACCGGTTTCTCTCCTGAAGAAGAAGAAAAACTCGAAGCTGCCAGCCGCCATGCAACAATCATCAAAGCTGGCAATATGAGCCTTGGCGTCAACCTTCTAGCTGCATTAGTTAAAAAGGTCGCAAGCACCCTTGATGAAGCTTACGATATCGAAATCATAGAAATGCATCACCGCCACAAAGTTGATGCCCCATCAGGCACCAGCCTGATGCTTGGTAACGCCGCTTCTGAAGGGCGTGAAATAAATTTAAATGACAAATCAGTGCGTGTAAGAGATGGCATCACTGGAGCTCGTAGCGATGGTGATATCGGCTTTGCCTCACTGCGCGGTGGCAGTGTGAGAGGAGATCACACAGTGATCTTTGCTGCTGACGGCGAGCGCCTAGAACTTACCCACAAAGCAGATGATAGAAGAATTTTCTCAAAGGGTGCTATTAAAGCCGCCCTTTGGGGAAGAGATAAAAAACCCGGCCTTTACTCAATGGCTGATGTTCTCAACATAAATGAATAACTCATAAAAAAAACATAGCTCGCAAAAATAAGAGCAAACAATCAAATACGTGATGAAAGACTAAAGGAACTAAAAGAGATGGAAAACCTACTCGTGCTTGTTCGGCACGGTCAATCAGAATGGAACAAACAAAACTTGTTCACCGGTTGGAAAAACCCAGACCTAACAGAGCAAGGTGTTGCAGAAGCCATCAGCGCTGGACAACGCCTGAAAGCAGCTGGCTACAATTTTGATCTAGCCTACACAAGCGAGCTAAGCAGAGCCCAGCGCACACTCAGCCTCATGCTAAAAGAACTTGGCCAGGAAGACTTGGAAACCATCAGAGACCAAAAGCTTAATGAGCGTGACTATGGTGATTTAGCTGGCCTCAATAAAGACGATGCCCGTGAAAAATGGGGCGAAGCTCAAGTTCACATTTGGCGCCGGTCTTATGATGTCCCACCTCCTGGTGGCGAAAGCTTAAAAGACACAGCAGAACGCGTCTTGCCATATTACAAAGAAATCATTTGGCCAAGCTATAAATCAGGTAAAAACTTAATCGTCGCCGCTCACGGCAATAGCCTGCGCGCAATGGTTATGGAGCTTGAAGGCCTCTCTCCTGAAGAGATCATGCAACGCGAAATCGCAACAGGCCAGCCAATCATCTATCGCCTAAACGAAGATGGCACTGTTCAAGATGTGAAAAACTTGGCAGCCTAGATTTAAGCGGTTTAAATAAAACTATCCAGATCAAAAAAAGCGGAAGGACAGTTACCTGTTTTTCCGCTTTTTTATTGCTTATTGTTCAGACTGCGCAACCTGATTAATATCAGTCTGCCCCAGCCTCATTTGCCAAAACAATAACAACAGCAACAAAGCAAATGCCGGCAAATACAGCCACTTCGGTGATAACCGGTCCGGATTTTCAAGTTGCACCTGTTCAATCACATCCCCAAAATTCAGTCCGGCTTTTTTAGCCAATCCAATAAAATTAAGGTTAGATACATCAATCCCACCTTTATCATTCAAAGATCCTGTTATTCCCAATCGCTTAAGTGTAACCACACCTTGCTTGTGAGCATCAGTGAGCGTCTTTGGCTTTCTCTCATCACTCATCTTCACAGTCACCCATTTACGCGCATCCTCACGCTGCGAGTAATAATAAAGCCGCAAATTCTCCCCCTTAACACCTTGCGTAAGGGCCAAAGGAGCAACAGGAACAAAAGTCGGAGAAATCTTATTCATAAAAAAGTCTGGACGGAAACAAAGACAACACACAACAAAAAGCAAGCCCATTTGAGCTAAATTCAACCGCCCAAACATCCATCTAAAACTCAAAGAGGTAAACGCTAAAATCCCTGCCAATGAGGCAATAAAGATCAAACACCCTTCCCAAAAAGACGTCACATTCAAAAGCAATAAATCGAGATTAAAAATAAACACAAACGGTAATATCGCCGTCCGTATAGAATAGAAAAATGCTTGAAAGCCTGTCTTCATCGGATCCCCTTTAGAGATCCCAGCTGCCGCATAGGCGGACAGCGCAACCGGCGGTGTCACATCCGCCATCAAACCAAAGTAAAATACAAACAAATGCGCCGCAATGAGCGGCACCTCTAAACCAACACTCGCTCCAACTTTAGCAATCACAGGCACCATAAGCGTCGCCACCACCAGATAATTAGCCGTGGTTGGTAGTCCCATCCCCAAGATAAGAGAAATAACCGCCACCAAAATAAGGAGAAGATATAAATTCCCCATCGACAATTGCTCAACAATACTCGTCAAAGCGTTTGACAAACCAGATTGCCCAACAGCACCAACAATGATCCCGGCCGCCGCCAATGCAAGCGCCACAGAGACCATATTCTTCGCCCCTTGAATGAGCCCCTCAATTATAATAACTACCCCCTGCTTAAGCCCCTGAGCAACATTGTCACGAGCAAAAAGCACCTCACGAACAAGTAGAATTCCCATTAAGAAAATAATCGCCCAAAAAACCGCACTCCCTGTTGTCATCCGCGCGCCGACAAGCAAGTAAATCATCAATACAAGCGGTAAAAGATAATACCCCTGGCCCTTGATCAATTGCCAAGCCGTCATAAGCTTCCCATCCGAAACGCCTGACGGACGTACAGGCTTCAGCCCCAAACGCTGCGCTTCTAAGTCAGCAATATAAAACAACGCGATATATGAAATCACCGCTGGCACAAACGCATGATAGATCACATCGAAATAACTGATCCCCAAAAGCTCAGCCATAACAAACGCCGCAGCACCCATAATGGGCGGCATGATCTGTCCGTTAATAGACGCCGCCACTTCAATAGCCCCAGCGCGTTCAGCTGAAAGACCCGTGCGCTTCATTAAAGGGATAGTAAACGTGCCTGTAGTCACTGTGTTCGCTATAGAAGACCCAGAGACCATTCCCGTCATCCCGGAAGCAAGTACAGCCGCCTTTGCAGGCCCACCACGATAGCGGCCAACCAAACTAAGCGCCAAGTCCATAAAAAATTGTCCCGCTCCTGCCCGGTCAAGCAAAGCCCCAAACACCACAAACAAAAAGATAAACCGAACAGCCACATCAATCGGAATGCCAAACACACCCTGATCCGTCAGCCACTGATAATTCGCTAGCCCAGTTAACCCGACACCCTTATGAGCGATCAAATCTGGCATGTAGGGACCAAAATAAGAATAAAGCAAAAAGACAAGCCCAACGATTGCTAAAGGCAAGCCAATAGCCCGCCGTGTTGCCTCAAGTAATAACCCAAGACCAATCCACCCTAAAACCGCTTCATAAGGGACTACATATCCAAAAACTTCCGTTTTGGCGATTAAGCCAGCTCGTGTAGAAATCGCCTCATAATTCCCCCACACATATAGCGCAGAAAAAACGGAAAGAACGCCCAAAGCCAACGAAAGATAAGAAGGACGCCCCAATCCATCAGGCCTGTTAAAAACAGCTCCAAAACTCAAAAAACAAAGCGCAAAAGCAAAGCCAAGATGTATTCCGCGCGCTGCAATACCAGTTGGCAAACCAACCTCAAGCCAAAACGGAAACGGAGACGCAATCCAAAGCTGAAAAAATGCCCACAAAAGCGCGATACCAGCAACCATAAGGGCGTACGGTTCAGCCAAATGAAAATCACCACGCTCTTTATCAAGCGCCGAAACAACATCCTTATTCAACACATCTTCTTTGTGAGAAACCATGTATGTATTGCCCCAATCATTACCTTAAAAACAAGTTCATCGAAAAATTAACTGAAGCACCCTTATTTAAAAAGTGCAAGAACCATAAAAAAAAGAGGCCCCTCAAATGAATGAGAAACCTCTTTTCAAATCTTGTAAGGGCAAAATAGATTTATTTAATCCAGCCTTTTTCTTTGTAATATTTCAAAGCCCCAGGATGCAGCGGCGCGGATAAACCATCCTTTACCATAGTCTTAGGATCAAGCACCCGAAATGCTGGATGATACTTCTTAAAATCGTCAAGTCCTTCAAAAACAGCTTTCACAAGACCATAAACAACTTTGTCAGAGACATCTGCCCGTGTCACCAAAGTCGCCCGCGGCCCAAAAGTCGTAACATCTTCTGTCACCGTTGAGTAAGTCCCAGTTGGAATTTTGGTAAAGTTAAAAAACGGGCGCTCATCAACTAACTTTTTAACCGGAGCGTCTGTTAAAGAAATAATCCGAGCCTCACAGCCATCGGTTGCTTGCGACACACCCGCATTTGGAAAACCAACAGAATAACCAAACGCATCAATATTCCCATTACAAAGCGCACCAGCTTGCTCGGTGGAGTTTAGTTCAGTTGCAAGAGAAAAATAACTTTTATCAACGCCATAAGCCTTCATTAAAGTTTCAAATGTGCCCCGTTGACCAGAACCAGCATTGCCGATATTCACGCGTTTTCCTTTAAGGTCAGCCCATGATTTTATGCCAGAGCCCTTAGCAACTAAAATCTGAAACGGTTCCGCATGTAAGGAAAAAACAGCGCGAATGCTCTCTAACTGATTGCCCTTAAACTTACTGGTTCCCTTATAGGCATGATATTGCCAATCAGATTGAGCAACACCAAAATCAAGCTCTTTTGAGCGAATAGCATTGATATTATAAATCGAGCCACCAGAAGATGGCGCATTACACCGAACAGCATCTCCATTTTTATTGGCAGCCTTGTTCATCAAGTCGCAAATCTTATTCCCAGCAACAAAATAAACCCCTGTTGGGCCACCAGTTCCAATTGAAACAAATATTTTTTCAGCCTTTGCAAGTGAAACAGAACTGGCAAAAACCAGCCCGCAGCTAAGCAAACCACCCACTAAGCTCTTAAGTATCCCAGCTTTCTTAACGACGCTCATCTCATAACCTCTTGATATAAATGAAGATTTTTTCGTGTCTTTCTTATTCGTTCTCAGACATAAAATTAGTACTTTATGTCAAAATCACGATAGCCAAAAAAATTAGAAGAAAGAAGGCTTTAAAAAAATTATCTGCTCTGCCCAGCCTCTTCAAGCTCAGCTAAATAAGTTGGCCAAAGTTCGCCATGTTCCGAACCAAGCTTGTGCAAATAGACCCAGCTATAAAACCCGGTTTTATGACCATCACTAAATTGAATTCGGACCGCATAATTCCCAACCGGTTCAACATCAGTAATGAGCACCATTTTTTTGCCAAACTGTAACTTTCGCTCAGCTTCGCTATGCCCCTGCACCTCAGCACTCGGGCTGTAAACACGCAAATATTCAGCTGACAATTCATAAGTATTTTCAGCAAAAGTAACCGTGAGTAAATCCCTCGAATGAGAAAGCCGAATTTCGCTCGGCACAAGCTGATCATTAATTGACTGATCAACTTTCGTCACATCAGAAGTTCCATTCCCAGAAGTCATGGATAAAATCCCTTCATTAAGGCTTTAGCCTTCAGCTCATAGTCCATTCGACTATAGCTATTAAGTAACTAGGGGTTAGCCCCTACTCAATCACAATCTTTGGTGCTGCAACTCTTGTATCTTCACCTTGAGAATCAAGAGATGCCCAAATTTTCGCAGCTATCTCTAGGTACGCTTGTGCTTCCGCACTCTCAGGATTTGACGCCACAATAGGCCGGCCAGCATCAGACGTTTCACGAATATCCATATGCAATGGAATTTGCCCTAAGAAGTCAGCACCAATCTTAAGGGCTTCTTCTTTCGCACCACCATGACCAAAAATGTCAGAACGCTCACCACAAGACGGGCATAGAAAATAGCTCATATTTTCAACTAGGCCCAAAATAGGAATATTCACCTGAGCAAACATATTAATGCCCTTGCGTGCATCAATCAGCGCCAGGTCCTGCGGCGTTGAAACAATAACAGCGCCAGAAAGGGGTGTTTGCTGGGCAATTGTCAGTTGAACATCACCAGTCCCTGGTGGCATATCAATAACCAAAACATCCAAAGGCGCCCAGGTGACCTGATTGATCATTTGGCCAAGTGCCGACATAACCATTGGCCCACGCCACACAACCGGCGTTCCTTCTGCCACCATAAAGCCCATGGACATAACTTTCACACCATAAGCTTCTAAAGCGATGATTTCATTGTTCGGTCCGGTTTGTGGTTCTTCATTTAGTCCAAGCAAACGCGGCATAGACGGCCCATAAACATCAGCATCCAAAATGCCAACATTCAAACCCTGAGCTTTAAGGCCCATAGCTATGTTTACAGATGTAGTTGATTTCCCAACACCGCCCTTGCCAGAGGCAACAGCAATAACATGACGCACACCAGGAATGGCTTGTCCAGCAGCTGCTTGTTGGCCACCACCACCTTGAGGCCCTCCGCCAGCCTGACTTTTAGATTCCCCATTTGCCTGACCATTCGCGTGCCCGTTAGCCTGAGATCCATTTGATTTCTGTCGTTCAGCAGTAATTGTCACACCAACTGAAGACACATCATCAAGGGCGCCAACAACATCTTCGGCTTTCCGGCAATAGGGCTCTAATTTTTGCGGGTCTTCATTGCCCGCATCAAGGGCAAAATAAACCTTACCATTGGCAATCACCACTTCAGAAACCAGACCACGGTCAACAATATTGTCACCGCCTTCAAATTCAATCGACTTTAATGCGTCTAGTATTTTCTCTTTCGTGAGACCGGCCATCAATGGCTCCCTTTCTAAAAATAAATCAAATGCAACAAAGCTAAAAAACGATAACTTTGAAAACAAGCACTTCAAATAAAGTGAAGCTATATTTACGCTCTTGACATATAAATAGCTAGATGTAACCAATTTCAAGCATAAAGGCTCAAAAAAGCTGCATTAATTCGTCTAAAAAACAACGGATAAAACAACAAAACAAATGAGACGCAGCTTTTAATTGTTTATGGTAAAATATTAAAGATCACCAAAAAACTAACTGATTGAAATCAAAATGGCTCCAAAACAAATTGATGATTGCTTCCTGCACGACAAAGATCGCCTCACACACAAAGAAGCCCTGAATATCCTCAAAACCAACCTGAGCCCACTTTACACAACAGATACAATAAACATTAATGAAGCTGATAATCGCGTGCTAGCTGAAGATATAAAAGCCCCGCGCCCAATCCCCGCACACAGAAACGCTGCAGTCGACGGCTATGCCTTCGCCTATGACGAATACTCAAAAAATCAAGGCACAACCTTTCCTGTGAGTGAAAGAGTGATCGCCGGTGCACCCTTAATTGAAACAACACAAGAAAATTCAACAACACGTATCTTCACTGGGGCAGTCATGCCATCAGATCTTGATACAGTGGTTATGCAAGAAGATGTGACATTAAAGGAAACACCAGATGGGCAAACGTCAGTCACGATCCCACCAGGCCTAAAACAAGGCGCCAATTGCCGCCAGGCCGGAGAAGACACTGCTGAAAACAGCATCATTGTAGAAAAACAAACAAAATTAACCAGCCGTCACATCGCCGCAATAGCTTCCGCCGGCATAGATGAGCTCAAAGTTCACCAAAAACCCAAAGTCGCCATTCTCTCAACTGGCAATGAAATCTTATCAGCAGGTGATGAGTTCCATTTAGGCAAAGTTTATGACTCAAACCGGCCCATGCTAAAGTCACTCATCAAATCCCAGCAAGCAGGTTTAACAGACCTCGGCATCATCAAAGATAACCCCGGCGACATTCAAAATGCACTCATGGAAGCTGCCAAAACCCATGATGTCATCATCACCTCAGGCGGCGCAAGCAAAGGCGAAGAAGATCATATAATTACAAGCCTGCAAAAACTCGGCAAACAACATATGTGGCAACTCGCCATCAAACCGGGCCGCCCCATGAGCTTTGGTCAAATTGGTGACATGCTATTTATAGGCCTGCCCGGCAATCCGGTTGCCGCTTTTATTTGCTTTTTCCTTTATGGCATCCCGATTATAAATCGACTTTCAGGACAAGAATGGCAAAGCCCGCACAAGTTTCAAGTTCTTGCAAATTTTGAAATCTTAAACAAAAAGCCCGACCGCCGCGAGTTTTTACGCGGAACCTTAAGAACAGAAAACGGCATAACCTCTGTTGATAAATTCAACCAGGATGGCTCCGGCATCATCCGCTCCCTCACAACAGCTGACGGCCTCATTGAGATTGACGAAGCCACCACAAGCGTCAACAAAGGCGATCCTATAACCTTCATCCCCTTCGCCCAAAACGCAATATAAGAATACCTAAATAAATTATAAATTCGATATACAAAGAAGGAGTGACGCCACTTCGGCGTCAGGACATGGCGAAACGCCAGTGAAGCCCGGCGTGAGCGCCGCCCCTCGGAGGCCCAAGTGCCTTTAGCGCTTGGAATAGCCGTGAGAGAAAAAAGCGCGGTTGCAAGTGGGCAACCTGAAGCGCCACTAAGAAAGCCATAAAATAAACGCAAAAATAAGCCACACAAAAACGAACAAAGAAAAACCAATAGTTTTTAAGGCATAGGTCCTTCACGTGTTAAGTTTTTTTCATGGCATAATTTCATTTTTGCATTGGCTGGCAAGTCTTGTTCAGGGCACCATTCGGCTGATCATCAGCGTGATTGTGTTTAACCCAAATCTAGGCCCCTTGCGTTACATCACAGGCACCCTTTTCTTTTATTGTATTTTTGCGGTTTTTCTTGTCTATGTTTTTGCGCCTATCCGCGGCTGGGCTGGCTCCATCTGGCTCGGGCCCCAAATTCATTACGCCTCAGAGCGCTGGCTCGGCACGGCCATTTATGAAAAAGACGGCCACTTCATCGGCACCTTTGATCCGAATATGGATTCAAAGCGCGACCTCAATACAAGCGGTAAACCCATCATCTTCGATGAGTTAAATTATACCGCCAACCCGGACCATAAATCCATTCCTGTCCATACCGTCCCCGATCATTTCTGGAGCTGCTTGACTTATCATGAAGACCGTCACCTGGGCGGCCTATTTAACCCGTTCGGCATAGACATCATCGGCGTCCTCAAAATTCCATACACAACCGCGATCCGCTCCTACAAAGCCAAGAAACTAGCCTTCGGTGTTGGCGGCTCCACCCTGCCCATGCAGTTGGTGCGCGTTTATCACGCCGCCCCGCCAAGCAGAGGCGAAAACAGTTTTGATAAACTCCGCCGCAAAATGCTCGAATGGTGGAACGCACCCGTCTTCTTCTGGGAACTCACCAGAGGCGGCAATATGGAGCTCTTGAAACAATGGTCAGCCAATCACCTGTGGCTAGCGCACAGAACTGGTGGGCAAGACCTACAGGGCATCGAGATTACCTCCCGCATCATCTTCGGCAAACCAGCAACAGAGCTTACAACTGCTGAGCAATATCTACTGGCCTCGTCTGTGAACAAACCGATCATCCTGCTCAAAGGCTCAGACAAACTCAATCAAGTCCGCCTCGATCGCTGGCGCTATGTAGCTGAAGTGCGCGCAAAAGCTTGCGCCACAAACTTGCTGGCAACTGATGAGCAAAAAAAATCCGTCTTGTTTGATCTCACATTGCTGGCCAATGGCCCACCAGAGGCGCAGATCCAACCCAAGCTTCAAACAACTATAAAGAAGCAATTTCCGCATCTTGAAAAAGTCGCAAGAGCAAACCCAATTATGCGCGCCAACCTTCTTATCCCCGCTGCCCGCTATGCCGCGAGAGAAGAGATGAAAAACGCATACGGCTTCAATTGGCGCCAATATGTGCGCGGCGTTGACCTCACGCTAGACGTCACTAAAAACCAACCCTTCCGCACAAAGGTCTGGGAAGCTTTAGAAAAACTACAAAAGAAATACGAAAAACAAATCAACACCGATTACACGCTGGACTTAAAAACCTTCAAAGACCCGGAAGCGGCAGACAAAATAATGCCAGATGTCATCATCGCCGCCGCCAACACCAAGGGTGAAATCGTCCGTTATTTTGAATCGAATGACATCGCAGCCTACTATGGCTCCCCTTATGCCCGCTCGAATGAAAATGGTAGATATGAATCTGAGCGAGAGATCAGAGCCATCGCCTCAGTTGGCAAAATGATGGCCGCCATTGGCCTGGCCAACCAGGGCAAAGATACGCTGCAATCAATCTATATGGACAACCAAGCTCATGAAACCGACCTGAACACTTGCAGACGCAATGGCACACTCACCAAACCACGCCGCGCCGAAACCGCCTTTGCCTGCTCGCTGAACCGTCCCCTAGAATGGCGCATGGCAAAGTACGGCCAAAAGGGCTCACAAACCATCATCGACAAATTCGGCTTCACCATGCCTTACGCACCCGATGCCCAATCAAGGACACCAGCCTCTACTGCCATGGTACGCGGACTAGTCACCGCGTCGCCAAGAAAAGTGCATCAAATGTCGACTGTGATTTTGGCAAGCCTGACAGGCAAAGGAAATAACTCAATTCCATTGCCCTTTATGGTGAGAAACTTTCAAAGAACCGGCCTGCAAAACCCCTATGAGAAAAACACAGCAACCAGCTCCCTAGAGAGCAACACAGACATCATCCCAAACCGGGTCATCAGAGCCTCAGCCCGTCCGCGCCTCAAGCAATTTCTAAGCGCCCCGCTGTGCTACACCAGCGGCAACAAACGCCACGGAACATTGAAGCAAGTTTCAAACTGGTGCGCGGCGAGAAATAAAGATGTGAGATTGCATTTTGCTAAAACTGGCACTCAAGTGACAGTAGACGCTGACCAAACCGTAGACGTCTGGGTCTCCGGCGGCATTCAGTTCTCTAACGGGAAAGCCTATTCTTATGTGATTACGGTAGGGACAGGCAACAGAAACAGAGCCTGGGCCACCAAACTACACTCCTCCCAACTCGCTACTCCGCTACTCAAAACCCTCCTGAAAGAGCTACGGAATGATGCATTTAATAAGCGTGCTGTAAAAACAAGTCGAGCAAATTAAATAAGAAATATACTAATTTACAGGTACATAAACATATGTGTCTTTACGAGCTCTTCTATATGGTTGAGAAGCAATATCAGATACCCTTTTTGAGGTGCCTTTTTCTTCAATCCAAGCTGAAATAGTTATCCCTTCAACTTTACCATTTAATTTATATTCTTTTTGTGGCTCAAATTCTGCTTGTAAGGCCAAATAAGCTTCACACGGACAGCTTCCACCAAATGTACGATTAAAAACTGCATGAGTTACAATAGTATGCTTTCCTGGTGCTATTTGAACTTGTTTCTCTGCCCCTTCAATAAGGTGAGAAACAGCCTTATCATCAACAGCTTCTATAGAAAAAAAGTCGTAATGAAGGAGACTTTGCCTATTTACAGTTCCTTTAAGAGAAGCATTAAGATTTGAAACTGTTTGAAGCGGAGCAGTGTACTCCCCAGAACCAGCACAACCATTCAGAAAGATAAAAGATAAAAAAATGGTTAGGTAATACTTCATAATGCAACGTTCCTTACATAGGGGAATACTTTTAAAAATTAAAACATTTCTGAGATAATCAATATAAAAACAATCATTTTAAATAAACAACAGAAAAATCTTCGCATCCCCAAAGCACAACTAAAAAACCCACCAAATCTCAAAACCATTTACTCTTAAGACAATAATCACGGTAGGGACAGGCAACAGAAACAGAGCCTGGGCCACCAAACTCCACTCCTCCCAACTCGCCACCCCGCTTCTAAAGACGCTTCTGAAGGAACTGAGGAATGATGCGTTTTCGGTGAATACTGCAAAACTATAAAGTATCTAATCTAACAGATAACTAAAAAACAACTTAATAAGTTACCTACCGTTCATTAAATGTAATGAAAATATAGAAAAAATCCTCTAAACTACTTAGATGCAAGAAGGTACACCTTTTATAGAACTAAAAATTTGTCTCAAAAAACCTGCAGAATTATTTGCGCTAGTAAATGCATTTACTGCAATTGGTAATCAGTTCAATGCTTATATCGCACGAGAACATCCTAATCTCGCTGGAGAAGCCCAATTATTCGTCAAAGAAATAAGAAAAGGTTCAACAATAGTAGAGTTAATACCTGTTATTCTACCACTCTTAGAAACTATGGACAAAGCTCTTCTTATTGATGATTTCATTCAAAGATATGGTGGGAAATTAGGGCATTACCTTATTGGAGAAAAAGATCCTGAAGCTAGCAAATCTGATCTAAATGATTTTTTAGGATCTGTTCAAGTAATAGCTGGCGATGAAAATGGCAACTCTACTATATCTTCAGCAATTTATCATGAAACTAAAACTACAAAAAGAGCAGAGGTTTTTTTTGATACTGTTAGTGCTAAAAAAGCAGAAAACAGTATTGAACAACACAAAACTGATCTTGAATTAATCGCCTATGAACGTCACGAACGTGTAATGATGCGTTTCTACCAATCCAATCTTAAAGACCCGCCTTTAGGTAGCAAACGAACAGGTGAACGTGGCGTAATTGAAAAAATTTCAAAAAAACCATTAGCTATAATATATGAAACAAGTTTAGCTAAAGAACGTATCAAACATGAAACTAGAGATGATCTCCATAACTTATACAATAAAGGATTTATTGTTGATTGTTTTGTTGAAATGTCGAATGGGAAGCCCGCAGCATACCGTGTAAGTCATGTGCATGACATATTCATTATAGATGAATAAGCGAAAATCGTTCATTCGTCATGACACAATGATGCTTCGCATCACCAAAACCCACTATCCATCATACAGCCGAAGACAAAAAACGTAGGCCGAACGGCCGTCGGCGCGTTGCGCCGCGCCGTCGCAGGGCGGGCACTTCGTGCCCATCGCCCGTGAGACCTAAGATGCCATCTTCATTTCCTGGCTCAACTTCTCAGCAAAAATAATCAAGCCAATACGGCTTTCAACAAACAGCTCCCAGGTGCCATAGCCGGTCACCATTTCTGCAATTACCGGGTCAGCGATTTTTGAGCGCGTTTCGTCAACCGAATCAACCCAAACGTAAAGCGCAGGCCCGTGTTTGAAAGACGGGAGAACTTCAGGCGGCATTGTCCGTTTGGCGTGGGTTTCTTCGACTAGAATGATCTGCGTTTGCCCAGCGCTCATACCAACACAGCCATCATTAAGCACATCACCAAACTCTGAATTTTGAACGGTTGGTTGCAGTGTGGTTAGCTCAAAGCCCATTGCGCTAAAACGGCGCTTGGCTGAAGCCATGTCATCGACAAGATAAAGTGGTGTGGCTTTCAGTGGGTTTGGTGTTTCACGCCCGCTCAGCCATGCTTGATCAAAAGTTGCCATCAAATTTACTCCTAATATATGCTATCTAACTCCCCCCTTGCCGCTAAACAACAAGGAACATAATAAGAACATACTCTGATTCGCATAAAAAGAACAGAGGGAGAACAAAAATAATCTTATCCCCATATTTTTTGTTCTCTGAGTTAGGAAAAATCGATATAAATCAGTAAATTGACTATTCGATAAAGCAAAACGGCCTCTTTAAGCACGCACAAATTAAGAATACAGAAACTAAAAATCGTCCCAAAAATGAAAAATCTCCAAACTAACAATACGAAGAAGGAGCTCAGCCCTTTTCGGGCTGAGGGACATGACGCCAGGGGCGTCCGGCGCGTTGCGCCGCCCCTCGGAGGGCCCGCTGCTTCGCAGCGGAATAGCCCGTGAGAGAAAAAGAGACAGCCCCCCAAAAAAACTATCTACACTTGACACTATGGTTCCCAATGCTAAACACACCCATTACAGTCTAAACACATCTATTCAGGGGACAGACCATGAGCGCTGAGCGTTATAACGCACCAGAAACCGAGCAAATCTGGCAAAAGCAATGGGCAACAGAAAAAATCTTCGAAGCTGAGGAAAACTCGGCCAAAGAAAAATATTATGTCCTCGAGATGTTCCCCTACCCCTCAGGCCGCATTCATATGGGCCATGTGCGCAACTACGCCATGGGTGATGTGATTGCCCGCTATAAACGCGCCAAGGGTTTTAACGTGCTTCACCCAATGGGCTGGGACGCGTTCGGCATGCCAGCTGAAAACGCAGCCATGAAAAATGGCGGTCACCCTTCTGAATATACTTATAATAATATCGCGGTGATGCGCGATCAGCTCAAATCAATCGGCCTGTCGCTTGATTGGTCACGCGAATTTGCCACCTGCGATGTGGACTATTACCACCAGCAGCAAAAACTGTTTATCGACTTTTTAGAACACAACCTGGTTTATAGAAAATCAGCACGCGTCAATTGGGACCCGGTTGATCATACAGTTCTTGCCAACGAACAAGTGATTGACGGCAGAGGCTGGCGCTCAGGTGCGCTGGTTGAACAACGTGAACTTACTCAATGGTTCTTCCGCATCACAGACTATGCAGATGAACTGTTGGAAGATTTGGACACTTTGGACAAATGGCCAGAAAAAGTTCGCATCATGCAAACCAACTGGATCGGCAAATCTCACGGTGCGTTAATGCGCTTTGATCTTGAAGGTGATAGCCTTCCTGAAGGCCCTAATACATTAAAAGTGAATCATACATTAGAAGTCTACACAACACGCCCAGACACAATCTTTGGTGCAAGCTTCTGTGGCCTCTCAGCTGGCCACCCAATTGCAGAAGAGCTCGCCAAAACAAACCCAGAAATAGCAAACTTCATCAAAGAATGCGCTGGCCTTGGCACATCAGAAGAAGATATTGAACGCGCAGAGAAAAAAGGCATCGACACTGGCATCAGAGCCAAACACCCGTTTGATCCGTCTATTGAGCTGCCGGTTTATATCGCCAACTTTATCCTGATGGATTATGGTACCGGCGCCATTTTCGGCTGCCCAGCGCATGACCAGCGTGACTTAGATTTCGCCCGCAAATATGAGCTCTCCGTCACCCCAGTTGTGGTCCCTGAAGGAGAAGAAAATTTTACCATTGAAGATGAAGCCTATACAGGCACTGGCAAGCTTGCCAATTCAGAGTTTCTCAATGGAAAATCAATTGAAGACGCCAAAGAAGAAATCATTTCTAAGCTGGAAGATGCGGGCCAAGGCAGCCGCCAAACCAACTATCGCCTGCGCGATTGGGGCATCTCACGCCAGCGCTATTGGGGCTGCCCAATTCCGATCGTTCATTGTGATGACTGCGGAACAGTACCGGTAAAGACGCAAGATTTGCCAGTTAAACTCCCCGATGATGTGAGCTTTGACAAACCAGGCAACCCGCTTGACCATCACCCAACCTGGAAAAACACCACCTGCCCAAAATGCGGCAAAGATGCTCGGCGCGAAACAGACACCATGGACACCTTTGTGGATAGTTCCTGGTATTACGCGCGGTTCTGCGCCCCGCAAGCTGAGACACCAACAGATAAAAACACAGTCGACCACTGGCTACCAGTTGACCAATATATCGGCGGTGTCGAACATGCTATTTTGCATCTTTTATATTCTCGTTATTTCACAAGAGCTATGAAAGCTGCAGGCCATATTGGTTTAAAAGAACCGTTCAAAGGCCTCTTTACCCAGGGCATGGTCAACCATGAAACTTATAAAACCGAAGACGGCGATTGGATTTCACCTGCCGACATTAAAATTGAAGATGTAGATGGCAAGCGCGTCGCAACGGAACTTGAAACAGGCAAGCCTGTTAAAATCGGCTCCATTGAGAAAATGTCAAAATCTAAGCTCAATGTTGTCGATCCAGACGATATTTTGAGCCATTATGGCGCTGATACAGCCCGTTGGTTTGTCTTGTCAGATAGCCCACCTGAACGCGATGTTGTTTGGACAGAAGCCGGCGTTGAAGGCGCGGGCCGCTTTGTACAGCGGCTTTGGCGCGTTGTCACCGATGTAAAAGCTCTTTTAGGCGATGATATATATGAAGAACCGGCTGAATTCTCAGATAAAGCCTTGGAGCTTAGAAAAGCGGCCCATAAAGCCCTTGATAATGTCTCAAACGACATTGAAAACTTAAGGTTTAACCGCTCAGTTGCCCAAATTTATGAATATACAAACATCGTATCTAGCAACTTGGCAGCCGCTAAATCTGACCTAAAACCAGATATGGCCTTTGCTTTAAAAGAAGCAGCAAACTTTCTAATCACCGCTTTTGGCCCAATGATGCCGCACCTGGCTGAACAGTGCTGGGCTCACTTAGGGAACAGCGAACTACTAGCAAAAACCCCATGGCCTGATGTCAATAAGTCACTTTTGCAAGAAGATTCGATTACAATCGCGGTACAAGTTAATGGAAAACGCCGTAGTGAGTTGACTATTCCCCTCGATGCGTCCAAAGATGAGACAGAGAAAGCCGCTCTAGAACTAGACGGGGTTCAAAAAGCAATTGATGGCAAAAATATTCGCAAAATTATTGTGGTTCCACGAAAAATCGTGAATATTGTAGCTAATTGATATCACTTACTCTCAAAATTCTGTAATTTTTGAGAGTTAGAGTTCGTTATATAAAACATATTCTTCAAAAGTTGTTAGACTTTTTAGGGTAAGAATTTGTTATATAAATACGCATTCCTGAAAAGTTGCAGACTTTTGAGGATAAGAATTCGTTATAAAATGACGTTTATATTTGATTTGAGATAAGTTCAAAGAGAAATGCAGGATAGACGATGATGGGAAAACACCCCCAAACTCACTTAAGCAAAACACCTAAAATAAGCTTCAAAGCTGTTTCAGTGGCGATCATGCTTAGCTGCGCAGGCGCCCTTCTTTCAGGTTGTGCCTTCAAACCTCTCTATGGAACAACAACGACAAATGCACAACTTCAGGAAACTTTGAAAACCGTTTCTATTCCTGAAGTACCTGGCCGCGTTGGACAAGTTGTTCGCAATGAACTTATTTTCCGCTTTACAGGCGGTGGGTATGCAGATGCCCCTCAATATATATTATCATTAGCCGTCAAAGAATCTGTAAAGTCACAATTCGTGCGCCGCGATGGTGACAGCGAAGGTCAATTTCTAGAATTAAACACATCCTTCAAGCTCTACAGAGTTGGTGATGATAAATTACCAATTTTAGAAGGCACTTCATTCGCAAAAGCGGCTTTTAACGATAATACGTCGATCTATTCAAATGTACGCTCTCGGCGTGATGCTGAAGACCGTGCAGCCAAAACAACAGCTGAAGACCTCCAAGGTAGAATTTCAGCATTCCTATCAGGAAATAGCTAAGCTCTACAATTTGGTTCTTCACCCCTTTGATTATCGTGAGTTAAAATGGTTGCTATAAAACCGAGCGACATTGACCGGCTCATCAAATCTCCAAGCGCCTACGATGCATATCTAATCTTTGGCCCAGACAATGGCCTTGTCTCAGAACGTGCTAAGTTTCTAAGTCAAAACTTAGCAGCAAAAGCTAAACGCCAAGGGGCTGAAACTGAACAAATCACCATTTTAAATGATGACTTATCAGCTAACCCCGAGCGCCTCTCCCTTGATTTGAAAACCATTTCAATGTTTGGCGAACGAAAGGTTTTGCGTGTCACCGCAGGCACCGCCCTTTCTGTAAACAATCTCGAGGCTCTTTTAAAAGAAACACCTTTTGAAGCCGATTTAATCATTGAAGCTGGTGATTTAAAAAAGACAGCTAAGCTTAGAAAAATATTCGAAAGCGGGAAAACCACAGCTGCAATCCCTTGTTACACTGACAATAATGCAGCTCTCCATAATCTCATCCAGGATATCCTAAATGAGAATAAGTTAGTCCTCTCAAAAGAAACTGAACAATATCTCATATCCCGTTTAGGCGCAGATCGTGGCCTCAGCCGTAAAGAGATCGAGAAACTAGCGCTCTATGCCATGGGCAAAGATCAAATAACCATTGAAGACATCGACAATATCCTCAGCGATATGTCAGAAATAGCGATGGATCAAATCATCGCGCAAACTTTGCTTGGCAATCCACAAATCGCACTTAATCAACTAAGCCGCGCTATTAGCACCGGCTTAAACCCAGCACCAATTTTTCTCAGTCTCTTGCGTCAGCTAGAAAAATTACACAAAGGTGCACTGAGCATTTCAAATGGAGCGACGATAGATACAGTCGCCAAATCACAGCGACCTCCGCTTTATTTTGAACGCCGTGATAATTTCATTAAACAGCTTAATATCTGGCATGAAGATCATCTCGCCCATGCCATTCATAAAGTTCAAGAAATCATGGGCAAAGCAAGACGTCGCAATAATCCCACTCTAGAAATTTGTGAACTCGAGCAGTTGCTATTATCCCTTGGCGGCTTCGCAAAAAATAAGAAACGCTAATTTATTGCAGCGCCAAGAAACAGCTATCTAAACCCCTCGACTGCATCTCCCAGCCCCCAAAGCCCAATTTCAGCCCTAAAGAATTGGTAAACAAATCCTTAACAAAATTAAATTGTCACCAACAATTCTAAACTTAGGCTTCCAAGAAATTTGGGAGCCAAAACTTTGATAGATCGTTCCACCACTTAAATTGAATGTTATTCAATAAGTTAGGCCGATCCTAAAAAACGAGTCAGTCACTAATTCTGTTTGCAGAACTTATAGATTGATACAGGGAGATCTGGGTAAAGGGAAAGCAGACAACCACCATCTCAAAAATGACAAAATTACACATCTGGCCAACTCTAGTAGCCATAAAATTATTTGGTTGATGTGGTCTTTATTTAGCCAATAGGCCAGATAAATTTACATCTAAAAAGACCATTCATGCTGAATTCAGGTCCGGTGATGAAAAATACATGGATCACATAAATAGTTTTAAAACGATAAACGAGCTTCAAGTAATAAATCGACTTTAAGGGTAAATTCGATAATGAGTGATATGATTAAAAACACCGGTGTTTATCAACGCCTCTCCTCCAGCACCAATGAACTGGAGAGGATGTTTAAAGAAGTCGATGAACAAAAAACCCCAGTCGATATCAAAAAAGTGCTTCTCATTATTGGCCTTGGCACCCTATCTTGGGTCTCTACCTATTCAGGCCTGTTAGAACTCATAACAGCAAATTCAGGTGATATCGGTTTCACCTATAAATTAGCAATCGGCTTTGCTGTTGCCATGCTTATGTTGATGATCGTCTACATCCTTGATCAACTTTTCGCACCGCTAAACTGGGCTTTGAGAACAATCTTTGTTTTTGGCTATTTATTTCTTACCCTTATTTCAATTGGTTTCGGCTTTGGCTTCTATTGGAAATTTTTAGAAAGCCGATCAGAAGCAACAAGATCAGCCGAAAGTGCCGTCGGACAAGTTCAAGGTTCACTTCAAGCCGGTCAATCAAGATTGGAACAATTAGAAAGCACCCTCACAACCCTAACAGCCCTCTCACTTCAAAAGGCAAACGAAGAGCGCACAAAAGGTAATAGCTGCCCCAATTCTCGCCCAGGTGATGGACCAAGACGGCGCCTAAGAGACAATGACGCAAAGAGCTTCTCCTTTGCAGGAGACTTCGTCACAAGGCGAGCACAAACGGTCGCCACAGAAATCAAGCAGCTCAATGGAGATATGGCCAAAATTGCATCGCGCCACCCCTCAACGGTTGACCCTGCAACAGGCACAAGAAATGCATTCATGAAAAGCCTGAACCAAAGGCTAGATCTAACGATCACTCGGTTTAATTCGTTCAGAACAGATCCACAGTTGAAATCCATACGCAACAGCTTGGCTGAACGGTCAACGAAAACACAATTCCCAGATGGAAAAGGCGGCACCTTTAAGTGTCCTGATAATCAACTTCAATCAGCGCTTCGAGGCGTTGTACAAGCATTTGACCAGTTGCCTCTACTTGGCAAACCAAAAATCGCAGCTGTCGAAGGTTCAGAAGCAACCATCGAAGCCTTCCGCCGATTAGCCTCAACGTTAAGAGGGCTGATGGTTTTAAAAATGCCTCCAAGTGAAGATGAAATCAGAGAGGCTCGCCAAAAAGCTGTTCGTTCTGTTAATGGGAAAAAGCCCCCCTTACAACTAACAAATGTTCAAGCTGGTTTAAACGACAGGGATTACATACCTCTCGCCATTGCTGTTTTTGTTGATTTTTGTCTCTTGCTGGTTTCTATCAACCGTCCGATGGATCGCCTGAAATCTTTAGTCCCTGTTATGAAAGACGCAAGAGATGGCCCCATAAGCGGCATTCTTTCAAGCTTCCACGCCACCCATTTTGCTGGCATTAGAGAAGAGTTCAGCCTCTTCCAGCATGTCGTATTTGATTGGGGCGGTCATTACTATGTCGCGATCCCCTTAGCCTCAAATGATATCCAGGCCCAGTATTTAGCAAATCTCTTTGTCAGCCTAGAAGGGCGTGGCATCGTCGACAGAGCCATCATTCCACCAACCTTTATCATCAGAGGTAAATTAAAAAAGATGGGCAGCTCATTTGCAGAGCACCGTGCATTCCGTCTCTATAAATTCAGAGACGGTGCCTGGTCCAATATCGTACTTGATGCCGTAATGGGAGCAGCCAAGGATGTTGCCATCGCAAATGCAAACCAGCGCAGCTTTGAAAAATACAATCCTGACTCTGATCAAAAAGACGGAAAGTCTGGCGAGAATGAAAAATCAGCCAATTTCGGGAGTCTTTTTGATGAAACTAGTCTCTTTGGCCAAAACGATCAGAACATCAAAGATAATACAATTGAAAACACACACCTATATAGTGAAGGGCAGGATGATCAATCCGTCATGGAATTACCGCGTATGCTGAGAAAAGTTGGTGGAAAAGGTCAACCTCAATCTCATGAGGCTCAAACTCATAATAATGTTATTGCACCTGCTACCTTTCAAAACACCGCATTCAATAACAATCGACAAAACCCGGTAAATCAACGAGCTCCTTATCAAGGAGCACAAAATAGTGGACGCCATATGCCTCCATCAGAAGGCGGACAAATCCAAAGACCACCTCTAAATAATGTTAATCAAACGCCTCATTCAATCATGAGAGCAGATCAACCTCTTCAAAAGGCTTCCCAAGGAAATCAAGAAAGAGCAAATCAGCCATTTGTTAATAAACAAAACCCCTATAACCCCATTGGCATAAGACCAATTGATACCGAGAAAAAGCAGCCCGTGAAAAACGGACAGCCTCCTCAGATCACTGAAGAAATGAAACAACAAAGCGAAATCTTAAACAAAGAAACGAAAGATAAAGAGGCGGCACAAAAGGCAGAAGAAGCATCTGTATCTTTAACAAAGGAAGATCTGACCTCACAAGAGAATGTCGAAAATGAAAACATAGTTTCATTAGTGCATGAAGAACACGAAAATATTTCTGAAGAAAACACTGAACAACAAAACGTAAAAATACTTAGTGAAACTGTGCAAACAACACAAAAAGCAGACAAAATAGAAGATTTAGCTCCTGCGGAACAGATCTCAAAAAAGCTAGAAGCCCTTCAAGATAACCTCACAACTTCTGAGGCTGAGGCAAGCAAAAAGGCTATTACAGAGGTTAAAAACCCCAAAACAGTCGAAGAAGAGCCTGAATTAGCTCACATTGCTGTAGGAAAAATTACTAATTGGTTTGCCAAAGACAACAATTCAGCTCCAACAGATGAGAAAGGTAAAAAACAGGATGAAGAAAAAGAAGTCTAATTTTTTTTAAAAAATTGCTCACTTTTAGTTCACTCGGCAATCATTCATTAACCCCCGTATTGTTATTGTGAATTTCAACAGATGGCGAAGCCTCTTATAAAAAATGGCAAAGCCACTTCATTAGTCGTCTATCCAGAAAAGAAGGAAAAATAAAAAATGGGACTTATCAAAGACATCAGCAGCCCAACAGCGACAGACGATACTGCTGAGTTAAACTATTTCTTTGATATATTAGACCATTTTATTGAAAAAATTTCTTCTGATATCTCTCTTGATAAAACCTTAACGCTCATTGCTCGCTCACCAGAAGCAAATATTGCAAAAGCATGTATTCAATATCGTGAAAAATTTTCGCTTGCTAACATTGAGCTAAAAGTTATCTTCGCACAAATTACACCAACAGAGCAGCTCTGCGAGTGGTTAGAACCAGAAAATTCTCCTTGTGGCCTAAACCCAGAGAAAAACATTCGCTGGGGCAATAGACAAAACCTGGTAGACGCACACGAGCAATTAACACTAACCAATCAATGTAGCTGGTCAGGCGAATCAATGCGCCGTGAAGTCAGTTCAAGATTTGGTTTCTATATTTTTGATCAAGACTGCAAACAAGCGGCAATTAGGGGCGAGCGCGCTTTTAATGCTCTTTGGCAAATCTGCGACAAAATTCCACAAGTTCATATCAAGCGTGCGAAACAAACCAGTGAGCAATCATTCCTTGGTGCTCACTCAAAATCAGGCTCATTTTCTCAAAACGATGTTCATTTTCTAGCTTCAGAATTTACCCGCCATTAAACAAAAAATAGTCCTTAAAAAACATTTAAAGATCATATTTCAAATCCATATTCTTTTATTAAAGATTTGATGGCAGACTAAAAACATCAATGAAATCCATTGACTATAGCTGCGTTAAAATTACCAATTTTATTTTGAAATTTTGCCTGTCATAGTCATGCATTTTAGGTAAATGAAAATGAATAATTTGAAAAAATTGACGTTTCTACTACTGATCTGCTCATTTGGATTATTTCCTGTGCAAACAAGCGCAGGAACACAATCGAAAAAAACAATTGAAACAGAATTGGTCTGCAAAGATAAAATCAAACTGATCGGCTTTCCAAATATTCTTGAATCAATTGCGAATATGCGCACCATTATCCAATGGTCAGAACAGGTGAAAAAAAAGTTTGATGAAGAGTATGCCCAATGGCACAACGCCAAAAGCAAATCTATCAAATGCAAAAAAGAGGGTAGTTCTCAATATTATACCTGCACCTTAACGGCCATCCCATGTGCGCGTAAAGAAATAAAACCAGAGAGCAAAACTGAAACGAAATAACGTTTGCAAAAACGAAATATAAAAAAGGTCTGCTAAGTTAACTTAGCAGACCTTTTTTGTGTTTATTTACCTATAAAAATCAAACATTGGACTGAGGTGTATCTGTCTCTTTAGTAGCTACCTCGGAAACCTCCGTCTCCTCAGTGCTATCCCCATTAACCTCTCCAGCACGGCTGGCTTCATTCAAGACAGTCAGGAGCGGCGTTAAACCTTCCGTATCAACAAGATGGAAAACTTCTAAATCTCGCTGAGCTTCCTCACTCCAGCCAACAATATCAAGCATCCGGCGCCCTTTAGAGAGCAAGCCATGATTACGAATATGTTCATTTTCCTCAACCCGGCTGCGGCTCTCACGGGCTTCTTCGCGCCGCGCGCGTCTAAGCTCACGAGGTGTGAGAACCCGTATCAACTCCAAATCATCAAGCACACCTGTTAATTGATTAATCGCAAGCGCCCTCAATTCTTCGTCTTTATTATCTTTAGCAACACTATAGAGATTGGGAATTATAAAAAAGGAGGTCCCCCCATGGTGAACCAAGTGTTTTCGAACCCATTCTATATCCGCCCCCGGCGCCCGTGAAATTGCAGTCTCTATCGCTGCTGTGAGCTGCCTAATCACAGTCATATTCGGCAAATGCAACCGCGCTTGGTTCCGCTCTAAACCATCTCGGCGCAAGGGCCCAGCAGACGGCGGGTTAAGAGCAGTTAAAGCAAAAAGCCCTAAATCAACACCTAGTGTCGCCAAAAGAGCAATTAAATCCCTACCTGTAATTTTCGAGCCACCATCAGTTTTCCCACCTGCCACTTCACCTCCAGAAGCAACATAAGAAACAAGAGATGTAAAATAAGACCCCATATTAGCCCAGAGCCGCTTCACAGCATTCGCAACCCCAGCTGGCCCTTCATTAAAAGAAGCTTCTCTTAAATTTAGAACCGCAGGTTCCCCTGCTTGTGCAGCAGCCTGTCTTAAGCGCTGTGCCAAAGTTGGGTCATAACAAGAAAACCCAGGCGCCCCAGGCGAAACGGAGACTGTCTCAGCCAAAGCAAGCATCTCTGTCGCCGTTGTTTTACCAAGTTCATTCGAGCGCGCCGCAATATTTTTAGCGTTCCCCCGCACACCAGCAGCAGTTATTTCAAAAATCTTTTGGCGTTCAGCAACAGTTGCCCCTTCAATGCGAGCAACACTTAATCTAAGTTTCTCTAAATCGGCTTTAACTGGTGCTAGCCATGAGGTCGAAATGCCATCTCTAAGCGAAGCAACCTGGTCACGAACACTCCGCCGTGCATTATATAATGGTCCTCGTCCAGCACCAGATTGGCGCCCGCAACTGCCACCACTGCTTTCTTCGCGCGCCATTTGCGTCTCAGACCAGCTCACAACATTATCAAGTTGAATTTTAACCGCATCAAGCCGAGCCGCCACGGCACTTCCAGCGTCTCTTGCATCTTCTTGTAAACCTGAAAGGCTAGTCCGGGTCGCTTCTTCACCAGCAATCAGGCTCCACCAAAAACCATACCCAAAACCGATCGACCAAAGGGCTAAAAACAAATAAAGCGGTAAAGTGATAAGCCGTTCTGAAAAGCGGCGCTGCGCCCCAAAAGTCTCACGCAATGCCAGCCACATAAGAAAAGTCAGAGCAACTACAATGGCAATCACCAGAACTTCATTTGAAACTGAAAGCCCACCAGGCATGGTCCGCCCTTGGGAAACTCCGCTAGACTGAACACCTAAGATAAAATCACTCATCCCACTCCAGGTCGCATAACCTGAAATAACAAGCAGCATTAAAGATGCAATTCCTATAAGGGAGTTTCGACCAAAGAAATAATCAACAACACGCCCCCATCCAGAAAATTCAGTTCGTTTTTCTTTGATAACGGCCTGCTTATTTGACTGAGTTTGTGCCATTTTCGTGTCCCCTATATTACGCAAAACGAGAGACTAAACAGAGGTTTCGCTCGTTTAATTAACGATAATTGATAAACCACGACTAACTTGCGACGATACCATCGTCAAGCTGTTTACGGTTCGTAAGATAGATATGAGAGCAATTTAAAATCAAGCGTTGCCAAAACCGCTCTTAAATTCAAAATTTTAGTTCCGATAGTCAAAATTTTCTGCGAATTTTACTTTTCAAACAAAAAACTAAACCTTAGTGCAATGAATGCACTAATAGCGTTCTACCTAAATCTAACAATCTTAAGTTTTGCGGTTGCTAATAAGCAACTGAAGCAAAAATGCGGTTGCTGGTGGGCAACTGAAGCAAAAAAAAGTCATTTGGTCACATGTGAATTCAGCCTATAGTAAGGCAATAAAAGAGATACAAATCAGCCATCCAAGGAAGAAAGCATGCTCGAATATTTTGACGCTGTTTTATTAGCCCGTATCCAATTCGCCTTCACAATCGCATTTCACATTATTTTCCCAGCCTTTTCCATTGGTCTGGCCAGTTTTCTAGCAGTATTAGAAGCTCTTTGGTTAATCACAGGAAAAAAAATCTATATTGATCTTTTCCATTACTGGAAAAAAATCTTCGCTATTACTTTTGGTATGGGCGTTGTCTCCGGTCTTGTGATGTCATATCAATTCGGCACCAACTGGAGTGTCTTCTCAGATAAAACAGGCCCTGTTCTAGGCCCTCTCCTGGGTTATGAAGTTTTAAGCGCCTTTTTCTTGGAAGCTGGTTTCCTTGGCATTATGCTCTTTGGTATGGACAAAGTTGGTAAGGGATTACACTTCACAGCAACAGCCCTCGTCGCCATCGGCACGCTTTTCTCAGCCTTCTGGATCCTTTCGGTTAATAGTTGGATGCAAACACCAGCTGGCTATGGTTTTAATGAAGTCGGTCAGTTCGTGCCCGTCGACTGGTTCGCCGTAATCTTTAACCCGTCTTTTCCATATAGACTAGTTCACATGGTCCTGGCAGCCTATCTCACAACTTCATTTATTGTAGGTGGTGTCGCAGCCTTCCATCTCCTAAAAGATAGTGCAAACAAACATGCCCGCACAATGTTCTCTCTCGCTATTTGGATGGCCACCATCGTCGCCCCAATTCAACTTATTGCGGGAGACATGCATGGTCTAAATACCATTGAGCATCAACCGGCCAAAGTCGCAGCTATGGAAGGTCACTTCCATACGCAAAAAGGAGCACCGCTTATCCTCTTTGGCTTGCCAAATATGGAAACCGGTAAGGTCGATTACGCAATTGAAATTCCAAAACTAGGCAGCATGATCCTCAAACATGGTTGGGATGAAGAAGTAAAAGGCTTAAGCGAATGGCCCAAAAAAGATTGGCCGAATGTGCCCATAGTCTTTTGGAGCTTTAGAATAATGGTCGGCATTGGTATGGCCATGATCGGCATCGGTTTGGTTGGTCTGATTTTACGCATGACCGGGCGGCTTTATACACAAACTCTATTTCATAAAGCCTGTATACTAATGGGACCAACGGGCCTTGTCGCCCTGCTTGCCGGCTGGTTCGTCACCGAAGTGGGACGCCAACCCTATACAGTCTATGGCATCCTTCGAACTTCAGAGAGTGTCTCACCCATTGCATCTCCAGGTATTTGGGGGTCACTGATAGCACTTGTATTTGTTTATTTTCTCGTCTTTACACCTGGGGTCATCTACATCCTTCGCCAAATGAAAAATAACCCGGCTGAAAATGCCCAAACTCAACATTAGAGCCTGTCGCACAAAAGTGGATACCGGTTTTGTGAAAAAAGACATGGCTTTTACAAAAAGATAGAGAGTGACTTTGAATTCAATAAAATGCGACACGCTCTATTAAGGAAACAAGCACATGGAATTTGATCTCGCCTTTGTATGGGCAATCCTCATCGCAGTAGCAATTTTGCTTTATGTAGTACTTGATGGATTTGACTTAGGAGTTGGCATCCTCTTCCCTCTTTTTAATGAAAGAGAAGATAGAGATGTTATGATGAACACAATTGCCCCCGTTTGGGATGGCAATGAAACATGGCTCATCCTCGGCGGCGGCGGCCTCTTTGCCGCCTTTCCATTGGCCTATGCAACATTACTCCCCGCTTTTTATGCACCAATCATTGCAATGTTATTAGGCCTAATATTCAGGGGTGTTGCTTTTGAATATTGTTCAAAAGCCAGTGATGAGAACCGTCATTGGTGGGAATGGTCCTTTGCAGCCGGCTCTACTGTCGCCGCTTTTTGCCAAGGCATCATGCTAGGTGCATTTATCCAGGGCATTGAAGTCACGGGCCGAAACTATAGCGGTGGGTGGTTCGATTGGTTCACTCCCTTTTCAGCAACAGTTGGTCTTGCTGTTGTTGCCGCATACGCCCTCCTTGGAGCTTGCTGGCTCATCATGAAAACTGAAGGTGAACTGCAGCATGACCTCTATAGGGTCGCAACCCCCATCGCTACAATCGTGTTTGGTTTTGTTGGTCTGGTCAGCCTTTGGACACCATTTCTAGACACAGACATTGCAGAGCGCTGGTTTTCATGGCCAAACATAGCTTTTGTTGCCCCCGTACCTATTTTAGTTTTAGGGTGTTGGGCAGCACTATTCACATCAATCAAAGCAAGACACGAATATTACCCCTTCCTCTCAACCTTAGGGCTTTTCATTCTTTCATATATCGGCTTTGCTATTAGCATGTTCCCCTATATTGTGCCGCGTCACTTTACAATTTGGCAAGCCGCAAACCCACCCGAAAGCCTTTCATTTTTACTTTACGGAACAGTGGCATTGCTCCCAGTGATCTTAGGCTATACAGCTTATGTCTATTGGGTCTTCAGAGGCAAAGTCACAAAACACGACGGCTATCACTAGCGCAGATGTTTGTGGGCATCTGAAGCGCCACTAAGAGAAAGCGGACGCTGGCAGGCAACGTAAGTGCAAAACAACTACCTACCCAAAGAATGAGTGACGCCACTTCGGCGGAAGGACATGACGCCAGGGGCGTCCAGCGCAAGCGCCGCCTCTCGGAGGCTCTCGGAGGCCTAAGCGCCATAAGCGCTTAGAGTAGCCGTGAGAGAAAAAATGGAGCACGAACGCGACGGTTGCTAGTAGGCAACCTGAAGGAGCACGAAAAATGTCAGATGAAGATGAAAAACCAGTCTTAAATAAAACTCCCAGATGGGGAAAAAGAACTCTTTGGTTTTTAGCCTTCTGGGTAGGGGGTGTACTCACTTTAGCTGCTATTAGTTATAGTCTTCGAACACTCCTATCAATTCCATATTAATAAAAAAGCCCTCAACTTTCATTGAGGGCTTTTTTATTATTGTTTAGATAAACTTTTGCGATGTTTTCGGTATTTCTCGACATCAACCAACTTAGGTTTAGGACGGCTTGAAGATCCTATAACCTTATCAACTTTATCATTCCACCAAACAGCAAAGCGATTTTGATATGTCGCTGGATATAACTCTTCTTTAGGTTCATCTCTTAAAGGCTCAGTCCTTTTAGACAAACTTCCTGTCACCAGATCATCATGATCAATTGATTTTCTGACCGGCAATGGAATTTTATGAATAGCAAAAGCCTGATGACGCCGATGAAAATCAGCAACCTTAACAGGTGCTATCTGTTGAGGATTTTCTTTTTTCTTAACAAGAGGCAAAGGAATCTTCTTTACTGTTTCCTTGATAGACCCGGTTATTATTTCATCAGAAGCCAATTGCTTTTTCTTTTTTAGCTTACTGTAAATACCCTTTCGGATCAGCAATTCCTTTTGTTCATCCGTTGGTAAAACCTTAATAGTTTTTGTTGGCCGAGCCTTAGGAATAATCTTTTTAGGCTGAGCAACTTTCTTTCGTTCCAAAATTTTCTTAGGTTGACTAAAAGGTTTAGTCTCCAACTTTGGCAACGGTTGCCGGGTGTTCTGTGCAACCCGTGTTTTCAAAACTGGTAGAGATGGAATCTTATTAAACCCTTGCGCGTAGCGACGTTCAATGGAAGCAGCACCACTATCAATTGATTTAGCAGGAGCTTTATACGCTATTTTTTTAATTGGTTTATTTGCTTTAATAGAAGCCGTTTGCCACTGACCAGTGCGGCCGTGCCTCGTTTTTTTTGAAGACACAAACTCATTCAACTGCGCAACATTACTCGTAGTTGAATCCAAACGACCAATAGCTGAGAGCAATAAATGCGCGGCCATATATCTCTCAAATTTAGAATTTGCCGCTTGCACCTTTGCCTGAACCAAACGTTCCTGCGTATCCAAAACATCGAGAACCGTACGTTGCCCGGCATCAAGTTCCCGTCGCATTCCTCGTGATGCTTCCTTAGCTGCTTTAATACGTACCAAACCTAAACGGTATCTTTTTTGTGCAGTATGATAGCTCTTCCAAGCAACCGTTGCCATCGCCTTCGCTGTCAAACGTGCATCACGTGCTTCATATTTACGTTGCTGAGAAACATGCCGGCTAACCTGGCTTGAAGCCAGCGCTTCAGGCTTAAAAAGAGGAACGGTAAAATTCAACTTAACCGTCAAATCACTGTCATCACTTATTTGCTCACCATGATAACGCTCTTCTTTATAATCAAGGTTCAAATCCACACTTGGTAAAAAGCCACCATAAGAAGCTTTTAAAGAATGGTCAGCAGCTTCACTCCGAAAAATAGCAGCAAGCAATTGTGGGTTTTGCTGTTCGGCTAACATTATAGCTTCATTTAAACTTTTAGGCAGGCGAGACGGCAACCCTTTTGGCAATGACAAACGCCCAGCTTTCCGGCCAATTATCCGCTTAAAATCGATTTCATTTGTATTCAAATTATCGATGGCTTGGGTATAAACTGATTGCGCTGCAAAATATTGATCTTCAGCAATAGCGATGTCTGTTCTGGTTGCTTCCCCGCCATCATAACGTGACTGGGTCGTTTTCAAAATTGTTCCAACGATGTCCTGATTTCTGCGCTGTAAATGAACGATTTCTCGATCACGAATAATTCCTAAAATCGCACGGACAGTATCAAGCAATAAAATTTGCTTTGATTCGACATAACTATGTCCTTCAGCCTTAGCATTAGACTTGGCCTCTTTAAGACCGTAATAATTAGTCCCGCCGCGATAAATCGGCAAAGAAGCAGAAACACCATACTCACTACTATCATAGCTATTCCGGCTACCATTAAGCCGTCCAAAAGCGTTATCACGAGTATGACCAAAATCACCATATGCTTTTACAGACGGAAGGAATTTAGACCAGGCCTTGCGAACTGAGCTTTCAGCTGCATCCCGGCGTGAACGAGCGGCATCAACTTGTGTACCTTGCTCAACAGCTTCTCCAAGCAAATCATTGAACTGATCGGCAAAACCTAAACTAGTAGGCCCAAAAACTAAAAACAGAACGCCAAAAAGTCCAAGCGTAATCATGCTCGTAAATAAAACAATTGATCGCCGCAAAACGAGGAACATCCCTAACTCCAAATAATAAAACCCCTCATAAAACGAGGCAAAACTTCGTCTTTACTTTACGAGTGTCATTATTAAATTTGGATTAAGTAAATTATCATTTTGAAACAATTTTTTATTAATAAAAAACTTTAACGTTCGCCAAAGCTGTTATCAAAAGCTGTAAAGATCGGTTTAAGTAAGTACCTAAGCACTGACCTCTCACCTTTAATCAATTCGGCCTGAACTATCATCCCTGGTAGAACAGGGTGGTCAATACCTTTGCGGCGGAAAATCAACTTCTCAAGCTGCAAGCGAACTTCATAATATTCTTCTTCCTTCTCATTCTTAAATGTCGAAGGAGAAACGCTTAAAACTTCACCGTCAATGGTACCAAATTCCTTCGTATCAAATGCAGTAACCGTTATCCGAGCCTGCTGTCCTTTTCGAACATTTGTGACATCTTCAGGTTTCAATTTAACTTCAGCTAATAATTTATTACCCTCAGGCACCATCTCGGCAACCAAATCACCTGGATTAATCACTTCACCAACGGACTTAGGATTAAGGCTTTGAATAACACCCGAAATCGGCGCACGAACATCAAGGCGGTTCACACGGTCTTCAGCTTTGCCGATGGCCGCATCAATTTCAGAAAGGCTGGCAGATGTCTGTGCCAATTCACTTGACCATTTCTGACGAGTTTTAGAAATAGCTTCGGAGAGTTGCAATTCAACCTCAGATAAGCCATTAACCGCAGAAAGCAATTGACCTTCTAATTGAGCTACCCGAGCTTCTGTATTCGCAACTTTTGCTTTTGCTTCAAGGAAAGAGTTTCTTGTCGTAAATCCATCTTTTACCAAAGAATTTCGCAATTGATATTGCTCTTTATGAATAGCCAACTGACTATTTAAACTCTTAACCTCAAGTTCAGTGGCCCGAACTTCAGCCGCCTTTTGATTAACGCGGGCCGTCAAGCTACCAATCGTATGTTCTAAAGTTTTCTTTTCATCTCTATAATGAGATAGGTGATCAGATGTTAATTTAGGGTGGCTCTTTAAGAATTTACCAAAATTAGGCGTTTCATCATTTAATAAAGCCTGCAAACGAATCTTAACAATATTAAAATTCACATAGCGCGCAGCCAATTGATCCTGGTCACTAACAGCAGCAGCTGGCGTGAGTGAGAGAATAACATCTCCCTTTTTAACATGGTCACCAGCACGGTGTTTAATTGTTTTAACAATTCCGCCTTCAAAGTGCTCAACGCGAACAACCGACCCAACCGGAACGATCTTCCCCTCAGTCATTGCAACTTCATATAAAGGAGCAATAGCGGCACCACCAACAGCAAGACAGAAAAACAGGCACAGAAAACCTGTCATACGAAGAAAGAAGTAATCCCACTCTCCGCCCTGTATATCAATTGGCAATGCCAAATTTTTCTGCTGCACATATGTCATAAATCAAAACTATTCCGCATAAAAACTAAATCAAACTAATGTGTATAAAAAAACGTTTCAAACATCTTTAATAAATAAAATTTTATTTATAATCTAAAAATTAACCTACCCAGCGTTCTGTGCTTTATTCATTGCTTCAATGTAAGCTTCAACAGGGACATCATTCACCAAAGCCCCGGCATGAAACTGCAAAATACGATCGCAAGCCTTGATATGGCTTGGACGGTTCGTCACCAAAATAACCGTCTTATTTCCCCGAAACTTATCAAGTTGACGGATAAAATGTTTATCAGCCATATGATCTAAATAAACGCCGGGATTATCCAGTAATAAAAATGGCCCATCAATTAAATAAGATCGAGCTAAAGCCACGGATGCCATGCAAGATTCGCTCATACCATTTGTTTCATGTCTTAATGGTTGATCAAGTCCATTTGCTAAAACCGGGTCATCCTTATGAATGCCAGCTTCATTCAATGCTGTAAGAATATCATCTTGCTTAGCAACCGGATTTCCTAGCAACATATTTTGCGCAAGTGAACCATAAAACAACGAAATATCTTGAGGCATATACCCCATAGAAGAGCGAACTTCACCAACATCCAATTGTTGAATATTGATGTTGTCTAAAAAGATTCGCCCAGCCTGCGGTTTATAAAGACCAAGCATCATTTTCAAAATTGTCGATTTACCACAACCAGTTGCACCAGTGATGGCAATTATTTCACCATGTTTAATTTCAAAATTGACACCCTTAAGCGCCGGCTCAGAACGTGGACCATAACGGAAACTAACATTTTCAAATTTCACATTACCTTCAAATTTACGAAGTGAATTCGGGCGTCCCTTAAATCGTCTTTCACGTTTAATCGTCATTAGTCGGTCAAGTTGCTTCACTGTTTGTTTCAGTTGGCTTATCCGGTTTAACGATAAAAACGCAATTTGAATGGGGGTTAAAATCCGCCAAACAATCATCATAATGGCAATCAAGGCGCCTGTATCCATCGTTCCATCAATAACGTAATAAGCACCAAGAGAAATAGTGGCTAACCCAGCCATCATAACCAAAATCTGAGCTCCAGCTTGAAGAGAAGTTTCAAAAAACCGAGCCAAAAACATACTATGAGCAGAAACTGTCGAAACCCTTGAATGACGTGCCAACCAAAGCTCTTCAGCCCCGAGCTCACGAATGGCTTGCATTTTGTTAGCCAACTCCATAGACATACGGTTAAACTGAGAACGATCGTGACCAGACTTACGGCCACGTTGACGAATAACGGGCAAAGCCAGCATCGAAATCACGCCAAAGATAAACAGCAAAACAAAAGGAATAATAGCCAACCATCCAGAAAGGTACGCAATAACCCCAAAAAAGATAAACAGAAAGGGTAAATCAAGAAGTGTGCTAGCCAAATTACCAGTAAGCAAATCACGAATGGATTCAAACTGTCTGAATTGGACAATCTGCTTATTCACAGAAGCTGACTCAGTCATTTGTAAAGGGAGTGTTAAAATCTGTTTGAACACATGATTGGTTATTTCAGCATCAATCCGCGCACCGATAAAAGCAATAATTTTGCCTCTCTCACGCCGGATAAGAACCTCAGCACAAACAGCTAAGAGAATTCCAACAAAGAAATATCCAAGTGTATCAAGCGCTTGACTGCCAATCACCTTATTATACACATTCATTGTATAAATGGGTGTCGCAATCGTTAAAATATTCGCTATGAAAGTTAAAAACAAAGTTGCCATAATGGGGCGGCGCATTTTCTTTAAAGCGCCCTTAAACCAGGAACCCGAAGCAACATTTTCAACCCCTAATAAGTTTTCCTCAGCCTGAATAAGGTAAAGGTCTTTTGCTTTTTTGAGTTCTGACCATTTGTAAACACGGTCACCTTCAGCATCAAAGCCTTTAAAAGTGCCATCATCTAACGCCTCGGTTATAAGCACCGGTCCCGTTTTAAAATCTAAAATGCACGGAAAAATGTTTTTGGCATATTTCAAAAAGCGAACATTCTTCCGCTTTGTCTGTTGCCCAATACGCAAGAGAACAGCCTGCAATGCATATATATCATCTAAAGATTCTAGATGCGGCAACGCCTCCATCAAATGGCGCTGATCACCACTCCAGGCTAAAATATCAACCAATCGATGCAAGCAAATTTCATAAGGCGTAAAGTGCGCTTTACCATCTTCAGTCTTCGTTCCATATTGTTGCTGCAATAATAAATACTGCTCATGCACCTTATTAATCGCCAAGTCATCATCACGAATAAGAGTGTGATGCAAATGTGAAGGTATTTTGCCATTTATATTTGTCATCGTCATGCTCCCTTAGGAAGTGCAGAACTTCCTTGTTGAGCATATTGATGCCGAGGTGTTCCACCAATCTGCGAAATTGCACCATCTTCAAAACTGTACAAACGATCAGCTAATGGAAAGTAAGAAGGCCTCATGGTCGAAATTATAATTGTCATATTGTGACGCAGAGCTGAAAGACATTGAACCAGCTTTTTATCCGCCGAATTATCCAAGAACATTTGCGGTTCATCTAAAACCAGAATTTTTGGCAACATCGCAATTGCCCGCGTCAATAAAATACGTCTGATAAGACCTTGGGGTAACTTCTCCATTGCCCCATCACCAATCGGTGTATCATAACCTTGAGGTAAGCAATTAATATCATAGTCAACACCAGTCATCTGTGCTGCCCAACGAACCTCATCAACAGTGGGGCCAGTGCCAAACAAAGTGAAGTTTTCCAAAATCGTTCCATCAAACACACTGGATTTGGGTCCAACCATAACAATACTGCCTGGATTACCATTGCGGTAATGTTCAACATTAATGTTATTATAAACCACATCACCCGAATGAGGCATCCGAAGACCGGTAACCGTCTTTAAAAACAGTGACTTAGCTTCATTATCTGGGCCAGTAATTCCAAAACATTCAAACCCATCAATTGTTAAATTAACGGGACCTAAAAGAGGAGTGTTATTTTCTTGATAACTGACATTCATCAACTGAATGGTCGGTGGGCCTTCACGTCCATCCGTAATAAATTCGGTCGTTCGTTGTTCAAGACGAAATAAATCTGCAGCTTCTTGCAGAGCCAGTTCCAATTTTTGAAATTCAGACCACAAACCAGCAAAGCGCACAACTGGCTGAATAATACGCCCGGAAAGCAAAGTACAAGCTGCCAATGTGCCAATCGAAAGGTCACCTATCACGGCAAAAATAGCTCCAACTGAAACGGTCGCAATAATTGTCACATTACCCAAAATAGCACTAACAGATTGAGCACTTGTCGACGCCATAATTGTACGATAATTCGTGATAGCCCTGGAATTCTGCAAACGCTCAAAACGGCGCAACATAAAGGGCTCCATTGCAAACCCCTTAAGAGTGATCACACCGTGCAAACACTCTGCAACAAAATCATACGTACGGTTATCTTGCGCTTCACGGGCTTCAAACTGTTCACCAAGCTCGCGCCCATATCTCAAAGTAAGTCCGGCAAACACTAACAAAACACTTAAAGGAATGAGCACCAAATATCCGGCTATCAATCCCATTGTTGCAATTAAAATGATAACAAAAGGCAAATCAATTATAAGAAGGCTATTTGGCCCACCAAAAAAGTCAGCCAATCGAGATATCGATGTTAATCGATCAAGTTGGGTTTGAGTTCTATCCTGACCAACAATTTCTAAAGGAGCTGTCAACAATCTCTTAATAGCCAATTGACCAACAGTCATCTGAAACTGAGTAGCTGCCCAACCAAGTGTATAAGCACGTCCAAGGCGCAGCAAAAACTCAAGTCCAAGAATTCCAACAAAACCTAAAGCTAACAATAATAAAGTATTCAGTGACTGGTTAGGAATAACCCGGTCATAAACCTGCAAAATAAGAATAGGAAGCCCAATACCAAGGATATTAATAATTATTGAAGAAACCCAAATCGTCGGTGGCATCTTCAATAACTCAGTCCCAGGAATACCATGAGCTTTTAATCTATTTATATTAATTGGCCACAAACGATCGCGCACACCAGTTTTTACAACCCGAGTGTCTTGAGCCTGATCAGCTTGAGAACCATCTTTTTTAGTCTGCGAACGCGCCATTTGAATAACTAAAACTCTAAATCTAAGGCTTTAAAAGCCATACTGTTATCGGATCCTTGGAAAATCCCGCACTATAAGAATGGCAGCACTTGTTTTAGAAAGTTTTAATTTTTTTAAATTTCAGTAACTTATTCTGGGAAAATAAGATTAAAATTGTAAGTAAAATGAGTAAAATCGCCTAAATTTTCAAAATGAGACACAATTAAAGAAACAAGGAAGAAAACATAGCTATATTAATATGTTAGCATATTTTTAACCATAAAGTCACTAACCCGTCCTTAAACGGACATAAGTAACCCTCCGGTAACTAAAAAACACGATCATACAACAAAAGTCCGGCTTTCGCTTAGAAGGCGGGCATACTTAAGTAATGTTTAGGGTTATGTGATGAGTAAAGATAATACAACAAACAACTCCGGTGATAAATCACAAGAGTTTAACAGTGCCGGTAAAGATCAATCAGCATCATCATCCGCCCAGGGCCAACGTGATTATGAAAATCTAATCAATAAGTCCCTTGAAGAACAAATCACAGATACAGCTATATCTCGTGCAGACATTACCAACCCTAATTTACATTACGGTATTGAAGAAGAAGTCGAGAAAATAGGCGATGTAGCCCCTCAAACAACGAAAAAAGAAGGTAAGTTTCTCGATCAATCTGAAAAATCAGAAATCGAACAGACAACTACTAGATTAGCTGATGAACAAAATTCTCAGCGAATAGAAGAATTAAAGTCCGAAGAACTAACAGGAAACGACGTACCTCAATCACCTGGTAATCTAGAAAAAGTCGAAAGCTCAGATAAAACAGGTCCAACAGACACATTACCCGAGGAAGAAACAACACCTGATGGAGGAACATCAGGCGGAGACAAAAACCCTGAAACTGGAACTGAAACAAACACAGGCGGATCAACTACTCCTCAACCTGAAGGTGAATCTTTTAATCCAGATCTAATTACAACAGGTAATAGTGTTAATGAGAATTCAGCAGAAGGAACTGTCATTGCAACTCTTAATCTAGAGGATGCAGCAGGGTCTGCTTTTGTTTATTATATTTCTGATGAAAATGGCGCTCCTCTAACCAACACTAACTTTACGATAGTAGGCAATGAACTCGTAGTTTCAGGCACAGCTGACTTAGATTTTGAATCTCTTCAATCTCATAATATCTTCATCACTGGTATAGATGGAGAAGGAAATAGCGTAACAGAACCTTTTGCTATTGAGGTCAACGACGTAAACGAGTTCGACGTAAGCCCCATCACAGACACTGATGCAAGCTCAAACGCCATCGATGAGAACGTATCTCTTGGCACATCTGTCGGCATCACAGCCTTCGCATCTGACGCGGACGGCACGAATAATGGCGTAACATACAGCCTAAGCGATGACGCTGGCGGCCTCTTCGCAATCGATCCAAACACCGGTGAAGTAACTGTCACCGGATCAATCGATTTCGAGAGCGCAACTAGCCACAACATAGAAGTCACAGCCACATCAGATGATGGTTCAACATCAACACAAACGTTTGCAATCAACGTCAACGACCAAGACGAGTTCGATGTCTCAGCCATCACAGATAGTGACACGGACACAAACGCCGTCGACGAGAACAGCGCAATCGGCACATCTGTTGGCATCACAGCCTTCGCATCAGACGCAGACGGCTCAAACAATGGCATCACTTACAGCCTCTCAGACGACGCAGGTGGCCTATTCGCTATCGACGCAAACACTGGCGAAGTCACAGTTGCCGGCAATATCGATTACGAGACAGCCACAAACCACTCAATCGAAGTAACTGCAACATCAGAAGATGGTTCAACTTCAACACAAACGTTTGCAATCAACGTCAACGACCAGGACGAGTTCGATGTCTCAGCCATCACAGATACTGACACGGACACAAACGCTGTCGACGAGAACAGCGCAGTTGGCACATCTGTTGGCATCACAGCTTTTGCATCAGACGCAGACGGCTCTGACGATGTAACTTACAGCCTATCAGACGACGCTGGCGGCCTCTTCGCAATCGATCCAAACACTGGCGAAGTCACAGTTGCCGGCAATATCGATTACGAGACAGCAACGAACCACTCAATCGAAGTCACTGCAACATCGGATGATGGATCAACATCAACGCAAACGTTTGCAATCAACGTCAACGACCAAGACGAGTTCGACGTATCTGCCATCACAGATACGGACGCAAGCGCTAACACCGTTGCAGAGAACGTCTCTGTTGGCACATCAGTTGGCATCACAGCCTTCGCATCAGACGCAGACGGCTCAAACAATGGCATAACTTACAGCCTATCAGACGACGCAGGCGGCCTCTTCGCAATCGA
>BQJJ01000019.1 GCA_021604645.1 Methyloligella sp.
TCATCGCCAGTTCCGCCACGACTGCTAAGGTGGACGTCTTCGGTGCTTGTTTTTGTCTGATCATTGTCAGGAATTTTGCGGTGCATGCTGTCACCGGTTTCACTCCTTGGGTTGTCATCAGAAGTTCCTCTATCGAAACTATCTTCTTCAAATTTAGATGGTTGGAAATTTGGATCCGTTGAAGCATCATTTTGTTTCAGTGATCCTAAATGAATGTTCGAATTTACAGTATGAAGGTCATCTTCTAAAAGGGAGTTTTCATTTGTTTGTTGTGCTTTTTTAATTGCTTTTTGATAGGAATTCTCACCTGACATACTCTCGACTCTCTACTTTACTTAAAACAAAAAAGATAATTTAAAGTACAGATCTAGAAGAAATCGATTAATTAAAAATGTCGCTTTTTACTTTTAAAAAGTAACCATTTGTAAACCATAAAAAATTTCAAGCTATTGAAATAAAAGAATAAATAGTAGGTATTGTATCATATGAAGTGTATTTATGTGCTTTGGTTTGTATGCAAATCAATAATTTGTTTAGGATTCTAAAAAGCTACAACAGCTTACCTATAAGATTAAAAGCAGGGAGTTATGGCTGACATATAGCTTATCTAAAAAACAACCAATACGATTTTGAAAATATACGGTCCGGATAATTTTAAATTATTGCAATAATTCATGTTCCGTCGAATTCACAGTCTCACTGCTTAGAACTTCTATCCGTTGCCCAGTATCTATTGCCTAGTCCGTGCTTCGAACAGCAGAAGCTTTAACTACCGTTCGGTTATCAGCACCAATCACGCATAACTCAAGCTCTTTATCACCGCGACCAACAAGATGAAGGGGTTGATCTGCAAATGCTGGAGAAACACCTTTGTAGGAGAATTGGCTGAGGGCGTCTCTTCCAAATTGCCTGGCACAATGATCAAGCAATAATGTTGCCATTAGGGGACCGTGAACCACAAGGCCCGGGTAAAGTTCTTCATCCCTAGCATAGGGAAGATCATAGTGAATGCGATGAGAATTAAACGTCATTGCAGAGTATCTGAAAAGCATGGTGGTTTTTGGCATTAAGGTTCTTGTCCAGTCCCATTCTGATAAATCGATAGGGTCTCCAGTTTCAGGTGAACAAGGTGGGAGAGGAGCTCTGGTAGTTGTTGCCTCTCTATAGACAATTGTCTGTTGTTCTCGGATCGCTTCAATCGTATTAGATCTGGTCACATGTTCAACATCTACAAAAACAAGATCCCCTGATTTACCAGATTTCTCAGTGATATTGGTAACTGTTGAACTGCGCTCTATTTTGGCATCCATCTCAATCGGGCTTAGAAACGAAACCACACTGGCCGCCCACATACGGCGAGGTAGATCAATCGGTGGTAGGAAACCACCCTTTGGCGGGTGACCATCCAACCCCAAGTCATCAGTTGCTATATCTGGCAAACAAAGACACCAATGAAAACCTTGTGGCACGCCCTCAACCGGTGAGGTATCTAGGGTAGCCTGAAACCGGGTAACAGCCGCTTTGGAGATGGTATCGCTTTTGACTTCATTGCGACCTAGCCATTTTGAATATTCACTCATAAAGATCTCTCAATTAAGGATTTAGCGAGCTTTAAGTGGGCAGCATCAATCATTTTGCCATTAATTTGTTGCGCCCCTTGCCCTGGATTACTTTCAAAAGCCTCGACAATTTGTTTGGCATGAGCAATTTCTTCCATGCTAGGTGTAAAAGCTTTATTGATAATAGGAATTTGAGCCGGGTGAATAGCCATCATGCCGGTAAAGCCATCTTGAGCAGCCTGATTGGCGGCGATCCTCAAATTATCTTCATTTTTAAAATCAGCGAAGACAGTTTCAATCGCTGGAACTTGTGCAGCACGGGCGGCAAAAACAATTAAAGAGCGAGCTAATTTTAATGGCTCTCGTAACACGCCTTCTTGGTCGCGGCTCCCTTTTGTACCAAGAGACGCAGAAAGGTCCTCAGCACCCCAGGTCAGCCCGTATAGTTTTTCTTGAACATTTTGGTATTCGCTCAAGGAGAAAAGAGCGCCAGGTGTTTCAATCGTCAATGGTAGGATCGGAACAACAGGTCCTATTTCCTGCATGGTATGTAGTGTTTGCTGGACCGAATTTGCGCCATCAGCCTTCGGCAGCATAATTGCATCAGGATTGGCTTTGAGGATTATATTTAGATCAGTTTGAGTTAAACCACTATCAAGCGGGTTTACACGTACAATCAATTTAATACCATGGTCACGTGAACCATTTAGAAAAGCTGCTACATTGGTACGTGCACTTTCTTTATTCTCAAGAGAAACAGCATCTTCAAGGTCTAGAATGAGAGCATCAGCGCCAAGTCCTAATGCTTTTTCCATTCGGTCAGGCCTGTCACCAGGAACAAAGAGAAGAGAACGTAGCTTCATTATTTAAGATCCCGACGTTGAGTTTTCTTTGCCAGCGACCACTTTTTTGTCATGGAGGCGACCGACCTCACCTGAACTCAATTTTAAAACATCCATTAAAATTTCATCTGTATGTTCGCCAAGATAAGGCGCACGCACCGGCGTGCCTCGCTCTTCAGCTGGTAGAGTAGCTGGTGACCCTGCTGTTGGGTAAGTTTGCCCGCTTTTATGGGATATGTCTGCAAACATCGGATTGTCCCTTACTAATGTGGCGTCATTTGAAGCCTCAGTGAGTGTATTATAAGGGCCCCAGCATACCTTATTTTCTTCGAATGCTGCAAATAATTCAGCACTTTGACGCTTGGAGACAGCGGCCTGGATAAGTTCATTTATTTCTCTGCGGTGAATAAAGCGAAGACCTTCGTCTCGATCAAAAGTAACACCATTCGAATGCTCAATTTTATTTACACCCTCTTTAATGTTGAGAGCTTTTACAAGTCCTGTCCAGTGGTGAGGTGTGAGAGCCATAATGATTGCGCGTTTTTTATCAGCGGTTACAAAATCTCGTCCCAAGAAGCCAAAGACATCGTTACCGTAACGTGGGCGATCCTGGCCCTCTTGAATAACCTCCGCGATCATGCCTAAGTTTGACATGGTTGCAGTTGCCATATCCATCAGGGGTATACAAATTTCCCGCCCCAGTGATGTTTCACGTCGTGAACGCTCAGCAGCGAGAAGCGCGAAAGCTGCATAAGAGCCGGTGAGTAAGTCCCATGCGGGAAGCACGTGATTGACCGGTTCATCTCCAAGCTTATCTGGCCCTGTAATCATGGGGAGACCAATTGCAGAATTCACTGTGTAATCTAGAGCGATACCTCCATCAGCTTTTCCCATCACACGTATCGTTATGAGATCACTGCGCTCGGCACTTAGTTTTTCGTGGGATAGAAAGCCTGAGGTTGGATAATTAGTGAGGAATATACCGGCTTCGTCACCGTCTGAACAAATGAGTGATTTCGCGATTTCGCGTCCCTCTGGATCGCAAAGATTTATCGCTAAGGATTTTTTACCTTTATTTAAGCCTTCCCAATAGAAACTAGTACCCGTTTTTGAGAGGGGCCACCGGCTAAAATCTGGACCACCACCGATTTGGTCAAAACGAATTACTTCAGCCCCCATTTGCGATAAATAAAGACCCGCGCTCGGGGCAGCAACAAAAGATGATCCTTCTATTACTCGTAATGAATTAATGATATTGAACAAATCTTTTTCATCCCCATTTTTGTTTTCACCAGCATTTTATATTGCATGATAAGAGGAGAAAGGTTGAGTTAGGTGGGGATTATGATTGTATATGATTTTTAGATTATCACCCTCTGAGGTGGTCTAGAGGCTGTTTTCTAGCTCCTCTCGCCGATTATTAGATCAACTCAAAAGAAGTAGCGCGGATTTGACGCAGGGAACTTAAAGCGCAAAAAATTACGCTTCACCACCAAACCGTGTCTCAATAAAATTCTGTACGATCTCTTGAAATTCTTCAGCTATCCGCTCGCCGTGTAACATCATCGTTTTTTTCCATCGATGAAACAGAGGCGCCGTGGAGTCTCACCTGTGTCAGGTAGGCTAATGCCAATATCAGCATGTTTAGATTCTCAGTGCTAAGCTTTTTGGACTTCTAACTCGGCATGCTGATGTTAGCCTGGTTTTCTATATCTTGCGCCATTTCTTGGAAAACTATAATGGTTATTCGCCCTAGTTTCCAAAAATTGTATTAACAATTTTATCTGCACATCTCTGAGCTCGAGCATTCAGGCCATCTTTAAGTCTTTTAGCTTGATTTGCAAATAACTCATCATATGTTGGGGCTTGTTCAGCATTTTTCAAACCATGCTCAACACAGCTTGCGCTAGCAATAATACTATTATTTCTCAAATCTCTCAATTCTGCAGTAGCTCCATAATTTGCAGAATATTTACTAAAATTGAGAGTTCCATGAGCTGCGCCGAACGCAGTGCTCATAACTTTTAATTCATACTGAGCATATTGACCCTTTTCGACCACGTGCATTTTATGCTGGGCCGAAAGGCGCTGTTTCAATTTTCGACTTATAGTTAGGGCTGGGTCTTTGATATTATACGTGACAGCCAAATCTTCACTAAGTGCATGAACAGCAATAAATCCTAGTAAACCCTGACTAGCTAAAAACCCCTTGCTCGGTGTTGTAATAATAAATTTTGGTCTCTCGCCAGTAGTAATTAGAAGTTTCTTATTTTGAATGGCAGATGCACCGCTAGTATCAATTTGTTTATTGTTAGCGCAGCCAGATAGAACTGAAAAAGTTGAAAGACATATGATGACCATATATATCTTTCTTCCCGTCAAATAACTCATAAATTTCCCCCCAAAGGCCATAATTCTTTTTTCTATTTTAAGTTTAATACTCAGGCCTGGATGGTACTATATTAACCAGAGGGGTAATTTGCAAATAAGTATGAGGTAAAAGGTTATATTCTTTAATCAAACCGTGTCTCAATATAATCCTGCACGATCTCTTGAAACTCTTCAGCTATCCGCTCGCCGCGCACAAGATCAGTTTGATAAAAAAATCAATAAATCATGATCTAGCAAACCGAAGAAGGAGCTCAGCCCTTTTCGGGCTGAGGGACATGGCAGCACCTGCTGCACGGCGCCTAGCGCCGCGCCCTCGCAGGCCTATGAGCTTCAGCACATAGAATAGCCGTGAGAGATAAAAACGTTACACCTAGCCACCAAACCGTGTCTCAATATAATCCTGCACGATCTCTTGAAACTCTTCAGCTATCCGCTCGCCGCGTAACGTCATCGCTTTTTTTCCGTCGATGAAAACAGGAGCAGCTGGGGTCTCACCTGTACCTGGTAAGCTAATGCCAATATCAGCATGCTTGGATTCGCCTGGTCCGTTAACAATACAGCCCATCACCGCAAAGTTAAGATTTTCAACGCCTGGATATTTAGTCTTCCAACTCGGCATACTAACGTTAATGTGGTTTTGAATATCTTGCGCCAGTTCCTGAAATACAGTGCTGGTTGTACGTCCACATCCCGGACATGCGGTCACAACCGGCATAAAAGCGCGAAGCCCCATAGATTGTAAAATTTCTTGGCCCACTTGCACTTCTTTTGTTCGGTCTCCGCCAGGTTCTGGCGTCAGAGAAATACGGATCGTGTCACCAAACCCTTCTTGCAAAAGAATAGCAAGACCAGCGGTAGACGCCACTATACCCTTGGATCCCATACCAGCTTCAGTTAGTCCTAAATGCAATGCATTATTCGAGCGACTAGCAAGTAAACGATAAACCGCGATAAGGTCTTGAACCGCACTGACTTTGGCAGAGAGAATGATTTTTTCATTACTCATGCCAAGCTCGTTAGCTCGCTCAGTGCTCAAGAGAGCAGACTGGACAATCGCTTCATGCATCACATCACGCGCATCTTTGGGTTTATCAAGTTTGGCGTTTTCATCCATGAGGCCTGTAAGCAGGTCTTGATCAAGTGAACCCCAGTTCACCCCAATGCGAACAGGTTTATCAAATTTCAAGGCCGTTTCAATCATCTGTGAAAATTGCGTATCTCTTTTTTTCTTGAAACCAACATTGCCCGGATTAATCCGGTATTTGGCAAGAGCTTCGGCCATTGCAGGGTGATCATTAAGAAGTGTGTGGCCAATATAATGAAAGTCTCCAACAAGAGGCACATCAATATTCATCTTTGCCAAATTATCACGAATATAAGGAACAGCTTTCGCCGCCTCTTCCCGGTCGACAGTAATGCGGACTAATTCAGATCCAGCGCGCGCAAGGGCAGCAACTTGTTCTGTGGTTTTTTCAATATCTGCTGTGTCAGTGTTGGTCATAGATTGAACAACAATTGGCGCATCACCACCAATGTTAACAGAGCCAACAGTTACCGCAGTCGTCTGATGCCGAGATACGAGTGTCACTAAGGAAACCTTTCACTTAAAATTCTGCCAGTTTCATATCAGATTTAATAGCACTTGCACATAAAATAGCGATGTATCTCTATTCAGTACTAATAGGATCTAAATCCGGTCCCTAACGTTTAACCAAACTAGTTAACAGAAAAAAGAAAGCCATGGAAACAACAATGGCGGGCCCAGTCGGTATATCAATATATAAAGAGGCCAATAATCCACAAATGACCGAAAGACAAGATATAAGTCCTGTATAAATAACCATTTGCTCTGGGGTGCGAGAAATGCCCATAGCAGCGGCTGCTGGTATAATTAACATGGCGGTCACAAGCAGTAGGCCAACCAACTTCATTGAAAGGGCAATGGTCGCTGCAATCGCCAAAGAAAACAAAAAATCAACCCGGCCAACATGAACCCCTTCAGCAAGGGCAAGCTCACGATCTATGCTAAGCGCTAATAGGTCTTGCCAAAGCCAGGCAACGAGTCCCCAAATGGCCAGAATTCCGCCCGCAACCATGTAAAGGTCGATATTTGAAATAGCAAGAATGTCTCCAAATAATAAGCCCATTAAATCAACTTGCAGAGATTGAAATTGGCTTGTCACAATAAGTCCAAGTGCCAATACCACATGCGCCAATAAACCAAGGGCTGTATCTTTCGCCAAATAAGTGGTGCGCTCAACGGCACGTAAACCAAAAGTAACCATCACTGCAGCAAGAAAAACACCCACAGTTGGGTTGATTGACACAAGCAATCCAAACGCCACCCCAAGTAGTCCTGAATGTGCAATGGTTTCACCAAAATAAGCCATACGTTGCCAGACAACAAAACACCCAAGCGGCGCAGCGATTAAGGCCATACCAAGACCACCAAGTGCCGCGCGTATTAAAAAATCATCCATTGTTCTGATCGGTATCCCTTTTAGGCTTTGCGGTGTTAGTCTCTTCTTTAGGATCTAACTGTTTAGGATGTAAGTGTGCATCATCACAGTCATGACTATGACCTGTTACATGGCTATGTGAGCAATCATGCCCAACCATATCTCCTGAAAGCGTATGACTATGGTCATGACTATGCGCATAAATACCATAAGTTTGCGCTCTTTCAGGTCCAAATAACCGTTCATATTCAGGATGATGGCTAATTTGTTCAGGAACGCCTGCGCAGCAAACATGACCATTTAAACAAAGTACTCGGTCACTTGAACCCATCACAATATGTAAATCGTGTGAGATAAGCAGGACAGCACAGCCAAAATTATTTCTGATATTTGAGATAAGATCATAAAGAGCTGCTTCACCAGCAAAATCCACGCCCTGCGCAGGTTCATCCAAAACCAATAAATGAGGTTTATTCACAAGGGCGCGAGCTAGCAGCACACGCTGCATCTCACCCCCCGAAAGAGAGGACATTTGCGCATTGAGCAGATGAGAAGATCCAACTTCATCAAGCACATTCATGAGATCTTCTTTTGAGACTTTCTGGCGAACAGTCAAAAAACGGCTGACAGTCAGAGGTAATGTACGATCAAGCTTAAGACGCTGTGGAACATAACCGATAGAAAGATTGCTTGCTCGTTTTAATTGTCCTTCATCAGCTTGAAGAACACCAAGACAAATACGAGCAAACGTCGTTTTACCGCCCCCATTGGGGCCAATGAGGGTAACAATCTCACCAGCTGAAATTGAAAAATCTATGCCCCGTAAGATCCAGCGTCCATCTCTTTGAAATCCAATTGAATTGGCTTCAATCAAAAAGGGAGTATGTGAAGAGGTTTGTGATTGTTTCAAAGTCGTCACGACTTTTTCTTCTGCAATCTCACTCATTACTTAACTTTTCTCACTTTATGAATTTTGTATCAATTTTCTATTTTGATATAGGAAAGGCTTTTTAAATACGAAGCCGAATTTTCAACACTAACTCTTTAAGAAGAGTTTTGGCATGTATGGCATGTGCCTTTAATCTCTAGTTGACTACGATCAACTTTGAACATCTCGGAGTCTGCGACAGTTGAAATTAAAGCCCCAATCGAAGCCCCTTCAACCTCACCAATAACACCGCACTCTTCACAAATAAGAAAAACAAGAGATGAAGCTTCAGAGCATTTATGCAAAGTAGATGGGCTCTCTTGATCAAATTCATCATCAAAATTACGTTGGCAGGCAAAATAAGAATTAGTGCTCTCCAAGCGATGAATGAGCCCTGCTTCTTGAAGAAAGTCCAAACTTCTATAAACAGAAATAGGGGCAAGCTTTTGCCCATCGGCTGCGAGGTTATCAAGAATTTGATAAGCGCCTATGGCTTTGTGGCTGGAGGCCACTTGCTCTAAAACGGTACGACGTAATTTAGTGAGTCTTAATCCTGCTTGTTGACAATAGCGATCAGCAAACTTCATCAAATTCGTTGTGCAACCGCTGTGGTCATGGTCGTGTTGTGGAAAAAGAGAGTGTGTCATACTGCGCATCCAACTTTTGTTATATTATTCCATATAGCAGGTCTAAGCTAACAAGCCAAGTGTTAGGTGCCGATGCAACGTGGGCATCTGAGGCAGAAACAAAAAAGCAGTGAGAGAAAACAAATAACAATCTAACTTACCGAAGAAGGAGTGACGCTACTTTAGCGTCAGGACATGGCAAGCTCGCTTGCCCGGTGCCTAGCACCGCCCCTCGGAGGCCTGCAGCTTCAGCTGCAGAATAGCCGTGAGAGAAACAAAGCGGATGCGTAGTGGGCATCTGAAGCATAACAAAAAAGAGAAAATAGCCCGATAGCCTCGAATCATATATTTTCTGCTCAAAGTTTAAGTCACAGTTGTGAAGGGTATAATTATGCCATCAAGAATAGAAATCAGAGAAATTGACATATCCAGCTTAAGCGTTGATGCAATCGTTAATGGTGCCCACCCAACTCTCATGCCTGCAACAACTGAAGAACAAACTCTCCACGCATTAGCAGGTCCCAAATTAGTTGAAGAATGCAAACATGTTGCCCCCTGCCCCGTTGGAGAGGCGCGTATCACAAGAGGCTATAACTTGCTTGCCAACTTCGTTATCCATACAGCGGGGCCAGCCTGGGGGGGCGGAGAGGCAGATGAAGATGTCTATTTAAGACAATGCTATAAAAATGCATTTGAAATTGGTAAATCATTCAACATTAAAACCATCGCTTTTCCAAGCATTTCAACAGGCCAAAATGGCTTTCCCCCTCAAAGAGCGGCCTTTGTCGCTATGCAAGAAATCTTGTTATATCTTGAAGCTCATCCCGACTTTAAAAGTGTGGTTTTGGCCTGTAAATCTGAAAAAGAAGTCTGGGAATATGAATCTGCTTTTGATAGGTGCAGCAGCAAGAGCGCGTAAATACAGATTTTAAAATAGACATGCCATGCATTTAATATGGGAATATCAAATATCATGGAAAAAAAGAACCAATCAGAAACAGTTAGTATCGCTTCAATCAGCGTTGGTTGGCGCGAATGGGTAAAACTTCCCAAATTAGGTTTGGGCGCTATTCACGCAAAAATTGATACAGGGGCCAAAACTTCTGCATTACATGCCATAGATATTGAAACCTTTGGTCCGATTGATAGGCCAAAGGTGCGGTTTGGTGTAAAACCCATTGATGGCAATGAAGATCTGGTTATTTATTGCACGGCACCAATTATAGATCGCAGATATGTCACAAGCTCAAATGGAGAAAGTGAATTTCGCACGATCATACAAACGGATTTAGCTATTGGTGGTGAAAGTTGGCCAATTGAAGTATCTCTGACAAATCGTGAAAATTTAATGCATCGCATGTTAATCGGCCGCGAGGCTATGGATGCAGCACAACTGGTTGTTGAGCCGAGCGAAGACTACTTATTAGAAAAATTATCGTTCGATATTTATAAAAATGTAAAAACTCAAAGCCCCGTCTCGCGTGCTCTTCGTATTGGCCTGCTAACAATGGAGCCAGACAATTTTTCCAATCAGCAATTTATCAGAGCTGCAGAAGAAAAAGACCACGTTATTGAAACCATCCAAACTACCTCATGCTACATGAACATCAATTCACTCACAGCAGGGCTTCATTATAACGGTCAACAATTACCAAGGTTTGATGCGATAATTCCTCGCATTGGGGCCCAGATCACCTCGTACGGCACTTCAATTGTTAGACAATTTGATATGACAGGCGCCCTTTGTCTTAATTCAGCAGATTCGATTTACAGGTCGAGAGATAAATTATTAGCTCATCAGGTGATGGCGCGTCATGGCTTGCCAATGCCCATAACAGCTTTTGCAAGTTCACCAAAAAACACTGAAGATTTAATCAAGCTGGTGAATGGCGCCCCACTCGTTGTTAAGCTTTTAAAAAGTACGCAAGGTAAAGGAGTTGTTCTGGCTGAAACAAAAAAGGCGGCCGAATCGGTCATTGATGCCTTTAGAGGGATTGATGCAGACTTTTTAGTGCAGGAATTTATCGCCGAATCAGAAGGGTCTGACATCCGCTGTCTTGTTTTAGGGAATAAAGTCATCGCTACAATGCGCCGTTCAGCCGAGCCCGGAGAGTTTCGTGCCAACATTCATCAGGGCGGATCTGCTGAGAAAGTTAAAATCACTAAAGAAGAACGTCAAATCGCGGTGAAAGCAGCTAAAGCCTTTGGATTAAGCTTGGCAGGTGTTGATATCTTGCGCTCAAATAAGGGACCATTACTGTTAGAAGTGAACTCATCACCTGGATTAAAAGGCATCGCAAAGGTCAATGACAAAGATCTGGCCGAAGAGATAATCAGCTATATTGAAAAGAAATTATTCATGCCCAAAAGAAGAAATTTGAAACCTAAGCCAAAACCATAGCCTTAAATTTCCTTTAATTTCAGACAAAATTTAAAACAAAATAATTGGAAAAATCTACCTATCTGACCAACTTGGTAACTCCATATTAATATCGCACAGGCAATGTTGAGATTGGTTTTATATAGTTTCGGATAGTAAATATGCTGCTTCAATTTCCCACATCAGTGGACGCTCACGTCTTTTCAATTGGTACCTTGCTTGATCAAGAGACACAGAATCCGCACCCTGATCAAACAATGGCGTGCCAAAACGTAAGTAATGGATTTCCAGAAGACGCGCGCCCTCTATGTGAATTGGATGGCATGGTTGGCGCACATGATGTTGGCGCTCTTCTATCAAAAAGCGCGAGAGAAAATGCCGGCCCTCATGTTGGAGGCTTATGCGTAAGAGCAACGCGTCCTTTTTATGAGCCAAATGCCAATCCGAACCATTGCTGGATAGCAGCCAGTCAGGTCAAAATTGTGGGGGATACAACAAACCGAGTGAGACAGGAGAACCTGTTTGCTTCAAGTTTTGTCATTAACGCCCGCCTTTGGGAGCGCCATGCCCCAGAACTTATTCTAAACTTATCAGAAGCTCCTTTTAAGTCAGAGCAATATCTTCAACCAGGTTTAAGCGGTTGTAAAGTCGTTAATAAAACCAAGTTGGAACCAAGTCAGGCTGAAGATCTAACCTTAAGTGAATTGCCTCTCGGAGTTGGTTTGATCCTCGGAGCGCTGGCTTCTGGTTATCCAGGCCAGTTTGGAACAGAAAGTTTTGCTACAACTGATGAGTTCTTAACGTCCCTTTCTTATGTGTACAAATTACTACCCTCTGCCCTAAGACACACCATTTCATTTTCATATGGGTTCCAAAACCGTCAACCAATTTGCGCGTTGCAATATTTTGATGATAGAGAAATTTCAAACGGTGCCTTTGCAAAACCTGTTGCAGCCTTGCCATTAGGCGCAACATTAGAAAGTTCATGCCAGGAAGTCCGTGGATTATTAGCCGGTCGCTTGAAAAATATTTACGCACCTGAAATGGAAATCTCAGATTATGATGATTTTGAAGATAATGATGAACTGTTTGAAGAAGATAGCCTCTTTGAAGAACTAAGCGGCCTGGCCCGCGAGACGAGTGCATCTCTTGGCCAAGTCCTTAATGAAATTGGCATCAATATCAGAGTTCAAGCGTCTTCCCTTTTGCCAGAAATTGAAACAGAACAACCAAGATTAATCGCATATGAAACCTTGTTAAAAGGTGACGATACAACGCCGCAAATCGCAGGCCTCTATACTCTGTTTTCAGATTTCGACAGCGCACCTCATGTCTATCAAGCCTTACTGGAAACGATCAAGGATCATTTCAAACCAGAAATTTATGATCTCTCTTTAAGCCTTGGATGTGCCATTAGAGATGAAAAGTTTAATAGTGAAAACGATGAATTCTTAGGTCAAATGGAAGACTTATTGTGTCTTGCAAGCCGACTACCAGTCTCTGAGCCATTTTTAGAATATCGCTCTAGAATTATTGAAGGTGCTGCAGATGGTTTGCGCCAGTATGTGTCGAACTTGTCTTACCTTACACCTCAGCAACTTGTTTGCTTGTCTGAATATGAACAAGTCTCAGACATGGTAGCTTGTATTTTAGAGACGGGTGATTGGGCCTTTACTCAGCGCCTAAATATCAGCTTTACAATTTTCGCATTGTCAGGCGAAGGTTATATCCAGGATGCGGCAGCTTTAGCACGTCGTTTGTTACCACCCTCTGTTGTTTCTCATCAATGGATCCATGCGCTGATTAACAGCCGCGCATTGGCTGAAAGCTTTGAAGCAATCATTCTTAATCCTTCGATACTTCCTCCTGAACAAGTGATCAATATACTGCAATCCATGACAGACCATCTCTCAAGAACAGGCCGTAAAGAAGTTGTCTTGGAGCATGTCACACGCTTGAGTAAATCTTTGCCGCATCAAGAGGCCGCAAATTTTGAAGATGAAGGCGCCAAAGAGCCGATGTCAGATGATTTAATGCTTCGATTGCGCATGATGACGATCCTGTCGGACGCAGCCGAAAGATTCCACGCCTCAGCCCAACACGCCAGATTAATCCTCTCAAGATAGAAAACCAGACCCTGGCTACTCGAAGAAAGAGCATCGCCCTCTTCGGGTAATGGAACATGGCGCCAGTGCTTCATGTGCATAAAAAGTATAGCTGACACGTTTTTAATTGGTTTAAAATTTGATCTTGTCATAATTCCGAATAACGATAATTCACTAAAAATTCGAATTAGAGGTATATTTTTGTGTCTGATGAAATCCAAATCAAACAATTGGAAACACATTCTAAAGGTGGGTTGAAGGTAGTAATAACGCACCTGCTAAAAAACCCCTATAATAGATTTATGGGCTTCTATATTGATAGTGATGGTAAAAATCATAGTGGCATGTGGCAAGATAATGGAATGAAATGCAATGGGACTGGCAACCTTGATATTGATGTCAATAATCCTGAGATAATTCGCATAGTTGAAGATGCTAGTATTTTATGGGAATCGGAAGGATATGAACCTGAAAATTAAGCTAAAATAATCTATCCGAAGAAGGAGTGAGGCCCCTTCGGCCTCAGGACATGGCGTAGCGCCAGCGCAGCCCGGCGCAAGCGCCGCCCCTCGGAGGCCCAAGCGCGTTTAAGCGCTTGGAATAGCCGTGAGAGAAAAAAACAGTTCAAATAAAAATTAAGTCTGTATATTGCCTCAATAATCGATTATTTGAGGCAATATGGTAAAAAAAATTTCGGCTCATATTAATCTTGCCAGTCCAGGCGAGCATGAATTTCTGGCAACTGTTTCTTTTGAACATGCAAGAAGCGTTGCTTTGCGCATTCAAGAAATTAAATTACGCCCAGGCCGAAATGAAAAGCCCTACAAAGTGCCACTGAGCTTGCTGACTTGGTTCACAGAACATGCCGCAGCGGGGCGCGAGCTAACAAGGGAAGAAAATGCCCAGGCGGCAGAAGCCAAGTTGTTTACCAATCAAGCTGTATTAAGAGAACAAATAGAAACATTTTCTCTTAAAAACAACTTCTACCTTGAAGTTGAAATCACTGAATTAGACCAAAATGATGAAAGCTGTGTAAGAGACGATCAAGGTGTGATGAACATTGAGGTGCAGCTTTTTTATGGCCCAAAAGCAAAGTGTTCTATCAGCCTTGAACCACTAAAAATTGGGACAGACGAACATTTATCATTCCCAAAGAATTGCGGCGCTGAGGGGCGATTTGATTTAGCACAGGCAACTGCTAAATCTAACTTGGGTCCCTTAGATCCGCGCACAGATAAACGATTACTTCTTTGCACAGTCAAACTATCAGATACCTGGCAACCGATTCGAAACAGCTTAATCGAAAGGTTGCATATCTATGAAGGGCAGGCAGAAGTCCCAAGTGAATATATCGAAGATGAGCATCATTACGAAGAGCTCTATCAAGCGTTTCCTCATGCCCAAAATAAAAAATTCCCAAAAGGCGCTAAAGCTTTCGGCCCTCTTTTACCCTCGGCACCAAAAGAAAAAAGAGGCCCTTGGACCATCAGTTTAAAAGCTCCTTTGAACGATCCTTTTTGGTTAGAAATGGCTGAGATTAGAGCTGCTAATAATAATCAGCCTCTAAGGGGAATCGTAAAATTAATAATTCCTGAGCCGGGTGGCAATATCCTAGTGGAATGTCAGTTTGCAATTCAATTTGCTAATGAGGACTGGCTGATCATAACGGATGGACCAGCTGTGTCTGCCCCTTTGTTATTACCGGTAAATCGAGAAAAAGCCTTTTGGCAGGAAGATAGTTTAGCTGGCGAGCTAACTCTTAGCGTTCCAAAGATACACTGCCCGTCTAGTCAGTTTCTCTCTATTCAATATTTTGGCTTTGGTCTCAGCGAAGGACCAGTGAACATTGCACTCACTCCGTCTAAAAAAGATACAGAGTTTTATAATGTTAAACCTGAAGTAACTGAGATGAGCAATCAGCAACACCAGCTCATATTGCTCAACCAAATCGCATTGAATAAAAAACTAAAGGCTCAGAAAGCAGAATTTAAACTGAAATGCTTTTGGCCAGATAAACAAAAAACAGAAACTTTCAAAATAAATATCAAGCAGGTTGAAAAATCATACAGCCAAGCTTTATCGATTGACATTGGCTCAAAAGCAATTGCAGTTGCAACCATAAATTCCAAAAGTAATGATGACGAAATCATCACTTTGCCTTTAGGGGGGCACGCTCAAAGTCACTTCTTGGATGAAGCGTTTATCCCCTCCAAAATTTCTTTATCTGGCCGGTTAGAAAATGCAGATGCTGAAAGCCAATTAGACGAACAAAATTGGCGTACAAAAACACACCCCTTAAGTATTTCCTTCTCTAAGTCGAGCTGGAAAAGCTCAGCAATTGATAACCGGCTAAAAAAATTACAGCGGTCATATGATCTTGCGTTGCCACCCAAAATGGAAACGAAAGCCGGAGAAAAAATCAATTTAAAAAGAATATTTTCCCAAGTAAGCAATAGTGAAGATCCACCATCAAGCAAACGGCAAAGAAGTGACAGCGCAGAAAGTGGAAAAACAAAATCAGCTCAACCACTTTTCCTATCAGCAACACGTAAGCAGCAGGCAGAAAGAAGTGAGAGCGCTGAGAGAGACCCCCTGGAAACAGATCATTTCAAAACAGGTCTCACATCGACTTTGAATTCAAGTTGGCTTATGTCTGATGTGCTTGATGAACTATATAGTTTTTACGGTACTTATTTAAATTTACAACATGAAGAGCCTCAGAAGAATGATGGCTCTCAGAGTGATGAAAAACAAAAATTTTCAAAACTTAAAAAAGAAACATTTCTTACTCTCACTCATTCTGCAAACCTCTCGGCCACTGGCAAGAGACGCTATAAAATAGCTGGTTCGTCAACTCTTGCAAAATATGAGCAGGGTAGCTTTTTAGAAATGGGCCCAATGGCTGAATTGCTCGGCTTAACGAGCGCTGATCAGTTAAAGAATAATGTTCTATTGATAGATGAAATCACCGCTGCCAGCTATCATTCATTAAAGAAAATGGCAGAACGAGATCAGCCGGCACGGGCAAAAAAAGTACAGCAAATACATATAGATATAGGTAGCAGCCATGCGTCTTTTTGTGCTCAATCTGGCTGGGTTGGTGAAAGTAATGCATTGGTTGATACAGTTTATGCCATGTTTGAATTGCCTTTAGGTGCAAGAGCACTGGAGTTGGCATTAACAAAAGAAATTAGGGACGTCCTTGAAACAGCCATTGGCGCTGGTGCGCAAGTTATAAAGCAAACAGACTTGCCCACCAGTATTGAGGAGGTCACAGCAGCAGAAAAAGAAGCAACAGAAATCGCATATGGCCAAAACCAATTTCTAAAAAATTTAAGACAAGCTCTTTATCAATCGGCATCCGTTAAAGATAAGGCTGGAAATGACCTTCATATCGTCATAGGAAGCAGTGAAGAAAATTCACATCTTCCCTTAAGCCTTGATGCATCCATTGAACCAGGAAGCGAACCGATTAGCTTATGGCACGGATTGCGCGGAGAACAACTAGTTTGTCTGAGCTCAGAAGACAAACCCGAAGACGGAAAAGAATGGCGCATCGAGTTAAGATTAGAAATTGATGTGTTGGCACAAAGGGTCGGCCCCTTATCAACTTACCTGGCCTTTGTAGCTGAGCTTCTACCAAGATCTATAGAGCAAGTACTACCGAAAGTAGGCCAAAGAGCTGAGCGACTATTCTCAGTCTCCGGCGGGGCATCGCTTTTCACTCCATTTAGAAAATTAATCGAGACAACAGCAAAAAATTTAGACTGTCGTTTGCTTCCCTTGCCCCAAGATTATAAAGAGGCAAAGTCAGCCATTTCACTGGGCGCTTTAGAGATTTTTCATCATCAAAATAAAGCCCCAATGATCAAACAGTCACCAAATGTTATTCTTGTGCCCTTATCTGATGAGAGCGAAGAAGAAAATGACATGATTTCAGTGGCTGAAAACGGCAAATTGATAGTTATTGAAACAGCAAACACAGATGGTTTGCTACAGAAAAATATCTCATCTGTGCAATTAATAGAAACATTGCCAGGTTTTGGCAGTCTGTTAAACGAAGATCCAAAAGCTGTCTATTGTCAAACCTATCTAGATGATCTGGATAGAGCAACGGCAGATCAATGGTCTATTGCTGCAGCCGAATGGCAAACTTATCTCGATCTTTGCTACCAAACCCTATTAAACATGCCGGTTGAAAAGGCCGAAAGCGCTGGAAGTGAAGAAACCTCCTCTGTTGGACAAAGCTGGGCCTATAAAACCTTGAAAAAAGAAGAAGCTCAACTCACCATTGGCGAAAAAACCTTCTGGGTCAGCACCGGCCTCACCCGTTCAACTTTCTAGAGTAGGTTGCGTTTATTTGAATTGAGATAGCATAGCCTTTTTAGGTTACATAACGAAGAAGGGAGTGTTCTACTTCAGAGCACGGACATGACGCCATAGGCGTCCAGCGCCTAGCGCTGCACCTCGTAGTGCGGTTGCTATGTGGGCAACTGAAGCACCAGGAAAGCCACAGCCCGTGAGAGAGAGAAAAAACCGTTAATAATCTTATTAACGGCCATACACTTGCCTTTTATATCAAGATAATGCGGTTGGTTTGCATGCGAGCGTGAATTAAGCGACGAAAAGCGTAAAATTTCTAAGCTTTCATATCAACAATCAGTTACAAATGATATAGTCCCAAAAGGGATGTAGTTGTTCATCAAATAATCAACGAACAATTCCAACAGCTTGTAAAAATATAGACTTAATAAAATATAGACCGGGGGTTTAGTCTAAATGTCTTTATTGCGCGCACCAGCAATGGTTTTTGGTGGCTTGATGCGAACGGCTTTGACAAATGAGCGTTTGTTCCTCATGGGTCTAACCAGCTTAGCCCTCTCTTTAGCCTCAGGTTGGACAACCTTTGAAGGCATGACCAACTTCACCCGTTCTCCCGTGCTGTGTTTTCTCATTACATTTGGCGTCCAAGGTATCATGCTAGTCAGCGCCTGGATGATCGGTGAAACTTTAGTTCCAGTTAAAAATAAAAATGATGACAAAGAACAAAAAAATCGGCTCGTTCACGCGATTATGGGGCCCCTATCCTTTTTTAAAGTCTGGATGATATGGGTTGTCTTTTTCTTTGCCATGGCCATTTCAGTTTTCTTTTCATTTGATAGTTTGTTCAGCTCGATCTTCTCCAATGAAGAACGTCAGCGTGCTGGTGAAATCAGAGCGCAAAACCAGGTCAGTGGAGTATTAACGGATCTGAAAAAACGAGTTGAGCAACGTAAATTTGAAGCCATCGATAATTTGGTCAGTTCAACAGGTTGGAAGAATTATAATGACCGTCTTGATCAGATGGGCAAAATCGCCCGCTCCGCACCCGAATTAGTCGAACAACAACTTCTAAATAAACTCCGTGGTGAGCAAGCAGAAATTGCCCGCCACCAAGAGACATTAGCCCAGGCCAATGGACAAAAGGCTGGGTTCAAATCTCAGCAATTAAAAATAGAACAAAGCATCGCCCGCCTTCAAGCAGACCGGCCTGGCCTAAGCGCTGAAGTCGATCAGTTACGCCAACAATTGCGAGAAAAACAGCGCCAACTAGATATTAAGCTGGCTGAAGCCCAGAAAGAATCCAGAGGAATTGGCGCAACAGGTCGCGAAGGCGAGGGGCCAAAATTCAGAGCCATAAAAAAAGAAGAGCGCCGCATCAAAGCTGAGCGAGATGTAATAAATACCCAAAAAGACTTGGCGTCGACAAGACTGGAGACACTAGATGGTAAAGTCGCTAAACTGACCCAAGAGCTTGAACTCATCAATGGTGAAGTGGCAAAAATTGAAGGCAAAGCTTCTGTTGCCAAGCAATTCATCGAAGCACAAACCAAGCGCCAGTCAGCGAATATCGTTGAAGACTTATCAGCAACTGCGAGTATTGATAGTTTAGATGCAGCAAGAGACCGGTTCCAGCAAGAGCCCAATCAATCAACATTTTTAAACATTCAAAAGAACTGCACAAATTTGCATAATGCATTAACAGAGGTTCCAAAAATCGCATCGCAAATTCGCGCGATATCTTGTGAACCAGGTGCTGCCACTGCCACAGTTGCTGCGAGAATTTTCACCTTACAAGATGCGCAAAAATCACAAGAAAATAAATGCAGCATTGGCAAAGGTCGCCGCTCAACCAAAATTGATAGCTTATTAAAGTTAGGCCAGCGCTGTATCCAACAATCTGGCTTACCAGAAAAAGATGCAAACTCATTCCGGAATATTCTTAGCCGCATTGATTTAAACAGAGATGATAAAGCCAAAAACTTTGTCGTCACATTAAATGCCTTTGCTGATGGCAACTGGCTTGCTTATTTGGCTCTTGGTCTAGCGATTGCGATTGATAGTCTTGTCTTTATCGCAGGCCTAATCGGCGCGAAAACCGCGTCTTATGAAAACACAGGCAGCCCTGCTGATGTGATGAAATACGGCCTCGGCATGTCCACAGAGATTTATGGCCACGAACCGGAAGACATTCGAACGAAGAAAATATTCTTCCGCTCGATCAGCGGCCCCTCACCTGAAAAGGGCTACTTAGCCGTGATCGATTTGAAAAACCTGATGACGGAAGAAAAACAATATGTCACCAAAGTGCTGACAATTGCAGGTGACAATATTAAGCTTGATAGCGTAAACCCCTCTGCCTATCACATAGAAGAAACCTTCTATCAAAACCTGGCTCGTCAAGTTTATCTCTGGGATCAGTTTAACAAACCGGCCGTTAAAAAACCAAAACCGATCGCTCGAAAAAATACACCTGAGAATAAGCTGCAAAACATTCAAAAAGGTTTTGATCTTAATCAATTTGGTCAAGCACCAAAAGGTGCCATTATAAATAAAGGAGAAGTGAGAACCGCCTTTAAGAAAAATGGACCAGAAAAGAAATCACTCGGTTTAAACCTGAAATCAACGAATAAAACGACTGATGAAATAGACCCACAAGAAACTGAAGAAGCAGTTCCATCAGTCCCGTTAGTAACACGTAGTGAAGAAAAAACATCAATCTGGCAAGCTGCTCAAATGCTAAAAGAAAAGCTCTATGGAGCTAATGAAAATAGTGAAAGCCAATCTTCAGATGAAGATGCGAAAGAAATAGCTAGCAACGAGCCCCAAGATACGTCCTCTACTGCACAGTCAGAATCTGTAAACGAGAACCTAAAAGAAATCATCGCAGACACAACCAACGATAACTCAGAAAAAGACGGCACAGACAAAGGGTAATAACGCGGTTGCTTGTGGGCAATCTAAAGCGTAACTGGTAAAGCTATCGTTTAGGTGAGGGCTCAATGATCATGCGCCAAAGCCGTCCAAATTTTTCACGCGCATTTTCACGGTGAGTTTGATATCGCACATGTTCATCTCGCTCTGCTTCCGGTCTTAATTCAATTGAAAACAGCGCATTGAGTTCATTCGGAACAAAAGAATAGCGCACATCAATAATGCGATTTGAATTTTTCGGATCAAGCGCAGTAAAACCATTACTAAAAAGAATAAACCGCCTTACGTCCCTGGCCTGCTGAGTGTCATTTCCAAGCCAGGGGAAATCCTCATGAGCGTTTAGTTTTGAGACGGATGTCCCTTCGTACACTCTTGGCGCTATACCAATCCGCATAGCATCGATAAAAAATTTACCTTCGGTTTCATAAACGCTCTTCCAAACAAGAATGTTTCCAAAGCTGGGTTTTACCTCAAGTCGAAGTGGCGCATGTCCTCTTAGCGACGCTAAATCTTCAGCAGTTTCACGCGCACTTTGATGTTGCCACCAGCCTGCCCCTAAATATATGAGTGCCCATGCTAGACCAAGGTGCGCAAAAACCACATTGTTTCGCACGGCAGCCACCACGACAAATAACCCCAATGGTATTGTGAAAAGTGGATCTATGATTGAAATTATCCGCCAAGAATAGCGCGTTTCATCGAATGGCCAAAGCAACATCGTACCGTATGAAGTTGCCGTATCTAAAAACGCATGAGTTGCGTAGCCAAGGGAGCAAAAACTTACGGTTTGCCAAAATCGCAGTTGCCACCGTTTCCACAAAATCCCGTGCACTAACAGCGCTACTATGAAACCGCCAAACGGTATAAAAATGAGAGAATGTGTAAATTGTCGATGGTATGTAAGAAAAAGTAGCGGATCTGTTTTTGAAAAAATCAAGACATCGAGATCCGCAGCCATACCACCAACCATTCCCAATAGGCCAGCAAGTAATACAGGATATTTACGGTGAGGGGAGCATTTAGTCGATTTACCCAATGTCGATTGTGGCAATGCGGCACCCAGCACACCTTGAGTTAGTGGATCCATATCATTCCATGATTTTTTGGCTGACGAATAACAGCGATAGAAACAAAGGATATATTATAACCCTACTTAGAACCACCCGCAACCAAACCAAGACACGGCGTCATTTCTCTTATATCCACATGTCCGCAATTGGCACATAGCCGAAAAAAAACCATCAATTCGAAGAATGAGCTCAGCTTATTTTAGGCTGAGTGACATGACGAAGCGGCAGCGTAGCCCGGCGCACAAGATCAGCCCGAACGGAGCGAAGCGAGTACGGATAAGCTGATCGCAAAAAATGCACCGCCCCTCGGAGGCCTATGAGCTTCAGCTTATAGAATAGCCGTGAGAGAGAGAAAAAGCGCCGGTTGTTAATGGGCAATCTGAAGGCGCATCAAAGCACATTTACCCCTCCATCTCATCCTGTATAGCTTGGGCAGCTTCTTGTGGGACTTCGGCTTTAGTAATCGGGCGACCAACAACAATGTAGTCTGCACCAAAACTAATCGCATCTTTGGGTGTTGTAACCCGGGCTTGATCACCAACCTCTGCCCCGCTTGGGCGAATGCCTGGAGTAACGATTAGGAAGTCAGGTCCAACAAGTTCACGAATAGCAGCAGCTTCCTGAGCCGAGGCAATAACCCCATCCAGCCCGGCATCAAAAGCAAGCTTAGCGCGGTGCAAAACAAGGTCTTTAGGAGAGCGCCCCTCAATTCCTTGCTCAATCAAATCAGCCTGCTCAAGATTTGTTAAAACTGTTACACCGAGTAATTTAAGAGAGCTATCCCCGCGCCCTTTAATGGCAGCTTTAAGAGTTTTGCTATCGCTAACATGAAGCGTTAGAAAGTCAGCGCCCATTAGGGCAATATTGGCCGTCGATTTTTGAACGGTTGCGCCGATATCAAGAAGTTTGGCATCAACAAAGACTTGATGTCCCTTATGAAGCAATTCTTGAACAAGGTCTTGCCCACCAGCGAACAAAAGTTCGAGACCAATTTTATAAAACCGGCAAGCTGGTCCAATTTCTTTAACGCACTCACGCGCTTCTTCAATGGTTGGAAAATCAAGAGCTACAATTAATCGATTATTCATATGAAATTTCAGTTCACTTCGTGTTTATTTTCGTTAAGCAGATTTCAGTTTAGTGGCTGTTTCAACAAATGCTTTCATCGCGCCACTAAGCATGGCTTCAGATTGTGGGTTTGATACAGATCCATCTTCACCTAAAACTTCATGGCCTTTACCAACGGCAACGGTCTGCGGTAGCACGTTAACCTGATAGCCATTTATCAAAAGAGCTGAAAGCAGTTGAATACCGCGTAAGCCACCCATAAGCCCCATGCTGGTACCACCAATGGCAAAAACCTTTGCCTCTTGCCAGGGTGTACGAGGGGGCGTTTCGTCAGTCCTTATACGAGACACCCAATCAAGCGTATTCTTCAAAAGAGGTGAAATTGACGAGTTATACTCTGGCGAAGCGATGAAAACACCATCATGAGCTTTAGCAAGCTCAGCCAAACGAAGCGCTGCGTCTGGTATACCTGTTTCTTTCTCAAGATCACCACAATAAATAGGCATGTCAAAATCTTTAAGGTCAATAAACGTAACTTCAGCATCAAATTCAGCCGCCTTTATTGAGGCTGCTTTCGCTAATCGTTTGTTTAAAGATGCACCGCGTTTACTACCGGCAAAAAATAAGAGTTTAACTGGCATGTCAGCCCCCCAAGCTTTATTAATTATTCGCTTCGCCTTTTAATAGCACTAGGGCAACAAAAATCAAATAGACAAGTTAAAAACTGTTACAGAAAAGCTCTTATCGCCTTATTAGAAGAAAGAACTCTGCTTTTTTCAATCTGAAAAAACAAACAAAATTAAATCAGATTATGAAATACGAAGAAGGAGTGACGCCACTTCGGCGTCAGGACATGGTGCAGCGACAGTGTAGTTTGTCATCTGAAGTATAAAAAAGCCATTGCCCGTGAGAGAGAAAAAACAAAACGAGCGTTTCGAAGAAGGAGTATTGCCCTCTTCGGGCAATAGGACATGACGCCAGAGGCGTCCGGTGCCTAGCGCCGCACAGTGCGGTTGCATGTGGGCAACTGAAGCACACTAAAATGTAGGCTCAAACGCTCAGCGTTTGAAATAGCCGTGAGAGAGAGAAACAAAACGAATTTCGTTTTGTGATAATTCACACATCTATTATTTCCGCTATCTTCTAAATTCAAATCATCAACAGCGCGGGGCAATAAAGCAAAGCGCAAACGAGATAAAAATTTAAACAGAAAAACAAGTTCAGTCTGAGCGGAGTTTAGCGCGGATGCTTTGTGGGCATCTGAAGCGCGAGAAGAGAGCGAGCACAGATAAACTGAACGTCAAAATCGGAGATTTAAAATGACAACTTTAAAAACAATGATCGTAAGCGCAATCGCAATTCTAACAATCAGCTTCACAGCTCTAACCGCATCAGCCACAGGCGCAAGCGCTGGCGGCTGGAAAAAACACTACGGCCATAACCACTACTACGGTTATAACTATGGCTACAAATATAAGCGCGGTTACCATGGCCACAAATTCTACAAAAAAGGTCACTTCAAATTTAAGAAATTCAAAAATGGCCGCAAATTCCGCAGAAACTTCCGCCGCAAGTTCCGCCGTTAGGATCTAAAGAACGAAGAGAATAAGAAACAAAAAACCGGTCCCGAAAGAGACCGGTTTTTTATTATGTCTGATATTATTGAGCTAGCCACAAGAAGAAGGAGTGACGCCTTTTCGGCGTCAGGACATGGCGAAGCGTCAGCGTAGCCCGGTGCCTAGCACCGCCCTTCGGAGGCCCAAGCGCCATAAGCGCTTGGAATAGCCGTGAGAGTGTAATTAAGAGAAAAAACTTAATCCGTAGATTTATCAAAAAAATCTTTTACCTTGGCAAAAAAGCTTGTTGATTCAGGGTTAGTGTCATCACTGGAAGCTTTTTCAAAATCTTTTAATAGATCTTTCTGGCGACGAGATAAATTTTTAGGTGTTTCCACTTCAACCTGCACATACATATCACCTGAAGCTTTAGAGCGAAGCACCGGCATGCCCTTAGCTTTAAGGCGGAATTGTTTAGCAGTAGATGTCCCCTCAGGGATTTTCATCCGCGTGCGCTCACCATTAACAGTTGGCACTTCAATCTGCCCGCCAAGAGCAGCTGTGATCATAGAGATCGGCACTTTACAAAAAATATCAGCACCATCACGGCTAAAAATTTCATGTGGCTCAATGGTAAGGAAAATATAAAGGTCACCAGATGGGCCACCACGAAGACCGGCTTCGCCTTCGCCAGCTAAGCGAATGCGTGTACCATCTTCAACACCAGCAGGAATATTAACACTCAAAACCCGCTCTTTTGTCATACGTCCATTGCCAGAGCAATCCTTGCAAGGGTCAGAAATCACCTCGCCGCGTCCGTGGCAGGAAGGGCATGTCCGCTCTATTGTGAAAAAGCCTTGACTAGCACGAACTTTACCAAGTCCAGCACAGGAAGAACAAACCGAAGGTGTTGTGCCTTTCTTAGCACCTGACCCATCACAGGTCTCACAAGTAACAGAACTAGGTACTGTGATTTCAGCAGTTTTACCTTCAAAGGCATCTTTAAGGGAAATATCCATATTGTAGCGCAAATCAGAGCCGCGCTCTTGACCATTTCGAGCCTTTTGACGGCGTTGACCACCAGCACCACCAGCGCCCATAAAGTCGCCAAATAAATCATCAAAAATGTCAGACATCGAGGCGCCAAAGTCACTGTCAAATCCAGCACCACCGCCCTGGCCATAACCACCACCGTCAAAAGCGGCGTGTCCAAGTTGATTATAAGCCGCCCGTTTCTGCGGGTCTTTTAAAATTTCATACGCTTCATTAATTTCTTTAAATTTAACTTCAGCTTCTTCATCACCCGGATTGCGATCAGGGTGGAGTTCTTTAGCAAGCTTTCTAAAAGCTGATTTTAATTGCTTTTCGTCGGCATCACGGTCAACACCTAAGACTTCATAATAATCGCGCTTTGCCATTTAGCTTTGCCTCTAATTAACTCTCTAATCAGCTCTTCATATCGAATGAAGAAATAGTACGAATAGAAAAAGTAATCTTATATGTACAAAAATTTGCTCAAGAGAATTCAACCATTGGTTAGAACCCTCTGAAAATAAAAAGAGTTCCGCCGGAATTTTCCGGCGGAACATGATTTAAAGAAAAAATCAGTTAAGCAGATTTTTTATCTTCCTTATCATCATCTTTCACTTCTTCAAAATCAGCATCAACGATGTCATCATCTGTTTGGTTACCAGCATCGGCACTTGGATCATAACCTTCGTCAGCATCTTCATCTGGGTTCGCATCTTTATACATGGCTTCACCAAGTTTCATAGCTGCTTGTGCCAGAGCTTCAGATTTTGTGTTGATGGCATCTAAGTCATCACCTTCAACAGCAGCTTTAAGCTCTTCTAAAGCAATACCGATGGTTTCTTTATCTTCTTCGCCGACCTTTTCAGCAAATTCCTCTAAGCTTTTCTCTGTAGAGTGAATTCGTGCTTCAGCCTGATTCTTCGCGTCAACAAGTTCGGCGCGTTTGCGGTCATCCTCAGCGTGAGATTCAGCGTCTTTAACCATCTGGTCAATATCAGCGTCTGATAGACCACCAGAAGCTTGAATGCGAATAGAGTGCTCTTTACCAGTCGCTTTATCTTGAGCCGCAACATTTACAAGACCGTTAGCGTCAATATCAAATGTCACTTCAATCTGAGGCATGCCACTTGGTGCTGGTGGAATTCCAACGAGGTTAAACTGACCAAGCAGTTTATTATCCATCGCCATTTCACGCTCACCTTGGAAAACCCGGATTGTAACAGCATCCTGATTGTCTTCAGCAGTTGAGAAGATTTGGCTTTTCTTGGTTGGAATGGTTGTATTGCGATCGATCAAACGTGTAAAGCGTCCACCTTTGGTTTCAATACCAAGTGAAAGAGGCGTTACGTCAAGAAGAAGAACATCCTTCACATCACCTTGAAGAACACCGCCCTGAATAGCAGCACCCATAGCAACAACTTCATCAGGGTTCACGCCTTTATTAGGCTCTTTACCGAAGAATTTTTTTACAGTCTCGGTAATTTTCGGCATTCGCGTCATGCCACCAACAAGAACAATCTCATCAATGTCACCAGCCTTAAGACCAGCATCTTTCAGAGCATTTTCCATTGGAGCGATCGTGCGTTTGACTAAATCTTCAACCAACGTTTCAAGCTTAGACCGTGTTAACTTCATAGTCAGGTGTTTAGGGCCTGATTGGTCAGCAGTAATAAACGGTAAGTTGATCTCTGTTTGTGTAGCAGAAGAAAGTTCAATTTTAGCTTTTTCAGCTGCTTCTTTCAGGCGTTGTAATGCAAGTTTGTCACTACGAAGGTCAATTGAGTTTTCTTTTTTAAACTCATCGGCCAAATAGTCTACAAGGCGCATATCAAAGTCTTCACCACCAAGGAATGTATCACCATTGGTAGATTTCACTTCAAAAACACCATCGCCAATCTCAAGGATTGAAACGTCAAAAGTACCACCGCCAAGGTCATAAACAGCGATTGTAGCGCCTTCATTACGATCCAGACCGTAAGCTAAAGCGGCAGCAGTTGGTTCGTTGATAATACGAAGAACTTCAAGACCAGCAATTTTACCAGCGTCTTTTGTCGCTTGGCGCTGGGCATCATTAAAGTAAGCAGGAACGGTGATCACGGCTTGAGTGACATCAGAGCCAAGATAACTCTCAGCTGTTTCTTTCATTTTTTGCAAGATAAAAGCTGAAACTTGCGAAGGAGAATATTGTTTCCCCTGAGCTTCAACCCAAGCATCACCATTGTCTGCTTTGATGATGTCATATGGGACAAGCTTTTGGTCTTTTTTCACGGTTGGATCATCAAACCGACGACCGATAAGACGCTTAATCGCAAATAGCGTATTTTCAGGGTTAGTCACAGCCTGGCGTTTTGCCGGCAGACCAACCAAGCGTTCATCATCATCGGTAAACGCGACCATAGATGGCGTTGTACGCACGCCCTCTGCATTTTCAATTACTTTTGGAGCAGAACCATCCATAACAGATACACAACTGTTGGTGGTCCCTAAATCAATTCCGATAACTTTCGACATTTCCTCTGCCTTCATATTTTATAACAAACCGAAAAGAAGCTATAAACCAGCCCTTTACCCTTAAATGCAGCCCTTAAATTATGGAATTAAGGCGCAGGAGCAAACCAGTGGTCAATCCTTCGAAACGCGGTTTCTTAAAATTTGCTATTCCGCATCATTAAGCTTCACAAGCATCTTTTGCTTAAATAGCAGTGCCTGATAGCTTGTATATAGGTAGCTAGCCTAAGTACGACAAGTATTTGTTACTGAAAATTGTGAGTAAAAATTGGCCAAACACATATCGGTCAGCTGGCTTAAAACCCGAATGACAAGGAAATAAGCAAATTTATGCGATCTGACAAGTGGGAAATGAACACCTGTAAGCATCAATTTTCGTTTGATATGTAATGAAAGCGATAAATTTTTCTGAACCGGAATTTATTAAAATGAATTAAAAACTACTTAAAGATATTAAAAACAATGACTTAGAATTGAACAATCGTTATTCCTCCACCGCATAAAAATTAGAATTTAATTAACTTTGGGCAATTACATTATCTACTAGAGATGTAAATCTATAAGATGATTTAAGGGTTCCAATTATGTTCACACTTTCAAGCTCAAATAATGATATTCAAGCCAAACTAGACGCTTTAGATAGATCTCAGGCTGTTATTGAGTTTGAAACGGACGGTACGATCATCACAGCCAACAAGAATTTTTGTGGCGCAATCGGCTATTCACTGGATGAAATCAAGGGCAAACATCACTCTATGTTTGTAGATCCAGAGGAAGCAAATGGTGCCGAATATCGTAATTTCTGGTCAAGCCTTGCGGCTGGTGAATTTAAATCAGCAGAATTCAAGCGCGTAGCTAAAGGGGGCCGCGAAATCTGGATACAGGCCTCTTATAACCCTATTTTAGATAAAAACGGCAAAGCCTACAAAGTAGTTAAATTTGCGACTGACATCACAGACAAGAAATTGGAATATGCCGGTTTACTTGGTCGGGTAAATGCAATTAGTCGGTCTCAAGCGGTTATTGAGTTTGACCTCGCTGGCAACATTCAAAATGCAAACGAGAATTTCTTAGGTGCTGTAGGCTATTCATTAGATGAAATCAAAGGTAAGCATCACCGTATGTTTATGGATCCAGAAGAAGCTAATTCAGCTGCTTATCAGCAATTTTGGGATGCGCTCGCTCTCGGCGAATTCCAAGCTGGTGAATATAAGCGTCTTGGCAAAGGCGGCAACGAAATTTGGATCCAAGCCAGTTACAATCCGATTATGGATATGAATGGAAACCCATACAAAGTAGTCAAGTTTGCAATAGATAGAACGCAAGCTATTCAAGATCGTTTGCGCCGTGAAGAGGCGCAAAAAGAAATTAATACTGGCATCACAGAAATCAGAGATGCAGTAATGAACGCAAGTTCGCAAGCAACAGAAGCGGCCTCTGCCTCAGGCCAAACATCTCAAAATGTACAAGCTGTAGCGGGTGGACTTGAGGAGCTAGCTTCTTCAGTTCAAGAAATTAATCAGCAAGTGACTAATGCATTGGAAATTTCAATGCAAGCTGTGTCTCAAGCAGATAATACCAATACAATTATTTCAGGCCTGGCAACAGCAGCTCAGAAAATCGGCGATGTTGTGAGCCTCATTTCTGAAATTGCAGAGCAAACTAATCTTCTTGCGCTGAACGCAACAATCGAATCAGCAAGAGCTGGTGAAGCAGGTAAAGGTTTTGCAGTTGTGGCATCTGAAGTGAAGTCACTAGCTGGTCAAACAGCAAACGCGACGGAAGAAATTAGTAATCAGATTGCCATGGTGCAATCAACCACAGAAGAAGCTGTAACAGCAATTCAAACAATTACTGAGACCATCGGTAAGATTAATGAGATTTCTTCAATCATCTCAGCCGCGGTTGAAGAGCAATCAGCTGTAACAGGTAACATGTCAGCAAATATGCAAACAGCAGCAGATGGTGTGAACGAGATTTCAAGTGGTGTAAACGAAATAGCCCAAGCAACAGAAATGGTTGATGTGGCCACTCAGCGGGTACAAGAAAGCTCAGCTGCTCTAGGTTAGAAATAACTTTGAGAAGGTCTGACAGCATCTCAAATGTCAGAAATTAAAAAACCACCGCTTCTAGTGAAAACTGAAAAGCGGTGGTTTTTTTATGCTTTACAAGTCTAAACAATCGAGTATTTAAAAATTGTGGCAGCTGATTGATCATCTGACTATCATTCAATCTCTGGTCGTGTCACAAGATTGTCAATTTAAACGGGTAGAAACCTCTAAGCGTTCCTGTTGATTTAACAACGGTTGTTTTTTCGGATGCCTCGCCGGTTGCTAGTGGGCATTTGAAGTGCAGTGTACGGATGCTTAGTGGGCATCTGAAGTACAAAAAAGATACAAATAGCAACAAAGGCAATTACCATGGTTTTTAAAAATAAGTTAGAGGCCGAAACAAGCCAGCAATCAAAAAGTCAATTCACAAAACTTGGTGCATTATCAAAACATTATTTAAACGGTATCACACATATGGCCAACGATCATAAAGCCATCGGCGCTGCGCATCATCAGCCAATTACGTCGCGCTTATTAAAAAAAAGAAAGCAACAAAAGAGCTACGGTCACATGGGCTGTCTCGAAGTTAGATTGGCTGCCCGTAAAAAAGAAATAAAAAAAGCTCAAAGGTTACGTTACAAAGTTTTTTACAAAGAAATGTCTGCCATCCCAGATATGCAAACCAAAATGAAGCGTAGAGACATCGATGTCTATGATAAGATTTGCGACCATCTTCTGGTGCTTGATCATGAATATAACAGTAAAAGTTATCCCTTTGCCTCTAAGTCAAAAATTGTAGCTACCTATCGCATTTTGACGGAAGAAATGGCAAAATTATCTGGTGGATTTTATTCACAAAGCGAATTTGATATTGCCCCTCTGCTGGAGCGCCATAGTTCAACTCATAAGTTTTTAGAACTCGGCCGTTCATGCGTGATGAAGCCTTACAGAAGCAAACGCTCAGTTGAACTTTTATGGCGCGGCTTATGGGCTTATATTCAGGAAAATCAAGCAAACGCTATTATCGGATGTGCGAGTTTAGAAGGTGTCGACCCACAAGCTCATGCCTTAGCATTAAGCTTCTTGCATCATCATGCTTCGGCTCCTGAGGAGTGGAGAGTGAAGGCTCACAACTCTCGTTATGTAAATATGAATCTAATGCCAAAAGAAGAGATTGATATGAAGGCAGCGTTAAAAGCTCTGCCACCATTGATCAAAGGTTATCTTCGTCTGGGAGCATATATCGGTGAAGGCGCTGTAATTGATCATCAATTCGGCACAACAGATGTGATGATAATATTGCCAACTGAAAATATCAGCGATCGCTACATCAATCACTTCAGTGCCCCGGAAGAAAAGAACACAAACCTCTCAGGCACTTATTTGAACTAAGCGTAGTTGTTTCATGCAGATGCTTGTGAATTCGTGCCGAAGGAGATGGCGCAATGGTGGTGTCTCCGCAGCGCACCAGATCAGCCCGAAAGGAGCGGATCGAGTACGGAGTAAGCTGATCAAAAAAAACACCGCCCCTCGGAGGGCCCGCTGCTGAAGTAGCGCGGTTGCTAGTAGGCAACCTAAAGCGCCACTAAAAAAGCAATTGCCCGTGAGAGAAAGAAAAAAAATTAAGCTGCCTTCGCAGTTTTAGAACTTCCAGACGCACAATTCGAATAGGCTATAATATCGATCGCACATTGCCAGTTAGGATGGCTCAGTGTTTGTTGAACGCCATAAGTGCGCAAGGCGTCTTTAGGAGTTCCGCCTTTTCTAAATACGTCAGCGCAAATTGACCGCGCCATAGATAAAGCAAGTTCCCATTCAATTGGATTAACATAATCAGGACGTGACATACTCTATTCCTCTTCTGTCAAGCTTATCGTTAGATAGAGCTTGAGCTCCAAATATGTTTAAAAAGTGCAAGTTTAAAAAGTTATCCTCAGTTAAGTGCTGTTCGTAAATTGACACCAATTTTTCGTTTGACCTCAGAGCTTTAATGAGGTGGCAGCAAAAATAAAAACTAGTATTACGAAAAGGGAGTGACGCTCTTTCGGCGTCAGGAAATGACGCTATAGGCGTCCGGCACCTAGTGCCGCCCAGCGGAGGGCCCGCTGTGAAACCAGCGGAATAGCCCGTGAGTAATAAAAAAAGGAGTGACGCCCTTTCGGCGTCAGGACATGACGCCATGGGCGTCCGGCACCTAGTGCCGCCCAGCGGAGGGCCCGCTGCGAAACCAGCGGAATAGCCCGTG
>BQJJ01000020.1 GCA_021604645.1 Methyloligella sp.
TGACGACAGACTTAGCGGAGGAACCGGAGACGACCGACTTAGCGGAGGAACCGGCGACGACCGACTTAGTGGCGGAGCCGGTGATGATCGCCTGAGCGGTGGGGCCGGAGATGACAGACTTAGCGGAGGAACTGGCGATGATCGCCTGAGTGGCGGTGATGGAAACGATATTCTGAATGGCGGCGAAGGGAATGATGTTCTTTTTGGCGGTGCTGGTGACGACCTTTTTACTTTCGATCATTTTGATGGCCAAGATCAAGTGTATGGTGGCAGTGGTGGTAATTGGGTTGATTCCATTGAACTTAATGACTCTGGTGGAGGCAATGGACTAGGAGAATATGGGACTGACTGGACCATCGAATTAACTGAAGGCACTATAGTATCGTCAGATGGAGATAGTATTGTATTATCTGATGATGCAGATGGAATGATTTCTTTTTCTGATGGAGGCTCTATTGATTTTTCCGACATTGAAAGGATAGACTGGTAAGAACTAACTCATTGTTATTAATTGATAAAGCATATTTAAAAGAAAGACTTAGGTTGAAATTTTGAAATCATTTTCAAAATGATGTCATTTATTTCAACCTTGTATTTCATCCCTACATTTCAAACACAACACAGTTGAAAATGCCTTTTTAAGTTCGGCAATTACTCACTTAAATTTCTTTACTCAACTTATCATCATTTAACTTTTTACGTGGTGGTTTGCGCCAGAATTTTTTATTGGTGAATTTTTGACGTATAGCTTTTTTTGCAGTTTCGACGTCTCGTTGCTCTTCTGCTGACAAAAGAGCGTTTTGATCTTTGTTATAGAGTTTGATGGTTTGGTTGATGATTTGAAGGTATTCTTTTTTCTCAATGACACCATTGTTGTTCAGGTCAAAAGAAAACGGGATTTGTTTGTTATATAAAATATTATATCTATTAAAACGGCCAAATCTGTTCGGGAAGCGGCGTTTGTTTTTGTTATTTTCATAAAAGCTTTTTGTTTCTTCAAAAGAGACAATATTGTCACCATTTGAATCCATCGCCAAGTCTCTGAGGATCATATCTTCCAAGGCTTGATCGATTTGCTCTCTGGTTTTTCTTATAAATGTTTGGCCTGACCTCAGAGATCTGCTGGCTTGTTTGTGATAGAACAGTTTCAGCTCTTTTTTCGTTACTTTGAAATCTCTATTTAGATCTTTCATCAACCAGTTCTGGATTTTAAATGCAAATCCTCTTTGATCTTTTTGCATTTCCAGAATTGCAAAATCTTCTGCTGTTATGCCATCGCCATCGAAATCTGATTGATCGAAAGTTTCCAGAAATTTATTACGCAATGAGCTTATGGATACAATATAATCTCGACCAATGCGCTTGCGAACTCGGAGCTTATATTCTGACAATCTAAGCAAGGCCCATTCTTCTGCTGTTAAGCTTTGTTCTTTTGCGTGAGAATTTGTCACCAGTGCTACTTGTAAAATGAATGCTGCAAATATACTGAGAGACAGTTTACGCATCAAAATGTTTTTGCTTAGTTTCGGCACAATTTTTCCTCACACTTATTTTAAAATAACTTATATTTCTCATTGGACTAGCTCAAAAAATCGACCGTTTAAAGGCACCGTTCAATTCTGATAGGATTTAATTCTGTCTCTCGCAAACAAAACGTGTTGCTTCACGTAGAGTTTCAGCTTTTTCTCCAAATGGCTCAAGAGCATATAAAGCACCATCTTTTAAATTTGATAAGAAAGTAACTGCTTTTTCATGACCCAAGATTGAGACCAAGGTGGCTTTGCCAGACGCCTGGTCTTTACCAGCGGTTTTACCTAAATCATTTGTTGTGCCTTCTACGTCTAGCAAATCATCTTTTAACTGAAAGGCAAGACCCAGTTTTTGTCCAAAGAGTTTTATAGCTTCTCTTGCATGATGATCAGCACCACCAATAATAGCACCGGCTTCAGCAGCAAATGAAATTAGCGCTCCAGTTTTTTGCGAATGAATCATGAGAATATCAGCAAAATTCACTTCGCTAGATTTTTCTGCTGCCATATCTCTGATTTGACCACCAACCATACCAGTTTTACCGACCGCTTTCGCAAGGCCATTGATTAACTGAGACTTTATGTATGAATTGGTTGGTGTTGGTGCATTTGAGAGAATTTCAAAAGCTAAAGTTTGCAAACTATCACCAGCTAAAATGGCTGTTGCCTCATCTGAATGTTTCCAGAGTGTAGGGCGACCACGGCGCAATTCATCATTGTCCATCGAAGGAAGGTCGTCATGGATCAAGGAATAACAATGAATGCATTCAATAGCGATGGCTGCTTCAGTGACCAGCTGCTGCTCTGCTTTGAAAAGAGAGGCGGTTTCATTAACCAGGAAAGGGCGTAAGCGTTTGCCACCATCCAGACTTGCATAGCGCATTGCTTCAAGTAGCGTTTCAGGTGTTTCATCATCTGAGGCTAAATGTGCCTTCAGGCCGTTTTCAACTTGTTTTACAGCTTTTTCTAGTTTGGTTTCAAAATTATCTGTTGTCATTTTTTATACATTCATCAGTTTTGGCATCATAATTTTCATATATTTTGGGGCTGATAGACTTAAATATATAGAATGCTTTGAATTTTTAAGTTTTAACCTTTTCCATATCATCTTATGGTCAGACAAGTGATTTATATATTATTTTAGTCTTAAGAATTGCATAGTTTCTAAATTGAGTGTTTAAGAAAGGCTGTTTCAGCTAACCTCCCCTTTCGTAACTTTGATCGTAGTATCCATGTTTGCCAAGAGTTATAAAATTTTAAAAGCACCTTTCTCGAAGGTTCACTTTTCTCCAAAATCCTTTCTTAGCTTTGTTTGGTATCTCTCTTCCCGGATCATGGTTGGGGCTATAGTTGCTTCTTTACTCACTATATTTACACTTCGATACGTTAATCCGCCCACATCCACTGAAATGCTACGATATAAATTAAGTGGCGGGTTTCTGCGACATGAGTGGGTTGATATTGAAAAGATATCACCTCAGCTTGTTCGCGCTGTAATTATGTCTGAGGATGGACAATATTGTCGGCATAACGGAATTGATTGGCGACAAGTAGAAAAAGCCTGGGAGGAAGCCCTTGAGGGAGCAAAAAAACCTCGCGGAGCAAGCACCATCACCATGCAAACAGCTAAAAACCTATTTTTATGGTCTGACCGTTCCTACATTCGCAAGGCTTTGGAATTACCTCTTGCCTATATGATGAATATGATGTGGTCGAAAAGGCGTCAAATGGAAATTTACCTCAATATCGTTGAATGGGCGCCAGGCGTTTATGGTGCTAAAGCGGCAGCCCTTCATCATTTTAAACGCAAACCTCAACAATTAACGGCACTTCAAGCTGCTCGATTAGCTGCTGCATTACCCAACCCCATTGTTCGACGTGCTGGGCGCCCCGGACCTTATACGCGCAAGATTGCTGCAATTATCAAAAAGCGAATGGTTAACTCTAGCCCATGGGTGAAATGTGTCCTCCACTAAGCATCTGATTTTATGTGATTTTTACGATTTTAATTGATATTCTTGCATTAAATGCTAGCCAAAAAGCCAAAAGGCATGTATATCAACCAGCTTAACCCTTGGTCTTTAGACTTTTGGGATGATTTTCGCATGAAATTTTGACAGCTCTCGTCTGATTAGACCTAATTCTCAGACGGCGACATCTTTGGTTTTCCAATTTGGTTTTCTAACTTTTTGATTTTATCAAAGATTGAGCGCTAAACAGCTGTTTTAATTAAATATTTGAGGTATAGGCTGTTATGGCAGTTCCAAAAAGTAAGATCACGCGCAGCAGGCGCGGCCACCGTCGTTCTACAGATGCGCTGAAGAACCCGACTTATATTGAAGACAAAGATTCTGGTGAATTGCGTCGCCCACATCATATTGACCTGAAAACAGGTATGTATCGTGGTCGCCAAATTCTTGAAGCTAAAGAAGAATTTTAGAGACTAGTGTCTTTCTTTAGAGATTACTAAAACGCTGCTCGAAATTGCTTTTTATGCAATCTATTGAGTGGCGTTTTTGTGTTTTTGTTTGTCTTTCTTCATCTCACGGCTATACTTTTTTGTTGGGCTTCAGTTGCCTACTACGCAACCGCCCAGCTGAAGCGGCAGTTACTCCGGCGCCGGGCAGCAGAGCTGCCATGTCCCCCAGCTCAAAATGAGCTGGGCTCCTCCATCGTATGGCTTGTTTATCTCTCGATCAGCTTATCCGTGCTCGCATTTTTGGGCGCTCTAGGTTTCCTAGTGCCAAACCGCGCTACTCCGCTCGGGCTGATCTTTTCTCTCTCGATCAGCTTGTCCGTGCTCGAGAAACTCCGCTCGGGCTGATCTTTACCTTTTCTTTCTTAAGTTTTATAGTTAATATCTTGTTTTAGTTTTATGATATCATTTGTATATCTGCTGCATCGCTTAATAAATGGAGCCATTTTATGCTGCTAAACCTGCCATGGACGATTGTTTCTCTCATTTTATATAACATCATTGCTTTTACTGGTGGGGCGGATGAAACTGGTGATTATGCTGGGACTTTTGGCACCGAACTTTTTTCAATGGGCCTTATTTCTGGAGGCACATGGACTTTCACGATAGGTGACCTAGTTTTATTGGTGGCATTTCTAGCTCTGTTTGTTGAAATTATTAAATCTGCTCGTACATCTGACATCACGCTTGTTGATCATGCGCTTTCAGTGATTGTGTTTATAATTTGCCTTATTGAATTCATCATGGTGCCGTTTGCGGCAACGTCCTTGTTTTTCTTTATTATGATTACAGCGCTTATTGATGTGATTGCAGGGTTTTCAGTTAGTCTTACCGCTGCACGCAGAGATATGGGTATTGGTTAGTTTTTGGTTTTTCGAAAATGAAAAACTCTTTGTTTAATTATTGCTAAATGGTCATATTAATTTCTTTTATTTAGCTTTATATGTGTTTGTAGAATTTTTTGAGAAAATCGCACATGATGCGATCAGTGTCTTTTTGAGGAGTGGCCCTTATGATTTTGAGTTTACCTTGGTTATTGGTTTCGGTGATTGTCTATAATATCATCGTATTTATTTTTGGCCCTGATAAAGCTGATGCGTCTGGTGTATTTGATCCTTCAGTTGTTTTTAATGAAGTCTTATTTCAAGTTCCGATGCTATCTGGTGCAACTTGGAGTTTTACTCTTGGCAACTTGCTTGTGATTTTATCTCTTGGTCTATTATTTATGGAAATATTAAAAGCGACTAGAACAGGTGGAAACAGTCTGGTTGATCATGGTCTTTCAACTCTGGTCTTCGTGATTTGTTTGATTGAGTTCTTGGTTGTTAAAGAGGCTGCAACATCTGTCTTCTTTATCATCATGATTATTTGCTTAATTGATGTGATTGCTGGTTTCTCAGTCACCATTAGAGCAGCGCGCCGAGATTTAAATGTTGGCGCTGGATTACCAACGCATTAATTGAAGACTTAGACCAATATTTATCTTTTTTAAAGGGCATCTTCACGGTGCCCTTTTTTATTGCCCATACTTCCCTGAACTTAACTTCTTTGCTTCAGACGCTTAGGCAGGTTACACCTCTTTTAGCGTTAAACGGGCTGGAAAACGCCAATCGGCGTGAGTTTCAGTTGTTTTTTGATAGGCTTTAGTCATCGCGTTTGGAATAATTTTGGGATCTTTCAACCATTTTTTTTCAGGGTTACCACCTAGATTGCGTACAAGGTTTTTACCACCGAAAGATATATTTTTCTGAGACTTAACTGATTTACGGCGATCCCCTTTTCGTCTTTCAGTGAATTGAGACGGACTGTTTTCGCGCTTTTTTACTAGATTTTCTCTTGTTTGCGAGTACTCTAAATCTACCGATTGGTTAGTTATAATACTGTTTACTTGTTTTTTTGCGGTAATTTTCAAGTGTCTCGTTCCATCTTGGGACAATTTTGAAGCTGTATTTTGATATTTTGTGCTTGTTAAAAACAAAAATCGTCCAGTTTTCAGTTATATCTATAACAAAGCAACTTCTGCGCCAGTAGCTTCTGAAAATTAACCAAGAAACAACACTAATATGCGATTGTTACCGAAACGCAGATTTCTCACACATTGGTAGAGCTGGTCATACGTTCAGGGTTAGGACAAATTAGTGTCGGATATAGAGAATCAAAATCAGGCTGTTTTTAAGAAATCAGACTTAAGTGATGAGCAAAGCCCTCAAGCTGAGAGCCCTGATAATTCGGCCACTCTTGAAGAAATTAACCGGATCCTTGGGGATGACACTCCACCTGCTTTAAATGGTGTGAATCTGACAGCTGAGCAACTTGGCTCACTTGATACCATGCTTGAAAATGAGAATGAATGTATTGAGACCGTTCGTTTGAAATATTTAAGTGAGCATGACGAACTTACTGGCCAGAAGAACAGAATTAAATTGCATGAGGCTCTTGAAGAGCAAATTGTTTGGTCTCGCAAAAACAACCTCTTTGGCTCCTTTGTTATCGCAGCTATTGATAACCTCTCGATCATCAATGATACATTTGGCTACCAGCTTGGTGATGAAGTCATCGCAGCTGTTGCCTATCAGCTTGCTAAAGCTTTGCGTAAACATGATGTGATTGGTCGCTATTCAGCGAATAAATTTGGCTTAATCTTACCGCGCTGCGGTCCTGACGCCCTACATAGCACTGCTCTTCGCCTATTAAACAGCATTGCAGATGAACCCATTCGGACCTCTAAAGGCATTATTCCTGTTACTATTTCAATTGGCGGTGTGGTGATGCCTCAATATGCGAACAGTGCTCAGGAGGCTGTTTCACGTTCGTTAGAAGCGCTTGATAACACGAAACGTAAGTCAGCAAATAGTTATGTTGTTTATGAGCATTCGTCGGAGAGAGAGGCGCATCGCCAACGGAACTTGCAAATTGCTGATGAAATTATTTCAGCGCTGAATGATAAGCGCATGCATCTCTCATTACAGCCAATTGTTGATGCTTCCACACGCAAAGCTAAGCATTATGAATGTCTTTTGGTGATGGAATGTAACGATGGTGAAATGATTCCAGCAGGTGAATTTTTACCGATTGCTGAAAAGCTTGGGCTTTGCCGTCTTATTGATTATCGTACACTTGAGCTGGCTATTGACCTTCTTAAAGAAGATGAAGCGCTTCACCTTGCATTGAATGTATCTAGCTTGACGACCAATGATCCAAACTGGTTAATCGTTATGCGAGCAAAAGCTGGACGTGATAGATCAGTGATCGAACGTTTGATGGTTGAAATTACTGAGACTGTTTCGATTAACGACCTTGAAGAAACAGCCAGTTTTGTTGCTAGCCTCAGAGACCTTGGCTGCTCTGTTGCCATTGATGATTTTGGTGCTGGTTATTCTTCTTATAAAAACTTACGTGTTCTCGATGTCGATGTTGTGAAAATCGATGGCGATTTCATTAAAGATATTTTGCAATGTAAAGAGGATCAGATTTTTGTTGGATCTTTGATTGCGCTTGCAAAATCTTTTGATATGAAAACGGTTGCAGAATGGGTTGATAATGAAGAAACAGCCTGTTTCCTCAGAGATATGGGAATTGATTATTTACAAGGCTTTGCCATGGGACGGCCAAAAGTTGTGCAGCTGAAATCTCAAAAGCAAGATGCAAGTTCTGAAACCACAGAAGAAGCTGTAGCACAAGCCCAATAATTTTCTTCTAAGATTTAAGCTTGCTATTTTGCCTTTATGGCCGCATCAAATTCTGCGTCAACTTCGCCTTTCAGCCACAACCCAAGCATTTTAAAATTTTAGAGAAATGATAGAAATGGCCTTTTACCCTGTCATTTTTGAATTTTCAAAAAAATCAAATCTGAAGTTAATTTCACTATTTTCAATAAAAATTGAAATACTCTTCACATGCTTTTTAAAGGCTTTTTTGCTAATCTGTTACACATGAAACAAACAAGATATATTAGTTTTTTTATTATTTTACAGATGCTTGTAGGATTTGGCTTGGTTCCTGTTATTTCTTTGAATCAGATGCTTGGCCCCTTAGCTACTTTAATCTATAGCATGACCTCTTTTTCCATTCTTTCTGTATTTGCCCTGTTGCTTTGGTATCGCGGCACATCAACAACAATAAATCAATCTCGAGAAACGGGTTCCATTAATTCTCTTGGTTTCGGGATGATTTTTGCTTTTATTATGGCTGAGATCGTTGCTGTTATTCTTGTGACAAAATTTTAAATGACTCCTTTAAAACTCTTTTTTGCAACAACACCCCATGTTTACTCAGCTAAGCTTTTTAAAACTCGTAATTACTCTCCAAGTTCATATTAGAGTTTTAGGTAACTGTTCGATCACAATGTTTTAAAAGCATATGGACAATTCGCACTTTAAGCATTAGATAATCGTTTTATATTATTTAAGCGGTTAATCGCTTCCTCTATCAATGAATGAGACTTAAGTTATGGGCTATAATGTTGCCATCGTTGGTGCCACAGGAAATGTGGGCCAAGAAATGCTTACTATTTTAGAAGAACGTCAATTTCCGGTTGACCAGGTTTTTGCTATTGCTTCCAGGCGCTCGCTTGGGCGCGAAGTTAGCTTTGGCGATCAAACGTTGAAATGTGAAGACCTTGAGCAATTTGACTTTTCTCAATGTGACTTTGCTTTGCTATCTGCTGGTGGCACGATTTCTAAAGAGTGGGCGCCAAAGATTGCTGCAACGGGATGTGTCGTTATCGATAATTCTTCAGCTTGGCGCTATGATATTGATGTGCCTCTTGTTGTGCCTGAGGTGAATGCTGAAGACCTTGATGGTTTTGCCAAAAAGAACATTGTAGCCAACCCAAATTGTTCAACAGCTCAATTGGTTGTGGCTTTAAAACCTCTTCATGACGCGGCTAAAATTAAGCGAGTTGTTATTTCGACTTATCAGTCAGTATCTGGTGGTGGTAAAGAAGCAATGGATGAACTTTGGCTACAGACCAAAGGCATTTTTGTGAATGATGAACCAACTCCAACTAAGTTTACAAAGCAAATCGCTTTTAATGTTATTCCGCATATTGATGTGTTTATGGAAGATGGATATACCAAAGAAGAATGGAAGCTTATGGTTGAGACCAAGAAAATTCTCGACCCTAAAATCAAGCTAACCGCCACTGCTGTTCGTGTGCCGGTTTTTGTTGGCCACTCTGAAGCTGTGAACATTGAATTTGAACAACCTATCACACCTGAAGAAGCGCGCTCAATTTTGAGAGAGGCGCCGGGAATTATGGTCATTGATAAACAAGAAGACGGTGGCTACATTTCACCAATTGAATGTGTTGGAGATTTCGCAACATTTGTATCTCGCATTCGAGAAGATGCAACTGTAGAAAATGGTCTTTCACTTTGGGTTGTTTCTGACAACCTTCGCAAGGGTGCTGCTCTTAATACAGTGCAAATCGCTGAATCTATGATTAATCGCAAGCTTGTTTCTAAAGCGGCTTAGTTTTCTCTTTCTTTCTCTCTCACGGCTATTCCAAGCGCTTAAACGCGCTTGGGCCTACGAGGGGCGGCGCTCACGCCGGGCAAGCAAGCTTGCCATGTCCCTCAGCCCGAAAAGGGCTGCGCTCCTTCTTCGGATAGCAAATTCCTTATTCATATCTTTTTGTTATCTCTCACGACTATAGCTTTCTAGTAGCGCTTCAGTTGCCCACTTAGCAACCGCGCTGCTAAAGCGCTTGGGCCTCCGAGGGGCGGTACATTTTTGCGATCAGCTTATCCGTACTCGCTCCGCTCTGTTCGCGCTGATCTTGTGCACCGGGCTACTTTTTTATCTGCGCTTTAGATTACCCATTATGTAACCGCGCTAGCGCTTTACCATGTCAGTCCGCCGAATAAGGCGTCACTCCTTCTTCGGATTATGAGCTGGGATTATGTATCTATTAGTTTTTTTCTACTGAATATTTTACATAAAAAAACGGGCCCTTTGGGGGAAAGGGCCCGTTTAGTTTTTTTATGATGTTCTTATTATTAGAATAGACTTATTCTGGCTCTTCTAAAGGTGATTAGAAGAGACGTAGAACGTTTTGGTCAGCTTGAGACGCTAGAGATAGCGAAGTTGATGACAATTGCTGGCGAGTTTGTAGAGCCAGTAGGTTTGCACCTTCTTCGTTTGTATCTGCTAGTGTTAAGTTAGCTGCGCCAGTTTCAAGCACGTTAATTAGGTTCTTTGTGAAGTCTTGGCGTGTTTCCACAACAGACAAGTTAGAACCAAATTTTGATGATTGAGAGCGAAGTGTGTTTGTAGCTGCAGTCAGATCTGAAAGAGCTGCATTGATATCGCTATCTTTTTGGAATGTGTCAGTTGAACTGTCAATTCCAAGGCCTGCACTGTCAAAGTTCACACCAGTTACTGTCAATGAAGAAGAGCTATCTTCGTTGAATGTTACTGATAGACTATCACCAGCAAGCAAGTTGTTGCCATTAAAGCTGGCGTCAGCTGCGAGTTGGTTGATTTGTGTGCGAAGCTCATCAAATTGTGCTGCAAATGCTGCACGGTCTGTGTTTGCTGCTGCTGCAGTTGTTCCAGCAGTGATGCCAAGGTCATCTAAAGGAGTACCTGTTCCTTCAGTAACTGTTAGGTCTTCACCATTTGTAGCTTCGATGCTGATTGTGCCATCATCACCAACTGATGCTGTGACGTTATCAATTGCATTTAATGCCGCTACAACTTCATCAGCCGTGTCAACTTCGCCAGTTCCATTACCAAATGTAACTGTTGTTGCTGTACCGCTGCCAACTTGTACAGAGAAACTATCTCCATAAGCTGTGCCAGCTGAATTGGTAGTTTCTGTAAGAGTTGTAGAAAGACCAAGTGCTGCTGCAGGTGTGTTTGTGCCTTCAGTAATTTGAATTGATTCACCGCCAGCTGTTAATGACAAATTGCCATCATCATCTAAGCTTGCTGATAGACCGGTTACTGCATTTAGATCTCCCAGTAAGTCAGTTACGCCATCACCATCTGCGATAGTGATCGTAACTGCTGATGCACCGCCCACAGAAACTGTGAAGCTGTCACCATCTGCGATACCAGCAACGTTAGCACCGATATCTGTTTCACCTGTTAGGTCAACATTACCTGTGATTGTTGCATCTGTGAAATCAACAGCGCCGCCAGTTGTATCAACTGTGCCTGTTGCTGTTGCTGTGTTTCCAGCTGAGTTTAATGCTTGACGTGCTGTGGCTTCAGCACTTTCAACCAATTTTGTAATCGCTTGAATACCTTCGTCAGCAGCTTTCAGAGTTTGAACTGAGTTGCCAACAAAGTCTTGCAAACGAGACAAGTCATTAGCGCGGCTATTCAATGAAGACGCTGTAAAGAATGCTGTTGGATCATCCAACGCACTGTTTACTTTAAGACCTGTTGCTAGTTTTTCTTGGGTTTTTGCTAGTGCATTCGCTGTTGATTGAAGTGACAACAGATTTGTGCGAACAGCACTTGATAGTGTGGTAGTTCCAGCCATTTTACGCATACCTTTTCTAGGTTGTTATTACTCGTCTCCCTGTGAGACGGACGCACATGTTTCGAGTGCGACACAACCGGTTATATGAAAAGGAAGGAAAAAATTTATTAACAAAGCTGATTGACTAAAGTTACAGTTAATTAAGAGTTACTGAGTTTTTCAAAACAAACCAAATGACTAAATAATCAATAAAAAACAGGCCTTTAAATATTAATTGGCCTGTTTTAATTGATTATTCTAACAATAATTAATTCTCACAACATGAATTGGCAGAGATGAATATATTTAGAAATTAAAGGTTCGTGTCAATGTTAATGGCGGCACTTCGTTGCACACCTGCGTTCCCAACATGACCACCAGCATTGTATACTTCCGGACCGTTTTGCTTTTTGGCAGCTTTATTGGCAACTGTTTGCAAGATGCGCTCAGACACAGCTTGCATGGCGGTGAGCGCTGCGTGATTAGCTTCGATGGAGCGTTGGAATTCTTTCTTTTGATTTTGTAGATTTTTTAATTCATCTGGCGCCAATTGTCTCATCTTGTCTGCATTGTTTTGAAACCGAGCCATATGATGAGACAGGGTTGCTGTAAGAGCCCCTTTTCTGACATGAAACGGAGTGATCTCCTGGGTCTTGGCTTTTCGAAGTAAATCTGTTTCCTGATCTAACAAAGAAATTAGTTCATGCGTTGTATTGTAAAGTTGCTCGCATAAATCCTGCGCGTCGTGTTTCGACATATTTTCAACTTCAGGTGCTATTTGTGCATTATTCATCTTAACTTTGTCCTTCTTGTGCACTCAAAATTTCTCTGTAAACTTGATCTGCAATGCCGATACCACCAGCGGCAGATATGGATTTTGCGTATTCGCCGACCACCATGGATCGATAAACTTTTTCTGCGTGACCGCCACCAAATGGAGCTTCAGCTTCAATGCCCGTCCACATTTGCTCAAGCATGGCCGTTAGAAAACTTGCTTCAAATTCTTTCGCAGCTTTCAGAACTGTTGGGTCTTTTGCTTTTACGGCAACTTTCCCCGCGTTTTGCCCCGCTACTTTCTCTGGACCATTAACTGCCGGCTTGCTTTCATCTACTTTAAAAACTTCAGCTTTTGCCCGCACTGAGTTAGCTAATGATTTGATAGTCTGCTTTGGTGCCGCATAGGCTTGAAATGCTGAAATTCCTAGTTGATCGGCCATTAGAGCACCTCGATTTCTGCTTGCAATGCACCAGCTGATTTAATCGCCTGGAGAATGGCGATCATATCTCTTGGACCAATGCCTAGTGCATTCAGCCCATCGACTAATTCTCTTAAGGTGACACCAGACTGGAGAATAGCCAGCTTCTTTTCTTTATCATCGGTGACACCAACAGCTGTTCTTGGCACCACTACTGTCTCGGCGCTTTCTGGGGCAAGTTCGTTTGGCTGACTTACAACTGGCGTTTCAGCAATTGAAACTGTTAGATTTCCTTGAGCAATGGCGACGGTAGATATCTTCACATCCTTGCCCATCACAATGATACCAGTGTTTTCATCAATGATAACTTTTGCCTGCTGATCCGGCTTAATTCGTAATTGTTCGATATCTGTGAGTAGACCAATGATGTCACCACGATAAGAATATGGAACATCCAAGCGAACTGTAGCTGGGTCAACTGCATGGGCTGTTTTTTCACTTGTATATGTATTGATGGCAGCTGCAATGCGTTTTGCAGTTGTTAAATCTGGGTTTCTAAGGGCCAATCTCATTGTGCGGCGATCTTTAAGGGCATATTTCACTTCTCGTTCAATAATCGCTCCGTTTGAGATTCGACCAACGGTTGGCACGCCCCGTGTAACACTTGCAGCATCCCCTTCAGCTTTAAAACCAGCGACTGCAACCGGACCTTGACCAACCGCATAGGTATTACCGTCTGCAGCTAAAAGAGGTGTGACGAGTAGCGTTCCGCCTTGTAAGCTTTTTGAATCACCTATGGCAGACACCGTGATGTCCATCCTTGTACCCTGGGTTGAAAAGGGAGGCAGGTTGCCTGTAACCATTACGGCTGCGACATTCGCTGTTCTTAAGTCTGATTCACGCGTATTTACCCCTAAGCGTTCAAGTAAAGCTTGAAGTGATTGTTTGGTGAAAGGGGAGTTATTGAGACTGTCGCCTGTGCCATTCAAGCCGACTACGAGACCATAGCCAACCAATTGGTTTTCCCTAATACCTTCAAAGTCTACCAGGTCTTTAATTCTAGATGACGCAAAGGCTGGCTCAATTGACACTGATAAGAGCTGAGCACTTACTAAAAGCGATACGAGCAATTTTTGTTTTATATTCTTAAAGCCGCGAACACTAACCAGACCACAAAGACATGGGCTCTTAAAGCTTAGAAAAACTGACCTTAATGTATCTCTGTTTATCATCAATTAGAAACTCTTTAGTTATGCCTTAAGCTTGCCCACAGGCAACCGACACGGTTTAGTTAGCTTTTTAACTGTTCCTTCGGTTACCTACAGAATTTGGGACATTTTTAATACAAATGGCCATAGGGCACGCGAGGATTTGCTTCTTAAATAGCGAGAAATGTGCCAGAATTGGCAAAACCATCTAAGCAATTGTTTTTATTATGTTTTTTTTGGATTTTCATTTACTTTAAATGTTTTTTTCAATCATTCATCTTTGGAAACGGTAATTTTTGCCGATCTATTTTTTCTTTTTTTACCTTTTCCCGGCAAAAATGACCTAGTGAGTCTTTTCTCTCACTGCAATTGATTTTAAGTGGCGTTTCAGATGCGAATTATTAGTGTGGCTTCAGTTGCCCACCAGCAACCGCCACAGTTTTAATGTCCCTTCAGGTTGCCACTAGCAACCGGGGCGATTTTAATGCCCCTTCAGATTGCCCACTAACAACCGGGGCAATAACCGCTTTGAAGTAGATGTGGGTTTTTTGCAGCTTTCAATGCCGGAAAGCCTAAACTTATGATAAACTAGACACTTAGATTCATGATGGGGTGACTTTAATATTATGCGGATTGAAAAACCAAAAGATTTAGCCAGGACAAAGAAGAAGTCATCTGCTTCGCAAGTAAACTCAACTGGCGCTAAATTTACGCTGGGTGTACCTACACCTGCTGCGACACTCACCGGAGCGCAGGCAACCTCTAATATTAACAATATTGGCGCGCTTTTAAGTGCTCAAGAGGTTGATAGCTCAAAAACACAGGCTGAAGTGGCGGTCAAACGGGGCACTGACATGCTGGATATGCTTGATCAACTCAAGGTTGGGCTTTTAAATGGGCGTGTATCACCATCAACACTTAATCGTTTAAAAACTTTGGCAACGAATCCGCAAAAGCTTGATAGCCATCAGGATTTAAAGAAAGTGCTGAATTCTATTGAATTAAGAGCTGAAGTGGAATTGGCGAAGCTAGCCCAGCAAAAGTCTCAATAATTTAATATCACTGTCACCAGACTCTGTTAACTAGCTACGAAAACGCGATATTTACCTTATTTTACTCATTTGATTAATCAGAAAACCTAGTTTCACTTGACTTCCACACCGATCACTTTAAATACCATTCACACTCATTAATAAATTCGACGTAAGTTCGGCGCGTGAGTTAAGGAGAGGGAAGAAATGGCAACGAAGAAAAATTCAAAAGTTTCTAAGACTGAAGATGGCCGTATCATTCTACCTGAAGGCTATAGCCCTTCTAAAGATGAGCCATTTATGAATGAACTGCAGCTTGAGTATTTTCGCCAGAAATTACTCAACTGGAAGGCTGAAATTTTAGAAGCCACTAAAGAAACCATTCAGCACTTACAAGATGATAGCGAAAAGCATCCTGATATAACAGACAGGGCCACCTCTGAAACAGATCGTTCATTAGAACTGCGCACCAGAGACAGGCAGCGCAAACTCATTTCTAAAATTGAAGAAGCGATTGCTCGTATTGACCAAGGTGAATATGGCTATTGCGAAGAGAGCGGTGAGCCAATTGGCGTTGCCCGCTTGAACGCGCGCCCTATTGCTACTTTGTCTCTTGAAGCACAAGAACGCCACGAACAACGTGAGCGGGTGTTTAAAGACTCGTAATTTTCTCTCACGGCTATTTCAAGCGCTTAATCGCGCTTGAGCCTCCGAGGGGCGGCACTAAGTGCCGGACGCCTCGCGGCGTCATGTTCGTGCTCTGAAGTAGAGCACTTCCTTCTTTGTAATTTTAGGCATTGATTTTTTTGTTGGCGCTTTAGGTTGCTTACAAGCAACCGCGCTACAAAGCAGCAGGCCCTCCGAGGGGCGGTGCTTTTCTTGCGATCAGTTTATCCGTACTCGCATTTTCTTGATGCTTTAAGTTTCCCAATCTCAAAACCGCACTACTCCGTTCGGACTGATCTTGTGTGCCGAACACCTGTGGTGTCATGTCCGTGCTCTGCAGTAGAGCACTTCCTTATTTGTAATTTTAGGCATTGATTTTTTTGTTGGCGCTTTAGGTTGCTCACAAGTAACTGTGCAACTGAACATTTACATATCGCAATGTCTTAGGTTTGTTGGATTTTCCTCAGTGCTAAAAACCGAAATATAGTTTTTCATCCAGTCGTATAACTCGACTACAAAAATTACTCTTCCATAACTTTATTGACAAAGGGTGAGGTCATAGAGCGTAAGAGGGCGCTGTAGTTTAGCTCGAATGTGATTTCATCACCAATGGCTAGACTGTTTTCTTTTGCGTTTAAAATGATGTGATCACTACTGGCCCCAAGTATTTCGAAACCGGCTGATGGGGTTAGGCCACCTGTATCAGTATCTTGTTCACCTATTGCCAATAAAACTTGATGTATGTTTCCTTGGTTTTTAATAGGTGGCGGGGTGCCAAATGCAGCTTGTGCCATTTCACCCCAAGGCTTTGATGGTTTGACTTTAAACTCAATTACTTCTCCAATAAGATTGAAAGCATCTGTATATAGATCTTTAATTGGTTCTCTATCTAAAGGATTGCGACCTAGCAGGATTGCTTCCCCTAAACGCAGATTATTAATGCGGCCTATTTGCCTTGAGCTCTCTTTTCCCTCTATGGTTGAACCCCTGAAAACCCATTCTAAGTTTGATGAGTTACCACCGGATACTATGTTCATTGTAATACCGAATTTTTTATCGATTGAATTTGCCAATGCAGATAGTTCGGCCATATTTTTATCATCTGGCGTTACGCCGTTACGACAAGCTAAATTAGCTCCGATACCTTGAAATTCTATATTCGGAAGTTTGATGACGGAACGTACTATAGTTTCAACATCACTTGGCATTATACCTTCACGTAAATCTCCGAGTTCGACCATTAAGACAATGCCATGTGTTCGGCCTATTAGGTTTGATGCACGAGAGAGCGCTTTAATAATTTTAAGTTCAGTATTAAAACTAATGTCAGCAGATTCTACGATACGGTCAATTTGGCTCAGCATTGGAGTACGAATGAGAGTCATAGGAGCGCTGACATTCGCTTCTTTCATTTTTTCAAGATTTTCAATGCGACTATCACCAAGCATGGTGACACCAGCGTTTTGAAAAACTTTAGCGATTGTGGGCGAGCCTAGTGTTGCTTTTGAGATTCCTGTTACTGAAATTCCATGAACGGCTAAACGTTGAACTAAAATATGTGCATTATGGTGTATTTTGTTAAGGTTGATTTCCAATCGCGCACTCATACAGCAACCAAAGGAACCTTTTTATTTAGTGCTGGAAAGGCTAATAACACCATGTTTAACAGATTATCTTTTGAACGGGTTAAAGCATCCGTTGCAGGAATATCGAGAATTTCTTCATATAGTTTTATAGAGCTGCTGATCTCCTCATCAGACATGTTTTCGTGATTAATAGTGAGACCTATAACTTTTGTTTTGGAAAAAGTTTCGATGAGGTTGATCTCACTCGTCACGCTTGGCATTGGAACTTCGGGATAATCCGATAAGTTCGTACGTTTTGGTGCATGCTGCAAGATAACACCATCAGGGCGACTGCCTCTCAAAATATAAGCAGAGGTTAGGTAGGCTGGATGACTAAGGGCACCTTGCCCTTCGATGACAATCACATCAGGCTTTTCTACTTCAAAAGCTTCTATTACAGCCGCTTCCATTTCACCTGAGCAAAATTGAGGCGCAATAGCATCAATTGCAATTCCATGACGCGCTCCCTGGATTAACCCTGTTTGGCCTGTCCCAACCATCACAGCTTTAATACCATGATCATTCAGAGTTTTGGTCAATATGGTTGCGGTTGTGCGTTTGCCGATCGCACCATCAGTACCAAGTACAGCAATACGAGGACAAGTGACGTCTTTGATACGCCCGGTAAATACTTTCAAGTCTTTTTTATCACGTGGTTTTCGTACATCAAAAATTTTTACATTTTTAGCAACACTTGCCGCTACAAATTCAGGATCATCATTGAGAAATTGATGAAGACCGTTCACAATATTCATTCCAAGATTAATGGCCTCGAGCATGATGCCACGTTCTTGCTCGGAGAGCATACCGCTCAAAGGAGCCATGCCATAGATGAAACTGTCTGGCACCTCATCTGTGAATCTTAAAGCTTTCTTGAAATCACTGCACACAGGAATATTATTTGCTACATTATCCAATATCTTTCCAGCATCGAGCCCAGCTTTTGTGCTATCTATAACAGCTAAGATTTTATATTTTTCAGAATATCGGACCAGGCCATTAGCCGTTTTACCATCTATTTTACCAAAATTGTTTTCACAATAAATAATTGCTGTTTTTTGTTCTTTTGAATTTGATTTTTTCTTAGGGAATTTAACGACAGACATGGTCATACCGCCTATATTGTGAGCACATTAAAATGCCGTGCTCATACGCCCACCCTGCACGATACAGAGGTCGCATTCAAAGCCATAAGGCGCAAAACTATAAAGTTAAAATTTGCTGAAAAGAGGTGCGGTCTTGTGCGCCACACTCATTGCCATCTAAGGCAGATATTTTTTTAGAAAAAATTATCTCGATAAGGAACTTTTGCCAAGCTCTGTAGTAATAGTAAAGAATATGACCAATTTTGTCAAATTTAAACCATGAGCCTGACTTTACAATTTCTAACCATTTTATAAACAATTTGATGTTGTGCATATCGAGAAAAACAGTCGAACGTCTAATTCTCAAGTGAGGCACCGCACCAAAACTACTCCCCGATCTTGTTTATTCCATCTCTTGCTAGTTCGTCGGCGCGTTCGTTTTCTGGGTGGCCAGCGTGGCCTTTTACCCAGCGCCAGGTGACGTTGTGTTTCTCTTCCGCTTCAACTAAATCTTGCCACAGGTCTGCGTTTTTAACGGGCTTTTTCGCGGCTGTTTTCCAGCCGTTTTTCTTCCAATTATGGATCCAGCTGGTGATGCCGCCTTTGACGTAATTTGAGTCTGTATAGAGCACTACATCTGAAGGCACGGCTTTCAAAGCGTTCAGCGCTTCAATTGCTGCCATCAGTTCCATGCGGTTGTTTGTGGTCTCAGCTTCGCCGCCATTTATTTCTTTGCGGTGATCATCTTTAATTAAAACAGCACCCCAGCCACCTGGACCCGGGTTTCCTGAGCAGGCGCCATCTGTATATATGACGATTGCGTTGTCTTCTTCATTTGGCATTTTAATTTTCTTTCAATCATCGTACACCCTCACAAGATTTTTTATGCTTGCAGGGTTTGAGGCTGGACTTTGAAGTTTGGGCCTGAATGGGTTTTGGGTTTTATCTTTTATTTAGCTAAAGGATGACCGGGCATTAATTCATAAGGATGCACCCAGCCATCTAGTGCTTTTATTCTATCTAACCATGAGGCAATAGCAGGATAGTCAGCCCAAGAGACATCAAATTCATCTGGCCAGAAGAGATATCCACACATTGAAATATCTGCGATGGTTGGTTCTGCGCCAATGACGAAGGAAGAGTTATCCAGATGGTTATTTAGAACTTTCAAACATGGTTTAATGCGTGCCCTTAAAAACTGGGTCACTTCAGTTTCACCTGTTTTGGCAAATTGCAGGAGATATCGCAGCACTGCGATATTGTTTGTCAGTTTATGATTATCCCACAATAGCCATCTCAGAATCTCTAAATCATCGTCCTCTGTTTTCCCGCCGAATTTATTATATTTTTTAGAGAGATATTTCAGGATGACCCCAGATTGTGTGATCGTTTTTTCTCCATCAATTAACACTGGAACTTCGCCCATTGTATTTAACTCAAGATACTCATCCGTTCGGCTGCCTCCATTGAAAAAATCAACGAATTTTGGCTCCCATTCGACCCCACTAAGATTAAGCATTAACGCCGCTTTGTAGGCATTTCCTGATTGAGCAAAACATGTGAGTTGAATTTTTGTCATGACGTTTCCTACATGGCTGTTTTGAGACGATAAAGGACTTCACCTTAATTGGAATTAAACCCATAAGACCCGGGATTTGTGATCGATTGATGGAATTTTAATTTTCGGACATATTCCATTGGATCTTTTTTCGCGACCAGTGCGCCTTCGTTTGTCACAAGCCAATCATTTGTGCGCGTGAGCAAAAACCGAAGGGCTGCTGCTCTAGCGATGATTGGTAAAACCTCTAACTCTTCTGGTTGGATCGGTCTTGTTTTGCTATAGGCACTCAGAAGCCGACTTGCTTTCGTGACGTTATAGCTCACGTCTTTTTCAAAGCACCAAGCATTGAGGGTGATGGCAATATCAAGAATCAGAAAATCTGAACATGCGAAGTAAAAGTCAATCAGGCCTGAAACTTGGTCATTGAGAAAGAACACATTGTCAGGAAATAAATCCGCATGAATGATGCCTTTTGGCAAGTTTGATGGCCAGTTGACTTTTAAAAAGTTGAGTTCGTTTTCAATCAATGAAACCAGGTTTGGATCTATCGAATTTATATCACCTTCAATGGCTTCGTAGAATTCTTGCATGCCGACTATGGTAAAACTATTGGCGCGTGCGTTTTTATAACTCAAGCCACTTTGATGAAACTTAGCCATTGCCTTTCCTAACTCACCGCAATGATGAGCTGTTGGCCAGCGCACTGACATGCCGTCTAGAAAGGTGAACAAGGCAGCAGGGCGCCCAGCGCACATTAGTAGGCTTTTGCCATCTTGGTCACGAATAGGCGTTGGGCAAGTGATGCCGCTATTAGCAAGATGTTCGATCAAATCCAGAAAAAAGGGAAGATCATCTTTGTTCACCCGTTTTTCATAGAGGGTGAGGATGTACCTGCCTTTTTCTGTTTCTAATAGAAAATTTGTATTCTCAACCCCTTCAGCAATTCCTTTAAATGATTTTGGTGCACCCAAATCGAAAGTGCTTAAAAAGTCATTTAACTGCTGATCGGAAACATTCGTGTATACTGCCATTCACTTTCTTTCAGTGACTCTTTTAGTGTGCCTTCAGGTTGCCCACTAGCAACCGGCACGTTAGTGTGCCTTCAGGTTGCTCGCTAGCAACCGCGCTATTACTTAAAACCGGTGCCCATTTTTAGGCGACAAGCTTTGACTATACTATCCTTAATTTACGCATCTTCCCGCAATTGTCGAGGGAGTTTAAATGCCACATCTTCTGTCGCTGTGGTTATCGTCGTTACGGTTGTTTCATAACGCTCTTTAAACGATGTGATGATTTCATCAACCAGGATTTCCGGAGCGGATGCGCCGGCTGTGATACCGATTTTGGTAAATCCGTTTATTTTTTTCCACGGAATTTCAGATGCGTTCTGTACTAACACTGCGAGCTTTGCGCCAGCACGTTCACCGACCTCCACAAGCCGCATAGAATTTGAACTATTTGGAGCGCCAACAACTAAAAGACAATCGCATTGTTCAGCTATTTCTTTAACGGCCTCTTGGCGATTTGTTGTTGCGTAACATATGTCTTCTTTTTTAGGACTTGCGATCTCAGGAAAACGACGTTTTAAAATATTGACGATTTCAAGAGTGTCATCAACTGACAAAGTTGTTTGAGTGATAAAACTTAAACTCTTTGGATCAGTTGGAACAAATTTTTCAGCATCACTCACTGTCTCAACCAGTGTAACCGCCCCATCTGGTAATTGCCCCATAGTCCCGATCACTTCAGGGTGGCCAGCGTGACCTATAAGAATTATCTCAGCCCCTTTATCATAGAGCCTTTCAGCTTCGATATGGACCTTAGAAACAAGCGGGCATGTTGCATCCAGGAAGAAAAAATTCCGCTTTTTGGCTTCTTCTGGCACTATTTTCGCGACACCATGAGCTGAGAAAATAACAGGGGCATCCGTGTCTGGGATTTCATCAAGTTCTTCTACAAATATGGCTCCTTTAGCCTTCAAGCTATCAACGACATATTTATTGTGAACGATTTCATGACGTACGTAAATCGGTGCACCATATTTCTCAATGGCTAGCTCAACAATCTGTACGGCTCTATCAACACCAGCACAAAATCCACGCGGTGCTGCGAGAAGTATGTCCAATGTTTCTTTTTGTTCGCTCATTGCTCACTTACCATTCTTTTATTTTTAAAGTTATAGCTGTATTACGGTTACCCGCGAATAACTCTAATACCCTAAAGTCGGCACCTATTTTACATTGCTCATTTTAGCAAAATTTACTTTGTTTAGTGATTTATCTGCTTTTTGGAGAGAAGTACAATAATTCCGTGAGGATGATCTTTTTTTTGCCAGAAAAATCAGTATTCTAAATCTTATAAATATTAAGGGCTTTTAGCCCACTCAATATAAGTGGCGAAAAATGGGTGTTTGGTCATTTATTTTACAAATTATAATGTATTTTAATGGTGAAATTGCAAAATAATAAATTTTGAGTTTGTCTTGAATAGATCTCAAGAATTGATAAAATGAATTCTCATGAGAGTTTTATCCTAAAATTATCTGTTTTGATGATTCTATGAGATCTATGAGTGGCACAACCTAATAATATGCACTCATCAAATGGGGACGTTTTTTAATGCCGTTTTTGTCACTTTTGCAACGCGTTGAGGTTGCTGTCATTTTTATTGTCAAAATTGCTATTGCTAGAATTTTCATGCCAGTTGAGCATACTATTAAAGGCCTCTTGAGAGTCTCATTGATTGCGGTTCTGGGGCTAAGTCTTGCGGGTTGTAGTCTTGGGAGCGTCCCTTCTTTTGGTGATTTGGGCGGCAGTGTTTTTGGTTCTTCTGAAAAGAAAAAAGAAGTCTCAACAAGCGAGAAGCTTTTAAGTGAAGATCGCCTTTTAGCTGAAGCAAAACAAGAAGTTACGGCTCTTGATCAAGGTGTTAAGCAAGCAAGCCTTTGTACCAAATTTAAGATTTGGGATGCTGAACGCTTTTTAACTGTCTATGATGTTGGACGTTATGGCGATGGCTTAGCGGTTCGCTATCGCGGTGAATTAACAAAAGCTGCCCGGGAATGTGTACTGCAACCTGGAACCGCGCATGTAAAGGTTGGTTTTGCAGGTCGCGTATTATTAGGACCCAAAGGTCAAGCTGGCCAAGTCCAGCTTCCACTTCATATTTACCTCACAGACAAAAAAGGTAAAATCTTAAAAAATACCAAGATTTCTGTTCCTGTTACCATTGAGCAGGGTAAACCTATTGGTTATTTTTCAATGATCAAGAAAATCGATATTCCTTTGACCGAAGGTCGCTCTGGTAAAGATTTCAGATTGTTCGTTGGCTTTGATAAGATTGAAAAAAGCTAAAGCTTAAAGTTCATCTCATTCTTGTATTTATGAAGCCCTTTTCAACACTCGTGAAACGATCATTTTATGAAACGGGCTGATGAGACTGAGATAGACTTTTCCGAATATGTTATGCGGTTTCACCAATGTCGTTGCTTTTATTTTTGTCTTGTTATCTTGGAGTTTAATCTGCTCGAAAATTAAGCGAAAATCTAAATGCCAATCATTGAAACCTAAAATAATTTTCTCATTAGTTTCTTCACAAACTGGAAAAAACCCTACTAAATCCAATTGCTTACCAGATGACGTTGTGAAAACATCTCTTGTTTTTAATCCTATTTTGCTGGCAAAAAAATCTCTTAGAGCTAACAGAGTTTCAATCCAAAATGGGAAATTGGTTAGTGATTTTTCCGCAGCAGCTCTGCTATTTTCATAAGCAATGGGGCTAACATATTCAAATGCATCAGCCCAATTAGCTTCTTTCAAACTCTCGTGTGGTAAGTCTACCGGGACTTCTATTGGGCTTTTTGTTGAAAGGGCTTGTTCTTTCAGGGGTCTGATCATCGCTCACTCCTTGCATTTGACGAGAAGAGTGTACTAAATATTCGTTTATTGTGCCACTTTTAGCGTTTCATTTTTCCCAAAAACGGCATCCTCTTCTGGGTGAAACGCCCTAAATCCTTGGAAGTCATGAAGGAATATTTGACTTCTTCACGAACTTGCCTATCATTCACTTCACATATTGTCAGTTAACGACTGCGAGAGAGATCAACTGCTTATTCATTTGTAAAACCATATGTTTCACAAATGAAAGTTTTTGACGCCGAAGGAGCAACCCCCCCGGAAACTCTCAGGCAAAAGGATCGCAGCTTCTAATGACATTCTGGAAAGTAGGATGATGTTTTTCATTCTCACCCACGGGGAAAAAGGGGTTTTACCTTTGATATGACTTTCATTTGAGTGGTCATTCATAATGCTGGTAACAACTCTTGAATGGATAATCATTGCATTATCTATTCTATAAATCTCTCAGGTTCCGCGACAGAAGGGGGTATGCCTAATTGATAGGTGAATTTTCTGTTAGAGCGGAGCTATTATGTCTGATCAAAATGAACTGAAAAAAACAGCATTCTATGACTTGCACGTTGAACACGGTGCGAAGATGGTTGGGTTTGCTGGTTATTCTATGCCCCTACATTACGAAATGGGAATTAAGCAAGAACACCTTTATTGCCGAGACACTGTTGGCTTATTTGATGTCTCCCATATGGGCCAAGCTGAACTCATTGCTGAAGATTATGAAACAGCGGCCAAGGCACTCGAGAAAATTGTTCCCGGTGATGTTCTGAAGCTTAAACCAGAGCGCTTGCGCTATTCTGTTCTCCTCAATGAAAAGGGGGGCATTGAAGATGATTTGATGATCACCCACCGCATTCAAGAAGATGGTTCTCATGTTGTGGGTCTTGTTGTGAATGCGGGCCGAAAAACTCATGACTATGCCTATATCAGCGCCTATCTACCTGATGATGTTGACTTTAAAATATTGGATGATCGCTCACTGCTTGCTTTGCAAGGGCCCGACGCGGAAAAAATTATGGCTGTTTGGTGTGGTGAGGCTGTTGGCATGCCGTATATGTCAGAAATAGAAACGAATTTTTTTGATGCTCCTTGCCGGGTTTCTCGTTGTGGTTACACAGGAGAAGACGGCTTTGAACTCTCCCTCTCAAATGACGATGCGAGCCGTGTTGCAAAAATGCTTATGAGCCACCCGGATGTTGAATTAATCGGTCTTGGTGCCCGAGATAGCTTGCGTCTTGAGGCCGGTTTTTGTCTTTATGGCCATGATATTGATACAGCAACAAGCCCTATTGAAGCCGATTTATCCTGGATTATGAATAAAAGACGCCGACAAGAGGGGGGCTTTTTAGGTGATACAGTCATTCTTGACCAAGTTGCAAATGGCCCTTCTAAACGCCGTGTTGGTTTATTACCTGATGGCCCTGCAGCGCCTGCTCGTGAGGGGGCAAAATTGTTTAATGACCAGGACCAAGAAATTGGTGTTGTGACCAGCGGTGGCTTTGGGCCAACGATTGGCGGTCCGGTTGCTATGGGGTATGTCACACTTCCTCATGATAAGTTAGGCACCTCAATTTTTGTGGAAGTTCGGGGGAGAAAATCTCTTTGGCGGGTCACGGATCTACCGTTTACTCCTTACCGGACCTATAATGCTAAGAAGCCAACCCAGCACTAGCTAACGAGTTAGTACTAATTTTTTTAAATAGATAGACCTGTATAAAATTACATTTGGAGTTTTTTTTGATGACTAAAACTTATTACAGCCCTTCTCATGAATATGTTTCTGTTGAAGATGGTGTAGCCACTATTGGCATTACCACTTATGCGCAAAGTCAATTGGGTGACATTGTGTTTGTGGAATTACCTGAAACCGGTCGCGGCTTTAAACGAGGGGATGAAGCAGCTGTTGTTGAATCTGTGAAAGCTGCCAGTGAAGTTTATACCCCGGTCACTGGTGAAACCACTGAGATGAATGAAGAACTAGCTGCTAACCCCGGGCTTGCAAATGACGATCCGGAAGGACAGGGATGGTTTTTCAAACAAACGATCATTCAAGAAGATGAGCTAACTAAATTAATGGACCGGGCTCAATATGATGCCTTTGTTAAAGAGAACCGATAATCAGGGTTTAGAGCATGTCATGCATGTTTTAAATTCATGGCTATGCTCTAAAATTTTGTTTTAGCGTTTCTTTTTTTGCTTCAGATGCCCACAAAGCATCCGCAAGTTTTGCTTCAGATGCTCTTTTTTAGTGCCTTTAGTTGCCCACTAGCAACCGGCACAAAAGCATCCGCAAGTTCACTAAACCGATAGCCACTGTTATGAGACACGCTCTAGTAAAGAGATTTTAATCAATGCGATATTTGCCACATACTGACCATACGCGCCGTGCGATGCTTGATACAATTGGTGTTGCTTCAATTGACGATTTGTTTGAACAAGCCGGGGCACCACTGCAACAACCACCGACATCCCTGCCACCTCATAAATCTGAGATGGAGGTTGAACAGCATCTCTCGGCCCTTTCAGGTTTGAACAGAGCTGCTGGAGATGGTGCTTTTTTTGTTGGCTGTGGTGCTTATCGTCATCATGTGCCCGCCAGTGTTGACCACCTCATACAGCGGTCTGAGTTCCTCACATCTTATACGCCATATCAACCTGAGATTAGTCAGGGGACATTGCAATATTTATTTGAGTTTCAAACTCAGGTGGCCAATCTACTTGGTTCAGAAATTGCCAATGCTTCGCTTTATGATGGCTCGACCGGGTGTGGTGAAGCGGTTTTAATGGCACACCGTATTACGAGACGGAAAAAAGCTTTGCTCTCTGGGAATTTGCACCCGCATTATGCTGGCGTTGTTAAAACTTTATCGCATATGAGTTCTTTTCTTGTTGATCAATCTGAAGTCGTTCCTGGTCAAGCAGCTACGGCAGATTTAATCGCAAAAATCGATGATGAAACCTCTTGTGTGGTTGTGCAAACACCTGATGTATTTGGTTCTCTTTATGATCTTCGAGAAATCGCTGACGCGGCTCAGGCAAAAGGCGCTCTCCTCATTGCAGTTGTCACTGAAGTGGTCTCGTTAGGGGCCATTCAAGCTCCTGGTGATATGGGTGCTGATATTGTAATTGCTGAAGGGCAGTCTATTGGCAACGGTCTAAATTTTGGCGGACCATATTTGGGACTTTTTGCCTGCCGCCAGAAATATGTGCGGCAAATGCCGGGCCGTGTATGCGGCGAAACTATTGACGCTGATGGGAAGCGCGGGTTTGTGCTCACACTTTCAACGCGCGAGCAGCATATTCGCCGGGAGAAAGCGACGTCTAATATATGTACAAACTCAGGCCTTTGTTGTCTTGCCTTTAGCATTCATATGACTTTGCTTGGTGAACTTGGCTTAAAGAAATTGGCCAAACTAAACCATTCGAAAGCTGTTCAACTTTCGAAAGCCCTCTCTGAAATAGAGGGCGTTGAAGTTTTGAACCAAAGCTTCTTCAATGAATTTACAGTTCGACTTAATAAACCGGCTGAACCAATCGTCGAAAGGTTGGCAGAGAAGAATATTTTAGCTGGCGTTCCAGCATCAAGGCTTTGGCCAGATCAAAAGCCACTAGATAATCTTTTAATGTTAGCTGCGACTGAAACAGTGAGTGATGCTCATATCGAAGAGTTATGTACCGGATTAAAGGAGGTGCTCGATGCTTAATAATAAAGGACGGGTAACGCGCCCACAAGAAAGCACAGAAAACCTAGCTGAACCTCAAGAGAGCTATAGTGGCCACAAAGGTTTGTTGATGAATGAACCGCTTCTATTTGAAGTGGGCGGGCTTGACAAAACTGGCGTTGATTTACCTGAGTACGTGGAAACGGAGACACTGCTTGGAGGACTCGAGCGTAAGGACGAAATTGGTTTGCCAGGATTATCTGAACCTGAAGCCGTTCGTCATTATGTGCGCCTTAGTCAGCAGAACTATGCGATTGATAGTGGCTTCTATCCGCTTGGTTCTTGTACCATGAAGCACAATCCACGTCTGAACGAAAAAATGGCACGTTTACCTGGCTTTACGGATATTCATCCCCTTCAACCACAATCAAGCGTGCAAGGGGCTCTCCAGTTGATGGATGAGCTTTCACACTGGTTGCTTGAACTCACCGGAATGGATAGCATTGCGCTTTCTCCTAAAGCAGGTGCTCATGGTGAACTTTGCGGTATGATGGCTATTAAAGCGGCTCTAGAGGCTGCTAACAGCTCGCGGAACATTGTTCTTGTGCCTGAGAGTGCGCATGGAACAAACCCGGCAACGGCGGCGCAACTTGGCTTTAAGGTGGCCTCTATTCCCGCTGATGCTGATGGCACTGTTCGAGCTAGTGCAGTGCAAACGGCCATTGAAGAAAATGGGGCTGAAACTATTGCAGGCATTATGCTAACCAATCCCAATACATGTGGTTTGTTTGAGCGCGAAATCAAAGCAATAGCTGACGCGGTGCATGATGCTGGTGGTTATTTTTATTGTGATGGTGCGAACTTCAACGCGATTATGGGCCGGGTTCGCCCTGGTGATCTTGGTGTTGATGCGATGCATTTCAATCTACACAAAACCTTCTCAACACCACATGGGGGCGGGGGGCCGGGTTCTGGTCCTGTTGTTCTGTCGGAGCGCTTATCTGCGTTTGCACCCCTTCCGTTTTTACAGAAAAGCGATGATGGGCTAACGCTTGTTGAAGATTTAGATGATGGAGAGAGTGACAGTCCCAGCGATGCTCAGCCCTTTGGACGCCTTACAGCATTTCATGGGCAGATGGGCATGTATGTACGTGCGCTCTCTTATATTCTTAGTCATGGGCTTGATGGTTTGGCGCAAGCAAGTGGGGACGCTGTTCTCAATGCTAACTATATACGCACTTGCTTAAAAGATCTTCTCAACCAGCCTTTTGGTGACCAGGCTTGTATGCATGAAGTGTTGTTTGATGAAAGCAGCCTTGCTGATAGCGGCGTGACGACGCTTGATATCGCCAAGCGCTTAATCGACGAAGGCTTCCACCCGATGACGATTTATTTCCCGCTTGTTTGTAAGGGGGCTATGCTTATTGAACCAACGGAAAGCGAATCTCAAACTAGCATTGACCTCTTTGTTGAAACGTTAACGTCTTTGATTAAAGAAGCTCTTGCAGGCGAGAATGAAGAGGCGTTCCATCAAGCACCTGTTCACACACCACGCCGGCGGTTAGATGAAACGGCAGCGGCTAGAAAACCAATCTTGCGGTATGAAAGTTCTTCAGATTGATAAAACGTACCTTGCTCATATTGGCGGCCATTTTACTGGCGTATTTAGTGTTTTGGCCAGTTCCCATTGACCCTATTGCCTGGAAAGCTCCGACTTCAACTGGTTATGTTGGTGCCTTTCAGGCCAATCAACGTTTAAAGTCATTGAGTTTCATTGATCTTAAGGATGAAACTGGTCCAGAGGACGTTGCTCTTGGGGCTGATGGCAACATTTACGTTTCAGCCCATTCGGGTAAAATACTAAAAGTTGATCTAGCTACAAAAACTGTTTCAAAATTTGCTGACCCGAAGGGACGCGTGCTTGGTCTTGAGGTTTCTGCTAACGGTACGCTTTATGGGGCTGATGCTTATCGTGGCTTGTTAAAAATCTCTTCGACAGGCAGCGTTGAAATACTCACTGATAAATCTTCCGACGGTCAACCAATCACTTATGCGAATGATTTGGATATTACCCAGGATGGCAAAATATATTTTTCTGATGCGTCACAGAAATTTAGCGCCAAAGCAGTGGGTGGGACTTTACCGGCTTCCTTGCTTGATCTGGTTGACCATGGGGGAAATGGACGGGTATTGGTTTATGACCCAAAGACGAAAGAAACTAAGGAAATTCTTAAGGGACTGAATTTTGCGAATGGTATTGCTCTGGCTAAAGATGAGAGCTATTTGCTCATCGCTGAGACGGGGACTTACAGCATTTTAAAACATTGGCTTAAAGGTAAAAAGCAAGGCCAAACAGAAACACTGCTTTCAAACTTACCGGGTTTTCCTGATAATATTAATGACAACCCGGATGGCACTTTCTGGGTTGGATTGGTCAGCCCTCGATCAACACCTCTTGATATGCTTTCTTCTTATCCCTCTTTACGAAAAGTGATGATGCGGCTCCCGGAACTCATTCGCCCTAAGCCACAGCGTTATGGCTTTGCTGTGAGGTTTTCTGGTGAGGGTGAAGTTTTAGAAACCCTGCAAGACCCTGATGGAGCATATGCCATGGTAACGGGTGGTCTTGATGTTGGCGGTGATGTTATTGTAACCAGCTTGACTGAAGGACGGTTGGGGATTTTGAAGAAATAAAGTTGTCTGGCTTAGTTACACTCTCACGGGCTATTCTATGAGCTGAAGCTCATAGGCCTACTTTTTTAGTCGTGCTTGAGTTGCCCACTCTTTTATTTGCGCCTTCAGATGCCTACGATGCATCCGGGGCAGCAACCTACGCTGTGCGGTGCTTTTTATGGGATCAGCTTATCCGTACTCGCTACGCTCCGTTCTCGCTGATCTTGTACACTGGGCTTCGCTGTCGCTGCGCCATATCCTATTGACCGAAGGGGTGTCATTCCTTCTTCGGAATTCAACATCAGGCCTAATTTTTCTTATTTTTCTCTTTTTCTCGGTGATTTGCTGTTTTTAAACCTGGCTTGGTTCAGCTGTTCACGGGAATGCGAGGATGAGTTAGAGCTTCGCTCTCATTTTTGTGCTTCAGATGCCCACAAAGCATCCGCATATGTGAGCGATCTTCACGCCAGCGTGAGAACTTATCACGAAACGCCTCTCTTTCCACCGCAATTATCAAACGATTTCACGGGGCTGTGAGGTGCTCTTTTTTTTCTTATTCCGATGGTCCATGTTCTTTTCAACGCAAGCCACACAGCACGAAGCAGGGTGGCAGAAAATTTAA
>BQJJ01000021.1 GCA_021604645.1 Methyloligella sp.
GGCCCATTGGGAGCGAAGCTACAATTTGACGACATATTGTAATTACGCCATATAAAGTCGTCGTCAATATCTTATAATCTGCCCCTTTTAACTCTCAGCTGGGATTGTAATGGCGTATTCATGGGACGATCCAGGCATTCAAGATTTGTGGACGCTCACGATTGACGAGTCCGCTTTATTGCCAGGCATGACCGACAAAGGACGGCTTGGATTCGCGGTTCAGCTCAAGTTTTTGGAATTGCATGGTCGATTTCCTAATTCCCACGATGAAATTGACCCAAAAGCTGTGCAGTGGCTGACTGCACAGCTCGCTACAACGGTGGAAACGCTGTCCTCGTATGAACTTGGTGGACGGCAAGGGCAGCGGCATCGGCGCATTATTCGTGAGTACCTTGGTTACCGACCGGCAAATGCAGCTGACCTGCAAAAGCTTGGCCAGTGGGTATGTGATGATATATTGCCGTTTGACCCGCAAGCCCGCCATGGACACGACATGTCGCTCGACTGGTGCCGAACACAGCGTTTGGAACCCCCTGCCAGAAATCACCTGGGTCGCGTCATACGAACCGCCGTGCATAGTTATGAAAAACGACAGCAAGCAGCCATTTATTCACGATTAAGTCCGCATAACAAAGCCGCCATCGACCAATTGCTGGCTAGCGAAGATTCCGATGAAGCACACAGCGAGGAATCGGCGATTATTTCGTTTAGCAACCTAAAGACCGATCCCGGCAAGGCTAACCTCGATAGCCTGTTGGTTGCCATCGCCAAACTCAAGTGCATCGACGAGATTAGGCTGACACCAGAGGTGTTTCAGGATGTTCCCGCCAAATTTGTCGATCAATTTCGGCAACGCTGCGCGACGGAATCGATCCGCGAACTACGGAGGCACCCAAACGCAATCCGTTACAGCATGGTGTCCCTGTTCTGCTGGCGGCGTCAGCAGCAGTTAATTGATGCATTGATTGACCTGCTATTGCAGATTATTCACAACCTGGGTGCTCGAGCCGAAAAGAGGATCGACAAGCGTCAGTTCGCTGCATTCAAGAAGGTGCGAGGCAAAGCACGGTTGCTGTTCAAATTGGCTGAAGCCACGGTAGACCAACCGGAGGGGATCATCAAGGAGGTAGTCTATCCGGTGGTAGGGCAGAAGACTTTGCAGGAGCTGGTTGCCGAATTCAAGACAATGGGATTCGACTTCGAGCGTGAAGTTCAGGAAACCATGCGTTCTTCCTACGGCCACCATTACCGACGCATGTTGGTACCGGTAATGGACGCACTTTGTTTCCAATCAAACAATATTGTGCATCGCCCAGTTATCGAAGCCTTGGATATATTCAAGTCCAATCGTGACAGCCAACAGCAATATTACGCCGCTGACGAAGTCCCTTTAAATGGAATCATACAGAAGAAGTGGTGGGATATCGTGGTGGAGCAGGACAAAGAAGGCAATGACCGGATCAATCGCATCAACTATGAAATCTGCGTCCTTCGCGCTTTACGCAAACGCCTGCGCACCAAGGAAATCTGGGTGGCTGGTGCGGATCGCTACCGCAATCCAGAACACGACTTGCCAGCCGACTTTGCGGCCAAACGCGACAGCTATTACGAGCTTATGAAAGTTCCAAAGGATGCGGATGCGTTCATTGAGCAGATCCAGGGCTCCATGCGGCAATGGCTGACGACATTGAATACGGGGCTTCCCGGCAATCCAAAGGTTCGCCTGCGTCAGCAAGGCAAAAACCTCATTCACCTTACCCCGCTTGACCGGCAACCCGAGCCATTGAATACGGCGGCACTCAAACGCGAGATCGGTCGGCGTTGGTCGGATGTGGAATTGATCGACATTATTAAGGAGGTTGACCTGCGGCTCAATTTCACGTCGGCGTTTCGCACGAGCGGTAGCCGCGAAACTCTTGATCCTGAGCTATTGCAGCGCCGCCTGCTGCTTTGCCTATTCGGCATAGGAACCAACGTCGGCCTGAAGCGAATCGCCAGTCAGCAGACAAGCGTCAGTTTTGAGGAGCTCCGCTACGTTAAACGCCGTTTTGTGCAAAAGGACGCACTGCGTGCCGCCATTGCTGAAATTGTCAACGGTATATTTCGTATTCGCAGTCCGCTTATTTGGGGTGACGCCACCACTGCCTGCGCTGCCGATTCAAAACAATTTGGCGCTTATGACCAGAACCTGATGACCGAGTGGCACGCACGTTATGGTGGAAGAGGCATCATGATCTACTGGCATGTAGACACCAACTCGACTTGCATTTACTCCAAGCTAAGGCGTTGTTCTTCATCCGAGGTGGCGGCGATGATTGAAGGCGTGCTACGCCATTGTACGGATATGGAAATCCAACGGCAGTACGTCGATAGCCACGGACAGAGCGAGATCGCATTTGCCTTCAGCCATATCCTGGGCTTTGACCTGTTGCCGCGACTCAAGGCCATCGCCAGGCAGAAGCTGTATGTGCCAACGATGACCGATGCGGAACAGTACACTCATTTGGTGCCGATCTTGACTCGAGCTATCAATTGGAGCTTGATTCGACAGCAGTACGACGAAATCATCAAGTATGCAACCGCGCTACGCCTAGGTACAGCCGAGCCGGAGGCCATCCTACGCCGTTTCACTCGCTCGGATGCGACTCACCCAACTTACAAAGCATTGGCAGAGTTAGGTAAAGCGATCAAGACGATTTTCCTGTGCCGTTATTTACACAATGAGCCGCTACGGCGCGAAATTCATGAAGGCTTGAACGTAGTGGAAAACTGGAATAGCGCTAATGACTTTATTTTCTATGGCGGACGGGGCGAATTCGCAACCAACCATGTGGAAGACCAGGAACTGGCAGTGCTGTCGCTGCATTTGTTACAAATTTGCCTAGTGTACATTAATACCTTGTTCATACAGGAAGTGTTGGCGGATCCTGCTTGGCGTGATCGTATGACGGCGGATGATTGGCGAGGCCTTACGCCTCTTATTTACCATCATGTGAACCCGTACGGTCGAATTGAGTTAGATATGGCACGGCGCTTGGCCTTTGCAGCATGATCCCCCGAAAACGAGGGTTTAATGGAGAAGAGCCTTGGTACAGCGCAAATACGCCATTTTTCCCGAATTGATCTCCCTAAACTGTCTCTTGATTTATTCTCCCAAAACAGCGATGATAGACATGAGTAATGGGAGGATAACATGACTATCGTAATCGAAGATTTGCAAATGGAAGAACTGGCGCAGCGGCTTGCAAAGGCTGAGGGCGTAACTGTCACGGAAGTGGTGCGCGAAGGTTTGCTATCGTTAGCCGTCACACGTGGGGTGGTCACCAAGAAACCCGCGTTACGTGAACGGCTTGCCACCTTGGCTGCCGAGGTCGATGCATTGCCGCACCGATCCCCAACCGACAACCGCAGTGACAACGACATCCTGGATTACGACGAGCATGGCGTATGGTGATCGACACGTCCGCCGTACTTGCTTGGCTAAAGAATGAACCAGAACGCGAACGGATTGTTTCTGCCCTCGAGGCGCATGAGGTGTGTCGTATATCGGCAGTGAGCCTGCTTGAAGCTAATATTGTGGTACGGGCACGCGAACACCCTGCCATGCCGAGCAAACTGCAACATTTCCTGAAAGAAATTGGCGCAATCGTCATGCCTTTCGACGAGCAGCAAGCCCGTCTCGCCAATGACGCTTCTCAGCGCTATGGAAAAGGACAAGGCCATCCGGCCCAATTAAATATGGGTGATTGCGCTGTCTACGCGCTGGCCAAGGTGGTTGATGAGCCGTTGCTGTTTGTCGGCAACGATTTTTCGCAGACAGACATTAAGCAATGTTGATCGGCTACGCCCGTGTTTCTACGCGAGACCAGAAACCGCACCTACAACTGGATGCGCTACAAGAAGCCGGTTGTGAGCGAATCTTTAAGGAAACAGTGAGCGGAGCCAAGCGCGAACGTCCCGAACTCCAGTCCGCCCTAGATTTCATGCGCACTGGCGATACGCTGGTTATTTGGAAGTTAGATCGTCTCGCTCGTTCCACCCGTCAGTTGCTCGACACTGTAGAAGGACTGGCGCAGCGGGGAATCGGTCTGAAAGCGTTGACGCAGGACATCGACACCACCACTGCTGGTGGTCGCCTTATCTTTACCGTATTCGGTGCAATTGCTGAGTTTGAGCGCGAAATTATCCGTGAGCGTACCCGTGCCGGCCTTGATGCCGCCCGCTCGCGCGGACACAAAGGCGGTCGTCCGCGTGCGCTGACAGAGAAGGACTTAAAGCAGGCACGCGCCTTGCTCGCCGATCCCGAAATAACGGTAGAAGATGTAGCGCGTAGGCTCGGCGTTGGACCTTCCACGTTGTACCGTTATCTGCCAGCGGCACGCCAAACGGTTCAAGAAATGGAACTTTAACACCGGAGCCATGCATGAACAATGTCCATCCCCTTCTTCCGAAACTGGCGATACACCGGCAATTCATAGACGATTTTATTGTAGAAGAGACACCGTGCTTTGCACTTGGCATGATCGAGGAACGCAAACAAAAACTGGGACTCATGGCGCTCCGGCCAGGCCAGGTCATTCCGCCAGAAATTACGGAACCTGGGTTCAATTTTGGCCATTCGTTACTGGGCAATACCCATTTCGAGGTTGTGCATTTTGCTTTCGAGTTCTACGGCTTTGCCACCTACAATGTCTTGATCAACCCCAACAACCCGCTAGTGCAGGCGGTGCTGGATACCATGATAGGTAGTGGAGAATACTTTGTTCTCGTGATAGGGGTAAACCAGGGTGTGACAGCTTTTCGTTCCCAGATAGGACAACAGGATTTGGTGGGCTTAACGGACAACTTGGTGCGCATCAAAAATTCGACCACAAGCGATACGCAATACCAGCAAGCGTTGAATCGATTCCAGAAAAAACCATTCCCGCCCGGACAGTTGCTAACCTGGGTGTGCGGGGACAATGTAGGGTATTTGGATATCACGGCTGATCGCTTGGAGATAACACTAGCCGCGTCTCACGGCGGAACAGCACCTGTCGGCGATGATACCTGTCGTGTTTCTCAACGGCGAACGCTTGCAGAATTGCTGGATAGAAAAGTTAACGGACTGCTGAAGACAGGCGTTAGTGACGATTTTATTCTGCTTTCACATATGGCGGCCGATATGCCGTTGTTCAAGCAGTTAATGGATCTTTCCGATAAGGACGAAATGAACGATCTTTGTGCTGTATACCCTGGTTTGTACCGATATGCAAAGTTGTTAGAGAAAATCGCGACTGGCATCCAATCAGGAGAAATTGAGGTGCCACGATAATCATGTCTTCACACATCAATAACAGATTTCTAAATGTCGTCAAATTGTAGCTTCGCTCCCAATGGGCCAAAATGGTGACGTGGCCAATTCGTATACTGTAAAAACGTATCCGCCGATTAAAACTTACTATGGTAATGCGGAGAATATCCGGAAGAGATCGAGAGAGAGATATGCTCGTGAAATAGAATAATAAAAAAGATTCCTGTTTTCGAAAACTACTACAACTTAAAATACAAATACATAATACGCTTTACAGGCAATGTAAGGGAAAACTTTACCGCTTTTCCACACAAGATACTAATACATCCTATGAGAAAATATAAGACCATAGATAATTAATATATATGGTCTTATAACTTACTTTTCTCAACCTAATACGGCCGGTAAACCGTATTCCTAAAAGATAGGAGCTACTATTTTATGTTAGAACACACAACTTTCAAAATTCGAATTAAACTGTTTAAACAACAGTTATTATCCTTTCAAATAACACTTATTAAAACCTAGCCTATTTATTTAATCTAATTAAAAGCCAATGTTCTGATATGAAAGAACGTTGGCTTTTTTGATGTTTTTATCACCATTTTTAGAACCGCACCATACATATATCTAAACTAAGTCTTCTCAATTCCACTGTGTTTCAACTCCAGGTAGCCGTGCGCAAAAAGTACCATTTCCGTAAAAAAAGTGGATAATATCAGTAAACAACTGCATATGTTCCATAAGGACATGATGCATAACGATTCACTGACGAGGAAATAACGTCAGTTTTTTGATGGATAATATGTTGCTGACCGAAGATAATTAAAAATTACTTGATCTGCATAAGTATAGTAAAGTTTTATGACAAACTACTTGACTTAAAGGGTCAGTGCGACTACCTTTTAGGAGGGTGATATGTTCGTTTTAGAAAATGCCACTAACATCTATATATTCTATATATAGATGTAGTGGCATTAAGAAGAACCAGTTTAAGGCCTGGCTCAATTATTCGGATATATCTCTGTATTGAAGATACATATCTGAAAAACTTGGTATTTTACAAAGGAGGATACGCTAAAAAGCAGGAACCCCACAATAATATGAAACTCAATAACAAAAATAAGAACCGAATGAGCAAAGTTTACACCCATTAACTTCCTCATTACAACTTTCATTTTTATTTATCTGGGGCCGGAACCCACCCGAAATTAAAAAGCCGCAGGAAGTGTTTGGACTTCCTACGGCGGTGTTAAGCATCCATCAAATAAAGAAAACTAATGCCTAACAGGTAAACTTTAGCATAATCAAAATATTATGCAAAAATTATTCCGTTCGTTAACATAGGTTTTCTTTTTCCCACGGATCTTTCCGGAGAAAAAGTTATGTTTTTATTTTTCAGTTTTACAATCCGGTTTCCTGTAAAAGGGAAATATAAACGTTTTGTATTTGAAATAAAATACAAAACATATTGAGTTTTGCTTTAACTTTAAGCGAAAAATCCGGCTCTCTTGATACCAAAAGAGCCGGATTTTTGCGTTAAGATAACTTATAGCCTAAGTCTTCCCAGTTTTCCGGTGGTTCGTTATCGTCCGGTGGTCTTTGTTCCGATGGCTCTGTGGCTTTAACACTTACACCAAAACGAGCCTTAGACCGTGCCTTTAATTGATCTACCCGATCGAACGAAAAAGAAAAAGGTGGACGCTCCGGAGCGCGACAAATACGGGCCTGTTTCATTTCTGGTGTTGCAATGGCAAACTCACCAACTGAAAAATTTTGTAATTGAGTCTCGGCGCGATCAAAACCGCGAAAATTGGCAAGTTGGGCGTTGCGTGTAAATATCGACGCATCTTTGGCACTCATGAGCATACCGCAAAAAGTCCCGCCATTACCAAAAATAGATGACACTAAACCAGTTGGTATACCGTCGGTATTTTGGTGGGCCATAACAGTACCAACATTGTATTTACGGACGCGGGTTAAAAATTCATCTAATGATTTCTCACTAGCAGTGGCGTAAGTTTGAAACTCATCCATATAGAAAAAGTAAGGACGTCGTTTATTTTTAGGAATAGAGTCTCTAATAAAAAAAGTTTGTTGAAATGTAGCAAGTAACAGCTGGCCTACAACCTCCGCTTGAAAACCCCGCAAGCGTGACAAGTTACACAAAACAATACTAGAAGTATGATTTAAAAGTTGATTGAAATTTAATGATGATGCTACAAGGGTGGTTGCTAGTGGTGGCCGTAAGAGTGAGTCAAGCCGGTTTATGACTGGTTCGTAAACTTCTTTGTAGTATTTTGACGTATCATACTTTTGAAAAAAATCACGCGTGCGGGCATCTAATTTTGACATAATGCTACGTCGAAAACTTGGATCATTAGGATCAATGAGTTTCGGTATATCGTGAAATGATCCTTGCAAAGCAAGAAGTGCATAAATGCAATTAGACAAAACTGGCTTCATCTTTATACCCAAAACTCCACCTAGGGTACGTTCCAAGATTAATTCCAACTCTCCGGCGCGTTGCACGCGCGCACTTTCATCATTGTCATATAAAGCGAAAGGGTTAAAACCTACCACCGGCGCGGTGCTGTCTGAGGCGTCAAAGTAAACCACATCATCAGCGCGCGAGTCCGGCACGTATGACAACACATCATTGATTAAATCACGCTCTGGCGTCATCACCACTACGCCATGACCAGCGTTTAAATCGTGCGCTATTTGGTGGCGCAAAAGTACAGATTTACCTGATCCTGTCTTACCTAAAACATATTGATGCTTATAGCGGTCTTTTGTCGGTAAAACAAACGGTACCGAAAAATTAAATAAATTCGATAATGGTAACGGTGAAAAAACAGCTGGTAACAACTCACTGAGTGGCAATTTATCCTTTAGATATTTTGCCATGTAGCGATCATTTTTTATTCGATGCTCGGCATATAACTCTTGAAAATTAACAATAATAATCGCTCGCCACGGTGCGAAAAGTGGCGTTTCTTTTACTTCATCATGAAAAAAATAACCCACCACAAAATCAATAATGTCATGGCCGGTTTGGTGAAAAAATTGTGTGGCGGGAACTTCAAAAGATAACTCTGTTTCATCTCCGGCAAGGGTGTCGGGTAGGCTTTCTACCAACTTAGCGATAATTACGTGAGTAAGATTTAAAACTATATTTTCGTATTCTTCAAACGATTGTATAACTGGCGTCATGCCACGGATATACTCACGGTGGTAGTATATGGCCTCGGTGTCTTCGTACTCTGGCAAAGGTTGAATGGCGTACAGTCCGGACAACTGAAAAACTTTTTCAGCCAAAAAGCAAAAGTGTTTACTAACAATTACAGGTAGATCCGGAAAATATTTTTCTATGAAAATATCAGCTGGAATGACGCCGGAGTTTTTCTTTTTAAACAGCGCTTCAAGCGCTTTGTGCATTTCAACCGTTTCTTTGTAGTCTCGCTTGCGAACGTTCACCAAGTTATCACGGAAACTGGTAAAAAGACTCATGCGCGAGCTTCAATTTTGTGCGCCTGAACGTAACGTTTAAAATGTTCGTCTACGTCTATAACTTCCTCACCACCAAATTTTTTGGCCATTTCCAACAAAGTACGTAAGGTTAAAACGGCCCCGCGTACATCATCCTCTATAGCGATCAATTCGGCCACATCCTTACAAGCAAACGTAGTACCACGCACGAAAGTATCAACCGTCATAGTGGTGTCTTTTATCATCTTCATCAAGATAGCAAAGAAACCCTCTGCAGTGCCGGTTCGATCGTGGTAAATAACCGGATCTTTACCGAGGGAGTTTTGATGTATAAGTAAGGCTTCTTCCTCGGTTACATCAGCCCGTACATACAACTCATATTTTGATTTTCCACCTAGTCCGCTTTTTTTGGTTCTTTTTATAACCAGTTTCATCCAACAACCCCCCTTTATTATTTTTAATAATCGGATTATATGCAGTTTTTTTATTTACGGCTACCAGTAGCAAATCTTGAAAGGAGGCTCCGAGGCTTGAAAAAAGAGATTTATTTTTTTCAAATGTAGGAGTTCTCAAGTTTGCGTAAACGGGTAATATTTAAAGATGCGAGTTTCTTAGATAAAGAAATAACACAACCCACCCCTTTACTAAATGACTTTTAGTTATAAAAGGTTAAAATGGATTTTGTTTTTGTGCGCCATGTCGGACATGAAGTATTTGAACTGTTTTATTTTGTACACGGTATAGCACACGATATTTTTTATATATTAAATTCCTGATTTCAAAATTGTAGTAACGACTTTCGAAAGCTATCGGGCAACGAAAGGGAAAATTCTTTAGTGTTTGTATTTTGTCATAGATAGCAAAATACCACTGTATGGCATTTTGCGGAGAATCTTCAGCAATGTAGAGGTAAATATTTTCTATTTCTTTGGCTACTTCTGGGGCAATATCAATCTTATACTGGGTTGTTCTTGATACCATGTTTTTTTTCAAACTTACTGAAAAATGTATCGGCAGGAATAGCCTTGCCCGCCTCATGCGATTTAATCGCTGTAGTTATTTTTTTCAGTGTATCTAGTAAATCAACCATTTCCTCATAGCTTTTTGCATCTTGAATAACCAATTCGGCTTTACCATTCACTGTCAGTATTTCCGGTTGACCGGTTTCTTTTAATCTTTTTATATGTTCAGCTGGTTTTCGACTAAAATCTGAAACTGGGTATATATCTTTCATTTTAAACATAATATTACACTTAGACAGATAATTTACTGATAATTATCAGTGTATAAAATATATTATCGATTGGCAAGTTTTAAAACAACAAAGGAAGTGGTATTGACAAATTTAAAATATATTATAAGTTATTGATATATAGGTTGTTCTCCGTAATCACTGCCCGCATTGGTGCTGGTGGTGATATTCGGAGAATAACGAAATGAGTACATTAACAGACAAGAAAAATTGGCTTGATTTTGATGCGATCAAAGCGGATGCAGATGTAACCGCTATTCTTTCCTACTACGGACTATTGGAGCGATTAGAGCAACGGAGTAACGAGTTTGTTGGGTGGTGTCCACTTGGCACCAAACGGCATGGCAAAAAAGACTCTTTTAACTTTAATGTTAAAAAGAAAACTTTTAAATGCTTTGCTTGTAAACAACACGGTAGCACACTCGATTTTGTTGCTAAATATCAAGGTCTCCATTTGCGCGAGGCTGGTGAGGTTCTTGTTATGATTGGTAACAACACCGCGCCGGTTGCGCCTCCTCCTCGGGATGATCCTGAGGAGTTACCGGACTCCCTTGTGGATCCGGCCAGTGAGGCGTCCGAGCAGACTGAGGGTTTAACCCAACTTGCGGAGACAGAGGGGAGCGCCGTGCGTTTTCCCTCGGCGGATGACCCCGCCACTGTTCCAGTAGGATTAAAAATTTCTGATAGCAAACCAGCTAATTATCTTTTGTCATTTCAAGAGGCGTCAGAGTTAGTTAATTCTGGCAAAATACACCATAGTAATTTCATTGTGATAGAGAAAGTTGTTTTTTCTCAATTCATGAATGAAATTGAAGACACTATGACACAAAAATAATTTTTATTTTGGTTCTTATACAAGCCCTGTCATTTCTGGCAGGGTTTTATTTTTATATCGTTTCTAAAAGCCCAAAAATCACCAACACAGCGATATTTTTTTGATTTAATGGTTTTGGTGGCTAGGGAGAATTAAACCCTGTAGCGCGCGAAATTTTGCGTTTGCGGTGGTGTTTATTGGGTGATCGTGTCTTTTGTTAGCGTATCGAGGTTTATATCAAACCATTTGTTGGCCGTTATCCGTGTAGCTGGCTTAATTCGGCTTTGGTATTCGTCCATGAGTGGCGCAAAAGTTTTTTTATTTAGGAAAATCTGGCCGAGTGGATTTTGGCACCAATCGTCTATCGTCGAAAAATTATAAAAGCGTTCTGTTGGTAATGGTAACGAACGAACAAAAAGAGCGTTTCGACGACGTAAAGTATTCTTGTGGGAATTTACCAAACTCAACACTCGAAAAGACGACCGGCTAAAATCTTTTATCGGGATCGCGTAACGTTCGGCAAAGATCCGCGCCACCGGTTCAAACAACCCGCGAGTTTGATAAACAAAATAACCCTCTAACTTTTCAAAAAATTTTTGTTCTTTTGAACTGTCATTATCGTACTCAACAAAATAAAAGCTAAATGTCTTATCTGGGTTTTTTATACAAGCAAACATATCCGGATTTATTGGTATTCTTTGTTTAACTTCTCTTTCAATAGTTTGTTTGGTCTTGAAATCGGAAACCGTTTTGGTTTTGGTAACATCGATCGTTTGTGTAATGTCTTCGTGTTTGGGTGATGTTCGGAGAGCAAAGACAAGTTCAAACCCTGGTACGTTATTTATTTTTTCAAGTGCGATTAAAGCATCACTTATGCCGATCTCATGACGTAACGACTGTTCAGCAAAACGTTGTTGTTTGTTGATGCTGTAAGTGGTTGCCTCTATCTCTTCCCATTCGCTGGCTCTTCCCTGTTCGATGAGCATCTTACTAATTTGTTTTAATTCGTGTGGGCCAACATACCAAATAGCCGTCGGCCGAGTGACTATTTTTGTTTCGGTTGAATTAAGTGGAGCATAAGAGCAGTTGACACACTTCGCCATTTTTAACTTTCGCATCATGTTACCAGCTGAGTCTTGACTACCGTCTTTAAAATGAAGTTGTTTTATTTGTTGTGTTGAAAGCAATTTCAAACGTATAACATCTTTTAAAATTGCTGTTTGTTTGGGAGTTAGTTTAACGTTCATAGTTGATTAGTTAATGGTTTCAACCAGTTAGTTAAAGGCCCGCCGAGGTAGTGCCCGAGGCCGAGCTAGCTAGTTGTAAAAAAAAATAGCTCGGCCTCGGGCTAAAAGTGGTCTTTTAGCCCGAGTTAGTTAGTTTTGCGGGCCAGTCAGTGATTTTTAACTGTTTTTAGTTGAACACTAGTTAAGTGTATAAGAGTTTTGATTTTTTGTCTTTTTAATTTTCCACTTTTTAGCCCATTTATAAATGCGCTTATACATAACGCTTAACCAATTACGCTCCGTCGAAAAAACAGTGATTATATAGTTGAAAAATATGGCTTAAATTATCCACAGGGTACAGTCAGTTCCGCAGTAAAGGTACAGTCAGTTCCGCAGTATTAAGATTAAATATCTTTATTTGTTGGAAGGGATATATTTTTATGGAAAAAAGACAGTCGGTTCCATAAGATGGATATTGAAAAGAAAAGAGAATTCTCTGCTGATTTGGGATTATCTGGAAAGTAAATTAGGTTGATATTTACAATTTTTCCCCTCACACTTACCTATCCATTGCAATTTATTAAGGTGTACTTGCTTGTGTAAATAGGAAGTAAATACTCCAATTTTATTACTAACTTTTGTATCGTTCATTGCGTCCGCTCTGAAACGACTTAGTGCGTCTAAAATAACCGTTTCTGGATATGACATGGCATATCGGGTAACTAAATTTGGAGTTCCGTCCTCATTTTTTTTGTTTGGCATACCTACCCACTTAACCATTTCAGAAACAAGATATTCAACCCCTTCCGAGCCTAATGTTTGATGTACATCCCATGTTCTTGGCGAACGGTTTGTAATTCTTTCAACACGGAATAATAAATCATTTGCACCTTTTTCTAGGGTCGCTTTTATTAGACCAGTTGATATTCTTTTACTATTAAGAATATCAACAAATTCTTCAGCTTTTTTCCTGCGGTGTGCCAGTTTTTTATAACGCTGTCCGGATATTCCTAAATCTTCAAGTAGGCCCGTTACTTCCCTGCGCCATACCCGTTTTGTGGAAAGATATAAGTCTATTTTTGTATATAAAATTGACGCGTCAAATGACTTTTCAGAAACAGTAAGATAATCTTTTAAATAAAATGGTTTATTATGCCCTTGCAATATGCCTAAAATAATATTTTTATCAATTTGTACGGCGAATCTATCGTAAAATTGTGAGGCTATTTTGACAATATTTTTGGTATCTTTTATTTGTACTTCAGTTTCAAAATTGAGATTTTTATTTATTCGTTTAATATAAGAAATCAGAGAGAACATTTGTTCTGATTCCCCCTCAATCTTACCCTTATATTTATAACAAAAACTCCAATAAATATTTGAAGATTTTAAAACAAATAACTCTCTACGTAGTATGTCATATGATTTTTTTCCAGCTTTAGTATTTAGTATTTTAAATATATCTCTACCGGAGAATACTACCCAACCATCCGAACGCTTACCTTGTTGCTCCCATAATTGCAAAAGAGCGTAAAAAATTCTTGCACTAGTAACTGTTGGGGTGCGTTCTTCAAATATACGTTCTCCATTTTTTTCGCTAACTGTAGTACCAGCTATAACAGCAATAAACTCATTTGAATTATTTAGCTTTCTTTCTCGTCTTTTTGAAACATTTTTACTTTTTGGAGAAGTGAAAATAAAATCAGCGTGTCTAGCGACATTTAGCTCTGGTCGTATTGTTTCAACTGTATCTGGGTAAAAATCAAGTTGTTTTGATTCATTAAGAATTGCAAATTTTTTAGTAGGTAGTGTATCTTTCTCTTTCCGCGTTTTTTGCGTTGATTTTTCAATCCTCTGACGCACCTCTTCTAAGCGTTTACGCATATTGTCAGACGGTTGTTTTTTATTATTTGCAGACATAAAAAAGGATATTACATGGCAGGTAGTGTATTTGAGTCGGTTGAGAAAAAATCGAGAAAAAAGAAAATTAGTATCACTATTCCCACCGATCTAGACAAGCTTATTACAGATATCATTGCTGATTTAAAAGTAAAAGCCCCTAGCCTCCAATTTAACACAACAGCTATTTGTGTTGATGCTCTTTATAAAGCTGTTAGAAAGGCAAAATCAGAATTGGAACAAATGGAAAAGCCACAACAAAAATCAGAACCAGAAACTAAATTTCAATCCAAAATTGAGTCTGATACTCAAGCGCAGATAGAAACACCACCTGAAGATATTGTAACCTAGAAAAAGGGATTATTTAGTTAGGGTTATCCCCTACTACACCTTACTCATTTATAGTTTTAAGAAAATAACGATAGCCCGATAGCGTGCTAGTAATCTATAATTGCTATGCAATAGGAGGCTTATTGTATTTCTTAAATAATTCGTTAAGAGCCTCAATAAGTAATTCCGTTTGGTTTTTTTCTAGTTCAATACTTAACATTGCAAATTGTTTCTTTACATTTTTATCAAGATAAACATTCAGTGATTGTTTTCCAATACGGTCATTTTGAATAGGTTTTACTCCCCCCCTATGTCTTTTAGGTTGTTCTATTGAGGGTGTAGTTGTTGTTGGTTTCGGTGTTAAAGCATCCAAATCAACCACTAAATTCGGATTTGATACCTGTTCGCGTCCTTTTGAGCCGACACGACCGGCAAAACTCTTTTTATTCATAGGATAATTTGTAACGTTACTAATACACTAAAAGTATAGCACGCTATATTACTATCTCGCTATTATTCTATGGTTCTAGCGTTATTAACATTTGGTGGGTATATTCCAATAATACCGTCTAGCATTTCAAATAAAACCTTAATTTCTTGGCCCGCTTTTCCTTCTGGCTCTGATTCGTTAGCAGTAAGGCCGTCACTGGCAGAATGAACAAATTCACTACGATTTGAAATATAGAAGCCAGCGAGTACTTTAATAGGATCGTAGGCCATTTCGAGAGCGTTTTTCACATCTTCAAACTGTTTTGGCGCATTAGGATGAACTGCGTTTAATACAACAAAGGCCGTTGCTTTTGTTAGCTCGGCAATATTAAGAGTATCTTCGATAGCGTCAAGGTCGTGGATTGAGGGACGGCAAGGAATTAACACTAAATCGGCCACTTCACACGCTTTTCGAGCGTCTTTTTCAGAATGTGGAGCGGTGTCTATCACTACCAAATCTACACCCTGTCCTTCGGCACCTTCGAGTATCTGTTCGAGTGCTACAGCTTGCCCTGCCATAACAGTAGGGGCGGGAATATCTCGACGTTTACCCCACTTATATGATGAGCCTTGTGGATCAAGGTCAATGAGTAAAGTTTTAAGCCCTTCAAGGCAACCTTGCGTCGCTAACGAAGTAGCTAAAGTTGTCTTTCCGGAACCGCCTTTTTGAGAAATTAAAGCAATCGTTTTCACTTGGGTTAGTATAGCAAGCACGCTAGTAATGAACAATGCTAGTAATGTAGAATGGTAGAAAGCTAGATTGATAGCACGCTATAAAGTATTTTGGCGAAAATTAATGCAAGCACTTGACTTTTATACCTTATATAAGGTATTGTACATGTACAAATTGACATTAGTCATAAATCCCTCCCCGCAAGGGGAAAGGGCTAAAAAATCTCCCGTGGGAGATTTTTTATTTTAAGTACAATAATAAATCGTTTTTTATATTATCAAATTCTTTTTGCCCGATTCGTCCCATCTGTTTTGTAATTCTATTAGCATCCCACAATCGCATTTGCGTTAACATAGCACTTTGTTCGCGGTCTTTAAATGTGAATTGATGATAATGTCTACTATCTTTTATCTGAGTGGTTAATGGCACGCCCCAAAATAAACGGTGGTTAAATTTTTTCACCACTAAAACAGGGCGATTAAATGCAAAACTTTTCCCATCTTCCTCATGACCTACGTTAATCCCTAAGCTACACCACCAAATGTCACGTTCTTTAAAAAACCGTGAATTTGGTTTTTTATCTAATTTTTGTTTTAAATTATTCCAATTTTCAAAATCCTTCATTCGTATAGAATAGGGTAATAATGATAAAAGTCAAAGTCTTACATAATAGCTATCTAGATTGATAGCACGCTATAGAGTTAGCGTTATTTAAAATATTTGCTACAATTAAGGCGTACTCCTCCTTGATATAAGAGGAATACCGAATCGTCGGTATTCCTCACGTGACTAGGAGGAAAAATGAGTACAAAACAAGTAAGTTCTGTTCATTCAAAAATAACTGATGAAATTGTGCAAGCGATCGAAGCCGGGGTGGAGGAGTTTGAAATGCCTTGGCATGGATGTGCTCATGCTGGCTTACCACGTAATTCAGCCACCGGTAACATATATCAAGGTATTAATACTTTGGTGTTGTGGGTGGCCAAGAAACGTAATGGATTTGCCAGTTCAAATTGGGCTTCATACCAACAATGGCAATCATTAGGGGCGCAAGTCCGGAAGGGTGAGAAAGGTTCTTTGGTGGTTTTCTATAAACAGCTTAATGGGGAATCGGACGAACCGGGCAGTGAAGAAGAAACTGAAAAACTAAGAATAGTTGTTAAACATTCACGAGTGTTCAATGGCGATCAAGTGGATGGATGGGAGAACAATTCAACTCCGGAAGATGATCGTTTGGAACTAAGTAATGTTAAAATTTTCATTGCTAGGTTGGGAAGTGATATTCGATACGGCAGTGATTCCGCCTGTTACAACCGCCGATTGGATCGGATCTTTATGCCTACTATCACCGAATTCCACGATACAAAATTTGGCAGTGCGGAAGAAAACTTTTTTATGGTTTTACTTCATGAACACATTCACTGGTCTGGCCATGAATTACGTTTAAACCGTAATTTATCCGGACGCTTTGGTTCAGAAGCTTATGCCATGGAAGAATTGGTGGCCGAGCTTGGTTCTGCTTATCTTTGTGCTTCATTGGGGATCGATACGCAACCCAGGCCAGATCACGCTTCATACATTTCCAGTTGGCTTAAAGTACTAAAAGGGGACAAAAAAGCTATATTTGCCATGTCCAGTTTAGCCTCTAAAGCCAGTCAGTTCTTAGAAGAAAAAGTTCATCAATAGTGGTCTGTTTGGACTACATAATTAAACCCGACTGATTTGGTCGGGTTTTCTTTAAAAGAAATATCAAATTCGTATCGATCGGCTCTAATTTGTATGCAAAAAAAGAGCAATGCACATCCGTGCATTGCTCGATCACAGTCAAATAATTTTTATAGCTAGCTACTATAAAGATGAGCCAGAATTGGGGAGGTTCTGATTTGCAACTGCGTGATTTTCTGCTTGCTCACCGGCCATTGCGTGATGATGGGCCGCTTGTTCTAAATACTCAGCTGCTGCTTTTTCGTATTTGTGGATCTTGAAAGCAATGTGTTTCTTGATTTTATGACCATTTCTGCCAAGGTAGCTGGTACGTGGTTTATGGTTAACGATGTCTTTTTGTTCTTCTATCTTAGCCTGCATTTCTTTGGCTAGGTTTTCAAATTGGGTGGCTAAAGCCTCATGTTCGTCAGCACTGGTGGCGAATGAATTCGTTGACACACCAAACACCAAAAGTACTATTAATGAAATTAATACAAAGCTTTTTTGGGTTGCTGTTTTCATGATGACTTCTCCTTAGTAATTTGACTTGTGACTATTGTATGTATGTCAACATACTAAGTATATTGGGGTAACTATTAATATTCTCTAAGTGAAACCATTAGATAAATTGTTTAATAAAAACAAGATTATGAATTGGAAAATAGTGGGAGAACCGTGGAAGGACGAGGATAGAGATAACCTGATGTTTCGTATAAGGAATAAAGATAATGGAGCTGGAGAGATTTGCGGGGTAACTGAGAAGGCAATAAACAGTTACTTTGAAACAAATGATACGCCGGAAGATGCTGAAAGGAATCTCAAGAAATACCACAATCACATTATTAGCAAAGTGGTTGTGTTTATTGAGAAGGGTAGAGCTAATAGTCAGGGGTACTATATTTTGGGTGATAGGGATTTTGATGAGTGGTAGGGGTTGTTGCTAAAACATAAGAGTATAATATACTACTAAGTAGTATATTATTGGGGAATAAGCAAATGACTATGGTGAAAAAAAGTATATCGGTAACTACTCATCAGGATGAGTGGATTAAAGATCAAATTCAATCCGGACATTTTGGTAATGAAAGCGAAGTTATTCGTGAATTAATTCGTGAACGTCAACTTAAAGAGCAAGAAACTGAAGGAAAGATTGAAGCTATCCGAAATGCCTTAATTGAAGGAGAGAAGAGTGGTTTTGGTAATAAGAGTATTGATGAAATTTGGACGGAAGCCAGGCAGAAACGAAAAATGAAACATGCCTAAATACTATCTTTCAAAGTTGGCTGAGAAAGATTTAACAGAAATTGCCCGATACGGTGATGAGAATGGAAAACAGGTAGTTATTGGTGATAAAAACGGCAATCCCATCGATGGCTATAAAAGTTCTGGCGGTTATGATTGTGCTGCTGCAACCTATGACCAGTTAGAGCTGGAGGCGCAGCCTATTAGCCGGAAGACGGTTTTTGTGCCTGATTAAAAAAGGATCGTGTCTGGATAGCTGCGGTGAATACAAGATTTATCATGTGTTAAAGATATTTGTGAAATTGCCGTTATTGCTGATAACTCGAATACCTTCGATGCCGCATTAATCTGCGGCGCGAGTATGATCATCTGGTAAAGACTGAATTTTGCAACTTATCTAGTCTGGTATGAGTCTAAAAAATATGTATTTATAACGGTTGACTATTGATAAATAATTTGTTAAACATATAGTAATTAATCAACGAGAGAGATTTATCATGAAAAATATTTTTGATAATGCGAGTATGGGAATAGTAATGGAGATAAGTGCTATTGCTTCAGAAAATACAAATCAGGTTTTTGATAAGTATCCTGAATGGTATCCGCCATATGGCTAATTTGTATTAGCAAGGAAATCTTGCGTCATTCCGAATCTTATCCAACATTTTTTCATTCTTAGCCCAAGTACAAAGGGTAGGTTGTAGTTTTACTGCTTCATTCAAGTAACTTAAGGCTTCATCCGTTCTATCTTCTAAAGCGAAGCTACATGCTGCGTTACACAATGTACTTGTATTAGCAGGATCAATCTCTATCGCTTTTTTGAATGTTTCGCATGATTCTGATTTTCTATCGGTTTCCCTAAAAATTATACCTTGCATCCCATAAATCGATGCCAATATTCTGGTATCTTTGGGTTTATATTCTAGCGCTCTACTTAAGATTTTATCGGTTCCTATAAGGAGTTCGTTGGCAGATGATTGATCCAAGATTTTAGCTTTGCCAAAATAAATAAACGTATTAAGGTTTGCGCTTGCAGAGCAAGAAGCTAATAAAGCAGATATATTTGCATGCGCGTTATTTGATAACTCGTCGATCTTCGTTTGTTGAGTTTCTATGTCTTTGAGAGCCTTTTCGTGTTCTTTTCTGACCGTTAATATTGGTTTTAAATATGCCCAAAAACCTGCCACACCTAGCATTGTCAATATACCAAGAACTCCTGCTGCTACCCTCGACATAGCAGTAAAATAACTCTCATAAGTTTTCATAACACTATCTGCTGTATTAGTAGCCATTCGTGCTGATTGGGTCACGGAATAAACCATATCCCTTGTAGTGGGTGTTGAATCAAGTAAAGAACTAGAATTATTTGGTGATTCAGGCTCAGGATTGGTATGTTGTGAGACTAATTTTACTTCTTCACGTAGTATTTCTATTAATAAATCACTAATCTGATCATTTACACGCCAGCCTATTTGCTTTTTATATAATCGGATGGCCTTTTTTGTCTCAGGTCCAGCTATTCCATCGATTGGTCCACTATATATGCCTTTCATGGCAAGGATACTTTGTAAAAAATGGATGTTTTCGTCGTCAGTTTCATATGCATAAAGTTTTGCTGGTGCGAGGAGGACAGCGCAAGAAATAATTACTAACACCAAAGCTGTTAGCTCAAATTTTAAGAGATTCTTCATGATCATTTTTCTCTTAGGTTCGGAACAGGCTATGGTAGCAATATTTGTATTAACTATGGCGATTTCTCACAGGCGGTTGATAGCACGCGTAAGGGTACGGGGGCTAACACAGAGTTCTGCGGCAAGGCCGGAGATGGTTTTAGCGGGTCGCTTTCCAGTAATTGACGGGCATCCAGAATGTCTGTCCCCTCCAGTTTGAGGGGAGGGCTCAGTGTTTTTCCTCGTTTGCGTGCAGCAGCAAGCCCTTCTTTTGTTCTCTGGCTGATGGTTTGTCGTTCCCACGTTCCCATTCCGCCAGGGCCGCCGCAATCACATAGAGTAATTTTCCTTCCGGTGTTGTGGTATCAAAATTCTGTGCCAAAGACTTGAACTGGATCTTGCGCCGGTGTAGTTTTTCCAGCTCATTCAAAGCATCCAGTACAGACCGAAATGCCCGATCAAGCGAAGACACAACCAGTACATCACAGGTTTGCAACTGCTCTATCACCTGCTCATAAACAGGCCGCTTTTTCTTCACGGCATTTTAGTCATAGCGGAAAAACCAAAACTTTTTCCTGCTGTTGATCACATCCGGGTTGGCTACAGACGTAGTGTGATTGGCTCGCATACAATTTATTACCGTATTACAATAGGCCGATAAGAGGCTTTTTATTTTAAAACATTCAACACAGTAACATGTGTCACACCAACTTCTTTCGCAATTTCTCTAATTGAAAAATTTCTTTTTCTAAGCGCACGAATTTTTCGTTTTTTATCCTCCGGCAAGGGAGGGCGAGCAATATGTTTACCTTGCGCCTTTGCTCTGGCCATGCCAGCCCGCACACGATCGCCACGACGTACCGACTCCATGTTGGCCACGGCAGAAATAATGCCAACAACGGCATCTCTAAAAGGCCCATTGGGAGCGAAGCTACAATTTGACGACATATTGTAATTACGCCATATAAAGTCGTCGTCAATATCTTATAATCTGCCCCTTTTAACTCTCAGCTGGGATTGTAATGGCGTATTCATGGGACGATCCAGGCATTCA
>BQJJ01000022.1 GCA_021604645.1 Methyloligella sp.
CCAGAGTATGTTGCGGAAAAAACAAAGCTTGATCTCAAACAATATCATTACCGCGAACAAGGCTGGATGGCGTTTAGTGGATCAGAGCTGCATAGAATCTCAATCGCTTTAAATGTACCGGTGCAAATATTTTTCAGTGCGGTTGAAGGACAGGTGACAGACATTGAAAAGCTGATCTTTTACACCCAGTGCGAAGATCAGCTGTCAACAGTGCTTTATGCTTTGGGCAAACACAAAAACCCCAATGAATTCTTAGATGAATTCAGAACAGAGCTAGAGGGTTTAATGGAGACAAGAAAGCTGAATTAAAACATAGCGACAAACAAAAAGATTTAAAGGAACTGATTAACTACAGCCAGTCATCAAGATCTTGCCGACCTAAAATCCTTATGATCTCTACGGTGTCATCTACGATACGATAATAAATGCTATCTGAACCGCAAACACTTCGGCGGTATCCTTTGCGAATATCATCAACACAAGTGTAAAGCTGGGGGGAATTAGCTAGTTCTTCAAAACGCTTTAACAATTGCCAATAATAGTCATCAGCCTGAGCTTCACCATGGGTAACAACCCCCCATTGATGAATGCGAATAAGATCAGCTTCAGCCTCTTGGGTGAGTTTATAGTTTCCCATTTTTCCTTAATTGTTCTTTGGATTTTTCAAGAATCTGTTCAGGAGTTAAATCGGAAAAACTGCTTTGCTCTCCGGCGATAAGCTTAGCCCGGATCACTTCAATTTCAGCCATACGCATTTGTTTTTCACGTAAAGCTTCGCGGATGAGTTCACTGTCAGTACCATAATTGCCGGCCTTCATTTGAGATTGAATCCATGCCTCTTGCTGATCGGTTACAGTGATGCTTTTTTTAATCATTGCCATAAGTATAGCCTTCACAATAAGGTAGTAATAAATACTACTTTATCACACTTTCAATGGTAAGCGCTATATTTATTTTGGGATAAATCGACCATATGAGTGAGCGAAAGTCATAAAGGACTGTGCGATCTCCTTATGATCAAATCCAAGTTTCTTAAGAATATGGTACCGAGTTAGAGCTGACAAGAAAGGCAGCACAGATGCTGTGCCCCATCAAGGCTTATGGAACAGATTAAGGTATTTACATAAGAGAGTATTTTAGCTCATCGTAACCACGAAGGAGTGGAAGATGAGAGATAGACTAACACGCCATCAGAATGCTGCAGAGCGTAGTGTTAAAGACATACGCCGCAAAACACGCAAGCGTTATTCATCAGAAGATAAAATCCGGATTGTCTTAGCCGGCCTTAGAGGTGAGGACAGCATCGCTGAACTTTGTCGCCAGAAAGGGATATCTCAAGGGCTTTATTACAGTTGGTCAAAAGACTTTCTCGAAGCTGGTAAGAAGAGGTTAGCTGGATGTCACCCGTGAAGCCAAAGACCTCAAAGAAGTCGTTGCAGAGCAAACTCTTGAGTTGCGTCTCCTCAAAAAAAGCATGATCGGGGATGGGGAGGATATCGAATGAGGTACCCTGCATCTGAGAAGCTTGAGATCATCCGTCTGGTTGAACAATCACATCTGTCAGCCAAACAAACCCTAGATAAGCTTGGCATTCCAAGAACCACCTTCTATCGTTGGTATGATAAATATCAGGGTGGCGGTATCGAGGCACTTGATGATCTGGCTCCAAAGCCAAGACATATTTGGAACCTTATTCCTGATAACATTAGAGACCGGATCATTGACCTGGCATTAGAAGAACCTCAGCTCTCACCACGAGAGCAGGCGGTAAGGTTCACTGATACACGACGTTATTTTGTATCTGAAGCGTCTGTCTATCGCCTTCTGAAGTCTCATGATCTCATTACTAGTCCAGATTTTGTGGTCATCAAAGCCGCCAGTGAGTTCAAGGATAAAACCACAGCTATAAACCAAATGTGGCAGACAGACTTTACTTATCTCAAAGTTTTGGGCTGGGGGTGGTTCTATCTAAGTACAATCCTTGATGACTTCTCACGTTACATTATCGCCTGGAAACTTTGTATCACCATGAAGACAAGTGATGTGACAGATACTTTAGAGTTAGCACTGCAGGCATCTGGGTGTGATCAAGCCAATGTAGCTCACAAACCCCGGTTGCTCTCGGATAACGGGGCTTCATATATCTCTGGAGAACTCGCTGATTGGCTCTCAGACAAGAAAATGGATCATGTGCGAGGCGCTCCTTATCATCCGCAAACTCAAGGAAAGATCGAGCGCTGGCATCAAACTTTGAAGAACCGTATTCTGCTTGAAAATTACTTTTTGCCAGGGGATCTGAAGGCTCAGATTGGAAAGTTTGTCGACCACTACGACCATCACAGATACCACGAGAGTCTGAATAACCTTACACCCTCTGATGTCTATTTTGGACGAGCACAATCAATTTTACAAAAAAAGGAAAGGATTAAACTGAAAACCATTGAAACAAGACGCTTGCAACATCGCAATGCGGCTGCTTAATATTAACCAACAGATGAGCTGAAGACTCCAATAAGTTAAGTGCTAATCAGTCCCATTTTATTTGATGACGGACAGGTGGAGTTATGGCACTTGAAGTAGCAAAACACTTTCCTGAACAATGTAAAGCTGTAATCTCTATTGGTACCCCCTCCTTTATTGAAGATAAAACTATAAAAGGCATACAAGCGGCCAGAGAACATTTCAAAACACCTAAAAACTTAGAAAAATTGAAGAAATATCATGGTGATAGAGCACAATGGATTGTGTCATCTTGGGTCGATACATGGCTTGCGCCAGAGTTTTTAAATTGGACAATTGACAACATTATAAAGGATTTAGAATGCCCTGTCTTAGCTATACATGGTACTCAAGATGAATTTGGCTCTATTGAGCAAGCTAAGCGCATCGCGTCTGTAAAGCGTGGACATGTAGGAGTGATCAAAGAAGTGGGGCATATGCCACATCATGAAAATGAAGAACTCACTCTTAAGCTTATTAAAAAATTTCTAATGCAGCTCAATAAGTAGTATTAGAGGGAGATTATCATTATAGGTATGTTTATACTCTTTTTGATGTTAGTATCCAACAAATTTGGCAACTCGTTTTTCCTTAAAAGCTTTAATACCTTCAATGTAATCTGCACTTTTTCCCATTTCGCTTATGTAAGTTAACTCAATAGATAGTTGTTGTTTTAATGTATGAATTTCAGCAGCTGTAAAAAGTTCTCGTGACTTCACAAGAGCTTTAGTAGGGGCTTGAGATAAAGTTTTCGCTAACTCCATTGTTGTTTCAGAAAATTCTTCATCATTAAAAACGTCCCAAATCAAGCCCCATTCTTTTGCTTGTAATGCGGATATTTTTCCGGATAAATAAGTCATTCCAATGGCTCTAGCAGTTCCAATGTTTTTTGCTAAGAACCAGGTATTTCCAGTGTCAGGAGTAAGTCCAATTTTTGAAAAAGCTTGCATAAATTGGGCACTTTTAGTAGCGACTACGATGTCACATGCTAAAGCAATTGATACACCCGCTCCAGCAGCAATACCATTAACTGCTGCAAGCGTTGGCACCTGAATATTTCGCAATTTCATCACTAAAGGGTTAGAATATTTATTTACAATTGATCCAATGTCCGGTGCTTGATCATCTTTGCAACTCATTGCAGGGTCATTTATGTCTTGTCCGGCACAAAATCCTTTTCCAGTACCACAAATTAATAAAACTCTTGTTATATCATTGTTTTGAACTACTTCTACAGCATCTAGTAATTCTGTCATAGTTATCAAGTCCAAACTATTAAGTTTCTCTGGACGATTAAGAGATAACTTCGCAATCCCATCCTTAAACTCAAGTGAAATATTGGAATAATTCATAATCATATCTTCCTTTTCAATTGCATTAAAATTTGAAAAAGCTAATAAACTCTATAAGCTACTAATAGAATTTAATTAAATATATTGTCGCAAAATAAAAAATTAAATTACATTGCGCAATGTTATAAATGCATACATTATTCTGTAAATAATTGATAATTTTTTAAAAATTATCTTGCTGAAGATTTGCATCTTATTCAATTTAAGTCAATATATTTACTTAAATTGAATAAGGCAGTAATTGAAAGCGCTGGCTTTAGTTGATAGAGATAAAAATGGTATTTCTTTGTTAGGTCTAGAGAAACCTCATATTTCAGGTAGCTATTTTAGTAAAAATCAACGCAGCCTCTTTAGACCAAGTCGATATATACATGCAAGTCGATATATACATGAGAGACAGTAGTCTGGGGACTAGGTATACTCTTCAATTAACAATGGGTGTTGATGGAATTGGTGAAGTTGCAGAAAAGTCAAAGAATTCGTCTCCCAAAAAAAGAGATAAAATTGTACTCTACCCTTATGAATTTAGTGGTCAATGTTCTTATTGTCTGAGCGTGTAACAACCTTTGTGCGACAACGCAATAATCTTTGGAGAGCATCTTAATAGTACATTTGTAGAATGTATTTCTGTTCAAGAAAGTTCTGTTTTAACTCTGTCTAAGTCATGTGGTGAAATTAAGGCTGCTACGTAAGGGGGCACGTATTTGACAGCTTGGCGAATGGTTATCTCTAAGGCAAAAGCAGAGCCAGGCAAAACAATACTAATTGTCAGAAGAGGGGGGGGGGGGGGGCGTTTTAGCGTTTATCGAGATTGCCAGAATGGCCGACTGTAATGTAATTGCAACAACCAAAGGTGAAGAAAAAATTAAAGCCGTGAAGAAATGCGGTGCTAATCCTGATGTTGATTTTGCAGCGTATTTTATACGGAAATTTCAATACGTGGTTCTACAATGGGTTACATAGCAGAATTTCAAACCTTACTAAATGCATTTGCAAATAACAAACTTAATCCGGTGATTGGTGGAGGCTATAGATTACTTCAATACATAGTTACATTCAATCTTCTTCAAGACCCTAAAAGGATTAGGAAAATTATTTTAGATCTAAGAAGTGAATTTAATTAATTATGCTATTGTGGGCATTATGTTGACTAAATACCGCTCCGTAAGTAATGTTCCGGAAATCTCAATAAATTTTTTTCTAACCAATGTAAAGTCAAGGAAAACAATGGGCGCTGAAAAGACAATCCCCACTCAAATAGGTAATGATGGTTTAAATAACAGAATTTTCTTTCGATTGTTTCAAGTAGCTAATGACCTACAGCGCCAAGCTACCAGTGAATTAGGCATTACTACAGTTCAGTGGGCTGTCTTAGGAGCTTTATCAAGTGAAAGGCATTCTAAGGGAATTCCTTTTGGTCACCTTGCAGAATATTTAATTGTTAGTCGTCAAAATTTGGATGGAGTATTGAAGCGCCTTGAACGAGATGGCCTTGTTGAGAGAGTCCAGGATTGTATGGACAAAAGATCAAGAATTGTAAAAATGACTGCCTCAGGTATGCAATTTTGGAAAGCTAAAGAAATACAGATTTATGAATTTTATCGACAAGCAACCAAAAGCTTTAGTTTTGATGAGCGTGCTTCACTTGTGCATTTTTTCAATAAACTCCAAACAGACTTGTCAGCAGTTGAATTAGAGGATTAAAAGAAATCCCACCTGAAAAAGGTGGGATTAAGTTTTCTGGGAAGGGAAAAGAGATGTTATTTTCTGAAATCAGGTGCTCGTTTTTCTAAAAATGCATTCACACCTTCTTTAGATTCATCGCTTTCATAAAAAAGACTAAGAGCCTGCATACCCATTGCAGAAATACCGCGAATAGATTCACTATCTAGGTTAAATGACTTTTTTGCAATTGAGATTGCGGTCGGGCTAAGTGCGTTGATCTCTGAGCACCATTTATTGACCTCGGCATCAAGCTCATCATGAGAAACCACTGTATTTACCAGTCCCATATCGAGTGCTTCTTGCGCAGTATAGCGACGACAAAGCATCCAAATCTCACGAGCTTTTTTTTCTCCTACAACGCGAGCTAGTAAGGCTGTGCCAAATCCTGGATCAACAGATCCAACTTTAGGTCCAACTTGTCCCAATACGGCTTTGTCTGAAGCAATGGCAAGATCACAACAAGTAACAAGCACATTCCCTCCACCAATAGCAAACCCATTTACACGGGCGATCACAGGTTTTGGTGCATCTCTGATAACAGTTTGTAGTTCCTCAACGGGTAACCCGATGATACCGCGGCCATCGTAACCACCATCATGAGCTGATTGGTCACCGCCTGTGCAGAACGCTTTATCACCTGCACCTGTCAGAACAATTGCTGCAACTGATTTATCCCAACTTGCTTTATTGATAGCATGAATCAGTTCTTCACATGTATCACCTCTAAAAGCGTTATATTTATCTTGGCGGTCAATTATGATCCACGCTGCATGATTGCGAATTTCATACTTTATATCTTGGTATTCCATTTTTTGCTCCTAACCGTGCATCGTCAGTCCGCCAGAGACACTAATGGTCTGGCCTGTAATAAAGTTTGCGTCATCACTCACAAGGAATGCAATAATGCCTGGAATGTCACCAGGTTGACCTAGGCGTTTCAAAGGAATAGCCTTTTTCAAGCCATTATAAATTTTCTCACCAAACTCATCATCGCCGATAAAAGAACGTAATAACGCTGTATCTGTCGGACCTGGGCATACAGTATTCACAAGTATGTTGTGACGAGCGCCCTCACGCGCTAGTGTTTTAGAGAATGCGATAATCCCACCTTTACACGCTGAATAAACTGACTCACCTGAAGAACCAACACGGCCTGCATCCGAGGAAATATTTACCACTTTTCCTCCACCATTTTCAATCATGTAAGGTAAAGTAGCTCGGTGTAAGTTTAAGGGGCCAACCAGATTTATAGAAATAACTTTATCCCAAAAATCAGGTTCAGTTTCCAGGAAAGGTTTTGCCACATCCCATCCGGCATTATTGACAAGAGCGTCAATGGCTCCATGATTTTTGACAACATCACTAATAGCTTCATTGACTGCATTGGCATCAGTAATATCTAAGACATGGGGGACAATGTCTCCCTTTAGGTGAGCAAGGTCGTTTTTGAGTTGTTCAAGACCAGTTTCGTTTAAGTCGCAAGCGATCACCTTCATGCCTTCTTCAAGCATGCGCGTACATATAGATCGTCCAATCCCACCAGCAGCGCCAGTAACAAGTAATACACGATCTTCTAACCCTCTCATAATTTTCTCCATTTTTAACGTAAAATAATTTTATATTTGGCTTCGAAGTTTGAATTTCCGAATTTTACCGGTAGCTGTTTTTTCGAGTTCTCGGAAAACAACCTTTTTCGGCACTTTAAATTTCGCCAGGTTCTCTTTACAGTAAGTAATAATATCTTCTTCAGTCACTGAATTCTCGGATCCCGGATTAAGTTCAATAAGGGCGCAAGGAACTTCATTCCATTTGTCATCATCCATGGCGACAACCGCAGCGTAAAGAACCGCCGGGTGAGTGTATAAAACATCTTCAATTTCGATTGATGAGATGTTTTCACCACCAGAGATAATGATGTCCTTTGAACGATCTTTTAGTTCGATGTATCCATCCTTATGAACAGCGGCTAGATCTCCGCTACGATACCAGCCTCCTTTAAATGCCTCTTCGGTGGAAGTTGGGTTCTTTAAATACCCTTTCATTCCTGCGTTGGTTTTAAACATAACCTCACCCATCGTTTCTTCATCGAACGGGACGGGCTCAAGTGTTTCAGGGTTCGCGACAATCATCTCATCCGTAATAATATTACGTACACCTTGGCGTGATAGCAGTTTCGCACGTTCATTAGGGCTGCAATCCTGCCAGCCGGCTTTCTCTTCACACATAACTCCCACACCATGGATTTCCGTCATTCCATAAACATGGCGAATATGAAAACCAAGCTGTTCAGTTTTCTCAAGAACCGCAACAGGAGGTGCAGCACCAGCTGTCATGACATTAACCTGCTGCTTAAATGGACGAGCAAACTCGTTCGAGCCTTCAATAATGAAAGTTAAAACAGTCGGAGCACTGCATAGATGAGTGACACCATGATCGTATATGGCATTGAAAATATTCTCTGCGGTCGCTTGTCTTAAGCAAACATTCGTTCCCCCGACAGCTGCTATAGACCAAGGAAAATTCCATCCATTGCAATGGAAAAGAGGTAAGGTCCATAGATAAATAGGGCTTTCTGTCATCCCGTGGTTAATTATTTGATTTAAAGAGTTTAAATATGTTCCACGATGATGATAAATTACACCTTTAGGGTCACCTGTGGTTCCTGAAGTGTAATTGACAGAGATACTCTCCCACTCATTTTCTGGGAGAATTACCACATCCTTCTCGCTTCCTTCATTTATGAAATTTTCGTAAGTTTCCCCTGTAAATTTTTCTTCAATTTCCTGGCAAGGGTCCTCAATAACGATAATAGGAATGGTTTTTTTGAGCAAAGCCACAGCTTCTTTAGCCAAATCAAAAAACATGACATCTGCAAAAAGAATTTTTGCTTCACAATGCTCAACGATAAATGCAATTGCGGCGGCATCCAATCGAATGTTAAGAGCATTCAAGACAGCGCCAGATAAAGGTACGCCAAAGTGGGCCTCAAGCATAGCGCTTGTATTCGGGGCAAGAAATGATATTGCATCGCCTTTTTTAATGCCTCTTCTACGCAAAGATGACGCTAATTTACGGCATCGCTTGCCATGCTCTTTCCAGGTATAAGTCTTATCCCCTTCAATAACTGCAATCCTGTCTGTAAAAGCATCTTCCGCTCTAAACAGAAATTGCATAGGAGTTAATGGGCGATAATTTACATTTCTAGGTGAAAGGTAAGTATCGTTCTCAAAAATATTCATATCAAATCAAGTCCCAACAATTTCTTCAAAGCACGCTTCCAACTCTTAATCCCTCTTGAATTGCCCGCTTGGCATCAAGTTCGCCAGCTAATTTTGCGCCACCAATCACATGCACGGAAAGGCCGGCCTCTTCTAAAGGTGTAATTAATGAATCTTCTGAGACCTGTCCGGCGCAAACAATAATAGTATCAGCCGGTAAAATTTCTGCTTTACCATCGACTTCAACATGAAGGCCTTCTTGATCAATTTTTAGATAAGTAACACCTTGAATTTGTTGTACATTGTAATCTCTCAGCTCTTGGCGCAAAATCCAGCCAGTGCTCTTTCCTAAAGTTGTGCCAAAGCGCCCCTCAGATCTCTTCAGCATCGTAACGGTTCTAGGGTTTTCCTCAGGCTCTCTTGCTCGTCCAATGCCCCAATGTTTTTCAAATGCTTCTAATTCAGACAAACCATCAGGACGGGAATGTGAAATAAACAGAGCAACATCATGTCCGATCCCCCCTGCACCAATGATGATCACATTGTCACCGGCAACTTTTCGGCCACTTAAAATATCTGTGTAGCCGACAACACGCGGATCATCCGAACCTGGAATATCTAATTCACGAGGGCGAATGCCAGATGAAAGAATAATGTCCTCAAACCCCTGATCAAACATGTCAGAAGCTGTTACTCTGCTACCGAGTTCGACCTTTACATCAGCATCTTCAAGTTGTCTGATGCAAGCGTCTAGAAATAGTCCGTAATCACTTTTTCCAGGAACTTTTGCAGCCAAATTAAATTGACCACCGAGTTTGTCATCGGCTTCAAAAATTGTGACATTATGACCGCGTTGCGCAGTCTCCAAAGCTGCAGCGATACCAGCCACGCCGCCACCGATGACCGCTATTTTTTTAGGATTGGTAGTTTTATGACCCGGAATTGCTGCTTCTTTCATAACCCGAGGATTGACCAAGCAAGAAATCACCTGATCAGTAAAATAATGGTCAAGGCAAGCCTGATTACAGCCAATACAGACTGAAATTCTATCACCATTTCCATTTAATGCTTTTTGCACAAAAAACGGATCCGCCAAGAAAGGTCTGGCCATGGTAACTAAATCTGCCTGTCCTTTGGCCAATAAATCCTCAGCCACAGATGGTAAATTAATCCTGTTACTCGCTGCAACTGGAATTGAAACAGATTCTTTAAGTCTTTGAATATAACAAGTAAATGCCGCATGTGGAACAGCAGCTGAAATGGTCGGTACTTGTGATTCGTGCCAGCCTATGCCAGTACATAAAACATTTGCTCCATTTTCTTCGACTTTCTTGGCCAGCCAGATAATCTCATTATCTTCCAGACCATCACCATCTTCCAGCAGGTCAGTTGCTGAAATGCGATAAGATAAGATCGGACCTGGACCAATCGCTTCTTTAACAGCTTTAACAACTTCCAAAGGAAAGCGAGCACGGTTTTCTAATGAGCCGCCCCATTCGTCTTCACGCACATTTGTGGTCGGTGCAAGAAACTGGCTAATCAGGTACCCCTCAGATGCCATAATCTCAACGCCATCATAACCGGCGCTAATTGCCAATTCAGCACTGCGTGCATAATCTTGGATGGTTTGACGAATCTCTTCATCGCTAAGAGCACGAGGCTCATCTCTATTAATCGGTGATTTGATGGCGCTCGGTGCGACAATTTCCGCGTGGTAGCCATAACGACCAGCATGTAGCAATTGAAGTAAAATTCTCCCCCCAGCTTCATGCACAGCTGAGGTGATTTTTTTATGCGCTTCAACCTGCTCATGAGAGTTTAAAAAGCTGGGTTCATATTTCATGCGGCCAGCAAAATTAGGAGAAAACCCACCAGTCACCATTAAACTGACTCCACCCCTTGCTCTTTCAGCATAATAATCTGCAAGTTCATCAAAGCGATCAAGTTCGCTTTCAAGACCAGTATGCATCGAGCCCATGATATAGCGATTGGATAATTTGACAGCACCTATTTGGATTGGAGCTGATGCTAATAAATTCTGACTAGGCATATGACCTCCCAATTATATGCGATATATGCAATTTTTTTCACATCATGGTAAAAAAAGGTTAATATGTCAATATATTTGCATAAAATATAAAATGAGAATTTTTCTGGTGGCTTTGAAGATGAAAAAATTTATCATCTTAATTAGAATTAAAGCAATGTTTTTATTTATTTTTATTAAGATTTTATTGGCTTGGTTTTTAAGATTAATTATTTGACTGTTAATTTGCAAAGCGATGCGATTAAAAAAAATGTATCAAGCTATTGACTTTTGTTTCTGAAGATAACAACATCTAAAAAATTGTTACGGACTTGCTTTGATGACCAAGTGTCAAAGTGCCTTTAATAAGGGGAGGAGCTAATTATGGACCTTTTTGAACAATTTGAGAGCATGAGACATTGGTCAGATGAAGAAAAAATTGTTATTGATCAAGTCACTAAACTAGCTGATCAAGAATTTAAACCACGTGCGGATAAATATGCTGAAAACGCGGAGTTTCCCTGGGAAAATCTCAACGCGATTAAAGAGCTTGGTTTAAATGGAATTTGTATCCCCGAAAAGTTTGGCGGCTCGCAGATTTCTTATCGCTTGTTCACAGAAATCGCATACATCATTTCACAAGCCTGTGCTGCAACAGGCATTATTTATGGAACGAATAGCGCTGTTGGGCACCCAATTCTTCAATTTGGAAACGAGCAACAGAAAGAACGTTTTTTACCTCGTTTGGCAAGCGGCAGCTTGGGTGCGCTGGCTATAACCGAGTCGGAAGGTGGTTCTGATATTTCCAGGATGAAAACAACGTTCAAACCAGATGGTGATGACATCATTATTAATGGTGAAAAGATTTTCATCACGACCGGTGATGTTGCGGATTTCGTACTTCTATTCGGGAAATGGACCGAACATGATGGTAAGGGCTCCCCACTGACAGCCATTGTTCTTGAAAAAGGTACTCCAGGTTTTGAAGTGCCACGCCTCGAAAAAAAGATGGGCATGTCAGCCTCATCCACTGCGACTCTGTCTTTTATCGACTGTCGGGTAAGCAAAGATAATGTCATTAATGGAGTGTGTGGTGGGTTGCCAATCCTACTATATACACTCAATAAATCTCGTCCGAGTGTTGCTGCAAATGCACTAGGAATTGCAAAAGCCGCCTTTGATGATGGGCTTGAATACGCGTCTGAGCGCAAAATCGGCAAAAAAGTTGTGATGGACTTTCAATATAATCAATACCTCATGGCTGATTATGCAAATGATATAATATCTACCAAAGCTCTGTTGGATTATGTTGCAAGGTTAATTGACGTTGGCGCAGCTGACGTCGGAGCTGCCTCATCAATGATTAAGGTGAAAGCCACAGATCTCTGCATGAAATTAACGACTGACGTTGTTCAGCTCTTTGGTGGCGGTGGTTACACCACTGAATATCGTGCTGAACGTCTCATGCGTGAGGCAAAAATTACGCAAATTTGGGAAGGCACCAATCAGGTTAATCGCGGTGTGATCGCTAATTCCCTGATCCAAAATTAATCTTTTTCGCAAGGATGGCAATGATGGCTATTGATACTGAAACATTAAATATCTTGCTGGACACTGTTCAACGTTTTGTTCGCGATCGATTGATCCCATTAGAAGAACAGGTGATGGAAACCAATCACATTCCTAACGATGTCATTGAAGAAATGAAAGAACTCGGTTTGTTCGGACTTTCTATTTCTGAAGATTATGGTGGCTTGGGACTGACGATGGAAGAAGAGGTGAAGGTCGTATTTGAATTGGGTAAAACCTCTCCTGCTTTTAGATCAGTTTTTGGGACCAATGTTGGCATTGGCTCCCAAGCGATTGTTATAGGCGGTTCTGATGAGCAAAAAGAAAAATACCTCCCCAAGCTTGCAAGTGGTGAATTGATTGGATCATTTGCCTTGACAGAACCAGATGCAGGATCAGACGCAATGTCTCTTCGCACGCAAGCAAAAGAAGATGGCGATCACTTCATAATCAACGGTACAAAAAGATATATCACAAATGCACCAAGTGCTGGTCTTTTCACAGTCATGGCACGCACGAGTGATGAGCCAGGTTCATCAGCAATATCTTGCTTCTTGGTCGAGGCTGGTACACCAGGTATTGAGCTTGGAAAACCAGATAAGAAAATGGGACAATCAGGAGCTTTAACCTGTGACGTCATTTTTGAAGATTGCCGGGTACCTAATTCCGCATTGCTTGGTGGTATTCAAGGTCATGGATTTAAAACAGCGATGAAGGTCCTTGATAAAGGCCGTTTGCATATTGCTGCTCTTTGTGTGGGCATTGCCGAACGGTTGATAGAAGAATCAGTCATCTATGCCAAAGAGAGAAAACAGTTTAGTAAACCGATTTCTGATTTCCAGCTCATCCAAGCCATGCTCGCGGACAGTCAGGCTGACACCTATGCAGCCAAATGTATGATTTTAGATGCTGCTAAAAAGCGAGATGCAGGGGAAACGCCTACTCTCGAGGCAGCTTGTTCCAAGATGTTCACGACAGAAATGGTTGGGCGTGTTGCTGACAGAGCCGTACAAATCCATGGTGGCGCGGGGTACATATCTGAATATGCTGTTGAACGTTTTTATCGTGACGTTCGTCTGTTCCGCATTTTTGAAGGCACCACACAAATTCAACAACTGATCATCGCTCGAGAACTTTTGAAAGAGGCGTAAATCAACCTGAAGGATTTTCTCAATGTTACCAAAACTGACATTTCGTGACGAATTCGCAATTATGAAGTTCAATCGCCCCGACGCAATGAACGCACTCAATAATGCGGTGATAGATGAAATCGACATTATTGTTAATGACGTTCGTCAATCTGATGCAAAAGCATTCATTATTATAGGGGGCGGTGAGAAAGCATTTTGCGCAGGCGCTGATATTAAAGAGATTTTGGATCTTAGTCTTCCTGAAAAAAAAGCCAAAGCAGAAAAAGGACAATCAATTTTTGCTAAAATTGACAATCTAGACATACCTTCATTTGCTTGCATCAATGGATATGCCTTTGGCGGTGGTCTTGAAATTTCTTTAGCTTGTACTTTTAGAGTTGCTACAAAGAATGCTGCCGTAGGTCTCCCTGAAATTAAACTCGGGTTACTTCCTGGTTATGGTGGAACCCAGAGACTACCAAAAGTTATTGGAGAGGCACGTGCTCTAGAAATGATTATGAGTGGGCGAACTCTGAAAGCAGATGAGGCTTTGCAGTTCGGTTTGGTAAATCGTATTCTAGAAAATGATCCACTCGAAGAAACAATTGAATATGCAAAAGAGTTTACTCAATACAGCAAAAGTACGCTTGGTTACGCGAAAACAGCCATTAAACGCGGTTTGGACACGTCCTTGCAAGATGGCCTAAAAATTGAGGCTGATGTTTCTACACTTGCTTACATGTCCAAGGATGCACAAGAAGGCATTACAGCCTTTATCGAAAAGAGAAAACCAAATTTCCGGGATTGTTAAGCAACAATCTTACTCATCTGGGGAATAATATGAAAGCAATCTCAAATTCAGAAATTGTCGGTGTCATTGGTGCTGGCGCTATGGGGGCTGGTATTGCGCAGGTCGCAGCGAGTGCCGGACATGAGGTTTTGATTTACGATATGTCCCTTGAGGCAGCCTCGAAAGCTATAAAAAATATTAATAGCCGTGTCGAGAGACTGTGTGAAAAGGGTATTGTTTCTAAAGATGTAGCAAATAACACCAAACGATGCTTGAAGGTCGCTAACACGTTTGAAGACATGAATGAGGCCCATCTCATTGTTGAGGCCATCGTTGAAAACTTGGAAGTCAAGCAACAGCTTTTCGCGCAATTAGAAGAAATCGTACATGACTTTACAATTCTAACATCCAACACATCATCTTTATCAATTACTGCGATTGGCTCAATTTTGAAATCACCCGATCGGTTTGCTGGGTTTCATTTCTTTAATCCGGCGCCAAGGATGCCATTGGTTGAAATCGTAAGTGGTCTCGCAACATCAAAAGACGTTGCCACATCCTTATATAAAACGGCTGAGGCATGGGGTAAAAAACCAGTTTATGCAAAGAGCACGCCTGGCTTTATCGTAAATCGTGTCGCACGCCCCTATTATGCTGAGGCACTTAGAGTTTTTGAAGAAGGCGTTGCAGACCATGCCACAATCGATTGTATTGTCAAAGAGTGCGCAGACTTTAAAATGGGTCCATTTGAACTGATGGATCTGATTGGTCATGACGTTAATTATGCTGTTACAAAGTCAGTTTTTGAGGCTTATTTTCATGACCCGCGATACCGTCCATCACTGGTTCAGCAAGAACTGGTCGCTGCAGGATGGTTTGGTCAAAAATCTTCCAAAGGTTTTTATACCTACTCGCCAAAGAAAATTGATGAACCAATAGAGGATTACCGTACGTGTGACAAACCAAACTCCATCAACATTGAAGGTGATCTTGGATTTGCTGAAACACTTGTATCCTTATGGCAAACCAAAGATATTCATGTGGACAGAGGAGACGGAAATGGCATCATTCGGGTCAATGATACGGTTATCGCCCCGACAAATGGCCTTTCTGCGAGCGAAAGAATGCATGCTGAAGCGTATGATATTTTGGTCTTATTTGATTACTGCGCGGATTTTCAAACAACACCACGTATTGTTTTAACTGCAGCCGGTAAAAATAAAGACCAAAATCTTGATATTGCTGCCGGTTTATTCCAGGCTTTGGACAAAAAAATATCAATTGTGGGTGATACACCTGGTATGGTGGTCTTTCGAACGATTGCCATGTTGGCGAATGAAGCCTGTGAAGCGCTCCTCCTTGGCGTCGCAAATTCAATAGATTTAGATAAAGCTATGAAACTCGGTGTCAACTATCCCAAAGGGCCGTTGGCCTGGGCAGATGAAATTGGTGCTGAAGTGCTACACGCCGGATTAGCAAACATTTTCGAAAGTTACAAAGATATTCGCTATCGACCAAGCACGCTTTTCAGTAACCGTGTATTCGAAAACACGCCCCTTTTTGAGAAATAATAATTGAAACGAGGTTATTATGAGCAACGTATTTATTTGTGATTTCATCAGAACACCAATCGGTCGTTTTGGCGGAGCTTTATCAAGTGTGCGAGCTGATGATTTAGGGGCCATTCCTTTAAAAGCCCTGCTTAAAAGAAACCCCAATATTAAACCAGAAACAATCGATGAAGTTATTTTCGGTTGTGCGAACCAAGCAGGAGAGGACAACAGAAATGTTGCTCGCATGTCTCTACTGCTTGCCGGTTACCCGGTCGATGTACCAGGCACAACAGTTAACCGACTTTGTGGTTCTGGCATGGATGCTGTCATTATTGGTTCCAGAGCCATCAAATCGGGAGAAGCTGATTTGATTATTGCTGGTGGCGTGGAATCTATGAGCCGGGCGCCATTTGTAGTTCCTAAAGCGACATCAGCTTTCTCTCGAAATGCTGAAATTCATGATACGACAATTGGGTGGCGATTTGTGAACCCCTTAATGAAATCACAGTACGGCGTTGATTCCATGCCGGAAACAGCAGAAAATGTTGCTGAGGATTTTAATATTTCCCGTGAAGACCAAGATGCGTTTGCGTTTCGTTCGCAACAAGCCGCATCCAAAGCGCAGGCTTCCGGGCGTTTTGCCAAAGAAATAATTCAAGTTGAGATTCCCCTACGCAAAGGTGACCCACTTATCGTTGATCATGATGAGCATATTCGTGCTGATACAACAGTTGAAGGCCTGGCAAAACTCAGGGCTCCTTTCCGAGACGGTGGTTCGGTTACAGCGGGAAATGCGAGCGGTGTAAATGACGGTGCTGCTGCCCTTATTCTTGCAAATGAAAAAGCGATCAAAGAAAACGGGCTGACACCGATTGCTCGCATACTTGGTGGGGCTACTGCAGGTGTTCCCCCTCGCATTATGGGGATTGGGCCAGCTCCAGCCAGCAAAAAATTAATGGACCGTTTGCAGCTTTCTCAATCTGATTTTGATGTTATTGAATTGAACGAAGCTTTTGCTTCACAAGGTCTTGCCACATTAAGAGATCTTGGAATTTCAGATGACGATTCTCGCGTTAATCCTAATGGCGGCGCAATTGCTCTAGGGCACCCTTTAGGTATGTCTGGCGCTAGATTGGTTGGGACTGCAGCGCTTGAGCTTAGTCTCAAACAGCAAGATAAAGCTCTTGCATCAATGTGTATTGGAGTTGGCCAAGGTATTGCAATTGCTATAGAGAGAGCTAATTAAATCTCACACTTTTTAACTTCCTATCTCAAAAAATGAAGAGTGACAATTATTTCATTTTCATTCTTTATCTAATTTTTACGGAAAATACTCAGAAATAATGAGATTAGCTGATCTAATCCGTGGCTATTTTTTGCTTACTGTTGTCTCTTAAATGCTTAGTTATAGTAATTATGTTGATACAAAGAAATCGTCTAAATAGGTCATCTGGTTTTTATCTGACAAATGAATATCTATAAACAACTCATATGTTGTAAACTAATCTTTCTTCACAGAAGCAATTAGTGGGAATCAATAGTTCTCGAAGTGCTAGGTCAAACTTGCTAAATATGATAAGATCTTGGGGTCAGAGAATGAAGGGGATTGCAGTTCATGAATAAAAAATCCCAGCATATTGTTGCATCAAGAAGAGCTTATGATTTCGGCATTCTTAATAGTCGGTTTTTCAGGTATTTCTGACAAAATTATCTCCTTGATGAGACAACAAACATACAAACCAAAATTTTCTTGCAGATCGATTTAAGAATTCAGCATACTAGGCAGTGCTAGATGTAAATGCATCTAGTGCGGTTTGATACCCGCGACACATTCGGCTCTGAAAGGGACCGGATCACACTGA
>BQJJ01000023.1 GCA_021604645.1 Methyloligella sp.
CATCCGCTCAGCCGGTATCGTCCAGACCTTACCGGCCGTGTCGAACTCAACCCATCGAGCGCCGCGCACTTCCCCCGACCGGCAAGCGGTCAGGATGGTGAACTCGACCGCTCGGGCTGATATACCTTCCCGCGTTTTCAAGGAAGACATGAACGCACCTATGTGCTGCCACGGTAGCGATGGATGGTGTTTTGTCCTGCTGGACTTGCTGATGGTTGCCAGCAAATTTTCCAGATGGCCTTTCCAGCGAGCAGGATTCTCACCGGTGCGGTAGCCGCTTGTGGTGGCCCAGCCAAGCACTGACTCGATACGACCGCGCACGCGACTGGCGGTTTCGGCCTTGCTCTCCCATATCGGCGCAAGACATTTCACGACCAGGCCGGTGTCGATCTCTGCCACGGGAAAATGGCCGAACACCGGACTGGCATAAGTATTGAGCGTGTTTGTCCATTGATCGCCATGCTTGGCGTTTTTCCAGCCTGCCTTGTGCGCCAGGATGTACGCCTTGGCGCACTGGTCGAAGGTCATCATCTTGGCATCGGCCAACGCGGTAGCAATCTGCTTCTGCTTCCTGGCAGTTAAGGGATTGATGCCGTCGATGAGCAGCTTTCGTGCATCCAGTGCCTTCTGGCGCGCTTCGGCCAAGCTCACAGTATGCGTCGGCCCCAGGCCCATCCCGAATGGCTTGCCGGCCACCATGTAACGAAAAAGCCAAGACTTTGCGCCAGTGGCGGTGATCTGGAGCGCCAAGCCACCACCATCGCCATACAAACCCGGCTTGGTGAGCTTGGTGACTTGCAGTGCTGAGAGTCTTTGTTGTTGGCGTGCCATATTATCCGATCCACTATCAAATTGACTATCAAATCATAACCGGATTTGACGGGATTGTATAGGATTATCTTGGATGCACGAATTAACTATCTTATTGTAATGTATGCTACTTTATGGACGATACGGGATTCTACAGGACTACTACCAGGCGGACACTCCTTCCGCCAGCAAGCCTTTATTCATGCGGGTTTCAGAGAATTAATAAAGCTTATACCATCAATTTAACCATCAATTTAACCATCAAAAAGTTTAATCAAATTACGCTGACTTGCTTCTTAGGTCTGATTGCTCGAAGGCGAGCCCCAGCAAACTGGTTTAAAGCAATTCGTTCTTGGGCGCTGTAGCGCAGACTATATTTATCCTTTACACGCTGCCCTGCTTACCATATTCACATCAAGTCTAACAGTCGGCTTTCGGCCAAAAGCGGGCGTTGAATTTATGTAGATAAGCTTCAAACATGCCTCCTCTTTTGTATATTATGTCTATCTGGTAAACCGGAAGATTATTCAAAATCAATAAGAAAATGATGATTTAAAAAAATTCCACTCAGTTCATCAGCCCGAAGGTGGTGAGTATGGTAAGCAACAACTTGCAAGTTTCAGAAAGTGCAATACGCGCGCACAATCTGTGTGTCCGAAAAGCTTATTTGTTGATATTTTCATCTGGCTTGAGCTCACCAAATGCGTACGAAAAGATGCAAAGCACATTAAAGAATATTGCTCGTCAGAATTATTTTCACTCAATCACTAATCATTTAATTGTCGAATCATTTTCTTCTTTAGCATTTTCGAAAGGCGTTGACATACTTACCAACGTTAAATTGTCCGATGAATCATTTTTCATAAAAAGCGGGACATTAATAAAGGGGCCAGACATTTTTCATCAGGATAAACCACGCTATGAGCCAATAATATTTTCAAGTTTAAATAAAATTCAACCGGAAGATAAAGCTGAGCTTTCATTCGTCGGACATATCCTTTCAAAGTACCTGGGTTATCTGCCAGACAATGGGCATGTCGTTTTTGTTGATGGCAAAACCACAGCAATCAAATTATCTGTTAATTTACCAAAATACTTGCCCGCCATCGATTTTCTTCAAGGATGGTTAACACAAAACAACGGTTTGCCACCTGTCACTTTAAATAAACATTGCCCTTATTGCGAGTTCCAACATGCTTGCAAAGAGACTGCTTTACAAGAAGATAGCCTTTCTCTTCTTGGTGGCATCACAAAAAAACACATACTGAAGTTCGAAAAAAAAGGTATTTTTACCATCAAGCAACTCTCTTTCCTTTATCGCCCTCGCAAGAGGGGACGACGTTCACGTTTGGAACGTGTTGTCCATAAATATGAGCTTCAAGCACTCGCGTTGCGAACTGATAATATTTACATTCAAGACAAGCCGGTTGAAATTCCAAAACATGACGTTGAGATATTTATTGATTTTGAATGCTTGCCGGATGAAAACTTTTTCTATTTATTTGGGCTAGTCGTTTGCCAGGCAGGCAAACAAGATAATTTTCAATTTTGGGCGTCCTCAAAAAATGACGAAGAATCGGCATGGAAAGATTTTGCTTCTGTCATTGCGCAATATGGTAATTCTCCATTGTTTCATTATGGCAGTTTTGAAAACAAAGCAATTTTAACCCTTGGAAAAAGATATGAAACTCCAACCAAAACAATTGTTGAAAGACTCTTTAACATCAACACTTGCATTTATGGAAAATTATATTTTCCGGTTTATTCAAATAGCTTAAAAGATATTTGTAATTATTTAGGTTTGTCTTGGAGTTCACCAAACGCATCAGGTTTACAATCCATTGTCTGGCGGCACGAATACGATCAAAGCAAAGATGATATCTATCGAGATTTATTGCAAACATATAATATTGAAGATTGTTTGAACCTCAAAGGATTAACAGAATACATTAGGGAGATCGCCGCTAATGCCGCACATTCAGAACAGGTTAGGTTTGCTGATAAGGAAGGTGGCTCCATGCCGGAATCAGCATCAAATCTCTCAAAACAGTTGTCGAACATTTTACTTTCGGCTCACGGAACTTATGAACAAAGAAAAATTACACTTAAAAATAAAGACAATGTAACAACATCAATCGATGATAGTAGCGCTAATAAGAAAAGACGGCCTATTTCGCAAGATAGAAAGGTTAACAAAGTTGTTCATGTCAGACAGGGTCGCATATGCCCAAAGCACCCTGGCCGTAAATTTAAGCCAACACAAATTGAAACTTCACGAAAGATATTTGATTTAATTTTTACAACGAGAGGAGTCAAAAAAAATATTATTCGGTACATCGGTAAGAAAGGAAATTGCACTGCATGTCATCACAAATATGACCCACCACAAATCCGAAAGCTTGGAGTTGGGAAAATGTATGGACATGGCTTTATAGCATGGGTAAGTTATCAAAGATTAGCAATGCGCCTTCCTTTTAACAAAATAGCGCAATTAGTTGAGGATAGCTTTGGAGAGTATGTCTCTCAAGGCACTATTGCTGAGCTATTTTTGAACTTTTCCGCCTTCTACTCAGAAACTGAACGGAAATTGCTTAAACAAATATTGAAGAATCCATTCGTTCATATGGATGAAACCACTATTAACATCAGAGGTGCCTCGCAATATGTTTGGGTAATCACAGACGGGACACATGTAATTTTTAAGTTATCAGAGAATAGGGAAGCAACAATAGTTCATGAATTGCTTGGAGGTTATAAAGGTGTGCTTTGCTCAGATTTTTATGGCGGTTATGATTCACTTCCTTGCTCGCAGCAAAAATGTTGGGCACATTTGATTCGTGACTTAAATGAAAATCTCCGCAAATCACCTTTTGATACAGAATTTGAGAATTTCGTCTGTGCAGTTGGAGCGCTAATTACCCCAATTCTCCAGGCTATAGAAAAGTACGGATTAAAAATCCGGCATTTGCGTAAATTTCGATCAAATGTTAATGGATTTTATGAGAAGTTCATTAATAACAAAGTTTACTCATCAGGTGCTGCTCAGATTTTTCAAAAACGATTTGTAAAGTATCGAGAAAAGCTGTTTGTTTTTCTCGATATAGATGGTATTCCTTGGAATAATAATGCAGCAGAAAGAGCATTAAGGCATTTAGCAGTTCAAAGAAAGATTTCGGGGTCCTTTGGCAAAGAATCAACTCCTCATTATTTGAGACTCCTAAGCATTACACAAACCTGCCGATTTCAGAACAAGTCTTTATTACAATTTTTGTTGTCTGGCGAGAAAAACATTGATAAGTTTAAGGGCGGCAAAGGGTTAATGGGCTGGCGTATGCACTAATCGGCATACCATTAGTTCCAATCATCACAAGATTCTAAATAGAAAAAGTATCGATCTTCTCGCCCTGTGTTTTTTGATGCAGCGATGTGTTCTATTTCTGATTAAAATTTCTTACGAAATTAGGTATCAGCAAGGTACAATTCCACAGTGGCAGTTGTCCAGGTGGCAACGCCTGCGCCAAAAAAGTCCTTATCTTCTGTCCATACAGGACAGTCGAGCAAGAGCGCTGCGGCTATAGCAGGCCAGTCGTTCACGTCTCGGGATGCGATGCGCGCTTTTGCTTTGCTCTCCATCTCAATTAAGATGTCATCAGCAATGATTTGAACAGTATTCAATATGCCAATATATACTGGACGCCAAAATGATTCACTCAAGTTACGTTTGGTAGCGAGTTCTGTTGTGAGATAAAATTCCGCTTCTTCAGCATTCGCTTGCGCCGTGTAGAAGGCAACTGACTCGCAGTAATGCTCAATTAATTGTCTAACTCGATGACCCAATACGGCGCGAATAAGAATATTCGCATCTATGACTAAACGTTTATGCTGCATGTGATCTCTGATGCCGCCATTGTCTAAATTCTTCCAACAACTCATCTTCTTTGAGACCCAGCCGGATTAATTCATCATCCATGCGTTTTCCTGCTTCCAGGAGTGCCTCACGCTGCGCTTGTCCTGGTCGTTTCGGAATGGGAATAAAAAAGCCGATGGTTTGTCCGTGCCTCGTAACTTCAATGGTTTCGCTTGATTCGAGAAACAATGATAACTTTTCGCGTAGTTCTCTTACGCCGATGCGATGAGTCATAAAAACCTCCAATTTATGTACGCAAATGTGTACGCAATTGTAACAGACAAGCTGCCTCAGCGGTAGACGTTTTGTGCGATTTATTAACAAAATCGAGTTTACCAACTTCCGCTTTGTATATGGACTCCTCCTGTTTAGCAAGACATTCCATTTTTAGATATAAGACGCGTACGTATATTCGGTTTTTAAGTGGAGAAGCTATCTCCTAACCCTACATGTATGCGCACCTTGATCTCTCTTTGGGTCGATGGACTCTAGGGCCTCAAAGCGGAACAGAATCTATCAAGGTGGATAGCTTTATCTAAATTTGGCTTGCTCGCTGAACTTGGTAACTCCTTTTCTATTTGACTATTCTTGCTATGTCGCCAGCAATGCTTGATCACCATGGTTGCGATTATATTCGCCACCTTTTATTAATAGTGCCCACGCTGTTCTAACATTTTTATTGGCCAAAGCGACCGACGCTTTCCCATAACCCGCCCGTGACACCAAAGCCAGCAACCACTTGTCCTTTGGCGTTTTAGGCTCTTTGACGCGATGTATGTATGCTCTCGCGCCTTGAATAAGCACTGAACGTAATCGCTTATTCGCAACCTTTTTACTCAACCCAACCATCGTTGTCTTGCCACCGCTGCTATATTGCTTAGGTGTCAGACCAAGATACGCCGAATATTCTCGGCCTGATTTGAATGACTCACCAGAGCCCAATGTGGCGAACAATAATACCGCACTAATCGGACCAACACCTTCAATAGCAGTCAATTCATGACAAGCATGATTTTGTTTAGCCAACGCTTTGATCTGGTCATCTAAAAATTTCAGGTCTTCACGTAACTGGTATAGGCGCTCATACATCAGCTGTAGTGTTGGTCTGTACATATTTGGCAATTCATTCTCGCCATCTTCGAGAATACAAGGAATGCTCTCATGCAGTGCGCTAAAACCCTGGCGAATAACAATACCAAACTCCATTAATAGCCCGCGAATATGATTGGAAAGTGCTGTTCGCTCTTGTACAAGAAATTCCCTTGAACGCTGTATCGATTGCATACCTTGCTGCTCAATACTCTTTAGTGG
>BQJJ01000024.1 GCA_021604645.1 Methyloligella sp.
ATTTACTGTGCCCCTGAGAATAATGAGGAGGTGCCCGACTGTGCGGCAGTTGATTGAGCGGTCGTTGTTCGATGGCACCGACGCTCCCACAATGAGGACAAGTATCCAGCGGTCGGCCTAGCATTTTTTCCAGGAATTGGGCTTTATGCTGTCCTTTGGTCAGCAATACCGGTGGCGGCATTGGCGATTGTTTCAAGGCTTTTCTGGCAGCATTGAGGGCCTTGGCTTTAGAGCGGTTAGACAAAATGCCATAGTGCCGCATGCGCCGGAATCCAGGAGGTAGAATATGCTGACAAAAACGGCGTAGAAACTCCTGACTGACAGCAGTACTTGGGGCACAACCACTGACTGCCAGGTGATCCGCCAGCCGATCCAGCGGCGCTTGCAAATTACTTCGATGGGCTAATAATGCTTTTTTTTACCATGATGATATTGATCTAGTGAAATAGGAAGATAAGGAGAATTATGCTATCTTGAGTGGGCTATTTGGCAAGGTTCCCGCTTTTGCGGGTTCGTTCAACATAGCGCTATTGGCCAATATCCGCCTAAGGGCGAATACTTCCAATAGCTTACCGTTATGCCTTATGTCAACCAATAACAAAAAAAACTCAAACTAAAATTAGATGAACTTTAAGGAATTTCAAAAAGACATGCGTATTGCCTATTTAGGTGGAGGAACAGGCATTTTAGTTTCGGGTGTAATCTGGCTAATTTCTGGATTAGCTGGAATGTATTTAACCAAAGAAACAAGTATTTTGACCTTCTTTATAGGTGGAATGTTAATTTACCCTTTGGGAGTATTTTCTGCAAAGCTCTTAAATAGAAGTGGAAAACACCAAAAAAATAATCCTCTCGCCAAGTTAGCTATTGAAAGTACCGCAATATTGTTTATTGGACTTTTTATAGCCTATTCGATTTTCCAAATACAAAAATCGTGGTTTTTTCCAGTTATGCTTATGATAATTGGCGTAAGGTATTTGGTGTTTCAATCAGTTTACGGAATGAAAGTATATTGGATTTTGGGGCTGTTTTTAATAGTATCGGGGATGTTATGTTTGATTTTAAACCAACCTTTTCATTTTGGTGGAATCACAGGCGGAATTATTGAATTAATTTTTGGAGTCATGGTTATTGTAATGGAAAGAAAAACAAATGAAACTTGAACTTAAAAATCTAACGATAGGATATAGCGGATTCATATTGTTTGAAGAATGCTACGAATATAATGAGAATGCTTGTTACTTAGCAAGCAATCTGGAAAAGGCTAGACAATTTATGTTTAATTGTGGGTATGATAGATCAGAATTTCGAATTGATCAAATATCGTTAAATGATCTCATGAATGATTATGGATGCTCTTCAGGTGAATATGCAATGGAAGAGTTAGCTTTTGAGAAGTTTAAAAAAAATGCAGATAAAAAAGGAATCAACTATAGGGTTGAAGATTTCGAGCTAGATGCATCATTGAAAGTCGTAAATATTTTAGGAATCTAAGATAAGAGGGATTGGCTAGAAAGATAAAGGAATAAAGACGAAGGCCCAACAAATAAGCGTCAAAGCGAGACAGTGCGTTGGGCGATGACGCTATGTTTAACGCACCAGCCATCCAGCAGAGAATTATGGGTATTGAATAGATTATTGTTGTGCTGAGGAGGGACAACGCATCAGATAATGGGTCACCATGGAGGTCGAAGCCTGGCCGAAGGCACCCGATTGTGCTGATTTTGGTGCCAGCCAAATTCATCTCCCAAAGCCTCAATATCCGGCAGCCACAAGCCCGAACTGTCCATAGCCCACAATCGAAAATCCTTCCAGCGATTGACTTTAATGCTCCGATAGATACGTTTAAGCAAAAAGTCAAATAGATCGGAAAAGAAGACCGGCTTGATTTTTTTGCGAGCCTGGCAAAAGGCGCTTTTGGTCACCATCCATTCGGGCGGCAGATTTAATGGGGAAAAGAATCTGATCAATTCAATGGTCAGGCTATTTTTCAGTCCGGATAAGATTAGGGTGCTTAATGTTGTAAACTTAAGAATGCAATCCCGCGTGAAGTCTTCAGGACGTTGTCGATATTTTACCTCATTGGCTGCCTGCCTGACGAATAAATCGTCGAATTTGTCTGATGATTTTGAAGCTTTTTTTTCATTTTTAACTAACTTGATGGTGAAATATTATTGAATCAATCCCATAAGTTCGGCATTTCTATGCTTAGCTTAACGGGAGTTAGCGGTCATTTAAAAAAACCATCTATGTGCTACAATAAAAAACCAAAAATACTATGCTATGGGAAAAGTATTAATACACTTAACAATGTCACTTGACGGATTTATTGCAAAACCTAATGAAGACGATTGGGATTGGATTTTCAAGCATGAGGCTGACGATTCTGATGATATGGGAAATCGAATTATGCAAGAGTTAGGAGCAGTTGTTCTTGGTAACAAGGACTTTAGAAACAACAAAGTCACAGCTGATGCTCTTCCGTATGGAGGACTACAAATTCCACAATTCGTTGTAACACACAATGCCCGTGAACCTCTCACTATAGGCCCATTAACATTTAACTTTGTTACTGGCGGAGTAGGAAAAGTGATTCAAAAAGCGAAGAAGGCAGCAGGAATAAAAAATGTTGCAATATTGGGTCATAGCATTGCTCAACAAGGACTTGAATTAGGTCTTGTGGATGAATTAGTCGTTCATATTTATCCTGTCATTTTTGGGAACGGGTTAAGACTTATTGACCAATTGGGTTGTCAACCTATTGAACTTGAACGGATAGAAATTATTTCGACAACCCAAATCACAAGTATGCGATTTCGAGTTAATGGATAGAAATTTGCACAGTGAAAATCATTAAAAGATGAGCACTTCTCGTGCTCAAGTAGAAACGTTTAAATAATAGAGAATGAGCGGTAAAGTGCAATTGTAACAAAAAAATGGCTGAAATAGAGAAGGTAATAGTAACGGTAAAAGAACAACGAACCGCTAACAATGTATATAAAAAATAGGCGAAACAGTGATAAAGTCAAGGCTTTTGGCTCGTATCTAGGTTTGTGTTTAATCGAAAGTTTTGTACTTCGTAATCGCCAGCTTTTCATATGCAAATCGTTGAACAATTCCTCTCGATTTTCACTCTGTCAATCATCTGGTTTTCAGCCATTTGCGTAATTTTTATTTTAACTTTCCAGACGTTATTTAACCAAAAAAATACGTCATGGAGACTTACTGGACTGGAGAGATTTTCGATAGAGGGGAGCCTATTGAGGTCACTTTTAAACATAATCCTCCTGCCGACCTCAGTTCCTATGAGGAAGCATTTCACTGTCCAATACTTTTTAACCAACCTCATTACTCCATCACCTACAAGACTTCCGACTTAGAAACTCGAACATGCACTAAGAAACAAAAATGTAGGAAGAAATCGCAAAGAATTTACTGAAAAACGCTTCAAGAAGTAACGCAGAGATTGCATTCGAGACTGGGTTTCCTGAGCAAAGTGCTTTTAATCGTGCATTTAAGTGATGGACTGGCCATTCCCCAGTCGAATTCAGAAAAAACTAAGCTTAATCTCCCTTTTGGCTTAAAGTGTCAAATCATTGGCGCAAAGTGTCAAGTATAGGACTACTAAGTCTTTCAATTTTGCATTGTGAATAATTACGTTAGTAAAATTCAATTCGAAATGAGAGATAATATTTTGGTAATCGAAAGTACAGGTAAAACCAGTAATAGCTCAGGGGTAGAACGACTGAAACGACAAAAACAAAATATCCGAATCGGAACAAAAAGAGAGATACATTGGAGAGGGTGCAGTTGGGATTTGTCCCCAAGAAATGAATTATGAAAGGTAGTGGGATTTGAGCATCTTTAAGGTGCTTAAACAAAAAAAATGACATCACCCACTACCTCTGTAAAGATAGTACAATTGTTCAAGAACGTGATATTGTCTCACTGTAAAGAGCTGTATGAACTGCTTATCAATGGAGATATGTTGAATTTTGAACTAAGGTTGGAAAAGCTACTGATGGAATTGAGTAATGAAATTAGTAGTATATTGATAAATCAAGCTAGCGAAGACTTGGCTGTTTCTTTAAAGAAGCAGGCATATGCAAAAGGGGGGCGAAAAGCTATTTTTCGCCCCCTTCGTTTTCGGCTTCGAACGGGGCATATTGTACAAACTATGGGCCTTTATGTAAAAAAGTTGGTGGATCAAGCAGAGTGGTTGGGCTCGCGGCACTTGCTTGAAAATCATTGGACGATAATAGGAGGGTCCAGTCCTGCCCATTATGATCGGGTAGTTTTTTGTGCTATGCTGAGTCCATCGTATGATATTGCCCAGCAGGCTCTTACCAAATTTGGGGTGGAACAAACGATCAGTGGCGTCAGGACCTTAACCAATAGTTTAGGGACCCACTGTGAAGATCGGGAGGTAGAGTTAAGTACGCAGCCAAGTGATGATTTGAAGGATAAACAAGTCGTAATCGGTATAGACGGAGGGCGTACTCGAACCAGATGCTACACCGGTCAGGCCAATAAAGCGGGACAGGCTACTTATGAGACGCCTTGGCGAGAACCGCGATTGTTTACCATCGGTGTGCTTGATAAACAAGGAAAATTGGAAAAAGAATATCCCCCAATTTATGGATGTAGGTTTGATGAAGAGGCGATAATAGATTTGTTAGGCCAATACTTGAAACATCTAAATATCCATCAAGCCAAGCTTATACAAATTGTTGCCGATGGAGCGCAATGGATCTGGAATCGAGTCAAAGGGCTTTTAATTGATTTAGGGGTCGATACTTGTCGAATCGTTGAAACATTAGACTATTGTCATGCTGTTAGCTACATTTACAAATTGGTAGGGCATTTACCCAATCGGGTAGGCAAGCCAGCTCGGCGTAGTTATGTAAAGCAATTTAAACAATGGCTATGGCAAGGCAAAAGTGTCGATATAGTAGCCAAATGTAAGGAGTTGTATAAACGTCCATCCTCCGATGTTAACTGCTGGATCACCTATTTAGAAAAGCATATACCTAGAACACAATACACTGATTATGAGATAAATGGACTAATGTGTGGCAGTGGTATTATTGAATCTGGTATCAGAAGAGTGATTAATTTAAGATTTAAAAATGCGGGTACTTTTTGGAAGGAGCATGTTGTAGAGGATTTATATTTTCTCAGAGCTATTTTACTAGCTAAACGATGGGACTTGATGATTAATAACTTAGCTAAGGGGGCCTAATTTTTGGGGACAAATCCCAACTGCACCC
>BQJJ01000025.1 GCA_021604645.1 Methyloligella sp.
CGAGGACACCAGAGCAACCCTGCACACTAGCAGTTTGCCCCCCTTCCCCCCATGCCCCTTCCACCCCTGTTTGAGTTTGAGTTTGAGAGTTGATGTGACGTCAATTGCGTTTACAAGTGACTACAAGGGTGTGAGCGAGGAACCAGGGCCTCACCCAGACCCCTGGGAAGGGGGTGAACACTACAAAAGATCCAGAGAGGCTCGCTGGATCTTTTGTAGGGGTCACCCCCCTCCCAGGAGCCTGGATGAGGTCCTGGTTTCCCACCTACACCCGAGTGTGGTTGATGGTGGTGGTTGAGAGGTTACTCCTCCATGTCTACAGCTTCAGATGTGACAAGTTGAGTGAGAGTTGAGTCTTCTTCTTCAGGTTCCTCTTCTGAGGTGGTGGTGGAGGTGGTGGTGGTGGTGGTGGTGGTCTTGGCAGGAGGCAAGCGAGAGGTCCAAGAGGTAGGTGAGTTGAAGGTGTGAGTGATGGCGGCGAGAGCAGAGGAGAGGGAGAGAGCGATGGGAGTGGATTCAATGAAGGAGATTGAAGAGGCAAAGTGGTGGGCACAGGCCCATGAGAGTCGAGGGTTGGAGAAGGAGATGTACACCATGTTAGGTGGAGAGGGAGAGGAGTATCGGTGGAAGAGTGAGAGCATCCACGGTTGGAAAGTGAGAGTGGTGAGAGGGGGGAGAGGGAGAGGGGTTTCGTCAGTTGGGCTTACGAGCTTGAGAGGAGGCACTTCGGTGGTGCAGGGCAGAGAGTCAATGAGAGGGAGGTTGGTGTGGAAGTTGGTGAGGAAGGTGGGGTCTTTCGACCGGGCGATTAAGAGAGTGTGAACATAGGTTGGTGCAGCGAGTTTGCCAGCTGGTGGTTTCAGGGAGAGGCCCTTGGGAGAGTGTCGGCAGAACAGGAGTTGTTGGGTGCAGTATGTAGAGGTTTGTGGGGCGGTGTTGATAACTTGTTCGAGAGAAGAGAGTTGGAGTTTGTCCCCACAGAGGAGGACGAGTTGGTCAGGAGCGAGAGTGTAGGTGAGAGACATTGCTTTGACTAGAATAGAGTAGAGTAGAGAGTCGGGGAATTTGGTTGGGTTGAGGGAGGTGTTGGAGAGTTGGTCAGTGTTGAGAACGATGGTGAATGATAAAGCGAGAGAGTGGAGGATACTGAGAGTTTCTGTGAGTTCTTTGTCGATGGTGGGGTGTGAGAGTGGGGAGTTGATGATGGTGTGGGTGGAGAGAGAGGGAGTTCGTTGGAAGGGGGGTGTGGTGATTTTTCCTTTGCTGCCAACGGCAGCTTTGAGAGTTTGAGAGTGTTGTTGAATTTTGGTGTAGGAGGCAGAGTCAGATGGAGTGATGATATCTTTTACAGGTGTTGTAGAGTGTGCGAGAGTGTTGAGTTTGGTGGTGAGTTGGTGAGAGGGTAGGGTGAATTTGAGTCGTATTTTAGTGCAGGCTTCGAGAATGGAGTTGGTGGTGGAGGCGAATGGGAGAGTGAGAGGTGTGAGGTCTTTGCCAGTTGATTTGGTTTTGAGGTCGTAGTAGTGAGAGGCTATTGGTGCGAGGTAATTTTGGATGAGATTGTTGGCTGGAGTGAGAGAAATTTTCATTTTGATTTCGCCGTAGCGGTTGCGGTGCTTAGAGGGACGAGAGAGAGCGGGAAACCCGAAAGAGTCACAAAATTCTTGAGGAGAGACCATAACACGTTGTTCAGATTCAGGAGAGTTGGTGGAGGAGTGGCGTATCCAGAGGTGGGTGCAGAATTCATTAACTGTGAAGAAGAGTTTACAAGAGTTGATGTAGAGAGATTTGAGAGATTTGGTAGAGGTATCAAGGAGTGTGTTGGTGAGAACAGAGCGATGTGCTGAGAGTGATAGGTGTCGAGAGAATTTGAGAGTACCCACAGTGATGCTTCCATCTTGAGTCCAGAGTTCGTTGAGAAGAGTCCATACTTGAGAGGAGGAGAGCATGATGTGGAGGAATTCAGAAACGTTGGTGGTGCGTTCACGAGTGCTACCTTGAGAGTGTTTGTATGAGGGGAGATTTTGGTGGATCCATGAGAGGAGTTTGGTGATGAGAGCTTGGTGTGGTGAGAGGCCATAGTAACCAGAGGTTTTGGAGTGTTTTTGAGCGGTGCGATATATGAGGAGAGAGTACCAGTACCAAGTATCTGGGATGTGTTGGAGAGTTTCATCGAGAGTGGTGAGGACATTGTCAGGGATGTTGGTGGGGTGTTGAGGATCGTCAGAGGGTTGGAGGTTGGATTTTTGTAGAGTTTGTTTTTGTTGGAGAGTTGAGTGGACGGCATCGTTGTATTCAGGTATGAGAGTTTTGAGATATTCTCGTGCAGAGTGGGCGAACCCGAGGAAAGAGTTGGCGAAATGTGTGTACGTTTGGTTAGAGAGTGTGATGAGACGGGTGCGGAGGTTGTCTGGGAGGTCGTTGTAGAGTGTGAATGTAACGTCAGGGTTTTTGGCAAAGAGAGCCACAATTTGTTGTATGCTTTCAGGGAGAGTTGGAAAGAGTTCTGGAGTATTGAGTTTGTCGAGTATCTTGGTAACTTGATTGAAGGGGAACATTTCGTCAGTGCATTGGTAGAGTTTTTCACCGGTGCTTTTGTGGTTGGCGCAGAAGGTGTAGAAGGAGAGTGAGTAATCTTGTAAGACTTTCAAGGTATGTTGGCCTTCCATTGGTATTATTTTTACTTCATTTGGGTCCATTGAGGCTGGGAGAGTTGGGCAGAGCATGAGATCGAGGAGTTGGTCATAGTGTTGAGAGAAGGCAGTGGGGTTCTCTTCCACGTATGTGTCGAGAGCCTCGAGCCTCTTGGCGTCTTCTTGGCAGGGCCAGTGGAGAGAGATGGGTTGGAGTTTCATGGGGTATGTGGACATTCCTACTTTTATTTCTTTGAGATATTGAGGGTTGAGAGGGCGAGAGTTGTGATATCCACCTGTGATGGTGTAGTGGAGCACTTTGTGGTGCCATGAGGGAGGGAGAGGGAGAGGTAGTGTTAAGTGGACGAGAACTGATGAGGTGAGGTCCATTGGAGTTGGTTTGGCTGTGTAGTGCACGACTGAGAGTTCACTTGGAGTACAGAGTGTCTCAGCACGTTGGAGAGCTGAGAGAGCGTTGGTGTCTTCTGTAACTGTGAAACAAAGAAACCACCCCAGTAGGCACAACCACAAGGGCACAGGGGGTGGGGAAGGGTCATGAGGAATCAAGAAACCTTCATGGGGGAATCCAGGTGTGGAGTTTCCAACACACCAACCCCAAACAAAGTGGAGTTGCCAACAAACTATCTAGCGAGGCTCGTTGGATAAAAACCTTCAATGAAGGAGAAAACCAAAAATTATCCAACGAGGCTCGCTGGATAAAAACCAGCTAGGGGGTCATCAGAGGGGGTTGTAGGGGGTGTCGAAACACATGCATTCTCCCAGTCGTAGCAGCCAGAGGGATCCAGCGAGCCTCTCTGGTTGGGGTGGGGTGATAAACCAGTAGTTGGAGGGGGTCACAGGGGTACCTTGGAGGGGGTGACATTGAACAATTATCCAGCGAGCCTCGCTGGATAATTCAGCGAGGCTCGTTGGATAATTGTTCGATGTCACCCCCAGCCTAGGGTGGATCCAGCGAGCCTCGCTGAATAATTCAGCGAGGCTCTCTGGATCCAAGAGGCAACATACGGTTTGCAATGGATGCTACTTGTGTGGCTTCGTGCAGTGTTGCTTGCAGGGTGGTGACTTCACTGGGGTCACTGAGTTTGAGAGTTGTGAGGGTTGTGGTTGTGGGTTGTTGACTGTACGAGGTGAGTTCATCAAAGGCTTTGAGGGCTGGATTTTTTTTGGTTTTCTTCTCCAGTTTCTCAATGAGTTTGGGGTCGAGTTGGGACTTGAGGTGTTGAACCTCCTGTCGGTTGGAGGAGATCACGGCAGACAGCTGTTGGCGAGTTGAGGGAGGTTCTTCATCGATGAGTTCTGCTGCGTCTCTTATTTCGGAGTCTCTGAGTTGGCAGAATTTCGAGATTGTAGAGTTTTCATCATCAACATCAATTATCATTGGTGTTTTTTGAGAGCGTTTTTTAGAGGAGGTTTGGTGTTGTTCTCTCCATACTTGTGTGAGAGTTGGTTGAGGTTGTTGTTGTTGTTTGCCAAGAATACCCCGGACGTTACGTTCCTCGTTTCTTCGCTTCTTACGTTCCTCTTTTCTTCTGAGTTTTTTTTCTTCTTTGCTGAGAGGTTGAGTTGGTTGAGTTGGTTGAGTTGGTTGAGTTGGTTCCGTTTGTTGGGGCTGTTGGGTCTGTTGGGTCTGTTGGGTTTGTTTGTTTTCTTCTTGTTCTTCTTCTTCCTCATCCCCCTCCTCTTCCTCCCCCTCCTCATCCTCCTCCTCCTCTTCTTCCTCGTTCCTTGGTTTGGTTTGAGGTGAGTCGAAGTCATCACCCCCCTCACCTTCAGAGGAGTGTACAGAGAGTGTTTTACGGCGTCGATGTTGGGGAGTTGGGGGTTGAGATTTGGGGGGTGGGAGTTGTGTTGTGGTAGTTGGTTGGGCGAGAGAGATCTCCTCGGTTGGCATTTCGTCTTGTTCTGCACCAACACACACATACATGAAAAACAGGCAAGGGTAGCAAGGGGATACAGAGATGCACAAATACACACCAGATTGGAGGTCTTGAGAGACAACAACAGGAGGTGCAGGAGGTGCAGGAGGTGCAATCGTTGCAATCGTTGCATCAGTTGCAGTGTCAGAGGAGGTTGTGGTGGTTGTCTGTGAATGCACCACAGGGGGCATACTTTCGGCAGTTGGAGAACAGGCCTATTGCCTACCACCCAGCGAACCTCGCTGGGGTTGGTGCGCAGGGGGGGTCAAAAACACATACTTTTTGAGGGGTTTTTGGTGGCTCAGTTGGAGCCGGTTTAGCAGGTGATTTAGGAGTGTCTTTTTTCGGAGAGTGGCCAGCATGTTTGGGAGTATCAGTTGGACCGGGTGGATTGGTGGCCTAAAACAAGCACACAAGAGGGCACTGTACAAACCTTGTTTTTGGAGCTTCCAAAAATCAACCACAACGAGAGGCATCAAACACCACAAAAATGCTGCGTTTTAGACCCTCAAAAAAGGGCCAAAAAGGGGGGTTTTTGACACCCCCCTCCAAGCACCCTT
>BQJJ01000026.1 GCA_021604645.1 Methyloligella sp.
CGCTGGGGACCCGCGGGCGCGAATCCCGCACGGCAAGGGTTGGTCACCCACCGGAAGCGAGTCTTGCGTTGCTCAGGGTGACCTGAGGAGCGAAGCGTAGACAGCGAGTCCGCAGGCCGCGTGACAGAGCCCCGAAATCACCGATAAGCCGCGAGGGCCGACGCTGTTTTGAGCGCGGAAGGCAACACCCGACACGTCGCAACGACTGACGTGCCGGGCCTCGCCGGGGTCGAAGAGCGGGGCATGCGGACAGCGGTCCCCCAAGGAACTTGGGAGAGCCGCTCACCTCCCGTGACATTCGGGCTCCGGGGCGCCCGTGATCCAGCTCCAGGCGAACATCGGACGCGTCCTCCGATGTTCGAGCGAAGAAGCGGCGCACACAGGTACCGACCTGAGAGAACGAATCAGGTCGGGACGGGCGAGCGGCAGTCGGAGCACTGCGTAGTACCGCAGAAGCGGGGGAACCGGCTCCACCGGGACCCCGTGGAGGGAAGGCGGTGCCGGGTCATGGAAGCGTCGAAGGGAAACACCCCGGGATGTCAGGCTCGAACTCGGTGTCAACGAAACAACGACGCATCGCGGAACTGGCGAAGCAGCTGCCGACCAAGGCGCTGACCAGTCTGCACCACCACTTGGATCTGGAGTGGATGCTCGAAGCGTACCGACGTACGCGGAAGGACGGCTCCCCAGGCGTGGACGGCGTGACGAGCACGGACTACGAGAAAGACCTGGAGAAGAACCTCCGGTCACTCGTCGAACGCGCGAAGTCGGGTCGCTACCGAGCCCCACCGGTTCGACGGGCTTACATCCCGAAGGCCGGGGGTGGCCAACGCGGTCTGGGGATCCCGACGCTGGAGGACAAGATTCTCCAGCGTGCGGTGCTCATGCTGTTGGAGCCGGTCTTCGAGGAGGACTTCTTGTCCTGCTCGTACGGCTTCCGGCCGGGCCGCTCCGCCCACGACGCGTTAGAAGCGCTTCGAAATCAACTCATGGAGACACGGGGTGGCACGGTCCTGGAGGTGGACATCCAGCGGTACTTCGACGAGCTGGACCACGGGCATCTTCAACGGCTGTTTCGCCAACGGATCGGAGACGGTGTCGTGTGCCGTCTGATCGGGAAGTGGTTGAACGCAGGCGTGCTGGAAGGCGGGCAGCTGAGCTACCCGCAGTCCGGCAGCCCGCAAGGCGGTGTGATCTCACCGCTGCTCGCGAACATCTACCTGCATGAGGTCTTGGACAAGTGGTTCGCGGATCAGGTACGTCCGGTGCTGAAAGGCCCGGCGAGCCTGGTGCGTTATGCGGACGACTTCGTCCTGGTCTTCGCGCGAGATGACGATGCGCAGCGCGTGGCGGTCGTGCTTCCGAAGCGATTCGACAAGTACGGCCTGAAGCTCCATCCCACGAAGACGCGCATTCTGAAGTTCCCGCGCCCGTCGTCTTCCTCCGAGTCGGGTATCCGAGACGAGCCGACGTCGAGACCCCGGTCTCGCACGTTCGACTTCCTCGGGTTCACGCACTACTGGGGACGCTCGCGCAAGGGGAACTGGTGCGTGAAGAAATTCACGGCGCGAGATCGCGTATCTCGCACGCTGCGTCGGCTGTGGGAATGGTGCCGAACTCACCGTCACGAGCCGCTCCCCGACCAGAGCAAGAGGCTGAGTGTGCGTCTACGCGGGCACTACAACTACTTCGGTGTGACCGGGAACTTCGAGGCGCTCCAACGGGTGCATCGGCTCACGGAACGGATCTGGTTCTACTGGCTCCGCCGTCGTGATCAGAGGCGCCGTCTGTCGTGGGCCCGCTTCGGAATACTCCTGTCGTCGCACCCGCTGCCACGACCTCGAGTGGTTCACTCGATCTACCGTCCCCGAGCGAATCCATGATGCCGAGGAGCCGGATGCGGGAATTCTGCACGTCCGGATCTGCAGGGGGGGCGAGGAGGTGACTCCTCGCCCTATCCCGACCATCCTCGCGCCCGTTCGAACAGGTTGGTTTCCGTGAGTCCGGGTGGGGGACGCTGCGGAACTCGCTCTGCGAAGGACTCTTCCCCCCGACGGCGCGGGCCTCGTCGGTGAGTCGGGTCCTCACCCGATTCGGGGGTGGGTTTGGGGAAAGCGGTGCCGCTTCGCGGACTTGTTGGATGGGCGTGAGTCGACGCTCCGTTTCCTCCTCCGCGAAGACCGAATGACTGAACCAGGGACAATTCATCGGGCGGACTGACGCGCTCGACCTCGCGACGCGCGTGGCCGCCCGAAGAATTGACCCTGGTACATTCATTCGGCCGTTCGCTCGGCTTCGCGGACTCATTCATGGTTCCGCGAAGCGGCACCGCATTCCCCACGACCACCCCCTCGGTTTCGAGAACCCATCATGGTTCCGCGGAGCGGCACCGCATTCTTCAACTCACCCCCGAATCGAGTTTGACGTCTCACCGACGAGGCCCGCGGCATCGGGGGGAAGAGTCCTTCACCAAGCGAGTTCCGCAGCGTCCCCCAAACCGACTCACGGAAACCAACCTGTTCGAACGGGCGCGAGGATGTCTGAGCGACTGAAGGAGCTCTTCCCCCCGATGCCGCGGGCCGTAGCGAACCCGCCGCCCTTCCCCCTCGCCAAATCCCGTTCACAGCCAGCGCAGCGCCTCCGCGAGAGCGGGCCC
>BQJJ01000027.1 GCA_021604645.1 Methyloligella sp.
GCAGACATGTTATAAGCCTACCAATTGAATTGACGTAAAACCTTGGGTTAACTTTTGTACAACTCCTCCAACTTCGAAATAGGTTTGCAAGCGTAATTGACATAGTTATGACATTTTTCACCTTCATTTTGCATACATTTCCACCCAATTTTGTGATGCTAATTAGTGAAATGTGCATGAAAATACTCCAAAAATGACTGAAAAAGTGGAAATTAAAGACCCTGAATTTGGGAACCTTTTCAAGTAGTTCAAGACCCTTCGAATTCAAGACGCTTTCAATTGAGTGAATTCGAAAACTTTGAATTTGAGAAACTTTGAATTCAAGACTTTGAATTCGAGAATTTGAGAAACAGAATTCAAGACCTTTTTGAAGTTGAGAAGCTTTGGATTTGAGGACCTGTGAACCTTGACATTTTAGAAACTTCAAGGTTAATCCTGAGTCACTAAACTTTTAACTTGAGAAATTGAATTCTACACTTGAATCCAAGCAACTTTGAATTTGAGACATTGTGAAACTTTGAATTCAAGACGCTTTTGGGAACCTTTGAATTTGCTGAAACTTTGAATTTGATACCCTTTCATTTCGAGACACTTGGTTCATACCCTTTCAATTCTAGACACTTTGAATTTAAAACCTTAGAGCCTTCAATTGGATACACCTTGACGTGTTGAGACACTTTGAATTTGAAGACACTTGGAACCTTGATGTCAAGAAACATGGAACGTTACAAACTTTGACTTCGAGAAATTTGAAGTCACGAAATCCAAAATACCTTGCAATCAAGCCAGGAGTCCACCATCAATGTGAAGAAGAAGAGAAGAATTCAAGAAGCTTCACACCATGATCTACCTACCTGTCAGTCTGACACACTATTTTCAATTTAATCACACAAAACCGGATCAAACTAAAGTAAAAGTTAACCCAAACCTGCCTAACGTTAATGTTTGTATGAAAACTTGGCGTTATCCACACACAACAATGGTCATGTTTGCAAGGTTTGATGTTACTTTCACCTAAAATTGTAGATTGTGAGCAATGACTTGAAATACCTGACATTTTGCGTTAATATTTATTGAGTTCAGATTTGGAACTATATGAATTTCAGGTGCTTTTTGCCCAATAGATTGCAAGTTCCAATTTGAGAAATGGAAATTCTGTGAGGATTCTCAGCCAGGTTGCAAACTGTTCATTGTTTACTAGGGGAAAGTTTAAAATTCAACACGTTGAACCCAGTTTTGTGAAACAAACCCGCTTTCAAAGTTGTTCCTGGGGTCCACCCCCCTGTGCGGATTGTTTCACCTTGATATTTCTGTAGACGTGTAAAACTGCCAAATTATTGGCAGAGAAACCTAGTGAACCTCCACTTCCAATTCTGCATGATATCAGTATATATGTGGTGTTTTGTGGTAGGAATTAGTATCTGAGGGTTTCATGTGCCCAATAAAAGACGATTTAATCATATGAATTTACATTTTATATTTTGCCACTTTCTTGAGAAGGAAGCTGGAATTACTCAAATTTCACCGCTCTGATCTTCCTATGAAGTCAGATCAAAAGTTCTTATTTCCTGAGAGGAAATGGGTAAAAACTGAAGTTCAAAGGAGGTCTGAGAGATCGAATTTGACTCAAAGTTTACCGACAGGGCTGCATGCCAAAACTACGGCACAGGTGGCAAAGGTCTAGCCTTCCTTTACAAGGTTGTATGAACAGAGGCTGCATATTCAGTCACCCCAACAGTGATGATTTCACTGCCACGAACAAGAGACTATCACAATGAATTTCAACAACTGGGGTAAGGATAAATCTTAGTCTATTTCAAGTAGGGGTGATAATATCTCAGCAAATTTTATGCCGATATGACGACAAATCTCAGTGAATTTCAACAACTTGGGTCAAGGATAGAAAATATCCCAGTGAATCCAACCAATCCAAGGTGAGAAGAAAGTGGGTCCAAAGAAGTCAGAATAATAGAATTATTTGAACTCAACTTTTTTGAAACTCGAGTCTGTGAGAGTAAAAATCTCAGGGTAATGCAAGAAGAACACCGTTAGCAAATCAAGTATATATGCGGGTGCTTTCTCACAGACCATAGATTATCTCGATGTACCATATGCTTCTATGTATCAACGCGGCCGCATATCTGAATTTTGATTTAGTCAAGAGAAGGCGAGGCATACTCTTCTTTATACAAAAATAACCCAAAGATAGAAAAGTTCATTCATCAGTGAAAACTCTTGTGAACCTTTGAATAAGAATGGTTTGTTATTCGTACCATTGCCAGCACAACCCTAGGTTGAGAATAACCATTATTCACATATTTAAGTTTACCACTTTCTTGAGAAAGAAGAAAGTTGGAATTATCCAAATTTCGCTGCTCCGATCTTCCTAGGAAGTCGGATCAAAAGTTCTTATTTCCTGAGAGGAAATGGGTAAAAACTGGAGTTTAGAGGAGGTCTGAGAGACCGATTTTGAACTCAAAGTTTACCGACAGAGATGTATGCCTAAACTGGGACACAGGTTGC